>CAYFNG010000005.1:126883-440885 GCA_964344385.1 uncultured Sneathiellales bacterium
GGGGAGCGGGACGGAACAGTAGCGACCGAGTAAGGTCGTTAGAAAATATGCAATGCCTTACCGAATTCGGATAGACTGGTAGAGGCACCCGAGGGCCGCGTGGTGATCTATTCCGTAGGGCAACGGAATCCAAGCCAACGGCCCGGACATAAGGGGAGAAGAACATGCCGGAGACCGCACAGAAGTTCGCTGTTTGCGACCCCGTCTGGGCCAATGCCCGCGCAGAGGCGGTGGAGATGGCCAAGCGCGAGCCGATCCTTGCCTCGTTCCTGCATGCCACGGTGCTGAACCACGAGCATTTCCACGATGCCCTGTCCTTTCACCTGGCCCAAAAGCTGGGCAGTTCGGAAGTGCCGGCGATGCTGATGCGCCAGGCCTTCGACGAAGCGTTCGCCAAGGACCCCGAGCTCGGTGCCGCGGTGCGGGCCGACATGGTGGCGGTGCGCGAACGCGACCCGGCCTGCGACAGCTACCTGATCCCGCTTTTGTATTTCAAGGGCTTCCACGCCCTGCAATCCTATCGCGTGGCCCATTGGCTGTGGGGCCATGGACGGGTGCCGATGGCGCTGTTCCTGCAAAGCCGCATGTCCGAGGTCTTCGGGGTCGACATCCACCCGGCGGCCAAGGTCGGTCGCGGCATTATGTTCGACCATGCCACCGGCATCGTGATCGGCGAGACGGCGGTGGTCGAAAACGACGTTTCGATCCTGCAGGGCGTCACCCTGGGCGGCACCGGCAAGGAAGGCGGCGATCGCCACCCCAAGGTCCGACGCTGTGCCATGATCGGCGCCGGCGCCAAAATCCTGGGCAATATCGAGGTCGGCGAATGCTCGCGGGTCGGAGCCGCCTCGGTGGTCCTGACCGACGTGCCACCCCACACCACGGTCGCAGGCGTCCCGGCGGTGGTGATCGGCGGCGCCGGCAGCGACCAGCCTGCCCGCGAAATGGATCAGTGTTTCGAGGACGCTGTCGGGGATTAACGCCGCCGGGTCGCACCGGACTAACCTCAGTCGGACACGACCCTGACCTGGGTTGTCGCGCGTCGCCCTTCGGCATCCACGACCACGATCCTGAAAAATCCGGGTTCGGGAACCTGCCAACTCAGGGCCTGCGACCAATTGCTGGCGCCGGCCAGCCGGTTGTTGACGAACAGGTACAGAGGCCGCGTTCCCCCCTCAACCACAACATTTGTGGCGGAACCCGCCGGTGCTTCGACGGTACTGGCGGGCGGCGGATAGCTAATCGTCGGCGCCGGCGCCTGGGCCGAGGACACAAGAAATCGGTCGGGCGCATCGAAGTAACGCAGCCTGGGCGGTAGCTGCACACCGGTCCTGGCATCGACAACCCGGGATTCAAGCGGCCGGGGCGGGTTCAGCGGCAACAGCCCGAAAACCTGGAACAGCAGCGGTGCCGCGGTGTTTGCCCCGTAGCGCCCCGGCACCGGGGTACCGTCCGCCCGTCCCAGCCAAACCCCAACCACATGTTCCGCATCGAAGCCAACCGCCCATGCATCGCGGAACCCATAGCTGGTGCCGGTCTTGAACGAGACCTGGCGAGGCGTGGTTTGGAACCGCCATGACAGGAGGTGCCCAGGCGGTTTCAGCCCGGTCAGGATCGCGGCGATCTGCTGGCGGGCCTTCGTACGCATCAATAGTCGGCCCGACGGGGTTCGACATTCCGTGCCCGCCGCCAAGTAACAAAAGGGCCTGACCATCCCGTCATCGCCGAGCGCCGCATACAGCGCCGTCAACTGTTCCAAAGTCAGCCCGGCACCACCCAGAGCCACCGCCAGGCCGGGAGGCTCGGCCCCGGGGAGGGCGATGGCGATGCCGGCTGCGCGCAGGTGTTCGCTGAACCGGACTGACCCCAACCGTTCCAGTACCGCCACTGCCGGCACATTCAATGAGCGCTGCAAGGCCTCGCGCATTGTCACCATGCCATAGTGGCGGTCCATGAAGTTGTGGGGTTCGTAATCGCCAAACCGCCGCGGCGCGTCCCGGATCCGGGTCTCGGGCCGAGCCAGGCCGGCGTCAAACGCCAGACCATAGATAATTGGCTTCAAGGTCGATCCGGGTGAACGGACCGCGCGGACCATATCGACAAATCCGTGCCGGCGACGATTGTCGAGGCCAGGCGAACCAACATAGGCGCGCACCTTGCGCGTCGTCAGTTCGGCAACCAGGACAGCAACACTGGCCTGAGCATGGGTCGCCGCCGCCGCTGCTCGCGCCAGCGCTTCGACTCGATGCTGCAACCTGAGCGAAACCGAGGTCATCACGTCGCTGCCCGGTCTAAAGCGTTCCGTGCGATCGCCGCGCGTCAATCGGTCGGCCAGATGCGGTGCCAGGCTGGGCCAGGCCACCCCGTACGAGGGTACGGGTGCCTTGACCGCCAGTTCCAGCAGGTCCGGCGCTAGATCAATGCGGTCGGCAACGCGACGCAGCACCTTGTTCCGCGCGGCCCGCGCCGCGTCCGGGTGGCGGTCGGGGCGCAGTCGGCCGGGAGACTGGGGCAACGCGACCAGCAGGGCCGCCTGATCGGGTGTGAGGCGGCCCGGTTCCCGCCCGAACCAGAACAGGGATCCGGCGCGAACCCCTTCAAGATTGCCGCCGAAAGGGGCCAGGGTGAGATAGATCGACAGAATTTCCGATTTGCTGTGGCGCCGTTCCAACTGCCAGGCCCGGAACATCTCGATCAGCTTTGCCGACAGGGTTCGCGGCCGCGGCTCCAGCAAGCGGGCCGCCTGCATTGAAAGGGTCGAAGCGCCGGACACCACTTCACCATGCTTCAGAGCCTGAAAAACCGCCCGCAACACCGCCAGCCCGTCCACTCCGCCGTGACGGTCGAAGCGCTTGTCCTCGTACGAAATGAGCATCCGAAGGTAGAGGGGGTCGACGGCGTCCGGTGTCGTGTACAGACGCAAGCGGCCGTCCTCAACCAGCCGGACCTGCATCAGCGCACCGCCTTCCGCCCGGATCGCGGGGGATGTGATCCGATAACGCGAGAGGTCGGGTGGAAAGAGCCGATCCGCCATCAAGGCTGCGGCGGCCGTCAAACCAAGGCCCAGTGTCAGGCCGACTGCGAGAAGCCAAGCCCGGCGAGAGCCGCGGGTCGGTACCCGGTTCAAGGCTGGACAACCAGTCGCGACGCGGGACCGGTGGCACGGTATTTCGGCTGATACATGTCCTCGACGAAGACCCCGGGAAAGACATAATCCCCCGGCGTCACCGCCCGCACGACATAAGCGACGGCAAATTCCTGCCCGTTCCTGCCATAACGGTTGCCCAGGTTGATCGCCGCGACGTACCGGTCGTCGCGGCGGTCGGCGAATTCGGGTTTCGACAGGACCGGCAGGAAATCGAAATGGCTCGAACCGCGCGCCGGGCCAAGTGCCTCATTTTCGATTTCGAACCCGGCCGGCAAGAGATCCACGACCAACGCATCATGGTCGGTGTTGTTCAACGCCCGCCCCTCGATCAGGACCACGAACCGCTGGTTACGCTTGACTGCACTCAGCTCGGCCATCGATACCGGTTCTCCCGCCAGGGTATACAGCGTCCGTGTGATCCGGAACCCATTTGCGCTGGCGACAGGCGGGCTTTTGGGAATACCGCGTGTGGTCCTTATGGCTCTGATTGGCCGGTCACCGCGATTTTCCAGCCTGACAACTTGCCCCAGCACGGATCCGTCCGTCGGCGCAGACCAGCGCAACTGATCCATGGCAACCGGTTGTCCATTGAACAGAAACGAACCCCGTTCAGCCCCATCGTGGACCAACCGTGCCACCGCCCGCGTCAACCATGCCATTTCCTGGGTATTGAAATAGGCGCGGCGGTCGAATTCCGCTTCCAGCGCCTCGACCAGGTCCAGGGTAAGGTTCGCATTGGGTAAAGCTTCGGCGATCAACGCCAAAAGGGCCGAGCCATCCCGCAGGTCGGACCCATAGTCCCAATCGATGCGCTTGTTTGAGCGTCGTTTCTTGAGCGCCTGCAGGAAATAGGTTTCTGCAAGGTCCTGCTCACCCACTATGTGCAGGGCAGCAGCCAGGTGCCCGGTTCCCAGGCGGGTCGGAATGTCCGAACCATATTGGTCGGCAAAGTACCGCACCTCGCCGGCCGGCACGTCACCGCGACGTGCCAAAACGTACAGTGCATAGGCCGCGACGTGCAGTGCGGTGTCATTGCTCTGACCGGCGCTCAGCTTGAGACGCGAGATTGTGGGTAGGAGGATCGAATCGGCAATCCGGTACCCGCTTTCCTGGGCCCGGGACAGAAAATCGGCGACGTAGATGTTCAGCCATGCGTTCTGGTGGCCTGCCGTACGCCAGATGCCAAAG
This sequence comes from uncultured Sneathiellales bacterium, assembly GCA_964344385.1. GTDB lineage: Bacteria > Pseudomonadota > Alphaproteobacteria > CAYFNG01 > CAYFNG01 > CAYFNG01. The sequence goes on from CAYFNG010000005.1 coordinate 131,220, forward strand.
CCACCGCTGGCTTTTTGACGGTCCTGCAGCTTTGTGATCGCGTGTTCGACCAGGGCGGCCGACGCGGCCTTGTCCAGGTCAAGGCCATAGGCCTTGGCCAGCACGGGCTGGAACAGGGCAGGAAACGCCTTCGAAACCGTCTGTTCGGTGCACCAATAGCCGTAGCGATCCAGGTCGAAGACCAGACTGGCCGGGTCGAGGTTGGGACCGGCCAACACATCGAAATCGTGGCGCGTCGTACCGTCAAGGAACCCGCCGTCCAGAACGGCCGGAACCGGGACCGCCTCGCCAGGCGGTATTGGGGTCACCTGCCGATTGGTGGCAATAGGCCAAGCCGGCCGCACGGCCAGGTTCCAGCTTCGCTCAATCGGTTGCAGGCCGGGGGCGGTCACCCTTAAACCCAGCCCGGCCGCACCAACCGTGCGCGCCGCAATCCGGACCGGTCGGTCGATGCGTTGCCCCGGCGCCAACGATATCCTGGTTGCTGGATCCGATATATCGAGGAATCCCCCTGCCGATGACAGAGCCAATTCAGCCTCGATCGCACGCCCGGAAAGGTTCTGCAGGGACAGCGTCGCTGTCGCCACGTCGCCCGGCGCCAGGAACCGCGGCATCAGGAGGTCGGCAATCAACGGGTCCCGGACGACCAGCGGGCGGGAGGATTGGGCCAGCACGGTGGCGCCATAAGCCACGGCCATCAGTCGCAATCTGCCATTGAAGTCGGGTATGTCCAGTTCGACAAACGCTTCCCCGGCCTGGTTGAAGGTGATATCGCGGTGGTAAAGGGCGACGGTTCGCGTGGACCTGTGTTGGATACCCGACGCGTTCTGTTCCTTGCGCAGCCTAGGGCTGCCGGCACCGGAACGGACCTTGCCGGGCAGGCCTTCCTCGGCCCGGATAAGGCGGCCATAGAGATCGCGGATATCGATCCCCAGCGCCCTTTTTCCAAGGTAGAATTCCGTGGGGTTTGGCGAGGCATATCGGGTCAAGCTGAGAATCCCTTCGTCCACTGCCGCCAGGACCAGCTTCATTTGCCCGCCTTCCGGGGGCTGATCGACCCGGATGGGTATTCAGACCCGCTGGCGTGGCGCCACCACCTCAGGCGCATCGATGGTCAATCCGGCTTCGCGGCGGAACCGATCAACTGAAAAATTGGCTATTCCCATGACCCTGACCGGAAAGCGCGAGACCGCGCCAGCGTTCGGCCGATACCCGGTGACCAGCACATAGGCGCTCGGGGCCCATTCGGCACGAACCTCAAGCTCAAACCGGCTGCCCGATTTCGTCAGTTCGATTTCCTGCAATTGGTGAAGACGATCGCTGACCACAGCGATCATCGCCCGGCCGGCAAATGGCGCCTGGACGAAACCGCGCAGGCGATCGCCGGCAGCGAGCGTGGTGGTTTCCAGGGCGAGCTCAAGTTCGTCAGGAACCTCAGGCGATGCTGCGCCGGACCACCAACCGACTTGGAAACGCATGCTGGTTGCCGCGCCACGACCGGCGGCGCTGACAACATCCAGCCGGTAACGGCCCGGCGGCAAATGCCGTGTAACGGCAAGGCGACCGGCCTTATCAGTCGACTTCTGTTCTTCGGCGACCACCTCGTCGGTCACCAGAGCCCGGTACCGCCACCGGCTGCCGGTTCGGTACCAGTTGTAGCTGTAATGCTCCTTGACCCAGGTCAGAACCAGCGCCTGTCCGCCCTTGGCCGCGCCATCGGGACTGACGGTCAGGATATCGAAACCGGCTGTGTCGGTTTCGCCGAAGCGGCCGTGCCGGTCGGCCCGCACCCCGATTTCATAGTCGCGCAGGCGCACCGGCACGCGGGTTACGGCAAAGACCGGGCGACCGGAAACGCCCCTCACTTCGGCGACCAGACGGGCGCGCAACGGTTGCGAGGTGTCCGGCACACCATCCAGCCTGGCCAGGACGTGAGCAGCACCGGCGCCATCGGTCGTGAAGTCGACTTTTTGAGCATGGGGGGACCGAAACGAATCCTGAACCAAGCCGAACCGGTACTCGGCAAAACCCGGATAGGGTACCGGGTCGGTTTCCAGTTTAAGACTTACCGCGCCTGTCAGCCCGGCCGCTGGCGCGCCGTAAAGGAAATCAGCCTGTAAATCCAGGCCGAGCCCCCGGTCCGGATCGAAAAAGGAATCGGCGGCCGCAACCGTCACGGCCAGCCTTTCGGGAACGAAATCCTCGACCTGAAAGCTGGCGCTGCCAATCGCCGTGGTTTCGTCGCCGGCGATCAGGCTTGCCCGCCAGCGCCCGGACCGAGCCGCCGGCGTTAAAGGATAGGTCCAACCATAGCCGCCAAGATCATCACCGGTCTTGGTCGCGCGCTTGGCCTCGACGCCATCCGGGCGGGTGATGACCAGGGTGAGCGGCGTCCGGGCGACCGCTTCGGCGCGGGCATCCCGAAGCAGAGCCGTCAGGTGGACGGTTTCGCCGGGGCGGTACACGCCGCGTTCCGGATACAGAAACCCGTCCAGCCCGTCGGGAGGCAGCCGTCCGGACACTCCGCGATCGCTGAGGTCGAATCCCGCGGTGTCGAGGCGCAGGATCGCATAGTCGCCCCGGCCGGTTTCTGCGGCAACCAGCACCGGCGCCGCGCCACCCGTTCCGCCGGTGATGGCCGGCGGGAACCGGGCATGGCCCAGAACATCTGTCTCCGCCTCGGCCAGGATCTCGTTGTTTCGTGCGACCAGTTTCAGCCGCACCTTTGCCATGGCCTCGGCCTCGGCCAGCGAGCGGGCGAAAACGTGCAACCCGCCGGCGCCGCTGATACTGGTGAGGCCGATATCGGTGACGATCAGCCACTGGGTGGCCCGAGGCTCCCATTGGCGGTGCCGCTCCGCTTGCTGCGGTCGGCCGGCGTCGGTGGCGACCAGCGCATACACCCCGGGTCGTTCGTCCTTCAATACGTCCCGGACCGGGATCAGCGTGGTGACCTCAACGTTGGGCCGGTCGGCGATATCGACCCGCCCCGACCACATGGCTGTCCCCTGGTGGGTCCTGAGCCAGTCTTCCTGATGCCCGGAAACATCGTTCCCCAATGACCCGGTCGACAGGTACGGAACCAGACCACGATCCGGCACCAGGTACAGCGCCAGTTTCACCGCCCGGGTATTGACGGTTTTCAACGGCACATTGGCAACTCCGGTTCGCGGCAGGACATAGGTTCGGCTGCCCAGACTGATACGCGCCGCCCGGTCTGGGACCGAAATCCGCCGTTCGACATCGCCAAACAGGCGGCCGCCCTGGCGACCCGGCAAGCCGGCACGCACGGTGACCCGGTATTGCGCCCCGTGCGCCAGACCGGTGATGCAGATTCTGTTGTCCGTTGCCCGTATGTTGAAGTCCTGGGGCGCCTCGAACCGCAGATAGTCCGCGGCGGGGATCGGCAGCGGCCGCGCGAGCTTCCCGGAAAAGACGATGCAGGCACTGGCCCGCGCGCCCTCGACGTCGATCGCAACATCAACCACCCTCAGTTCATAGCGCGCCAGAACTGCCGCGTACCGTGCTCGTCTCGCCGGTGCTTGGCTCAGTTTCAGGGCCTGATACAACAGGTTCGTCCCGTCCCTGTGGCGGCCGCCGGAGAGCATTGCCTCGGCCATCAGGTCCAACGCCTGCGCCCGCTGCTGGTCCGAAACGGCCCGCCGGAACGCGCCATAGGCAGCGACAGAGGATTCCGTTTCCCGCCTTGCCGCAAACAGCGCCGTCGCGGCGTCGCGCCAGGCTGAAAATGCCTGAGGTGTCCCCGCCAGCCGCAATTCGATGCGGTAGGCGTCAGAGAATCGGGCCGGGTTTGCTGGCAGATAGAGTCCATACAAGACGTCGTCCACCGCCGCCGCTTCTTCTATTTCACGGTTTTCTTTCCGCAACGCTTGGAGCCGCGCGGCCAATGCCTGGGCGCGGTTGAGGAATTGTGCGGCCTCGGTGCCTAGGTCGGGAATTCGGTAATCCGAATCGATGACGCCGGGCCGGGTCTTATCCTCGTCAGCCGCGGCGGGAAAGGACAGGCAGACGGGGAGCAGGAGCAGGACTTGCAGAAGAAGTCGGAGATAGGCCATCAGCGCTTTCCAGTAGAAGTTTCTCTGGAAGGACACTTCGCAGGAGAATTCGATCAGTTCGTGCCGAAACTGTGGCCGTTCCTTGCCCGACCGGAATATTTCGCCCGCTTATCAGTGCGAATTTCCGGACGGGAGAAATATTTTTATTGAACAGTGTTCAATTACCGTTCAAGCTCCCTATATAAAGGTCAGGGAAGGGAGCCGAAGATGGCCAGACGTTACGATCACAGCCGCGAGGAACTGCACGGGATGGCGCTGGGCGCGGCCCGTGAAATTGTTGCGGAGGCGGGCCTGCGGGCCTTGACCACGCGGCGCCTGGCGGCCCAGATCGGCTATTCCGCCGGTACCATCTACAATCTGTTCGCCAATCTTGACGATCTGGTGGTGCACCTGAACGGCACCACCCTGGACGCCCTTTACCGCCCCATCGCGGCGGTCCAGGCGGGGCCCGATCCGGTCGCCACCCTGAAAGCCCAGGCCCGGGCCTATATCGCCTTCACCCACGATAACTTCCACCTGTGGAACGCGCTGTTCGAGCACCGCCTGCCGCCCGACCAGCCGCTTCCCAGTTGGTACGGGACCAAGGTCGAACGGCTGCTGAAACTGGTCGAGGCGGTGCTGGAGCCGGTCATCGCGGACGACAATCCCCGCACCACCGCCGCCCGGGTTCTGTGGAGCTCGCTGCACGGCATCTGTTCCCTGGCGATGGCCGAGAAGCTGGATATCGTCGCCACCGAATCGGCGATCGAACTGGCCGATTCCCTGATCGAGAGTTATCTGTCCGGCCTTGAGGTGGGTGCCCGATGACCGCGGCCCGCCCGATCGTTGCCGCCCTATTGGCGTCGCTGACCCTTTCGGTGGCGGCTGAGGCCGGCGATGACGTCGCCCTTCCCACCCTGGGCGGCCGGCAGGTCTGGGGCGATGTCGAAGCCCATGCCGGCTGGCGCATCCAAGAAAACGCGGTCACCGGCCATTTTCGGCTGCTGGATCCGGACGATTGGCGCCATGCCTGGGGATCCTTGGCGGACTGCCAAGCCGCGCTGGTAAAGGTGGAGGGTAACCAAAGCCTTCACTGGCCGGGGCGTCACCTGGTGGTGATGGTCCACGGGCTGGGTCGGACACGGGCTTCGTTCGACCGGATGGCCGAAGACCTGGGCGCGGACGGCTTTGCCACCCTGGCGATCAGCTATCCCAGCACCCGCGGTTCGGCGGCCGATCACGGTGCCCGGCTGACCGCCCTGCTGAACCGTCTGCGCGGCATCGACCGCGTGTCCTTCGTCACTCACAGTTATGGCGGCCTGGTGTTGCGCCATGCCCTGGGCACCGCCGCACCCTGGCGCTCGCGGATCACCGCTGGCCGCGCCGTCCTGCTGGCCCCGCCCAGCCAGGGCTCGGCAATTGCCGACCGCTTGCGCGATGCCGCCGCTTTCCGCCTGTTCGCCGGGCCGGGCGGCCAGGCCGTGACACCCGAACAGGCCCAGGCCTTGCCGGCCCCGACGATCCCGTTTGGCATAATCGCCGGCGGCCGCGGCGACGGCGAGGGCTACAATCCCTGGCTGCCGGGCGACGATGACGGCGTGGTCGCGGTCGCCGAAACCCGGCTGGCCGGGGCGGACGATTTCCTTGTCCTGGATGTGCTGCACACCTTCATCATGCGCGACATGGACGCAATCGACGCCGTCAAGCGGTTCCTGAAAGACGGGCGCTTCCGCCCGCCGCCAGCGGCCGCGGAGGTCAAATGATGGCGGGCTGTTTTTTTTCGCAGTTAATTGATCAACGATCAATTAACCAGTCGCCGGTTCACGTTTCCTAAAGAACCAGCAACCAAGCTACACTTAAGAGGGGAGAAACCGATATGTCTGACCACAATCAGTTCGAACTCTTGGGGAAACGACGCTTCCTGCCCTATTTCCTGACCCAGTTTGCCGGGGCCTTTACCGACAATGTCTTCAAGAACGCGCTGATCATCCTGATCGCCTTCAGTGCCGCCGACAGCGACTTTCTGGTCAATCTCTGCGCCGGGCTGTTCATCCTGCCCTTCTTCCTGTTTTCCGCCACCGCCGGCCAGATCGCCGAGAAGTTCGAGAAATCAAGACTGGTGCGGATCATCAAGCTGGCCGAGATCGGCATCATGTCGGCCGGCGCGATCGCCTTCATCGCCGGCAACACCACGGTGTTGATCGGGCTCCTGTTCCTGATGGGCGCCCAGTCGACCTTTTTCGGGCCGGTGAAATATTCGATCCTGCCGCAGCATCTGCGACCGGAAGAGTTGATCGGCGGCAACGGCCTGGTCGAAATGGGCACCTTTCTGGCCATCCTGCTGGGCACAATCGCCGGCGGATTGCTGATCGCCATTCCGGACGGCGGCACCTACCTGACTGCCGCGGCGGTGGTGCTGTTTGCCTGTCTGGGCTGGCTGGCCAGCCGGATGATCCCCGAAGCTCCGGCGACCGCGCCGAACCTGAAATTCAGCTGGAACCCGGTGACCGAGACATTTCGGATCCTGAAGATCGCCAACGAAAAACGGGCGGTCTTCCAGTCGATCCTGGGCATCTCCTGGTTCTGGATGCTGGGCGCGGTCTATCTGACCCAGTTCCCCAACTACGCCAAGGTGACCCTGGGCGGCAATGAACAGGTCGTAACCTTGCTGCTGGTCACCTTCTCGGTCGGGGTTGGCATCGGCTCGCTGCTTTGCGAGCGCCTGTCCGGCCGCATGGTCGAGCTGGGCCTGGTGCCGTTCGGGTCGATCGGCCTCAGCTTGTTCGGCTTCGACCTTTATTTCGCCGACCATTGGGTCTATAGCGGCGAACTGTTGGACGCCGCCGCGTTCATCGCCCAGCCAGGTGCCTGGCGGGTGGTGTTGGACCTGGCGATGATCGGTGTGTTCGGCGGTTTCTACATCGTGCCGCTGTACGCCATCATTCAAAGCCGCACCGTGCCCGAGAAGCGGTCGCGCATCATCGCCGCCAACAACATCCTGAACGCCCTGTTCATGGTCGGCTCGGCCGGGCTGGCGATCGGGCTGCTGGCGCTGGGCCTGACCATCCCGCAGCTCTTCCTGGTGATGGCCAGCCTCAATGTCCTGGTTGCCGCCTATATCTACACGCTGGTACCGGAATTCCTGATGCGGTTCCTGGTCTGGTTGTTGACCGCGGTGATGTACCGCATCCGCCGGTTCAACCTGGAAATCATCCCCGATCACGGCCCGGTTCTGCTGATCTGCAACCACGTCTCCTATGTCGACGCCCTAATCATCGCCGGTTCGGTGCGCCGCCCGACCCGCTTCGTGATGGACCATCGGATCTTCAAGATCCCGGTGTTCAGCTTTATCTTCCGGACCGCCGGTGCGGTGCCGATCGCGCCGCGCAGCGAGAACCCGGAGATCTATGAGCAGGCCTTCGCCCGCATCGCCGAGTACCTGGCCAATGGCGAGATCGTCTGCATCTTCCCAGAGGGCATGTTGACCCGCGACGGAGAGATGAACGAATTCCGTCCCGGCGTCACCCGGATCCTTGAGGAAACCCCGGTGCCGGTGGTGCCGCTGGGTCTGTCGGGCCTGTGGGGCAGCATGTTCAGCTTGCTGGGCGGCCGCGCCGCTGCCAAGCTGCCGCAACGGTTCCGGGCCAAGGTCCGACTGAGCGCCGGTGACATTGTTGCCCCGGCCGATGCCGACCTTGAGGTCTTGAGCGACACCGTTGAGGCCTTGCGCGGCGACGTGCGGTAGGTTTGCGGAATCACGCCCGCGTCGCGCAGTTGTGATTTTGGCGGCGCGGCGCGGGCGGATATCCCTAACGGACGTGACCTTGCCGGGCAGGAGGATGGATTGAGCCGCAGCGTCTTGGTGATCGAGGACAGCCCCGATATCGCCGATCTGGTCAAGCTGCATTTGACCGATCTGGGCTGCCGGGTGCGGACCGCGCCCGATGGCGAACTTGGCCTGGCCCTGGCCTGCAGCGAATCGACCGACCTGATCATCCTGGACGTCATGCTGCCGGGCATGGACGGGGTCGAGATCTGCCGCCGCCTGCGCCAAAGCGCCATCTTTACCCCGATCCTGATGCTAACCTCGCGTTCGTCTGAGGCGGACCGGGTGCTGGGCCTGGAATCCGGAGCCGACGACTATCTGGTCAAGCCATTCGGAATCCCTGAGTTGGTCGCCCGGGTCAAGGCGATCTTCCGCCGTCAGGAGCAGTTCGGCCGTGGCGAGACCGATACCGGTGAACTGATCCGCATCGGCGGCTTGCGCATCGACTGCCAGCGCCGCAGTGTCGCGGTCGACGGACGGGCGGTCGAACTGACACCAAAGGAGTTCGACCTGCTGGTCCATTTCGCCAACCATCCGGGGCGGGTCTATTCCCGGGCCCAACTGTTGGACCTGGTCTGGGGTTCCGGCAACGCGGCCTACGAGCACAACGTCAATTCCCATATCAACCGGCTGAGAGCCAAAATCGAACCCGACCCGGCCGAGCCGCGCTACATCCAGACCGTCTGGGGCGTCGGCTACCGGTTCGGCGAGGCGCCGGGCGGTTGATGATGCGCCGCCCCCGAACCCTGGCCGCCAAACTGATCCTGGTGCTGCTGGGCCTGTTCGCGGTCGCCGGCGCCGCTCACGTCGCCCTGACCGTCACCACCACCCGCCTGCATCTGGAAGTCGCGACCCAGACCCTGAACCGGATGCTGGCAGCCGATATCGTGCGCCAGCAATGGCTGATGCGCGGCGAGGTGATCAATCAGGCGGCGCTTAAATCGATCTTCAGTCGGCTGATGGCGATCAACCCCAGTATCGAGGTCTATCTGCTGGACCGCCAGGGCGGGCTGCTGTCGTTTTCGGCCCCGCCGGGCAGCGTCAAACGCCAAAGCGTCGCCTTGGGTCCGATCGCCGATTTCCTGGCCGGGAAACGCGAACTGCCGATCCGCGGCGACGATCCCCGCGACGTTGAAGGGCGCAAGGTGTTTTCCGCCGCCGAGGTCCACGATTCCGGGGCACCGGCCGGGTACCTTTATATCATCCTCGGCGGCCAGGAATTCGACACCGTGTTCGACCTGTTCCGCCAAAATTACGTGCTGCGGCTGTCGGCCGCGGTCACGGTCCTGGCCTTGGCCCTGACCGCGCTGCTGGGTGGGTTTGTCTTCTACCGCATGACCCGGCGGCTGCGCGGCCTGGCCGGCGACATGGACGGCTTCTGGCGGGCCGGCTATGCCACGGCGCCGCGACCGGCCGATTGGCGGCGCGGCGCGGACGGTGACGAAATCGACCGCCTGGGCGTGGCGTTCTCGGAAATGTCCGGTCAAATCGCCCGCCAGATCGAGGACCTGAAACGGGCCGACGCCGAACGCCGCGACATGGTGGCGGCTATTTCCCATGACTTAAGGACGCCATTGACTTCGTTGCAAGGCTATCTCGAAACCCTGGTCCTGAAGGCGGACACCCTGGACGAGGCCGAAAAGCAGGCCTATCTGGACACCGCCCGCCGCCACGGTGAGCGCCTGTCCCGGCTGGTCGCCGACCTGTTCGAGCTTGCCACCCTGGAGGCGCCGGAGGCGCGCATCCGCGCCGAACCCTTCCCGATCAACGAACTGGCCAGCGACGTGGCCCAGAAATTCGCCCTGAAGGCCGAAGAAAAGCAGATCAGCCTGGTCGCCGACCTGCCGCAGTCCATGGCCTTTGTCGATGGCGATATCGCCCTGATCGAGCGGGTCCTGGAAAACCTGATCGAGAATGCGATCCGCCACACCCCGTCCGGCGGCCAGGTCCGCCTGGCGATCGCCGCCGCGTCCGAGACGGTAACCACAGAGGTCTCGGACACCGGTCCCGGCATCGCCGAGGCCGACCTGCCGCATTTGTTCGACCGCTTCTACCAGGCCGGCGGCGACGGCTCCCGTTCGACCGGCGGGGCCGGGCTGGGCCTGGCCATTGCCCAGCGGGTCATCGCCCTGCATGGCGGCACCATCCAGGCCGGCAATACCGATGGCGGCGGTGCCCGTTTCCGCTTCCCCTTACCCGTCGCCTCACCCTGATGTCATCGCCGGTCACGCAAGCGTGACAGCAGCCGCGATGCCCGCGTGATGTCGGCGGAGCAATGTCGATCCGTGCCGCGGCGGTCCCGTCCGCCGCATCCACGACGCGACAATGCTGTAGGAAGGAAACCCCACATGTCGAACACAGGTTGGAAGTCCCTCGCCGCCGCCATCGCCCTGGGCCTGGTCGGCGCAAGTCACGGCGCGATCGCCGGCGACATCAAGGAATACCGGGTCACCATCGCCAACGCCACCGGCGGCCAGCCACTGGCTCCGGGCCTGGTGATCACCCACGACCGCGACTTCTCGCTATTTGCCGTCAACGACGCGCCGTCGCTAGAGTTGGCAGAAATGGCCGAAACCGGCAATCCCGGACCGTTGGCCGGCGTGGTCGGTGCCATGCCGGGCGTCGGATCGGCCGACGTCCTGTTAGGCGGCGGCGCCATGCCGCCATTGGCCCTGCCGGGTGAGGCCAACAGCATCATCATCGCCACCTCGGGCGACGCCAAATTCTTCTCGGCGACCGGCATGCTGGCGGCAACCAATGACGCGATCTACGCGGTGCGCGGCGTCCGCCTGCCGAAAAAAGGCTCCGTGACGGTGCATGCGATCGCCTATGACGCCGGCAGCGAGGCCAACAACGAGGCCGACGGCGACGTGCCCGCCACCCCGGGCGGCAACGCCTTGGACGCCGGCATCGATGCCGGCGATGGCGAAGGCTTCATCCACGTCCACCGCGGCATCCATGGCGGCGCGGCGTTGGATCCAGCCGCCCATGATTGGCGCAACCCGGTGGTCGAGATCACCATCGAGCGCCTCCGCGACTGATGGGAATGGCCGGGGTGGGCATGCCGCCCCGGCCATTCCCGGGTTGCTATTACCGCACGCGAAAGCGCAGGATCCGGTTGTTGTAGGTATCGGCGATCCACAACCGGCCGCCGACCACGGTGACCCCTTCCGGCTTGTTCAGCCGGCCCAGCTTGCCGATTTCGGGCCCAATCACCGCCAACAGCCGGCGGCCGGCGATCACCAGGACCCGGTGATTGTATTCGTCCGCCACGTAAAGCCTTCCCGCCGGGCCAAAGGCCAGGTATTTCGGCTGGTAGAAGCCGAACATCGCCTTGCTCAGGACCTCGGTCGCCTGCAGCTTGTCGTTCAGCACGACAATCCGGTCATGGCCGGAATCGGCAAGGTACAGCGCACCGCCGGGCCCGACCTGGATGTCGTGGGGCCGGCTTAGGCCGTCGCCGACCGATGACCGGGCCACCACCCGGCCGGCATCCAGGATCACCACATCGTCGCTGCCGGTGTTGCTGACCACGACCCGGCCCTTGCCAATGGTGGTCACCCCTTCGGGGCTGGCCAGGCCGGTATCGTGAACCGCGATCTCGGCCGCCGCCAGCCCGTCAACCCGATAGACGAGGATGCGGTCATTGCCACTGTCGGCAACCAGCAGGTTGCCGGCGGCATCGAAGGCGACGTCATGGGGTCCGACCATCGTGCCGCCGCCGATTTCTCCCAAGATCGCCAGGGTTTCCGGGTCCAGGACCTTGACCACGTCATTGCCGTTGTCGGCGACGTAGAGGTGGCGGCCGTCGGGCGCCAGCACCACGTCGTGGGGCCGGGCAAAGCTGCTGTCGGATGCGGCCATCGGCTCAAATTGAAGATTGGTCGCCAGCGCCGGCAGAGGGATCAGGCCGCACCCTGCCAAGGCCAGGAACCCGATCGCACACCGGCGCATCACTCAACCCTTCCCCAGCAAGGCCCGCCGGACCAGGTCGAGCCGGTCATTGCCGAAATACATGTCGTTGCCGTCGACGTAGAGGGTGGGTGAGCCGAAGCCGCCGCGGCTAATCAATTCGTCTGTACCGTCCTTGAGCCGCTGCTTGACCGCGGGGTCGGCGATCGCCGCCAACAGCGCCGCCCCGTCGAGACCAGACTGGCCGGCGACCTCGGCCAAGACCTCATCCTGGGAGATATCCTGGAGTTCGCCCCAATAGGCCTCGAACAGGCGGCGGGCGAACTGGGGCAGGCGGCCCTGGTCCAGCGCCACGTAGCAGCCACGCATGGCCTTGACCGAGTTGACCGGAAAGACCGGTGGCGGGAAAACGATCTTCAGGTCGTAAAGCCGCGCCCAGTCCTGCAGATCCTTCAGCATATAGGCCGCTTTCGCCGGCACCGGCGCCTGGCGCGACTGATAGACGGACGGGTTGACCGTGTTGAAGACGCCGCCAACCAGGATCGGTTTCCAGACCAGTTCGGCGCCGCATTCGTCGGCCAAAGGCTGAACCGCGTGAAAGGCGAGATAGGTCCAGGGGCTGGAAACGTCGAAAAAGAATTCGAGCTTGGCCATTCGCTATCTCCCCAAACGTTGCGAAGCCCATTATCGTTGGCGTCCGGAGAGGAGTCCAACCAACAAAACCGGTTTAAACTGGTGACAAGCAAAAGGGAGGACAGCATGACGGTCGTGATCGAACGCGATGGCCCGGTGACCGTGGTGGCCATTGATCGCCCCGAGGTGCGCAACGCGGTTGACGTTGCCACCGCCGACGCCCTGCGCCAGGCATTTTCCGAATTCGCCGAAGACCCCGACGCCAGGGTGGCGGTGCTGGCCGGCAATGGCGGCACCTTCTGCGCCGGCTATGACCTGAAATCGGTCGCAAAATCGGTGCCGACGGCGATCACCGACCCGGAAGGTCCGGGGCCAATGGGGCCGACCCGGATGCTGCTGGACAAGCCGGTGATCGCGGCGGTTGACGGCCATGCGGTGGCCGGCGGCCTGGAACTGGCGCTGTGGTGCGACCTGCGGGTGATGGAGGCGGACGCGGTGATGGGCGTCTACTGCCGCCGCTGGGGCGTGCCCTTGATCGATGGCGGTACCGTCCGTTTGCCCAGGATCGTCGGCCAGGGGCGGGCGCTGGACATGATCCTGACCGGCCGGCCGGTCAGGACCGAGGAAGCCCTACGCATCGGCCTGGCCGACCGGACGGTGCCCAAGGGCGAGGCCCGGACCGCCGCCATCGCCCTGGCCCACGAGATCGCCGGCTTCCCGCAAATCTGCATGCGGACCGATCGCATGTCGGCCTATCGCCAATGGGAGTTGGACCTGACCGACGCGCTGGTCAATGAGGGGCGCGAGGGCCTGCGGCCATTGCTGGAAGAGGCCGCCAAGGGCGCTGCCCGGTTCGCCGACGGCAAGGGCCGGGGTGGCGATTTCTCGGATATCTAGGATTCGTACGTGGTTTCCTGTTCCGTCCCGCTCCCCCGCCCAACCACCCATGGCATGGTACCCTGTTGGGCGGGGGAGCGGGACGGAACAGCGCACCAAAAAAGGAGTAAAAGTTAGAGATTATGCGGCTGATTGATTTTTTCGACCGGGGGGTTGAGCGGTTTCCAAACCGCGATTGTCTGCATAACGGTAAGCGTGGCTGGACCTATGCGGCGGTGAGCGAGTTGACCCATCGGATTGCTGGCGGCCTGGCGGCCCATGACACCAAACCGGGCGCCAAGGTGGCGATCTACAGCCCCAACCATGCCCTGGCCTATGCCTGCCTGTTCGGGTTGCTGAGGGCCGGCTGCGTCTGGGTGCCGATCAACGCCCGCAACGCCATCGACGAGAACATCTACATCCTGGGCAACACCGACACCGAGTTCCTGTTCTACCACTCGGACTTCGAAACCCATCTGCCGCGCCTGAAGGAAGAGCTGCCTGGCATTTCCGGTTTCGTCTGCATCGACCGCGAGGCGGATCTCGAAACCTGGATGGCAGCGGTCGGCACGACCGCGCCCGACCTGGCGTATGACCCGGACGATGTCACCGCCCTGGTTTCGTCCGGCGGCACCACCGGCCGGCCCAAGGGCGTGATGTTGAGCCATCGCATCTTCGCCACCATGATCGCCAACTTCCTGACCGCGATGCCGATCGAGGAACCGCCGATGCATTTGATGGTGGCGCCGATGACCCATGCCGCCGGCGTCACCTCGTTCGTCTTCCTGGCCTATGGCGGCACCAACCTGTTCACCTCGTCCACCGATCCCGGCGCCATCCTGGGGATGATCGAGCGCCACCGGGTCAGCCACCTGTTCCTGCCGCCGACCCTGATCTACCTGCTGCTGGCCCACCCGAAGGTGCGGCAGACCGATTTCTCATCGCTGAAGAATTTCATCTATGCCGCGGCGCCGATGAGCCGCGACAAGCTGGCCGAGGCGATCGAGGTCTTCGGACCGGTGATGACCCAGACCTATGGCCAGGCCGAGGCGGTAATGATCTGCACCATCATGACGCCGGCCGACCATGAGGCGGCGCTGCAGCCGGACAAGCAACGACGGCTGCTGTCCTGCGGCCGGCCGGCCGCCTTCACCCGGGTCGCGATCATGAACGATGACGGCGACCTGCTGCCGTCCGGCGAAAAGGGCGAGATCGTGGTCTGCGGCGATTTGGTGATGCGCGGCTACTACAACAATCCGCAAGCCACCGAAGAAGCCGGGGCGCATGGCTGGCACCATACCGGTGATATCGGCACCATCGATGATGACGGCTTCGTCTATATTGTCGACCGCAAGAAGGACATGATCATTTCCGGCGGCTTCAACGTCTTCCCCTCCGAGGTCGAACAGGTGATCTGGGCCCACAAGGCGGTCCAGGACTGTGCCGTGGTCGGGGTGCCCGATGAGAAATGGGGTGAGGCGGTGACCGCGGTGGTCGAGCTGAAACCCGGCGAAACCGTCACCGGCGAAGACCTGATCGCGCTGTGCAAGGACAAGCTGGGTTCGGTCAAGGCACCGAAACAGGTCGAGTTCTGGGACGCGCTGCCGCGCAGCCCGGTCGGCAAGGTCCTGAAGCGCAACATCAGGGCGCGGTTCTGGGAAGGCCGCGACCGCGCGGTATAAATGACAGTTGAACAGACTTGGAATCAGGGAGCAGCAAACACCATGAAGGCATATGTTCTGGAAGGACCCGGCGGCATCGACAGCCTGAAACTGGTCGAACGTCCGACGCCCGAGCCGGGGCCGGGCGAGGTTCTGGTGCGGGTCAGGGCCTGCTCGCTGAACTATCGCGACCACCTGGCGCTCAAGGGCGGCTACGGCTCGCGTCAGAAACAGGCGGACCTGATCCCGCTTTCGGACGGGGCCGGTGAAATTGCGGCGGTCGGACCCGGGGTGAGCCGCTTCCAGCCCGGCGACAGGGTGCTGGCCAGCTTCTTCATGGACTGGCTGGACGGCGAGCCGACCGACGCCGGCCTGCTGTCGGCCCTGGGCGGCAAGGTCGACGGCATGCTGACCGAATACCGGGTGCTGCCGCAGCACGCCGTGGCCAAAACCCCGGAGCATTTGAGCGATGTCGAGGCGGCGGCCTTGCCCTGTGCCGCCCTGACCGCCTGGAGCGCGGTCATCCGCCACGCCGGCACCAAGCCGGGCGACGTGGTCCTGACCCAGGGCACCGGCGGGGTTTCGCTGTTCGCCCTGCAGTTCGCCAAGCTGGCCGGGGCGCAGGTGATCGCCACCTCGTCCAGCAACGACAAGCTGGAGCGGGTCCGGAAACTGGGCGCCGACCACGTCATCAACTACCGCGAGGACGAGGAATGGGGCCGCACCGCCAACAGCCTGACCGGCGGCCGCGGTGTCGACCTGGTGGTCGAGGTCGGCGGCGGCGGCACCCTGAAACAGTCGATGCGAGCGGTGCGGGTCGGCGGCACCATGGCGATGATCGGAGTCCTGGCGGGGGCCCGCCAGGAGCTGAACCTGCCCCTGGTGGTGATGCAGGACCTGCGCCTGCAAGGCGTCACCGTGGGCAGCATCGCCAGCCTGGAAAAAATGCTGGCCGCGATCCGGCAGCACGGGATGCGGCCGGTGATCGACCGGGTATTCCCGTTTACGGATGTCGCCGGCGCTTTCGCCCACATGGCCGCCGGCAAGCATTTCGGCAAGGTCTGCGTGACCGTCGGAGAAGGGTAGTACCGTCGGGCGATGGGCTTGCCTCATCGTCAGGCGGCAAGCGCGAATGCACGTCGGCGCTTGTGCGCCGGAAGCTTAAGCGAGCGGACGCGAGCGCCCGGCACCTGAGGGGCAGGCCGACGGGCATCGCAGAGGAGCGTTGGCACAAGGTAGGAACCGATCGGAGGCACCATGCCGCACAGGAAATCGAAGCGTCGCAAGCCGTCTGGGCCGAGAGCCGCCGACCCGCGTGCGGCCGGCAACAACCTAGCCTGGGGCGGCGCCATCCTGGTCGCGCTGGCACTGGTCGCCGGCCTGGCCTGGCTGATCTCGACCCCGACCACCACCATCGTCCAGGTGCGGGTGCCGGCGCTGAGCGAAAAGGCCCAGGCCGGTGCCGTCCTCTTCAAGGAGCATTGCGTCGAGTGTCATGGCGCGAACGCCGGTGGCTCGGACAAAGGGCCGCCACTGATCCACGACTACTACAAACCGGCGCACCACGCCGACGCGGCGATCTTCCGGGCCATCGCGCAAGGGGTTCACGCCCATCACTGGCAGTTCGGCGACATGCCGCCGCGACCCGAGATCAAGCGCGGCCAGACCGCCCTGGTCGTCGCCTATATCCGCGAACTGCAGCGGGCCAACGGGATCGAGTAGTCCCGTCCGGCACCCTGCATGGCGCGCCGCAGGTGGCTCTTGGGGCAACACGTCAGTAGCCGCAGCGCGGCAGGGGGCCGTTGTCGAAGTGGAAATGGTCGCGGTGCCGGGCGTCGTGGTTGGGGGTGAGGACTGCGGTGAAATGGCGGCAGGCCCGGGGTGCGATCCAGTGCAGAAAGCGCCGCGACGCGTCGTCGCCTCGCCAATCCCCGGCAACCGTCAGCTTGCGGCCATCGGCCAGGCGAAACCCGGAAATGTCGATGGCGTTGGCATAGGCATGCTCGCTGAGTAGGTTGTTGGTGCCGCGCATGGGGCGGCAATTGTAGCTGCCGAGATGGTCGATCGCCGCGATTTCGGCTCCCAACTCGGCGCGGGCCGCCGGGACCAGGGTGCCGTAGGTGAATTTTGCCAGGTTCGATGCCATGCGGCAGGTCAACACCGCTGGCGGGTCCAGGGCGATGCCGCCGACCCTGCTGACCCGGACCGCATGCGCCACCGCACAGCCCGGTCCGTCAACGTGATCCGGCACCGGCGTGAAATCCAGATCCGCGGCTGCAAGGCCAGCCAGGCAGTCGGGATTGTTGCCGAAATTGATGGACGGCCGCACCCGGTTGTAAAACCCGATTCCAAGGCTGACGGCACTGTTGTTCCAGACCGCCAGGCGCAGGGACGGCGACGCGGCCAGGACCGCACCGCCCAGAACAATCGCCGCGCCCAGGCCACCAGCCGCCCAGATCAGGATCCGTTTCAGCTTCTCCTGCCGCCCCATCGGTAAGCACTCTTTGTCACGTCCGTCTAAGCCAATATCGGTAGCGATTGCGGTGACAATGGGGACAAAATTAGGCGGGGGATCAGGCGCGGGGGCGCCCCTCGAAATCGCGGATCACGAAATCAACCAACGGCTTGGGATCATCGGCCAGGGCGGCGACGCACGGCACCGGCGCCGCGACCAGCAACCGTTCGATCACGCCCGGCCCGGCCTGGCGTGGCGTCTCGGCCAGCGCCTCGACCGCGAGCCCCAGCGAGCCCATGCAGCCGATGCGGCCGTCCTCGGCCTGGCGCAGCTTGGCCAGGCCGCACGGCGCCCGGCAATGGGCGCCGCTATAATCCGAGGCCCAGGCGGCCAGGTTCTCGAACCGGCCCTGCAGCACGCCGGCCGGAGCGGACGTATAGGCCGCCACTCCAGGTCGGGCGTAGAGTTTGCTCATATGTGCGGGGCCCGAATCGGCATAGACCGCGTAATCGAAATGGCTGATCTCGGTCAGCAATCCGGCCACCGACTCAAACTGCTCGATCACGGTGACCGGCTCGGGAAGGCGGCCGGCCAGGGCCTGTTTGAGGATCCGGCCCTGTTCCTGGTTGCGATTGAGGCACAGAGTAACCTCGCCCTGTTCCGCCAGCGCCGTTGCCAGGGCGGCAACCGCGTTCGGCGGCAGGGTCCTGAGCGGCGAACTGGCCAGCGGCAGGATACCGATCCGTGGCCGCCGGTCCGCAGGCAGCGGTGCGGCCTGGGCGGAAAAGGCCTCGCTGGGCGGGATCCCGAAGGCACCCAGCAGCTCCGCTTCCATGTCGACCGGCCAGAACTCGATTTCGCGCCGGGCCATCACCTGGTTGAGGTCGACGACCACATCCCATTGCTTCAGTTCCCGGCGCGAGATCCACAATGGATAGACGGTGACGAAATCGAAGGCGAGATAGATGTCGGCGGCGCTACGGGCGAAGGCGAGACCGATCGCGGCCGGTGCATGGGCGGCCCGGAACGCATCGAGGAACAACAGCGTCGCGACATTTTCGCCCAGCGCCTCGGCCGGCATCAGGAACAGCACCCGCCGGTCGCGATAATTGTGGCGGGGCCAGCTGGCCGGTGGCAGCCCGGTGATCGCCGCCTTCTTGCGGACCACCCGAAACTGGGCCGGATTGGCCAGGATGACCTGATCGGCCAATTGCTGCGAGGCCGTGAGCAGCCGATCGCCGGCCTGGCCCCATTGCCGGGCTGCTTCGCTGGCATTGCCCTGGCAGAGATCGAACCCGGCCGCGGCGGTGAATTCCATAAGCGGTGTCGCCGGCCCGCGGCGCGACTTTGGCGACCGGCCGGCCGCCACCTATTTTTTCCCCGCCGGCTTGACCGCCCGCCAGGTGATGGTCGTTTCCATGATCACGTTGTTGTACATCCGCATCGCTTGGTGCAGGTCGGCCTGGTTGATCTCACCGCGCTGAAAGCGGCCGCGCCAGGGTTCGTCTGGCAGCATCTGGACGTCGGCGATCTCGAAATCGACGCCGATGAACTGTCCCAGCGGCGTGTTGGCCACTTTTTGCTTCTGCCAGCGCCGGTTGGCGGCCTGGGAGAACATCTCCAGCCCCTCGATGGTAATCGGGCGGACATGGGTCGGGTCGTTGAGGTAATGGTCGTGGCGCGGGTGCGGCACGGTGATGACGATCTTGGCTTTGGGTTTGGCGATCCGATACAGCTCAGCGATGATCCCAAGATAGGTCTCGGTATCGGCGCCGAGATGCTCCAGCACATGCTTCATCACGATCTCGTCGACGCTGCTGTCGGGCCAGGGCCAGGGCAGGCTTTCCAGGTCGACCACCTGGTCCGGCTTGGCCTTCTTCATCTTGTCGACGTTGACATAGCCCTTGCGCTTGTCGCTGCCGCAGCCGAGGTTCAACTTCATGGTTCCGACATCCCGTGCTGAAGTTGGCCGGACTGTAGCGGTGCCAGTGGCGGGCTTCAAGCCTGCGGCTTGCCGGTCTGGCCGGTAAAGAAGGCGGCAAGCAGTTTCTTGGCGGCGGCAGTCGGTGTCGCCAGCCCGGCCGCCACCTGGGCCTCGGCTTGCGTCAACGCGGCTGCCACCTTGTCGTCGCGGCGCAACGCGGCAGCCAGACTCTCGTTCAACTCGCGCCACAGCCATGCCCGGTTCTGTTCGACCCTTTGCGTCGACCATTCACCGGCTCCCTCAAGCGCCTTGCGATGCGCCTGGACCGCCGCCCAGACCTCGTCCAGGCCACTGCCCTTGATCGCCGAGGCGAGTAGCACCCGGGTCTGCCAGCTGGGTCCCTTGGGCCGCATCAGGCCGACCGCGCCGCGATATTCGGCGGCCGCCCGCCGGGCCGGTTCGAGCAGGTCGCCGTCCGCCTTGTTGACGACCAGCAGATCGGCCAGTTCCATGATACCGCGCTTGATGCCCTGCAGTTCGTCGCCGCCACCAGGTGACAACAGCAACAGGAAGCAATCGACCATATCGGCAACCATGGTTTCGGACTGGCCGACCCCCACGGTTTCGACGATCACCACGTCGAAGCCGGCGGCTTCGACCAGCAGCAGCGCTTCGCGGGTCCGCCGCGCGACACCGCCCAGGCTGTTGCCGGAGGGCGAGGGCCGAACGAAAGCGTTGGGCGAGCGGCTCAACTCCTGCATTCGGGTCTTGTCGCCAAGGATCGAGCCACCGGACCGGGTTGAGGACGGGTCGATCGCCAGCACCGCCAACCGCCGACCCTGGTCCAGAAGGTGCATCCCGAATGCTTCGATAAAGGTCGACTTGCCGACCCCCGGGGCACCGGTGATGCCGAGGCGCAGGGACCGGCCGCTGGACGGCAACACGTGGTGCAGCAGGTCCTGGGCGGCTTGGCGATGATCGTCCCGGATCGATTCGACCAGGGTGATCGCCCGCGCCAACGCCCGGCGGTCACCGGCGATCACCGCGTCCGCAAGGGCTTCTGTCGTATCCACCTTGTCTGCCATGGCGCGAGTAAACGGACCCGCCCGCCTGCCGTCAAGTGCGGCCATTGCGAGATTGGCCGACAATAGCCATTTATGTGGGGAAACTTCTACCCGCTGCGGTTCTCTGCCTTGGGAACCCGGCGGCCATTCCTATTGGGGGTCGGTTATGGACAAAACGACGAAGCGCAACCTGGCGAATGAAAGCACCTGGCTGAGGCTGGTCTACATGCTAGTGCTGGCGGTTGCCTTCAATATTATCGAATTTATCGTTTTTGCGGTGGCGGTGTTCCAGTTCGTTGCCAAACTGGTCACCGGCAAGGCCAATGACCGGCTGGGCGCATTTGGCGGCGGATTGGCGCACTATGCGCGGCAAATCGTCGCGTATGTGACTTTTGAGACTGACGCCAAGCCCTTTCCCTTCGCCCAATGGGGCGACGTCGAAGGCGGTGATCACGCGGTCGTTTCGGACCCGGAACCACAGCCGGAAACCGCGGAGGCGCCCGCGCCCGCGGCTAAGCCGAAACCGCGAAAACGGGCCAAAAAGCCTGCGGCCAAGAAGCCGGCAAAACCACCGGCAACGGAGGATGAGCCACCCGCCACCTGACGGTTTTTTCGCCAGTGCCTTGAGATTTCACGGGCACCGCGTTAAGTTGGCGCCAGGTTAACAGTGGTCGGCGACAAGGCCTACGATCCCGCCGGCCTGATCACAGGACCCCTCGCACGCAAGGGGTTTGGGGATCTGACGTATCAGCGATTTGTAATTGCGGAGTTGAATGGTCGCGCGAAGGTCGGCGTCGAAACCGCGCGCACGCTGCGCAGATGGAACGGAGCAGGACAAGGATGAGCAACCAGGAAAAATCGGACGACCAACCGGCGCTGTACGATTGCAGCGACGATACGCTGGGCGGCCGGCTGATCAAGGCCCGCGAAGCGGCTGGCTTGACCACCGCCCAACTGGCGCGTCGCCTGGGGGTCAAGACGAAGACCATGGCGAATTGGGAAAGTGACCGGTCGGAGCCCCGCGCCAACCGGCTGAACATGCTGGCCGGCATCCTGGGTGTGTCGACCACCTGGTTGTTGGTCGGCCACGGACAGGGCCTAGCCGACGCCGACTTCACCGGCGGCAAGCGCGAGATTTTCGATCTGCTGGCCGAGCTTCGGGCCCGGCAGCGCGACGTCGACCGGCTGGTTGCCACCATCGAGGCCAAGTTGACCCGGTTGCCGGCTTCGGAACTGGACGCCAAGGACCAGGTCGGAATTCGACTGGTCGAATAGCCTTCAAAATCTGAACAATCAGGGCAGGTAGACGAGCGCCGGCAGGGTACCGGTCTGCTGCAGGTATCCGATCGTCGCGGCGATCGGCACTGCCAATAGGAACAGGCAGGCGTCGCGAAAGGTCACCGCGATCAGAGCCGGCCGCGTCACAATTTCTTCGGCGTCGCGCCAACCGGCGAATTGCGGCCACCAACGCGAAACCCGATCGCAGTAGTCGCGATAGGGGGCACCGAAATAGGCGGAAAGGTACTGTTCCTCGCGGGCGATCACACCGTTGAAGATCACAAAGGTAATCAACCCGAACGCCGCGCCCACCACCAGGCTGGCCACCGTCAAACCGACGCCCACCGCCCCGATCAGTGAGAACACATAGAGCGGATTGCGGACCAGTGAATAGGGCCCGATATCGATCAGGCTCTCTTTCTTGTGGCCACCGATATACAGGGTCGACCAGGTCCGGCCTGCGATGCAGATCAGGATCAACCCGATACCGGCGTTTTCGATCGCGTGGTGGGCCAGGCTATCCGGGGGCCAGGCGGAACCGACGGCAAAAACCACCGCCACAACGGCAACCGACAGGACTCGGATCAGCCATTTGCGGCGCCTTTGGGTGCGGCTGAGGTTGGGCACGGCGCCCGACGGCTGGGAGGGCATGGTTTTGACTGACCTTAATCCGTTGACGCTGGCAGCCTTATCAGACCGGCCTTGCTTCGGCAACCGTTGTGGCCCGCGCGTCTTGCCCTGGACCGCCCTTTCTGCGAGGCTGACCAGCACGGCAAATGCAGGAGGGGCCAATACCATGGCGGACTGGATCGAAACCTTCAAAGGCGCGGTTTTGGCATCGGAATACGACCCGGCGGCGCATATGAATACGGCGCTTTATGTCACCCGCTTCGACCAGGCCACCTGGTTCCTGCTGCACGCGATCGGCATCACCCCGGCCGCCATGCGCGAGCAGCAAAGGCGGGTCGCGATCGTGCGCCAGAACTTCCAGTACCTCAAGGAACTGCGGGGCGGCGAATTGGTGGTCGTCCGGTCCGGCGTGGTCGCGGTCGGCAAGAAACATGTCCGCTTCCTGCACCGGATGTTCGACATCGACAATCAGGCGATGATCGCCTCCGCCGATTGTACCGCGGTCGAAGCCAGCCTGAAGAGCGGCAAATCGGTGGCCTTGCCCGCCGCCCACCGCAAGTCCGCCGAGAGCATGTTGGTCACCGACAACGTCGCCGAGGCGACCGGGCTGAGCTAACCCGCCTCGACCGCTGGCCGGGCGGCGTCGGCAATCGCGTAGTCGGTTCGGGCTCCGCAAAATTCCGTCAACCAGGCGCAAAGCTGGTCCGCCGCGGCATCGACATCGGCATCGGCCGATACCGACTGCACGGTCAGCACCGCACGCTTGGTGGCGGTCGACGTGGCACTGCGGGCGTCCTGATACCAGTTCCAGCGCCGGCACAGGACTTTTTCCTCATCGGCATAGACAACTTCGCCCGGCTTCGGCGGATTTTCGCTGTGGTCGGCGTCGCCCAGGGCAATGAAACTGTCGGTTGGCTGCGAAAATCGGAAGGCCAGATCCCCGCTAACCAGGGCGAGGTCGTCCGCCCCCATCGGCATGCGATAGACCACCGACATTGCATTGTAGGTATCGACCAGGGAATTGATCGCGGGCAGGCCGCGACCCTGTTGTATTTGGCGAATCAGACGTTCGACCGACGAACGATAACTGGTGCGCTTGATGCCAAAGCCGCGATAGGCCGCCCGCCAGTCCGCCACTTCCGGTATTTCGCCCGATAGGCGGCCCGAGAACGCCGCCGAGGCGTCAGCCTCGACCTTGGCGATCCGGTCCGCCAGGGCGGCGGGCCTTTGCGGCGCGACATCCAGGTCTTGCGCAACAATCAAGGCCACCCGGTAATTGGGAAACCGTTCACACAATTCGGAAATTTCCAGCTTCATCCCAGCCCCGCTTGGTTCGCGGCCATGGTGCCGGGCGGACATGGTCTTGGCAAGAACGATGGACGCGAAACGACCGGGCGAGGCCGGGATAGGTCACATCCTGGCGGCAATCGGCCGTTGACAGGCGGCTGGCCCCCGACTATGTTCGCGCCTCGCTTTTCGCCGCCGCCCGCGGCGGCAGACATGGGTTTGAGGTCATGAAAGTCGTTAATTCCCTGAAGACGGTCAAAAAGCGCCACCGCGATTGCCGCGTGATCCGGCGCAAGGGCCGCGTCTATGTGATCAACAAGACCAACCGGCGCTTCAAGGCCCGCCAGGGCTGATTTATCCGGCGGCAGTGCCGCCATCCCGCCGTGTTGCCGTATTTCAGGCCGCTCCCAACCCGGAGAGCGGCCTTGGCTTTTCCACCCAGCGGACAAAGAACTTCTTGCCTATGCCGGTGCTAGGACTAGCCTAGGGCGAGCCGCCGACCAACAATCTGGTTTGCCGGGAGATCGCCATGCGCATGCCCGAGCCCGACCCCAGGGCCTTTGCCCAGCGCGATGAATTGATCGCCGAACTCAGCCGCCTGATCGGGCCCGACAAGGTGGTCCACGACGAAGCGGGGCTGCGCGCCTTTGAATGTGACGGCCTGACGGCGTATGCGCAGGTGCCGCTGCTGGCGGTCCTGCCGGAGACCACGGCCGAGGTATCGGAAGTGTTGGCCCGCTGCCACGCCCGTGACATCAAGGTGGTCCCACGCGGCGCCGGTACCTCGCTTTCCGGCGGGGCGCTGCCGTTGGCCGACGGCGTGCTGCTGGGACTGGGCAAGTTCAATCGCATCCTGGAGATTGATTTCGACAATCGCTGCGTCGTCGCTCAGCCCGGCGTCACCAATCTGGCGATCACCCAGGCGGTGTCCGACGCCGGCTTCTACTACGCCCCCGACCCGTCGAGCCAGATTGCCTGTTCGATCGGCGGCAACGTGGCCGAGAACTCCGGCGGCGTGCACTGCCTGAAATACGGGCTGACCGCCAACAACCTGCTCGGCATCGAAATGGTACTGATGAACGGCGAGGTGATCCGCCTGGGCGGCAAGCATCTGGACGCCGAGGCCTATGACCTGTTGGGCGTCATGACCGGGTCGGAAGGGTTGTTGGGCGTGATCACAGAGGTCACGGTGCGGATCCTGAAATCGCCGGAACTGGCCCGGGCCCTGCTGCTCGGCTTCCCAACCAGCGAGGCGGCCGGCGATTGCGTCGCCAAGGTGATCGCCGATGGCATTATCCCGGCCGGCATGGAGATGATGGACAAGCCCGCCGTCGCCGCGGCGGAAGCGTTCTGCCAGGCCGGCTACCCGCTGGACGTCGAGGCGCTGCTGATCGTCGAGCTGGACGGCCCGGCGGCCGAGGTCGATTTCCTGATCGATCGAGTAGCGGATATTGCCCGCACCGCCGGCGCCGCTTCGGTCCGGGCCAGCCAGGGCGAGGAGGAACGCTTGCGCTTCTGGGCCGGACGCAAGGCGGCTTTTCCGGCGGTGGGGCGGATTTCGCCGGACTATTACTGTATGGATGGCACCATTCCCCGCCACCGCCTGCCGGACGTCCTGAGCCGGATGCGCGAGATGTCGGCCAAGTATGACCTTCGGGTCGCCAATGTCTTCCATGCCGGCGACGGCAATCTGCATCCGCTGATCCTTTATGACGCCAATGTGCCGGGCGAGTTGGAACGGGCCGAGGCGTTCGGCGCCGACATCCTGAAACTGTGCGTCGAGGTTGGCGGCGTGCTGACCGGCGAGCACGGCGTCGGGGTGGAGAAACGCGACCTGATGGGCGAAATGTTCAGCGAAACCGACCTCAACCAGCAGCAACGCCTGAAATGCGCCTTCGACCCGGGCAACCATCTCAACCCGGGCAAGGTGTTCCCGACCCTGCACCGGTGCGTCGAGTTGGGCCGCATGCACGTGCATCGGGGCCAGGTGCCGTTTCCCGACCTGCCGCGTTTCTGATGGCCGACCGCTTTCAACCGGAAACCGAAGACCAGCTGGTCGAACTGATCCGCTGGGCGGTCGCCGAGACGGTGCCGCTGGCGCTGCATGGCAGCGGCAGCAAGGCAGGACTGGGCCGCCCGGTCGACGCCGAGCAACGGCTGGACCTGAACCGGTTGACGGGCATCACCCTCTACGAACCGGAGGAGCTGGTGATGACGGTCGCGGCGGGCACGCCGCTGGCCGAAGTTGAGGCGGCGTTGGCCGCGGCCGGACAGCGGCTGACCTTCGAACCACCGGACTATTCCGCCCTGCTCGGTGTTGGCGACCGGGGCACGATCGGTGGTGTCTTCGCCTGTAATCTGAGCGGTCCAAGGCGTCCGCAGGCCGGTGCGGCCCGTGACTTCCTGTTGGGGGTACGGGTGGTCACCGGGCGCGGCGAGGCTATCAAATCGGGCGGCCGCGTGGTCAAGAACGTCACCGGTTATGATCTGAGCAAATTGTTCACCGGGTCCTACGGCACCTTGGGCGCGATCACCGAACTGTCGTTCAAGACCCTTCCCACTCCGGCCGACGCAGCCACGCTGTTGATCACCGACGTCGACAGCGCCACCGGACTTGCCATCCTGCGCCAGGCGTCGGGCAGCGCCCACGACCCTTCGGGCCTGGCCTATCTGCCGGGCCCGGCGGCGGCCCGGTCGGACGTCGTGGACCGCGGCGGCCAAGGCGTCGCGGCGATCCGGCTGGAAGGTCCGGCCCCGTCGATCGACTATCGGGGCGAGCAATTGCGTAACGCCTTCGGTGCCTTCGGCACCGTGACCCGGCTCGACCGTGAAGCGGCTGGCACGCTGTGGCGCCAGGTGCGGGACGTGGCGCCGTTATTGCCGGGCGGCGACCAGCTGGTCTGGCGGCTATCGGTGCCGCCGACCGCGGCCGAGGGCCTGGCGGCCGGCCTGGACGGCGAGATGCTGTTCGATTGGGCCGGTGGCCTGATCTGGTTGGCCACCAGCCCGTCCCCGGACGCCGGCGCCGCAGCGGTCCGCCAGGCAATTGCCGAGTGCGGCGGCCACGCCACCCTGATGCGGGCGCCCGAAGCGCTGCGCCGCGAGGTGCCGGTGTTTCAGCCGCAGCCGCCGTCGCTGGCAGCTCTGACCGCCCGGGTCAAGGACGGATTCGATCCCAACCGGGTCCTCAACCCGGGCCGCATGTACCGGGACCTCTGATGCAGACCCAGTTCACCGCCGACCAGCTGGCCGACCCGGCACTTGCCGAGTGCGAACGGATCCTGCGCAAATGTGTCCATTGCGGCTTTTGCACCGCCACCTGCCCGACCTATGTCGCCCTGGGGGATGAGCGCGACAGCCCGCGCGGCCGCATTTACCTGATCAAGGCGATGTTGGAACAGCCCGGCCCGCCGCCACAGGGGATCGTCCGGCACCTGGACCGTTGCCTGGGATGCCTATCCTGCATGACCACATGTCCTTCCGGGGTCGATTATATGCATCTGATCGACCATGCCCGCGAGGTGGTGGAGCAGCGCTACACCCGCCCGCTGGCTGAACGGATAATGCGCAACCTGTTGGCCTGGCTGCTGCCGCGCCCCGACCTGTTCCGCCTGAGCCTGGTGGGGGGGCGGTTGGCCAAACCTTTCGCCGCCCTGTTGCCCGGGCGGCTGAAGGGCATGGTGGCGATGGCCCCGTCCAAGCTGCCGGCAGCCGATCCGGGCGACGCGCCGCAGGTCTTCCCGGCCCAGGGTGCCCGGGTCAAACGCGTCGCCCTGATGACCGGCTGCGCGCAAAAGGTCCTGAACCCGGCCATCAACCAGGCGACGGTACGCCTGCTGACCCGATTGGGCTGCGAGGTGGTGGTGGCGGACGGTGCCGGCTGCTGTGGTGCCATCACCCACCACATGGGCAAAACCTCACCCGCCCTGGCGGCGGCCCGGGCCAATGTCGCGGCCTGGACCCGGGTCCTGGAGGCGGGCGGGCTGGACGCGGTGGTGGTCAATGCCTCGGGCTGCGGCACCACGGTCAAGGATTATGGTCATCTGCTGGCCGGCGATCCGGGCTGGGCCGAGCCCGCCGCGCGAATCGCCAGCCTGGTCCGCGATGTCTCCGAGGTGCTGGCCGAGTTCGACCTGGCCGCCACCGGCACGGCACCCAGCCTGACCATTGCCTACCATGCCGCCTGTTCGTTGCAGCACGGCCAGAAAATCACCACGACCCCTAAGGAGCTGCTGGCCAAAACCGGCTTTCAAATCGTCGAACCGGTGGACAAGCATCTGTGCTGCGGCTCAGCCGGCACCTACAACCTGTTGCAGCCGGAGCTGTCGGGTTTCCTGAAGGACCGCAAGGTGGCCAGCCTCGAGCGGCTTGGCGCCGAAGTCATCGCGACCGGCAATATCGGCTGCCTGGTCCATATCGGTGGCGCGACCGCCCTGCCGGTGGTCCACACGGTCGAACTGCTGGACTGGGCAACGGGAGGGCCGCGACCGGCCGCCGTCAAGCCTGCGTGAGTCGGACTTGGTGCCGACCCGGCGTTGCGCTATCTTAGTTCCATGGTTCGGTTTCTGACACTTCTGGCGTTGTGGTTGGCCGTCGCCCCAGGGGCGGTGGCGGATCAGAACGACCCTCGCCTGGATACCCTGTTCACCCGCCTCAACCAGGCCGACAGCGCCCATGGCGCCCGGATCTACCAGGAACGCATCTGGGACATTTGGCTGAAATCCGGCAGCGACACGGTCGATCTGTTGGTCAAGGGCGGCATCGTCGCCATGGGCAAGCGCGACTACGACCGGGCCCTGGAACTGTTTACCAGTGTCACCGAGATGGCACCGGAGTTTGCCGAGGGCTGGAACAAGCGGGCAACCATCCATTTCCTGATGGGCGATTTGGAGCGGTCGCTGTCCGATGTGGAGCAGACCCTGGTCTTGGAGCCACGCCACTTCGGTGCCCTGAGTGGGCTGGGGATGATCCACCTGCGTCTCAAGGATGAATCCCGGGCCTACCAGGCCTTCAAGAACGCCCTGGACCTCAACCGTCACCTGCCGATGGCCCGTCGCGAAGTTGAACGCCTGCGTAAAAAGGTCGAAGGCGAAGCCATCTGATACTGTCGTGAGCTACTCAACCAGCATCGTCATCCCCGACGCCAGTCAGGGCTGAAGCGAGCGCAAACGCACGTCGGCGCTTATGTGCCGGAAGCCCGAGCGAGCGGAGGTGAGCCCCCGGCGACTGAGGGCCTGATCAACGGTCCCTTTTGACCGTTGTATATCACTTGCCTGGACAGGTCCTGTTGCTACCATGTCGTCGGTAAACGGCTGCAGGGAACCAGCAACATATGGCATCTGGAACAAATGGCGGGTCGGGGCGCCGCCGCTCATCCGACGATTTCTGGTCACAGGTCCGCTTCGCGGCACCGGCGGTGCTGCTGATCATTGCCGGCTTTGCCGTCGCCTACCACTTCGTCGAACCGGCACCACCGACCACACTGGAAATCGCCACCGGGTCCGAGACCGGCGCCTACTATGCCCATGGCGGTGCCTACGCCGAACGCCTGGCGGTCCAGGGCGTCGACCTGACGGTAAGATCGACCAACGGTTCGGTTGAAAACCTGGGTCTGTTGAGCGCCGAGTCGAACCCGGTCCCGGTCGCTTTTCTGCAAGGCGGCATCGGCGAACCGGCAGACCATCCGGACCTGGTCTCGCTGGGCAGCGTCTATTTCGAGCCGATCTGGGTGTTCGTGCGCGACATGACGCTGCCGGGTCGCCTGACCGAGCTCAAAGGCAAATGGGTCGCGGTCGGCCGACCGGGAAGCGGCACCCGCGCCGTGGCGCTGGCATTGCTGGCCGACAACGGCCTGAACCCCGAGACCGCGGATCTCGAGGAGATCGGCGGCGACGAGGCGGCCGAGGCCCTGATTGCCGGCACCATCGATGCCGCATTTTTCGTCACGTCGGTAACCAGCCCGACGGTCAAGCGCCTGTTGGCCACGCCGGGCATTTCGCTGATGAACTTCGAGCGGGCGGACGCCTATCTGCGACGCAATACCTACCTGTCCAAGGTCGTCTTGCCGGAAGGGACCGTCGACCTGGCGACCAATCAGCCGCCGGAGGATACGGTGTTGCTGGCCCCGGCCGCGACCGTGGTCGCACGCGGCGACCTGCACCCGGCACTGGTCGACCTGATGCTGCTGACCATGGCCGAGGTGCACCGGGCGGGCGGGCACCTGGAGGCGCGCGGGCAGTTCCCGAACGCCGAATTCGTGACCTTTCCCCTGGCCGATGCGGCCAGCCGTTTCTACCGCCGCGGCCCGCCTTTCCTGCAGCGTTACCTGCCGTTCTGGGCCGCCAATCTGGTCGACCGCCTGAAGATCATGTTGCTGCCGCTGCTGACCATGCTGTACCCGCTGATGCGGATACTGCCGCCCGCCTATAACTGGCGCATGCGGGCCAGGGTCAATCGCTGGTACAAGGATCTGCAGGAAATCGACGACGGCCTAAGGGAAGCAACGCTTGCGGGGCCGGAAGCGGCGGCGCGGCTCGACCAGGTCGAGCATTCCGTGGAACAAGTCACGGTGCCCGCCGGGTTCGCGGCCAGAGCCTATACCTTGCGCCTGCACATCGACTATTTGCGGCAAAGGATCAACCAAGCGGCAAACTAGCCCCTTTTCCGCTTAACGGGATCGGCTCTAACCGGCGTGGCGCACCCAGGCGATGCGCAGGACATTGGTGGCCCCCGGGGTTCCGAAGGGGACGCCGGCCGTGACCACCAGGCGCTGGCCAGGCAGCGCGAAACCCTGTTCCAGCGCGGTCTGGGTGGCGTGCTCGACCATCTCGGTAAAGCTGGTTATGTCTTCGGTCCGCACCCAGTGCAGACCCCAGGCCAGGGTCAGGCGCCGCGCGGTGCCGGTAATCGGTGTCAGAGCCAGAATAGGCACTTGCGGCCGTTCACGGGAAGCCCGCAGCGCGGTCGAACCCGATTTCGAGAAGGTGACGATGGCCGCGGCGCCGATGGTTTCGGCGACCTGGCGGGCAGCAGCGGTAATCGCATCAGCCGCAGTCGCTTCCGGGCTGGCATGTTCCGCGTCCATGATTCCGGCATAGAGCGGATCGCGTTCCACCTGTATGGCGACCTCGCTCATGACCGTGACTGCTTCGACCGGATAGTCGCCGACCGCCGATTCCGCCGACAGCATGATCGCGTCGGCGCCGTCATAGACGGCGGTCGCGACGTCCGAAACCTCGGCCCGGGTGGGTGTCGGGGTCGAAACCATGCTTTCCAGCATTTGCGTTGCGACGACCACCGGCTTGCCGGCCCGTCGCGCCGCCCGGATGATCTTCTTTTGCAGTCCCGGCACTTCCTGCAGCGGCACCTCAACCCCAAGATCGCCGCGCGCCACCATCAGGCCGTCGGCCAGTTCGACGATTTGGTCGAGGGACGACACCGCGCTGGGTTTTTCGATCTTGGCCAGGATAGCGGCCCGGCCGGCAACCAGCTTGCGCGCCTCGGCAATGTCTTCCGGGCGCTGAATAAAGCTCAGCGCGATCCAGTCCGCGCCGATGCTCAACGCGTGCTGCAGGTCGCGGCGATCCTTGTCGGTCAAGGCCGCCAGCGGCAGCATGGCGTTGGGGACGTTGACCCCTTTGCGGTCGCTGAGCACGCCACCGACCAGCACTTCGGTTTCGGCCGAGGAGGCATCGCAGGCGGTGACGCTTAGCCGAATACGCCCGTCATCCAGCAGCAATTGGTCGCCGGCATTGATGGCGGCGAAAATTTCGGGGTGCGGCAAGGTGGCCCGGGTGGCATCGCCGGATGCCGGGTCGAGGTCCAACCGGAACCGATCGCCGGTATCCAAGGTGACTTCGCCGTCCGCAAAGGTTCCGATCCTTAGCTTCGGCCCCTGCATATCGGCAACCACCCCGATCGGACTGTCGATCCTGGCTTCCAGGTCACGGATGGCCTTCAGGCGCGCTTCGTGATCGGCATGGTCGCCATGGCTGTAGTTCAATCGGAAGAGGTTGGCCCCGGCATCAACCAGGTCACGGATCCGCTCGGGCGTTGAACTGGCCGGGCCCAGGGTTGCCAGGATTTTGGTGGCGCGTTTTCGACTACTCATTGTGGCGCGGAACATACCGGTTTCCCGGGAATCCCGCTAGCCCGTATTTCTCACACCCTCGGCGGCCGACTCAACCAGAATCGCGCGGAAATCGTTGACGTTGGTCAGGGTCGGTCCGGTGATAATCAAGTCACCCAAAGCCCGAAACAGGCCATAGGCATCATTGTTGGCAAGCGAGGCTGCCGGGTCCAGGTTCAAGGCCCGGGCCCGGACCAGCGTGTCGGGGCGGATGACCGCGCCGGCATTGTCTTCCGTTCCGTCGATCCCGTCGGTGTCGCAGGCGATGGCTGCGACGCCCGTGGCCCCGTCAAGGCCCAAGGCCATGCCCAAAAGGTATTCTACGTTGCGGCCGCCACGGCCGGTCCCCCGAACCGTAACCGTGGTTTCGCCGCCCGAAATCAGGGCAACCGCCTCGCGCCCGCGGTGCCCAAGAGCCAGCTTGGCGTGGGCTTGGCCGAGTTCCCTCGCTTCGCCCTCCAGCGCATCGCCCAACAGCACTGGCCGGTAGCCCGCTTGGACAGCGACAGCGGCGGCGGCCTCCAAAGACGCCTGGGGCCGGGCGATGACCCGGTTCATGACCCTGGAGAACACGGCATCGCCCGGTTTCGGGGTCTCACCACGCCCGCTTCGCAAGTGCTCGACAACGGCTGCCGGCGCCGCAATGGCGAAGCGTTCGAGCACTGCCAGCGCGTCGGCACAGGTGGTCGGGTCCGGGACCGTCGGACCCGAGGCGATGACCGATGGATCGTCGCCGGGTACGTCCGAAATCATCAGGCTGACCAGCAAGGCCGGATGCACCGCCGCCGCCAGACGACCGCCCTTGATGGCGCTGAGATGCTTGCGCACGCAGTTCATGGCGTCGATCGGGGCGCCGGATTTCAGCAGTGCATCGTTAACGGTGCGCTTGTCGGCCAGCGCGATGCCCGGCGGGGGAAGGGTCAGCAACGCGGAACCACCGCCGGATACCAGGCACAGCACCAGGTCGTCAGGCCCGGCCACCTGGGCCAAATCAAGGATGCGCCTGGCCGCCGCCTGCCCGGCCGCGTCCGGCACCGGGTGCGCCGCCTCCACCACCTCGATCTCCCGGGTTGGGGCGCCATGGCCGTACCGGGTGACTACCAGCCCTTCGATTTTCCCCGGCCAATGAGCCTCGACCGCGCTCGCCATAGCCGCCGCTGCCTTGCCGGCCCCGATCACGATGGTGCGGCCCTTGAGCGGTGGCGGCAGGTTTTCCGGCAAACAGGTGGCCGGTGCGGCCCGATCGACCGCCGCCTGAAACATCGCCCGCAACACCTCGTCCGCCGCCATGGCTCCAACCCGTGAATTGGTCCGGTCCGGCCTTGTGCCGTCCGGTCATCATGAGATAATCCGAACGCCGACCATACCAGCAAGCACCACGGGGAGAAACTGCATGAACGTGAACTGGCAAGGCGTCTATCCCGCCGTTACCACCCAGTTTGACGGCGATGAGAGCCTGGATCTCGAGGCCACGGCCCAACATGTGGACGGTCTGATCGCGGCCGGTGTCGACGGGGTGATCATGCTGGGGACGGTCGGTGAAAACGGTTCGCTGGAGGCCGACGAGAAGGCGGATGTGGTTACGGCCGCCATCGCCGCGGCGGCCGGTCGGGTGCCGGTGTTGGTTGGGGTGGCAGAAAACACCACCAGCGGTGCGGCCCGGTTTGCGGCCAGGGTTGCCGAACTGGGCGGCGACGGGCTGATGGTACTGCCGGCGATGCGCTACAAGTCGGACCGGCGGGAGGCACTTCATCATTTCCGCGCTGTCGCCCGGGCCAGCGACCTGCCGATCATGGTCTACAACAACCCGGTCACCTACGGTGTGGACGTGACCCCGGAAATGTTCGCCGAACTGGCCGACGAACCGACCCTGGTGGCGATCAAGGAAAGTTCGGACGATGTCCGGCGCCTGACCGACCTGCACAACGCGTGCGGCGACCGCTACACCTTGTTCTGCGGCGTCGACGACCTGGCGCTGGAAGCCGCCATGCTGGGGGCTGCGGGCTGGGTGGCCGGCTTGGTCAATGCTTTCCCGGAGGAGACCGTGGCGATCTGGAAACTGGCCGCCGCGGGCCGTTATGCCGAGGCGCTGCCGCTGTATCGCTGGTTCACGCCACTGCTCCACCTCGACTGTCACCCCAAGCTGGTGCAGTACATCAAGCTGACCCAGCAGATGGCCGGGCGCGGTTCGGAGACGGTTCGGGCACCGCGGCTGGTATTGGAAGGCGAGGAACGGGAGCAGATCTCGGCGATCATCCAGCAGGCGATCGACAGCCGACCGGTCGTGGCGGCGTAATTCCTTCGGTCGGTCGCAGGCGCAACCGCCCAAAAAAGAGGTGACGGTCAGTGACCAAGTGGGTGGAGGTTCCCTCTCCTTCACACCACCTGGAAGCCGTGGGCGAAGGGATCGTCCTGGTCGATGAAGATGGTGTTGAGGCCGGTGATCTTGGCCCAGCCTTCGACGCTGGGGATAATCGCGCCATAGTCGCCAACTTTGGCGGCCGCCTCCACCCGACCGCGGAACAGCGAGCCGATAATGCTCTCGTGCACGAAATCCTCGCCGACCGTGAGTTTGCCTTGCACCACGCGCTGAGCCATGCGGGCGGAAGTACCAGTGCCGCACGGACTGCGGTCGATGGCATGGTCGCCATAGAACA
Source organism: uncultured Sneathiellales bacterium (assembly GCA_964344385.1). Lineage (GTDB taxonomy): Bacteria > Pseudomonadota > Alphaproteobacteria > CAYFNG01 > CAYFNG01 > CAYFNG01. The sequence continues at coordinate 165,606 of CAYFNG010000005.1, forward strand.
CGGCATTGCGGGCGTGGGCCTCCGTGTGTCGGGCGGCGCCGGTCCACATGACATGGCTCAAGCCGCGGATGGTTGCATCCTCCGGATGCACAAAGTCACGAAGTTCATTGAGGTTGCGGCGGACAATAGGACTCCATTTCAGGATCTCGCCCGGGGTCACGGCTTCCAAGCCGGCAAAATTGGCCTGCGGCTCAACGATGGCGTAGAAGTTGCCGCCATACGCAATGTCGACGGTCAGCGGCCCGAGGTCGGGACAGTCAACGGAGAGACCGGTCGAATGCAGGAAGGAGGCGATGTTGGTGATGCGAACCGCCGAAACCTTGCCGCCCTCCAGACGATAGGCGGCATCAACCCGGCCGGCCGGCGTATCTAGGCGTAGCAGGCCAGGCGTTTCCGGCACCACCAACTCTCGTTCGATCGCCACGGTCACCGTGCCGATGGTGCCATGGCCGCACATCGGTAGGCAGCCCGAGGTTTCGATGTACAAAACGCCGACGTCGCAGTCGTCGCGGGTCGGCGGGCAGAGAATGCTGCCCGACATCATGTCATGGCCGCGCGGTTCGAACATCAGGCCGGTCCGGACCCAATCGTTGTGGGCCAGGAAATGTTGGCGCCGCTCGCTCATCGTCGCGCCAACCAGGGGTGGGGCGCCGCCCGCCACCACCCGTACCGGATTGCCACAGGTATGGGCGTCAACACAAAAGAATGTCGCCATGGTGACCTCACCGGTCCTTTGCCTCTCGCCCAAAAGTTACCTTTCGGGCGCATTGTTCCCTCCCGCGCGCCCTCCCGACCACCCATGGCATGGCACCCTGTTGATGGTTGGGTGGGGGAGCGGGGCGGAACAGTTGATCTCCCATCAAACAGTCCGCTTTGCAGCTTATCAGGCCGGGTATTTTGGGTATAGTTCGCGGATGTTCGACGATCAAGCGACCGCGCCGACGGACACGGCCTACGAGATCCTCAACCCGAACGGCGCGGCCGATCTGGTGTTGTTGTGCGACCATGCCAGCCGGGACCTGCCTGACGCCTATGGGACCCTGGGGCTGGAGGATTCGCTGTTGTGGCGCCACATCGCCTGGGATATCGGCGCCGCCGACGTGACCCGGCGACTGAGCCGTTTGCTGGACGCGCCGGCCATCCTAAGTCGCTATTCAAGGTTGCTGGTCGACTGTAACCGGCGGCTGGAGGATCCCAGCTCGATGCCGGAGTCCAGCGACGGTATCGCCATTCCCGGCAATTGCGGCCTGAACGCGGACGAACGCGGCCGGCGGGCAGAGCACTACTATTGGCCCTACCACCACGCGGTCGATCGTTTGATTGAGGGCGTGGCGGCCCGTGGCCCGACCCCTGCAATCATCTCCATGCACAGTTTTACGCCGATTATGGAGGGTTTCGAACGGCCTTGGCATGTCGGCATCTTGTGGGCCCGCGACCCGCGGATCCCGGTGCCGCTGATGACCGAATTGCGCCGCAACCGGTCGCTGGTGGTCGGCGAAAACCAGCCCTACACGGCCCATTCGCCGTTCGGTTTCTCCATCAACCGGCACGCCGAGGAGCCAGGCCGGCCACATGTTCTGATTGAGATCCGCCAGGATTTAATCGACACTCATCATGGCGCCGAAGCATGGGCCAATTTGCTGGCTGCGGCATTGGCCACCGTGGTGCGAGAAGGGGCGCCGTTCGCGACGGAAAGGTACTGACCATGCAGCTGACACGGCCCAGCTTCACCATCGGCATCGAAGAAGAATACATGCTGATCGACCGCGAGAGCCGCGATCTGGCGACTGACCCGCCAAACGCATTATTCGACGAGTGCGAAGCGGTGCTGGAAGGCCAGGTCAGCCCCGAATTCCTGAAGAGCCAGATCGAAGTCGGCACCAAGGTCTGCCGGACCATCAGCGAAGCACGGGAGGAACTGAGGCGTCTGAGGTCGACCGTGGCCGCCGCCGCCAACCGCCACGGGCTGGGGCTGATCGCGGCGTCGACCCACCCCTTTGCCCGTTGGCAGGAACAGGTCCATACCGAGCGGGAGCGCTATGACATCCTGGCCCGCGACCTGCAGGCGGTGGCCCGCCGGTTGTTGATCTGCGGCATGCATGTCCACGTGGCGATCGAAGACGAGGACCTTCGGATCGACCTGATGAACCAGGTTTCCTATTTCCTGCCACACCTGTTGGCGCTCAGCACATCGTCACCGTTCTGGCTCGGTGACAAAACCGGGCTGATGTCATATCGGCTGACCGTGTTCGACGCGTTGCCCCGCACCGGCCTGCCGGAGCGGTTCGATTCCTATGGTGAATACGATCGCTTTGTCCAACAGATGGTCCAGGCCGGATTGGTGGAAGACGCGACCAAGATCTGGTGGGACATCCGTCCGTCGGCCCGCTATCCCACGCTGGAAATGCGGATCACCGATATCTGCACCCGCATGGAAGACACGCTGACCATCGCCGCGCTTTATGTTTCGCTGCTCAGCTATCTGTTCCGCTTGCGCCGCGGCAACCAGCGTTGGCGCCTCTATCCGTCCATGCTGATCAAGGAGAACCGGTGGTTGGCGCAACGCCATGGCACCGACGGCGCGCTGGTCGACCATGGCATCGCCGAAAAGGTTCCAATGATCGACCTGACCGAGGAGATCATCGACCTGGTGGCCGAGGATGCCAAGACGCTGGGCTGTTGGCGCGAAGTGCTGCATGCCCGTGAGATCGTGCGCCGGGGAACCTCGTCCCACCGGCAGATGGCGGCCTACCAGGCCGCCCTTGACGCCGGCGCCACGACGCACGAGGCCCTGCAACAGGTGGTCGACATGCTGATTGACGACACGCTGCAGGGCGTAATCGCTGAGTAGTTTGTTTCTTTTCCGCAACGACCAATGATTTTTGGCGGGAATTTCGGCCTACCCACGCTCCGCTTTCATGACCGCCAGGGCCTCGTCCGCTAGTTTGCGCCACAGTGCCGGATCGGAAAAGGGCACGCAGAACCAACCCTTCATCGGCGGCCGGTGCTTGAACGGGGCCAGGTAGCGCCAGTCTTCGAGGCCAAATTCGTCGGGACGGAAACCCTTGCCGAGGCGAAATACCATTTCGCCGGGCCGGAAGAAGGCGAAGACCTTGGCATCATAGGTAAGGCCGGACCTGGACATCATCCGACCCGCCGCGACATCTGGATGCGCGGCCGACATTTCATTGACCAGCGCCTCGAACACCGCTTCCGCCTGGTCAGCCATGTCGGCCCAACCTGTGCCGTGCATAGAGCGCCAACACCCAATCCACCCCAGGATGCCCGGCCCAGCGGTCAAGGAAACTGGCAAACCCGGGCGGGTAGGGCTTGGGTCGCGCCATGCTGCTACCCGGTGGGTTGGCAAGGGATGCCAGTATGGCCCCGGCGGTCAGGTCGGCGACCGAAAATTGCCCGCCGACCAGATAGAAATCTTGTTGAGCGGCCGCCGCCACCAGGTCCAGCGCCTCGGCCGCCGCCCGATGCCCATCCTCGACGGACTCCGGCCCGTTCAATCCGTTGCCGATGCAAATCGCCTTTTTGATCATTGGGAAGGCGGCCCGGTACAGGCCGCGGGTCAAACCCGACTTTTCACGGCCAAACAGGCGCGCGGTATAGCCGGCATCGCCTATTACCGCATCCAGCACCGCCCTTCGGATCCTGGGGCCCAGTTCTGCATCGAACCGGGCGGCCAGGTCGATCGCCTGCTGCCGCAATTCGGGATCGGCCGGAAACAGGCTTGGCGACGGCACCTGTTCCTCCAGGGCTGCAAGAATTCGGTCCGAGCCGTACAGCCAGCGCCCATCCAGCTTGATGATCGGGGTCGCGGTCTGCCCGGTCAGCCGCAGGGTGGTGGCGACATGCGGACCCGGCAGCAGCGAACGGGCGCGGTGCGCAATTCCCTTCAGGTCCAAGGCCCAACGGACCTTTTCGTTGTAAGGCGAATACAAAAACTGAACCAGCTCGACACCAGTTGGATTTGCCATTTCCGCTACCATGATGATATGATAATCATCATATGATATGACAGTCAACACATGGAGAGCAGGGTGGGCAACGAAACGGAAAGGTTTGATGGGTTTCCCGCGGCGCTGCCGGCGTTTCTGGCCGACCTCACAAAGAACAACGACAAAACCTGGTTCGAACGCCGTCGCGACGACTATGACCGGGTCTTTCTGGGGCCGGCACGGGCCGCGGTGGGTGCTCTAACGGCGGCCCTGAACCGGGCCGGTTTGGCAGTCGATGGCGAGCCCAAGGTCGGTGGTTCGATCAAGCGGCTGCACCGCGATATTCGCTTTTCCAAGGACAAACGCCCCTTTGACCCACGTCTGCACCTAGTGTTCTGGCAGGGCAGCAAGGCCAAGTTCGCGCCCAGCCTGCATTGCGTCATCGGGCCCGATTACTGCGCCACCGGGGCCGGCATCTGGCAGTTTTCGCCGGCCCAGCTCGACGCCTTTCGGCATGCGGTGGCGGACGGGAACAAAGGCGACGGCCTGGCGGCGGCAATTGCCGCGACCGAGGCATCCGGCTTCGGTGCTTTGCGCGAACCCGATCTGAAACGGGTCCCGGCCGGCTTCGATTCGGATGCGCCCCACGCCGGCCTGCTGCGGCACAAGGGGCTGGCTGTAGGGCGCCGCGGAGACCTGTCGCCGGACCTGTTTACGACGGCCGCGGTCGATCACCTGGTCGAACGGCTCGGCGCCCTGTCGCCGCTGCACGACTGGCTGGTCGCCAACCTGCCGGACGGCTGATCCGATGCCACCCAACCCACACGCCACCGAAAAGGTGCGGCGCACCATCCTTGAAAAGGCCGGCGACCTGTTTCGCGCCCATGGCTACGAAAAGGTCGGGATCGACAGCATCATGGCCGCCGCCGGACTGACCCGCGGTGCGTTCTATGCCCATTTCAAATCCAAACGGGCGCTGTTCGCTGAAATCGTCGGTGGCCCGCACGGGTTCAATCGGAAAATGCAGGCCCGCGTGGCCGGCGATCGAGGCGGCCTCTCCCAGGAAGCCGGTCGGATTGTCGCCGACTACCTCAACCCCGACCACCTCGACATTGTCGGGCGCGGCTGCATCCTGGCGGCGCTGACCGCCGATGTCTCCCGCGGCGACGAACAGGCCCGCCAGGGCTATGACGCGCGGGTCCGGGAATTGGCGGCGGAGTTCGCCCGAGGCTTCTGCGACGACCGGGGCGGCGACATGCCCGACCCGCGCGCCTTGGCCGCCATCGTATTGTGCGCCGGTGGCATTGCCGTCGCACGTGCCATGCAGGACCGGCGCCTGGCCACCGCCACCCTCAACGCCTGCCGGACGGAGGTTGACCGCCTCTTGGCCGAGGCTGGCGGATCATAAGGCGCGGCCCGACGCGCGCCGGGCAACCGCCGGGCCACGCTCGTACCATGGGCGGGTGGCGTTGACGATCCGGACCACCGACAGCATCACCGGCACCTCGATCAGGACCCCGACCACGGTGGCCAGCGCCGCGCCGGATGAGAAGCCGAACAGGCTGATCGCCGCCGCCACGGCCAATTCAAAAAAGTTGCTGGCCCCGATCAGGGCCGACGGCGCTGCGACGCAGTGGGCTTCGCCCAACCAGCGGTTCATCAAATAGGCAAGGCCGGAGTTGAAATAGACCTGAATCAGGATCGGCACCGCCAGAATGGCGATGACCAGCGGCTGGGCAATGATCTGGCCGCCCTGGAACCCGAACAGCAACACCAGGGTGGTCAGCAGCGCCGCCAGCGACAGCGGCTGCAATCGCCCAAGCAGCCGGGCCAGGCCGGCTTCGCCGCCCGCCAATACCCGCCGCCGAATGATCTGGGCGGCGATCACCGGCACCACGATATAAAGCAGCACCGAGAGCAGCAGGGTCTGCCACGGCACGGTGATGGCGGCCAGGCCAAGGAGGAGGCCGACGATCGGGGCGAAGGCAAAGATCATGATGGTGTCGTTCAGCGCCACCTGGCTGAGGGTGAAGTGCGGCTCGCCGTCGGACAGGTTGCTCCAGACGAACACCATCGCGGTACATGGCGCCGCCGCCAGCAGGATCAAGCCGGCAATGTAGGACGGGATCTGCTCGGCCGGCAGGTAGGGCGCGAATAGGTTGGCGATAAACAGCCAGCCCAGCGCCGCCATCGAAAACGGCTTCACCGCCCAGTTCACGAACAGGGTGACACCGATGCCGCGCCAATGGTTCCGGACCTCCGCCAGGGCGGCGAAGTCGACCTTGATCAGCATCGGCACGATCATCAGCCAGATCAGGATCGCCACCGGCAGGTTGACCTGGGCGATCTCGGCCCGACCGACCAGTTGAAACAGGTCGGGAAACAGGTGCCCGAGCAGGATACCGGCGATGATGCACAACGCCACCCACAGGCTGAGATAACGTTCGAAGACCGACATTTAGCTCGCCCCCTCCGACGGTTCAGCAATCACATCAAGGAAGTCGCGCAACGGCGCGAGCGCCGCCGGGTTCAGGGAATAACAGACGCGCGGCCGGGCGATTTCACCGGTGATGATGCCGGCGGCTTTGAGGATGCGCAGATGCTCCGACGTCGTCGACTGCGCCAGGCCGATCTCATCGACAATGTCGCAGCCGATGCAGGTCTGGCGTTGATACAGCACCTTGACGATGCCGAGCCGCGCGGGATGGCCGAGCGCCCGGGCCAGGTTCGAGATCACCGTGTCTGCTTCGTGTTCCACCGGATGCGAATTGGCAATGGCTGGCATGAAACCTCTATATCGTAAATCGACGATATACGATGTATGCAACGGCACGGGGGGATTTTCAAGCGTTTATTGGCCGGTGATGCCCCAGAACCTCGCCCTAATGCCCGGTGGAACAGGCTTCCCGAAAGTCGCCTAAAAGACCTTCGGGCCAGACATTCAGCCCGCGAAGTCGGCGATCACCGGTGCATGGTCGGACGGACGCTCCCAGCCGCGCACCGGTTTCAGAATTTCGGCTGACTTCAAGGCCGGCACCATCGCCGGAGTCAGCCAGATATGATCGAGCCGCCGGCCGCGGTCCGAGGCCGCCCAGTCCCGGGCCCGATAGCTCCACCAGCTGTATAGCTTGGCTTCGTCACCGGCCAGGTGGCGTACCGCGTCGGTCCAATCGTGGCTGGCCTGGACCCGGGCCAGGGTCTCGACTTCGATCGGCGTGTGGCTGACCACGTCCAGGAGCTGCTTGTGCGACCAGACATCGGTTTCCAACGGCGCCACGTTGAAGTCGCCGACCATGATCATCTTGTTATCCGGCGCTGTCCGACCACCGAACCAATCGGCCATTTCACCCATAAACTGCAGCTTGTGGGCGAACTTATCATTGGCCTCCGGGTCCGGCACGTCACCGCCCGAAGGAATGTAGAAATTGTGCAGCTCGATACCGCCGTCCAGGGTCACGTAGAGGTGCCTGGCGTCGGTCTTGCCGCACCAATGGCGCTGCACCTGGTCCACGAAAGGCCGCCGCGCGACAATGGCGACACCGTGGTACATCTTCTGTCCATGGATGGCGAGGTGGGGATAGCCCATGTCCTCGAACGCCTGGACCGGAAACAGATCGTCCTGCACCTTGGTCTCCTGCAGGCACAGGATATCAGGCGCATAGGTTGCCAGGAATTGCCGTACGATGTCGATCCTGAGGCGAACCGAGTTGATATTCCAGGTCGCGATACGCAGACCAGTGCCGGGAGCCATTATCTGCCGTCCTTTAAAACAGGTTGAAACTCATGCCGCTGACGCCGATCGGCCAGTGGCCCGCCTCGAACAGACGGAATTTGAGCGCAAAGGCGTGGTCCTCCTCCTCACCCGCCGCCAATACCAGCGCCGCCTGATAGGCCGCCTGCGTGGCCGCGCCAGCGGCGGCGCGGATCAGCGCTTCGTCGAACATCCCGCCCATCATCGCCGCGTTGGCGGCCGCGTCCTGGACCACCTCGGCGGCGCGGGCGGTGACGTGGGTCAGAGTCAAGGTCAACGTGTCCTCGTCGACCAGCTCCAGGGCGGCCGAGGTCAGACCGGCCCGCAGCTGTTCCTCGACTTCCCACCAGTCGCTGTTCCACTCCGGGCTGCGGGCGGCGTTCTCGGCATCCTCCCAATCAACGATATCGGCGACTTCGGCGTCGGGAAAGCCGAGCGCCGAAAGATAGGCGCGTGCCAGGTCACGCTCGGGTTCGGTCAGGCGCCGGCCCAGGGCCGTGAACCAGGGCGTGGCGCCCAGCATGCGGGCGAACCGCGCCACCGAAACCAGATTGGGATAGTCGTCGACGTCGAGGGGGATCTCGTCGGCGTCGTCGAAATCGATGTCGTCGTCCCTATCTGCCACCGCGGTCCTCGCGCCACAGGCCGAGCGCCTCCTGCACCGGCCGGTCGGAGAAGCTGAACAACACCGCCTCGTCCTCGGCCTCGTGGTAATGGCTGGCCCAACTCGGGATGACGAAGGTGTCGCGCGGGCCCCAATCGAACGCGACCTCCCCAATCACCGTCTTGCCGTAACCGTCGACCACCGAAAACACGGTGGCATCGGTCGAGCGGTATGGCACGGTCTGGAATCCTTTGGGCAGCAGTTGCACGAAGGCACCGATGGTCGCCATGGCGTGGCCACCGGTTGCCGGGTTGGCGTAATAGAGCCGTAAACCCTGCACCGGATCCCATTCCTCCTCCCGCTTCATGGTTTCCAGCGCCTCCCGGGTGCGGGCGTAAGGGTAACTGAAGAGCGGCGAGTCGGCCCGGTCGTGAGAAAAGCCATCGGGCAACAGGCCCGAGCCATAACGGGCCAGGGAATAGCCTTCGCCACGGTTGAGCTGGTGGCGATCGGCATTGTGGGATTCAAAGAAACTGGCATCGAAGAACTGGACGATGGGGATGTCGAGGCCATCCAGCCAGACCACCGGCTGGTCGCTGTCATTGCCGTGGTCGTGCCAGGCCCAGCCAGGGGTGATAACAAAATCGCCCTCATGCATGACCGTCTTCTCGCCGCCGACCGCGGTGTAGGCGCCTTCGCCGTCGACGATGAAGCGCAACGCGCTCTGGCTGTGCCGGTGGGCCGGCGCCACCTCGCCAGGCAGGACCAACTGCAAACCGGCATACAGGCTGGTGGTCACCTTGGCCTGGCCCTTCAGCCCGGGATTCTCAAACACCAGCACCCGGCGCTCAGCCTCGGCTGCGGTGATCAGCTCACCCGACTCCATGATGAAGGGCAGCACTTCCTCGTAGTTCCAATAGGCGGGCACACAGGCGCTGGCCGGGGCCGGGGTGATCAGGTCGCCGAACACTTCCCACAATGGTGCCAGATCGCTATGGCGGATCCGCGCGTAAAACTGTTCCCGCTCTGGGGTGGTTGCGGGTTTCTCGACCATAGCTGCCTCCCAACGCTGATTGCGGACCACCTTCTTTCTACGCGATTTTGCCGGCCGGGCACAAAAAAATCGCCCGGTCTGGGGGGCCAGGACCGGGCGAATGGCCTAGAGGGCCATCCGGAGGGCGGCTGGGGACGAGCCGGGTTCCTCCGGTGGTGCGGCGCTCGAGTGAACAGGGGCGGGAGACTCGGCGCCGCGATCAGCACGTCAGTGCTTAAACTGGCATATAGTGCGTCCCAAACCCGGTTTCCAATCAACTACTCGCGAGCGGCTTTTCATGGGACTTGAAAGTGGCTGTTCCGTCCCGCTCCCCCGCAAGTCAACTTTAACGAATTTCGGGCCGGACACTGAGATCTCGGGTTCTGGCCGCTGCTCGGCGGTTGGCGGACCAACCTGCTAGGCCTATACCGCTGGCGACCAGCAGCACGATGATCGTCGCCAAGGCGTTGATTTCCGGGCTCAACCCCAGCCGAACCTTGGAAAACACCACCATCGGCAGGGTCGAGGCGCCCGGGCCGGAAACGAAGCTGGCGATCACAAGGTCGTCAAGTGACATGGTGAAGGCCAGCAACCAGCCAGCAACCAGGGCCGGGGCGATGATCGGCAGGGTGATGACCAGGAAGACCTTGGCCGGCCGCGCGCCCAGGTCGAGCGCCGCCTCCTCGATCGCCGGGTCCAGGTTGACCAGGCGCGACTGCACGATCACCGCGACATAGGCCATGGAGAAAGTGATATGGGCGATGGTGATGGTGGTGGCGCCGCGCGCGCCGGGCCAGCCCAGGGTCTCGCCCAGGGCAACGAACAGAAGCAGCAGCGACAGGCCGGTAATCACCTCGGGCATGACCAGCGGCGCGGTGACCAGGCCGGTGAACAGGGTGCGGCCGCGGAACCGCCCGAAGCGGGCCAGCATCAGCCCCGCCAGGGCGCCGAGGATGACCGCGACGCTGCCGTTGACGGCGGCGATCTTCAGAGACAGCCAAACGGCCGACAATATCTGCTCGTTCTCCGCCAGCGCGGCGTACCACTTGGTGGAAAAGCCGGTCCATACCGTGACCCGCTGATTGGCGTTGAAGGAAAAGATCACCAGGCTGAGGATCGGGCCGTAGAGAAAGGCAAAGCCAAACGCCAGGGCACCGATCACAAAGCGTGAGCGCCGCCCCGGCATCACGCGTTCCCCGCCCGGCGGGCCTGGTAGTGCTGGAAGGCCATAATCGGTAGCACCAGGACCAGCAACAGCACGATCGCCACCGCCGAGGCAACCGGCCAATCCCGGTTGGCGAAAAATTCGTTCCACAATACCTTGCCGATCATCAGGCTGTCCGGACCACCCAGCAGCTCGGGGATGACAAACTCACCGACCGCCGGGATGAAGACCAAAGCCGAGCCGGCGATCACGCCGGGCAGCGACAGCGGCAGGGTCACCGCAAAGAAGGTCCGGGCCGGCCGGGCGCCGAGGTCGGCCGCTGCCTCCAACAGGCTCTCGTCCAGCCGCACCAGGTTGGCATAGAGCGGCAGCACCATGAACGGCAGGTAGGAATAAACGATCCCGACATAGAGGGCGAAATCGTTGTTCAGCAGCTGCAGCGGCTGGTCGATCAGGCCCAGTCCCATCAACAGGTTGTTGATGACGCCATGGTTCTGCAGGATGCCGATCCAGGCATAGACCCGGATCAGGAACGAGGTCCAGAACGGCAGGACCACCGCCATCAGCAGCACGTTGCGCATAACCGGGCCGGAGCGAGCGATGCCGTAGGCCATCGGATAACCGATCAACAGGCAGAGCAGGGTCGAGACCGCCGCCACCTTCAGCGAATTGACATAGGCCAGCAGGTAGAGCGGATCGTCGAGCAGGAACAGATAGTTGTCGAACGAGGCCTGGATCGCCGGCCAGAACCCGTCGTCCCAGACCAGCAGCGGCGTGTAGGGCGGCCGGGCGATCTGGACCTCGGCCAGGCTGATCTTGAAGACGATGGCGAACGGCGCCAGGAAGAACAGCAGCAGCCAGAGATAGGGCAGGGAGGCGACCAGGGCCCGGCCCAACCCACCGTCCAGGCGGCTGGAAATCTCTGAAAACAGCGATCGTTTCATGAACGCAACAACACGCTGGCCTGGGCGCTCCAACTCAGCGACACCGGATCCTCCCAGCTCAGCACCATGTCTTCACGCCGCTCCCGGTTAGGCGCCGTGACCCGCACCACCTGGCCGTCCGCGAGTTCGACATGATAAAGCGAGCTGCCGCCCAGATAGGCGATTTCCAGGATGGTCCCCGCCAGCCGGTTGTCGGCCGCGGTCCGATCCTCATCGGCATGTGCAATACGGATCTTTTCCGGCCGCACCGCGACCCAGACTTCGGCTCCTGGCTCCGGCCTTTCATCCGTCCGGACCTGGACGATGAAATCCCCATCCCTGGCCACCACTTGCACGCGCCCGCCCTCGTTTGCGACCACCCGTCCGGCAAATATATTCACCGAGCCGACAAAATCGGCGATGAAGCGGGAGTTGGGTGATTCATAGATCTCAGCCGGTTCGCCAACCTGGGCCAGCTGGCCCTGGTCCATCACCGCGATGCGGCTGGCCAGGGTCATCGCCTCCTCCTGGTCGTGGGTGACGACAATGAAGGTGACGCCGGTTTCCTCCTGGATGTTGACCAGTTCGAACTGGGTCTGTTCACGCAGCTTGCGGTCGAGCGCGCCCAGTGGCTCGTCCAACAGCAGGACTTTGGGGCGCTTAACCAGCGACCGGGCCAGGGCCACCCGCTGGCGCTGGCCGCCGGACAGCTGGTGGGGCTTGCGGCCCGCCAGGGGACCGAGCTGCACCAGCTCCAGCACCGCCGCCACCCGATCGGTGATCTCAGCCTTGGGAAGCCCGTCCTGTTTGAGACCGAACCCGACATTGCCCGCCACCGTCATATGGGGGAACAGGGCATAGGACTGGAACATCATGTTGACCGGCCGCTGATAGGGCGGCACGCCGGTCAGGTCCTCGCCGTCGATCAGGATGCGTCCGGCGGTCGGGGTCTCGAACCCGGCCAGCATGCGCAACAGGGTCGTCTTGCCGCAGCCCGACGCCCCCAGCAGGGCGAACAACTCGCCCTTGTAGATACCCAACGAGATGTTGTCGACCGCGGTCACCGGCCCGAACCGCTTGGCCACGTTGTCGATCCGCACATAGGGCACGGCCTGCGGATCCCGCCACGGGTCGAGTGCGGTGTCGCCGGCGGTCATTGGAGCCGAAGCCCTTGTGGCCATGCTTCGAGACGCCCGCCTGCGGCAGGCTCCTCAGCATGAGGAACGCACTCTTTTTTACTAGAAACCCTCACCGCATCCTGAGGAACGCGCTTTTCGAAATTGAACGTCCCCACCTCATCCTGAGGAGCCGCGACAGCGGCGTCTCGAAGGATGTGGCTGCCGCCGCCCGCCACTACTGGCCGGTCTTGACGCGGGTCCAGGTGCGGGTTCTCAGGCGGTCGACCTTGGGCGTCACCATCTTGTCCGCGAACAGGCGCTGGCGCACCGCGTCCGGCGGATAGATGTTGGGATCGGCCAGGATCTCGGCCGCCACCAGCGGCATTGAAGCCTTGTTGGGGTTGGCATAGAAGACGTAGTTGGTGATCGCCGCCGCGACTTCGGGCTTGAGGATGAAGTCGATGAACTTGTGGGCGTTGCCGGGATGCGGCGCATCGGCGGGAATGGCCATCAGGTCGAACCAGATTACGGTGCCTTCCTTGGGGATGACATAGCCGATCTCGACCCCTTCCGCCGCCTGGTCCATGGCGATGAACATGTCGCCCGACCAGCCCATGGCGACGCAGATTTCGCCGTTCGCCAGGTCGTCGATGTTCTTCGACGAATGGAAGTACTTGATGTGGGGTCGCGCCTTCATGAGCAGCGCCTCGGCCCGTTTGTAGTCGTCCCGACTGGCCGAGAAGGGGTCGAGGCCGAGATAGTTGAGCGCGATTTCGAAGACCTCGGCCGGGGCGTCCAGCAGGGTGACGCCGCAATCGCCGAGTTTCGATACGACATCCGGATTGAAGATCAGGTCCCAGCTGTCGACCGGCAACTCGCCGAGCCGCTGCTTGACCATCTTGACATTGTAGCCGATGCCGGTGGTGCCCCACATATAGGGCACCGAATGGGCGTTGCCGGGATCATGGACAGCGACCCGGGCCATGATGTCGGGGTCGAGGTTGCCGTAGTTCTTGAGCGCCGCCTTGTCGACCTTGGCGAAGATGCCCGCCTTGATCTGGCGCTCCAGGAACGAACCGGACGGCACCACGACGTCATAGCCGGATTTGCCGGCCAGCAGCTTGGTTTCCAGCACCTCGTTGGAATCATAAACGTCGTAGGTCACCTTGACGCCGGTTGCCGCCTCGAATTTGGCGATCGTGTCCTCGGCGATATAGTCGGACCAATTGTAGACGTGCAGGACCTTGTCTTCTGCGGCCGCCCCGGCGGCCACTACCATGGCCGCCATTCCGGCGGCGAAAAGCCTTTTGGTTCCGTGCATGATACTCTCCCTGTGATCGGCCCGGCCACGGCCGGCCTCCCCGCTTTTTGGCTGTCCCGGTCCGCGCAGCGGCCGGGTTTGCAATCATTGAAGGCCGCAGGCGGGCAGCTTGTCAACCACGCGCGGTATCGCGGGCTGTCAAATCCAGGCAGCGGCGGGCTGTATCCACCAATTCGTCGATTTCCACCTCGCTGATCACCAAAGGCGGGGCCAGCACCATCACGTCGCGCACCGCCCGCATCACCAGGCCGTTGGCGAAGCAATGTTCGCGGCAGGTCAGCCCGACATTGTGTTCGGACGGGAAGGACTTGCGCGTCTCCTTGTCGGCGACCAGTTCCAGGCCGGCGATCAGACCGACGCCGCGCACCTCGCCGACCAGCGGGTGGTCGGCCAGCTCGGCCAGCCGCGCCTGCAGGTAGGGCCCGGTGGTATGACCGGCCCGTTCCACCAGCCCTTCCTCTTCCAGGATCCGGACATTGGCCAGGGCCACCGCGGCTGCCACCGGATGGCCGGAATAGGTGAAGCCGTGGCTGAATTCGTCACCGGCCGCGATCAGGGCCTCGGCGATCGGATCGGCGACCATCACCGCCGAGATCGGCTGGTAACCCGACGACAGGCCCTTGGCCAGGGTCATGAAATCAGGCGCGATGTCATAGGTGTTGCAGCCGAACCAGTTGCCGGTGCGGCCGAAGCCGCAGATCACCTCGTCGGCGATCAACAGGACATCATGCTTTCGGCAGATCCGCTGGACCTCGGCCCAGTAGCCGCCCGGCGGTATGATGACGCCGCCCGCCCCCTGGATCGGTTCGCCGATAAAGGCGCCGACCCGGTCGGGCCCCAGCTCCAGGATCTTGTCTTCCAGGCTCTGGGCCGCCTGGCGGCCGAACTCCTCCGGCGTCAGGTCGCCGCCCTCGGCATACCAGTAGGGCGCCGCGACGTGGACGAAGCCGGGCAGCGGCAGGTCGGCCTGCGGGTGCATCGGCTTGATGCCGGACAGGCTGGCGGCGGCCATGGTGACGCCGTGATAGGCGTGGTCACGGCTGATGATCGTCTTCTTGTCCGGCTTGCCTTTCAGGTTCCAGTAGTAGCGCACCATCTTGGCAATCGTATCGTTGGCCTCGGACCCGGAATTGGCGAAGAAGGCATGGTTCAGGCCATCCGGCGTGAGTTCGGCCAGCTTGGCGGCCAACTCGACCGCCGGCGGCGTCGTGGTTTGGAAGAAAGTGTTGTAGAAGGGCAGCTCCAGCATTTGCCGGTAGGCGACCTCAGCCAGTTCGCGACGGCCATAGCCGACATTGCAGCTCCACAGGCCAGCCATACCGTCCAGCATGCGATTGCCGTTGGAATCCCAGATATAGACCCCTTCGGCCCGGGTGATGACCCGCACCCCCTTGGCATGCAGCGCCGCGTGATCGGTGAAGGGATGCAGGTGGTGGCGGTCGTCGAGGTCCTGCCAGTGCCTGGTGGCATTCGATCCCTGGGTGTGGTTCATAGCGGCCTCCTTGGTCGGGGCCCGGCGCCGGTCACACGTTCAACAGCAAGTGTTCCCGTTCCCAGGCGCTGATCACTTCGCGGTAGCCCTCATACTCGGCGCCCTTGACCTCAAGCAGGATGTTGACGAAGTCGTCGCCCAGCATCTGTTTCAACTCGGCGGACTGGCGCAGTTTCTCCAGCGCCCCGGGCATGTGCTGGGGCAGGGCGAAGGCCCGCTCATAGGCATTGCCCTGGGTCGGCTCGGTCGGCGTCATGCGCCCGGCCATGCCGAGATAGCCGCAGGCCAGGGTCGCCGCGATCACCAGATAAGGGTTGGTATCGGCGCCCGGCACCCGGTTCTCGACCCGGCGGTTGGCGGGGCGCGAGTTGGGTACCCTTAAGCCCGTGGTCCGGTTTTCCCGGCCCCAGTGCAGGTTGATCGGCGCCGCCTGGTGGCGGGTCAGGCGGCGGTAGGAATTGACATTGGGGGCAAGCAAGGGCATGGCGGCGGGCAGGTGGGCCTGCAATCCGCCGATATGGTAGTGGAACAGGTCGGTGTCGCCGCCATCACCGTCGGCAAACAGGTTCTTGCCGCTCTTGGCGTCCTCGACGCTCTGGTGGATGTGCATGGCGCTGCCCGGTTCGGCGCTGTAGGGCTTGGCCATGAAGGTCGCGTAGATGTCGTGGCGCAGGGCCACCTGGCGCACCGTCCGCTTGAACAGGAAGGCCTGGTCGGCCATCAGCAGCGGGTCGCCCTGGTTGAAGTTGATCTCGACCTGGGCGACGCCGGCCTCGTGGATCAGGGTATCGATGTCCAGGCCCTGGGCTTCGCTATAGTCGTAGATGTCCTCGAAAATCGGGTCGAACTCATTGACCGCATCGATGCCGTAGGACTGGCGACCGGATTCCGGCCGGCCCGAGCGGCCAATCGGCGGCTCCAGCGGGTAGTCGGGGTCCAGGTTCTTGGCCACCAGATAGAATTCCAGCTCGGGCGCGACCACCGCCCGCCAGCCTTGGCCGCGATACAGCTCCAGCACATTGCGCAGCACCTGGCGCGGGGCGAAACCGATCGGCGTGCCGTCCGGGCGATAGACGTCGCAAATCACCTGGGCGGTCGGTTCCTGATACCAGGGCACGACCCGGATCGACGAGAAGTCGGGCGACAGGTGCATGTCCGGCTCGGTATCGTCCAGTACTTCGCTGGAGATAAACTGGCCGGTGACGGTCTGCAGGAAGATCGATTCCGGCAGCCTGAGCGTGCCCTCCTCGATGCTCTGGCGGAATTTATTGGCCGGCAGGATCTTGCCGCGCGCGATCCCCGACAGGTCGGGCACCATGCATTCGACTTCGGTGATGGCGTGGTCCTTAAGCCACGCGATGAGCTGTTGCATTGTTTTCCCGTTGTTGGCGCCGCCTGGTCGCGGCGGCGCCGAAGGCCTGGAACAGGGCATAATATACCGGATTTTCGCGCACTCGGAACTCCGGATGCCATTGCACGCCTAAGGCAAAAGCGCCAGCGCCGTCGACCCTGACCGCCTCGATGGTGGCGTCGGGCGCCACCGCCTCGACCAACAAAGCACCCCCCAGCCGGTCGACCCCCTGGCCATGCAGCGAATTGACCGCGACCTCGTCGGTTCCCAGCAGGTCAGCCAGCATGCCGCCTGGGGTCAGGGACAAGGCATGGGCCGGGGCGTATTGGTCGGCCAGTGCCAGCTGCGGGTTGCGGCGGTGATCGAAGCGGCCAGGCACCTCTTCCAGATGCTGATGCAGGCTGCCACCATAGGCGACCACCATCTCCTGAAAACCGCGGCAGATCGCGAACAGTGGCACCTGGGCTGCAACTGCGGCCCGGATCAGCGGCAGCACGGTGGCGTCCCGGGCCGGGTCGTGGGGAACCCCGTCACGCGATGGTGGCCCCTGGTAGTGGTGCGGTTCGACGTTCGACGGACTGCCGGTCAGCATGATCCCGTCGAAACCCTCCAGCAGCCGGTCCAGGTCGACATCGCGGCCGATCGGTGGGATCAGCAGCGGCTGGCCGCCGGCGCCATCGATCACGGCGGTCACATATTTCTCACTAACCGCATGGAACGGCATGCCGTCGACCTGCTTGACGCAGGCCGAAACCCCGATCAGCGGTGGCGCCACATCGCCCACCGTCAATTGTCCAGAACGCCGCCGGCCGGGTCGGTGAATACGAACAGTTCCGGGTCGAGTTTGAGGTTGGTTTCCAGGCCGGCCAGCGAAATCCGCGTCACCAGGCCCTGGGCATCGGTGACCTGCCATTGCCGGAGCCGCAGGGGCTGGTCTGAAAAGACCAGCGTCACCGATCCCTCGTCGGGCCGATCGGCGTCCGCCAGGGTGATCCGCACCGCACCCGGGCTTTGGACGATGCTTGCGATGTTGGCCTTGTCCTGCAGCCTAACCTGCTCGTCGACCAGCACGCTGAGCGGTGAGGAGCTCAAGGGAATTCGGTTCGCCTGTTCAAGCTCGGCGTCATAGAAGACAAGCCATAGCCCATCGGCGACCAGCAGGATCGGCGAAGGCGGGTCGTATTCGAACCGCATCCGCCCGGGCCGGCGCAGGTAAAGCCAGCCTTCGCTCAACTCGCCGGCCGGCCCAACTTGCAGGAACCTCGCCCGCAAGGTGTTGATACGGTTGAGATAGGTTTCGACCTCGGCGATCACAGCCCGGTCTTGGGCCGACAACTGCGCCGCCGCCGGCAGTGCCGCAAGGGCGACGGCCGCGCTTAGGGCCAGAGCGGCAATCCGCACCCCGGCCATCCATTTTTGCAATCTGAACATGCTGCTTAGATAGGATGGATCGGACCAAATCACCAGCCGGAACGTCCCGATCGGCCGGTCAACTGGTCATATCGTCAATGTCGCGGGCCAGGACCTCGCGCTTGCCGACCCTGTTGGCCGGACTGATCACGCCCTCTGCCTCCATGCGCTCGACGATCCGGGCGGCCCGGTTGTAGCCGATCTGCAGGTGCCGCTGAACGAAGCTGGTTGACGCCTTGCGCTCACGGCAGACCAGCGCCACCGCCTGGTCGTAGAGCGGGTCTTCGCTGCCGCCGCTGCTCGTGTTGCTGCCGCCCAACAGTGTGAAATCGCCACCTTCGACCTCGTCGGCGTCGGTGACCTCGTCCAGATAGTCGGGCTTGCCCTGGCGTTTCAGGGCCAGCACCACATTCTCGACTTCGCCGTCCGAGACGAACGGGCCGTGGACCCGGGTCAGGCGTCCCGCACTGGGCATGTACAGCATGTCGCCCATGCCGAGCAGCTGTTCCGCGCCCTGTTCACCAAGGATGGTCCGGCTGTCGATCTTGGAGGTGACCTGGAAGCTGATCCGGGTCGGGAAGTTGGCCTTGATGGTGCCGGTGATGACATCGACCGATGGGCGCTGGGTCGCCATGATCAGATGGATGCCAGCGGCGCGGGCCATCTGAGCCAAGCGCTGGATTGCCGCCTCGATGTCCTTGCCCGCAACCAGCATCAAATCCGCCATCTCGTCGACGATGACGACGATCAGGGGCAGCGGATCCAGATCCAGCGGCATGTCCTCGAAGATCGGCTCGCCGGTCTCGTCGTCGAACCCGGTCTGGACGGTGCGACGCAGCTGTTCACCGGCGGTGCGGGCCTCCTCGAGGCGCTTGTTGTAGCCGGTGATGTTGCGCACGCCGAGCTCCGACATCTTGCGATAGCGGCGCTCCATCTCCTTGACCGTCCATTTCAGGGCGACCACCGCCTTCGAGGGATCTGTCACCACCGGACACAGTAGGTGCGGAATGCCGTCATAGACAGACAGTTCCAGCATCTTGGGATCGATCATGATGAAGCGGCAGGCGTCCGGCGTCATGCGGTATAGCAACGACAGGATCATGGTGTTGATCGCCACCGATTTGCCCGAACCGGTGGTGCCAGCGATCAACAGGTGCGGCATACGCGCCAAGTCGGCGAACACCGGGGCGCCGCTGATCTGTTTGCCGAGTGCGATGGTCAGGCCTGACTTGGCGCGTTCGAACTCGCTGGAGCTCAGCAGTTCGCGCAAGTAGACGGTCTCACGGCGCAGGTTGGGCAGCTCGATGCCGATCGCGTTGCGCCCTGGAATGACCGCAACCCTGGCCGAAATGGCGCTCATCGAGCGGGCGATGTCGTCGGCCAGGCCTATCACCCGCGACGATTTGGTGCCCGGCGCCGGTTCCAGCTCATATAGCGTGACCACCGGGCCCGGGCGGACGGTGACGATCTCACCGCGGACGCCAAAATCCTCGAGCACAGATTCCAGGATGCGGGCGTTTTGTTCCAACCCGTCATCGTCGACCTGCGGTTTCAACTCGTCCTCGCGCGGCATCGCCAGCAAGTGCAATGGCGGCGGCTGGAACTCGCCGTCCAGGCCGAGGTCCAGGCTGTGCTGGCGATCCTTCGCCGCCCGACCGCTAGCTTTCGGCTTCTGGTTGCGCCGCTGGACCCGGGTTCGGCGCGACGGGGTGGTCGGGGCTTCGGGCTCCGGTTCCACCCGTTCCGCGGGCCGGCGCCGCTTTGTGGCCGGTTCGGTCAATCGTGGCGCCCGCCGCTCAACCGCGACGGGGCGGTCGGGATCGTAACCGGCAGGCCCGGCCCCGACATCAGCCAGAAATCGGACCCCGTGCACGGCGCGAATTAGCCAACCCACGACCCAGTTGCCGGCCCCCAGCCATTCGCGCCAAGTAATACCGACCGTGGCCAACATGGCGGCAGCGGCAGCCGCCAGTAAGGCGCTGCCGATAGTGGCGGCACCGAGGTCAATCCCCAGTGTCTGGAAGACATCGACCAGACCAGTCAGCAGAAAGTCCCCGATGACACCACCGAGGCCGACATGCAACGGCCAGCCGCTGGCCGGCGAAAGGGTGGCGGCCCAGGTGGCGGTCAGGGTCAGCGCAATGGGCAGCAGCGCAACGTGCAGCCAACCCCAGGCAAAGCCGCGCAGACTCATCACTCGCCAAGCCCAGGCGGTCAAGGCCAGTACGCAAGCGATGCCGGCCAAGCCGATGGTTTGCAGGACCAAATCGGCGGCGAAGGCGCCTGGTAGCCCGATCCAATTTCCGGGTGCGCGGTCGGTGGCATGGGCCCAGCTGGGATCCCCCGGATCATAGCTGGCCAGCGCCAACGCCAAAGCAAGGGCAAAGATCAACAGCGCCAGACCGGCGGCATTGGCAGCCCGGCGGCGCAGGAATTCCACGGTGCCATCGGACATCAGGGTGGTGCGCCGGGTTGCGGTGCTGCGTTGCGCCATAACCTTATCCTCACAAGCTTTCGACCAACCGGTCGATCGCGGTGGCGATCGTCTCGACCGGCTGCACGAGGGCGATACGGATGTAGGCATCGCCCGGCGTTTCGTCGGTGTTTTCATTTTGCGGCTTCGCCAGATAGGCGCCAGGCAGGACCTTCAGGCCCGCTTCGCACCACAATCTGTGGGCCGTCGCTTCGCCATCGCCCACTTCCAACCACAGGAAGAAACCACCGGGCGGGCGGTAGAAGCCATTGTGACCGGCCAATCGGGCTTCCGCTGCGTCCAGCTTGGCCCGATAGAGCGCCCGGTTGACGGCAACATGCGCATCGTCGCGCCACAGAGCTGCGGCCGCTGCACAGACCGGCAGCGATAGGGCTGCACCACCATAGTTGCGCAGCCGCAGGAACAGCTCGGTCAGCCGCGGGTCGCCGGCCGCGAAGCCGGACCGCAGGCCCGGCACGCTTGACCGCTTCGACAGCGAATGGAAGGCCAGCACATTGGTCATGTCATCGCCACAGACCTCGAGAACACCGGGCGGCGCCTCATGATCGTAGATCTCGGCATAGCATTCATCGACCAGCAGCACGAAATCGTATTCGCGGGCCAGGTCGATTGCCTTTCTGAGATAGTCCTTGTCGGCCATGGTGCCCTGCGGATTGACCGGGGTGCAGAGATAGGCGACCGCCGTACGGGCCAGCACGTCCGGTGCCAATCCGGCGAAATCGGGCAGGAAGTCGTTTTCCGGCCGGGCCGGCATGAACCTGGGCTCGGCCCCGGCGGCGATCGCGGCACCGACATAACATTGGTAGAAGGGGTTGGGGATCAGCACTAGCGGCCGGCCGCTGCCACGTTCCCGGGTCATCGCCAGCTGCACCGCCATGAACAGGCCCTCGCGGGTGCCATTCAGGGTCACCACATTGCGATCCGCCGCGATCTGGCCTGGCGGCAGATCGTAGCGCCGGGTCAGCCAGTCGGCGATCGCCGTGCGCAGTTCAGCCGTACCGCCACACGGCGGATAGCGGCCATAAAGATGGCGGTTTTCGAAGATGATTTCGCCGACGAAATCGGGATAGGTGTGCTGCGGCTCGCCGATCGACAGCATGATCGGGTCCCGGCCGGCCGGCAATGGCGCGCCGGCCAGCAGGGCGTCCAGCCGTTCGAACGGCGAATCCCGCAATGCATCGATCTCAGGGTTCAACATAGCCCGCAGCCCGATCCCTTCCAGCCGGCCAGATTCCAACCAATGCGGCAACTTTACCGAGCCCGAGTCACGAATACAAGCGTCATCGCAACAAAACGCGATATAGCGTTGTGAATAAACGTTTTTCACCCTCTGCACGAGGGCCGTCAAAGAACCGATTCAGTTCCCTTAGACGCGGCGGCAGTCGGCAAGATAGGTCAGCGCCGCATCCACGCCGCCAGCGCCTTGACCGACACCGGCAAGCTTGAGCCCCATTTCCACTCCGGCGAGCGTGCCGGCCAGGGTCAGATCGTTGAAATCGCCCAGATGGCCGATGCGGAAGACCTGGCCGGCGACCTTGCCCAGCCCCGTGCCCAACGACATGTCAAACCGCTCCAGCACCAGTTCGCGGAAGGCATCCGCGTCAGTGCCCTCTGGCATTAGTACCGCGGTCAGGGAGTTGCTGTGGGCGTTGGGATCGGCACACAGCACGTCCAGCCCCCAGGCCGCGACCGCCCGCCGTGTCGCCTCACCATGGCGGGCATGGCGGGCAAAGACTTGGTCCAGCCCTTCCTCGCTCAGCATCCGGATCGCCTCGGCCAAGCCGTAGATCAGGCCGGTTGCCGGGGTATAGGGGAAGAAACCGGCCCGGTTGGCGGCCAGCATGTCGTCCCAGCGCCAATAGGCGCGGGCCAGGCCGGCGGTCTGCGACGCCGCCAGAGCCTTGTCGCCAACCGCGGTCAGCCCGAGACCGGGTGGCAGCATCAACCCCTTCTGCGAGCCGGCGACCGTGACGTCGACCCCCCAATCGTCGTGGGCATAATCGATCGAAGCCAGCGAGGAGATGGTGTCAACCAGCAGCAGAGCACCATGACCGGCGTGGTTGATGGCCTGACGTACCGCCGCGATGTCAGACGTGACACCAGTCGAAGTCTCGTTGTGCACCACGGCCACCGCCTTGATCCGGCCCGCCCGGTCCTCGACCAGGCGCGCCTCAATCGCCTGTGGGTCAGCAGCGTGCCGCCAATCGCCGGGGATCAGTTCAACGGATAGGGCGAGCCGTTCGGCCAGCCGTTGCCAGAGTACGGCGAACTGCCCGGTTTCGCACATCAGCACCGTATCGCCCGGTGACAGGGTGTTGACCAAGGCCGCCTCCCAGGCGCCAGTGCCGGAGGAGGGATAGACGATCACCGGGCCCGAAGTCTTGAAGATCGGCTTCAGCCCGTCCAGCACTTCACGGCCGAGCGCAGCGAACTCCGGTCCACGATGGTCGATGATCGGGCGGTGCATCGCCCTGAGGATGCGGTCAGGGACGTTGGTCGGGCCGGGAATCTGCAGGAAATGGCGGCCGCTTGCGTAGGTCATGATTGAAGCCCCTCGCACTTGCCGGATGAGCCGTTGATTATATCGGTGCCGTCACATATAGGAAATGACCGTGTGCCAAAAGAGAGGCTCGAAATGGATTCTGGCGCGGACAACCCGGCCCGCCACCGTCGCGGCATTGGCCTGGTAGCGGGACTGGCCGCGCTAGGTTTTGTGCTTTTGCTTCCGCCACCTGAAGGCTTGGCACGAGAAGGCTGGTTGGTCGCCGGGATTGCCGCCCTGATGGCGATCTGGTGGGTAGCCGAAGTGGTCCCGATCGCGGTTACCGCGCTGATCCCCCTGATTGCCTTTCCGCTCCTGAGCGTACGTCCTCTAGCCGAGGCCGCAGCACCCTATGCACACCCGTTGGTCTACCTGTTTCTGGGAGGCTTCCTAATCGCCCAGGCAGTACGCCGCTGGGACCTGCATCGGCGATTGGCGCTGGTCGCGCTTGGCCGGTTTGGAACACGGCCGACCACTCTGATCGCCGGTTTCATGGTGATCAGCGCTGGCCTGAGCATGTGGGTCAGTAACACCGCCACCGCCGTGATGTTGCTGCCGATCGGGCTATCGGTGATCGGGTTGCTGCACGACGACGGCATAGCAAGCCTGCCGCCTGAAGAAGATCTGAATTTTGCCATTGCACTCTTGCTGGCGATTGCCTATGGCGCCAGCATCGGTGGATTGGGAACACTTATCGGTACCCCACCCAATGCGTTGCTAGCCGCGTACCTTAGCGAGGTACATGGTATCGACTTGGGGTTCGGGCAGTGGATGCTGGTCGGTTTGCCGATGGTGGCTGTACTGCTGCCGACCGCCTGGTTGATCCTGGCCAAGCTGGCCTATCCGGTCGGTAACCGTCCGATTGCCGGCGCCGAACGGGTCATCGCAACCGCAACCCAGGTGCTTGGCCCCTTAAGCCGACCTGAACGGCGGGTAGCAGCCGTCTTTGCAGTCACTGCCAGCCTTTGGATGCTGCGGCCGCTGATCAGCAAGGCCTTGCCATGGCTGCCGCTTTCCGATCCGGCAATTGCGCTGGCCGGTGCGATTGCCATGTTCATTGTCCCGTCCGGTCGCACGCCGGGCGAGGCGCTGCTCGACTGGGACCACGCCAAGGCCTTACCCTGGGGGGTCTTGATCCTGTTTGGCGGCGGCTTATCGCTGGCCGCGTCGATCGACGGCAGCGGCCTGGCCAAATGGCTTGGCGCGGCGATGACCGGGGCCGCAGACTGGCCCTTGCTTGCCGTAGTACTGGTATTCACGGCGTTGGTGGTATTTCTGACCGAAATCTCCAGCAACACCGCAACGGCGGCAGTCTTCCTACCCTTGAGTGGTGGTTTTGCGGTTTCGATCGCGGTGGACCCTAGCCTGGTGCTGGTGCCGGTGGCTCTTGCGGCGAGTTGCGCCTTCATGATGCCGGTGGCGACGCCACCCAACGCCATCGTCTTCAGCGGCGGCTATTTAACGGTGGCCCAGATGGTGCGGGCCGGATTGGTGCTGAACCTGGTGGCGATCGTCGCCATCATCGCCCTGACCAGCCTGTTAGTGCCGCTGGTCTTCGACACTGGTTGACCGGTACCGAAGCCTTTCCGGTAAGGAATGGGTTGATCCGACGGTGCGGATACGGATAAACCCAGGCGATGGCGGCGCCAACCAAAACGCAGGCAGTCAAATCGGCCAAGCAGACCCGCAAGGGCAACCGGCGCGCGGTGCTGTTGGAGGCCGCGGCCCGTTGCTTCGTGCGTGACGGCTACGCCGCCAGCTCGATGCGCGACATCGCCGCCGAGGCCGGCATGCAGGCGGGCTCGATCTACTACCACTTTGCCTCCAAGGAAGAGTTGCTGGTGGCGGTGCACGAGGAGGGGATGCGCCGCATCACCGAGGCGGTGACCGGGGCCCTGGCCGCAAGCGAAGCCGCAGATCCCTGGGCCCGGCTGCAGGCGGCGGCCGAGGCCCATATGGGGGTGCTACTGGAGGGCGGCGACTTCTTCACCGCGGTGATGGGCGAGTTTCCCGCCGGCGACGACCCCGGCCGGGTCCGGGTGACCGCAATGCGCGACGATTACGAGGCGATCTTCGAACGGCTGCTCAAGGATCTCGGCCTCAGGCGCGGCACCGACCGCACCAGCCTGCGCCTGATGCTGCTGGGCGCCATGAACTGGTCCCACTCCTGGTACAGCCCCGGCGGCAAGACGCCAACGGCCATCGCCCGCCAGTTCGTCGGGTTCCTGCGCGAGGGCCTGGACACCGGTTCCTGAGAAAAGGGACAATTACCTTCTCAGGCGCCTAAGCTGCTTCCAGCAATACCGCGGTTCCGAGGCCGCTGCCGGCCGGGACGGTGGCGCCGCCGCGCTTGAGGCCGCGCTGCTTCAGAGCGTGGGCCAGGTGGATCGAAATGCGCAGGCCCGACATGCCGACCGGGTGGCCGAGGCCGACAGAACCACCGTCGACGTTGAGCCTTTCGCGCGGCCATTGGCCGGCCCGTTCGCAGGCCAGCAACTGCACCGCGAAACCCTCATTGCACTCGATCAGGTCGAGGTCCTCGACCGCCAGCTCGGCCGAGAGCAGGGCCGCATTGAGCGCCTCGACACAGGAATAGCCCATCAGCTTCGGATCGCAGCCGACCATGGCCGTGCCGGGCATCAGGATCCGGGCCAACGGCGTCAGGCCGAGCCGGGCCAGGCCACGGTCGTTGCAGACCAGCGCCGCCGCCGCCCCGTCATTGATGCCGGCGGCGTTGCCGGCGGTGATCACGCCGCCGTCCTGTACCGAGCCCAGCCGGGCCAGTTTCTCGACCGAGATATCCCGGCGGGGATGCTCGTCGGTATCGAAGCGCCTGGTGCCGCCGCGGCGCTCCGGCACCTCGATGGGCACGATCTCGTCCTTGAGCCGACCCTGGTCGATGGCATCCAGGGCGCGGTGGTGCGAGACCACGGCGTATTCATCCATCTCCTCGCGGGCGACCCCGTCGACCTTGGCATGGTTCTCGGCCACGTCGATCATGTAGCGCGGATCGCCCCAAAGCTTCGACCCGGCCAGGGTGCATTCCTTCAAGGTGTCAATGAACTCGCCATGGCCGTTGCGGAAGCCCCAACGCGACCCGGGCACCATGTGCGGCGCGCCGGACATCGACTCCATGCCCAGCGCCAGGACACAATCGACCTCGTCCAGGGACACCTGCTGGGCAGCCAGGATCAGCGCCTGCATCGAGGAGCAGCATTGCATGTTGACCGTGAAGGCCGGCACCTGGTCGGGTACGCCAAGGCGCTGGCCGACGATGCGGGCCGGGTTGGACTCGGTCATGTCCTGAAGCACCATGCCGCCAATCACCCGCTGCACGTCGCCGGGCTGGACGCCGTTGCGCGCCAGCAGTTCGGCCGCCACAGTAGAACCGAACTCGCTGGCCCGGAGCCGGCTGAGACTGCCGCCGAACCCGCCGATCGGGCTGCGCAGCCCGGCTACCAGATATGCGCTTGAGGTCATGATCGGCCGCTCCTTCCTACCAAAGTCTCTTAAGTTAACCTAACAATCGTTCGGCTAAGCTAGCCTATCCGGCGTGGAAAAATCAAGCCCGTTGACGACAAAGGGGCACAAAAAATCGGCCGGTCGCGATTTTTGGGCTTGACCAAAGGGTATCGGGTTTGTAGCGTTAACCGAACGATTGTTAGGCTAACAGATCGCGCTTCCAGACACTCACGAGGAGACGGCCGGTGCATGACGAACGGACCCTGGCGCTGTCGAAACAGCAGGCCGAGAAGCGCGAAACCGATTACAACCGGATCGTCGACCGGTTCGGGAACTCGGCTCCGGCCAGCGCCCACGCGCCCGAGACCCATTCGGGCCTGCCGATCAAGACCGCCTATTTTCCCCATGATGTGGCCCATATCGACTACGGCCAGATCGGCGCCCCCGGGCAGTATCCCTTTACCCGCGGTAATCTGGCGGCGCAGTACCAGGTGATGAACTGGGCCAACCAGCCGGTGATCGGCTACGGCCTGCCGGAACACACCCGCGAGCGCATGGACCTGCTGTCGGCCCAGGGCATGATCGGCTATTTCGGTCAGAGCTTCTACAATCTGGTCTACGATCTGGTCAGCCATGAAGGCATCGACCCCGACCACCCGGCGGCCCGGGGGCGGATCGGCCAGTGCGGCATGGCGGTCTATTCGGTGGCCGATATGGACCGGCTGTTCCACGGCATGGACCTTACCAAGATGAACGTGGTCCACATCACCTACTATCAGGTGCTCCCGGCGCTGGCGCAGTACATCGCCTATGCCGAAAACCAGGGACTGACGCCCGGCGATTTGCGCGGCAACTCGATGAACTGGTACCACCAGTCGGCCTATGTCGGGATGAGCGCCTTCCCACCGAAAAGTGGCCTCAAACTGGCGGTCGAGTTGGTCAACTACTGTTCAGAGGAAATGCCGCGGTGGAACACCACCAACTTCTTCGGCTATGGGGTCGAGGAGGCCGGCGGCACCGCGGTTCAGGAAATCGCCCTGATGCTGGCCTTCGGCATCGAACTGGTGCGTGCCTGCGTAGCCAGCGGCATGAAGGCCGACGACGCCCTGATGCGGTTCGGCTTCCAGATCGCCCAGGCCAATGATTTCTTCGAAGAGGTCTGCAAGATCCGGGCGCTGCGGCGGATCTGGGCGACCACCATGAAGGAGCGGTTCGGGGCCGAGGACAGCCGCGCCATGCATGTCCGGATCCACACCCACACGTCCGGTGCCAGCCTGACCGCCCAGCAGCCGGTGGTCAACCTGGTGCGCACCACCCTGCACGCCTTTGGCGCCGCGCTCTCGGGCACCCAGGCGATGGAGGTCTCGGCCTATGACGAGGCGCTGGCGATCCCGACCGAAGAAGCGGCGACACTGGCGCTCAGGGTCCAGCAGGTGATCCAGGAGGAGACCAATGTCACCGCCGTCTCCGACCCCCTGGCCGGCTCCTATTATGTCGAAGCGCTGACCGATCAGATCGCCGATGCCGCCATGGCGATGGTCGAGGAGATCGAGGCGCAGGGTGGCTATGTCGCGGCCCAGGAGAGCGGCTGGATCCGCCGCCAGATCGAAACCTCGGCCGAGCGCTGGCGCGAGATGGTCGACAGTGGCGAGCGCAAGGTCGTCGGCCTCAACTGCTACCAGACCGAAGAGGAACAGGCACCCGAATTGTTCAAGGTCGACGAGGAGGTCGAACGGATCGCGGTCGAACGGATCGCCGAGCTGCGCGCGACCCGCGACCAGGACCGGCACCGAAAGGCGATGCAGGCCTTTGAAGCGGCGGCCCAGGCCTTTGCCGCCGCCGACCTCGCCGACCAGCGCAGCTGCGGCCTGATCGAGGCGGCGACCGAAGCGGCCCGGGCCGATGCCTCGACCGGTGAGATGATGGCGGTGCTGAAGGCGGCGCTCGGCTGGGCCGCGCCGCATGAGTTTTAGGGACTTATTCATGTGTGGCTGTGCCATCCCGCTCCCCCGCCCAACCACCCATAGGGTACCCTCGCATTGGGTGGTTGGGCGGGGGAGCGGGATGGCACAGCGCTCCCAAATGCCGTTTCAACGTCATTTGGGCCAACAAGAAGGACGATATCATGAGTCGACCGATCCGCGTGCTGCTGACCAAGCCGACCCAGGACGGCCATGACCGGGGCGTCCGTTATCTGGCACGGCGCTTCCTTGATGCCGGTTTCGAAGTGATCTTCACCAATTTCCTGTTGGCCGACGAGATCGTCCAGACCGCCTTGGAGGAGGATGTCGACGTGGTCGGCGTCTCCAGCTCGGCCGGCGGCCATATGCCGGTGTTCGAGGACCTGATCGCTGGCCTCAAAGCCAACGGCCTGGACGACATCCTGCTGATCGGCGGCGGCGTCATACCGGCCGACGACGCCTCGGTGCTGCAGGGTTGGGGGGTGAAGGCGATCTTCGGGCCCGGCGCCAAGGCGGAGGACGCGATCGCCATGATCAGTGGTCATTTCGGTAGCGAAACGGAGGCACGGCAATGAGCAGGGATGCATTCAGGAAGATCGCCATTCTGGGCGGCGGCGGGGTCATGGGCCACGGCATGGCGCTGGCCTGCCTGCAAGGCTCGGACGCTTCCGTGACCCTTATCTCGCGCCGCGAGGAGACAGTGCGAAACGGCCTCGAACTGATCGAAAAAGGGCCGTTCGGCCTGGGCAAGGCGGTCAAGCGCGGCAAGCTTGATGCGCCGCAGGCGGCTGCGATCATGGCCCGGGTCAACGGCACCACCGATTACGCCGCGGGCCTGGCCGGAGCCGATCTGGTGTTCGAGACCATCCCCGAGGTCGCCGGCTTGAAGCAGGATATGCTCCGCGAGGCGGAAGAACATGTCGGACCCGAAACGATTTTCGCGACCAACACCTCGTCGATCATGATTTCGGAACTGGCCGCCAAGCTCGAGAAGAATGACCGGCTGGTCGGCACCCACTGGTTCTATCCGGCCAATGTACTGCCGCTGGTCGAAGTGGCGCGCAGCGAGTTGACGGCGCCGGCGGCACTCGACAAGGTGGTCGGCTTCCTGACTGCCATCGGCAAGAAGCCGGTGGTGGTCAAGGACAGCCCCGGCTTCTTCATGACCCGCTTCATCAACAATTTCCTGGCCGAGGCGATGCGGCTGGTGGAGCTGGGCATCGCCGGCCCGGCCGAGGTCGACGAGATGGTCAAGACCGGTCTGGGCTGGCCGATGGGGGTCTTCGAGCTGATGGACGATGCCAGTTTCGATGCCTTCTACCACGCCCAGGAATACCTCTTCGAGACTTGCGGCGAGCGCTACGCCATCCCACCGTTGGCCCGCAAGGTCTTCCTGGCCGGCTACAAGGGCGATCCGCGCAGCAAGCCGGGCTCCAAGGGTGGCTGGTATGATTTCCTCGGCGCCGAGCGGGCCGGCAAGCCGAAATAGCCCGATGGCGGGGCCGCGCATCGTTTCGTTGGTGCCCAGCCTGACCGAAACCCTGTTCGACCTGGGCCTCGGCGATCATCTGGTTGGCCGCACCGCCTTCTGCGTCGAACCGGCCCACCGGGTCGGCAACATCGCCGTGGTCGGCGGCACCAAGTCGGTGAAGTACGACCGGTTGGCCGAGTTGCGCACCACCCACGCGCTGGTCAATGTCGACGAGACCCCGAAGGCTGTCGCCGAGGCGATCACCGGGATGGGGATCGAACTGGTGGTCACCCACCCCTGTACGGTCCGAGACAATATTGCGCTCTTCCGCCAGCTCGGCGAGCGCTTCGATCGGCTCCGGGAGGCCGGAGCGCTGGTCGCCGAACTCGAACAGGCCCTGGTTGATCTGCCGCCGGACCCGGTTCGCCGTACTGCCCTTTATCTGATCTGGCGCGATCCCTGGATGACCATCAGCCGCGACACCTATGTCGCCGACATGCTGCGTCTGGCCGGCGTCGAGACCCTGGGCCACGACCCGGACCGGCGCTATCCCAAGATCGAAATCAACCAAGACCTGCTGGTGGCAACCGACCTGGTGTTGTTTCCCGACGAACCCTTTGCTTTCGGGGATGCCGACCTGGCCGGGTTCCGCGAGACCTACGGCATCGAAGGGCAGCCGGACCTCCGCCGGGTCGACGGCAAGCTGCTCAGCTGGTACGGCAGCCGCGCCATCGCCGGCGTACGCTACGCTGCGGGGCTTTGAACGGCGGACCGGCGTTTTAGACCAACTGCTCCGCAAGCAACCGGGCCGCCGCCTCGTCGAAGTCGATTTCGCCTTTCTGGACCGAGTCGCAGAGCGCATCAACGGCCGCGCTTTCAGCGCCCTGCACCCTGGTGTGGACCAGATGGGCAGCGCTTTCGGCGATCAGACGGCGGATACGCAAACGCGGGTCGCGGCGGGCGCCGTCGGTGGCGAATTTCGCGGCGTGGGTTTCGGCCGCGTCGGCCAACTCGGCGATACCCTCTTCCTTGGTGGCGGTGGTTGACAGCACCGGCACCTCCGGCGCGTCATGGCCGCGCAGGCCGAGCATCGATTTCAGGTGGCGCACCGTGTGTTCGGCCAGCGGCAGATCGGCCTTGTTGACCACCAGGATATCGGCGATTTCGAGGATTCCGGCCTTGATCGCCTGGATGTCGTCGCCCAGGCCGGGGGCGCAGATCACCACCTTGGTATGGGCGATCTCGGCGATCTCGACCTCGGATTGGCCCGCGCCCACGGTTTCGATGACAATGACGTCGCGTCCGGCGGCATCCATCACGTCGACCACATGGGCCGCAGTGCGCGACAGCCCGCCAAGATGGCCGCGGCTGGCCAGCGAGCGGGCGAAGACCCCGGGATCGGCAGTGTGGCTCGACATGCGGATGCGATCGCCGAGTATGGCGCCGCCGCTCAAAGGGCTCGACGGGTCGACCGCCAATATGCCGACGGTTTTGTCGCGGCGGCGCAGTTCGGCGACAAAGGCATTGATCAGGGTCGACTTACCGGCGCCGGGCGGGCCGGTGAAGCCGATGACCGTAGCCTGGCCGAGATGCGGGTGAATCGCCCCGAGGATGCGGTCCGAGCCTTCGCTGCCATTCTCCACCGCGGTAATCGCCCGGGCCAGCGCCGCGGGCTGACCGGCCAGCAGCCGTTCGACCAGGATCGCCGGGTCGCGGCCATTCATGCCGCCACCATCGGCTGGCCGAAGCCCAGTTCGCGGCGCAGGCAGGCGACGGTCTCGCCATGGGTGACGCCGGCCTTGGCAGCCGCCACGGTCAGTTCGAACAGATTGTCGGTCTCGCCGTTCGCGGCCCGGGCAAGATCGTCCAGCGCCCGCTTGGCCGCCGTCTGGTCCCGGTCCCGCTTGAAGGCCGCCAGCCGGGCCAGCTGGGCGTCGATCTCGGCCTCGGGCGGCCGCGCCTGACCGGCATTGCTGGGCAGTTCGGTAACGCCGCCCTGGGTGTAATTGGTGACCCCGACGATGGTCTCAGCGCCCTCGTCCAGCCGCTGCTGGAACCGCACTGCGGATTCTCCGATCATCTGCTGCACCAGCCCCGCTTCGACGGCCGCGTACATGCCGCCGGCGGCTTCGACCTTGGCCATCACCTCGAGGATCTCGGCCTCCATCTGGTCGGTTAGGGTTTCGACATAGTAGGAGCCGCCCAGCGGATCGATGACGTCGCTGAGATGCGCCTCCTTGTCGAGGATCTCCTGGGTGGCCACGGCGACCATGGCGGCTTCGGCACTGGGGGTGCCCAGGGCCTCGTCGAAAGCGTCGGTATGCATCGACTGCAGCCCGCCGAAGATGCCAGCCATCGCCTGTACCGCCACCCGGGCGACGTTGTTCAGCGGCTGCTGCCGGGTCAGGTCGCTGCCCGAGGTCTGGCCGTGGAACTTGAAGCGCTGAGCCCGCGGGTTCCGGGCCCCGAACTGCTCCCGGGTCAGGCGGCCCCAAATGCGCCGGCCGGCCCGGAACTTTGCGACTTCCTCGAAGAAGCTCATCGAGATGTCAAAGAAGAAGGTGAAACGGGGCAGGAAGATCTCCGGATCCAGGCCCCGCGCGACGCAGTCCCTGGCATACTGGACCGCGGTCGACAGTGTGAAGGCCATCGCCTGGGCCGGGGTGGCGCCGGCCTGCTGCATATGCTGGCCGACCACCGAGACCGGGTTCCAGCCCGGAACCTTGGCATTGGTGTAGACGATATGGTCCAGCAGCACCCGCCGCGACCCGGGCAGGGCCAGCCGGTAGAACATATGGTTGGCGACGAAATGCGAGATGTAGTCGGACTGGTTCGAGGTCCCGGTGATGAAGCGGTAGTCGACGCCGCGCTTGTCGGCCAGGGCCAGAAGCTGTGCCGCCAGGGTGAAGGGCAGGGGATCGTTGAGACCGCAGGACAGGCGCTCTACGGGAATGTCCTCGAGCGCGATGTCCAGGTCCTGGAGCGTGTTCAAGGTCGAACCGCAGGTCCCGATCAGTTCCTTGTCGACCTCGTCGATGTCATAGCCGCGCATGAACGAATTGCAGGGGATGATCGAGAGCGCTGTGCCGCCGCCGGCAATGACCTGCCTCAGGCGCGCGTTGTAGTCCTCCGGCAGGCCGAGCCCGACCAGTTGGCGCCGGCTCCACGGCCGGCCGCGGTGCATGGTCGGATAAATACCCCTCGTGTAGGGAGGCTGGCCGGGCTGGCCGAGGGCCATGTCGTGGCTGGTGTCGCTCCAATCATCCGGGCCATAGAGCGGCTGGATCTCGATACCGGACCGGTTGTAGCGCGCGGTGTCCTCGCCCATCTGAGCATTGTATTCGGCTTGCCAGAGTTCTGCTTGCGTCTTGTGTTCGCTCATCTTTTCATCCCTTCAGGCGACGACCAGTGGCTCACCAAACCCGGCGGCGTCGCGCACTCTGTGGCAGATTTCCCCATGGGTGGCGCCGGCCGCGACCGCAGCCACAACCGCGCCATAGGTGTTGTCTCGTTCCGAATCGAAAGCCCGGGCGAGACCGTCGAGGGCGGTTTTCACCGCTTTCTGGTTCCGATCCGACTTGTAGGCCCGCAGCCGCGCCAAGTAGTCGTCGACGCGAGCCTCCGAGAGACGCGGTTGCGGCGGCGGCCGCTGTTCGTCGGCGTCGGCGCCGGTGAGGGCATTGACGCCGATCACCGTTTCGTCGCCGCGTTCGATCCGTTCCTGGTAGGCCAGGGCCGCCTCGCCGATCAGGCCCTGAACAAACCCGCTTTCGACCGCCCGGTACATGCCGCCCTGGTCGTCGATCTGGGCGATGATCCGTTCGATCTCGGCCTCTATCTCGCCGGTCAGGGTCTCGATATAGTAGGAGCCACCCAGCGGGTCTATGACGTCGTCGAAATGAGCCTCATCGCGTAGGATGTTCTGGGTCGCCACAGCGATCTGCGCCGCCGGCGCTGTCGGGGTGCCGAGAGCCTCGTCGTAGGAGTCGGTATGCAGTGACTGAGCGCCGCCGAAGATACCAGCCATCGCCTGAACCGCCACCCGGCCGATATTGTTCAGCGGCAGCTGGCGGGTCAGATCGACGCCCGAAGTCTGGGCGTGGAAACGGAAGCGCTGCGATCTGGGGTCGCGTGCCCCGAACCGGTCCCGGGCGATGCGGTTCCACAACCGGCGGCCGGCCCGGAACTTGGCGACCTCCTCGAAAAAGCTGATCGAAATGTCGAAGAAAAAGCTGAAGCGCGGCAGCACCGCGTCCGCCTCATGGCCCCGCGCGATCAGGTCGTTGGCATACTGGATCGCCGATGCGATCGTCAGCCCCATCGCTTGGGCCGGAGTGGCGCCGGCCTGCTGCATATGCTGGCCGACGATGGATAGCGGGTTCCAGCGCGGCGCCTGGGTGTTCATCCATTCGATGTGGTCCAACAGGATCCGCCTCTGCCCCGGCAGGGCGACCCGGAAGAACATATGCAGCGCGGCGTAGTGCGACAGATAATCGGATTGGTTGGTTGTCCCGGCCAACTGATCCCAGGCCAGGCCACGGCGCCCGGCCACCTCCAACAGCATGGCCGACAAGGTGTAGGGGGCGGTATCGCCGAGGCTGACCGCGTGGGCATCGAACGGCAGGCGGTCGAGGCAGACAGCCAGGTCGTCAGCGCTGCAGATCACTGTGCCGCAGGTGCCGAGCAACTCGCGGTCCACCTCATCGGCGTCGTAACCGCGCATATGGGTGTTGCACGGCGCCACGAACAGGCCGGTAAGGCCGAGGTCGTAAAGATCGCGCATGCGCGAATTATAGTCTTCTGGCAGCCCCAACCCGACCACCAGGCGCGGGCTCCAGGGCCGACCGCGGTGCATCGACGCATAAATACCGCGGGTCATCGGCATCTGGGCCGGATAACCGATATCCTGGTCGTGGTATCGGCTCGACCAGTCGTTTGGCCCGTAAAGCGGCTTGACCTCCAGGCCGGAGCGGTTGCGGCGGATATTGGTCTGGTCAGGCATTGGCCCGGGCGGTTTCCACCAGTTCCGATACGCGGGCCACGATCTCGTCCCGGCCGGCTCCGGGATGGAAGACATGGGCCACCCCGGCGTCACATAGCGCGGCCGCCTCGCCGTCGGGAACGATACCACCGACGATGACCGCTATATGGCCGAGTCCGGCCTCCTTCAATGCCGCCATCAGCTTTGGCACGATCAGATGGTCGGTGGCCAGGCTGGAAACGCCGATGACGTCGACATCCTCCTCCAGCGCCAGATTGACCACCGTCGGGATCTGTTGCCAGGGGCCGGTATAAACCACCTCCATGCCGGCATCGCGCAGGAAGGTGGCGACCAGCCGGCTGCCGCGGTCATGGCCGTCGAGGCCGATCTTGGTCAGCAGGACTTTCGGCGGCCGGGTGGCAACGGCTTGCTGGGAGTTCATGGGGCCTCCGGTTCCAGGGGTTTGTGCATCAGGTCGAGAATCCGACCGGCGATCGTATCCGGGCTGTCGCCGTCCGGCTGGTACCAGCCCGGGACCGCGTTCAGCGCACCGAGCAGGGTGAGACGGAGATAGCGGCGATTGGCTCGGTCGTCCAAGGGCAGGGCGGCGATCAGGCTCTCGAACAGTCGTTCGTACCGGTCCCGCAGACTGACCAGGCGGTCGCGCAGTTCATCGCCACGGCCAGGCAGCGGCAGGACCACAACCCGGGCATAGGCATCACCGGCCAACAGCGAACCCAGATGCGCGGCACAGGCGACGCGCAGTTGGGCCCAGGGTCGTTCGCCGGGTGCCAGGCTGCCGCGCACCGCATGTAGGATATTGTCGACCCCGGCTTCGTAAACCGCAACGAACAAAGCCTCTTTCGAAGCGTAGAAGTAATAGAGCGAACTGGGGCGCAGACCGACCGCGGCCGCGATGTCGCGCATCGAGGTTCCGTCATAGCCGCGTTCGGCAAACAACCGCGCCGCCGTATCCAGCACCGCCCGGCCCCGATTTTGCGTCTCTCCGCGTAAGGAATGTGCCGCCACCGCCATGTTGAAATCCAGTAGTTAACGAACGATCGTTCGGTAACCTAGCAACAGGTGGCCCCCGGTGCAAGGGAATTTGGTAAATCGGTGCTGTTCGGGGCCTGTGCCCAGGTATGCCGCGCCAAATTGCGCCGCGTTTCGTGCCGGTTTCGGTACCAAGGCAGATCGGTGCGCTCGCGGCGAGGCCCGATGATGCCCCGTGTCCATCGGCTCGGCCTGCCAAAAAAGAAGGCGCGGACCGAAGTCCGCGCCTTCCCGGCTTGCGCCGAATACTCAGCTTAGAAGCCGAAGCGCGTACCAACCACGAAGACGTTGGCATCGCCTGTTTCACCAGCTTGGCCGTCCCAGTCATAGAACTGGGCGCCGGCCATGACGCTGATCCCCGGGCCGAGGGTGTACTGACCGCTGACAGACATATAGGTCAACTCGTCATCACCACCGGCTTCCTCGACTTCTTCGTTGGCCCAAACCGCGCCAACCGCCCACGGGCCCATGCCGTAGCTGGCACCGAGTTGCCACGTCGTGGTCTCGTCGTTGGTGCCCGAATCGGCATCGGTCTTGCGGTACGCGACACCGAACTTGAAGCCGGCAACGCCAACGCTACCGCCGAGAGCCAATTCGGTCGGCTCGGTGCTCGGCGAAACTTCCGTCTCACCGCGCGTGTAAACGGCTGACGCGGCGACCGAGACACCGCCGAAGGTCTGAACGAAGTTCACACCCGCGTCCCAACGCTCGGAGCGCGTGCCTGCGCCGTCGTTGTCGGTCTGCAAACCAGAAGCTGCGCCAGCATCCTCAACCGCGTCCGGAGCATAGGAAACGCCGAGCTGCACGCCGCCCATCCGAGGCGAATAGTACGCGATCTTCTCGGAGTTGCCGCCATTGAAGGCATACGTACTGTAGCCCGTGCCAGCCGCGTTGGCCACGGCGCCCATGCCGATGTGCTCATGCGAAGCGAAGTTGCCATGGCCCGACAGATAGTTGCCGACGTCGCCATGGTGCATGGCCACACCCGGACCCCAGAACGAACCGATACGCACATCGCCGAAGCCGCCCTTGAAGCCGCCATAGCTGTTATCGATCTGATCGCCCGAGGTCTCGGCTTCGAGCTGGACCATGATGTACGGCTTCAGGCCGTTGTCGAGGGTGGTGTCACCCTTGAAGTAGACCTCGCCCTCGCGAGCCAGACCGTGACCACGCTCGTTGGTGCGTTCGTCACTGCCGACCACGAAGAAGGCACGCCAATAGCCGCCCATGCCAAGATTGATCTTGTCCGCTGCCATGGCGCTCGACGTCATCGCGCCGACCGCAATCAAAGCAGTGGTTCCCAATAGAATCTTTTTCATGATTGCTCCTCTCTCCTCACTAGAGTGTCCCCACGCTAAACCCCCTGCCGGTGCGTGAGCTATAGAAGCATTACGTTGCCGAATTCGCCGGGTCAAGCAAACCCGACATGGTGATGTGTCAGATTTCCCGCAGTGTTGCCGCCGTGCAACAAATCACTACTGGGCGGGTTGGATCGAACTCATTGAAACTTGGATACAAGGGCGTCGTTGTTTCATGGCTCATGATCCAGTATAAACCCGGTTTCAGGCGGCCTGAAGGGGCTGCCGGCTCATTGCAATTTTCCAGGCGAAGCGACATGCGACCCTATTGTTCGAAAGCCTTAAGAATACTTGCCCTGACCGCGACAATCAGCGGTGCGAGCGTTATGACAGGGTGCAGTAGCGTGCCCATGGAGGAGGATCATGTCGCCGGTAATCGGCCCAGCGATTATGGACGGGGCCAGGACCCTTTGAGTAGTAAACGAGATACCATTTTCGGGCCCGGCGGAATGTTTGGCGGCGGGTCGGATAGCGCGAGCCTGGAATCCCCCGGCGGTGGAATCGGGGTGAACAGTTATTTGTGGCGGGCTTCGTTGGATACGATCTCGTTTATGCCATTGGCGTCAGCCGATCCGTTCGGTGGCGTGATCATTACCGATTGGTTCTCGCCGCCTGAAACCCCGGACGAGCGCTTCAAGATGACGGTTTACATACTTGACCGACGGCTCAGGGCCGACGGTTTGAAAGTTGCTGTCTTTAAACAGGCCCGTAACGCCGGCGGTCAATGGACCGACAGCAATGTTGCCACTGATACCGCCACCAACATGGAAAACGCCATCCTAACCCGGGCGCGGCAGATGCGGATCAGTATGACCGGCGGCTAGATCTCCGGCCGCGTCATCTTCAAAAGACTGGGGCCGCGACTCCGCGGACGAACAACCAAACGAGTGGACGCGTGATGGTCCGTTACAACGCCAAAGAGACGGAAGCCAAATGGCAGGCGGAGTGGGAACGCCGTGGCACCTTTTCGGTCGCCGAGGAGTTTTCGAAACCGAAATATTACGTCTTGGAGATGTTTCCCTATCCGTCCGGGCGGATCCATATCGGTCATGTTCGTAACTATGTGATGGGTGATCTGGTGGCCCGCTACAAACGGGCCCGCGGCTTCAACGTCTTGCACCCGATGGGTTGGGACGCCTTCGGCATGCCGGCGGAAAATGCCGCTATCGAGAACAAGGTCCATCCTGCCAAGTGGACCTATGAAAATATCGCGACCATGAAGGAGCAGCTCAAGCTTATGGGGCTATCGCTGGATTGGAATCGCGAACTCGCGACCTGCCATCCTGGATATTATCGGCATCAGCAGAAGCTGTTCCTCGACATGCTGGCCAAAGACCTGGCCTACCGCAAGGAATCCTACGTCAACTGGGACCCGGTCGACGGGACCGTGCTGGCCAATGAACAGGTCATCGATGGCCGCGGCTGGCGGTCAGGTGCGGTGGTTGAGAAAAGGCTACTCAGCCAGTGGTTCTTCCGGATCACCGCGTTTTCCGAGGATCTTCTGTCTGCCATTGCCAAACTGGACCGCTGGCCGGACCGGGTGCGGCTAATGCAGCTGAACTGGATTGGGCGATCCGAAGGCTTGCGCATGCGTTTTGCGCTGGTGGGGCGCGATGCTGAGCTGGAGGTCTATACCACGCGGCACGACACGATCTTCGGCGCCAGCTTCATGGCCCTGTCGGCGGATCATCCCCTGGCCCTCGAAGCAGCCGAGTCAGACCCGAAGGCTGCCGAATTCATCGCCGAATGCCGCCGCATCGGGACCAGCGAAGAGGCGATCGAACGTGCCGAGAAGCGCGGCCATGACACAGGAGTTCGTGTCCAGCATCCGTTTATCAAGGATCGCACATTGCCGGTCTACATTGCCAATTTCGTGCTGATGGAATACGGCACCGGCGCCATCTTCGGCTGTCCGGCCCATGACCAACGCGACCTTGATTTTGCGCGGAAATATGGACTGGATGTTGTGCCGGTGGTCATTCCGGACGGTGTCGAACCGGCCGATTTTTCGGTCGAAGGAGAAGCTTATCTGGAAACCGGCGCTGTTCGCATGGGCAACTCCGATTTCCTCGACGGCCTGAGCGTCGACGCCGCCAAAGCGGAAATTGCGGATCGGATGGAGGCCGCCGGTATCGGCGAACGCACAGTCAATTTCCGGCTTCGCGACTGGGGCGTCTCACGACAACGCTATTGGGGTTGTCCGATCCCGGTGATCCACTGCAGCGATTGCGGTGTGGTTCCGGTGCCGGAGGCCGACTTGCCGGTCGAACTGCCCGAGGACATCAGCTTCGACGCACCCGGGAATCCGCTGGACCGCCATCCAAGCTGGAAACATGTCACCTGCCCGAATTGCGGCTGCAAGGCGGAGCGTGAAACCGATACCTTCGACACCTTCGTCGATTCGTCCTGGTACTATGCCCGCTTCTGTTCGCCGCGGGCCGATCAGCCTGTGGACCGGGCCGCAATCGACTACTGGTTGCCTGTCGACCAGTATATCGGCGGCATCGAACACGCCATTCTCCATCTCCTCTATTCGCGGTTTTTCACCCGCGCCATGCGGGCCTGTGGCTATGTCGGAATCGACGAACCCTTCGCCGGCCTATTCACCCAAGGCATGGTCTGTCACGAGACGTTCCAGACCGCGGACGGTAATTGGCTGTTCCCTGACCAGGTCCATCACCACGCCGACGGCAGCGTAACCCATGCCGAGACCGGTGAACCGGTTACGGGTGGACGTATCGAAAAGATGAGCAAGTCGAAAAAGAATGTCGTCGACCCGGAAACGATAACCGAGGCCTATGGTGCCGACACCGCGCGCTGGTTCATGCTATCAGACAGTCCGCCGGAGCGGGATATGGAATGGACCGACGCTGGCATCACCGGCGCCTGGCGGTTTACCCAGCGCATTTGGCGGTTGGTGAGTGAAGCCCTAGAGGCGTTGCCCGACGCAAATTCCGACGCTCCGGCCGGTCTATCGCCGGATGCGGTTAAATTTCGCGGACTAGCCCACCGCACCATTGCCGCCGTGACCGAGGACATTGAGCGTTTCCGGTTCAACCGGGCAGTTTCCAGAATATACGAGATGGCCAACGAGTTGCCGGAGCTTCTGGCGGCGAAGGTCGATCCCTGGGTCAAGCGGGAGGCTCTGGAAACTTTGGTGCTACTCATCGGCCCAGCCATGCCGCACTTGGCCGAAGAACTTTGGCGGATGCTGGGACATCGAACTATTGTCGCGGACACACCGTGGCCAGTTGCCGATCCGAACCTGACTGCAAGCGACCTGGTCAAAATTGCCGTGCAGGTGAATGGCAAGGTCCGAGCCACTCTCGAAGCGCCGCGCGACCTCGACAGGGATAAGGCACTGACCCAAGCCGAGGGGATCGACAATGTTCAGCGTGCGATCGCCGGTAAATCCATCCGCAAGGCTATTCATGTCCCGAACAAGATCGTCAACTTCGTGGTATAAGTCCGCCGCTGCCGGTGCCGGGCTGCTGGCCCTGGCTGCCTGCGGTTTTCAGCCGCTCTACGGGCGTTCCGGTCAAACAACTGCCGTTGCGGAACTCCAGACCATTCATGTCCAAGAGACAATAAGTCGCGACGGACAGATTCTCAGAAACCGGCTGATTGAACGGCTGAATCCGCGCGCCATACCCGCCGAAGTGCGTTACAGTCTAACTCTGGAAGTGGCGCAAACCAAGGTTGGTTTGGCGATTCAAGCTGACGCGAGAATTACCCGCTATAATTTGACGATGACTGCCAAGTACGGCCTAAAAAGGCTTTCAGACAATCATG
Organism: uncultured Sneathiellales bacterium; assembly: GCA_964344385.1. Classification (GTDB taxonomy): domain Bacteria; phylum Pseudomonadota; class Alphaproteobacteria; order CAYFNG01; family CAYFNG01; genus CAYFNG01. Next base: position 206,835 of record CAYFNG010000005.1, read on the forward strand.
TTCTGATCAACGGCCACGCCCGCGTAATAGGTGCCTACAACGTGGTCGATTCGGAATATGCAACCCTTGTTGCAGAAAAGAACGCTGTAGAACGAGTGGCCCGCGAGCTAAGCGATGAGATCCATACCCGCCTTAGTGCCTATTTCATCTCTGCTGAGGCCAAAGCGGCTCGTGACGGATGAAAATCAACGCCCAGAACGTCCCCGCCTTTCTGCGACGACCCGATCCTGCCATCCGTTTTGTATTGGTTTATGGCCCTGATGCGGGATTGGTGACTGAACGGGCACGCGAACTGGCGGGCAATGTGGTCGCGGATTTGGCGGACCCGTTCCGGGTCGTCGAACTAACCGGGCAGGCCCTACAAGACGATCCGGCACGGTTGCAGGATGAGGCAGCCGCCATTGCCTTGACAGGGGGTCGACGGGTAGTGCGAATTCGCGAGCTTGGCGATCGCAACACAAAAACAGTGGTCGACTTTCTAAAATTCTTGCCCGGAGATGCGTTGGTGGTCGGCGAGGCCAGCGAATTAGCCCCGCGGTCCAGCCTGCGGAAGCTGTGCGAAGGTGATAAACGGGCAGCGGCCTTGCCCTGTTACGGCGATGATGCTGGTGCGATTGCCGAATTGGCGCAAAAGGCACTGAGTGCGGAGGGCCTGACCATAGCGGCCGATGCGCTTACCTTCCTGCAGTCTGTTTTGGGATCCGACCGGCGCATGACCCGCATGGAGTTGGACAAGCTGGTATTGTACGCCGGTAACCGCGCGGAACCGATTTCTCTCGAGGAGGTTCAGGCGTGTGCCGGCGACATCGCGGCCCGCAGCATTGACGACGTAGTCTACGCTGCTGTTGGTGGCGACACCGACGGCCTTGAACGGGCGCTGTCCTATGCCTTTCAAAGTGGCGAAAATCCGATCGCCATCCTCCGCAGCACTGCCCGCCACCTGCAGCGCCTGCACCTGGCCACCGGCTACCGGACCCAGGGAGTTGCTCTTGAAAATGCCCTGAAAAAATTGCGGCCACCAGTGTTTTTCAAGCAGAAGAGTGCTTTTTCGGCCCATCTTTCAATGTGGAAGCTGCCGCGGTTAGCGAGCGCGCTCGATCTCATCTACCAGGCCGAAGTCGATTGCAAATCGACAGGCATTCCGGACCAAGCCGTCTGCCGTGCCGCTCTGCTACGCTTGGCGGCAGCGGCTCGGTCTGCACGCGCCCATCCTGGTTAAGGGATTTAGCCCTCATCCCTTGGCCGCTCACCTGCCGATGTTTGCAACAGGCGACGGCAGATTTCGTCAAGCTGCTCCAGTGTCCGATAGGTGATATTAACCTGACCGCCGCTGTCACCGCGGTGGCTGACCACGACCCGAAGCCCGGTCGCGTTGGTCAGCGCCCGCTCCATGGCCAGTGTATCCGCATCCTTAGGTTGTGGATCCTTCCTGGTCGGTGTCGTACCCGCCCGCTGAGCCCGAACCAATCGCTCAACGTCGCGCGCGTTCAAGCCCTTGGCGATGATTTCCCTGGCCAGAACCTCGGCGTCGTCTCTGGTGATCAACGGCCGAGCCTGGCCGACTGATAGGCGCCCGTCATCCAGCATAGACTTAACCGCGTCCGGTAAAGCAAGGAGTCGCAGCATGTTGGCAACATGGCTGCGACTCTTGCCCAATCCTTTGGCCAACTGCTCCTGGGTGTGATCGAACTCGTTCATCAGGCGACGATAAGCATCAGCCTCCTCGATCGGCGAGAGGTCTTCGCGCTGAATGTTCTCGATCAGTGCGATTTCCAGGGCTTCTGCGTCGTTCATCTCACGGACGACGATTGGCACCTCGTGCAATCGGGCCCGCTGTGCGGCGCGCCATCGACGCTCCCCAGCGATGATTTCATAACCGGAATGGTTTTTCGGATCCGGCCGTACTAGGATCGGCTGCAGGATCCCCTTTTCACGAATCGAGCCAATCAGGCCTTCCAATTCGGCTTCGGCAAAGTGGCGTCGCGGTTGGAAGGGGTTGGGTTTCAGGGTTTCGATCGGTGCGATACGGGTCGGCTGCACCGTGTCAAGAGATTCGAGGTCGCCGCCTTCGTCACCAAGTAGGGCCGAAAGGCCGCGGCCCAGCCGTTGCCGGCCCTGGCCGTCCTCGCTCATGCCGCACGTAAGGTCCGTTCGCGGCGCAACACCTCCCGGGCCAAAGCGATATAGGCCCGGCTGCCGGCGCAATGATGGTCGTAGATCAGTGCCGGCTTTCCGTAGGACGGCGCCTCCGAAACCCTTACGTTGCGCGGGATGACTGTCTCGAACACTTTGTCACCCATGAAGCCCCTAACATCCGCTGCCACCTGATCGGTCAACCGGTTGCGGCGGTCGAACATGGTCAGCACGATGCCATGCAGAGTCAGTTTCGGATTGAGGTTCTGGCGCACCCGCTTGATAGTGCGGATCAACTGGCTCAAGCCCTCCAGGGCAAAGAATTCGCACTGTAGCGGCACCAGCACCGCATCAGCCGTGACCAGGGCGTTGACCGTCAGCAACCCTAGCGATGGTGGGCAGTCGATCATGACATAATCGTAGTCGAGGCCACCGGCAAGCGCTTGGCTTAGGCGGTGGGTGCGATCCGCGAAATCAACAAGTTCCAGTTCAGCCGCCGACAGATCTTCCGTCGAAGGGACGATATCCAGGCCCGGGATGGCGCTGTGCATGATGGTGTCCTGAACGGCTGCTTCGCCCAATAGCACCTGGTAGGTGCCGGTATTGCGGTCCCGCCTGTCAATGCCGAGGCCGGTGCTGGCATTGCCCTGGGGATCGAGATCAATGACCAGCACGCGCTGTTCAATCGCGCAGAGCGCGGTCGCTAGATTGATTGCCGTGGTGGTTTTGCCGACACCGCCCTTCTGATTGGCAACGGCCAAAATCCGGGGTGCGGGGCGTGAATGATCGTTGGCGGGCTCAGGCATGGGACACGCTTCTCACACGAACGATGGAACCGGAAGAATCGGACTGGCTGGCCAGTTTTTCATACTGCATGATCCAGTATTTAGTGGCTTCGGTCAATTCATTATCTAGATGTCGTCCCTTGAGGAACAGACAAATGCTGTTGTGATGCAAAAACGGCACGGCTAGCTCGAGCAACCGGGTCATTGGCGCCACCGCACGTGCGGTGATCACGTCGGCCTCGAAAAGCGGTAGGGCCTCAATCCGCGCATTGTAAATTTTGACCGGCGTTTCGGTCACCCGCGCCGCTTCGCGCAGGAATGCGGCCTTGCGGCTATCGCTTTCGACCAAGTGCACTTCGCCCACCCCGAGAACTGCTAGGACCAGCCCGGGAAAGCCGGCTCCACTGCCGATATCCAGCCACCTGTGCGCCGGTCCCGGCGAGAACTGCGCGAGTTGGGCTGAATCCAGCAAGTGCCGGCGCCAAGGATCGGCCAAAGTACTGGCCGCTACAAGATTGATTCGTTGCTGCCATTTGACGAGCAGGTCGAGATATTGGCTCAGTCGTTCGGCGACGTCTGGGGCCACGCCGGTCAGATCGCAAAATTCGGCACGGGTCAACGGAGCCAACACCTAAGGTGCGCCCCGAGCCGCACTTCGCCGAACATGCACCAGCAGGGCTGTCAGCGCCGCCGGTGTGACACCGGAAATCCGCGCCGCCTGGCCCAACGTGGTCGGCCGGGTCGCAGTCAGCTTTTCACGAACCTCCGTCGACAGCCCACCGATCCTGCCATAGTCGAGATCCGCAGGCAGTTGCAGGGCCTCGTCCCGCCGGAACGCAGCGATATCCGCCTGCTGACGGTCCAGGTAGCCAGCGTACCGGGCATCGATTTCGATCTGCTCGGCCACCGCCGGCGGGATATCGCCGAGCTCCGGCCAGAAGAGCGCCAGTCGTGCCAGATCCACCTCCGGATAGGCCAGCAGCGCCATAGCTGTGCGGCTCGCGCCGTCGGCATTGACCTTGATTCCAATCCTGGCAGCGTCCGCCGCCGCCATCTTCATGTCCGCCACCCTATTCCGGGCCGCGGCCAGTGTCGCGGCCTTGGCCGCAAACGCCTTGCCGCGTCTGGGTCCGACACATCCCCACGCCACGCCCAATGGGGTCAAACGCTGGTCGGCATTGTCGGCCCGCAATGTGAGGCGGTACTCGGCCCGCGAGGTGAACATGCGGTAGGGTTCGGTCGTCCCATGGGTAATCAGGTCGTCGATCATCACCCCAATATAGGCCTGGGAGCGGTCCAGCACCGCCCCCACTCCGCCCGGCAAAGGGCGCGCGCCGCCGACGGCCTGGGCTGCATTGATCCCGGCCATCAAACCCTGGGCCGCTGCCTCCTCGTAACCGGTGGTTCCATTTATCTGCCCCGCCAGGTAGAGGCCGGCTATGCGCCGTGTTTCCAGGGTTGGCCACAACTCGCGGGGATCAACGAAGTCATATTCTATGGCGTAGCCTGGCCGGATCATCCTGGCCGCCTCTAGACCGGGGATGGTCGTCAGCATCTGCATTTGGGCCGCCTCAGGCAGCGAGGTGGAGATGCCGTTGGGGTAGACCGTATCGTCCTCCAAACCTTCCGGTTCGAGGAAAACCTGGTGCCCGGTACGGTCGGCGAACCGGATCACCTTGTCTTCGATCGAGGGGCAATAGCGGGGGCCGGCGCCGGAGATAAGGCCGGAAAAAACCGCCGAGTCACCAAGGTTTTCCCGGATGATAGCGTGGGTATCGGGGGTCGTGGTCGTCAAGTGGCAAGTGATCTGCGGTGTGGTGATCGTTTCGGTGAGAAAGGAGAACGGGATCGGTGGGTCGTCACCGGGCTGGGCCTCCAACTCGGCCCAGGCGATGGTGCGTCCATCTAACCGGGGCGGGGTTCCGGTCTTGAGGCGCGACATGACAAAACCGGCCTTTTCGATCGCTACCGCTAATCCCATCGCCGAGGCCTCGCCGGCACGGCCGGCCGGGTATTGGGTGCGGCCGATATGGACCACGCCGCGAAGGAAGGTACCGGTGGTGATGACGACAGCGCCAGCACGAACCTGGCGTCCATCGGCACAAACCACGCCGACCACCCTGCCCTGGTCCAGGAGCAGGTTCTCGACGGTAGCCTCGGTGATGGTCAGGTTGGCCTGGTCCGCCAGCAGATCCTGAATTGCGTGTTTGTAGAGCGCCCGGTCAGTCTGGGCCCGTGGTCCGCGGACCGCCGGGCCGCGGCGGCGATTCAGCATACGGAACTGGATGCCTGCGCGGTCGGCGGCGTGCCCCATAAGCCCGTCCAGGGCGTCGATCTCCCGGACCAGATGGCCCTTGGCCAGTCCGCCGATTGCCGGATTGCACGACATCTCCCCGATCGTGTCGCGCCGGTGGGTGAGCAAAAGCGTCGCGGCTCCCAACCGGGCCGCGGCTGCGGCTGCCTCGCAGCCAGCATGGCCGCCACCGATGACGATGATGTCGGGATCTTGCATGGCGCCTATTTAGGGGGTCCGGGGCGCCCTGTCAAAGCGCCTCTGACGCAAAACAAACGGAGGCAGGATGTTTCACGTGAAACACAGCAAAAGCGGTCCTGCGATACCGGCCAATGTTTCACGTGAAACACTGCCAGGTCACGCCCCGCCTATTTCCCGATGCAAAAATCCTGAAAGATCACGTCCAGGAGTTCCTCGACGTCGACATGGCCGGTAATCCGTCCCAAAGCCCGAGCCGCCAACCGAAGGTCCTCAGCCGGCAACTCCAGATCTCCGCCGCCGGCGACCGCCCGCCGCAGGTGTTCAACACAGTCCTCCAGAGCTGTGCGATGCCGAGTCCGTGTCACCAGGGGTGCGGCCGATACACCGTCGAACCGCGTCACCACCGCAGCCCGAAGGGCTGCCTCAAACGCCGCGAACCCGGTCCCGTCCAGGGCGGACACGGCTAGCCCCGGAACCGACTTGCCCGGCGCCAAGTCGACCTTGTTCCATACCTGCAGGTCCGGCGTGCCGCTCCCGGCCGAATCCGTGATCGGTCCGGCATCGTTTGCGTCTCGCACCCAAACCACCAAGTCGGCCGTATCGGCACGCAAACGAGCGCGGCGCACACCCTCCGCCTCGACCCCCTCCTCGGCCTCTCGCAGGCCGGCGGTATCGGCAACGATCACCGGAAAGCCGGCCAGATCCAGATGGACTTCGACAACATCGCGGGTGGTGCCGGCAATATCCGAGACGATTGCCGCGTCCCGTCGAGCCAACCGGTTCAAAATGCTGGACTTTCCAACGTTCGGCGGGCCGATGATGGCGATCTGGAAACCGTCCCGCAGCCTTTCCCCGAGATGGGCGTCGTCCAGATGGGCGGCGATCTCCACGCGCAGGCGAGCCGCGGCAGCCAGTCCCCGAGACCCCGTCCCGACCGGCAACTCTTCGTCGGTGAAATCGATCTCCGCCTCAACATAGGCCAAGGCGGTCATCAGTTCGCCGCGCCAGCCCTCGTAGAGCCTGCCCAGCGCCCCTTCCGTCTGCCTGAGCGCCTGACGGCGCTGGGCCTCGGTCTCGGCGGCCACGAGGTCAGCAATCCCCTCGGCGGCGGTCAGGTCGAGCCGACCATTCTCAAAGGCCCGACGGGTAAACTCTCCGGGTTCCGCCAGTCGTGTCTTCGGCCGGCGCGAAAGAACCTTGTAAAGCCGCGCAATCACCGCCCGGCCGCCGTGGACTTGGAACTCAGCCACGTCCTCGCCGGTGAAGCTGTGCGGCCTTGGAAACCAAAGCAATAGGCCGCGATCCATCACCTCGCCGTTTTCAGGATCCCGAAACGCTGTCAATTGTGCGTACCGCGGCGTCAGCTCGCGCTGCCCAGACATTTCACAGGCAACCGCATGCGCCCCCGGCCCCGAGATACGCACCACCGCGATCCCCGCCCGACCTACGCCACTGGCCTGGGCGAAGATCGTTGCGCCGGGTTCAGACAGCTCTAGCTTCGTCACCTGTTGCCGGACCCACCCTTGTTGCCGCCGGCCCCGCCGGCAAATTGCGACCAGAACGCCTTTTGCAGCTTCTCCCACCCCTCAATCCCGGCCGGCAGCCAGGTCTTGAGCAAGGTCTCAGCATCCATCGAGGAAAGGTTGTCCATCATGCGCCGCTGCATCTCGTCCACTAATGCCTTCTGCATCCCCTCGACATCCGGCAAACCAAGAAAGGTCCTTGCCTCTTGCGGTGTGCAATCAATATCGATGGTAATCTTCATTGCTTCGTGCTCTCCTCCGATGTCGCGGTCCCACCCAATCCGACCTTAAGGGAAGCGCAGGCACCGTGCAACGCGGCCGGCCCGCTGGGGGGCTTGTGGTCGTCGGATTGACAGGAGCGCCGGATGCGCAACAGGCTCGACCAGGAAACCAGCCCCTACCTGCTACAACACCAGGACAACCCCGTTCATTGGCAGCCTTGGGGACCCGAGGCCCTGGCCCAGGCAGCGGCGGAAAACAAGCCGATCCTACTGAGCGTCGGCTATGCCGCCTGCCATTGGTGCCACGTTATGGCACATGAGAGCTTCGAGACCGAGGCAACAGCAGAGGTCATGAACGAGCTGTTCGTCAACATCAAGGTCGACCGCGAGGAGCGCCCCGACATCGACACCATCTACCAGACCGCGCTGGCCATGCTCGGCCAGCATGGCGGCTGGCCACTGACTATGTTTCTGTCACCGGATGGGCGGCCGTTCTGGGGCGGCACCTATTTCCCGCCGGAACCGGCCTATGGGCGGCCCGGTTTCGTCCAGGTACTGCGCCACGTCGCCGAAGTCTATCGCCAGCGTCCGGACGATATCGCCAAAAACGCAAACGCAATCACCGAGGCCCTGGGAGCCATGGCGGCGCCGAAAGACAGTGACGGGCCGGACCTGACGCCGGATCTCCTGGATCGGGTGGCCGATCACATTCTGGGCCAGGTCGATGCGGAATTTGGCGGGCTCGCCGGCGCCCCAAAATTCCCCCAGACCCACATCCTAGAGCTGCTTTGGCGGGCCGGAAACCGAACCGGCAATGCCAAGTTTCGCGACGCCGTCACACTTTCCCTGGATCAGATGTGCCAGGGCGGTATTTACGACCACCTAGGCGGCGGCTTCGCCCGCTACGCGACCGACGAACGCTGGTTAATACCGCACTTCGAAAAGATGCTCTACGACAATGCCATGCTGATCGACCTGTTAACCCTGGCCTGGCAGGCGACCGGCAATCCGTTGTACCGGATCCGGGTCGCCGAAACCGCCGAATGGGTGCTGCGAGAAATGACCACGCAGGAAGGCGGTTTCGCGGCCAGCCAGGACGCCGACTCAGAGGGCGAAGAAGGTCGGTTCTACGTCTGGACCGAGGCCGAGATCGACCGCCTGCTAGCTGGTGACGCCGCAGCATTCAAGGCGGTTTATGGCGTGACCGCAGACGGTAATTGGGATGGAAAGGCGATCCTCAACCGCAGCCACCATCTGGCGCTGGGGAATGACAGGACGGAAGCCGAACTAACGCGGCTTCGGAATATCCTGTTTGTCGAGCGGGACCTGCGGGTGCATCCGGGCTGGGACGACAAAGTTTTGGCCGATTGGAACGGCTTGATGATTGCCGCCCTGGCCCAGGCAACCAGGGTGTTTGACCAGCCGCACTGGCTGGCGGCCGCCACCAGGGCATTTCATTTCGTATACGAAACAATGTCCGAGGGCGATCGGTTGCGGCACAGCTATCGCACCGGTCGGGCGCGCCATGAGGGCATGCTGGACGACTACGCCAATATGGCGCGAGCAGCGTTGGCCCTTCATGAAGTCGTCGGTGACCCGGCCTATCTGAAACGGGCCGAAGCCTGGACCGCCGCCTTGAACGACCAATTCTGGGATCCGCGCCACGGCGGCTATTTCCTGACCGCGGCCGACGCCGAAACATTGATCACCCGCACCCGTTCGATCGCCGACAACGCGACCCCGCCCGGAAACGGCACCATGATCGGGGTCCTGACCCGGCTACATCTGCTGACTGGGCGCGCCGCCTATGGTCGCCAGGCCGATGCCCTGATTGCCGGGTTCTCGGGCGAGCTCGGCCGCAACCTGTTTGCCCACGCAACCTATCTCAACCAGGTCGACCTAGCAATGCAGCCGCTGCGCATCGTTGTGATCGGCGGGACCGAAGACCAGGTAGCCGACAACATGGTGGCGGAGGTTTTTCGCGCCCCTCTGCCAAACCGGGTCTTCCAACGGGTCGCCCCCGGGGTTACTCTGGCCGATGATCACCCGGCGGCCGAGGCGGTCAGGCAGCATCAGGGGCCGGCGGCCTTTGTCTGTGTCGGCCAGACTTGCTCGCTGCCGCTGGACAGTGCTGGGAGTTTGAAGGCGGCCTTGACGGAGGTATGAGTCGTTGGCGTTCCTTTCAATGCACAGCCCAATCGGCGACCTGACAGTGTTCGAGGAAGACGAGCAAGTCGTTTCCCTGGATTGGGGTTGGGTACCGGAGCAGTGGCCGAGTCCCCTGCTGGCCCAGGCCAAGGAACAGCTCGAACGCTATTTCGACGGCGAGCTCACCGATTTCGACCTGCCGCTGGCACCGGACGGGACACCATTCCAGAAGCGAGTCTGGGCGGCAATGCTGGGCATTCCGTTCGGCGAGACCCGCTCCTATGGTGACGTCGCGGCCGATATCAGCAGCGCGCCCCAGCCGGTCGGTCAGGCCTGCGGCGCCAATCCGATCCCGATCATCATTCCCTGCCATCGGATCACTGCTTCGAGCGGCCACCTCGGCGGCTACTCCGGCAAGGGTGGCATCGACACCAAAATAGCCCTCCTGCGATTGGAGGGCGCTCGGCTCTGAGCAGGCCGAACATCCAATAAAGGACGGACCCAGCCATGACTAAGGCGATACGAATCCACGAAACCGGCGGCCCAGAGGTGATGCAATGGGTCGATGTCGAGGTCGGCGATCCCGGCCCAGGACAGGCCAAAGTGCGTCACAGCGCCATCGGCCTCAATTACATCGACACCTACCACCGCTCTGGCCTCTATCCCTTGGAGATGCCAGCCGGTATCGGCATGGAAGCAGCCGGTGTGGTCGAGGCGATCGGCGACGGGGTTGGCGAAGTGGCGGTCGGCGACCGGGTCGCCTATGCCGCACCACCGCCAGGCGCCTATGCCGAGGCAAGGCTAATTCCCGCTGACCGGCTGGTCAGGGTTCCCGATACGGTCAGCGACGAACAGGCGGCAGCGATGATGCTGCAAGGCATGACCGTCGAATACCTGCTGCGCCGGACTTACAAGGTTCAGGCCGGCGACACCGTTCTGTTCCACGCCGCTGCCGGTGGCGTCGGGCTGATCGCCTGCCAATGGGCCAAGCATCTCGGGGCAACCGTGATCGGCACCGTCGGCAACGACGAGAAGGCGGCCCTTGCGCGCGCTCATGGTTGCGACCATCCGATTGTTTATACGAAGGAACACTTCGTTGACCGGGTCAAGGAAATCACCGGCGGTGCCGGCGTGCCGGTGGTCTATGATTCGGTCGGCAAGGACACCTTCATGGACTCGCTGGACTGTCTGGCGCCACTCGGCATGATGGTCAATTTCGGTAGTGCCTCGGGCCCTCCCGCCCCACTCGACCTCGGTATCCTGGCGGCCAAGGGTTCGCTGTTCATCACCCGGCCGACTCTGATGACCTACAACGCCAAACGCGAAGACCTGGTCGCCTCGGCAGAGGCCCTGTTCGACGTGGTCGGCTCGGGCGCGGTCAAGATCGAGATCAACCAGCGCTACACCATGAAGGACGCGGTCCAGGCGCATCAGGACCTGGAGGGCCGCAAGACCACGGGCTCGACCATCTTCCTGCCCTAGGGCGCGTCTCGAACGGAATCACTTCGCTCGGTTGCCCGAAAGCCATTTCGAGCAGCTTTTGGGCCATTCGACCAGTCGGCGCGGTGTGATCGCCTGTGGTTTGTGTGCTCAGGTCAGCCTGACAGATTGTGTTTCGACCGGTTTAACGGCACCACTGTATCTACAGCGATCAAAGTCGGCCTGCGCCACTGAATATCTCCAAATTGCAATGGCAGTGCCGGGAATTAGCCGGCGAAACCTACCTGACAAAGATGGTGGCGGCCCACCAAAACGGATTCACCGGACTTGTGACGCCCAGTATTTGTTTCCAATATTCGCAAATGCATCGCATTCGCGTTTTGTATATACACCTCTTGGCGGGAGTTTTAGCTTACAGGGAAAGGCGGTGGCCTGGTGCGCGAGGTCGCCTTCCTCAAGGCGGTGAGAAGCACACTCAATGACACCGCTGCGGTATTGTGCCCGCTAGGCTCAGATATCAGGGACTCGCGAGAATCCCCGATCTGAAGTCAAAGTGGATCGTTCAGCGAGGGCAGTAAGTACCCCACTGCTCTCTAAGTGTTCATTGAATCGAAGAATTCGCTGTTGTTCTTGGTCGACTTCAGCTTGTCGAGCAGGAATTCCATGGCGTCGACCACGCCCATCGGCATCAGGATCCGGCGCAGCACCCACATTTTCGAGAGCGTGCCCTTGTCGACCAGCAACTCTTCCTTGCGGGTGCCGGACTTGGTGATGTCGATGGCCGGGAAGGTGCGTTTGTCGATCAGCTTACGGTCGAGGATGATCTCGGAGTTGCCGGTGCCCTTGAACTCCTCGAAGATCACCTCGTCCATGCGGCTGCCGGTGTCGATCAGCGCAGTGGCGATGATCGACAGCGAGCCGCCCTCCTCGATGTTGCGTGCGGCGCCGAAAAAGCGTTTCGGGCGCTGCAGGGCATTGGCGTCGACGCCGCCGGTCAGTACCTTGCCGGAGGACGGCACCACAGTGTTATAGGCCCGGGCCAGGCGGGTGATCGAGTCCAACAGGATCACCACGTCGCGTTTGTGTTCGACCAAGCGCTTGGCCTTCTCGATGACCATTTCCGCAACCTGGACATGCCGGGTCGCCGGCTCGTCGAAGGTCGAAGACACCACCTCGCCCTTGACCGAACGGTCCATGTCGGTGACTTCCTCAGGCCGCTCGTCGATCAGCAGCACGATCAGGTAGACCTCTGGGTGGTTGGCGGCGATCGAATGGGCGATGTTCTGCAGCAATACTGTCTTGCCGGTCCGGGGTGGCGCCACGATTAGCGCCCGCTGGCCCATGCCGATTGGAGTCACCAAATCGATCACCCGACTTGACTGGTCCTTGACCGTAGGATCATCGGTCTCAAGCGTGAAGCGCTGGTCAGGGAATAACGGCGTCAGATTGTCGAAATGCACCTTGTGGCGGGTTTTTTCCGGTTCCTCAAAATTGATCGAGCTAATCTTCAGCAGAGCAAAATAGCGCTCACCGTCTTTCGGCGCTCGAATCTGTCCCTCAACGGTGTCGCCCGTCCTAAGCCCGAAACGGCGGATCTGGCTTGGGCTGACATAAATATCGTCGGGCCCGGGTAGATAGTTGGCTTCCGGCGAACGCAGAAACCCAAAACCATCCTGTAGCACTTCAAGCACCCCGCCACCTGAAATCTCGATGTTTTGGTCAGCCAGTTGTTTGAGGATGGCAAACATCATGTCTTGTTTGCGCATGGTACTGGCGTTTTCGACCTCCAACTCCTCGGCGTAATTCAGGAGCTCGGTAGGCGATTTCTGTTTCAGATCTTGCAGGTTCATTGATCGTGGTTTCCGGAGATCTAGTGAGCCGAACGGCTCGCTTCAGGTGGGTATCCGATTTGGGCGCTGCCGCCGCAGAGTGCGCGGGCAAGGCTTCAGTGACGGTGAAGAAGTGTCGGGAGAACGTGAAAGACAATGGTCCGGTCGTCGGTACCATCGCGACCACGGCCTCACCATGATCTAATGCTTCATAGGAGTCAAATCAAGAGTGGTTAAGAAATGGTGAAAGTGAAAGAAGAAGACGGAAGGAAACCCGCCGTTAAAAAGGCTTCGCCACAGCCATTAGAACGATGATGATCATCAAGATCGTCGGAACCTCGTTCATCACCCGATAGAATTTGGCCGGGTGGCGGTTGCGGTCGGCTTCAAAATCCTTGCGCCAGGCCGCTAGGTAATGGTGCACCATGGTCAGTAAGATCACTGCCACCAACTTAATGTAGACCCAGACCATATCGAAGCCGATCAAGGCCAGAAGTGCAATACCAAGGATCCACGCGACAATCATTGCCGGGTTGATGATGTACTTCAGCAGCCGCCGTTCCATCACCTTGAATGTCTCTGACTGGATCGAGCCGGCCGGCGCATCGCAGTGATAAATAAAGAGCCGCGGCAGGTACAGCATGCCGGCCATCCACGAGATAACGGCGATGATGTGAACCGCCTTGAGCCAAAGGTACCAATCGCTGAGCCAGTCCATCATTGAGCTGACCTCACGCCTGCGCGCAGCGGCCCAGGGCCTTGGGGCAGAGCCGGCCGCCTGTCTGGGAGTGAAAGCCCGGCCGTTCGGATGCCGCCTGTACAAGATCAGCCAGAGCAGCGATGAAATCGGTGTCGGTGCCCAGTACCGGCACTCGGTGATAGGCCGGCACCCCGTGTTGCTCGGCCAGTTCCCGGTATTCGATGTCGAGCTCGACCAGGGTCTCGCTGTGGTCCGAGACGAAGGCAATCGGCACCACTACCACCGGGCGCCCCTCACGGCCGGCTGTTTTGATTTCATCGTCTGTCGAGGGACCAATCCATTCCAAGCGACCCACCTTGCTCTGATAGCAAGTGACGGCGTCAAACGCGCCCGGACCCAGTTCCTCTAAAACCGCTGCTACGGTCTGCTCAACCTGCCACTGATAGGGATCCCCGCCATCAACGATTTTTTTTGGCAGGCCATGGGCGGAAAACAGTACCCGTGGTCGGCCCGTGGCAGCGGCTTCCGCCAGCACCGGTCTAATCAGCCGGGCTTGGGCAGCAACGATTGCCTGGGTGGTGGGGTAACAGCACACAGAACTTGTCTCGACGACGAAGGATTGCTGAATCGCGGCCCGTTTCCAATCACCAAGGGAACTGTCGCCGGTAGTGGTCGAAAACTGCGGATACAAAGGCAGCAGTATGACCCGATCTGGCGCAAACGCCTTGACCTCCTTAACCGCCGCGTCACTGAACGGATGCCAGTAACGCATCGCGATTGAAACCAGGTATTCCGCACCTTCGTTGGCTCGCTCTGCAAGGGCCGCTTGCAGCGCTTTCGCCTGGTCGCGGGTCAGGTCGAGGAGCGGAGATTTGCCGCCGATCCGCTCATAAATCGCCCGGGCCACCGGTGCCCGCCGGCCGGAAATCAGCTTGGCCAGGAGCCAGCGCCAAGGCTGGCTGATCGAGATGATCGCCGGGTCGTGGAACAGATTGAACAGAAACGGCTTGACCGCGGCCGGTGAATCCGGTCCACCGAGATTGAACAGCACCACTGCTGTCCGGCTGGAAGCCATCAGCCACCCCTCCAACCACGGATCAGATCGCTAAGTTCGGCAACATGTTCGGGCGAGGTTTGGGGCACGATGCCATGACCGAGGTTGAAAATGAAAGGTCCCGGTGCCAGCCGCTCAAGAATGGCCGATGCCTCGCTACGCATCGTCTCGCCGCCGGCAACCAAGATCAGCGGATCGAGATTGCCCTGCACGGCGCAGTGAGGCTGCAGAGAATCGGCTGCCCAATCCACCGGGACGCTGCTATCGATGCTGACCCCGGAAACCCCTGTCTCGCGCACGAAAACCGCGTACAAGACCCCAATGCCGCGGGGAAAGCCGATGATCGGTAAATCAGGGAACCTAGCCCTTAGGCCGGCGACGATGCGGGCCGCCGGTTCGATACACCAGCGCCTGATGCCGCTGGCCGGCAGCACACCGGCCCAGGTATCAAATATCTGCACCGCGTCGGCGCCAGCCTCGACCTGGGCGGAAAGATGCGACACCGTCGCTTCGACCAGGAGGTCGATCAGGCCGGCAAAGCCCCGCGGGTCGCCAATCGCCCAATCGCGGGTCCGAGCGTAGTCTTTGCTGGAGCCGCCCTCGACCATGTAGGTTGCAACGGTCCAGGGTGCGCCGGCAAAGCCGATTAAGGCGGTTTCGGGATCGAGTTCAGATCGGATCCGCCGCACCGCCTCGTAGACGGGCGCCAGATGGTCGAGAAAACGACCTTGGTCAAAGTCAGCAACCGCGGCCGGATCGGCGAGGCGTTCCAAGACCGGCCCTTCGCCGACCTTGAAATCGACTTTCTGGCCAAGGCCATCAGGAACCACCAGGATGTCGGCAAACAGGATGGCCGCATCCATGGCATAGCGGCGGATCGGCTGCAGAGTTACTTCGGTAGCCAGGTCCGGCGAATAACAGAGATGGAGAAAGCCGTCCGTACCCTGGCGTATCTCACGGTATTCCGGCAGGTAGCGCCCGGCTTGGCGCATGAACCAAAACGGTGGCCGGTCGACCGGTTGTTGGTTCAATACCCGCAGAAATCGGTTTTTCGGTCGCTTCGCCTGATTCAAAAGATCGTTCCCAATTGGTGTTGGAACACCAGTGAAAAGCATCTTTTTCCATTCGGTTCAACATCTAATTTCTTATGGTTTTAAAAGGTTTTGGGTGGTTGTTGTGCTGTGGAAAACGGGGATTTTGCAATGTCCACCGGGTTATCCTACGATCTTCTTCCGGCCCGCGTCGGGCACCGGTCCTGGGGACTAGTCGACAATAAATCGCGCCAGGATTGGGTCAACGGGGATGTGGATCGTGGGGACTATGTGGGTAAATCGGCAAGTGGTCGGAGGTGCGGATAAGCATTCACAGGCACGTTCACGATGGACAGAATTACTCCACTGGGGAATATTGCGGGACACCAGCGTTGGACACACGGGATAAGTATTTTGCGAACGCCAATCACGAAAGTTTTCCACACCTTATTGACAGGCGGTCGAGGTTTGTAGGGAGGCTTAGTTCCTGGGAAAAAAATGGCTTAGAATCAAGGGTATGACGAAGTTTCACCTACATTTGGTCTCGGATGCGACCGGCGAGACACTGAACTCGATCACCAAGGCGGCCCTGGTTCAGTTCGAATCGGCCGAGCCAACCCTTCATCGCTGGTATCTGGTGCGCAGCGTCGCCCAACTCGACAAGGTTATCGCGATGATCGAGGGCTATCCCGGGATGGTCTTGTTCACCCTGGTGAGCACCGAGTTGCGTGAACATCTCGAGGAGGCCTGCCGTCGACTGCAAGTGCCGGTGATTGCAGTGCTCGATCCCTTGATGGCGGCGCTTGGCGGTTACCTTGGTGACGAGAGCCGTGGCCAGCCGGGCCGACAGCACGAAATGGATGCGGAATATTTCAATCGCATCGAGGCGATGCATTTCTCGATGGCTCATGATGATGGACAACTGCCGGAAGCGCTAGGCCAGGCCGATGTTATCCTGGTCGGAGTTTCACGCACCACAAAGACACCGACTTGCATTTATCTCGCCAACCGCGGAATCAAGGCCGCCAACGTGCCGATGGTTCCCCACTGCCCACTGCCGCCCGAACTTGATCGGCTGACCGATACGCTAGTGGTTGGCTTGACGGCCAGTCCAGACCGCTTGGTCCAGATTCGCCGCAACCGGCTCAGGCAGCTCAATCAGGAACCGGAAACCGATTATGTCGAGCCGCAATCCGTTCGCGAAGAAGTGGCCGAGGCACGCAAGCTATTCAGCCGAAAGGGTTGGCCGGTGATAGATGTGACCCGCCGCTCGATTGAGGAAATCGCGGCCGCCATCCTCAACCTTTATTACCGCCAACAGGAACAGGCGGAGGTCGTAGACGACGCGGGTTAGTCCGTTTCGGCCGCCCAAGCGAAAGGGACTTCCTGGCGAAGCTCGCCGGGCGGAAGAATCACCGCCTCATCACTGATCTCAAGCCACGCCGTGGTCAGGCCGTGGTCGCGTTCCTGGCGCTCGCCGGCCGAGGCGGCAGCGGTTCGCCGCAGTCGAACCCGGTAAAGCACCACTGGATGGCCGCTTTCGCGATCATAGAAGGCGATGAAGCGTTCCGGTTTGCCGAGCCCGGCCACGACACAGGCAGCGTGCAATCGTTCCAGGGCCGGTTGGTCCAGCCTGATCAAGAGGTACTGAGTGACGATGTCTGATTCATCGAGGATGGTCAGGCGACAATCCTCTTGGCTGGACAGGAAGACGTTGAACCGCGACAGGTGTTGGCCCAATAGCTGGCAGGCCATGGCGGCGGCGCTCTTGCGCCCCGAGGCGTTGGTGGCAAAGCCATAGTATTCAAAGTACTTTGCTTCCAGCGCTTCGGCATAGTCCTCGCCGCGCTCGAACAAGCTGCGATCGAGATAACCCAGCTTTCGGCCTAGATCCCGGATCGCATTATCGGTCAGGCGTTCGACCTTGACATGCATGTGGGTCAATGCGCAGGGCGGATCTTCGTCGCCGCTGGTCAGTTCCCGCTCCACAAGCAAGGCATAATCAAGGCGCGACAATTGGCGCAGCAGGCCGTCGACCTCAGCCGAACCGAGTTGGCAATGGGCCGCCTTGTAATTGGTAAGATCAATATCCGGCGCTAGCCTTTGTATATTGCGCCAAGTCACCTTGTTTGAGGCGCGCAGGCGAAAATGCTTGTTTAGACCACGCGGCAGATGCCCATCCAGGAGGAGAATCAGTGCTGTGTTTTGGTAGGGATGCTCGATCGAAGGCTGGGCCATGCCTGGCAGGATCCGGTCCGTACCGATGAACGGAAACGGGCGATTGTGGGTGACGAAATTGCGGTAGCTCTCGAAAAGCGTGTAGGTGATCAGGAAGTCGGTCAGTTTTATCCGGCTGGATAGGAACGCATCGCGACGCTCGACAGCGTTCAACGAGACGATACGGTCGCTTTCCGGCATAAACTGATTCCCGCAATATCTGGCCGCGCCGATTTCACTTGGCAGCTGATCCTGGTTGGCGAATATTAACTAAAGCCTAATCAACATCTTACTATCATGGCTTAGAAATTGTCCCAAGAGTTATCCACAACCGACCTGGCTAGTTCACCCAACCGTGAAGTGATTCTGGCTTCGGCCAGTTCAGCCCGCGCTGATCTCTTGCGGCGGACCGGCATCTGTTTCACACAATGCCCGGCAATGGTGGATGAAGCACCGGTCAAGTCCACCGGTCGAGCGCAGGGCAAGACCGCGCGCGAAGTAGCCGTCGATCTGGCCTTGGCCAAGGCCAGCACGGTGGCGGATACCCAACCTGACGCTCTGGTGATCGGGGCCGACCAAATGTTGGCCTGCGAAGGTCGCTGGCTCGACAAGCCAGGCAATCTCGACGAAGCACGGGCCAGCCTGGCTCTGCTGCGCGGCCAAGCACACGAACTCCACTCCGCCATTTGTTTGGTGCGGGATAACCATCTGGTTTGGCAGCATGTTGCTACAGCGCGACTGATCATGCGGCCATTTTCCGATCACTTTCTTGACTGGTATCTTGCAGAAATGGGAGACCAAGCGTTTGAAAGTGTTGGTGTTTATCGGTTGGAGGGGATTGGGCTGCAGTTGTTCTCAGAGGTCAAGGGCGACTACTTCACCATTCTTGGCCTGCCGCTGCTGCCATTGTTGTCCGCGTTGCGGCAGCACGGAGCCCTGGCGATATGAGCAAGAACGTAGACGGTGGTCTGAGCGGCGCCGGCCGTGTCGCGGGAGTAATCGGGTGGCCGGTTTCCCACTCACTGTCGCCTCGCCTGCACGGGTATTGGTTGCGCATATACGATATCGACGGCGCCTATGTGCCAATGGCTGTGCAGCCGAAGGCCATCGCGACCGCCATCCGGGGTATGGCCGCCCTCGGTATGCAGGGCGCCAACATCACCCTGCCCCATAAAGAAGAAGTCTTGCGGTTGGTCGACACGGTCGACGAGACGGCCCGCCGGATCGGTGCCGTCAACACCGTAACGGTTGAAACAACAGGGAAACTGACCGGCCGCAACACCGACGCCTTCGGATTTGTCCACAATCTTATCAACGGCTGTGATGGCTGGAATCCAAAAGCCGGACCAGCAGTGATCCTTGGCGCCGGCGGCGCGGCGCGCGCAGTGATTGTTGCGCTGCTCGACGCAGGTGTCCCGGAAATCAAACTGGTCAACCGCAGTTTAGAACGCGCCGAACTAATAGCGAGTGAGTTCGGCAGCGCCATCAGCCCGTGCAAGTGGGCTGCCCGGAGCGAAATCCTGGTCGACGCCGGGCTACTGGTCAATACAACTTCTTTGGGCATGGTCGGTGCGCCGCCGCTAGACCTGAACCTGGCCCGCCTGCCCCTGTCGGCAGTGGTCAACGACATCGTCTATTCGCCGCTGGAGACATCTCTGCTGGCCGCTGCCCGGGCCCGCGGCAACCCGACGATCGACGGGCTTGGTATGTTGCTGCACCAGGCCGTGCCGGGGTTTGCCGCCTGGTTCGGGGTGACGCCGGAAGTCACGCCCGAACTGCGGGCCCATGTCCTGGCGGCGGGAGACTGAACATGGTGATCCTGGGTCTGACCGGATCGATCGGCATGGGCAAGAGCGAAGCGGCAAAAGCCTTTCGCCGGATGAACGTGCCGGTCTATGACGCCGACGCCGCGGTCCACCGGGTGATGGCCAAGGGCGGCAAAGCGGTGGCACCGGTTGGTGAGGCCTTTCCCGGTGTGATCCGCGACGGAACCGTCGACCGTGCGGAGCTGGGGCGGCGGGTGTTCGGTGATGCTGCCGCCTT
Source organism: uncultured Sneathiellales bacterium (assembly GCA_964344385.1). Lineage (GTDB taxonomy): Bacteria > Pseudomonadota > Alphaproteobacteria > CAYFNG01 > CAYFNG01 > CAYFNG01. Next base: position 226,453 of record CAYFNG010000005.1, read on the forward strand.
GCGCCGACTGGAAGCCATCATTCACCCACTGGTCGGTCAGGCGCAGCGGCGGTTCCTGGCCGCGATGGCCCGGCGGCAGACAACGCTGGTGGTGCTGGACATTCCGCTGCTGTTGGAAACCGGCGGGAACCAGCGGTGTGACTATGTAGCGGTCGTGAGCGCCCCCTATCTCCTGCAGCGGCAAAGGGTGCTGCGGCGCCCCGGCATGTCCCCAGAGAAGTTCGCGGCCGTGCTGGCGCAGCAGATGCCCGACCGGGAAAAACGGCGGCGGGCTGATTTTGTGATCGCCAGCGGTCTGAATAAACGCCATTCCTGGTGTATCATCCGGCGGATCGTCGGGCGCCTGAGCCTAGCCGAGGGCCGGGTCTGGGGACCGAAGCGGGATCGACGGTAGGCGAAGACGGATTAGGGATTAAGATGATGCGCGAAATCGTCCTCGATACCGAGACCACCGGCTTGGACCCATCCCGTGGTGACCGGGTGGTGGAAATCGGCTGTGTCGAGCTGGTCAACCATATTCCCAGTGGTCTCACCTACCACCAATATATCAATCCCGAGCGGGACATGCCCGAGGAAGCCTTTCGCGTCCATGGACTTTCCATTTCTTTCCTCGAAAAACACCCGGTGTTCGCGGATATAGCGGCGGATTTTCTTGCTTTCATCGGCGACGCGCCCTTGGTGATCCACAATGCCGAGTTCGACATGCGGTTCTTGAATGCCGAACTGGCCCGCCTCGACCATCCCGCCCTGCCACCGAACCGTGCGATCGATACGGTGCGTTTGGCCCGGCGCAAGTTTCCGGGTGCCCAAGTCAATCTGGATGCGCTGTGCCGACGGTTCAGCATCGACAACACTGAACGTGTCAAACACGGCGCACTCTTGGATGCGGAATTACTAGCCGAGGTCTATCTCGAACTGCTGGGTGGGCGCCAGACCGCTCTGGGCCTCGATTTGTCGGCTCAGGCAGCGACAGGGGCCGTAGCAGGGGTTGAAAATGAGGTAAAAGCTGAAGTACATCCACCTCGCGTGTACCGGCCAAATCAGGCTGAACTCGACGCCCATGCTAAGTTCTTGAACGAAATCGATTCACCGCTGTGGCGCGATTCCGTTAAAAGCTAGCATGCAATCAGCTTGACTCTGTGTCGTCAGCCTGGGGCGTTTGGGCCTGAGCCTGTTGACGTGCCTGATAAAGCGCCATGAAATCGATCGGGTCCAGCATCAACGGCGGGAAGCCACCATCACGGCAGGCATCGGCAATGATTCGCCGGGCGAAAGGAAAGATAAGCCTGGGACATTCGATCAAGCAGATTGGCTCTAAATTCTCGGGCGGAATGTTACGCAGCAGGAACAGGCTGCCATAGACCAGCTCGATCAGAAATGCGGTGTCCTCGCCGTGCTTGGCATTAACCGCGACGCGCAGGCTCACTTCGAAGTTCTCGTCTCCGACCTGTTGCGCCTGGACGTCGAAATTGACATCGATCTGCGGCATGCCGCGTTCTGGTGACAGGCTGTTGGGCGCTTCCGGGTTTTCGAAAGAGAAGTCTTTGACGTACTGCGAGAGGATTCTCAGTTGCGGTTGCTGGTCCGCGCCATCCTGGGCCTGGCCGTTGCCGCCCGTTGCCTGATTTGTCGTGTCCTCGGCCATTTACCGCTCCCGCTCGAATGAATTGGGCCACCGGCCGGCCAGCCGGGCCGCGCACGACCTAACACGATTGGCCAAGTCGGACAAGGCTTTGTGGCCAATCCAGCGGTCAGGAGCCGTCCTTGGCAGATGGCGGCCGCCAGCGGCTTTCCTCAACCGGCGGCAAGTCGTCTTCATTTCCCACTTCCGTGAAGTCAACATCGATGATGTCGTCGTCATGGGGACTAGGCTGAGCCGGCCGGCCGGGTTGCATGCCGTGACGCACATGGACACCGTCTGCGGCCATCAGTTTGGCTGCGACCAGGCGCCGGAGCGCTGCACGGACCGGAGGCAGAAACAGCAGGGCGCCGATCGCATCGGTTAAAAAGCCAGGGGTCAGCAGGACCAGTCCGGCGGCCAGCAGGCACAGTCCATCGAACAATTCGGCCATGGGAAAGCGGCCCTGGTCGAGTTGGGCCTGAGCCCGGGTCAGGGTGTTCAGGCCCTGGTACCTGAGCAGCGCGGTGCCGGCGATCGCCGTCAATACAACTACCGCAACGGTCGACCAGACGCCGATACGCCCACCGATCTCAATGAACAGCATGATTTCGACGATGGGCACGGTGATCAGCAGCGCCAGGATGATGAGGGCCATGCTTGCTCTCGCCTAGGAATGATCCTATCTATTGAGTCCACAGATAGTGGCTGCAAAGCGCGAAACCTACCTGGACCGCACCCTCAGGTGCCGCTAAAGTTCGTGGGCAGCCTGGGGTTGGCCTTGGCCAGAGCGGTGTGGCGGCTTGGCGCAGCTTGACAACAGAGTTGGGCATTATGTTCGAAGGCAACGGGTTTTTCGACATTATATTGTTGGCGATGGTTGCCGCGTTCATCATCCTGCGCCTGCGCAGTGTGCTTGGGCGTCGCGGCGGCCACGAACAGCAGCCGCCCGACTTTCTGCGCGACGCGTCGGAGGAGCAGGATGGCAACGTGGTCCATTTGCCCGACCGCAGCCGCAACGAGGACGAGGTTCGGGCCGAGATCGAGGGTATGGAGGACGGCATCGCAGCCGGGCTGACCCAAATACGTGCCGCCGACCGCAGCTTCTCGCCTCAGACCTTCACCAGCGGTGCCCGCGCAGCTTATGAGATGATTGTCGAGGCCTTTGCTGGCGGTGACCGCAAGACCCTGAAACCGTTGCTCAGTGACGATGTCATGCGGAATTTCGACCAGGTCTTGAAACACCGCGAGGAAACCGGGGAAGTACTAGAGCAATCGCTGGTTTCCCTGAATTCCGCCGACATCATCGAAGCTGAACTGGAAGGAAAGTTGGCCAAGGTAACGGTCAAGTTTGTCAGTGAAATGATCTCGGTCACGCGCGATGCAGCCGGTGAAGTCATTGCCGGCGACCCGACCGCGGTGCAAAAGATCACCGACATCTGGACCTTCGTCCGCAACACCCGCTCATCCAATCCGAACTGGGCCTTAGCGGCGACACGCGCGCCCAATTGACATGATCCGGAACCGGCGGCACGCAGCGATCGGCGCTGGGCTGCTGGTGGCCGGTCTGGTTCTGCTGGCACTGCTGCAGTTCTGGCCGCGACCGCCGGTTGGTGACCAGCTGAAAGTGGCCCGGGCTGATTTGGCCGATCTGCCGGGTTGGGCGGCGGACGACAAGACCGACGCCCTCAATGCCTTCCGCCTGAGCTGTGCCCGGTTTGAGCCTCAGCCAAATGATCGCAGCCTTGGCGCCGCCGGTGTTGCCGGCGACGTTGTTGACTGGCGCGAGGTCTGTGCCGCGGCGGCAGGCGTCGGTCCTGAGCCCGAGGCGGCACATCGTTTCTTCGAAGCCTTTTTCGTACCCTTCGCCGCTACCAACAATGGCGAGGCGGAGGGGCTGTTTACCGGGTACTACGAACCGGAGTTACAGGGCCGCCTTGAACCGGACGATATCCACCGTTACCCGCTCTATCGGCGGCCCGACGATCTGGTACAGGTCGACCTCGGCCAGTTCCGGGCCGACCTGGCGGGCCGCCGCATTGCTGGGCGGGTAGTTGACGGGCATTTGCGCCCCTATCCCGATCGGGCTGCGATTGACACCGGCGCCGTTGCGGGTCGTGGCCTGGAAATGGTCTGGGTCGACAATCCAATCGACGCCTTTTTCCTACACATCCAGGGCTCGGGCAGGGTCAGGCTGGCGGAAGGCGGCGAAATGCGGCTTGGCTTTGATGGGGTGAACGGCCATGCTTACCGGGCGATCGGCCGCGACCTGGTCGCCAGTGGTGCCATCGAGAAGGACCAGGTGTCGATGCAGAGCATCCGAGCCTGGCTGGCCGGCCACCCCGATCAGGCGTCGGACATCATGGCGGCCAATCCGTCCTTCGTCTTCTTTCGCGATCTTGGTCCGGTGGACGGGGGCCCGCTTGGGGCACAGGGCGCGGCCCTGACCGCAGGCCGTTCGCTGGCGGTTGATCGAAGGTATGTACCCTATGGGGTGCCGGTATGGCTAGCAACAGAACTGCCGAAAACTGCGGAATCCAGCGGTAGTGCCGACCGGCCCTACCAACGGCTTATGATCGCCCAAGATACTGGCGGCGCGATCCGTGGGCCAGTGCGCGGCGATGTTTTCTTTGGCACCGGCGTGGCGGCGGGCGAGATTGCTGGCCGGATGCGCCAGCCGGGCCGAATCTGGCTATTGCTGCCGCGGGTGGTTGCCGAGCGGCGGGCAAACGACAGCCGCTGAAATCTGGTATCGCGCCGTACCATCCCCTATACTGCCGCCGCGATTGGAGGATTGGACTCGGGGGCCGATATCAGCGCTCTCGGGCAGGCAAACATGCCGGCAAGGGGAGGCAATGTCGGAATCCGGAATTAATGTAGGTCTGTTCGTCACCTGCCTTGTCGACCTGTTCCGACCCAGCGTCGGGTTTGCGGCGGTCAAGCTGCTCGAGGACGCCGGCTGCCGGGTGACCGTGCCGCTGGTACAGACGTGCTGCGGCCAGCCGGCCTACAATTCCGGCGACCGGTCCACGGCGAAAGCGATCGCTGCCCAGGTGGTCGATGCCTTCCGGTCCTTCGACTATGTGGTGGTGCCGTCCGGATCTTGCGCCGGCACTATCAAGCGTCACTACAGCGAACTGGTGGCCGAGGACGCGGAACTGCTTAAAGTGGCGGAAGGCATGGCCGAGCGGACATACGAACTCACGAGCTTCTTAACCGATGTAATGGGGGTGACCCAGCTTGAGGTCAGTCACGACGGCATCGCAACCTATCATGATGGTTGTTCGGGCCTACGCGAACTGGGGATCAAGCGCCAACCGCGGCAATTGCTGGCCCAGGTCCAGGGTCTGACCCTGCGTGAGTCGGAAAACGCCGAGGAGTGCTGCGGCTTCGGCGGCACCTTCAGTATCAAATATGGCGATGTCTCCGCCGAAATCGTGCGCCGCAAGGTAGCCGGGTTAACCGCCACCGAGGCGCCGCTGGTGCTGGCCGGTGATCTTGGTTGCCTGATGAATATTGTCGGGCGAATGCGCCGCGACGGCATTCCGGTCGAGGGCCGCCACGTGGCGGAAGTCCTGGCAGGCATGACAGATAGGCCGGCGATCGGCGATCCGTCGGGCGGGGGCACCGATTGATGCGCGCCACCAGCAGTGAGTTCAAAGCCAAGGCCCGGGCCGCGATCGCCGACCAGCGCTTACAGACGGCTCTGAAGTTTTTCGAATATGGCCTGTCGGCGCGGCGGCTCGAGGCAGCCCAGGCCCTGCCCGAGTTCGAAACCTTGCGCGACCAGGGCCGTGACATCAAGAACCATGTCCTCAATCACCTCGACTATTACCTGGAGCGGTTCGAGGCGAAAGTTCACGAAACCGGTGGCCAGGTGCATTGGTGCCGCACCGCGGCCGAGGCGCGGGAGACAGTCCTGGAAATCTGCCGCGGTGTCGATGCCAAGACCTGCACCAAAGGCAAATCGATGATCACCGAGGAGATCGCCCTCAATCCCTTTCTTGCGGCCAATGGGGTCGAGCCAATCGAGACCGACCTTGGCGAATACATCATCCAACTGGCCGACGAACCGCCCGGACACATCATCGGCCCGGCGCTGCACAAGACCCGTGACCAGATCGCCGACCTGTTTCACGACCACCATAAGCAATACGGCCGTGAGACGCGGCACAGCGAACCAGCCGCCCTGGTCAACGAGGCGCGCGAGATCCTGCGCCAGAAATATATCGACGCCGATGTCGGCATCACGGGCGCCAATTTCCTGATCGCCGAGACCGGCTCGACCGTGATCGTCACCAATGAGGGCAATGGCGACCTGACCCAATTGCTGCCCAAGGCACATGTGGTGGTCTCCAGCATCGAAAAGGTGGTGCCGACACTGGAGGACGCGACCACTATCTTGAGGTTGCTGGCCCGCTCGGCCACCGGACAGGAAATGTCGGTCTATACCACCTTCTCGACCGGGCCACGGCGCGAGACAGACCTCGACGGACCGCCCGCTTTCCACGTGGTGCTGCTGGACAATGGCCGCTCCAAGCTGCTGGGCAGCGAAATGCGCGAAGTTTTGCGCTGCATTCGTTGCGGTGCCTGCATGAACCATTGCCCGGTTTACCGGGCGGTCGGCGGCCATACCTATGGCTGGGTTTATCCCGGCCCCATCGGGGCGGTTCTGGATCCCCATTTCGTCGGGCTCGAGGAGGCGCGGCACCTGCCAAATGCCTCGACGTTCTGTGGCGCTTGCGAGAATGTCTGTCCGATGCGGATCCCGCTGCCCAAGCTACTGCGCAACTGGCGCACCCGGGCACACCAAGCGCGGCTCAATCCGCAAAGCGAACGGCTCGGCCTGGCTGCCTGGGGCTGGTTGGTCCGGCGGCCAGCGCTCTACCGACTGGCAGTGAGGCCGGCGATCGGCCTGCTGGCCGCTATCGGGCGCCGACGCGGCCGGTTCCGCAGCTTGCCGCTGGCCGGCGGCTGGACGGGAGCGCGCGATATGCCGGCGCCGCAGGGTGGCACCTTCATCGATCAATGGCGCAAACGGGAAGGCCGACAATGACCGGAGCCCGTGACGAGATCCTCGGCACGTTGCGCCGCTCCCTGGGCCGCGGCGCTCTGGACCGGACGGCCGCCGAACCGCTGGAGGCGGGTTTGGCCAAACCCCATCGCAACCTGGTGCCGGACCGGAGTGCTCGACCCCATGCCGAACTGGTCGACATGTTCATCGCCAGGATCGAGGCGGTCGAGGCGACCGTCGACCGGGTCGCATCACTGGATGATGTGCCGGCAGCCCTGGCCGATTATCTGGGCCGCCACAACCTCCCTAGCCGCTGCAAGCTGGCACCCCATCCAACGCTTGAAGAGCTGCCGTGGGAGAGGGTGCCAATGGTCGAGTGCATCTCGGGCCCGGCGGCAGCCGACGATACCGCCAGCTTGACAACCGCGATTGCGGCAGTTGCGGAAACCGGGTCGATCGTCACCGCTTCTGGGCCGCATGCCCCGGCGACCCTGAACTTCCTGCCGGAAAACCATGTCGTGCTGGTGCGGGCTGATCAGGTGGCCGGACCGTTGGAGGAGGCCTGGACCCGGATCCGGGCGGCCGGCGCCATGCCGCGAACGGTTAACTTTATCACCGGCCCGTCGCGCTCGGCGGATATCGAGGGCACCCTGGTCAAGGGCGCTCACGGCCCCAAGCGCCTGCACGTGATATTGGTCGAAGATGGGCCGCAAGCGGGAGATTAGTCGCGGGCTGACCGCTGAAGAGGAACGGCTGTGGCAACGGGTTGCCGCCGGCGTCAAGCCGTTGCGCCACTCGCGCGCCGAACCCGCGGCGCCAAAAGCCCAGCCTTCTCAGCAACGGGGATCACCGCCTTCTGCGGTCGCGCCGCGTCCTGTCGCGCCACCCCCGGCACCCGCCCCTGCGTCACCGGAAAGCTCGAAACGTTCCAGCATCGCGGGGCTCGACAAGCGTTCGACTCAACGCCTGCGCCAGGGCCGAACCCAGATCGACGGGCGTATCGACCTGCACGGCCTGACCCAGGCCGAGGCCCATCACCGGCTCGACAGCTTCGTCGACCAGGCGGTACGTCGCGGCAAGCGCTGCCTGTTGGTGATCACCGGCAAGGGATCTCGGCCACGACGCGACGAGGGTTTCCTGCCGGGGCCCGAGCCAGGGATTCTGAAAGCCAACGTGCCGCGTTGGTTGCGAACCGGACCACACGGGCGCCAGGTGCTTGCGGTTGAACCGGCCCACCTTAAACATGGCGGCGGCGGAGCTTATTATGTCCTGTTGCGCCGTCGGCGCGACACGCCGGAGTGAGGCGATGACGAAAAGCGCCAGCATCACGCCGTTCGGTGCCAAGGTGCGTGAACTGCGGAGAGCGCAGCGGATGACCCTGAAGTCGATGGCGGCAGAGCTCGGCCTCAGCGCCGCTTACCTGTCGGCCCTGGAGCGGGGCCGTCGTGGCCGCCCGCCCTGGCATGTGGTCAACCGTATCAACATGTTGTTTGACCTGATCTGGGATGCCGCCGAAGAGTTGCACCGGCTGGCCCGGATTTCCCACCCAAGGGTGGTGGTCGACACCTCGGGCTTGAGTGCCACCGCTACTGAATTCGCCAACCGCCTGGCCGAACGGATCGCCGAGGTACCTGAGGCGCGCTTGGTGGAATGGCTAAAGGATCTGAACTAACAGGAAACCGCCGCCAATTCTGTCGTCACGGCATGCCCGACCAGCGGTCCGTGAGATCGGTCTCGATGCCGAGCTGGTCGAGGATGCGGGCGGCGATGTGGTCGACGATGTCGGCAACCGATTGCGGCCGGTTGTAGAAGGCTGGCATTGGCGGCACGATCGCCACTCCCATCCGGGCCAGCTTCAAAAGGTTCTCGAGATGCACTTGGTTGAGCGGGGTTTCGCGCGGTACCAGCACCAGCTTGCGCCCCTCCTTTAAGGTCACGTCGGCGGCCCGGTGGACCAGGCTGTCGCCAAGGCCAGTCGCAATCGCCGCAGCGCTGCGCATCGAACAGGGCACGACCACCATGCCGTCGGTTGGGAACGATCCAGAGGAGATTGCCGCTCCCATCTCAGTCGGCGCGTAGAAGGCATGAGCCAGGGCTCGCACCTCGGCCAACGAGGTGTTGGTCTCGGCCTCCAGAGTTTGGACTGCCCATTTGCTCATCACCAGATGGGCCTCGATGCCGGTGTCTTGCAACACACCGAGCAGGCGCACCCCGATTGCCGCCCCAGTCGCCCCGGTCATGCCGACCACCAATCGTTTCGCCTGCTGCATGGATCTCCGTCCCGCCAATCTTCACTGCCATCATAGCCAGGATGCTGCGGCTTTGCCATGCGACCGAGCCCGCCCTAGACTGGCCGAGCAAAGCCAGGGGAGGCAGGTATGACCGAGCGGCAGCATCTCGGGGTTTATGACTATGTCATTGTTGGGGCGGGTTCGGCCGGCTGCGTCCTTGCCAACCGGCTGAGCGCCGACGGTCGCCACAAGGTTCTATTGCTGGAGGCTGGCGGCAAGGACGACTATATCTGGATCCGCATTCCCGTAGGCTACCTTTTCACTATCAACAATCCGCGCACGGACTGGTGCTTGAGCACCGAGGTCGAGGCCGGTCTGGGGGACCGAGCCATCACCTATCCGCGCGGCAAGACCCTGGGCGGCTGCTCGTCGATCAACGGCATGGTCTATATGCGCGGCCAGGCCCGCGACTACGACCAGTGGCGGCAGATGGGAAACACAGGCTGGGGCTGGGATGACGTCCTGCCCTATTTCAAGCGTTCGGAAGACCATTTCGCCGGCGGTAACGCATACCATGGCGCCGGCGGCGAGCTTAGGGTCGAACCGCCGCGGCTGAGCTGGGAGATCCTGGACGCCTTCCGGCAGGCGGCCGCCGAGACTGGCATACCACCGACCGAGGATTTCAACTGCGGCGACAATTTCGGTTGCGGTTATTTCCAAGTCAACCAGAAAGGCGGCATCCGCTGGAGCACCTCCCGCGCCTTCCTCGATCCGGCCCGCGGCCGCAAAAATCTGCAAATCTTGACCGATGCACATGCCGAGCGCGTCCGCTTCGACGGCCGGCGGGCCTGCGGCCTCCACCTCACGGTCGCCGGCGCCCCGGCCGAGGTCGATGTCGCCGGCGAATTGATCCTGGCCACCGGTGCCGTGGCGACCCCGCAATTGTTGCAGCTCAGCGGTGTCGGGCCACCGTCGCTGCTCGCCGAACACGGCATCGAATTGGTCGAGGCCCATGCAGGGATCGGCGAGAACCTGCAGGACCATTTGCAGATTCGTACTGTGTTCAAGGTACAGAATACGACCACCCTGAATAGCCTGTCGCGCAGCATGATCGCAAAAACAAAAATGGGCCTCGCCTACGCCCTGTTCAAACGTGGGCCGCTGACCATGGCGCCGAGCCAGCTGGGCTGTTTCGCACGCAGCGACCCATCCCGCGAAACCCCGAACCTGGAATACCATATCCAGCCCATGTCGACCGACAAGCTGGGCGACGAACTGCACCCATTCGAGGCCTTCACCGCTTCGGTCTGCAACCTGCGCCCGGAGAGCCGTGGCCATATCCGCATCCGAAATACCGATCCGGCTGCCGCCCCGATCATTCGGCCCAATTACCTGTCAACACCGGGCGATCGCCAGGTGGCAGCCGATGCCATCCGCCTGACCCGTCGGATCTGCGCTGCACCCGCCCTGGCCCGATTCCAGCCCCAGGAGTTCCGACCCGGACCCGAACATCAAAATGACGAGGAATTGGCCCGGGCTGCCGGCACTATCGGAACCACAATCTTCCACCCGGTCAGCACCTGCCGCATGGGAACGGACGATTTGGCTGTGGTCGATCCGAGCCTGAAAGTGTATCGGCTGGATGCACTGCGGGTGGTCGACGCCTCGGTTATGCCCGCGATCACATCGGGCAACACCAACGCGCCGACCATCATGATTGCAGAAAAGGGCGCCGACATGATACTGGCCGACTCGAAAGGCTAACCAGGAGAGAACACCATGAGCGAAGCAAGGGCCATCGACACCGGGACCGACGAGCTACAGGCCGAAATCATAGAAGGGGTGGCGGTTGTGACAATGAACCGGCCAGAGCGTCGCAACGCCATGAGTGCTGCGATGATGGCCGGCCTGGCGGCTGCCCTGGTTGAGGCGGAAACCAACCGAGAGGTTGGCGCGGTACTGTTAACCGGGGCTGGCGGCGCCTTCTGTGCGGGTGGTGACGTCAAAAGCATGGCGGAAGGCGACGACCTGTTCGCCGGGGCGGGGATCGATGCCAAGATCCACGCGCAACGACTGAACCAGCGTGCCACATCCGGCCGCATTTACCGTATGCCAAAACCGGTGGTCGCCGCCCTGCCGGGCCCTGCGGCTGGTGCCGGGCTTGCCTTGGCCTTGGCCTGCGATCTGCGCTTGGCAGCCGACAACGCCATTCTGACAACCGCATTCGCACGGGTGGGTTTCAGTGGTGATTATGGTGGAACGTTCTTCCTCAGCCAATTGGTCGGCACCGCCAAGGCGCGAGAACTGTATTACCTCTCCGACCGGCTCAGCGCACAGGAAGCAGAGCGGCTTGGTATCGTCAACCGGGTGGTTGCGGCTGACCAACTGATGGACGAGGCGATGGCCCTGGCCCGCCGTCTGGCCGACGGTCCCCGGGTCGCCTATCGCTACATGAAGGAGAACCTCAACCGCGCGGTCAGCGGTGCCGAGATGGAGGACTGCATGGACCTGGAGGTTACTCACCACGTCCATGCCGGCCTGACCGAGGACCATCGCGAGGCAGCCAAGGCGTTCATGGAAAAACGTGAGCCAATGTTCAAAGGGCGGTAAACCCGTAATGCGATGTTAAGCCCGCAACGGGTTACGCTCGATGATGATCGCCGCGACCCCGGCCAACACCAGGGCGCCGCCCAGCAGGGTCCAGGCAGTCAGGACCTCACCCAGCAACACCACCCCAGCGGTGACGCTGGTCACGGGCAGCAACAGTAAATACGGCAGTACTTGACCGACTTCATAGCGGCCCAGCAAATGGTACCAGGCGCCGTAGCCGAGGCCGGTCATTACCAGGCCGAGATAAAGGACCACCGCCCAACCGGTCCAATCAGCGCTGGTGATCGCCTGCCACTGGTTCTGTTCAATTGCCCAGGAGGCTACGAACATTTGCGGGGCCGCGAAGACCGCGACCCAGGCCAGCCGGCGCGCCTTCAGCGGCTCGCCCAGCACCAGGACCGCCAGCAGCACCCCGAACGGCACCTCCAACTGCACCACCAGGATGGCGGTCGAGGCGTCGAGGCCCTTCAGTCCGTTGAAGGTCAAGCCGTATTGCAAGGTTGCGCTGACCAGGGCAATCAAAAAGATCTTGCCCATCAACCCGATCGGTGGCCGCACCATCCAGACCAGCAGAGCAGCCGCAATGCTAAATCGCAGGCCCATCAATAGAAGCGGCGGGAATTGACCCAGGCCCAACTTGGCCAGCGAAAAACCGAGGCCCCAGTTCAATGGCACCGACAACGCCAACAAAATGTCGATCGGTTTCATTGTGACGAGCAACGCGGAACAGAATACATGGCGAGCGGCACCGGATTGGGAAACAAAGCGGTAACCATATCGCGACTATTTTTTGTCGTTAAGGTGATTTGCGCCGTTGTTCCGACCGGCCGGGCGCGCCGCCGCTTTTAGGAGTTGGATCTTTGCAGTATGATTCGCGACCAATTCCGCTGAAAGGCGCCGGCCAACGGCACCGGGTAGCCCTGGGGAGGGAAACACCACATGCTCTCGACAGTGCAAGGCAAGAAGCAGGACCTGATCGCCAAGGTCCATAGCGATTTTCACGACAAGCTGGACAAGAAGGACGCAGACGAGGCATCCCGTTTACTCGGCCTGTTGTTTGAGAGAGTCGCGCCTGACGATGTCTTCGACTATAGCCCCGAAGATATCTACGGATTGACCCTCAACCTCTGGAAGTTTCTTGCCAAGCGGAAACCCGCCCAGGCCCAGGTCAAGGTCTACAATCCGCGTATCGAACAACATGGCTGGACGTCTTCGCACACCGTGGTTGAGATCATCAACGACGACATGCCGTTTCTCGTCGATTCAGTGACCACCGAACTGGCGCGGCATGGCCTGACCGTGCATCGCTGTATTCACCCGGTTTTTCCGGTGGTTCGCGACAAGCAGGGTAGACGCATTGCCGTAGGCGGCGACAAAGACGACGCGGTGCCTGAATCGGTGATGCATATCGAGGTTGACGCCCGTTCATCCAAGGCCGACCTGACGGCAATTCGTGACGGGGTGCAGCTGGTTCTGGAAAATGTCCGGGCGACGGTCGAGGATTGGCCGAAGATGATGGCCAAGCTAAAAGAGACCATCGAAGGACTGGCCGAGAATCCACCGCCGCTCGAAGCGGGCGAGGTGGCGGAAGGCAGGGCACTGCTCGAGTGGATGGGTGACAACCATTTCACCTTCCTCGCCTACCGCGAGTACGACTATCGAACCGTTAAAGGCAAGGCGGAGCTGAAAATCGTTGGCGAAACGGGTTTGGGTCTTTATCGCGATTCATCGGTTCGTTTCATGCGCAACCGGTCAGGTGGCTCAACGGCGGCGATTCCCGAAGTTATGGAATTCCTCAACCGGCCGGAACTGGTGATCATCACCAAGGCCAATACCCGTTCAACTGTCCACCGCAGTGTTTATTTGGACTATGTCGGCATCAAGAAATTTGACGCTAAGGGCAAAGTAGTCGGCGAACGCCGCTTCATCGGCCTGTTCACTTCGGCTGCCTACAACCGCACTCCCAGCCAGATCCCTTATCTGCGGCGTAAGATTGATCGGGTGATGGCCAAGGCCCGGGTGCCGCGCCAGAGCCATGACGGCAAGGCGCTGATGAACATTCTTGAAACCTATCCACGCGACGAATTGTTCCAAGTCAGCGAGGACGAGTTGCTGAACATTTCGACCGGCATCATGATGCTGCAGGAGCGACCGCGGATCCGGCTCTTCGTCAGACATGACAAGTTTCGCCGTTTCAAATCCTGCCTGATCTACGTCCCCCGCGAACGCTACACCACCGCCCTCCGGCAAACTTATGGGCAACTGCTGGCCGCCGCTTTTAACGGCCGGGCCTCAGCCTATTACACCCAAATCGGGGACTCGCCCTTGGCGCGTCTGCATTTCATTATCGGCCTCAAACCCGGCTCGACCGAAGAGGCTGACATTGAAAGGCTGGAATCGCAGATCATAGACGCTGCCCGGATGTGGGAGGACAAACTCTATGATGCGATGATCGAGCGCTGGGGAGAAGAGACCGGAAATTGGAATTGGCAGGTCTATGGCAAGGCCTTCCCCACCGCCTACCGCGAGACCTTCAACGCGGCCGTTGGCATTTTCGATATCGAGAAGATTGCGACACTCTCCAACAATGAGAGCTTGGCTTTGAACCTCTACCGGGCGATCGAGGACGGTGAAGACGAGGTTCGCTTGAAGATCTACCACAAGGGCCACGCCATCGCGCTCAGCGATTGCCTTCCGATGTTGGAGCACATGGGGCTGAAAGTGCTGGCCGAGCGCCCCTTTGAAATTCGACTGGGTGAAGAAAAATGCTGGCTGCACGATTTTCTGATGTCCAGCCGACGTGGCACCAGCATTGATCTCGGAGCCTTGAAGAAGCAGTTCGAGGAAGCGTTCGCACAGGTGTGGTTCCGAGGCGTTGAGGATGATGGCTTCAACCAGCTGGTTCTGTACGGCGGACTGAACTGGCGCGAAGTGGTGGTTCTGCGCGCCTACTGTAAATACCTGCGCCAGGCCGGGATCGCTTTTAGCCAGGACTATATGGAAGACACGCTGGCCAGCAACCCGGGCATTGCGCGCCTGTTGGTCGATTTGTTTGCCGCAATGTTCGATCCTGACCACCCGGACCGAAACAAACACCTGGTCGAGCTGGAGACCGAGATTGACAGTTTGCTGGAACAGGTTGTCAGTTTGGACGAGGATCGTATTCTGAGGCGATTCCACAATCTGATCCAGTCGACATTGCGGACAAATTTCTTCTGCCGTGCCGAAGGCCAGGCGCTGCCACCCGCACTGGCCTTGAAGCTGGACAGCGCCAATGTCAGCGATTTGCCAAAACCGGTTCCGTATCGCGAGATCTTTGTGTATTCGCCGCGAGTCGAGGGTGTGCACTTGCGCGGCGGCAAAGTCGCGCGCGGGGGGCTGCGCTGGTCAGACCGGCGCGAAGACTTCCGGACCGAAATCCTTGGCCTGATGAAAGCCCAGATGGTCAAGAACGCGGTCATTGTGCCAGTCGGTGCCAAGGGTGGATTCGTGCCCAAGCAATTGCCGCCACCTTCGGCCGGGCGGGAGGCGTTCCTTGAAGAAGGGATCGCCTGTTACAAACTGTTCGTCAGCAGCTTGCTGGACGTGACCGACAATATCAGCTCGGTGGGCGAGATCGTGCCGCCAGGCAATGTCGTGCGCAACGATGACGACGACCCCTACCTTGTCGTTGCCGCCGACAAGGGAACGGCGACTTTCTCGGATATCGCCAACGGCATTGCCCTGGATTACGGGTTCTGGTTGGGGGATGCTTTCGCCAGCGGCGGCTCAGCCGGTTATGACCACAAGAAGATGGCGATCACCGCCCGCGGCGCATGGGAATCTGTCAAGCGTCACTTCCGTGAAATCGGCGTTGACACCCAGACCACTGAATTCACGGTCATCGGTATTGGTGACATGTCGGGTGATGTTTTTGGCAATGGCATGTTGCTCAGCAAGCATATCCGGATGCTGGCCGCCTTCGATCATCGCAATATCTTTATCGATCCCGACCCCGATCCGGCGAAGAGTTGGAAGGAACGTAAGCGACTGTTCGATATGCCGCGTTCATCCTGGGCCGACTATTCCACCAAACTGATCTCCAAAGGCGGCGGAGTGTTCGACCGCAGCGCCAAGTCACTCGCCTTGAGCGCCGAAATCAAGGCACTGCTGGGCACGAAGCGTGAGGAGATGACGCCCTTCGAATTGATCAACGCGCTGTTGAAGGCAGAGGCCGATCTGTTGTGGATTGGTGGCATCGGCACCTATGTCAAGGCTGCCCATGAAAGCAATCAGCAGGCGGGCGACCGGGCCAATGACGCCGTCCGGGTCAATGGCTGCGACCTCAGGTTCAAAGTGGTTGGCGAGGGTGGCAATCTTGGTTTCACCCAGGCCGGTCGAATTGAGGCCGGCCTGGCTGGAGTGCGGCTCAATACCGATGCTGTCGACAATTCCGCCGGGGTCGATTGTTCGGATCACGAGGTCAATATCAAGATTCTACTGGGGGCTGTGGTCGCGGACGGCGAAATGACCGGCAAGCAGCGCGACCGCTTGCTGGCGGAAATGACCGATGAGGTTGCGGATCTTGTATTGATCGACAACTATCTCCAGACACAGGCGATCACAGCGATCCAAGAGCAGGGCGGTGCCGCGCTTGAGCCACATGCCCGGTTGATGCGGTCATTGGAGCGTGCCGGACGGCTGGACCGGGCGATCGAGTTCCTGCCTGATGAAGAGGAGTTGGAGGAACGGACGTCGCGCAACCAGGGCCTGACCCGCCCGGAACTGTCGGTTCTGTTGTCCTATGCCAAGATGACGCTGTATCAGGACCTGTTGCACAGCGACCTGCTAGAGGACAGCTATTTCTCCACCGATTTGGTAAAATACTTCCCGCGTCCGTTGCGCAAGCGTTTCCCGCAGGAGATCCAGGCGCATCGGCTGAGGCGCGAGATCATTGCCACCACTGCCGCCAACAGCATCATCAATCGGGCTGGGCCCACCTTTATCAACGACATGCAGGAAGAGCTCGACCTGCCGGCCCACGACATCGCCCAGGCCTACACGGTGGCCCGAGAGGTCTTTGGCCTGAAACCGGTTTGGGGCGCCATACAAAGCCTGGATAACAAGGTGCCGGCGACAACCCAGACCCGGATGGTGGCTGCAACCCGCGAAGCGCTCAGGCGCGGTACGCTGTGGTTCCTGAGGATGTTGCCACGACCATTGGATATCGCCCAGACCATTGAGGAATATGCCCCGGGGATCCAGAGTCTCGGTGACAATGTCGAGGATATCCTTGGTAGCCTGGAACGCGAAGCCTTCGGCAATCGCTTGGCAGGACTGGTCAAGCAGGGTGTTCCGGAAGCGACTGCGCGCAGGGTCTCGGCACTGGAACCCTTGACTGCGGCCCTCGATATCGTTCATGCGGCGAAGGATGCCGCGCAGCCAATCGCTGGCGTCGGCGAGATATATTTCGGGGTGGGCGCCAGGCTTGGCCTTGACTGGCTGCGGGTGGCGGCCGAACAGATCGCGCCCGAGAACTACTGGGAGCGTCAGGCGGTGGCGTCGCTGGTCGATGATTTGTACGATCATCAGCGCGATCTGACCAACGCAGTGCTGCGCGATGCGGACGGTCAGGCTGGCCAAGCGGCAGTCAATCTCTGGGAAAGCCGCCACGGCACCGCGGTTCAACGGTCGAACCAGATGATTGCCGATTTCCGTGCCTCCGGTGGCATCGACATTGCCAAGCTGGCGATTGTCAGCCACCACATCCGCGGACTGCGTTAAGGGGGGCTGCGATGCTGACCAGTGCACGACGTCAGCGGATGGTCGATATATTGCGAGGGCAGCGTTGTGTTGTGCCGGCTTCGGTTTTTGACCCGCTGTCGGCCCGAATTGCCGAAGACATTGGCTACGAGGCCGGAATGCTGGCGGGCTCGGTGGCATCGATGGCGGTGATCGGGGCGCCCGACCTGATGGGTCTGACGGCCACCGAATATGCGGCGCTGGCAGCCCGGATCTGCCGTGCCGGCGACCTCAGCCTGGTCGTCGATGCCGATGACGGGTTCGGCAACGCGATCAACGTGATGCGGACGGTCGAGGAGATGGACACCGCTGGCGTGGCCGCGTTGACCATCGAGGACACCGAACTGCCACTGCCCTTCGGTTCCGGCAAGCCGGACCGCATGGTGTCGCTGGAGGAAGGCGTTGGAAAAATGCGGGCGGCGCTGGCGGCGCGTGGCGAAAACGGCTTACTCGTCATCGGGCGGACCAGTGCCGCGGCTCTCGCCGATGTCGACGAAGCGGTTCGGCGCCTCAAGGCCTATGCCGCGGCCGGGGTCGACGCGGTTTTCCCGGTCGGAGTGCGCGATCAGGCGGCGCTGGCGCGGATCGCTCAAGCCGTCGACGTGCCCTTGATGTTCAATATCGCCGATCCGGCAATGGCGGATACCGACATGCTGGCCGGCCATGGGGTGCGTATCGCGCTTCACGGTCACGCGCCGTTTGCCGCGGCTGTTGAGGCGGTTTATCGCACCATGAAGGAGCTACGCGACGGTGTCGCGCCAAGCGAGCTGAGCTTAAGATCTGAGCCGGGCCGGCTTGAAACCCTGACTCGCGAAGAGCGCTATCAGGAATGGTGCCGGTCGTTCCTGAGCTGATTCAGTCTTTCAGCTTGTAGCCGCAATCCGTCAGGAAATCCCGGTAACGATCGGACAGAAAACCTTCGTTCTTGACCAGTTGGGCCAGGTTGAAGGCGGAACCGGTGTTGACTTCGACGACCACTGGCCCGTCGGGGCAGATGGCGATGTCGAAGGATTGGTAGCGGATTGGGCTGAAAATGGTCGCGCAGTTGAGGCACAGCTCGATGATTGCGCCCCATCCGGGCAGCTGGGTACCGATCAGCTTGGCGCCTGTCTCAGGATGATCGATCAGGTCCTCACGGTACGGCCCATAGCCACGTATCGCCTTCTCGACGACCCCGGTCTCGTTGTTGAGTGCTGCCAGCATGTTACCGTCGCGCCAAAAATTGTCGGCGACGTTGCCCGACCCCGGGATCTTGAGGAGCGAATGTAATACTTCCGGCTGACCGTCGTTGATGATGACAATGACCCGAACCGTTGAAATCACATCGGCGAACTGGGCCAATACCGAATGCGGCCTTAGGACGGTCTGGAACATGTAGCCCTGGTCGGCGTCAAGCCGCGAGATGAATTCATCCATGCTCAGGGTTTCGCCGCCATGCAAGTGAAGATTGCCGTCCTCATGGCTGTCGATCAGCGTTGCGCCCCAGCTGCAAACCCCCTCCAACGGCTTGGCAAACAGCGGGTAGCGGGCTTCTTCAGTCAGGAACCGGGTTAGGCCGGCTGCTTCGCTGAATGTCGGAATCCGACCAAAATTCCGCGCTGTTCCAATAAACACCGCCTGGGTCTCAGGCACCGGCGCACCAAAGCTCTCCAACAGCGTGTACGCGATCAGCTTGTTGTCGGCGGTTGCCCACCATCGCAAGTCGCTACATTGATAGATCACCTTGGGGAACGCGCGCTCACTGATAAACCGTCGCTTATCGTCGAAGGTAAACTTTTCGTCGTCATAGAGGCCGAAGTAATAATAGTCCTGCGGCGTCAGCTTCCCGTCGCAACGCGACAGGCGAATTATTTCGCCGACCTGGGACGCAAACGACTTGCCGGTGGTTTCACGCGCGATGCGCATGCATTGCGCAAGATCAAGCTTTCTGCCGTGGACTTCCCGATCTTGTGTGAAATTGGTTTCGGCGCTTGCCATGGCTTCCCTCGCCCAAAGTCCTGTGGATTTCGCGGGCCAGCCCACCAGTTTCTGGTGCCGGCCTGACGACAGGGCAAGACTAGGACAAGGACATTAACCTCCCGTAAACCGAAACCTCGTCCGGGGCTTACCCGGTCCAGTAGATCCCTAGTTCGTGGCGGCGTTCGTGGAAGGCGGCGATATTGGCCACAGCGTGCGGCCCGGCGGCGGCGATGACGAAGGCCATCAGGGTTTCCAGGAAAGCGGTGGTGCCGACCGTTGAAGTGAAGAACTGCGGCGAGTCGGTGGCGATGACGAAGCCCTGATCGGCAGCCAACAGCACCGGCGAGGCGCGGCTGTCGGAGAGCGCGATGATGGTGACGCCCTGGGCCGCAGCCTGTTCCACCGCCTCGACCACCTCGGTGCGGTAGGGCTCGAAGGTCATGGCCAGCAACACGTCGTCGGGCCCCGCCTTGGCGATGTCGTCGACCGGCAGGCTGCCGTCCAGCGGGATCGCGACCACGTCGTCCAGCGCCATGCGCGCCAGATAGGTGAAGTTGTGGGCCAGGGCGTGGGAGACCCCGACCCCCAGCACATAGGTCTTGCGCGAGGCGATGATGCGTTCCGCCGCCGCCTTGACCTCGTCGACCGTGATCCCGGCATAGAGCGCCTGGACATTGTCGAAGGCCGCCGCCGCCATCTCGCTGAACAGCCGGCCGTGGCGACCGCTTTGCGCAATGGACTGCAGCCAGCGCGCCTTGTCGGGGAAGTCGCGGGGCCGTTCCCTGAGCGCCGCCCGGAAGGGCTTGCGGAAATCGTCATAGCCCTCGAACCCGATCGCCCGGGCCATGCGGACCAGGGTGTTGGGTTTGACCTCGGCCGCGTCCGCTACCTCGCGGATCGAATTGACCCCGACGACATGCGGGTGGTCCAGGATATAGCCGGCCGCCTTGCGCAGCTGTGGGCTCATCTCCGGCACCGCCTCGGCCAGCCGTTCGACCACCGGTTCGGGGGCGTCGCCACAAATTGGTACGTCTGTATCATTCATGATTGACTATCGTACAAAAATACCATCAGAATACAAATGGAATTTCATCGGGGGTGACATGAACTCGCTCGACCGCCATATCCAGCCGTTCCCGGTCCACGATCCGGCCTGGATCCAGGAAGCGCATGCCAACCATTACCTGCAAAGCTGGTCGAAGCAGGGCGGCCGGCCGCGCGTGGTGACAGGCGGTCAGGGCAGCTGGTTCTGGGACAGCGAGGGCAAGCGCTACCTTGACTTCCAGTCGCAATTGGTCAACCTCAACCTCGGCCACCAGCACCCAAGGATCGTCGCCGCGATCCGCGAGCAGGCCGAGAAGCTCTGCTATATCGGTCCGGCCATGGGCTCAGACGTGCGGTCGGAACTGGCGGCGCTGATGGCCGAGATCACGCCGGCCAATTTGACCGCGACCTATTTCACCTGTGGGGGCGCCGCCGCCAACGAGACCGCGATCCGCATCGCCCGCCACTACACCGGGCGCCACAAGGTGATCGCCCGCTACCGCTCCTACCACGGCGCCACCGGCGGGGCGCTGAGCCTGACCGGCGATCCCCGCCACCATTTGACCCGGGCCGATATGCCCGGTGTGGTCCGGATGTTCGACCCCTATACCTACCGCACCCCGACCGGCCACAAGGACCCGGCCGACTGCCCGGTATGCCAGGGCGGCCCGCATCTGGAAGAGATCCTGATGTACGAGGACCCCAACACGGTGGCGGCGGTGATCCTGGAGACCATCACCGGCACCAACGGGCTGATCGTGCCGCCGGACGGCTATCTGCGGTCGATCCGCGAGACCTGCGACAAGTACGGCATCCTGCTGATCCTGGACGAGATCATGGCCGGCTTCGGCCGCACCGGAAAATGGTTCGCCTGCGACCATTGGGACGTGCAGCCGGACATCCTGACTGGCGCCAAGGGGATCAATTCCGGCTATGTGCCGCTGGGCACGATGACGGTCTCCGCCGAACTGGCGGCCTGGCTGAAGGACTACAGCTTCCCCGGTGGCATGACCTATGCCGGCCATCCACTGGCCTGCGCTTCGGGCGTCGCTGCGATCCGGGCGATGATCGAGGAGGGTACCCTTGACCAGGCGACCCGGTCGGGGGCGCTGCTGCGGGCCGAGCTGAAGCGGCTGGCTGAGAAACACAGGTCGATCGGCGAGATCCGCGGCCTTGGCCTTTTTGCCGCGGTCGAGCTGGTCAAGAACCGCGACAGCCGGGAAATGCTGGTGCCCTACGCGGCCAAGGGCGAGGCGGCCGGTCCGATGCAGGAGATGATGCAGTACGCCATGGGCCAGGGCCTATACCTGTCCTTCTTCTCCAACGTGGTGCGGCTGACCCCGCCCCTAAACATCAGCGAGGAAGACCTTCGGACCGGACTGGAGATTCTGGACCGCACGCTGGAGATCGCAGACCGGTACACCAACTAGGGCCGAGCCCAACCAACAACTTCAGGGAGCAGACGATGAGCCAAGAACGTTTCGAAGCCGGATTGGCCGCCCGCAAGGCGGTTCTGGGGGCGGAGTATGTCGAAAAGGCGCTGAACAACGCCGACGACTTCACCCGCGATTTCCAGGAACTGGTGACAGAATATTGCTGGGGCACCTGCTGGGGCGATGACACGTTGGACAAGAAGCAGCGGTCGATGCTGAACCTGTCGATGATTGCGGCGCTGAATCGGATGCACGAATGGGAGCTGCACTTCCGCGGCGCCATCACCAACGGGCTCAGCCGGGCCGAGCTCAAGGCCATCCTGATCCAGATCGCCGTCTATTGCGGCATTCCGGTGGGCGTCGAGTGCTTCCGCATCGCCAAGCGGGTCCTCGACGAATTGGACGGCTGAACCGGTGAAGACTGCGGCGCGGGTCGTCGTCGTCGGCGGTGGCGTGGTCGGCTGTTCGGTCGCCTACCATCTGACACGCAAGGGCTGGTCGGACGTGGTGCTGTTCGAGCGCAACGAGCTGACCGCCGGCTCCACTTGGCATTCCGCCGGCCATGTCATCCTCTATACCCTGAACGACACCATCAGCCGCCTCAACCAGTACGGCGTCGACCTCTACAAGCAATTGGAGGCCGAGACCGGGCAGGCCACCGGCTTCCATGTCTGCGGCAACCTCAGGCTGGCCACCCACGCCGACCGGCTGGACGAATTCAAGCGCTATATGAGCATCGCGCGAGCCTCCGGCGTGCAGGCCGAACTGTTGGGTCCGGCCGAGATCAAGGAACTGTGGCCGCTGATGCAGACCGACGGGGTGCTGGCCGGGATCCTCAATCCGGACGACGGCCACATCGCGCCGGCCGACCTGACCCAGTCGCTGGCCGCCGGCGCCCGCCAGGGTGGCGCCACCATCTACCGCAACACCGAAGTCACCGCCATGACGCCTCAAGGCGGCGGGTGGTTGGTTCGCACCGACCAGGGTGACATCATTTGCGAACACGTGGTCAGCTGTACCGGCAACCACACCAAGCAGACCCTGGAGATGGTCGGGCTTACGGCCCAGAGCGTGCCGGTCAAGCACCAGTTCATCGTTACCGAACCGATCCCGGAATTGCAGGCCCGGCGCGAGGCCGGCCTGCCGGAGCTGCCGGTGATGCGCGACCCCGAAAGCTCGTTCTATGTCCGCCAGGAAGGGGTCGGCCTGGCCATGGGCTGTTACGAGGAGAAGGGCCGCACCGTCTTCGTCGACAGCATCCCGCCGGATTTCAGCTTCCAGCTCTTCCCCGACGACCTCGATCCCCTGTTGCCCTATCTCGAGCGGGCCACGGTGCGGGTACCGCCCTTGGAGACCGCCGGGGTCAAGAACGTGATCAACGGGCCGATGCCCTATACGCCTGACGACATGCCGACCGCCGGCCCGGCCTATGGACTGCGGAATTTCTGGCTGGCCGAGGGCAACCCTTTCGGCGTCACGCTGGCCGGCGGCATCGGTTGGCAGATCGCCGAATGGATCGTCGAGGGCGAACCAAGCATCGACATGTGGCCCTGCGATTCCCGCCGCTACGGTGATTTCGCGACCCGGCGCTATTCGGCGCTCAAGACCGAAGAGGCGTACGAGCACACCTACCTGTTGCCCAAGCCAGAGGAGGAATTGCCGGCGGGGCGGCCGCTCAAGACCACGCCGATCCACGACCTGCTGTTGGCCCGCGGCGCCGTATTCGGTGCGGTCTATGGCTGGGAGCGCCCCAACTGGTTCGCCCCGTCGGGAGTAGAGGCTAGAGATGTCTGCTCTTTCCACCGGCCCAACTATTTCGAACATGTCGGGGCCGAGTGCCGCTTGGCGACCGAAACGGTCGGGATCTCCGATGCCTCTCACGCGGCCCGCTTCCGCCTGTCCGGCCCCGGTGCGGTGGCACTGCTGGAACAGGTCTTGTGCACCCGCCTGCCCGACCCGGGCGGCGTGGCGGCCGGTTACGCCCTGACCCGGCTAGGCCGGGTCCGCTCTGAATTCACCGTGGTGCGCGAGGCGCCGGATGATGTCCTGCTGCTCGGCGCGGCGGCGGCGGAGCGCTATGATCACGACCTGCTGCAAAAGGCTCTGCCGGACGACGGTTCGGTGTTGCTCGAAAACCTGACCGGCATCGAGGCGGCCCTGAGCCTGACGGGGCCGCATGCCGCCGACCTGATCGCCAAGGTGACCGGCGAGGCGCCGACGGATCCGGTCGCCACCGTTACGGCCAGCCTGTCGCCGGCCCGGCTGGTGCGGCTGGGCGCGGCGTCTTGGCAGTTGCAGATGCGTGGCGAATTTCTGCGCCATGTCTTCCTAAAGGTCGAGGAGGCGGGCGAATCACTCGGGGCCGGGCTGGTCGGCGCCCGGGCCGCCGAGTCGCTCAGACTGGACGCAGGTACGCCGGCCTGGGGGCCGGAGCTGAACCGCGGCCGCGACGCCCTGTCTGCGGGCCTCAAACCGCTGATCGCCTTCGACCGGCCCGGCTTCACCGGCCGCTTGGCCATCCTGGAGGCCGACCGGCTGGCCAGCCGCCTGGTGCGTCTGCAGCTCAGGGGCAATGACCGATTCGATGCAAGAGGCCAGGAACCGGTCCGCATCGCGGGCGGCGAGACGGTCGGCGCCACCACTTCGGGCGGCTACGGGCATGTCAGTGGCCGCAGCCTGGCCTTCGCCTATGTCGAGGCCGAGGCGTCCGATTACGAAGTTTTGCTGATGGGTGACTGGTATCCGGCGGAGGTGATCGAGGATGACTAACGGCAGGATCTATCGGGCCGAGCCGGGCCGGACCACGTTCGGCGAGGCGATCGGCATCATCATGATGGAGACCTTCATGCCCTTCCCGCCGGGCAGCCCGGGCAACGCCACCACCTTTGGCTACCCGGTGCGCTACGCGGTGGTCAAGGGTGCAACCATGGACCGGGTGGTGTTCGATCCCGACCCCGACTTACTGCCGCTGCTGGTCGCGGCCGGCGAGGAACTGATCCGCGAGGGGGTCAAGGCGATCACCGGCAATTGCGGCTTCATGATCCTCTACCAGGACGAGATGGCCAAGCGGTTCGACGTGCCGGTCTTCATGTCCGGCCTGCTGCAGCTTCCCCTGATCTCCCGGATGCTAAAACCGGGCGAAAAGGTCGGGGTGATCTCGGCCAATGGCGCCACCCTGTCGCCCAGGCACATCGCCATCGCCACCAACGGGGCCGAGGTTCCCATCGCCATCGCCGGCATGGAGCAGAGCCCGCATTTCCATGCCGCCATCCATGCCGAAAAAGGCGAGCTGGATTTCGACCGGGTCGAGGCCGAGGTGGTGGCTGTCGCCCAGGGCCTGGTCCGCGACGATCCGGCGGTGCGGGCGATCCTGTTCGAATGCACCGACCTGCCGCCCTACGCGGCGGCGGTGCAAGAGGCGGTCGACCTGCCGGTCTTCGACTACACCACCATGATCAACTATGCCTTTTCCGGCCTGGTGCGCCGGCGCTTCGAGGGGTTCGTCTGATGCGTGCGATGCATTTAACCGGCCATGGCGGGCCGGAAAAACTGGTGTTGCGCACCGACCTGCCATTGCCCGAGCCGGGCCCGGGCGAGGTCCAGATCCGAGTCGGCGCCTGCGGCATGAACAACACCGACATCAACACCCGCACCGGCTGGTATTCCAAGGCGGTCACCAGCGCCACCGACGGGGCTGGCTATGACCAGCCGGTCGAGGAACAGGACTCGACCTGGGGTGGAGCCGGGATCAGCTTCCCGCGCATTCAGGGTGCCGATGTGGCGGGGCGGATCACGGCGGTCGGCGAAGGCGTTGACGCCAGCCGGATCGGCGAGCGGGTGCTGGTCGATCCCTGGCTGCGCGCCGCCGCCGATCCCGGCGACCGCACGCGGGCCGGCTATCTGGGCAGCGAACGGGATGGCGGTTTTGCGGAATACTGCACCGTGCCGGCGGTCAACGCCTTCGCCATCACCAGCGGCTACAGCGATGCGGAACTGGCCACCTTCCCCTGCTCCTATTCGACCGCCGAATACATGCTGACCCGGGCCGAGCTCGGGGACGGCGAGCGGGTCCTGGTCACCGGCGCCTCGGGCGGGGTCGGGTCTGCCTTGGTGCAGCTCGCCAAGCGCCGCGGCGCCCGGGTCACCGCCATCGCCGGCCGCGCCAAGCTGGACGCTGTCGCCGACCTTGGGGCCGATGCGGTCGTGGCGCGCGGCGAACCCTTGCCCGACGGCCCCTTCGAGGTGGTGGCCGACGTGGTCGGCGGCGACGAATTCCCGGCCCTGATCGACCGGCTGGTCCGGGGCGGCCGCTACGTTACTTCGGGTGCCATCGCCGGCCCCCTCGTACCCCTGGACCTGAGGACGCTGTACCTGAGCGACCTCACCCTGCTGGGCGCTACGGTGATGCCGCGCGGCATCTTCGGCAATTTGGTCTCCTACATCGAACGCCGGGAGATCCGGCCGCTGCTGGCCAAGCGCTTCCCGCTGGCCGAACTGGCGGAGGCGCAAGAGGAATTCTCAAAGAAACAACATGTCGGCAACTTCGTCGTTCTGCCCGGGGCAGACGCGGGCGAATAAGGAACACGCCATGGAGATGGAATCCAGAACCAGACGTCGCAGCGGCGGCCGCCAGGGCCGCATCGCCGCCCGGGCCGCCGGCCCGACCCAAAGCCCGATCTGGCCGGGCATGGAGAGCGGCCGCTACCAACCATTGACCGAGGCCGAGGTTAGGCGCATCCACGATGCCTCGCTCACCCTGCTGGAACAGGTCGGCATCGCCGATCCGATCAACTCTTGGCGTGATCGCGTGGTGGCGGCCGGCGGCTGGATGAGCGATACGGGCCGGCTCTGCTTCCCGCGCGGCCTGGTCGAGGACTGCATCGCCAAGGCGGGGCGCGGTTTCACGGTCTATGGCCGGGACCCCGAACATGACCTCGACGTCTCGGGCAGCCGGGTCCATTTCGGTGGCGGCAGCGCCACGGTGGAGATCCTGGATGCCCACACCAACAGCTATCGCGGCACCACGCTGATCGACCTCTACGACAATTCCCGTCTCGAGGATTGCCTGGAGGCCATGCACTTCGTGATTCGCTCCTGCATTGCCCGGGACGTCGAAGAGGCGGAGCATCTCGACATCAACACCGCCTACGCGATCATGGCGGCGACCCGCAAGCACTTCATCACCTCGTTCTTCCATCCCGACCATCTGGACCAGGCGGTGCGGATGTTCGACATGTCGCTGGGCGGCGACGGGTCGGGCGAAAAATGGCGCCAGCGCCCCTTCGCCGAGGCCATCGTCACCTTCGTGGTGCCGCCACTGCGTTTCGTCGCCGAGGCCTGCGAGGTGCTGGATGCGGCGGCCCGCAATGACATGCCAGCGATCCTGATCTCGGTCGGCCAGGCCGGGGCCACGGCACCGGCGGCACTGGCCGGCACCCTGGTTCAGGGCAATGCCGAGGTGCTGGCCGGCCTCACCGCGGTCAACCTGCTGAAGCCCGGTCACCCGCTGTTCATGGGACACTGGCCGTTCGTTTCCGACCTGCGCACCGGCGCCTTTGCCGGCGGCGGCGGCGAGATGGCGCTGCTGGCGGCCGGCGCGGCCCAGATGGCCCGGTTCTACGACATCCCTTCCTCGATCGCGTCCGGCATGTCCAGCTCGAAACAGCCCGACCTGCAGGCCGGCTGGGAGAAGGGCTATCTCGCTGCCTTGCCTGCGCTGGCCGGCGGCAACATGATCGCCCAGACCACCGGCATCCTGGGCGATATCATCGCCTGCAGCCAGGAATCCTTCGTGCTGGATAGCGACCTGCTGTCCGGTGTGCAGCGTGCGGTGCGCGGCATCGAGGTGACCGACGAGTCCCTGTCGGTCGACGTGATCGCCGACGTCACCGCCGGTCCCGGCCATTTCCTCGGCCATGGCCGAACCCTGGACCTGATGGAAAGCGAGTACGTTTACCCCAAGATCGCCGACCGCATGAGCATCAAGCATTGGAACGAGGCCAACCGGCCGGATCTGCGGGAACGCGGCCTGGCGAAATTAAAGGAGATTCTCGGCAGCCATTACCCCGACCACATCGCACCCGAGGACGACGCCAGGATCCGGGCCGCCTTCGATATCCGCCTGCAGCCCGAGGACATGCGTCCCGGCAACGGCCGCTGGTAGCTAAGATGCGGATTACCGCGATCGCGGTCTACGCCCTGGACCTGCCGCTGAACCAGCCCTATTGGCTGTCCGGCGGCCGGCTCAAGTTCGAGGCCCTGGACACCACCATCGTCCGCATCGACACCGATGCCGGGATTAGCGGTTGGGGCGAAGGCTGCCCCTGGGGTTCGACCTACCTGCCGGCCTTTGCCAAGGGGGTGCGGGCCGGGATCGATGAGATCGCTCCGGCCCTGCTGGGCCTCGACCCGCGGCGGCTGGACGTGATCGACCGGGCCATGGACCTGGCGCTGCCTGGTCACCCCTACGTCAAATCTGCCCTCGACATGGCCTGCTGGGACGTGCTCGGCCAGGCGGTCGGCCTGCCGCTCTGCGAGCTGCTGGGCGGCCGGGTCGATGGCGAGGTCACCCTGCACAGCTCGATCTCGACCGGCACGCCTGAGGAGATGGAAGGTTACGTCGCAAAGGCCCGGGCCGCCGGCTATCGCCACCATTCGTGCAAGATCGGCGCCGATGTCGGGCTGGACGTCACCCGCATCCGCCACCTGGCCGGGACCATGGCGCCGGGCGAGAGCCTTACCTTCGACGTCAACCGGGCCTGGCTGCCCGACCAGGCGCTTCGGGTGATGAATGCGGTGCGCGACCTGGACTGCCAGTTCGAACAACCCTGCGAAACCTATGACGAGTGCCTGGCGGTGCGCCGCGGCACGATCCAGCCGATCTACCTCGACGAGAGCATCCACGGCTTTGCCGATCTCCTGCGCGCCCAGCGGGACGGGGCCTGCGAGGGGATCGGCCTCAAGCTCGGCCGGGTCGGCGGCCTGACCAAGGCAAGGCGGCTCAGGGACTTCTGTGTCGCCACCGGCTTCCGCATGAATATCGAGGACACCGGCGGCAGCGCCATCTCGGCCACCGCCGCGGTGCATCTCGCCCAGGCGACGCCGGCCAGCCACCGCCGCGCCACCTGGCTGTGCCACGACATGCTGACCATCGACACCGCCAGCGGCGGCGCCCGCAATCTGGGCGGCTTTACATCCGCGCCGGATGGGCCGGGGTTGGGGGTGGAACCGGATATCGGGCGGCTCGGCGAGCCGGTCGCGACTTATGCCTGAGGAGGAGAGGATGAGCGAAGAGGTCAAGGCCTATTGGCAGAACTATATCGGCGGCGACTGGGTCGATGCCTCGGACGGGGGCCGGATCACGGTCGAGAACCCAGCCACCGGCGAGACCCTGGCCGAGGTCGCCCGCGGTACCGCCGACGACATCGACCTGGCGGTGGCGGCGGCGCGCCGATGCGTCGATGCCCGCAGCCTGGTGGCGATGCGGCCCTGGGACCGCGGTCGCATGGTGGTCGAGATGGGCCGCAAGCTGCGCGAGCGCAAGGAGGAGATCGCCCGACTAGTGACCCTGGACTGCGGCAAGCGGATCTCCGAGGCGCTGTCCGAGGTCGAGGGCTCGGCCCGCTATTTCGAATTCTACGGCTCGATGGCAGAGAAGATCGAGGGTCGCTACGTGCCGCTGGGCGACGGTTATGTCGATTATGTCGTGCCCTACCCCTATGGCGTCACCGCCCATATCATCCCGTGGAACTTCCCCAACCAGATGGTGGCGCGGTCCCTGGCCCCGGCCCTGACCGCCGGCAATGCCGCGGTAATCAAGACCGCCGAGCTGGATCCCCTGTCAGCCTATGTCTATGGCGAGCTGGCGGCCGAAGTCGGCTTTCCGGACGGCACCGTCAACATCGTCTGCGGCCTGGGCAACGAGGCGGGTGCGGCGCTGGCGGCCCATCCCGGGGTCGACCAGATCGTCTTCACCGGTTCGGTCCCGACCGGCATCAGCATCATGCAGGCGGCGGCGGTCAACGTGGTGCCCTGCGTCATGGAGCTGGGCGGCAAGTCTCCGAGCCTGGTCTTCGCCGACGCCGATCTCGATAATGTGGTCGCCAACTCGATGGCCGGCATCTTCATGAACTCGGGCCAGGTCTGCGATGCCATGTCGCGGCTGGTGGTCGAGGACAAGGTCTATGACGAAGTGCTGGAGCGGATGGTGGCGGCGACAGAAGAATTAAGCATCGGGCCCGGCATCGAGGATGCCGAGATCACGCCATTGATTTCCTCCAGGCAGCTCGACCGGGTCGAAGGCTATGCCCTGAACGGGGTGCAGGAGGGCGCCAGGGCGGCGACCGGCGGCCGCCGGCTGGAGGGCCGCCCCGGCCACTACATGGCCCCGACCATCCTGGATGGGGTCACCGCCGATATGCGGGTCAACCGCGAGGAGATCTTCGGACCCGTGCTGTCGATGCTGCGCTTCTCGAACGCCGAAGAAGCGGTGGCGATCGCCAACGGCACCGATTATGGCCTGGCGGCGGTGATCTTCACCAACGATCTGGACCGGGCGATCTGGTGCACCGAACGGCTCGATGCCGGCCAAGTCCACGTCAACGAATGGGGCGTCGGCGGCATCGAGACCCCGTTCGGCGGCTTCAAGAAGTCGGGATACGGCCGCGAGAAAGGGGTCGAAGCCTTGTCAAGCTACTACCAGTCCAAGAACGTCGGCTACAAGCGCCTGTCCGACGGCCGGATCGGGACCTGAACGATGCCGGGCTCGGGCGGGCTGCCGGGCACCGCCAGCGTGGTGGTGATCGGCGGCGGGGTGATGGGCTGTTCGGTGCTCTACCACCTGGCCAAGGCGGGGGTGCGCGACGCGGTGTTGGTCGAGCGCAAGCAGCTGACCTGTGGCACCACCTGGCATTCCGCGGCGCAGGTGCGTCAGCTGCGCAGCTCCAACAACCTGACCCAGCTGATCAAATATTCCACCGACCTCTACGCCGCCCTGGAGGCCGAGACCGGCCAGGCGACGGGCTGGACCCGCACCGGCAGCTTGTCGATCGCCACCAATGCCGACCGTTTCACCTTCATCAAGCGCCAGGCGGCGCTGGCCCGGCTGTTCGGGGTCGAGACCCATATCCTGGGGCCGAGGGAGGCCGGCGAGCTTTGGCCGTTGATGCGGACCGACGACATCGTTGGCGCGATCTATTCGCCGAATGACGGGCGGGTCAATCCCTCGGACCTGTGCGCCGCCCTGATCAAGGGCGCCAAGGCCCATGGCGCCCAGGTCTTCGAGGAGACAGAGGTCACCGGCTTCACGGTCCGCGACGGGCGGGTGGCCGGGGTGCGGACGGGGCACGGCGACATCGCCTGCGACAAGGTGGTCAACTGCGCCGGTCTCTGGGGCCGCAAGGTCGGTGCCCTGGCCGGAGTCTCGGTGCCGCTCTATGCCTGCGAGCATTTCTACCTGCTGACCAAGCCGATCGACGGTATGGGTCACCACCTGCCGACATTGGGCGACCATGACGGCTATCTCTACCTGCGCGACGAGGTCGGGGGACTGCTGGCCGGCTGTTTCGAGCCCCAGCCCAAGCCGCTGCCGTTGGATCGGCTGCCGAACGATTTCGCCTTCGACCTGCTGAACGAGGACTGGGACCATTTCGAGCCTATGATGCTGAACGCGCTGCACCGCATCCCGGCCCTGGAAACCGCCGAGGTGCGGACCCTGCTCAACGGGCCGGAGAGCTTCACTCCGGACGGCGGCTTTCTGATCGGCGAGGCGCCCGAGCTCAAAGGCTTCTTCCTGGGCTGCGGCATGAACTCGGTCGGCATCGCTTCCGGAGGCGGCATGGGCAAGGCGCTGGCCGAATGGGTGATCGCCGGCGAACAGCCGATGGACCTGTGGTCGGTCGACATCCGTCGCTTCGCCGGTTTCGCGGCCAATGACCGGTTCCTGAAAGCGCGCATACCGGAAGAGATGGGCCGCCACTACGCGGTGAACTATCCGGGCTACGAGTTCGCCTCCGCCCGCGGGGTGCGCCGCTCGCCGGTGCACGACCGGCTGGCGGCGGCCGGGGCCCAGTTTGGCCTGCGCATGGGCTGGGAGCGGGCCGACTGGTTCGCCGGCCCCGGCGATGCAGTGCCGCCGAAGCCGACGCTGGGCGAGCCGGGCTGGCACGCGGCGGTGGCCCGCGACTGCGCGGCGGCCCGCAACGATGTGGTGCTGTTCGATCAGACCTCGTTCGCCAAGCTGCTGGTCCAGGGCCCGGATGCCGAAGCCGCGTTGCAGCGGCTGTGCGCCAACCATGTCGGGGTGGCGCCGGGCCGGGTGGTCTACACTGCCATGCTCAACGACCGGGGCGGCATGGAAAGCGATTTCACCGCCTTCCGCCTGGCCCGGGACCGCTACTTGCTGGTCACCGGCAGCGGCCAGCCGGTGCGTGACCGGCATTGGATCGAGCAAGCCTTAAGCCCGGACGAGCGGGTCACCATCGCCGACATCACCTCGGCCCTGAGCGTCTTTTCGGTGATGGGCCCGAAGTCGCGCGAGTTGCTGCAGCGCCTGACCGATGCCGATCTCGGGCACGAGGCCTTCCCGATGTTCACCTCGGCCGAGATTGACCTCGGCTATGCCAGGGTGCGGGCCGCCCGCCTCTCCTATATCGGCGAGCTGGGCTGGGAGCTTTACGTGCCCAGCGAAATGGCCGCCGGCCTCTATGACGAACTGATGGCGGAAGGTGCCGATCTCGGCCTGCGCCCGGCCGGCATGCTGGCGCTGGGGGCGATGCGGGTCGAGAAGGGTTACCGCTCCTGGGGCCATGACGTAACCCCCGACGACACGCCGTTGCAGGCGGGCTTAAGCTTCGCAGTCAAGCTCAACCGCGATATCGACTTCCGCGGCCGGTCCGCCCTGGAAGCCCAGCGCGCTGCCGGCCTCGACCGCCGCCTGGTGCAGTTCAGGCTGCACGATCCCGGCCGGCACCTGTTGGGTCACGAACCGATCCTGCAACATGGCCGGACCGTTGGCCAGGTCACCTCGGCCGCCTACGGCCATGCTTTGGGCACCTGCGCCGCCATGGGCTATGTCCGCCTCGACGGCCGCCCGGCCGAAGCGGTGGTGGCCGAAGGCGGTTTTGCCATCGACTACGCCGCCGAGTCGCTGGCCGCCGATGCCTCCCTGGCCCCGTTCTTCGACCCCAAAGGCGCACGGATGCGGGTATAGGTTTTACACCGGATATTCCAGAGTGACCGGTGTACGGGCCCTCAGTCGCCGGGTGCTCGCGCTCAATAAATGGTGTCTGACACCATTTTCGAGTGCCCGCGGCATTAGACCTGCTTCACTCGTTGTTTCCGGATCCCGGCCAGGGTCAGGCCATAGATGCAGGCGATGACCACCAGAAGCGCGCCGACCTGGTGGGCTTCGATGGCGTCGCCGAGGAAGAGATAGGCCAGGACCATGGTCAGGGCCGGCCAGGGCGTGGTGATCGAGCTGGCCAGGGAAACGTCGATGTGGCGCATCGCATAGAACCAGACGATCAGTTCCAGATAATAGACCAGGCCCATGGCCACCGCGTGGCCGGCGAAGACAATTGCGAGGACGGTGCCGATCGGCTGCGGCGAGACAAGGGCCATCACCAAGGCCAGGAAGAGGGTCGAGATCGCCACCCGGAAGAAGGTGATCTGGGCCGGGGTCAGCGGGGTGCGGACCAGCTCCTCCCTGATGATGACATGGGCGATGCTCCACAGGAACGGCACGCCCAGGGCGACCAGGAACCAGGGCGACAGCCCCGACATGCGCCAGGTGCCGCCGGTTCCCAGGAAATAGAGCGCGCCGATCAGGCCGCCGGTCAGCAGCAGTTCGAACCCGGTCTTGCGGCGCTTCAGGAACAGCGATTCCCACAGGATCGCAAACAGCGGGTAGGCCTGGATGGCGATCGCCGCATTGGCGGCGCCGGCCCGTTCCACGCCCAGTACGTAGAGATAGGTCGAGAGCCCGAAAATCGCCCCGGTCCCCAGGCCGATGACCGTGATGCGAAGGTGCCCACGCCCGGTTGCGATCGTTCCGGAACCGGATCGTCTGCGCACCCGCGCCTCCCAGGCGAACAGCGGTACGGCGAACACGGTCTGCCAGACCGACAGCGCCAGGGCAAAGCTCAGCGCATCGAACCCGACCGGCCGGCTGTTGGCGATCACCGGCATCACGCCCAGCAGGACCAGGCAGATGCCGGCCAGGGCGGCGCCCTTGGCGGGTGAGCGCACGAACATTGTATTGATTCCTCTCATCAAATCGCATCTATTGCCTACTTAATTGCATCGAAATAGTTGAGAGCGGCAAGGAGAACATTGCACTGATGGCAATTTGGCTCCCAAACCTCGAAGGCCGGCGCGGCCCGAAATACCTGCAGATCGTCGCGGCCATGGCCGAGGACGTCGCCGCCGGCCGGCTGCCGGTCGGGACCCAATTGCCGCCGCATCGCGAACTCGCCTATCAGCTCGGCCTGTCGCCCAACACCACCGCCCGGGCCTATGCCGAAGGGGTCAGGCAGGCCCTGCTGCGGGGCGAGGTCGGCCGCGGCACCTTCGTGCGGGTGCCGGACACGCGGCTCCAGGGCAGTGCGGCCATGGACCTTAGGCGCGCCGATCAAGGGCCGATCGACCTCTCACGCAACCTGCCGCTGGCCGGCCTGGCCGCGCCCCATGTGCGGCGGGTGATGGGCGAAATCGCCGGCGGCGACGGATTGCCGGCTCTGCTCGACTACCAAACCGAAATGGATATCTCGCGCCACGTCGCGGCCGCGTCGTCCTGGCTGGCCCGTTCCGGCATTGATGCGGGCCCGGAAGAGATCGTCCTGACCAACGGCGCCCAGCACGGCATTCTGTGCAGCCTGATGGCTCTGCTGAAGCCGGGCGACCTGCTGCTGACCGAGGCACTGACCTATCCACCGGCCCGGGCCCTGGCCGAGCGGCTGGGCCTGAAAACCGGAAGCGTCGCGGTCGATGACGATGGGCTTCACCCGGACGCCCTGGCCGCGGCCTGCGAGAGCGGCGCGCCGGCGGCGCTCTACCTGATGCCGACCCTGCACACCCCGACCGGCCGCACCCTGTCGCCCGCCCGCCGCCGCGCGGTGGCCGAGATCGCCACCCGGCACAACCTGCTGGTGATCGAGGACGATGTGTTCGGCCTGCTGAAGCCGGACCGCCCGGCGCCGATCGCGGCCCAGGCGCCAGACCGCACCATCTACGTCACCAGCGTCTCGAAATGCCTCGCCCCGGGATTAAGGGTCGGCATCCTGCGCGCATCACCCAACCTGGCGCCGGCCCTGCGCCACGCCGTCAACCTGAGCCATTGGATGACGCCGCCGGTCACGGCCGAGATCTTCACCCGTCTCAGCAATGACGGCACCGCCGATACCCTGATCGCCGCCCAGCGCAACGCGGCGACGGCCCGCCAGGCCCTGGCCCGTACCGTGTTGGGTGGCCACACTTTCGCGGCCGACCCCAACGGGCTGCACATCTGGCTGCCCCTGCCCGCGGGGTGGACGGCCGATGCCTTCCGGGCGGTGGTGGAACAGCACGGCGTGCTGGTGGCCGAGGCACGCGCCTTCGCCGCGCACGCCGCTGATGCGCCCGAGGCGGTCCGCCTCTGCCTTAGCCACGAGGTCGACGAGGCGCGCCTGCGTCACGGCCTGGAAACCGTCGCCGGGCTGCTTGGCTCACCGCCCTATGGGGCTGGGCTGGTGCTGTGAGACGGGACCAGGGGACGGCGGCGAATACGATACCGAAAACGGATATCCGTATCCGGTTCGGTGGCTTCCGGCAATTGACCCAGAGAGGCAGGCCTTGAATTCGGGACCGCACGCAGGATTGCGACTACGGGGAACCAGTCGTCTTGAAGGTCCATACAACCACTCCTGAGTCCCGTCCTCGGATGTCCTGAACACCGCCTTCAAGCAGGTTCCGCATCAGGGACCTACCGTCATCATCGTTCCGGGCGACCGCTTTGACCAGGCTGTCGCTGACGACAAGCGGCGTATCCAGGTTGCGCGTCATGTGTTCGAGGCGGCTGGCGATGTTCACGGCATCTCCGATCACGCTGTACTCCAAGCGGCGTTCGTTGCCGATATCACCGGCGATCACCGGGCCGTAATGAAGGCCGATACCGACGCGCACCGGTTTCCCGCCGGAGGCTCGTCGTTCCGCGTTCCAAATCTCAAGCGCGGCGATCATGTCCAAGGCACATTTGAGCGCGTTCCTGGCATCGTCCTGGCTTGGGTCCGGCGTGCCAAAGGTCGCCATCAGGCCGTCGCCCAGGTACTTGTCCAGGGTGCCGCCATTCGCGAAGACGGCTTGGCCGAGACGGTCGTGGTAGTCGCGCAGCAAATGGATCACATCGTTTGCCGCCTCCTTCTCGCACAATTTCGTAAAACCCATGATGTCGGCAAAAAGGACAGCGACATTCTGTTCCCGCACGGCGCCGAGCGTGTCCCTTGAGTGGCTCAGTCGATCGACGACATTTGGTGAGAAATAGCGCGCCAGGTTTGCCCTCGCGCGCTCGACCAGGGACCGGTTCTCGACGAGGCGCCGAGACCGCGCCACGACGACGGCGAGCCCGCCGGCAACGATGAGGGCGGTTAGGATCTCAATGAGCCAATCGCCGAGATAGACGAAATTCGGATTGCCGAGGGCGTCCACGAAAGCCTCGGGAGTCAATTCCGGCAGGTCCAGATTGGTGATGACACCGGGTTGGCTCGTGACCCAAAGCAACATCCCGGTACGGGCGATAACAATGCACGCACCGCACCAGAGAACGAGACGGGGGCGAAGACTGAAAGCGGCCTGCATCAGGAAGAGGAAGTAAAATACAAAGTTGCTGCCGTGCATTGGGAAAGCGGCCGGTCGCTCGAAATCCGTGAAAGGGTTTTCGGCCGTGAAGAACAGTGCCAACAGGGTACAGTCCAGCAAAACAAAGGCATATTTGAGGGATGCCATGTACAGGCGGTGCTTGGCGGAGAGGTATTGAACAATACCCAGAACAGCGAAAACCGTAAGGACGCCGAGGTCATAGGCATAGGCCGGACCGGTCAGAGGATTATCAACGACCTGCCAGGCAAGGACCACCGCCAGCGCGATCGTCCGGGTCCTGGCCGCCAACATCAGACCCTGGCGTTCCTCCTCGGCGAAGGCGTCTTCCGTTCGGCCCTCCAGGCGCGCGCGTATGTTGTCTTTGGTGTTTGTCGGGTCCGCCGTATCTGCCGCCGGTCGCGCCATCACGACCCCTCTCATTCCAGTTGGTGGCCACTTGGGCTAAGCAAAACACAATCGAGGTCATTGCCCAAATCCTACGTGGCCGACTCGAACCGACTGCGCGACTGGCTGCCTCTGCCCGCCCGCTGGACGGCCGACGCACCCGAAGCGGTCCACCTCTGCCTCAGCCACGAGGTCGACGAAACACGCATGCGCCATGGCCTGGAAACCGTCGCTGGGCTGCTCGGCACGCCGGCCTATGGGGCTGGACTGGTGCTGTGATGCCGATGGCCTAATTCGACCCGCAGGTTCCTTGCGCCGGGCTATACTTGCTCGGCCGCGCGGCCTAAATGTACACATCGACGCCCAGCGGCGGAACCGGGGGACGAGGTGGCGTTTTTCAACGATTTGACGATGGCGGCCCGGATTGCGGCGCGGGACATGCGCGGCGGTGCGCGTGGCCTGTGGCTGTTGCTGGGCGGGACCCTGATCGGGGCCGCGGCGGTGGCGCTGGTCGGGGCAACCTCGCAAAGCCTGGTCGACGGCGCCCGCCGCGGCGCGCTGGAAGCGGTCGGCGGCGACCTCAGCCTGCGGCTCTACCATCGCCCACCCAGCGATGCCGAACTGGCGGCCATCCGCCGCGAAGGCGAGACCAGCATCACCGGGGAGCTGCGGCCCATGGCGCGCCCGGTCAGGGACGGTGACGTGGCCGGCCCACCGGTGCTGGTCGAGCTGAAAGGCATCGACCGGAACTACCCGCTGTACGGCACGGTGACGACGCGGCCCGCCTCCGACCTCCACCAATTGCTCGAACGGCGTGGTGGCGTGTTCGGCGCCGTGGCCGACCCGGCCCTGTTTGATGCATTGGGCCTGGAACCGGGCGACAGCGTACAGATCGGTGCGGCCCGGTTTCATTTGCGCGGTAAGTTGCTTGTTGAACCCGACCGCGCCTTTCGTGCCTTTACCCTCGGACCACGCATCATCGTGGCGCACGACAGCCTCACCGCCACCGGTGCCGCCGATCCCGGGGCGGAGGTCTATTTCTATACCCGCGTGAAGCTCCCCCCGAGCCCCGACATGAAAGCCGCGGCCAAGGCGGCGATGGCGCGTGTCGATCTGGCCTTTCCGCAGTCGGGTTGGCGCATGGTCAATGCCCGTGACGGCGTGCCGGGGGTGGAGCGAACCCTGGCCATGGCGCATGTACTGGTGCTGTTTGTCAGCCTGGGCGTGATGCTGGTTGGCGGCGCCGGTATCTCCGGCGCAGTGCGGGCACATTTGGTGGAAAAGATGGCGGTTATCGCGATCCTGAAATCCATCGGCGCACCGTCCGGAATCATTGTCGCCGCCATCGGTTTCGAGGTCATGGCCACGGCCGCCGTCGGTGCGGCTCTGGGCATCGGGCTGGGTGCATTCGGCCCCATTCTGGCCGCGTCCGTATTGGCGGATCAACTGCCTTTCATGCTCGACGGCATGCCGGCCGCGAAGCCGCTGTTGGCGGCTGGGCTGTTCGGGATTCTGGTGGCGGCGCTGTTTGCCTGGTGGCCGCTGATGCGGGTGCGTCATATGAACGCCAGGATCTTGCAGCGCGAACAAATCATCCATGCGCCGGAGCTGCCGGGCGCCAATGGCTGGCTCGGCACCGGCATAATCCTGTCGCTGCTGGTCGCCCTGGTGTTCTGGGTCTCGCCGATGCCGGTGTTGACGGTAGCGTTTCTGGTCGGGGCCCTGGCCTTGGCGGCTTTTTACTATGCTCTGGGTGTCGCTTTGTCGCGGCTGGCCAAGGCTCTGGCCAAGGGCAGGGGCGCCAATCTGCGCCTCGGGCTCAGCAACCTGTCCCGGGCCGGGGCACCGACCGGGCCGGTGGTCATGGCGCTGGGCCTGACCTTGACGTTGCTGGTCGCGCTGGACGGCATCCGGGCGACCGCCAGCCGCCACGTCCAGGAGACCCTGCCGAACAGCGCGCCGGATCTGGTGGCGTTTTCGCTGAAGCCCGAAACAGCAATGCGGTTCGGCGCGCAGTTGGCGGAGTCGGGCATCGTCGAACGCACGCGCGTCATGCCGTTCCTGCATGCTCGCGTGCAGGCGATCGGCGGCGTGCCGGTGCGCGACCTTGAGATCCCGAAGGCCCTGAATTGGGTGATCCGGGGCGATCGTGGCGTGTCGTTCGCGGCGGAGCTGCCCGAGGGCGGGAACTGGAAGGCATCTCAATTGGCGGGCACGGGATTTTCGGTAGACGCCGGTGTCGCGCAAGAACTCGGCCTTCGCCTGGGCGATACGATCACCCTCAACATCAGCGGCCAGTTGCGCACCGGCCCGGTCGTGCATTTTCGCGATGTCGATTGGGCCGGGCTGGATCTGAGCTTTCCCATCATCGCCACCCCGAATACGTTTACGGGCATTCCCTACACCCTGGCCGCCGCCCTGAAAGCAAAACAAGGCGAACGCGACGCTTTGGAGGATTTCATCAAGGACCGGTTCCCGGAAACGCCCCTGATCCGCGTCGAGGATGTTCTGCATTCCTTGGCCATAGCCCTGGAGTCCGTCGTGGCGGGGCTGCAGGCGGCGGCGCTGATGTGTGGGCTGGCGGCTCTGGTGGTGCTGGCCGGCAGCGTCCTGCAGGGGTTGCGGGAACGCACCTACGAAGCCGTGCTGCTCAAGGTTTTGGGCGCGCGGAAACGGCAGTTGCTCGGCCAGTTGACGATGGAATTCCTCGGCCTCGGTCTGTTGGTGGCGCTGACCTCGGTGCCGTTGGGATTGAGCGCGGCCTACGGTGTCGCGTCCGCGGCCGGCCTGGGTGGCGTCAGCGTGTCGTGGGCAGGCAACGCCGCGCTGGTCGCGGTTGCGATCCTGGTGACGCTGGTGGTTGGTTTGGCGGCAACGCTGGGCGCCTACAACACCGTGCCGGCGCGGGTCTTGCGCAACAGCAAGCCTTGAACGCCGGCGACGGTGCCGGAAAAGCGGGTCAATCCAGGATCGGGTCTGGCCGCTGCCGTATGAACGGCGAGTAGACCGGAGCGCCGGGAACCAGCCTTTTCCGCTTGTCAAACTCGGTGTCTCGGTTGTAGGGGATCAGGGGGCGGGTATCGAGCGACCCAAGCGTCTCGGCCCATTGGTTGATGAAGGTATCCAAAAGGCTCAGCCCGTTTTCGTGTCCTTCCATGAAGGCAACACCACCGACGCCATGCAGAATTTCAGGTTCGTAGACGTCGAAACCGAGATACCGGAACGGGAACAGGATTGGCCATAGATGGAGGCGGGTGTCGCCTTCCTTGCCGTTATAGGCGCAATTGTCCTCGCTGGCGCCTGTCGTCACGCAGACGATAGCTTTCTTGCCGGCGCAGATACCGGTGTCGTAGCGCATGGTGCTGCGGTACATGCGGCCATAGACGAATACCCGGTCCATCCATCCCTTAAGAATGGCGGGCATGCCGAACCACCACAGGGGGAAGTGAACCACCAGCAGGTCGCAGCCCAGCAGCCGGTCCGCCTCGGCGCCCACTTCCCCAGGTACCGTGCCGTTGTCGACGCTGAAGCGTTGCTCGGTCTGGGCATGGAACCGGTCCGCATCCTTGCGGGTTTGATAGTGACGCGGACCCTCGCACGGGTCGAATTGCATGCCGTAAAGGTCGGAGAGGGTGACCTCCCACCCCGTGTCGCCGAGCACGCGTTGCGAAGTCGCCGATAGCTGGCCGTTGAAGGACGTCGCCTCCGGATGCGCCAATACGATATGGGCCTTCATGTGACAACAATTCCCTGTAATCGGTGACCTTGGTTGCCCTCAGCTTCGGGAAAGGCGGTGAATTGTCAACTTTGAAGGTGGGCCGGAAAAGCGGTGAACGGCACGGATATTGCTTCGTAACCGCCAGCAACCTAGCCAGGAGGTTCCGATGTCCTTGCAGACCAGAGAATTCGTCATCCGCCAGGATAGCCTGCCGTTGAAGATCATGATCATGGACCAGCAACGCGTTACATCGCTGCTGCGCCGGCTGCAAGCCCGCTTTCCCTCTTACCGGTGGTCGGTTTCCGAGCGTTTTCCGCTCAACGGCTCGGATTGAAGGCGGTCCTACCGGGCCAGCTGTTTCGGGCACTGTAACGGAAGGGACGACACAAAACGCGGATTGTGTAGGTTTGACCCAATAAGTGTCGGTCGATCTTACGACTTGAAAGAGACTTTGCCGTTCCGGCAAAACCGTATCGGGGCGGGAATCGTTTACGGCCAATTCACGGCGCCAGCAAGTCGACCAGCCCACCAACGCCCCACAGGCCAGTTCCTGATGCAGGGCGTCGAACATGATGCCGGTCCGGCGGCTGGTGTGGCCTTCTCGGTGGGCGGTCGGCCAGGTCGAAGGCCTCGGCGTTGTCTTTGGCTTCCAGTGCATCGGAGATGCCAATGGGCGCCACCACGGTGGGGCAACTCACGCCCGATCATCACCCATAGCTTGCCTCATGACATCAATCAGGCAATGCCATTGTGCCCATCGGAGGCGTTGAAACCGGAGGAAAGTTGGCTGGAGGCGGAAGATTTCGCCGCAAGGGCTGGGCGGCGCCGTATATCAGCGACCTCCAAACCCACTCAAGCGGCCCAAGGAAAAAAAACTTTAGCCAGATTACGCTGAATGCCGCTTGGAAGAACCAGACGCAGAGTGCAA
This sequence comes from uncultured Sneathiellales bacterium, assembly GCA_964344385.1. Lineage (GTDB taxonomy): Bacteria > Pseudomonadota > Alphaproteobacteria > CAYFNG01 > CAYFNG01 > CAYFNG01. The sequence continues at coordinate 268,023 of CAYFNG010000005.1, forward strand.
CGCCGATCAGTTCAGATCGTTCCAGCTCACCAACCAATCCAAACCCAAAACCATAAAATAGGAAAATCGAAATGACCGTTTGGCCGATGTAATTTGTCAGGGCAAGCCTTCCGAGTGCTGCAAGCGGTTTCGTCAGGAACGATGTCCAGGTTGCTTTGCAAAGCAGGCTGATCAACCCGACATGGCCAAGTGTAATAGCCAAGCGGTCAAGGTCGTAGAATATCCCGTCGTACAAACGCTCGATCACGTTCGGGTCGAGATTGCTGGCTACAATGAGATACATCTCATAGCCTCGCACCGTGTAACCCACACCGTATCCCAGCAAAACCAGAGCTATATAGAGTCCCACCGTACGTCTGCCGCCCAACACGCCCAATTTGAAGAGTGCCATGCCGATCAGCATCATGCCGCCAATGTCGAACAGGTCTGAGCGATACAGAATTTCCGACTCCTGACTAACAACATCTTCGAGCTGGAAATAGAAGATCGTCCAGTAGTCGGATTTATAGACTCTGTTTTCAAGTTCCATTTGGTGGCGCGCGACAATTTCATAGTTCGCCCGTTCCACTTCGTTCAAGGTTTGAATGGACGTGTGTTTTTGTGGGGCGGCTTCCTCATCCGGTGGTGCAATCTGGACAGAGGCCAGAATCAGGAGCGCCACACCACCGACCAACAAATGGAGCCCGCCAACCCGCCGCAACGGAAAAAGAAACATCCCCAGAATGCCGTACGCAAAAAGAACCTCGAAAGTGTTGAGTAGCAGGAATCCATGAATGGCACCAAACAGCGCGAGAAATATTGTCCGGCGGAAAAAGCGGTCGGCGAGCCTCAAGCCTTGGTCTACCGCCCGGTCCTCTCTCAGAAGCACCAACGTGCTGGCCCCGAACAGCAACGTAAACAGACCGCGCATGGTGCCGTCTAAGAAGATTTCGCAGACCGCCCAGATCGTCGTGTTTGTGGCGGCGGCGTTGCCCCAGATATCGGGCTGCGATAGGGCGCCGGACGGCAGTCCGAAAACGAATACATTGATTAAGTAAATGCCGAGGACCCCGACCCCTCGCATAACGTCCAACTGGATGATGCGGGTGCGGTCAAGGGCACCAGTAATGTCGGTCAATATCGTAAACAGATCACGGGCATGCCGATCACCGCCTTGTCAACCATGACGATGGACTGCCATTAATCGAACTTCCTGGTTGGCGCCAGCAATTTCTTGGTCTTGGCCGCCGTGTGACGGGCCTTTCAACGTTCCGCATTTTGCGCGGGTGGCAATCGCCTGATTGCGGGAAACCGCCCCAAAGTGCCGCTTTAAGCCTGAAACTCCCGCCATTTGAAGCCCACGGAGATCAAGTTTCCCGACCGCAAAGATCGATTATTTTCGTTTGCCTCCGACGCCCCTTTGCGCCTGAATTTTCGCCCAAGGAAAACAAGATCAACGGAACCAGAGCTGGCGTGCCCAAAATTACCTTGACCACCAGCTTGCGCCGGGAATCTGGGAGTATTAAGGGCGATCCCGGCGCCCGGGGACGTCATGGAACTTGGGCGGAGATGCGTGCATGACCACCGTCAACCGGGAGGCATTCGTCACCGATACACGTGGCTCAGAAGGCATATTGTGTATTGGGCTAGGGATGATCTTTTTCGTCCTGCAGGACGTGATGATGAAGAATCTGCTTGGCCCCTTCCCAGTTTGGCAATTGATTTGCGTTCGATCGCTGTTTACGTCGCTGGTCCTGATCCCCACCATTTTGATCTTGGGCGCGCCGCATCGGATCCTGACGCCGTATTGGCCGTTGCATCTGTTGCGGGCAGCGCTTTTTGCCGTGGGGTTTTCCTTGTTCTACACGGCATTTCCATTCATGACCTTGGCGAATGTGACGACGATTTTTTTTTCCGCACCGCTCATCACCACGGTACTCGCGGCTGTTTTCCTTCAGGAAAAAATCGGCATCTATCGCATTTCCGCCTTGGTTGTCGGTTTTACCGGTGTTGTGATTGCGATGAATCCGGGCGCCGAGGCGTTTAACTGGATTGCCATGCTTCCCCTCATTTGCGCGGCGACCTACGCGTCATCGCAAGTGATCGTATGCAAGGTCGGCCACAGTGAATCGACACTGACGGTTGGCCTCTACACCATTGTCTTTGCCGGCGTGTTCACGGTTCCGATGGGGTGGGGTCTTGATCTGGCCACCGGTATCGGCGGTGACATACCGCATCTGCGGTGGGAGTGGTTGCTGCCGTCTCTCGTGGATGCCTCGAAGTTGTTGGCATTGGCCGTTTTAGGCATGGTCGGATACATGCTTCTATCACGCGCCTATCAGGTGGCGGATGCCGGTCTGGTGGCCCCGTTTGAATATTCCTATCTGCCGGTGGCTGCCACGCTGGGCTACGTGTTCTGGGACGAGGTTCCGACCCGCAATACGGTGGTCGGCATGAGCATGATTGTCGCGAGCGGGGTATTCATCGGCTACCGGGAGCTCGTCAGCGCTCGACGGCAGGTCGCACCGGCGCCGACTGGCGAAGTCAGTTTTGTCCCCGGAAATCCCACGCCTCCGACTACCTAGAGCAGGAAACTAGGGATTTGCGATACCAATCGCCACGAGCTCCCCGCACCGGCGAGAAAGGCACGGGCCAAGAAAGCAGACGAACAGGCTGGGACGTCTTCCTCGGGCAATGTCGCGGGCCGAGCTGCACCAATGTGGCTACAGAGATTCTGATCTTCGCGGTGGGTGGTTGGCTAGGTCGGAGCTTCCATTGCCGCCCCGTCGGCGCAGACCCTCTCGAATCCGAGACGGCCGGTTCATATATCTTCGTACAAAAGGAATGTGAATTCAGGCCTGAACGATGTTACCGGCGAAACGGTGGCCTGCGGAACGTTACCGACAACCAGGAACCGAACCCCGATGAACCGCCAGCCCAACCCCGCTTTCTGGAATCGCATTGCCGAGAAATACGCCGCCAAACCGGTCGAGGACATGCCGGCCTATGAGGCGAAGCTGGCCCGGTTGCGTGAGTTGCTGTCTCCGACCGACCGGGTGTTGGAGATCGGTTGCGGCACCGGCAGCACGGCAATCGCGCTGGCGCCCGTGGTAAAGCAATGGGTTGGCGCCGATTATTCGACCGAACTCCTGCGGATCGCGTCGGCCAAGCCGGCGCCCGACAATGTCGGTTTTGTGTTGGCAACCGCCGATGCGGACATCGAAGGCGCTCCCTTCGACGCGGTCTGCGCCTTCAGCCTGCTGCACCTGGTGCCGGATATCGAGGCGACCCTGCATGCGGTGCGCCGCCAGCTCAAACCCGGTGGGCAGTTCATATCCAAGACCGTGTGCGTCGGCGAGCGGGGCATGCTCTTCCGGATCTTCGCCCGACTGATGCAGATCGTCCTGCGGGTCCCGGTGCTCCACCTTCTGACGCAGGAACGGCTGCAGGACATGATCGCCGCCGCCGGGTTCGACATCGTCGAGACCGGCTATTTCAGCAAGAAGAGCATGAGCCCCTTCATCGTAGCCAGGGCGCGCGGCGCCGGGCAATCGGGCGCGGCAGTTCATTCTTGACCCGAACCACCGGCTCGACTATCCAGGGCGAGAGCTTGCAGACGCCTGCCGCCCGCTGACATGTTTGTCCCGGTGAAGTTCTGCCCGAAGACGGTTCATTTGATCCTCCACGCCGATCGCGCGGATGGCAATGCGGGCCCCGTCCTGGAAGGCGCGATCCGTGATCGAGGACCGAAGGACCATGTCTGTTTCACCGAAGTTCCCAAGCTTGTCCGGGCCGGTTGGCCCGTCCGATGCCGATAGCCCGCGCCCGACCGCCAGCCCGGTGGGCCGGTACCGCGTGTCGCCGTGGGGGGAAAGGCCATGACCCACACCTTGCCAAGCATTACCGAGGCCAAGGCGCAGGCGCGGCGTCTGCGCAAAGAGCTCCTGGAACAGGGCAACGAGGTCAGCCACTCCCGTGCCCTGGAACTGGTCGCCCGGCAATACGGGTTCCGGGATTGGAATACGCTGCACGCCGCCATCGGCAATCGCCCGCCTGAGACCTGGACACCCGGCGGGCGGGTCCGGGGCACCTATCTGGCCCAACCCTTCGATGCGACGGTGATCGCGGTTGAAATGTTGCGACCGGGCTGGTTCCGTCTGGTGCTGGACCTGGATGAAGCGGTCGATGTCGTCAGCTTCGACAGCTTCTCCAATTTCCGGAGGCGAATCAGCGGCGTGATCGGTCCGGCCGGCACCACCCGCGAACGCACCTCGAACGGGGAGCCGCATTTGCGATTGGAGATCTGACGGCGACCCGGTTGGCTTTCCGGTGGGCAGGGGGTCGTCGAAAGGGTGCGCCGCGGCCCGGATCTCAGGGTGAGGCAATGCCGCGTATGAGCAGTGCCTGACGGGCGATGACCAGCCCAAGGCGCTGTTCGTACGGTCGGTGGAGCGCAAGGAACTCGTCCCGAAACCCGGCCTGGCGGGCCGGCGGCAACGCCGCGTGAACCGCGGCGACCGGGCCGAAGCCGCGGAGGTATTCGTCCCATACGGTTTCCACGTCGGGTGCATAAAGCAGCGTCGATTGCTCACGCCAGGCGATCTCAAACCGTCCGGCCATCGCGGTCACCAGCCAGTCCGGGCGCCCCCAGTCAAACGGGGACGCAGGCGATGCCGGTGCCTCGGACCATCGCCCGATCAGCGCGAACAGGCGGGCGATATAGCCATCCGGCCGGTCCAGCCAGGTCGCCAGGGCGAGCCGTCCGCCCGGCTTGATGACGCGCGCCATCTCCGCGATGGCCGCGTTCGGGTCGGTCGCGAAGATGACGCCATAGGTCGACATCAGCCCGTCGAAACTCGCGTCGTCGAATGGCAGGGCTTCGGCCGGGGCGCAGAGATATCTTGGTTCCGGCCCACACCCGTCGGACATTTGCTCGGCGGCGGCAAGCATGCCAGGCGCAATGTCGATACCGGTGACCCGCGCGCCGCGGCGGGCGGCCAGGCGCGCCGCCCAGCCGGTTCCGGTACCGATATCCAGCACCCTCTCCCCCGGCCGCGGCCACAGCATTTGAACGGTATGGGAAATGGCGTCCGACAGCCCGAACGAAATGCCGTCATAGGCGGCCCCCGTCCTGCCCCACATTTCGGCGGTGGGACTGAGTTCGACCTTGGCGTCCACTGAAACCTCCCTGCATTGGTTATGGCGCCAGCCTGCACATCCGACGTGGCGGTGAATACTCCACGATCTGTAGTATTCAACCACCGCGGTTGCGGGATATCCTGGCGCCGATTCGTTGGTGCCCGGTTCGAATTTCGCTGTTTCATCCCCCAGCGCGGGCTTCGGCACGCGGTCGCCGGGCCCGAAACCCGGGAGGCAAAATGAAAGGCTATGGCCAATTCTGCCCGATCGCCAAGGCGGCTGAGGTGTTCTGTGAACGCTGGACCGCTCTGGTGATCCGCAATATCGGTGCCGGCGCGATGCGGTTCAACGACATCCATCGCGGGGTGCCGCACATGTCGCCGTCGCTTCTGACCAAACGGCTGCGCCAGCTTGAAGCGGAGGGTCTGGTATCCCGCCGTCACAGCGCCAGCGGCAAGAGCTGGACCTATCACCTGACCGAAGCCGGCGAAGAATTCCTGCCGCTGGTTGGTGCGCTCGCCGTTTGGGGACAAAGATGGACCCGGCGCGACCTGGAAAAGGACGAGCTTGACTTGGGCCTGTTGATCTGGGGGCTCGAATACTCGGTGGACCCGGCGGCGTTTGGCGCAACCCGGCACGTCGTCCGGATCGATGTCTGCGATCAGCCGGCGTACAAACGGCTTTACTGGTTCGTCTGCCACGACGGGGCCTTGGACCTTTGCGTCACGGACCCGGGCGGCGAAACCGACCTCTACCTATCGGCCACATTGCGCGATTTCATTCATATCTATCGCGGCGACGTGACCCTCGCCTCGGCGCTCGACACCGGTCGCCTGGTCGCGGACGGCCCACCGCGCATGACCCGGAAACTGTCGAAGTGGTTCAACTTCGGCGTCATGGCGAAGACACCGCCAGCGCCCGCCGGCCCGGCGCGAAAACCCTCAAGGGACGCCCGGTGAGGCACGGTAGCGCGATTGTGTGAATGGCGGAGGGAGCGGGATTCGAACCCGCGAGGCGGTTTCCCGCCCACACGCTTTCCAGGCGTGCGCCTTAAGCCACTCGGCCACCCCTCCTGCGCTGTGCCGCCCGGCCTGAGCCGAGCCGGGCGAATGTAAGGCGAGACGCGCCCAAATGCAATCATCCCCAACCGGTTTGCCGGACCTGGGTCCAGGCGTTAAGCTGGGCCGGGCCGGCATCGGCAAAACAAGGATCGGGGTAACGCAAGAATGGTTTTCGGCCGCATGATTGGCTGGTTGTGCCTCGGCCTGGCGTTGATCGCGCTGGGACACGAGGCGCTGGCCTCGCTGCAGGCCGGTGCCTGGCAGCCGACCGGCCTGGATCAGGTCTGGGTCGGTCTGGCGCCGGACGGGTTCGCCGCCGCCCAAGCGGCGATCCAGGACCATCTGCATCCCTGGGTGTGGGATCCGCTGATCGCCGTTCTTCTGACGATCCCGGCCTGGTTGATCGCCGGCGGGATCGGTTTCGGCCTGATCATCGGTTTCCGCCGCCGCAGGCGGCTGATCTTCGGCTGAAGCCGTTGATGTCGATCACCGGTGCTGCCAGCGGTTCCCGTGGCGTGGCCCCGGCCGGCAGGATCACCGGTTTGCGCCGCAGGACCCGGCGTTCGCGCTCGGCCCGTACCGCGTAGATCTGCTTGCCGGCCTCGACCAACAGGGCGCCGGCAAAACCCGGCCACAGGCGGGCGCCGATCCGCTCCCAGGCCCCGGGCGCCCGCACCAGGTGCCGCCAGCGGGTCGGCGGGAAGAACAAGCTGCCGGTGGCGACGGTCGGCGAGAAGTGCTGCTCCTTCAACAGCCGGTTAAGCTGCGGCTGGCTGTAGGGGTGGCCATGGCCGAACGGGGTGCGCTCGAACCGGGCCCAGACCCCGCGTCGGTTGGGCGTGATCACCAGCAGCCGGCCATTGGCCGCCATCACCCGCCAGACCTCGCCCAACAGGTGGCGGACATGCTCGCTGGTCTCCAGGCCGTGGACCAGCACGATGCGGTCGAAACTGCCGTCGGGCAACGGCAGCTCGTCATCGTCGGTCAGGGCGACCAGATTGCTGCCATCCTGCGGCCAGTGCACGACCCCCTGATGGGCCGGCATCATCGCCACCACCCGTTCCGCCTCGCCGAGAAAGGGGCGCAGGTACGGAATCGGATAGCCGATCCCCAACACCCGTTGGCCGGTCGCGTCGGGCCACAGGCCGCGCAAGCGGCGGCGGATGACGCGGCGCACCACGTGCCCCATCTGGGTGTCGTAAAAGGCTCTCAGGTCGACCACGTCCGGGTGCAGCATGGCCGGCACCATAACACAAAACCATGCGAATTCGTTACTGGTGGGCGGCCCGACCCGGTGCTAATGTGCGGCCCGCAACAGCCGAGAGGTCACCACCATGAGCGTCCTGGAAATCCATCAGATTCCGGTGTGGAGCGACAATTATGTCTACCTGGCCCATGACCCGGTCAGCCGGGCGACGGCGGCGGTCGACCCGGCCGAGGCGGGACCGGTGCTGGCAGCGCTGGAGGAGACCGGCTGGACGCTGAGCCACATTCTCAATACCCATCACCACCCGGACCATGTCGGCGGCAATCTCGAGCTCAAATCGGCGACCGGTTGCACTATTGTCGGCGCCCGTATCGACGCGGCCCGCATTCCGGGCATCGATATCGAGGTCGGCGAAGGCGACAGCTTCCAACTCGGCGAGGCCGAGGCGGCGGTCTATGAGGTGCCGGGCCACACCGCCGGCCACATCGCCTATTGGTTCGAGGAATCGGCGGCGCTGTTTTGCGGCGACACCCTGTTCGCGCTTGGCTGCGGCCGCCTGTTCGAGGGCTCGCCGGCCGAAATGTGGGCCTCGCTCAGCAAGTTCCTGGCCATGCCCGATCAGACCAAGATCTATTGCGCCCATGAATACACCAAGGCCAATGCGGCCTTCGCGCTCTCGGTCGAACCGGATAACGCGGCCCTGGTCGCCCGGTCGGAGGAAATCGACCGGCTGCGGGCCGACGGCCGGCCGACGGTACCGTCGACGCTGGGCGAGGAACGCCGAACCAACCCCTTCCTCAGACCCGACAGCCCCGACCTGCAACGGACCCTGGGCCTGGAAGGCGGCGATCTGGTAGCGGTGTTTGCCGAGACCCGGCTGCGCAAGGATAATTTTTGAGTTTGCGTTGAGGAGCGCGGTTCCGTCCCGCTCCCCCGCCCAACCGCCCGATGCCAGGGTACCCTTTGGGTGGTTGGGCGGGGGAGCGGGACAGAACTGCCCCCGAAAGGCGCCGCACGCCTTTCGGGATATCAATGAACGTCTCACCGGAGGACCCGCGTCATGAAGCTGCACTACTCTCCTGCTTCGCCCTATGCCCGCAAGGTGCGGATCGTCGCCATCGAGGCGGGCGTCGATGATCGCATTGAGTTGATCCTGACCCTGCCGCGCGAGGCCGGGGCGGCGTTCCATGCGGTCAATCCTCTGGCCCGGGTGCCGGCGCTGGAGATCGACGAGGGCGAGGCGCTGTTCGACAGCCCGGTGATCTGCGAATACCTCGACTGCGAGTTCGGCGGTGGCAAGCTGCATCCCGAAACCGGCCCGGCCCGCTGGCAGGCGCTGCGCCAACAGGCCCTGGCCGACGGGATCATGGACGCAGCGGTGCCGCTTCGGCACGAGACCATGCGGCCCGAGGACCAGCAGAACCACGACGACATGATCCGCTGGCGCGAGATGATCGCACGGGCGGTCGATACGTTCGCCGAGGAATTGGACGAGATGGGCGGTTTCACCATCGGGACCTTGGCGGCGGCCTGCGCGCTCGGCTATCTCGACCTCCGCTTCCCCGACATCGCCTGGCGCGACGGGCGCGACGGGTTGGCGGCCTGGTACGCCGAGATCAGCCAGCGCCCGTCGATCCAAGCCACCGAATCGGAAGGCTAGACTCCGCGGCGGCCGCGGTCGATCGCGGTGCCGCATTGCCAAACCCGCCGACCCTGGTTACCCTCGGCCGCAAAGAACGCGACGGGGAGGATGCACGTGGTGAGTGGGTTCGGATGGCCGCATTGGGGCCGCCGCCTGGCGGTGGTACTGGCCGTCCTGGCCGCCATCGTCCTGGCCGGCGATGCCTGGGCGCACAAAACTTCGCTCAGCACCTCGCGGATCGACGTCACCGCCGACCGGATCTCCTACCGCCTGACGGTTTCCGCCCATGACCTTGCGGTGGCGATGGGCATCGAGACCGACCTGGTCGTGCCGGTGCCCAAGTCCGCGTTCGTGGCTCGTGCGGCCGAGATCGACCGCTATCTCCGATCCCGGATCAGGATCCTCGGCGATGACCGTCCCTGCCCGGCCGGGCCAGCAGTTCTCGACTACGGCAAACTGCCCGATGATATCGTCGTCAACCTCGACTTCCGCTGCACCGCTTCGATCAGGGACGTGCTGATCTCCTACCTGGTGTTCTTCGACATCGATCCCAAGCATCGCGGGGTTGGGGTTATCGAGGCCGGTGACGGGCCGCAGGAGTTTCTTGTCGACCCGACCGTCACCGAAATCGAGGCCCGCCGGGCACCGCCGGTTTACGAGCGCTTCCTGCGCTTTCTGGTGCTGGGCGTCGAACACATCATCATCGGTTATGACCACATCCTGTTCCTGCTGGCGCTGCTGCTGGCCAGCCGGCGGTTCATCGATTTGGTGGCGATCGTCACCGCCTTTACCCTGGCCCATAGCGTTACCCTGTCATTGGCCTGGTTCGGGGTCGTCGACCTGCCCGCAAGACTGGTCGAGAGCCTGATCGCCGCATCGATCATCGTGGTGGCGACCGGTAATCTGATGGCCAGAGGCGAGGGCGGCCGCGATCGGCGCTGGCTGTTGGCCGGCGGGTTCGGCCTGGTGCATGGCTTCGGCTTCTATGGGGTATTGCGCGAACTGGAATTGAGCGGCGGCGATGTCGTGACGCCGCTGCTGGCATTCAACTTGGGGGTCGAAGCCGGTCAGCTGGCGATCGTCGCGATCTTTCTGCTAGTCCTTGGCTGGACCTTCCGGCGGGCTTGGTACGTCCCGGCCATGCGCGGCGGTTCGGCGGTTATTGCTCTGGTCGCCTGCTACTGGTTCGTCGAGCGCGCCTTCCTGGCGTGAGGGTCTATTTCACGGACGGAACAGGGCCCCGCTAAAGCGCGGTTTGATCAGACAGTGATATTTCAAAGGGAGCGCGGGCGATGACGGACGGGTTCGATGCGGATCAACTGCAACAGCATCTCGGGCGGCGCCTGACCGACGATGACGTGGCGACGGTGGCCCCGGCCAATCTGTTGCGGCGGACCCTGGATCTGGACGGCGCCGACCTGACCCTGGGCGACGAATTGCCGGACGGCTGGCACGGGCTTTATTTCCTGCCGCTGCTGGCGCCGGGGGAATTGCGAGACGATGGATTGCCGGCCGGAGTCGACGTGATCCCACCATTGCCGCTGCCGCGCCGCATGTACGCCGGCGAGACCCTTCGTTTCCACCAGCCGATCCGCCTGGGCCAGGCCTTGCGGCGCTCATCCGAACTGATCGACCTGGTGCCCAAGACCGGCGGCAAGGGCCGCATGGTCTTCGCCACGGTACTGAACAAGATCATGGCTGACGGCGAGTTGGCACTGGAGGAAGAGCGGCGCATTGTCTATCTGGAGGCTGTGCCGCCGGGCCAGGCCAACCAGCCAACCCGACGGGAGGCCGCGCCCGGCGATGCCGCCTGGCAGCAGATCGTGCAGCCGGACCCGGTGCTATTGTTCCGCTATTCGGCGCTGACCTTCAATTCCCACCGCATCCACTATGACAGTGTCTATGCAACCCGGACCGAGGGGTACCCGGGGCTGGTGGTTCACGGCCCCCTGACCTCGACCCTGTTGATGGAACTGGCCCGCCGCCACAACCCCGGCCGCCGCTTCGCGACCTATCAGATGCAGGCGCGGGCGCCGCTTTTCGACACCGCGCCGTTCACCGTCGCCGGCAAGCGGACCGGGGGCGGCTGTTCGCTATGGGCCGCAACCCCGGACGGCACGGTGGCGATGACCGCCGAACTCAGCTTCGCCTGATGGGTCAGCAGCAGGCGGCCTGTTCCTCGACCGTCTCGCCAGGCACCAGGGCATCGACATGGCTGGCGGCCTTGCCTTTGATGAAGGTGGACAGTTCGGTAACCGCGCGAACGTCGTCGCTGCTGATACCCGCGGTTTCCGCTTGGGCAAGATAGGCCGCCAGGCTGGCCGTGCAATTCACCGCAAAGGCTGAGCCGACCGCCACCAGGGTCGCCGTGCGGTCACTGGCGACGGCAACCGGCTCGGTGCCGTCATTGGCGCCGCCGGCATAGTTCCGCATCAAGGCAGCGGCCCGTTCCCGGATGGCGAGGCCGGTGTCGATCGCGGTGGCGATTTCAGGTTCGCTGGCCTTGGCTTCGCGGACCGCTTTCAGGTGATAGTCGGTGCAGGGCCGGCAGCCGGTGGCAACCGAGATCGCAGTCGCGACCAATTCCTTCTCTTTCAATCGTAACGTCATGGTGACCTCCCGTTTAAATCCGCGCAGGTCAGGGCTTGACCGCTTCAATGGTGACAGAGGCAATGTAGTCGTTGGCGTTCTGCCCCGGCGCCCACTCCTCCAGGACCGCCTCGACCTCGGTTTTGGTGGTGATGCGGATGTCCGTGAAGCCCGCCGCCGCCAACCAGGTTTCGATCTCACGCGTCGTGGCCGCGCCACCGACGCAGCCGGCGACCATGCCCAGGTCGTTGGCCAGCGCCGCCGGCAGCGTCTGCTTCGCGACCACGTCGGAGATCGACACCCGGCCACCGGGTTTCAGGGTACGGAATATCTCGTTGAAGACCGCCGGCTTGTCGGGCGATAGGTTGATGACGCAGTTTGAAATTGCCACGTCGACGCTGTTGTCGGCGACCGGCAGATGCTCGATCTCGCCGAGCCGGAATTCCACATTGGCGTTGCCGGTCTTGACCGCATTCTCGCGCGCGGTGGAAATCATCTCGGGCGTCATGTCGACGCCGATGACCCTGCCTTCGGGCCCGACCTGCCCGGCGGCAAGAAAGCAGTCGAAACCGCCGCCGCTGCCCAGGTCGAGCACGGTCTCGCCTGGCTTGAGGGCGGCGATTGCGGTGGGGTTGCCGCAGCCCAGGCCCATATTGCTGCCCTCGGGCACGGCGGCGAGGTCGGCATCGCTGTAGCCAAGGCCGCGGGCCATCTCGTCCAGCGCCGGGCCGGCCGAACCGCAACATGGCGAGCTGCTGGTGGGTGGCGCCTCACCGGTTTGTGTCTTGGCGACCCCGGCATAGGCGTCGCGGACCGCGCGACGGACCGTATCGTGTGACGTCTCGGACATTCAGCTTCTCCTTCGATAGTTCGAAATTTTTCGATATTTCAAGGCGAATAAAATCAGGCTGCGGCGGCATCGCGGAAGAACCCCGACAGCTCGGTCAGGGTATTGGGTTCGACCCAGCACTCGATAGTCTGGCCTTTGCGTTTCATGTGGATCAATCCAGCCTGCCGCAGCTCCTTCAAATGGTGGGACACCGTCGACTGGGCCAAACCGAGCCCGGCCCCCAATTCGCTGACACAGGCCCGCTCCTCGACCTCACAGACCTCGCCCGGGCGGCAGCAGCTTGCCAGGTTGAGGAAGATCGCCAGGCGATGCGGGTTGGCCAATGCCTTGAACACCGAGGCCATGGTCTCAGTACTTCGATTATTCGACATATATCGAAGCTAGGAACTGTGCGCTTGCCTGTCAAGGGGTTGCGGCGAGCGGGTTGGAAGGGGTCGCGCGATTTCCGATGTCGTGGCCGGCGAAATTGGGTAAGCTTGGGCCGCAGGGCTGGCGCCGAATTTGTTGTTGAGCGCGCCGGTGGAGGTTTTGGGCGTATGCGTAGACAGTACCGCGTGACAATAGCCGGCCGGCGCGGGACAGCCACTTCCGAGTCGGATGCCAAGAACCAATTGCCGCTTGCGGTTTCGGGACCGAATGGGGCATGAGGTTCGACAAGAACCTGTCCGACTTGGCTGCCGCCAACCTTCCTTGTGTTGGGGCACCTGTGGAAGAACCGGTAAGCCGGTCGAAATGGGCGGAGGGGGGTTATGGCGCACCAGGAAATCGATGAACCGACCGTCGACAACGGGGTCGAGGATACCACCCGGCTTTTGACCGTGATCCGCGACCTGGCCACCGAACTGCACCCCAGACAGCAGGCGCCGGACCAGGTCACCCTCGACAGTTCGCTGGACCGTGAGCTCGGCTTCGACAGCCTGGGCCGGGTCGAGCTGCTGGTCCGCCTGGAACAGGAATTCGACATCACCCTGCCCGAAGAGGTGCTGGCCAGCGCCGACGTCCCCCGCGACCTGCTGCGGGCGGTGATCGGGGCCCATGGCGTCAGCAAGGTGGTGGTGCCGGAAGCCGCCGAGGCCGTCGTGTTGGGCGCAGCCGACCCGGCGCCGCGCAGCGCCAACACCCTGGTCGAGGCCTTCGAATGGCATGTCACGGCCCATCCCGACCGGCCGCACATCCGGCTCTACAGCGACGATGACGACGGCGAGGTCATCACCTATGGCGGGTTGTGGGCCGGGGCCGAAAAGGTTGCCTCCGGGCTCCAGCAACTGGGCCTGCGCCCTGGCGAATCCGTGGTCATCATGCTGGCCACCGGCCGCGACTATTTCCAGTGCTTCCTGGGCACCCTGCTGGCCGGCGGGGTGCCGGTGCCGATCTATCCGCCGGCCCGGCCCAGCCAGGTCGAAGACCATCTTCGGCGCCACGTGGTGATCGTCGACAATTGCCGGGCCGGGGTGATGATCACCATGCCGGAGGCGGTGCGCCTGGCTCAGTTGATGCGCGCCCAGGCGCCCCGGCTGCGGCACCTGGTGACGCCCGGGGACATCGAAGACAAGGCAACCGGCGACTATCAGCGCCCGGCCCTGGTGCCCGAAGACATCGCCTTCCTGCAATACACCTCTGGCAGCACCGGCTCGCCGAAGGGCGTCATTCTCACCCACGCCAATCTGCTGGCCAATATCCGCGCCATGGGGGAATCCCTAAACGTATCGGCGGACGACGTCTTCGTCAGTTGGCTGCCGCTCTATCACGACATGGGCCTGATCGGGGCCTGGCTCGGCACCATGTACTTCGCGGTGCCCGTCGTGATCATGTCGCCGCTGGCTTTTATCGCCCGGCCCCAGCGCTGGCTGTGGGCGATCCACCGGTTCCGCGGCACGATCTCGGCGGCGCCCAATTTCGCCTATGAACTGTGCCTCAACCGGATCGGCGACCAGGATCTGGAAGGGCTCGACTTGAGTTCCTGGCGGCTGGCGGCCAACGGGGCCGAAGCGGTCAGCCCGGAAACCATCGAGCGCTTTGCCACCCGCTTCGCCGATTTCGGCTTCAAGCCGGAAACCATGGCGCCGGTCTATGGGCTGGCGGAATGCAGCGTCGGCCTCGCCTTCCCGCCGGTCGGGCGGCAGCCGTTGATCGACCGGGTGCACCGCACCGCGTTGATGGAAAACGGCCGGGCCGAGCCGGCCCATGAAGACGAGCCTTACGCGTTGCGCTTCGTCGCCTGCGGCCAGCCGCTGCCGGGGCACCAGGTGCGCATCGTCGACAGCCATGGCAGGGAACTGCCGGACCGGCACCAGGGGCGGCTTCAGTTCCTGGGCCCGTCCGCCACCAGCGGCTACTTAAGGGCGCCGGAACAGACCAGGGACCTGTTCGACGGCGCCTGGCTGGACTCCGGCGACAAGGCCTATATCGCCGAAGGCGACATCTTCATCACCGGCCGGGCCAAGGACATCATCATCCGGGCCGGTCGCAACCTCTATCCGGAAGAGATGGAGGAGGAGGTCGGCAAGGTCGAAGGCGTGCGCAGCGGCCGTGTCGCGGTCTTCGGTAGCCCCGACCCGGCAACCGGCACCGAACGGCTGATCATCCTGGCCGAAACCCGGGACAAGGACGAAGCCGTGCTGGCCGAGCAGCGTCGCCAGATCACCGCCATTGCGACCGACCTCAGCGGCACGCCGCCCGACGACATCGTGCTGGCACCGCCCGACACCATCCTCAAGACCTCCAGCGGCAAGATCCGCCGCGCCGCCTGCCGCGAACGCTACGAGCGCGGCGAAATCGGCCGCGGCGGCCGGTCGCTGTGGTTACAGATCGCTCGCGTCGCCCTGTCCTCGGTGTTCCCGCAAATGCGCCGCAGCCTGCGGGACCTGGGAACCGCGCTCTATGCCGGCTATGCCTGGGTGGTGTTCGGCCTGGCGGCGATCCTGTTGTGGCCGACCCTTGTCATCCTGCCGGTCGAGGCTTGGCGCTGGTGGTTCGGGCGGGGAGCGCTGGCGGTTCTGACCACGATCACCGGCTTGCGGGTCCGGCTGCAGGGGGGCGGCAACCTGCCTAGCAAAGACCAGGCTTGCGTCTTCGTGGTCAACCACCAGAGCTACCTGGATGGGTTCACCTTGATCGCCGCCCTGAAACGAACTTTCAGTTTCGTTGCGAAGGCGGAACTAAAAGGCAATGTCTTCGCCCGGGCCATTCTCAGTCGTTTCGGGACCGAATTCGTCGAGCGTTTCGACTTCTCCCGCAGCGTCGAAGACGCCAACCGGATCGCCGAGCGCGGCCGTGGCGGCCGGTCGCTGCTGTTTTTCGCCGAGGGCACGTTGACCCGCATGCCCGGCCTGTTGCCGTTCCGCATGGGTGCGTTCGAAGCCGCGGTGGCCGCCAAGCTGCGGGTGGTGCCCCTGGCGCTCAAAGGAACACGCTGGGTTTTGCGTGACGGCTCCTGGTTCCCGCGGCGGGGCCAGATCACCGTTATCGCCGGGCCGCCGATCGACACGGCCAAGATTCTCGCCACCTTTGGCGATGACGCCTTTGCGGCGGCGGTCGAACTGCGCGAACAGACCCGCCGCTGGATCCTGCGCTATAGCGGCGAGCCCGACCTGCAGCATGAACGCACGGCCCTGGCCGACTCCTACGCCGATCAAGGGTCGTGATTCGTTCCAATGGCCATCTTTGATGGCCCTTGATAAGGCCCTCAATCGCCGGGCGCTCGCGTCCGCTCGCTGGGCTTCCGGCGCATAGGCGCCGGCGCGCGTTCGCGCTTGCCTCGGCCCTGACGGGCTGTGGTCAGGCCCGGGCCGGGCGGCCGACACCGACGGCGGTCAGGATCGCCGCCGCCAAAGTCACCGCGATCAGCCACATCACCCATTCGGGCCGGCCGCCGTCCAGCAACAGGCCGATCGTGGTCGGTGCCAGGGCCGAACCGGCGTCGAGGCCCGAATATACAAAGCCGAACACCCGGCCGGTGGCGCCCTTGGGCGTTGCGCCACGGACCAGCATGTCGCGCGACGGCGTCGTGACCCCCGACATAAATCCGGCCAGGCTGACCACGGCGACCAGCACCGCCGCCGGCAGGTCGGCCAGGCCGATCCAGACAAAGGCAAGCGCCGACAGGCCCAGCCCGACCGCCACCACCAGGGCGTGGCGCGAGCTGCGGTCGGCCAGGACGCCGCCGACCAGCACCCCAAGGGCGGCGCCGATCAGGAACCCGGTCAGGGCGGTGGCGGCCAGGGCCAACGGCGTCTGGTGCAGCGCGTCCAGGGTCACGGGCAGGAAGTTCTGCACCGCGATCAGGGCCAGGGCCAGCAGCAGGAAATACAGAAAGCACAGCACCACCGGGCGGCTGATCAGGGCGGCCAGCGGGCTGTCCAATTGTTCCGTCGCGCCCTGTGTGTCGCGCAAATGGTCGCGCCACCACCAGGCGACGGCCAGGATCGCCAGCCCGATCACGGCCGCTCCGACCAGGGCGCCGCGCCAACCGACCAGGCCGCTCAATCCCAACATGGTCGCCGGTGCCGCGGCCCAGCCAATATTGCCACCGAACACGTGCAGGCCGAAGGCGCGGCCCAACCGGCCGGGATCGATAGAGGCGTTGAGAATGGTGAAATCGCTGGGATGGAAGACGCAATTGCCCAGCCCGATCAGGGCCGCCGCCGCGGTCATCGCCCACAGATTGGGGGCAAAAGCGCAGCCCAGGACGCCGAGAATGCAACAGGATAGGCCCAGGAGGAGGATCCGGCGGGCACCGTAGCGGTCGACCAGGAAACCGGCCACCGGCTGCATGGTGCCCGACACCAGGTAGAAGCCGGTCATCATGGCGCCCAGCTCGGTAAAGCCGACCGCGAATTCGGCCTTGATCTGCAGGAACAGCGGCGGCAGCACCAGCTGGAAGAAATGGCTGCTGCCATGCACCAACCCGATCACGCCCATGGTCGTGACATCGTCTCGGCGACTGGCGGTGCCGATGGCGCTCATCGCTGTTCCCCGCTTGCGGCTGAAGCCATGATTTTAGGCGCTGATGCCCGGGTGCGCTAAGCCTTTTTGCCGCGGCCTGCCGGCAGGGAAAGCAGAAACAGGGCGGTTGCGGCGGTGACGATCGACGGGCCGGCCGGGGTGTCGGCCAGCATCGACGCGCCCAGCCCGACGACCACCGCCAGGGCGGCGGCAAGTGCGGCCAGCACCGCCATGCGCTCCGGCGTGGCAGCCAGGGCCCGCGCGGTCGCGGCGGGGATGATCAACAACGAGACGATCAGCATCAATCCGACCAGCTTCATGGCCAGCGCCACCACCAGCGCGATCAACAGCATGAAGGCAAATCGAATGGGTTCGACCGAGACTCCGGAAACCAGGGCCAGGTCCTCGTCGACGGTCAGGAACAGCAAGGGCCGCCACAGCCACGCCAGGGCCGCCAGAACCAGGACGGCGCCGATGTAGATCCACACCAGGTCGCCGCTGCTTAAGGCCAGGATGTCGCCGAACAGATAGCCCATCAGGTCGAAACGGTAGCCTTCGAGGAAGGCGACCAGCACCAGCCCCAAGGCCAATGCCCCATGGGCGAAAATGCCCAGCACCGTGTCGCCGGCCAGCCGGCTCTGCCCCTGCAATCCGGCCAGGCTGGCGGCGGCAGCCAGGGCGATGATCGTGATGCCGATCGCGGGATCGACATCAAGCAGCAGACCCAGTGCGACCCCGAGCAGCGAGGCATGGGCCAGGGCGGCGCCAAAATAGGCCATGCGACGCCAGACGATGAAGCAGCCCAGGGGGCCGGCCACCAGGGCGATCCCCAACCCGCCGAGCAGGGCCCGGACCATGAAATCGGCTAGCATCATTGCGGATCTCCGTCCAGGCCGTGGTGATGGTCGTGGTCGTGACGGTAGAGCGCCAAGGTGCCGGCGGCGGCGCCGAACAGCGACAGGTATTCCGGATCGCGACTGACCGTTTCCGGGTGGCCGGTACAGCAGACATGGTGGTTGAGGCAGACCACCAGGTCGGCCGCCGCCATCACCAGGTGCAAATCATGGCTGACCAGTAGAACGCCCAGGCCGCTGCGGTCGCGGATACGGCGGATCAACTCGTAAAGCTCGCCCTGGCCGGCAACGTCGACCCCGGCCCCGGGTTCGTCCAGAACCAGCAGGTCGGGACGCCGCAGGATCGCCTGGGCCAGCAGCACCCGCTTCTGTTCGCCGCCCGACAGCGACTGCACAGCGCGTTCGGACGTACGCTCGACGCCCATTTCGGCCAGGGCCGCCTGCACTTCGTCGGTGCCGGCGCGGGGAGCGGCCAGCGAGATGAACCGGCGGACGGTCAGCGGCAGGCTGGCATCGACGGCCAGGCTTTGCGGGACATAGCCGATGGTCAGGCCCGGTCGCCGCTTAACCGTTCCGTCGCTGGGCGTCACCAGGCCCAACAGAGTGCGGATCAGGGTCGTTTTGCCTGAGCCGTTGGGGCCGATCACGGTGACGATCTGACCCGGCCGCACGCTGAGGTCGACCCGGTCGAGAACGGTCAGGTCGCCGAACCGAACCCCCAGGCCGGTGGCTTTGACCAGGGGCTGATCCGGGCCGGTCACGGGCCGGGCCGGTGGCAGTCGCGGCACAGGCCGGACAGTTCCACCGTCTGGCCCTCGACCGCGAAGCCCAATCCAGCCGCCCGGTCGGCCAGCCGGTCGGCGATCTCAACATCCGCCAATTCGACCACCGCGTCGCATTTGCGGCAGATCAGGAATTGGCCGCTGTGATCCGCCGCCGGCGCCCCGCACCCGATATAGGCGTTGCGCGATTCCAGCCGGTGGATCAGGCGGTTGGCCAGCAGAAAATCGAGCGCCCGGTAGACCGTGGGTGGGGCCGCGCCGCGGCCCTCCTGGTTGAGCGCCGCCAGGATCTCATAGGCGCCGACCGGGGCATGGCCGCGCCACACCAGTTCCAGGACCCGGCGCCGGATCGGGGTCAGCCGCGCGCCGCGCCGGACGCACAATTCACTGGCCGCGGACAGGGCGTCGCGGATGCAGACGGTGTGGTCGTGGCTGCCGGACTGGCGCCGTGCGCCGGATCGGGTCATCGTTGCCTCCAAGCTGGTCGGCGTAATCGGGTTGGCGGGTTTCGGATTGACACCCCCATTCGGAACGCTATGATCACACCGATTCGTTATGTTATAACATATCTTTTCATAAAAACCAGATCCCAGTTAGCAACATGTTTCTTGTTCCGCGTTTCGGCTGTCCCCGGTGGCGCCAAATCGTCCCAGCCGCGGTCGGGCTGTGGCTGATCTTGGCGGGTGCCGCTTGGGCCGCGCCGCAGGTGGTGGTCAGCATCCCACCGCTGCACAGCCTGACGGCCGCGGTGATGGATGGTGTCGGCAGGCCGGTGCTGCTACTGCGCGGCACAAGGTCACCGCACGACCACAGCCTGCGGCCGTCCCAGGCCGCGGCCCTGGAAAACGCCGATCTGGTGGTCTGGGTCGGCGAAGGTTTGGAGGCCTTTCTCGGCCGCGCCTTGACCGGCTTGGCCGGTCGGGCCGAGGATTTGGAAGTCATCGAAATCGAAGGGCTCGTCCTGCTGGCCAACCGCGAGGTCAAAACCGACCCGGGTCACGACGATGACCACGGTCACGACCATGGCCATTATGGCCGGATCGACCCGCACCTGTGGCTCGACCCGGTTAACGCCCGGCTGATCGCCAAAGCCCTGGCGGCGCGCCTGGCCACTCTCGATCCCGCCAACGCGGTGCGCTATCGTACCAACGCCACCAGGCTGGCGGTGCACCTCGATGCCCTGGACCTGGAGCTCGGCCAGGCCCTGGCGTCGGTCAAGGGGCGCCGTTACCTGGTCTACCATGACGCCTATCGCTATTTCGCCCGCCGCTACGGCCTCGGCGGGCTGGGGGCGGTTACCTTGGACGCGGCCCGTAAACCTGGCGCTGGGAGGCTGATGGAATTACGTCGCCAGATCGCCGAGAGCGGGGTCCGTTGCCTGTTCCACGAACCGCAATTTCCCGCCGCCCTGTTGACCACCCTGGCCGAGGATCACGATGTCCGCGCCGCTGAGCTGGATCCGTTGGGCGTCGACCTGGACCCGGGGCCCGTGGCCTATTTCACGCTGTTGCGGCGCCTGGCCAAGTCCTTCCGCGACTGCCTGGAGTAGATGTTTTTTAATTCGGTGACAGTTTTTATTCGGTGACAGTTTACTTAATTCATGAATTAAGTAAACTGTCACCGAATTAAAAACATCATCGAAAAAACCGCCGAAATCAATTCAACCGGCCTTTCAAATCGCCTGGTCGCGGCGGGACATGGCGCGGCGCCATTTGTCCCGGGCATCGCCGGAACCGAACACGAGATCCTGGTCGGCGGTCGCGGTGTGCCAATCGCGACGGGCCAACTCGCCCTCCAACTGCCCCGGCCCCCAGCCGGCATAGCCGACAATCAGCAGGCTGCGTTTCGGTGCCTTGTCGCCGGCCAGGTCCATGAGCGCCTCCAGGGTCGAGGTGACCGCCACCCGGCCACCATCGGCCGGCATGGTGCCGTCGACCCGGTAATCGGTGGAATGCAGGACGAAGACCCGCCCCGGCTCGACCGGTCCGCCAAAATGCAGGTCGACTTCGGCCGTGATCCCGGCCCCATCGCCACCCAGGGCGGTGATGATTTCCGCCAGCGGCCGGCGCGACAGTCGCCGATTGATGATCAGCCCGAAGGCGCCGTTGTTGTCGTGCTGCACCATATAGACAACGCTGTGGGCGAACCGCGGGTCGCCCATTTGCTCCGCTGCCACCAACAGGCGGCCGGACAGGGTCGGCTGCTCCTCAGCCGCCGCCCATGGCGGGACCAGGGCAAGTAACATCAACGCCGCCGCCAGTCTCACGACATGCTGCAGGCGGCTTGGGCGCATTCGCTTAAGGCGACTTGCGCCGCGGCCGTTTGGCCCGGCCGTTGCCGGTGTCGTTGGACTCGTCCGCACCGGCCTGTTCGCTGACCGCCTCGATCAGGTTTTTTCTGATCTGGCGCAGCATGACGATCATCTTTTCGATCTCGTCATCGCTCAGGCCCTGCAGGCTGGTGCGGGTCAGCTGGTTCGACCGCCGGGTCATGTTCTTGCGGACGTCCTTGACCTTCGGGGTCAGCCAGACCTGTTTGGCGCGCCGGTCCCTGGGGTCGGGTCGCCGTTCGACCCAGCCGCGCGCCTCCAACCGGTCGATCAGGCCGCTCAAGGTCACCGTGCCCAGGTCCATGCGCTCGGCCAGTTCGGTCTGGGTCAGGCCGTCCTTGCGATACAGGTTGGCCAGCACCCACCATTGCGCCCGGGTCAATCCGTGCGGCAGCATCATCTGATCGAAGATGATCGATCGAAACCGGGCCACATCGTGAAACAGAAATCCCAGCTGCCGGTCCCAATCCTTCATTTCGTGCCCCACCCTGTTCGACTGTCTGGTTATCGCCACGGGCCGGGCGGGTGTTCCCCCGCTTCCGGTCACGCGTTTATTATTCGCAAGCAAAATATTTTTGTCGACAGATTTCCTGAACCGGTTTCCGACGGACTGTCCATTGGGACGCCGGCCGCTTATGTTGTGGCGATGGAGCACATGCTGTGACCGGGGAGGAACCGATGAGCCAGGGGTTCAAACTGACGCTACGGGACGTGACCTTGCGTGCGGTCAGCGTGCCCCTGAAACGGCCGTTGGTGACCCGGGTTGTGACCATCGAACGGGCCGCGTTGCTGCTGATCGACCTGGAGACCGAGGAAGGCGTCACCGGGCGCACCTATCTGTTCGGTTATCTGCCACGCGGTCCGGCCTATTTGGCGCCGCTGATTCGCGATCTGGTCGACCGCTTCAAGGGCCGCCCACTGGCGCCGGCCACCATGTTCGCGGAGGGCAGAAAAGCCTTGACCCTGATGGGCCATGAAGGGCTGGCGCTGATGGCGGTGTCCGGCTTTGACATGGCCGCCTGGGACGCCCTGGCCCGGGCCGCCGGGATGCCGCTGGTGCGCCTGCTGGGCGGTGAACCCTGTGCCGTGCCGGCCTATAACAGCAACGGGCTCGGCCTCGCGCCGCCTGAGCAATTGGGCGACGAGGCGGCCGAGCTGGTCGCCGAGGGCGGCTTCGACATGGTCAAGCTGCGCATGGGTCGCGATACCCTGGACGAAGACCTGGCAGCCCTGCGGGCGGTGCGCCGGATCATCGGCGATCAGGTCCGCCTGCCGGTCGATTTCAACCAGGGCCTGAGCGTCGACGAGGCAATCCGCCGCGGCCGCGCCCTGGACGGCGAGGGCATCTATTGGATCGAGGAGCCAATTGTCTATGACGATCTGGCGGCCACCGCCCGCATCGCGGCCGAGGTGACCACCCCGATCCAGATCGGCGAGAACTTTTACGGTCCGAAGGCGATGGCGGCGGCGATTGCGGCCGGTGCCGCCGACTATGTCATGCCCGACGCCCAGCGGATCGGCGGCGTCACCGGCTGGTTGCAGGCGGCACCCCTGGCCGCGGAGGCCGGCCTGCCGATGTCGTCGCACCTGTTCCCGGAAGTCTCCTGCCACCTGCTGGCGGTGACGACGGGCGCCCATTGGCTGGAATTCGTCGACTGGGCGGCGCCGGTCCTGGCCGAGCCGCTGGCCGCGTCCGGCGGCCGGGTGCAGATCCCCGACCGCCCCGGCAGTGGCGTCGATTGGGACGAGGACGCGGTGGCGCACTATTCAGTCGAGATCTGAGGTCGGACATTGCCGCTTTCGCGTCGGCAAAAAACGCGTAAACTCGGTCGGATGCCCCTGGATTGGGATGCGCCTCACATGGCGACACGCGACACCCTCGTGCGACGGTTTGCTCCCAGCCTGACGGCCCTGGCCGTACTGGCCCTGGCCGCCTGCGACCAGCCGCCAGACACGCCGCGCGCCAAGCGCAAGCCGGCAGCCCGCGCCCATCTGGTCGAAGTGGTGACGGTCCAGGCCGAACGCCTGGTCCACACCACCCAACGCACCGGCACCTTGGCGGCGCGGCGCAGCGTGCGCATCTTCAACCAGGAGGAAGGGCGCATCGAACAGCTGGCGGTGCATGAGGGCAGCCCGGTCAAACAGGGTCAGGTGCTGGTGCGCCTCGACGCCCGGCTCCTAGCAGTGCAACTCGACAAGGCGGTGGCCACCCGCAAACAGGCGGAAGACGACCTCAAGCGGATCAAGGCGCTGTCGGCCAAGCGGGTCGCCACCCGCGAAAGGCTGGGTCAGGCCGAGACCCAGCTCAGTGTTGCCAAGGCCGAAGAAGCGCTGATCCGGACCCGCCTCGACTATGCCGAGATCAAGGCGCCGTTCGACGGCATCGTCACCGAGCGGCGGGTCGAACCGGGCGACGTGGCGCCGCGCCACAGCCATCTCTTGACCCTGATCGATCCCAAGACCCTCTACACCAAGGTCGCGGTCTCGGAGCTGATGTTGCCGCGGTTGAAGGTCGGATCCGGCGTTGACGTCCGCATCGACGCGCTGGGCGACAAGGTCTGGCCGGGGCGGCTGGGGCGCATCCACCCGACCGTCGACCCGCGTACCCGCCAGGGCCTGGTCGAGGTTGAAATGGTCGAGGTGCCGGCCAGTGCCAGCGCCGGCCAGCTCTGCCGGGTGACACTGCGGGCGCCGGAAGTGATCCGCAAGGTGGTGCCTTTCGCCGCCCTGCGCCACGACCAGCAGGGTGAGTACATCTTCTTGGTGACGGACGGCAAGGCCGCGCTCCGCCGCACCCGCACCGGGCTCAGGCTGGACGACCGGGTCGAAGTGCTGGACGGCATCGAGGCCGGTGACAAGGTGGTGGTCAGAGGCTTTCTCGACCTGGCGCCAGGCAAGCCGGTGAGCATCGTCGATCGCGCCGCCAACGGCGCCCCGTCGAGCTAGCCGTGACCACCGACGCCCTGGCCCCATCTTCCCCACCCAAGGGTGGCGGCCTGGCCGCCTGGTCGATCCGCCACCCGGTTGCCGTCGCCATGCTGGCCCTGACCGTGGCGGTGGTTGGGCTTCTCAGCTATGGCCGGCTGTCGGTCGATCTGCTACCCGAGATCATGTATCCGGGGGTCCGGGTCCGGATCATCGATCCCGGGGTTTCGGCCCGGATCATGGAGGACGCGGTGACCCGCCAGCTGGAGGAACAGCTGGCCATCACCGAGGACGCGGTGGCGGTACAGTCGCGCACCACGGAGGGTGCCACCGGTGTCGACCTGAGCTTCCAATACGGCAAGGATGTCGACCTTGCCCTGCGCGACGCCAGCACCCGGCTGGACCGGGCCAAGCGATTCCTGCCCGACACCATCCAGCCGCCGATCATCTACAAGTTCGATCCCTCGCAGATCCCGATCGCCGAATTCGTCATCGCGGCACCGCTGGGAGATCCGGTCGCCCTGCGCGACTGGGTCGACTACGTTTTCTCGAAATGGTTCGTCAATCTGCCGGGCGTCGCAGCGGTCGAGGTCGGTGGCGGACTGGTGCGCGAGATCCAGGTGCTGCCCGATCCGGGCCGGCTGGCCGGATTGGGGTTGGACGCTGAAGACGTGGTGGCGGCACTGCAACGCGGCAACGTCCAGGAAGCCGCCGGGCGCATGGAGACCCTGCAACGGGAATATATCGGCCGCACCACCGGGCGGTTTACCACCGTCGAGGCGATCGGCCAACTACCGCTCACGCTGCCCGGCGGCGGCACCGTCCGGCTCCGCGACGTGGCCGAGGTGATCGACGGCCACGAGGATGACCGGCTGCGGACCCGTCTCGACGGGCGACCCGGCGTCAAGGTCTCGATCCAGAAGCAACCCGACGCCAACACGGTCGCCGTGGTCGACGCGGTGATGGAGCGGCTCGACTGGCTGAAGGAGCGGGCCATGCTGCCGGCCGACCTGGTGATCGCGCCGATTGCCGACCAGTCGATCTATATCCGCAACGCGCTCCGCAACGCGACCCAGGCGGCACTCGGCGGTGCCATGCTGGCGATGCTGGTGGTGTTCCTGTTCCTCGGTGATCTGCGCCGCACCCTGGTGGTCGGCACCGCGATCCCGCTGTCCATCCTGGTATCGATCGCGTTGATGGCGGCGGCCGGCCTGACCCTGAACATCATGACCCTGGGCGGCCTGGCGCTGGGTGTCGGCATGGTCGTCGACAGCACCATCGTGATGCTGGAAAACGTCTACCGTCATCAGCGCGGCGGCGAATCACGAATTGTCGCCGGCCAGTCGGCCGCCGCCGAGGTCAACAGTGCCATCGTCGCCTCGACCAGCACCAACCTGGCGGCGATCATTCCCTTCCTGTTCATCTCGGGCCTGGTCGGCCTGCTGTTCCGCGAACTGATCTTCACCATCACCGCGGCGATCGTCGGCGCCATGGTGGTTGCCCTGACCCTGGTGCCGGCCTATGGCAGCCGGGTGCCGGTCCGGGCTGCCGGTCCGGTGCGTCGGGCCATCGACGCGATCGTCGGTCGGCTGGAACGGGGCTATGTCGCGATTTTGCAGGCTTTGTTGCGGCGCTTCTGGACCAAGAGCCTGGCGATCCTGGCGCTGGCCGGGCTGCTGGCCGCCGGGGTGATGGGCCTGACCGGGGCCAAGCAGATCTTCCTGCCCAGCCTGGATGATGGCCGCATCCGGGTCGGTGTGGTCGCCGATCCCGGCATTCCGCTGGATGAGATGGACCGCCAGGTCGGCCGGCTGGAGGCACTGTTCCAGGCCCAGCCCGAGGTCGAAACCGTGTTTACCATTGTCGGCGGTCGAATCTTCGGCCGTACCCAGCGCCAGACCAGCAACCGTAGCACCATGACCGTGCAGCTGGTGCCACTGGACCAGCGTCGGCTGGGTTCGGACGCCTGGGTCCGCAAGATGAACACCGCCATCGCCAAATTGCGCCTGGCCGGCTTCAAGGTTCGCCTGCGCACCGGCGGCATCCGCGGCATCCGGGTCGGCCGCGGCAATGACGACATCTCGCTCAGGATCATCGGCCCCGACCAGGCCGGCCGCGACGAAATCGGCTATAGGGTGGTCGAACGCCTGAAGGGTCTCGCGGGCCTGCGCAATCTGACCCATTCATCGGAGGAGCAGCAGGAGGAACTGGCCTTCGAGGTCGATCACGACCGGCTGGTCGAACTCGGCCTGTCGGTCGAACAGGTGGCGCGGGCGGTGCGGCTGGCGCTGGAAGGGGTGATGGTCACCGAATTCCTCGATGACGACCGCAGCTACAACATCCGGGTACGCCTGCCGCGGCGCTCGGTCGACACGGTTCAGGCGCTGGAATCCCTGATCATCGCCGCCGGCACCGGCGACGCCGGGCCGGTCTATCTCGGCGATGTGGCGGCGGTCCGCCTGGTCTCCTCGCCGGCCGAGATCCTGCGCGACAATCAGCGGCGGATCGTTGAGGTCACAGCCTCGCTGGCCGGCGGGGCGGCGATTGGCGAGGTCTCGGCTTCGATCTGGCAGCGCCTCGACGACCTGCAACTGCCCGAGGGCTACAGCATCTACGATGCCGGCGCCATGCAGTCGCTGAAGGAGGGCCGCAATCTGACCCTGATCCTGCTCGGCCTGGCCCTGTTCCTGGTCTTCGTGGTCATGGCGATCCAGTATGAAAGCTTGCGCAACCCGTTCATCATCCTGCTCGGCGTGCCGTTTACGGTGACCGGTGTGGCATTCGCGCTGAAATATCTCGGCCTGCCCCTGTCGATGCCGGTCTGGCTCGGCCTGATCATGCTGTCGGGCATCGTCGTCAACAATGCCATCGTGCTGGTGGAATATTTCGAGATCCAGCGCCGCCGCGGCCTCGACCGGCTGAACGCTATCGTCGAGGCGGGCCGGGTGCGGCTGCGGCCGATCCTGATGACCACCCTGACCACCGTCTCGGGCCTGGCGCCGCTGGCGATCGGCGCCGGCGAAGGCGCTGAGATGCTGCAGCCCCTGGCGATTACCATTGTCTTCGGGCTCTCCTATTCGATGTTAGTGACCCTGATCCTGATGCCGATCCTGTGCACCCTGATCGGGTCGCGCGACCGGCCGGCGGCGGTCCCGGCCTGACTCCGGATGAGCAAGCCGCGCACCCTGTTTTCGCACCGCAAATACTGGGCCCACCGGTTCGGGACGGCGCCCTTCCTGCCGATGTCGCGCGACGAGATGGACGCGCTGGGCTGGGACAGCTGCGATATCATCCTGGTCACCGGCGATGCCTATGTCGACCATCCCTCCTTCGGCATGGCGATCGTTGGCCGGCTGCTGGAGGCCCAGGGCTTCCGGGTCGGGATCATCGCCCAACCCGACTGGCGCGACACGACCGGCTTCAAGGTGCTGGGCCGGCCCAACCTGTTCTTCGGGGTGACCGCCGGCAACATGGATTCGATGGTCAACCGCTACACCGCCGACCGCCGCATCCGCCGCAACGATGCCTATACCCCGGACGACGAAGGGGGCAGGCGCCCCGACCGGGCGGTGATCGTCTATGCGCAACGGCTGCGCGAGGCCTTCAAGCAGGTGCCGATCGTGATCGGCGGCATCGAGGCATCGCTCCGGCGCATCGCCCATTACGACTATTGGTCGGACAAGGTCCGGCGCTCGATCCTGCTGGATTCACGGGCCGACATCCTGGTCTTCGGCAATGCTGAACGGGCGATTGTCGAGATCGCCCACCGCACCGCCAAGGGCGAGGCGCCGTCGGCGATGACCGACCTCCGCGGCACCGCGGTGGTCCGCGACGCGGTACCGGACGGCTGGCAGGAGCTGGACCAAAGCCAAGTCGATGGATCGCCGCCCAAACTCACCGGCGACGTGGTCATCCGCCTGCCGGCCTACGAACAGGTCCGGGACGATGCCGTGCTCTATGGCCATGCCTCGCGGATCTTGCACCTGGAAAGCAATCCCGGCCACGCCCGGCCCCTGGTCCAGCGCCATGGCGACAAGGAGGTCTGGCTGGCGCCGCCGCCGCTGCCGCTCAGCACCAAGGAATTGGACACGGTCTTCGACCTGCCCTATGCCCGCAGCCCCCACCCGGCCTATGGCCAGGCCCGCATCCCGGCCTGGGAGATGATCCGCTTCTCGATCAACATCATGCGTGGCTGTTTCGGCGGTTGCTCCTTCTGTTCGATCACCGAGCATGAGGGCAAGATCATTCAGAGCCGTTCGCAGGCCTCGATCCTGAAGGAGGTCGCGGCGATTCGCGACCAGGTCAAGGGCTTCACCGGGGTGATCTCGGACCTGGGCGGGCCGACCGCCAACATGTACCGCATGGCCTGCAACGACGACAGGGTCCAGGCCATGTGTCGGCGCTGGTCCTGCGTCCATCCCGACATCTGCAAGAACCTGAAGACCGACCATGGGCCGCTGATCGACCTCTACGCCAAGGCGCGGGACCTGCCCGGCGTCAAGAAGGTGCTGGTCGCCTCGGGCCTGCGCTACGACCTGGCGGTGCGCAGCCCGAAATATGTCGAGGCACTTGTCAGCCACCATGTCGGCGGCTACCTCAAGATCGCGCCGGAACACACCGAGCCCGGGCCGCTCTCGAAAATGATGAAGCCCGGCATCGCCACCTATGACCGCTTCAAGGCGATGTTCGAGACGTACTCCAGGGCGGCGGGCAAGGAGCAATACCTGATCCCCTATTTCATCGCCGCCCATCCCGGCACCACCGACGCGGACATGCTGAACCTGGCGATCTGGCTCAAGCACAACGGCTTCCGGGCCGACCAGGTGCAGGCCTTCCTGCCCTCGCCGATGTCGCTGGCCACGGCCATGTACCACAGCGGCCGCGACCCGCTGCGCCCGATCCGGCGGGCGCAAGGCGAGCGGGTCACGAGCCCCAAGGGTCTGCGCCAGCGCCGCCTGCACAAGGCCTTCCTGCGCTATCACGATCCGGAAAACTGGCCGATCCTGCGCCAAGCTCTGAAGCGGATGGGCCGCACCGACCTGATCGGCCCGGGCAAGCGCCACCTGGTGCCGGCCCGCCAACCGATCGGGACCGGCAGGGCCGGCGGCGAAGGGACGCGCAAGGGGCGCAAACACCGGGGTCAGCAATTCCTGACCCAGCATGCGCGCCCCGGCCGGCAGCGGCGACATTGACCGGTGAAATTTGTGTCATTGTCAAAAAATAGACGATAGTACGCCCTATTTTTCGAATTAAGATAGGCAATCAAAAGGGCCCGACGGTCCGACAACCAAGATGCCGAACGGCACAGCCAGGGAGATGGTTTCGCATGGGACGGTTGACCACCCACGTGCTGGACACGGCCACCGGACGCCCGGCCGTCGGCCTGCGCATCGAACTGTTCCGGATTGCCGACGGCAAGCACGCGCGCCTGGCCGAGGCGGTGACCAATGCCGATGGGCGCTGCGATGCGCCGCTGCTGGAGGGCGAGACCTTCCGGGCAGGCACCTACGAACTGGTCTTTCACGCCGGTGCCTATTTCGAGTCCCGCGGAACCGACCTGCCGGATCCGAAGTTCCTCGACACGGTGCCGATCCGTTTCGGGATCGCCGAAACCGACAGCCACTACCATGTGCCGCTGCTGCTGGCGCCGTTCGGCTATTCGACCTATCGCGGCAGCTAGGCCGATGCGCGACCATGTCCGTTTCCTGTTGAACGGCCAGGTCCGGCGGGTCGGCCCGATCGATCCGACCACCACCCTGCTCAACTACCTGCGACGCGAGGAACGGCTGACCGGCACCAAGGAAGGCTGCGCCGAGGGGGATTGCGGTGCCTGCACCGTGGTGGTCGGCGAACTGGTGGACGGGGCGATGAGCCACCGCGCGGTCAATGCCTGCATCCTGTTCCTGACCATGCTGGACGGCAAGTCGGTGACCACGGTCGAACACGTCGCCGGGCCGGCCGGCGAGTTGCACCCCTGTCAGCAGGCCCTGGTCGATGCCCATGGTTCGCAATGCGGCTTCTGCACCCCGGGCTTCGTCATGTCGCTTTATGCCGCCTACCGGAACGATTTGGAGCTGAACCGGCGCGCTATCGACGACCTGCTGGCCGGCAATCTCTGCCGTTGCACCGGCTATGGCGCGATCGTCGCCGCGGCGGACCGCATGGCCGCCTATCCCGCACCGGATTGGGCGGCGGCGCGCGACGCGGCCGAGCGCACTGCCCTTTCCGAACTGGCCGACGGCCAGGCGATCGGCTGGACCGGCGACGCCGGCACGTTCCACGCTCCGGCCGAGCTCGAACAGTTGGCGGCGCTGTATGCCGCCCAACCGGACGCGGTGATCGTCGCCGGCGCCACCGATGTCGGGCTGTGGGTGACCAAGCAGCATCGCCGGCTCGACCCGGTGATCCATCTCGGGCGGGTCGCCGAACTGAAAACCATCGACGAGCAGGCGGACAAGCTGGTGATCGGCGCCGGTGTCACTTACGCCCAGGCGCATCCGACATTGGCCCGCCATTTCCCCGATTTCGGCGAGCTGGTGCGGCGGATCGGTGCCGCCCAGGTGCGGGCCACCGGGACCATCGGCGGCAATATCGCCAACGGCTCGCCGATCGGCGATACGCCGCCGGCCCTGATTGCCCTGGGTGCGACCCTGGTCCTGCGCCGGGGGACGGAAACCCGGCGAATGGCGCTGGAGGATTTCTTCCTCGACTACGGTGTCCAGGACCGGACACCGGGGGAACTGGTAGTGGCGGTGGAGGTGCCGCTGGGGTCCAACGGGCTGCGCTGCTACAAGGTCGCCAAGCGCTTTGACCAGGATATTTCCGGGATCTGCGGCTGTTTCAACATCCATGTCACGGACGGAGTGGTCGCGGGCGCGCGCATCGCCTTTGGCGGCATGGCCGCGATCCCGAAACGGGCGACGGCGGTCGAGGCGGCGCTGACCGGGCGTGCCTGGTCCCAGGCGACGGTCGACGCGGCCCTGCCCGCCTTTGCCGATGATTTCACGCCGATCGACGACATGCGGGCCTCGGCCGCCTACCGGTTGAAGGTCGCCGAGAACCTGCTGTGCCGCTATTACCATGAAACCCAGAACCTGCCACCCGCGACCCGGCTGGTCGGCGAACGCGCGGCCCTGACATGACGGACGCGGCGATCAACGGCGGCGTCCACGCGCCACAGGCCCATGACAGCGGCCATAAGCACGTCACCGGCGCCGCCGTCTATGTCAACGACATCCCGACCCCGGCCGATACGCTGTGGGTTCACATCGCCATGAGCCCCCACGCCCATGCAAGGATCACCCGCATCGACCTTGATCCGGTGCGGGCGGCACCCGGCGTCGTGCTGGTGCTGGCGGCCGGCGACATTCCCGGCACCAACGATGTCAGCGCGGTGGCCGGCGACGACCCGGTGTTCGCCGAGGACGCGGTGGTCTATGCCGGACAGTCGTTGTTCGCGGTGGCGGCCGACACCATCGACCAGGCCCGGGCCGCCGCGGAACTGGCCGAGATCGACTATGACGTGTTGCCGGCGATCCTGGATATCGACCAGGCGATGGACGCCCAGTCCTGGCTCGACACGCCCTACACCATGGCCCGGGGCGATGCCGCCGCCGCCATAGACGCCGCGCCGCATCAACTGTCGGGGCGCATCCGGATCGGTGGCCAAGAGCATTTCTACCTGGAGGGCCAGGCCGCATTGGCCGTGCCCGGCGAGGACGAGGACGTGGTCGTCCACTGTTCGTCGCAGCATCCCAGCGAGATCCAGCACAGCGTCGCCAAGGTCCTGGGTGTCGCCAACCATGCGGTGACGGTCGAGGTGCGGCGCATGGGCGGCGGCTTCGGCGGCAAGGAAAGCCAGGGCAATTTGCCGGCCGTGGTGGCGGCGATGGTCGCCAAGCGCACCGGGCGGGCCGCCAAGCTGGTCTACGACCGCGACCAGGACATGGTGATCACCGGCAAGCGCCACGATTTCCGGATCGATTACCGGGTCGGGTTCGACAATGGCGGCCGGATCATCGGCGTCGAGTTCGACCAGGCGGTGCGCTGCGGCTGTTCCCACGACCTGTCCGGCGCCATTGCCGATCGGGCCATGTTTCACGCCGACAACGCCTATTGCCTGGAAAACGCCCGAATCACTTCCTATCGCTGTCGCACGAATACGGTCTCGAACACCGCGTTTCGCGGCTTCGGAGGGCCCCAGGGCATGGTCGGGATCGAGCGGGTGATCGACGAGATCGCCCATGCGCTCGGCCTCGACCCGCTGGCCGTGCGCCGGGCCAATTTCTACGGGTCCCCCGACGCCCCGGAAGCCAAGCGCACGACGCCCTATCACATGCTGGTCGAGGATTGCGTGATCGCCGAGATCGTCGACGAACTTGCCCAATCGACGCTATACACCGCGCGGCGCCAGGCGATCCGCGACTGGAACCGGTCCAGCCCGGTGCTGAAGCGCGGCATCGCACTGACCCCGGTCAAGTTCGGCATTTCCTTCACCACCTCGTTCCTCAACCAGGCCGGGGCGCTGGTCCACATCTACAATGACGGTTCGATCGCGCTCAACCATGGCGGCACCGAGATGGGCCAGGGCCTGTTCGTCAAGGTGGCCCAGGTGGTGGCGGACGCCTTTCAGGTCGATATCGGCCGGGTCAAGATTACCGCCACCAACACCGCCAAGGTGCCCAACACTTCGGCCACCGCGGCCTCGTCTGGGTCCGACATGAACGGCATGGCGGCGCTGGCGGCCTGCAACAAGCTGAAGGCGCGATTGACCGCCTTCGCGGCGGAACGTTGGCAGGCCGACCCGGACAGCATCGCCTTCCTGCCCGGCCGGGTCCGTATCGGCGCGGACGAAGTGAAGTTCGACGATTTGGTGCGCGAGGCTTATCTCGCCCGGGTCTCGCTCTCCGCCACCGGCTTCTACGCGACGCCCAAGATCCATTGGGACCGCCAAGCGGCGCGCGGTCGGCCCTTCTATTATTTCGCCTATGGCGCGGCGGTCAGCGAGGTGGCGATCGACACCCTGACCGGCGAGAACCGGATCATCAGGACCGACATCCTCCACGACGTCGGCCGGTCCCTCAACCCGGCGGTCGACCTGGGCCAGATCGAAGGCGGCTTCGTCCAGGGCGCCGGCTGGCTGACCTGCGAGGAACTGGTCTGGGACGCCGCCGGGCGGTTGACCACCCACGCGCCGTCGACCTACAAGATCCCGGCCTGTTCCGACCGGCCGCTCGACATGCGGGTGCGAATCTGGGAACGCGGCGCCAATGCCGAGGACACCATCCACCGCTCCAAGGCGGTCGGCGAACCGCCGCTGATGCTGGGCATCTCGGTCCTGATGGCGCTTTCGGACGCTATCTCCCAGGCCGCCGGAACGGATGCCTATCCCGCCCTCGACGCGCCGGCGACGCCGGAGCGCATCCTGATGGCCGTCGAGCGCCTGAAAGGGGAACGGGGATGAGCGCCGCTTGGACCGAACGGCTGACCACGGCGGCGGTGCGGGTCACGGTGATCGGAGCCGAAGGCTCGACGCCGCGCGAGATCGGCGCCGGCATGACGGTGACCGCCAGCGGTTTCGACGGCACCATCGGCGGCGGCACCCTGGAACACGAGGCAATGGCGGCGGCGCGCGACATGTTGTCGGCGGTGCCCGAGCCCTGGTCGCGCCGGGTGCGGCACATCCGGCTGGGCCCGGAGCTGGGGCAATGCTGTGGCGGGGCAGCGACCATTATGTTCGAACGGTTGGATGCCGACGAACTGGCCGAGCTGAAAGCGGCCGGGTCCGGTATCCTGTTGGTGCGGCCGCTCAAGGGCGGTGAACCGCCGATCGTGATTGCCGGCCGCAAGGACGGTTCGGCCGGCTGGCCCTTGGCCGTGCACCGTGTGGTACGCGACATGGCGGCCGGCGCCGCGCCGCACCAGGCGGTACTGGTCGATGACTGGTTCGTCGAGCCGCTGAGCCAACCCGGGGTGCCGCTGTATCTTTACGGTGCCGGCCATGTCGGGCGGGCGGTGGTGCGGGCCTTTGACGGGCTGGGTTTCGATATCATCTGGGTCGATACGCATGCGGAACGGTTTCCCGAACCGCTCCCGCTCGGCGTCTCCAGCGCCGTGGCGCGGGTGCCGGCAACCATTGCCATGGACGCGCCGGATAATGCCTTTCATGTGGTGATGACCTATTCCCACGCGGTCGACTTGGCGATCGCCCATGCGGTGCTGGACCGCGGCCGCTTCGCCTATCTCGGGGTCATCGGCTCCAAGACCAAGCGGGCCCGGTTCGAGGCCCAGTTGCGCCGCACCGGCATTACGGAGGCCGGAATCGCGCGGATGGTGTCACCGATCGGCTTGGCCGGGCTCGACGGCAAGCAGCCGGCGGTGATCGCGGCGTCGCTGGCCGCCGATCTGCTGTTGCGCAAAAACCGGACACAGGCGACGATAGGATGCAATGAAAACAAGCGGCCGGCGACATGACCGATGCCGCATTGGGTACAGGGTAGATATAGAGTGTGATTTGAATGTCGCTGTTTCTCACCCCTCCTCCTCCCATCCACCCACGAGGGTACCTGCCATGGGTGGTTGGGCGGGGGAGCGGGACGGCACAGCACAGCACCCCGAAAACGCGTGACTCACGTGTTTTCGGTCAAGTACTTAGGGGAGGCGGGGTCGCGGCATGGCCGAGACAGCTTTGTTGGAAGTCTCCGGGATCACCAAGCGGTTTCCCGGCGTGCTGGCGAACGACGATGTCAGCTTTGCCGTCGGGGCCGGCGAGATCCACGCCCTGTTGGGCGAGAACGGGGCCGGCAAGTCGACGCTGGTCAAGATGATCTATGGCGTGATGCATCCCGATGACGGGGTGATGCGCCTGAACGGCCAAGTCTACACCCCGGCCAAACCATCCGAAGCGCGCAAGGCCGGCGTCGGCATGGTGTTTCAGCATTTTTCCCTGTTCGAGGCCCTGAGCGTCGCGGAAAACGTCGCCCTGGGCATGGAAAGCGACCAGGCCAAGGGTGACCTGGGAGCGAAAATTGTTTCGGTGTCGCAGGCTTATGGCCTGCCGCTGGACCCCGGCCGCCTGGTCGGCTCGTTGTCGGTCGGCGAGCGCCAACGGGTCGAGATCGTGCGCTGCCTGTTGCAGAACCCGCGCCTTTTGATCATGGACGAACCGACCTCGGTGCTGACCCCGCAGGAGGTGGAGGTCCTGTTCAAGACCTTGCGCCAGTTGGCGGCAGAGGGCTGCTCGATCCTCTACATCTCCCACAAGCTGGACGAGATCCGCGACCTGTGTGAACGGGCGACGGTGCTGCGTGGCGGGCGGGTGGTGGCGACCTGCGACCCGCGCCAGGAAACCGCCCGCGGCCTGGCCGAGATGATGATCGGCACCAGCCTGACCCTGCCCGAAACCCGGGCCGGCGAGGCCGGCGAGGAGCGGCTGGTGGTCGAGGGGCTGAGCCGGGCCAGCGACGATCCCTTCGGGGTCGACCTCAACGATATCGGCTTCAGCGTCCGGGCCGGCGAGATCCTTGGCATTGCCGGGGTCGCCGGCAATGGCCAGACCGAACTGATGGAACTGCTGATCGGCGAACTC
Source organism: uncultured Sneathiellales bacterium (assembly GCA_964344385.1). Taxonomy (GTDB): domain Bacteria; phylum Pseudomonadota; class Alphaproteobacteria; order CAYFNG01; family CAYFNG01; genus CAYFNG01. Next base: position 303,911 of record CAYFNG010000005.1, read on the forward strand.
TCGACCGATCGCGGCGAGGCGATCCGGCTCAACGGCCGGGCGATCGGCCGCACCGGGCCGACTGCGCGGCGCGCCCTGGGCCTGTGCTGCGTGCCCGAGGAACGGCTGGGCCATGGTGCGGTGCCCGATATGGCGCTGTGGGAAAACACCATATTGTCGGCCCGCACCCGCCGGGGCCTGGCGACCCATGGGGTGATCGATACCGGCAAGGCGCAAAGCTTCGCCGCAACCGTGGTCGAAGAGTTCAACGTCAAGACCGCCGGCATCGAACATGCCGCCAGTTCGCTGTCCGGCGGCAATCTGCAGAAGTTCATTGTCGGCCGCGAGATCCTGCAACAGCCCGACGTGCTGGTCGCGTCGCAGCCGACCTGGGGCGTCGATGCCGGCGCCGCGGCGGACATCCACCGGGCGATCCAGGGCCTGGCCGAAGGCGGAACCGCGGTGCTGGTGATTTCCCAGGACCTGGACGAGCTGATGGCGATCTCGACCCGCTTCGCGGTGATCTCCGAGGGGAGGTTGTCGGACCCCCGGCCGACCGGCGAGCTGAGCGTCGAGGAAATCGGTCTGTTGATGGGCGGGGTGCATGGCGGCGGTGCGGACGAGGTGGTGTCATGATCCGCCTGGAACCGCGCCCCGAGCCCTCGCGCGCCATGCTCTATCTGACCCCGGTATTGGCGGTGGTCCTGACCATCCTGGCGTCGATGGTGATGTTCGTGATGCTGGACAAGGATCCGTTCCGGGCCATTACCACCATCTTCGTCCAACCGCTGACCGACAGCTTTTCGATCGCCGAGTTGACGGTCAAGGCGACGCCGTTGATCCTGATCGCGGTCGGCCTGGCCCTTGGCTTCCGGGCCGGGGTGTGGAACATCGGCGCCGAGGGCCAGTTCACCTTCGGCGCCCTGACCGGCGGCATGGTCGGCCTGGCCTTCTACAACATCGAAGGGTTCTGGATCCTGCCGCTGATGATCCTTGCCGGCATCGCCGGCGGCATGGCCTGGGCCGCCATACCGGCCTTTCTGAAGACCCGCTTCAACGCCAACGAAATCCTGGTCAGTTTGATGCTGAGCTATGTCGCCGTGCTGCTGCTCAGCGTTTTGGTGCACGGCCCCTTGCGCGACCCGGACGGCATGAACTTTCCGGAAAGCCGCATGTTCCATGACGCGGCAACGGTGCCGATCCTGATCGAGGGTACCAGGGCCCATATCGGTTTCGTGATCGCGCTGTTGGTGGCGGTCACCGCCTGGCTGCTGCTGGCCCGACACGTGGTCGGGTTCCAGATTAAGGTGATGGGCCAGGCGCCCCGGGCGGCCCGCTTCGGCGGTTTCGTCGAGCATCGGATCATCTGGACCTGTCTGATGATCTCGGGCGGCCTGGCGGGCCTGGCCGGCCTGTTCGAGGCGGCCGGGCCGGTCGGCCAGTTGGTGCCGGCGTTGCCGGTCGGCTACGGCTTCACCGCGATCATCGTCGCCTTTCTCGGGCGTCTCAATCCACTCGGCATTCTGTTGTCGGGTTTCGTGATGGCGCTCACCTATATCGGCGGCGAGGCGGCCCAGATCGAAATGAACCTGCCCAGCGCGGTGACCGGCGTCTTTCAGGGGATGCTGCTGTTCTTCCTGCTCGGCATGGATCTGCTGGTGCGCTACCGCTTTCGCCGCCGCGGTCCGGCCCGCCGCGTCGTCGCGGCCGGCGAATAGGGGGATGGGCTGATGGATATTTTCATTCTCATCCTGCAAGGCGTCATCATCGCGGCCACGCCGCTGGTCTTCGCGGCCATCGGTGAGTTGGTGGTCGAACGCTCCGGTGTCCTCAACCTCGGTGTCGAGGGCATGATGATCGTTGGCGCCATCGCCGGATTTTCGGTGACCTTGGAGACCGGCTCGCACAGCATCGGCCTTCTGGCGGCAGCTTTTGGCGGGGCGCTGATGGCGCTGCTGTTCGGCATCCTGACCCAGCTCCTGATCTCGAACCAGGTTGCCACCGGCCTGGCGCTGACCATTTTCGGCCTCGGTATCGCCGCGCTTTGGGGCCAGGGCTATTCCGGCATGACCGCCGCCAACCTGCCCAAGCTGCACATCCCGTATGTCAGCGACATCTACTTCATCGGGCCGCTTTTGTTTGCCCACGACGTGCTGGTGTACCTGTCGATTGCACTGGTCGGCGGCGTCGCCTGGTTTCTGAACCGGACCCGGGCCGGGTTGATCCTGCGTGCGGTCGGTGAAAACCACGATGCCGCCCATGCCATCGGTTACAACGTGGTTGGAGTGCGCCTGCTGGCAGTGATGTTCGGCGGTGCCTGTGCCGGGCTGGGCGGCGCCTATCTGTCGCTGGTGCAGACGCCGCTTTGGGTCGAAGGCATGACCGCGGGGCGCGGTTGGATCGCCTTGGCGATCGTCGTGTTCGCCGCGTGGAAACCGGGCCGGGCCCTGCTCGGCGCCTATCTGTTCGGCGGCGTTACCGTGATCCAGCTCCATGTCCAGGGATTTGGGGTCGAGATCGACGCGCAATACCTGTCGATGCTGCCCTACCTGGTGACGATTGTGGTGCTGGTGTTGATCAGCCGCGACAAAACCCGGGCGAATCTCAACGCTCCGGCTTGCCTGGGTCGGTCTTTTTATGCATCGTCGTGAATGACGACGGATTGGGAACGCGGCCAGGCCGATCTAAGGCCGCGACAGCAACAACGGAGGTTTTCATGTCCGCTACGTTACGCAAGATTTTAGGAGTGGGGCTGGCGCTTGGCCTTGGCCTGGCCGCCTCGGCCGGCCTCGCCGCCGACAAGTTCAAAGTCGGTTTCGTCTATGTCGGGCCGATCGGCGACCATGGCTGGTCCTATGAACACAACCAGGGCCGACTGGCGGTCGAAAAGGCCTTTGGCGACAAGGTTGAAACAACCTATGTCGAGAACGTCTCGGAAGGCCCGGACGCCGAGCGCGTGATCCAGCAGCTGGCCCGCACCGGCCACAATGTGATTTTCACCACGTCGTTCGGGTTCATGAACCCGACCCTGAAGGTGGCGAAGCGCTTTCCCAAAGTGAAGTTCGAGCACGCCACCGGCTTCAAGCGTGCGCCGAACGTTTCGACCTATTCCGCCCGCTTCTACGAAGGCCGCCATGTCATTGGCTTGATCGCCGGAAAAATGACCAAGACCAACACGGTCGGCTATATCGCGTCGTTCCCAATTCCGGAAGTGGTGCGTGGCATCAACGCGGCCTATCTGGCGGCCAAGAGCGTCAACCCCGACGTTAAGTTCAAGGTCGTCTGGGTCTCGACCTGGTTCGACCCGGGCAAGGAAGCGGACGCCGCCAAGGCGCTGATCGACCAGGGCGCCGACATCCTGATGCAGCACACCGATTCTCCGGCCGCCATGCAGATCGCCGAAAAGCAGGGCATCTACGCCTTTGGCCAGGCCTCCGACATGCATCAGTTCGGCCCCAATGCCCAGTTGACTTCGATCATCGACAATTGGGGCCCCTACTATGTGGCCCGGGTCAAGGCGGCGATGGACGGCAACTGGAAGTCCGAGGACACCTGGGACGGCATCAAGCCCGGTATGGTCAAGATCGCCAAATTCTCGGATAAGATCCCGGCCGACGTGCGCAAAATGGCGGCCGACGCCCGCGATGCCATCTCGGCCGGCAAGCTGCATCCCTTCACCGGGCCGATCAACAAGCAGGACGGCTCACCCTGGCTGAAGGCCGGCGAGACCGCCTCGGACGGCGACCTGGCGAGCATGAGCTTCTATGTCGAGGGCGTCGAAGGCAGCCTGCCGAAATAGCCCTTTGCATCCGGGAGCCGCGCCTAAGGGGATGGGCGGCGGCTCCCGGGGCACGTCCCCGATCTGACCTGCGGACCCGCCATGAGCCAAGATGGGCAGGACGGTTTGGTGCTGCGCGGCCAGACCCTGGGCTGGCGCGGCGATCCGTTCACGCTCGGCCCCGACAAAGCGGTCGACCATCACCGCACTGGCGCGGTATGGATCGCCGAGGGGCGGGTGCGGGCGGTCGGGGATGCCGACACGGTCCTGGCCCAGGCCGGCGACGTGCCGGTCAGCGACTACGGTGACGGCCTGATCCTGGCCGGCTTCGTCGACGCCCATGTCCATTATCCACAGACCCGGATCATCGCCTCCTACGGCGAACAGCTGCTCGACTGGCTGAATAAATACACCTATCCGGCCGAGGCGGAATTCACCGATCCGGATCACGGCCGGACCGTGGCCGAGGCCTATCTCGACGAATCGCTGCGCCACGGTGTGACCACGGCCGCTGTCTTCTGTACCGTGCATCCCGCATCGGTTGATGCCTTTTTCACCGCGGCCCAGGCACGAAACCTGAGGATGGCTGCGGGTAAGGTGATGATGGACCGCAACGCGCCGGCGGCGCTGTGCGACACCGCCCAGTCGGCCTATGACGAATCCAAGGCGCTGATCGGACGGTGGCACGGGCGGGGCCGCAACCTCTATGCGATCACGCCGCGCTTCGCACCGACTTCGACACCCGAACAGCTGGCCGCCGCCGGTGCCCTGTGGGGTGAACATCCCGATACCCTGATGCAGACCCACCTGGCCGAGAACCATGACGAGATTGACTGGGTCAGGCGACTGTTCCCGGATGCGCCGGACTATCTCGGGGTCTACGAGGCGCATGGGCTGGTCGGGCCTGGTGCGGTCTTCGGCCACGCCATTCACCTGACCGACCGCGAGCGGGCACTGCTCCGCGAAAGCGGCGCCGGCCTGGCCCATTGCCCGACCTCCAACACCTTTATCGGCTCGGGCCTTTTCGATCTGGCGGGATTGCGGGCCGGCCCCAACCCGGTGCCGGTCGGCCTGGCCACCGACGTCGGCGGCGGCTCATCCTTTTCGATGTTCGCCACCATGCGCACGGCCTATGAGGTGGCGCAGCTCCGGGGCTACAGCCTGCACCCGGCCCAGGCCTTCTACCTGGCCGGTCCTGGCGGGGCCCGGGTCCTGCGGCAGGCGGATCGGATCGGCAATCTGGCGCCCGGCTACGAGGCCGATCTGGTGGTCCTCGACCTGGCCTCGACGCCGCTGATCGCCCAGCGCCTAAAAACGGTCGAGGATCTCTGGGAGGCCCTGTTCGTTCAGATGATCCTGGCCGACGACCGCGCCGTCCGCGCCACCTACGCCGCGGGGCGGCTGGTGCACGGCGGTTAAAAGGTGACCGTCACCAACCCATGAAAGTGGCCGGCGGGGCGGCTAACACATGGTTCGAGACGCGGTCCTTGCAGCCCGCTCCTCACCATGAGGGTAGGGCTGAGCTTTTCTCCGGGGTGGTCACAACAATGCGCTGCCCCATCCTCGTGGTGAGGAGCCGCTGAAAGCGGCGTCTCGAACCATGAAACAGGCTTGTTCGGGCGGCCGGTTAATTCTCCAGCTCAGCCAAACACTTGGCGATCCATTGCCGGGTCAGCTTTTCCTGGACCGCATTCTGGCAGAGTCGCTCGCGCAGTGCGGGGAAGACGACCCGGTCCAGCGGCTGGTCCTGGTTGAAGCACGAAAAGACCACCGATTCCTTGCCCGTCTCCGGATCCTTGTGCAGTTGCAGGCACTGGGCGCAGATTTCCTTCATCATGCATTGCATCGGGGAGTTGATCGAGCCGATGCCTTCATGACCGGGCTTCAGAAGGTCCTTGAGCACCCCGTGGCGGGCCGCGGTGACCGCTTCCATCATCCGGTCCGACCCGATGGCAACGATCCGGTCGACATCGCCCAACGAGATCGCCGGTTCGCCCAACTCGCCGCTGCCATAGGCGACCATGGCCTCGACGATATTGCCGACGAAGCTGCGGTCGCCATCGCGGCCCGGGGTGAAACCCGGGCCTTCGTCGCAGCCCCAAACCACGACATCGGCCGCCGCCTCGATGTCCTCGACATGGTAGCGGTCGTTCATGCCCTTGTAGCCGGCGAAATAGAGCACCCGGCTGCCCGCCTCGCGCAGGGCCCGGCCGATCGAGAACAGCACCGCATTGCCCAGGCCGCCGCCGGCCAGCAACACGGTCTCGCCGCTCGGGGTTTCGGTCGGCGCGCCGGTCGGCCCCATCAGTACCACCGGCTCGCCCGGCTTCAGATGGGCACACAGGTCGGACGAACCGCCCATCTCCAGCACGATGGTCGAAACCAGGCCGCGCTCGCGGTCGACCCAGGCGCCGGTCAGGGCCAGGCCCTCCATCGCCAGGCTGGTGTCGCCGACCCGGGGCGCGTGGGCCTCGTAGTTCTGCAGGCGGAAGAACTGGCCGGGCCGGAAGGCCTCGGCCGCCAACGGCGCGTGCAGCACCACCTCGACAATGGTCGGGGTCAGGCGGATCACCTCCTCGACCCGGGCGCGCAGGCCGCGGTTGAGGCTGTCGATCAGGTCCGTGGCCGAAACCGGCGATGGCGATAGGCGGCGTAAGGCGCGGTCGATCACCTTGTAGCCCTGCTTGGCGCTGGCGATCGCCTTGACCACATTGCCGGCATAGGAGGGATGCAGGTCGCCGAAGAAGCTCATGCCCCGCCCGTCGTCGCGGTGTCGCATCAGAACATGGGCGGCGGCCGGCTTGGTGATCGGCTCCGGCGTCACCTTGGCGCCTTCTTCGTCATAGGCCTGGAAATACTTGCCGTCGATCTCGGCAAAGCCGGGATGTTCGCGGGCCAGCACCGTGTTGGGCTGGGTGCCGGCGGCGACCAGCACGGCCCGGGCCGGCAGGGTGACGGTCTCGCCGGTCGGCGCGGGGCGGCCGTCCTCACCGATCGCCTGGCGCTCCAGCCGGATGGCGGCGGCATGGCCATGGGCGTCGATCTCGATCGCCTGCGGCGCCAACAGCTCGGCGAAGCGGATGCCCTGTTCAAAGGCCTTCTCGATTTCCTCGTGGTTCAACTGATAGGCCGGCGAACCGGACATGCGGCGGCGATAGGCGATGGTGGCGCCGCCCCAGCCGTGCAGCAACGGCACGAAATCCGGGTCCCGGCCGGCAGCCGCCGCGGCCTGGCGCTCGGCCCGGATTTCGCGGCCATGGGCCAGGAACTCCTCGGCGATTTCCGCCTCTTCCGGTGTCCAGTCTGCCCGCAACGCCTTGGCCCGGCCGGCTGTCTCCAGGGCGTCGTAGCGGTCCAGGAACTTTTCCACCTGGCGGACGTAATAGGCCAGCACCTCGGTCGCGGTATCGATCGCGGTCAGGCCGCCGCCGATCACCACCGCCGGCAGCCGCACCTGCAGATTGGCGATCGAATCCGGTTTGGCGGCACCTGTCAATTGCAGCGCCATCAGGAAGTCCGAGGCCATGCGCACGCCGCGGGCCAGGCCGTTCTCAATGTTCAGGAAGGTCGGCTTGCCGGCGCCCATGCACAGCGCGACATGGTCGAAGCCGGCGGCGAAGGCGCTGTCATCGGTGATTGCGCTGCCGAAGCGCACGCCGCCGAACATGGCAAAGCGCTGGCGGCGCTCGACCAACAGCCGGACCAGCTTCAGGAAGCTCTTGTCCCAACGCACCGTGATGCCGTATTCCGCAACCCCGCCAAAGCCGGCCTGGGAGCGGCGGTCGAGGTCCTCGAACAGAGTTGCAACGTCACGGACCGGCGCGAAGGGCACGCGACGGCCATCGGCCGCGACACCGGACAGTTCGGGCAGCAGCGGCTCGATCTTCAGGCCGTCGATGCCGACCACGGTGTGGCCTTCGTTGAGCAGGAAATGCGACAGCGCCACGCCGGCCGGGCCCATGCCGACCACCAGCACCTTGTAGCCGCTATCAGCCAGCGGCAGCGGGCGGCGGATGTTCAGCGGGTTCCACCGGGTCAACAGGCTGTAGATCTCGAAGCCGTAGGGCAGGCCCAGCACTTGCTTCAGGACCCGGGTCTCGGCTTGCGGGATGTTGACCGGGTCCTGGCGCTGATAGATGCAGGCCTTCATGCAGTCGTTGCAGATGCGATGGCCGGTGGCGGCGCAGGTCGGGTTGTCGATGGCGATGATCGCCAGCGCCGCGACCGGCTGGCCGGCCAGGAACGCCTGGTGCATCTCCGAGATTTTTTCATCCAGCGGGCAGCCGGCCAGGGTGACGCCCAAAGGATTGACCGTGTAGTCGCCGGTCTTGCGGTCTGTCAGGCCCTTGCGGCAGCTGTCCTTGCCGCGCTCGTGGCACAGCACGCAGTAGCTGGCTTCGTCCAGACCGCCGATCAGGTCGCAGCCGCGGTCGGTCAGGCCGAAGCCGTCGCGGTGCAGGTAGTCGTCCCGGTCACCCTCCAGATAGGCGATGCCCGACAGGTCGCCTTCGCGGGTCTCGACCAGGTGGGCGGTGTCGACGCTGCCCGGGCTTCGGAACAGGATATCGTCCTGGTGTGACTCGCGGCCGGCGTCCGTGTGATGGGCCCAGGCGGCGTAACGCGCGGCCAGGTCCAGCTCGGCCTCATGGGCCTGCTCGTCTTCCATCCAGCCGGTTACCGCATTGGCAAAGCTGAGCTGGTCGACCGCGCCGCCGATCTTGGCCGCCAGTTCGTCACGCAGGGCGGGTCCGTCGAATTCGGCGGTCGCGTCCGCCTTGTAGCGGCGCACCGCCTGGCGCTGCACGAACAGGCGCTTGCAGCTGTACAGGTTCAGCAGCGCGTCCTGTTCGGCCTGGGCCGCGGCCAGGGCTTCGCCGATCCCGAACAGTTCCGACAGAAAGGCCTCCAAATGCGGCGACAGTTCCAGGATCAAATTGGATTCGTCCAGCGCCGACAGCTCGGCCGGTGCCGCCCGTGCCGCATCCAACCGCCCGGCAAGTTCGGGATCCGCGGATTTCAGGTTGGCAAGGAAGCGCTCGTCCAGCCGGGGCAATGATGCCTGGTCGTAAAGGTCCGCAAACCCGAAATCGAAAGCCAGGTCGAGGTCGGCGGCGGAACTGGTCGGGGCATCGTGCATGGCGGTTTCCTCAAAACCCTTCAACGTCGTGACCGGGATTTAGCGGCAAAAGGCCCGCCATTCCACACCAAGATTAATCGGTATTCAAGTGCCGAATTACGAATTTAAGCGGCAAGGTTTTAATTAAGGGGACACAATACTTAACTCGCGAACGAGTTAAGTATTGTGTCCCCTTAATTAGGCTTAGTGGCGGAAATGCCGCATGCCGGTGAAGACCATGGCCAGGCCCGCCTCGTCGGCGGCGGCGATGACTTCGTCGTCGCGCATGCTGCCGCCGGGCTGGATGACCGCGGTGGCGCCGGCCTCGACCGCCGCCAGCAGGCCGTCGGCGAAGGGGAAGAAGGCGTCCGAGGCGACCACCGAACCGGCGGTCCAGCTCGCCGTGTCACCCGCCGCTTCGGCGGCGTCCTGGGACTTGCGGGCGGCGATGCGGGCGCTGTCGACCCGGCTCATCTGGCCGGCGCCAATGCCCACCGTGGCACCATCCTTGACATAGATGATGGCGTTCGACTTGACGTGTTTGCAGACCGTGAAGGCGAAGTTGAGGTCGGCCAGTTCCGCGGCGCTGGGGCTGCGCTTGGTCACCACCTTCAAACCATCATCGCTGATCGTGGCGTTGTCGCGGCCCTGCAGCAACAGGCCGCCGGCGATCGACCGCACGGTCATGCCCGGGGCCGCCGGGTCCGGCAGGCCGCTGGTCAACAGCAGACGCAAGTTCTTCTTGGCGCCCAGGATGCGGCGCGCGTCGGCATCGGCGTCGGGGGCGATGATCACTTCGGTGAAGATCCGTGCGATCTCTTCCGCGGTGGCGCCGTCCAGGGTCTGGTTGCAGGCGATGATGCCGCCAAAGGCGCTGACCGGGTCGCAGGCCAGGGCCTTGAGATAGGCGTCCTTCAGGCTCGCACCCTTGGCAACGCCACAGGGATTGGCGTGCTTGATGATCGCCACCGCCGGTCCCTGGGCCTGGGGCGCGAATTCGGCAACCAGTTCAAAGGCGGCATCGGTGTCGTTGAGATTGTTGTACGACAGCGCCTTGCCCTGCACCTGCTCGGCGGATGCCACGCCGGGGCGCGCCTCGCCGGTGAAGTAGACGGCGGCGCTCTGGTGCGGGTTCTCGCCATAGCGCAGGATGTCGCCACGACGGCCGGCGACGGTCAACTGGTCGGGGAAGGTCTCGCCGATCTGGCCGGCGAACCAGCCGGAAATCGCCGCGTCATAGGCGGCGGTATGGCCAAAGGCCTTGGCCGCCAGCCGGCGCCTGAGATCGCCGTCGATGCCGCCTGCGTCCATCGCCTGCATGACGATTCCGTAATCGGCCGGATCGACCACCACCGTGACAAAACCGTGGTTCTTGGCCGCGGACCGCACCATGGCCGGGCCGCCGATGTCGATGTTTTCGATGCAGTCGGCGAAATCCGCGCCCGACGCAACCGTCGCCTCGAACGGATAGAGGTTGACGGCCACCAGATCGATCGCGCCGATGCCGTGGTCTGCCATGGCGTCGGCATGGTCCGGCTTGTCCCGCAGGGCCAGGATCCCACCGTGCACCTTGGGGTGCAGGGTTTTGACCCGGCCGTCCATCATCTCAGGAAATCCCGTGTGGTCGGAAACGTCGGTCACTGGAACGCCGGCCTCGCGCAAGGCCCGGGCGGAGCCGCCGGTGGACAGGATCTCGACCCCGCGCCCGGCCAGGAACTGGCCAAATTCGACCAGGCCGGTCTTATCAAAAACGGAAAGCAGGGCGCGGGCAACGGCTTGTGTCGCGGTCATTGGGGGACTCCTGAAAGGGCGCTGGGATTGCCCGCGCTATAGCACGAAGCGGGGTTGGCGTTAAGGGGGCGTTTGGCCGCAGTCCGGTTATCCGGTCAGCGGTTGGCCGCCGCCTGGGTCTCTTGGTCAAGATTGCCCTGGAACTCGGGCACCAATTCCGTGATCAGCGCCATGACGGTGGTCAGGTCACGATTCCGGGCCGCGGTTTCCAGCCGCTCCATCAGCGGCGCCAGCTGGGCCATGTCGATCAGGCGCGGCGCCGCCAACAGGATGCCGTCGCGGTTGGTCGGCACCAGTTGCTCACGGTCGTGGAACAACTCCTCGAACAGTTTTTCGCCGGGCCGCAGGCCGACATATTCAATCGTCACATCATGGTCGGGCCTCAAGCCGGCCAGCCGGATCATCTGGCGGGCCAGGTCCTGGATGCGGACCGGCTCGCCCATGTCCAGGACAAAGATGCGGCCGTCGGGGCCGTGTTCCAGGGTCGATGCCTGCAGCACCAGCTCGACCGCCTCGCGGGTGGTCATGAAATAGCGGATGACATCGGGATGGGTAACGGTCAGTGGCCCGCCGGCCGCCAATTGCCGTTGGAACAGGGGCACCACCGACCCGGTCGAGCCCAGCACATTGCCGAAACGCACGGTGACGAAACGGCAGCCGCCGCCGGCCGCGCCCTCGACCGCCGCGGCCTGGCAATAGATTTCGGCCATGCGTTTCGATGCGCCCATGACACTGGACGGGTTGACCGCCTTGTCGGTCGAGATCATCACCATCGCCTCGACCCCGCCGCGGCGACAGGCATCGGCCAGCCGCCTTGTGCCGATGGTGTTGGTCAGGACGGCTTCGCAGGGATTGGCCTCGACCAGTGGCACGTGCTTGAAGGCGGCGGCATGGAACACCAGCTGCGGCCGCGCCCTGGCAAAGACATTGGCCAGGCGTTCACCATCGCGGACATCGCCGAGCACCGCATTGCGCGCCAGGTCCGGATGCTGTTCCATAAGCTCCAGGTCGATCTGGTAAAGGCTATATTCGCTGTTTTCCAACAGGGTCAGATGGGCCGGCTCGAAGGTCGCGATCTGGCGCACCAGTTCGCTGCCGATAGTACCGCCAGCGCCGGTCACCAGGACCCGCTTGCCGGCGATCAGCTCGGCCATCGCCGGTCTGTCCAGCACCTTTTGCGGCCGCCCCAACAGGTCGGCGACCTCAACCGGGCGGATCTCGATGCGCGGCTCGGCGCCGCCGCGGATTTCGGTCAGCTTGGGCATCCGGCCCAGGGTCAGGCCCAGTCCCTCGGCGGCGTCGAACAATGTCCGCACGGTGGCGCCGTCGATCTTCTCGTTGGTGATCACCAGCCGCTGGGGCCGGTCGCCGCGCGCGTCCAATCGGGCCACGACGTCAGGCAGGCTGGCCAGGTCGCCCAGGACACGGACCCCTTGGATATCGCGGCCGATCCGTTTGCGCTTGTCGTCGATGATCCCGACCACCCGGTACCCGGCGACCCGGTTGCGCCGCATTTCCCGGATGAACGCTTCCGACCCGTGTCCCGCACCGGCCAGCAGCACCGGTACCCGGGGCACCGACGAACGGTCGAAGACCTTGCTCAGATCGCCGTCCTTGTAGGCACGGTAGAGCAGCCGGGGGCCGGACAGGGCGAAGATCAACAAGGGCCATTCCAGCAACAGGACCGACCGGGGCAGGTCCTGCAGCCGGGTCAGCATGAACAGAACCGCCAGGAAGATCAAAATCGCCAGGCTGACCGCCTTGAGGATGGCCACCAGGTCATTGAACGAGGCGTAGTGCCAGATCGCCCGGTAGAGGCCGATGCGCGAAAACACCAGGCCGCTGATCGCGGTGAATACGACCGTGGCCTCCCACATGCCCAGGAACGGCATATCGATCGGTTCGAAGAAATAACGGATCCACACCGCCAACTCGAAGGTGACCGCCGCCATCACCAGGTCGTGGACGGCGACTGCGGTGATCCGCCAGTTGATGGTCCGACCCTTTCTAAACGGGCTCATGGTCGCTCCGCTCATTCGGTTCGGCGGAAAAATACCATATCAGAACGGCGGTGGCCGCGACCCCGAAAATCAGTGCCGGTCCGGTCTGTTCGGGCTGCGACGTCGCGATGCAGGCAGCGGCCAACAAGCCAAGGTCAAGGACCGCGATCCAGGTGCTGACCGGTCCATGGCCCTGGAAGCGGCGCGCGGCCTGTTGGTAGAAGTGCTGGCGGTGGGCCTGCCAGATCGGTTCTCCCCGCATCAGGCGGCGCCCCAGGGTGATCGTCGCGTCGGCCAGGTAATACAGCGGCAGCAGCAGGGCCGCGGCCCATAGGCCCTGGGTCGCCAGGGCCAGCAGCAACCAGGCCAACATGAAACCGATCGGCACGCTGCCGACATCGCCAAGGAAGATCTTGGCGGGTGGCCGGTTCCAGACCAGGAAGCCGAGCATCGCCCCGGCCAGGCCGAGGCCGGGCAGGATCCACACCTCGCCCAGGCCGGCCAGGGCGGCACAGGCGGCGGCGCCCAGCCCGATGGCGGCGCTTTCGATCCCGGTGATGCCGTCGATGCCGTCCATGAAGTTGAACAGGTTCAGGAACCACAGCCACAGCAGTGCCGCCGCCAGCCGGTCCAGCCAGAACGGCAACAGGCCCTGGAACACCGGCTGGTCCGGCAGCGCCAGCAGGCCCAACCCGACAACCACGATCTGGACCGCCAGCCGGACCGGCACCGGCAGCCCGGCCAGATCGTCGCGCCACGAAATCACCGCCAGGGCCAGGGCCAATACCACCACGATCAGGACGGCAATCGCGGGCTTGGCCGGGGCCGGCAGGGCCAGCAGGAACCAGGCCAGGGAGGTCACGCCGATCACCGCCAGGCCGCCGCCACGGGGCGTCGGTTTCGAATGGCTGGACCGTTCATTGGGATGGTCAAGGATGGCGCGTTGCCGCAACACGACCAGCACCACCCAGGTGGCCGCCACCGTCAACACGAACGTGACCGCCGTCGTTCCGCCGTACAACAACCAATTCATGGCGGCGCTTATAGCCCGAATTGCCCGCCGGCGTTAGGGGAAAAGCGCACTAGGCCAGGGCGTTGAAATCGTCGAGGATCGCGGCGATGCGGCCCTGATCCGATTGATCCATAATGGTCTGGGTGCGCCGGGTCGCCTCGCCGAGGTCGAGGGCCCGGACCCGTTGCTTGACCCTCAGCAGGTTCGATGGGGTCATCGACAGTTCGCGCAGGCCCAACCCGGCCAGCAGCGCGGTGTATCGGGCGTCGCCGGCCATCTCACCACACAGCGCCACCGGCAGCCGGTCCCGCAATGCAGCGGCGGTGGCGAACTGGATCATCCTCAGCACCGCCGGGTGCAGCGGGTCGTAAAGCTTGGCCACCTGGTCATTGCCGCGATCAATGGCCAAGGTGTACATGGTCAGGTCGTTGGTTCCGATCGAGAAGAAGTCGGCGACCCGGGCAAAACCGTCGGCCGCCAGCGCCGCGCCCGGCACTTCGATCATCACGCCGATCGGCGGCAGCGGGTCGGGCAGATCGGCGCCGCGGCGTTTCAGGCGCCGAACCACCTTTTTCATCACCTCGCGCACCTTGTGTACTTCGGCCGGGCTGGTCACCATCGGCAACAGGATGCGGACCGGCCCATGGACCCCGGCTCTGAGGATCGCGGCCAACTGGGTTTCCAGCAGCGACGGCACTCTGAGCGACAGGCGGATCGCGCGCAGGCCCAATGCGGGGTTGGCGGAATGGGCGATATGCTTGTCCAGGGCGATCGCCAGTTTGTCGCCGCCGACGTCCAGGGTGCGGATCGTGACCGGGCGTCCCGCCATGCCCTCGACCACCTCGCGCAGGGTCCAGTACTGCTCGTCCTCGTTCGGCGCCGCTTCGCGGTTCATGAACATGAACTCGGTCCGCAACAGACCGATGCCCTCGGCGCCGGACTTCAACGCCGTCTCAACCTCCAGCGGCAGCTCGATATTGGCCTCCAGGCGGAATTCGGTCCGGTCGCGGCTGAGCGCCGGCAGGTCGCGCAGACGCGCCAGGGTCCGCTGTTCGCGCAGGTCCTCGGTACGGCGGCGCTCATAGCGGCGAATACTGGCCTTGCCAGGCGCGACCAGAACCACGCCGCCGCGGCCGTCGACGATCAGCTCGTCACCGCTGTTCAGGTCCCCCACTTCGGCGATGCCCAGTACCGCCGGCAGGCCCAGGGCCCGGGCCATGATCGCGGTATGACCCTCGGCCCCGCCCAGCTTGGTCACCAGGCCGCCGATGCGGCTGGGGTCCATCAGCGCGATATCGGCCGGCGACAGTTCTTCGGCGACCACGATGGTACCGGCCGGCAGGCCAGAAAAAGCCTGGTACGGGGCCTTCATCAGATTGCGGACCAACCGGGTCGCCACGTCGCGGATATCCTGCAGCCGGGCCGCGAGATAGGCGTCGGTGACGCCGGCGAACTCGGCTCCGATGTGCGAAATCTCGGCTTGGACGGCCGCCTCGGCGTTGACCCGCTGTTCCAGGATCCGCGCTTCAACGCCGCGGATCAGCCGCGACCCGGCCAGCATTTGCTGGTGCGCCTCCAGCAAATAGTCCATTTCCTCCGCGACATTGCCCGACAGGCCGGCGGCCTTGCGGCGCAGCTTGCCGACCTGCTTGCGGCTTTGCGCGATCGCCTCGGCAAAGCGCTCGTGCTCGGCCTCGACCAGATCGGCACCGATCTGGTATTCCGGTACGCTGCCGATCCCGGCCTCGACCACATAGGCCGGGCCAACGGCGATGCCCGGCGACACGCCGAGACCGTTGAGGATGCGTTCTTCGGGGCGGCTTTTTTCGGCCATAACGTCAGTCTTCGTCGAACTTGTCTGCCACCAAACGGACCAGGGCAGCCAGGGCTGCCGCCGCGTCATCGCCTTCGGCGCTGATCTCGATCAGGCTGCCGGGCGATGCGGCCAGCATCATCAGTCCCATGATCGACCGGCCCGGGACCTGGACGCCGTCCTTGGTAACGTGGACCGTCGCCTGGAAACGGCAAGCCAGTTTGACGAATTTCGCCGCCGCCCGGGCGTGCAGGCCGCGCTGGTTGACGATCGTGACCGTGCGCCGGGCGATTGTGCGCCGTTCGGGGTCGCGCACCGGCCTAGTCGCTCTTGCCGTTCAACAGGTGCGAGGCGACGCTGATGTACTTGCGGCCCGAATCCTGGGCCGCCTCGACCGCGGCGGCCAGGTCGTTGCCGTCCCGCATGCTGGCCAGCTTGATCAGCATCGGCAGATTGATGCCGGCGATCACTTCCACCTTGTCCTTGTCCATCACCGAAATCGCCAGATTGGACGGCGTGCCGCCGAACATGTCGGTCAGCAGGATCACGCCGGCGCCGGTATCGACGCTGTCGATGGCGTCCAGGATGTCCTTGCGGCGTTGCTCCATGTCGTCATCGGCGCCGATGCACACGGTGCGCACCCGCTCCTGCGGGCCGACGACATGTTCGGTCGCGGCGACGAACTCGTCGGCCAGGCGGCCATGGGTGACCAGTACCAATCCAATCATATCACTCCCCTCGCGCCGCTTGCCTCGCGGGACCTATGCTTGCACGTCGCGGTGTCGAAGATGCACCGGAAAGCCCTCGTCCATCAAGAACCGGGACAATCTTTCGCTGACAAACACCGACCGGTGACGCCCGCCGGTACAGCCGATGGCAATCGTCAAATAGCTTTTTCCCTCGTGTTTGTAGCGCGGCAACAGCGAAATCAGCAGCTCGCCCAATTGGTTGAAGAACGGCGAGAAGGCCGGGTCGGCGGCAATGAACGCCGCGACGTCGCCGTCCTGGCCGGTTTTCGGCCTCAGCTCCGGTTCGTAATGGGGGTTGGCCAGAAAGCGCACGTCGAACACCAAATCCGCCTCCCGGGGCAGGCCACGGCGGTAGGAAAAGGAACAGATGCTCAAGGTCGGGCTGCGCCGATCCTCTTCCAGGGTGAAGAACTTGGCGACGAAGGCGCGGAAATCGCCCTGTGTCAGTTCCGACGTGTCGAGCACCAGATCGGCCGAATCGCGCAGCTTGCCGATCAGGTCCCGTTCCTGGCGGATCCCGTCCGCCACGGGGCGGTCCTGGGCCAGTGGGTGCCGCCGCCTTGTCTCGGTGAAGCGGCGGGTCAGCACCTCGTCGCTGCAGTCGAGAAACAGAACGAACAGGTCGGTACCGCCGCGCTTGGCCAGCCGATGCTCGAGTGCCGACATCGCGTCGACGGCAAAGCCGCGGGTCCGGATGTCGACCGACACGGCCAATGCCCGTGGCACGGTTTCGCCATCGCTGCCCTGCCGCAGCAGGCGCGGTACCAGCGAGATGGGGACATTATCGACCGCTTCGTAGCCAAGGTCCTCCAGCGCGTGCAGCGCGGTGGTGCGGCCGGCGCCGGACAAGCCGGTGACCAGCACGACCCGGGTGCGCCCCGTCTCGTCGGCCTCTGAAGGGATATCGGACATGGCGTGGCGATTATGCGTTCCGCAGCCGGTCAACGACAAGTCGAACCTTTGCCGCCGCCGAAGCGCTGGTTGGATCGATCCGAAAGCACGGCAGGGTGTGGCCGGCGATTTCGGTTGTGGCCGGCTCCGGCAACCGGTCAATGTCGCCGGCCGGTACCAGGTCGAAAACACAGGCCAGGACGACGCTGTGCTGCGCCGGCATCTCCACGATGCCGATGCCGCGCACCTCGATCATGCCGGAAATCTGGCTTGGCGCGGTGGCGGCCGGCCCGGCGTCGGCCGCCGTCACCGAGACCTGGTCGTCGGCCACCAAATGGGCGCCACCGTCGATCAGCCGCAGCGCCAGATCGGACTTGCCGCTGCCCGGCGCACCACGCAACAGCACACCGGTGTCGTGGATGGCAATACAGGTGCCATGGACCAGGGCCATGGGCTAGAACCGGGCCAGAAAGGCATCGATGGCGGCCAGGCTTTCGGGTTCGTCCAGCAACGGCACGTGACCGCGGCCCTCAACCTCGACCGCGCTCAGGTCGGGCTTGATTTCGGCCATCCGGGCGACCGTCTCCGGCGACAGAATGTCCGATAGCGCGCCCCGCACCACCAGGATCGGCAGAGCGGCGACGGCGCTGAACACCGGCCACAGGTCGGGGGCCGGGACCTCGCCGGCCGCCTGGGCGGCCTGGGCGGCGCGCATCGTCTCACCGATACCGGGATCGTAGGCGGCACGCAGCCCGCCGTCGGGATCCGGGTCGAAGATCCGTTCCGCCTGGTCCTGCCAGAATTCGTCTTCCATGCCGGGATAGGCGTCTTCGCCGATGGCACGGATGGCGGCTATCGCGGCCGGCCAATCGGCCGGTGGCTCACCGACCCCGACATAGCCGGCAATGCGGTCCAGGCCGCGCTGGTCCACCTCCGGCCCGACATCGTTGAAGATCAGCCCGGCCACCGCGCCGGGGGCCGAAGCCGCCAGCAACATACCCAAAATGCCGCCCAGCGAGGTCCCGACGACGATCACCGGCCCGGTTTCGGCCTCCACCATCAGCTGGCCAAGGTCGCCAAGATAGGTGGGGATCTGGTAGTTCATCGGACTTGGGTCGCGATCCGACCGCCCGCGGCCCCTGAGGTCGGGACAGATGACCCGGTGCCGGTCGCGATAGCGGGCCGCGAAATCCGCGAAATCGCGGCTGTTGCGGGTCAGGCCGGGCAGGCACAACAGGGCCGGCCGCTCGCCGTTGCCGGCGCCATAGTCGCGGTAGAACAGGTTCAGCCCGTCGCCGCTGGTCAGCCAGCGTTCCAGCCCCTTCGCCGCATCGGTCATTTTGTCGCTCGTCTCTTGCTGGGTCCATCGGACCGCAGACAAGCACGGACCGGGGGGCCGCGTAAAGCGTTCCTCACAAGGGCAGGCGAACGGTAAAGATGGCACCGCGGATGGTGCCGCCGCTGTCGACGACATTGCCGGCCTCGATGGTGCCGCGATGGGCGGTTACGATCTGGCGGCAGATGCTCAGGCCCAAACCGGAATGCTTGCCGAACGCCTCGCCGCTTGGGCGCTCGGAATAGAACCGCTCGAACACCTTGTTCAGAACCTTCGGCGGCAGGCCCGGCCCCTCGTCGACCACGGTCAGCACCGCCATGGTGCCCTGCCGTTCCAGGGAGACTTCGATGCAGCCGCCCGGCGGGCTGAACGAAACCGCGTTGTCGACCAAATTGCGCAGCACCTGGCCCAGCCGGCCTTCCAGGCCCCGGATGACGACGGCGGTGCCGGGCGGGATCCGCACCACCAGGCGCGGTTGGTTTGGCTTGGCGGTGGTCCGGTAGACATCCGCCACCGTGTTGACCAGATGCACCAGGTTGACCGCACCGCTTTCCGCCCGTGACAGTTCGGCGTCCAACCGCGAAGCGTCGGATATGTCGCTGATCAGCCGGTCGATTCGGCCGACATCGTCGCGGATCACCTGGATCAGCCTTTCGCGTTTTTCGGGATCCTGCGCGATCGACACCGTATCCACGGCACTGCGCAGGCTGGTCAGCGGGTTCTTGATCTCGTGTGCGACATCGGCGGCAAAGGCCTCGATCGCGTCCAGCCGCTGGTACAGCGCCTCGGTCATCTCCCTAAGCGCGCCCGACAGGTCGCCGATCTCGTCATTGCGCCCGGTGAAATCCGGGATCTGCTGGCGGCCCGACGGCCCGCGCCCGACCTGTTCGGCGCCGGCCGCCAACCGGCGGATCGGGCGGGCGATCATGCTGGCCAGCATCAGGGCCAGCAGGAAGGTCATCAGCGCCGCCATCAGGAACATGGACAGCAAATTCATCCGTTCGGCCCGTACCCCGGCCTCGATGTCCGACCCGTCGGTGGTCAACAACAGGGCGGCGACGATCTTCTTGAACGGCTGGACCGGCACCGCGACGCTGACCACGATGCCGTCCTTGCCGGCGCTGCGCACCGCCTGTCCGGTCTCGCCGGCATAGGCCGCCAGGACCTCGCGATAGTCGCGGCCGCGTTGGTCGGCCCGTTCGCGATAGGGTTCCAGGTCGCGGCTGCCCGGTAATATCTGCTCGAACCAGTCCAGCACCGCGGTCTGCAGCCGGCCCGACAGGCTGGTGACCGGCGCCGCCAGCTCGCGCTGCACCACGCTGCGGCCGGCCGATGCCAGGCGGCTGGAATCGGCGACCAGCTCACCTTCGATGGTGAACAGCCGGGCGCGGACATTGCTCGGGGTCGCCAGGCGGCGGACGATCGAACGCGCCATTTCCTGGTTCAGGTCGCGCTGCTCCAGCGGCCCGGCGACGGCGCTCTCGCCCAACGCGCCGGCGATGATCTGGGCCTGGGTCGCCAGAGCCTCCAGTTTGGCGTCGATCAGGCTGGCACGGAACTGGTCGAGATAGATCAGGCCACCGGCAAGAAACAGCAGGCCCAGCAGGTTGACGGCAAAGATCCGTCGGGTCAGCGACGACAGCGGACCCCGGTGATGCAGCCGACGCGCCCAGCCGGTACCGCTGCTCGGCGCCTCGTCCCCCGACGATGCCGCGGTTTCGCCGCTAGGCCTCGCTGTATCGGTAACCCACTCCGTAGAGGGTTTCGATACTGTTGAATCCGTCGTCGACGGACTTGAACTTCTTGCGGAGCCGCTTGATGTGACTATCGATGGTTCGGTCATCGACATAGATATTGTCGTCATATGCGGCGTCCATCAACTGGTCACGGCTTTTTACGTGTCCGGGGCGTGTTGCCAAGGCCTTCAAAATCAGGAATTCGGTGACGGTCAACGCCACCGGCTGACCCTTCCAACTGCACAGGTGCCGGCCGGGATCGAGCAGCAGGTCGCCGCGGGCGATGGTTTTTTCGGTCTCGCCCGTCGCCTCCTCGCGGCTGGCCTCGGCCCGCCTGAGCACCGCCCGGATGCGTTCGATCAACAGGCGCTGACTGAAAGGTTTGCGGACATAGTCGTCAGCGCCCATTTTCAGCCCCAACACCTCGTCGATCTCCTCGTCCTTCGAGGTCAGGAAGATCACCGGTGTGTTCGAACTGCGGCGGAACCGGGTCAACATCTCCATCCCGTCCATGCGCGGCATCTTGATGTCGAGCACGACCAGATCGACCGGTTGTTGCGACAATCCGCGCAGGGCGGAATCGCCGTCGGTATAGGTGAATAGCTTGTAGCCCTCGGCCTCCAGCGCAATGGAGACCGATGTCAGGATATTGCGGTCGTCATCGACCAATGCGATACGCGACGCCAATCCAGGCCCTCCTTCATCTTGAAATATATACATAATAAGAGGGATTTATAGTAGTGCTTTGGCCGAAATGAGGCAAAAAGCGGGTCTAAAAACGGCCGATTTCGCGGTTTGACACCACCCGGAAGCGCCAGGCCAGGACCAGGCTGGAAGCGACGACCCCGACGAAGACGCCCTGCAGCAATCCTACCACCCCCCATTCCAGGCGGAATGCCGCCCAGGCGGCAACCGGCACGGTCAGGCCCCAGAAGGAGATAGCCTGCAGCAGCATCGGCAGCCAGACATCGCCGGTGCCGCGCAGCGCTCCCATCAGCACCGCCTGGGTGCCGTCGAACACGATGAAGCCGGCCACCGCGACCAATGCCGGGGCCGCCACCGCCGCGACTTCGGCCTCGGCCGTGTACAGGGCCGCCAGCGGCTCTGGAAACAGGGCAAAGCCGGCCGCGAACAGGGCCATCACCAGGATCACCAGCAGCACCGCGTTCCAGCCCGCCAGTCGCACGCCCGGCATGTCGCCGCGGCCGACCGCGTTGCCGACCCGGACCGACCCGGCGGTGGAAATGCCGATCGCCGCCATGAAAATCAGGGCAAACAGGTTGAAGGCGATCTGGTAGCCGGCCAGCGAGGTGGCGCCCAGCCAGCCGGCGAACAGGGCCAGCGTGGTGAAGGCCCCGGATTCGACCCCCTGGGCCAGGCTCAACGGATAACCGATGCGGCGCAGCTTGATGCCCATCGCGCGCAGGTCGTGCCGCGTCGAGCCAATCCCATAGGTCCCGCGGTCGCGCATGGTCATGGTGTAGCCGACGATCACAAAGAACGCCAACCAGCGCACCAGCCCGGTGGCGGCGATCGCCCCTTCGGCGCCCATGGCCGGCCAGCCCCAATGGCCGTAGATCACCAACCAGTTGAGCGGGATGTTGATCAGATTGGCCACCCACAGGATCACCATGCCGATCTTGGGCCGGCCGATCCCTTCGAGAAACGCCGCCGTCGCCACATAAAGCAGGACCGCCGGCATGTTCCAGGACATCATCAACAGGACACCGCCGCCGCCCCGGGCCAGGTCGGGGGACTGGCCGGTGGCCAGCAAAAAGGCTTCGCCAAACAGGCAGGTGATGGCGAACAGGATGCCGACCACCACGGCATGGGCCATCGATGTCTGCCAGACCCCGCCGCATTCCTGCCGGTCACCGGCGCCATCGGCCTGGGCGGTCAGCACCGCGGTTCCCTGCAGCATGCCGATGCCCAGCAGCATCAGGAACAGGGCCGGCGCCGTGCCGATCGCCAGATAGGCCAGTTCGGCACCCCCGGCCCGGCCGGTCATGACCGTGTCGACCAGGACCAGAACCAGGACACCGGCACGCGCCATCACCACCGGCCAGGCTAGCCTGAAGGTGCGGTTGAGATTGTCGAAGAGACCGGCGGCACCGGCCGTGGGCCGGGAAGATGACCTGTCCATTGGCGCGACACTACACCAGCCGGGCCGGGCCGGAAAGAAATATGGTTCGCTGGCTTAGGATCTGCCGGGGCTTGCCGGCGGCATCCCCGTGCGCCAGATTAGGCGGCAGCGATGGGCGACGGGAGGTAGGCAATGGCCGACGCGGACGAACGCGAACGGCATTTGCATTTGGCGCGCTGCCTGATGCGCGGAACCGGGGTTGCCACTCTGGCCACTGTCGGGCGCGGCGATGGCTGGCCGTTTGCCAGCCTGACCCAGACGGCCTGCGCCATTGACGGGCGGCCGCTGATGCTGCTGTCGACCCTGGCCGCCCACACCCGCAACCTTATGGACGATGATCGTGTCGCGGTGCTGTTCGACGGTTCCGGTGACCGGGACGAGCGGCTGATGGGGGCGCGGCTGACGGTCCAGGGTCGGGCACGTACCGACGGCGACCCGGCTTTGCGGGCCCGCTATCTGGCGCGCCATCCCGGTGCGGCCCAGTTTGCCGAATTCAGCGATTTCAGTGTTTACGCCGTGGCCGTCGAACGGGCCCACCTGGTGGCCGGTTTCGGCAAGGTGGCGCGGTTTCACGGCGACCAGTTGCTGGGGCCGGCGGCACCGGATCTGGCGCTTGCGGAGACCGACCTGTTGGCGGCGCTGAATGCCGACTGCACACGGCAGCTCGACCGGATCAAAGGTCGGTTGGGCGGCGACGATGGCGAAGGCTGCGTACTGAGCGGTATCGACCCGCATGGCTGCGATTTACGCTGCGGCGCCCTTACTGTTTGGCTTCCCTTTTCGGTTGAGATTCGGGACGCCCAAGCCGCCCAAATGGCGGTTTCAGAGACCCTCGGAAATGCGGTGGACGGTGATCTGCCGGGAGGGTTGACATAAATGAGTCATTCCGTATTGCACCACGAAAGTAGCCGTTCTAATGTCCAGCCGGGGACGACGATCCGGATGGCGGAGAGGATCAAGTGAAACAAACAGGACTTCATGTTTCCAGGTATGGCCTGGAGCAACAGGGGCTGGCTAACCTGCAGGCGGCCCATTGGAATTTGAGCGAGGCCGAACTCTACGAACAGGCCCTGGTACGTGGCGAAGGCGTGGTTGCCGAAGGCGGGCCGCTGGTGGTGCGGACCGGACATCACACCGGCCGGTCGGCCAACGACAAGTTCACGGTTCAGGAAGCCTCCAGCCAGGACAATATCTGGTGGGGCGCGGTCAACAAGCCATTCGCACCGGAAAACTTCGACAGCCTGCACCAGCGCATGCTGGCCTATCTGCAGGGCCGCGAGGTCTTCGTGCAGGATTGCTGGGCCGGGGCCGATGGCGGCTACCGCCTACCGGTCCGGGTGATCACCGAGGGTGCTTGGCACAATCTGTTTGCCCGCAACATGTTCCTGACCCCGACGCCGGCCGAACTGGCCGATTTCGAACCGGCCTTCACGGTCCTGCAGGCACCCAGTTTTCACGCGGTGCCGGAACGCGATGGCACCAATGGGGAAGTCTTCATCCTGATCAATTTCGCAGCCAGGCTGGTGCTGATCGGCGGCACCTCCTACGCCGGCGAAATCAAGAAGTCGGTGTTTTCGATCCTCAACTACCTGCTGCCGGCGCAGAACGTGATGCCGATGCACTGTTCGGCCAATGTCGGGCCGGATGGCGACACCGCGATCTTCTTCGGCCTTTCGGGCACCGGCAAGACGACCTTATCGGCGGATGCACACCGGACCCTGGTCGGTGATGACGAACATGGCTGGTCACCGACCGGCGTCTTCAATTTCGAGGGCGGCTGTTATGCCAAGGTGATCCGGCTGTCGCCCGAGGCCGAGCCCGAGATCTTCGCGACCACCGGGCGTTTCGGTACGGTGCTGGAAAACGTGGTGATCGATCCCGGCACCCGCCGGCTCGACCTGGACGACGCCCGCTTTACCGAAAATACCCGCGCCTCCTACCCGATCGATTTCATTCCCAACGCCAGCGCCACCGGCGTTGCCGATCATCCCAAGAACATCGTCATGCTGACCGCCGATGCGTTCGGCGTTTTGCCGCCGATCGCCAAGCTCACCCCGCAACAGGCGATGTACCATTTCCTCAGCGGCTATACCGCCAAGGTCGCCGGCACGGAAAAGGGCGTGGGCAGCGAGCCGCAGGCAACCTTCTCGACCTGTTTCGGGGCGCCGTTCATGCCGCGGCACCCATCCGTCTATGCCGAAATGCTGGGCAAGAAGATCGCCGACCACAATGTCGATTGCTGGCTGGTCAACACCGGCTGGACCGGTGGTGTCTATGGCGTCGGCCACCGCATGCCGATCGCCTATACCCGCGCCCTGGTCAACGCGGCGCTCGACGGCTCGCTGGCCGGCACACCGACCCGGCGCGACGAGAATTTCGGCTTCGCGGTGCCCGAAGCCTGCCCCGGCGTGCCGTCGGAGGTGCTCAACCCGCGCCAGACCTGGGCCGACAAGCAGGCCTATGACGCCAAGGCGCAGGAACTGGTCGACCGCTTCAACGCCAACTTCCAGCAGTTCGACGAATATGTCGACGACGGTGTCCGCCAATCGGCGCCGAAAGCGGCGTAAATCGCACCTGCCCGGCGCCTGTGCCAAGCGGGCACGATCTCACCCCCACTCCATCCCTCCCCCGTCAAGGGGGAGGGGAATTAAGCCATTGAGTTGAAAACTGGTTTCCCTCCTCCCTTGAGGGGAAGGGTTAGGGTGTGGGGGTCGGCTTCAAGCCAACCGGTACCCCATCCGCTCGCTGGTTTACGCGTCGTAGCGGCCGATGATCGAGACGCTGGCGACGTTGCGGTGCGGGAAGCCGCCCAGATTGTGGGTCATGCCGAAAACCGGGTCCTTGAGCTGGCGCTGATCGGCCCGTCCCAGCAGCTGGCTGTACATTTCGTAAAGCATGCGGATGCCGGAGGCACCGATCGGGTGGCCGAAGCATTTCAGGCCGCCGTCGATCTGGCACGGCACGCCGCCATCGGCATCGTAGAAGCCGTCCAGCACGTCCTTGACGGCACCGCCCTCGGGCGAGATGTGCAGGTCCTCCATGGTCACCAGCTCGGTGATCGAGAAGCAGTCATGCACCTCGAACATCGAGATCTCCTGACGCGGATCCTTGATCCCGGCCTCCTCATAGGCCCGCTTTGACGCGGTACGGGTGGTCATGAAATAGCTGCCGTCCCAGGAATTGTGCGCCGACTCGACCCCGTTCGAGACCGCCAGCTGCAGCGCCTTGACCGAGATCAGCTCGTGCTTGCCCAGTGACTTGGCGATCTCGGGCGTGGTGACGATGGCGGCGGCGGCCCCGTCGGAGACACCGCAGCAGTCGAACAGGCCCAGCGGCTCGGCGACCATCGGCGCATTCAGGATGGTGTCCATCGGCACCTCTTTCCTGAGATGCGCCTTGGGGTTCTTGGCACCGTTGACATGGCTCTTCCAGCTGACATGGCCGATGGCGCGCTTCAGATCGCCGGCGTCGACGCCGTGCTTGGCGCAATAGGCCGGGGCCAGCTGGGCGAAGCTGCCGGGCGCCGTGGCGTTGGCCCACCATTGCGGGATCATGGTGCCGCGATTGGCGGTCGGCAGGCCGCCATAGCCGGTGTCCTTCAGCTTCTCCACCCCCAGCGCCAGGGCGATGTCGCAGGCCCCGGCGGCGACCGCATAGGTAGCGGCGCGGAAGGCTTCGGTGCCCGAGGCGCAGTAGTTCTCGACCCGGCTGACCGGAATGTAGGGCAGCCGCAGAGTCTCCGAGAGCGGCAGCGCCGACTTGCCGACATGGACATCCTCATACGCGGTCGACAGCCAGGCCGCCTGGATCTGGTTCTTTTCGATGCCGGCATCGGTCAGGCTCTCCTTGAACGCCTCCAGCATCAAGTCCTCGGCGCTCATGTCCCAGCGCTCGCCGAACTTGGAACAGCCCATGCCGAGTATCGCGACCTTGTCCTTGATCCCGTCTGCCATGGTTTCCTCCTGGGTTAGATGTTGTTGCGGCTAGTTGGCGCCGAGCGTCTCTCTCTGCGCTACCGCGTAGTCCGGAGCCGGCCCGCTCCACCGCTCAACCAGCCATAGGGTACCCTGGCAGTGGGTGGTTGGGCGGTGGAGCGGGCCGGCATCGGCGTCATACCAAACACATCCGCGCCTCAGCGCGGTGCCGGCGCCGCCTTCCAGAAATACTTCCGGAAGCCGCGCTGGTCGTCGAACTCCTTGATCCGGAACACCATCTTCATCGGCATCCCGACCTCGACCTCGCCTTCGTCCAGGTCGGTGAAGTCGGCGAAGAAGCGGCCGCCCTCGGCGAACTGCACCATCCCGTAATGGCCGGGCGGGTCCATGCTGAAGGCCAGGTGATCGGCCGACCAGCTGGCCACCGAAGCCGCCATGTCGGCGAAGGGATGGCTGTCCTGGCTGTCCATGTCGCCGCAATTGGGATTGACGCAGATCCCGGTCTTGGGGAACTGCAGGGTGCCGCAGGTGCGGCATTTGCCGCCGACCAGGCCCAGGATCATCTCCTTCTTGCGGTAGAGCGCGGTCAGCGCCGTCTGGCGGTCGCCCTCGGCCCGGAAGCCCAGTTCTCGGTTGATCAGGCCGTTGAAGGCCAGGAACTTCTGGTAATTGGTCTCGGTCTTGCCGGCGGCCAGCGAGCCCTTGACTCCGTTGCCGGCGCTATGGCCGGCGATCGCCTCGGTGGCCCGGAACAGCAGCGCATCGCCGCCCTGGCCGAAACCGATGACCAGGATGGTCTCGCCCGGCTTGGCCTCTTCCAGGGCCGCCACCAGCATGACCAGGGGATGGGCGACACCGCTCTGGCCCAGCACCGCCTGCAGATTGTCGCGCAGCGCGCCCTCGGCAAAGCCATAATGCTTGCCCAGGCCCTTGAACACCGCCGGCATGATGGCAGGCACGATGACGTGGTCGATGGCGTCCGCCCCGATGCCGGCCCGGGCCAGCAGCCCGTCGATCACCTTGGGCAGGATCTTCATATAGCCTTCGTCGCGGATCCAGCGCTCCTCCCAGGTATAGTCGAAAGCGAAGCCGTCACCGCGATAATGGTCGATAAAGTCGTCGGCCAGGGAATAGGAGGCCAGGTGTTCGGCGATCACCCCGTCCGTGCCGATGGTCAGCGCCGCCGCGGCGTCGCCGACGATCAGCTCCTGCGGGCTGGCCGCCTTGGTGCGCCGCTTCTCGGCCGCCACCACCATGCGGGTGTCGCCGGTGCCCCGGACCGCGTCGAGGCCGGTCATCAGGGCCGTGGTCCCGGCCCGCTGCGACGAGGTCACGTCCATGGTGCTGAGGCCCGGTTCCAGGTTCAGCGCGGTGGCCATGATGGCGGCGTTCTGGCGGTCGGCGAACGGCAGGGTGGTCGAGGCCAGATAGGCACCGCCCAGGCCGTCCCGCCCGGTTTCGCCCAGACAATCGCGGGCCGCCGCTACCGCCATGGTCAGGCTGTCCTCGTCCCAATTGCACATGGCGCGCTCGCCCCGGCCATGGGCCTTCAGCGCGGCGTTGGACCAGGCGTTGGCGGCCACCACCGACTTGCGGTCCAGTCTCAGCCGGGGAACATAGGCGCCGTAGGAGGTGATACCGACCATCTTCGCGCTCCCTCCGCATACGGTTTGCGGCGGCCGTTCGGGGCCGCCCTTTCCGTCATTTAACCGAAACTCGAACCGACCCGCAAGAAAATTAGCATGCGAACTTTATTTGGCTCTATATCGGTGAGATTATATCGGTGTATATCGGTGACGGTTTACTTAATTCAATAAGAATTAAGTAAACCGTCACCGATATACACCGATATAATCTCACCGATTGGCGCCGGGGGTCCACAGCACGTCGTCGGCGCCGTCGCGGTTGAGGTGGCGGGCCAGCACGAACAAATGGTCCGAGAGGCGGTTGAGGTAGGTGACGACCAGGGGATTGACCGGCTCGCTCTCGGCCAGTTCGCTGGCCAGCCGCTCGGCCCGGCGGACCACGGTGCGGGCCAGGTGCAGATGGGCCGCGGCCGGGCTGCCGCCGGCCAGGATGAAGGAGTTGAGCGGCGCGAGTTTTTCGTTCATCGCGTCGATCTCGGCCTCCAGGCGCTCGACCTGGGCCGCAACGATGCGCAGGGGCGGGTATTTCGGGTCCTCCCGCTCCGGCGTGCAGAGATCGGCGCCGGCGTCGAACAGGTCGTTCTGGATCCGGGCCAGCATCTCATCCGCCGCGCCGTCCGTATGCAGCCGGGCGATGCCGATCACCGCGCCGGCCTCGTCGGTGCTGCCATAGGCGGCGATCCGGATGTCGTGCTTGGCCCGGCGGCTGCCGTCGCCCAGCGAGGTCTGGCCGCCATCGCCGCCCCGGGTATAGATCTTCGTCAGCTTGACCATGGCCTGAGATATAGCTTGCCGCCCAATCGCGAACAAGTCGTGCCGAAGCTCGGACCCGGTTCATGCAAAAAGGCTTGGCGGCGGCGGGGCGACATATTATGGTCCCGCCCGGTCCGGCGTCGGGCCGTTTCCCAGCCGGTATTGGGGCGTGGCCAAGTGGTTAAGGCAGCGGGTTTTGATCCCGCCATCCCAGGTTCGAATCCTGGCGCCCCAGCCAATTTTTTTTCAGCGGATATTTCTCCGAATCCACCCGCCCTCAAGCCGGGCGCAACCGTTGCACGGTGCGGGCGGGCTGGGGCTTCGGTTCGGCCTGTTCGGCCAGGAACTCGGCCAGCGGGCGGTCCATCGCCAGGTTTTCGTCGAGCCAGTTGTGGATGTGCTGCGCCACCTGGTCGCCGGCCAGGCTCAGGTTCATGTCGTCGAACAGCCAGACCAGGGAGGTGAGGTCCTCCAGCGTCGCCGCGTGATAGGCCTTGTGCTTGCGGTAATCCGGATAGCCGCATTCGGCCATGATCTGCTCTTCACGGGCGAAATGGATGCGCTTGACCGCGATGACCTGGTCCAGGTGCCGCTTGAATGCGACCGCGTCACCGGTATCAGCGGCCTCTCTGATCTTGGTGATCAGGTCCAGGATGACATCGTGCTCTGAGTTCAGGACGTCGTAATGGGCGGGGTACTGAATCATAACCATGACGTGTCTCACAAACGCGGTCGTCCGGGCGCGGGCAGCCGGCGCGCGCCGCCACCCACTATACATGGGGTTGGCCGACCCGCCAAACAATGTCGCCCCGATCCTGCCCGGCCTAGGTGACTGGCCCGAAGGTCGCCAAACGCGACTTATGGCAAGCCTGTTCCGTCCCACTCCCCCTCCCAACCAACCATTGATGGTACCCCGGTGGGTGGTTGGGAGGGGGAGCGGGACGGAACAGCCACGTTCGAGTCAGATTCTCAAACCGGTCAGCCCAACCCGCGACCCATGGCGTAGAACTCGTCATTGGGCCGCATCGAGGTGAAATTGGCCATGCGGTTCGACAGTCCGAAAAAGGCGGTGATTCCGGCGATGTCCCAAATATCCTCGTCGTCGAAGCCATGTGCCCGCAAGGCCTCGAAATCGCTATCGTTGATCGACCGGGAATCGTTGGAAACCTTCATGGCGAAGTCCAGCATCGCCTGCTGTCGGGGCGTGATGTCGGCCTTGCGGTGGTTGACCGCGACCTGGTCAGCGACGAGTGGGTTCTTGGCCCGAATGCGCAGGATCGCGCCATGGGCGACCACGCAATACTGGCAGCCATTGTCGTTCGACGTGGCGACCACGATCATCTCGCGCTCGGCCTTGCTCAGGCCCCCCTCCTTCTCCATCAGGGCGTCGTGAAAGGCAAAAAAGGCGCGGAACTCGTCCGGGCGGTGGGCCAGGGCAAGAAAGACATTCGGCACAAAACCGGCCTTTTCCTGGACCGCCAGCACCATGTCCTTGATGTCGTCAGGCAGGTCGTTGATCTCAGGTACGGGATAGCGGCTGATCGGCTGCTCGCTCATTTTCAGTCTCCTTGAATTCCTAATCCAACGGTCATTCATCATGACCATTGATGGGCCCCTCAAGCGCCGGGCGTGTTTCTCCGAAACACTTGGCTTCCGGCACATAAGTGCCGACGCGCGTTCGCGCTTGCCAGCGGCCTACGGGTGAACCCGTCATCCGCTTAAGTTCAGCTATTGACGTCAACCACGACCCGGCCGCGGGTCAGGCCCTTCAACTGGTTGGCGGCGGTGGCCACAACCTCGGCCATGGTGATCTCGCTGGTCATGGCTTCGATATGGGCCAGGTCCAGGTCGCGGGCCAACCGCTCCCAGGCCTCGATCCGCCGCGCCCTGGGGCAATAGACGCTGTCGACCCCGGCCAGGGTGACGCCGCGCAGGATGAACGGCATCACCGTCGCCGGCAGGTCGAACCCCTGGGCCAGGCCACAGGCCGCGACCGTGCCGCCATATTTGGTGGTGGCACAGATATTGGCCAGGGTATGGCTGCCGACCGCATCGACGGTACCGGCCCAGCGCTCCTTGCCCAGCGGCCGGCCCGGCTCCGACAGGGTCGTCCGGTCGATGATGTCGGCGGCCCCCAGGCCCTTCAAATAGTCGGCCTCGTCGGTCCGGCCGGTCGAAGCGATGACGGTGTAGCCGAGCTTGGCCAGCAACGAGATCGCAACGCTACCGACCCCGCCGGCGGCGCCGGTGACCAGCACCTCGCCCTGGTCCGGGGTGACGCCATGGCGTTCCAAGGCCAGCACGCACAGCATGGCGGTGTAGCCGGCGGTGCCAATCGCCATGGCCTGTTTCGGGGTGAAGGCGTCGGGCAGCTTGACCAGCCAGTCGCCGTTCAGCCGCGCCTTCTGGGCCAGTCCGCCCCAATGCACCTCGCCGACGCCCCAGCCGTTCAGCACCACCCGATCGCCGGGCCGGAAGTCGGCGTGGTCGCTGGCCTCGATCTCGCCGGCCAGGTCGATGCCGGCGACCATGGGAAAGCTGCGCACCACCGGCGAGGCGCCGGTGATCGCCAGGCTGTCCTTGTAGTTGAGGGTCGAATAGGCCGCCCGGACGGTGACGTCGCCCGGCGGCAGGTCGCTCTCGTCGGCCTCGGCCAGTTCGGCGCGGTAGCCGTCATCATCCTTGTTGATCAGGATCGCTTTCATGGTGTCGCTTCCCTTGTCGTCTGACTGGCGGGCTTGGGCAGGCCGGCAAAGAACCCGGCCGTAAACAGATCGACCGGATCGGTCGAACGGACCAGCTTGGCGCGCAGAATGGCGCCCTCCCAGCCGATCCAGAAAAACGCGCTCAACTGGCGGCAATCGGCGTCGGCCGCAATCTCGCCGGCCGCCTGCGCGGCGGCCAGGCAGTCGGCAAGGCGGGCCTGCCAATCGTCGAACACCGCTTCCAACTGGTCGCGGAAGGCGTCGTGGGTGGCCCCCAGTTCCTGGCCCAGATTGCCGATCAGGCAGCCGCGGCGGAAATCGTGGCGTTCCAGGCCCCGCTTGGCGTCCGCGATGAAATCGGCGATCCGGTCGAGGGGGCGCCGGTCCCGGTCGGTCAGCCAGCGGTCCAGCTTGTCGGCGAAATAGGTGGCATAACCGTCGACTACCGCCCGGCCGAAATCATCCTTGCTGGCAAAGTAGTGGTAAAACGAACCCTTGGGCACGCCGGCCCGCTTTAAGACCTGTTCGATGCCGGTACTGGCGAAACCCTGCTCGGTCAGGATCTCCATGCCGCAGCGGACCAGATGCGTGCGGGTATCGCGCCGCGCGGCGCCGTCGCTCGGCGGGCGGCCCTTGCGGCGCCCGGTCCGCGCAACGGGATTAGGGATAACATTTTGCATGTGTTTCTATTAGACCGGTCGTCTAGAAAAATCAAGCAGCCGTTTCTTCGGCCTGCGTGTAAGCCCTTTCCACCGATCAATGAGAGTTTCTCGGCCCCTCGGGACCGGCCACTAGGCATCGACGGTGCGGGAAATGCCGGCTAGGATGACCCGCCAAGCGGCCATGGCGGAAACGGTGCCAGGCAACCAAGGTCGCGAATGAACAGATAAGGGGAGGGGTGGATGGTTGGCGAAACGACGGTCTTCCGCGCGTCCAGGATCATTACCATGAACCGCTACCAGCCGGTGGCCAGCCATGTGGCGGTGCGCGACGGCCGCATCCTGGGGGTCGGCGAACTGGACGAGCTGGCCGGCTGGGGCGACTACCGCTTGGACGAACGGTTTGCCGACCAGGTCCTGCTGCCCGGCTTCGTCGAAGGCCACAGCCACCTGATGGAAGGCAGCATGTGGCGCTACCCTTATGTCGGCTACTACAAACGCACCGGGCCCGACGGCCGGGACCAGGGCGGGGCCACAAGCATTGACGAAGTGGTCGACCTTCTGCGCCGCTTCGAGGCCGACATGGCCGACCCCGAGGCGCCGCTGATCGCCTGGGGCTTCGACCCGATCTATTTCGGCGGCCGGCGCATGGACAAGCGCGACCTGGACAAAGTCTCTGACCGCCGCTTCGTCGCCGTCGTCCACTCCAATTTCCACGTCATGAATGCCAACAGCGCCCTGCTGGACGCCGCCGGCATCACCCCGGCGATCAACGTCGCCGGCATCGTCAAGGACGAGAACGGCCAACCCAATGGCGAGCTGCAGGAAATGGCGGCCAAGTTCCTGGCCCTCGATACCATGGGCACCGACTATTTCACCGAGGCGAGCGAGGCGCCGGCCCTGCACAATTTCGGGCGGGTCGCCTGCCAGACCGGGGTGACCTGCGCCACCGACCTCTACAACGCCCTGCCCGAACCGGCGGTCGAGAACCTGTTGGCGGCGACGGGTGCCGAGGACTTCCGTTTCCGGGTGGTGCCGGCCTTTGGCGGCTCGTCGATGCCGGCGGCCGAGGGCGCCAAGCGGGTCAGCGAGCTGAAACGGCGGAGCACCGACAAGCTGATCTTCGGCATCGTCAAACTGGTCACCGACGGTTCGATCCAGGGCTTTACCGGCCGGCTGAAATGGCCGGGCTACTATAACGGGGCCGAAAACGGGGTCTGGAACGTGACCCCGGACGAACTCGAAAACGTGGTCGACGCTTATCACCAGGGCGGCCACCAGATCTTCATTCACACCAATGGCGACGAGGCGTCCGAGGTCGCCCTGGACGCGGTCGAGGCGGTCCTGGCCCGCACCCCGCGCGGCGACCACCGCCACACCCTGCAGCACTGCCAGATGGCCGACGAGGCGCAGTTCCGGCGCATGGCCCGGCTGGGCCTCTGCGTCAACCTGTTCGCCAATCACATCTTCTACTGGGGCGATCAGCACCGCGACATCACGGTCGGCCCCGACCGGGCCAAGCGGCTGGACGCCGCCGCCACCGCCCAACGGCTGGGGGTGCCCTTCGCCATCCATTCGGATGCCCCGGTGACGCCCTTGGGGCCGTTGTTCACCGCCTGGTGCGCCGTCAACCGGCTCACCGCCTCGGGCCAGGTGCTGGGGCCCGAGGAACGGATCAGCGTGGCGGACGCGCTCTACGCGATCACCCAGGGGGCCGCGTTCACCTTGAAGATGGACCACCAGATCGGCAGCATCGAAACCGGCAAATGGGCCGACTTCGCGGTGCTGGACGCCGACCCCCTTGCCGTGCCGGCGGCCGAATTGAAGGACGTACCGATCTGGGGCACCGTTTTGGGCGGTCGGGTGTTTGCCGCCCGTGACGACGCGTGACCGGGAGGGCAGTGTGACGCCGGTTCCGTTGACCGTCATCGGCGGCTTCCTGGGGGCGGGCAAGACCACCCTGCTCAATCACCTGCTGACCCAGGGTGGCGGTATCAGGTTCGCCGTCCTGGTCAATGATTTCGGCGATTTGGCGATCGACGGCGACCTGATCGCCGCACATGGCGGCGACACGGTCACCCTGGCCAATGGCTGCATCTGCTGTTCGCTGGGCGACGATCTGCTGCTGACCCTGATGCGGCTGATGCAGCGGCCCGACCGGCCGGAGCATATCCTGATCGAGGCCAGCGGCGTCGCCGACCCGCGCCCGATCCGCGACATCGCCGTGCTGCATAAGGAAATGGTGCCGGATGCGGTGGTGGTGCTGGCCGACGCCGAGCGGCTGGGCGAGACCTTGGACGACCGCTATGTCGGCGACACCGCCAGGCGCCAGCTGCAGGCGGCGGATATCGTGCTCCTGAACAAATGCGACCTTGTCGATGGGGCCACCCTGGACCGGGCGCGGGAGCGGATCGCGGCACTGGCGCCCGAGGCGGCGCTGCTCACCGTGGTTGGGGCCAAGGTGGCGCCCGAGGTGATCTTCGCGGCACCCGCGGGTCGCGGCGCGGCTGGGCAAGCCGAGCCCCATGCCCATGACTTCCGGGCGGTGTCGGTCCCAACCGAACGGCCGCTCGACACGGCTTCGTTCCGGGCTTTCGTCGATGGCCTGCCGGCCAGCGTGTTGCGGGCCAAGGGGTTCGTGCATTTGGGCGGCCGGCCGCATTTGGTGCAACGGGTCGGACGCCGCTGCCAGCTGACGCCGGTTGACACCGACCCGCCACCACCGCTGCGCCTGGTGTTCATCGGTACACCCGAAATGCCGGACCGGGCAACCCTGGCCGGCGCGGTCAACGAGCTGGCCAATGGCTGATCCGGGTCAGGCCGTGATCGTCGGCCGGCGGCCCCGGCTGAACCGCATCGCCAGCCTGGCCCTGCCGATCGTCGGTGGCATGGTGTCGCAGAACATCCTCAACCTGGTCGATACGGCGATGGTCGGTGTGCTCGGGGCGGCCGCCCTGGCCGCGGTCGGGATCGGCGGCTTCACCTCCTTCATGGCCACGGCGATGGTGATGGGGCTCGGCTCGGCAGTTCAGGCGATCGTCGCCCGCCGGGTCGGGCAGGGCCGCGGCGACGAGGCCGCGGTGCCGCTGGCCGGCGGCCTGTTACTGGCGGCGGTGATCGGTGTGCCGGTCAGCATCGTGCTGATTGCCCTGGCCCCGTCGGTACTGGGGCTGGTCAACCAGGACCCGGTGGTGGTCACCAACGCCGTGCCCTATTTCGAATGGCGCTTGGCGGGCGTCGTCGCCATCGGCATGAATTTCTCCTTCCGCGGATTCTGGACCGGTATCAGCCGTCCACGGGTCTATTTCACCACCTTGGTGTTTGTCCACGTCGCCAATGTCGCGATCAGCTACGTGTTGATTTTCGGTCATCTCGGCCTGCCTGCCCTGGGCACGGAAGGCGCCGGGATCGGCACCACCGCGTCGCTGTTCCTCGGCACCCTGATCCACATAACACTTGGCTACCGCTACGGTCGCCAGCATGGCTTTTCGCTGCGCCTGCCCAGGGCCGAAACCCTGCGGACCATGCTGCGCCTGTCAGTGCCGATGACGGTGCAGCAGATGCTGTTCGCGGCGGGCCTGACCGCCTTCTTCTGGCTGGTCGGCCAGGTCGGCACCGCCGAACTGGCGGTCTCCAACGTGCTGGTCAATCTGCTGCTGGTGGCGATCCTGCCGGCGATCGCGCTTGGCCTCACCGCGCTCACCCTGGTCGGCGAATCCCTGGGCCGTGAACAGCCGAACGACGCCAGCCGCTGGGGATACGAGGTCGCCGGGGTCGCCGCAGTGCTGATTGCCCTGTTGGGCGTGGTCGCGGTGGCCGTGCCCGACATGTTGCTTGCCGGCTTCCTGCATGATCCCGAATATATCGATCTGGGGCGCAACTCGTTGCGCCTGGTCGGTGCCACCATGTGGGTCGACGGTGCCGGCATGGTGCTGATGCACGCCCTGTTGGGGGCCGGCATGGCACGGCGGGTGATGGTCGTTGCGGTCGGGACGCAATGGCTGATCGGTCTGCCGCTGACCTGGCTGGTCGGTCCTGCGCTGGGCTGGGGCCTGACCGCGATCTGGGGCGCCCAGGCCGCCTACCGGTTCCTGCAGGCCGTGGTGTTTTTCTGGGTGTGGCGGTCGGGCGCCTGGTCACGCACCCGGATTTAAGAGTCTGACTCGAATGCGGCTGTTCCGCACCCCACCCCCGAAAGTTGCTTTACGCGACTCCTGGACCAGACACTAAGGAACCGAAATTGGCCCAGTCACTGGCCCTTGTCGCCGCCCTCTGTTTCGGCCTGGCATTGGTTATGGCCGGGTTCGGCCTGCGGCACATGACGCCGATGGCCGGGGCGGCGGTCAGCGTTCCAACCACGGCTTTGGTGCTCCTTGTGCTGTCGCCGTGGCTGGTCGATTGGCAGGGGTTCGATCCTTCGGCCGCCGCGTTGTTCGCTGCCATTGGCTGCCTGTTTCCGGCTGCCGTTACCGTTCTCACGTTCCAGGCCAATCGCCGGATCGGGCCTTATTTGACCGGGGCGCTGGGCAATCTGGCACCCGTCTTTGCGGTCCTGTTCGCCGCTCTGCTGCTGGCCGAGGCGCCGGCGCCGCTGCAGGCGGTGGGGATCTTTGTGGTGGTGATCGGTGCCACCCTGCTGCTGGCCGGCAACCGGTCCGGGGCAACCATCCGACCGGGTTGGATCATCGCATTGCCATTGCTGGCGGCAGTGATTCGCGGCTTGGTCCAGCCGGCCGTCAAGCTGGGCCTGGCGGTTTGGCCGGATCCCTACGCAGCAGCCATGATCGGCTATCTGGTTTCGGCAACGTTGCTCGGCTTGGCTGTCATCGCCCGGTCATCCCTTGGCGCCAAAGCCGGCAACCCTGTCGGCCGCTTGTGGTTCGCCTGTGTCGGGCTCTGCAACGGTGCCGCAGTCCTGACCTTGTATGCGGCACTTGCCCGGGGACCGGTTGCGGTGGTCGCACCGCTGGTTGCCACCTATCCCTTGGCAACGCTGATGTTTGGCGCTCTGCTGCCGCAAGGGGTTCGGATGACCGTGCGGCTTGGTATCGGGGTGGCTGTGACCGTGGCTGGCGTGGCAATCCTGTTGGTTGGGTGATCGCCTATTTCGCCTTGGCCCGCCACTCCCAGGGCGGGTCGAACTGGATGCGCCACAGGCCCTCGCGCCGCGCCTTGGCGTAGGTCTCGGCGCGGCGATAGGCGTCACCGTTGTCCGGGTCGGCCAGGGCCCAGCCGTCCAGCACCAATTGCTCGTTGATGCTGATGAACCCGGCCTTGCAGGTCACCAGCCAGTGCCCCTCGGCGTCCCTGGCGTCACCGACGCAGCGTAATTTCTGGTTCCGGATCAGCCTTGCCAGGTGCGACCTGGCGTATTTGCCGCACGGCACCGGTTTCCGTTTGCTGGTCAGGCAGGTCTGGTCCAGCTCCGGCGCGTCGATGCCGGCGAGCCTGAGCATGGCCTCGTCGATTTGCAGGCTGTCGCCGTCCAGCGCCTCACCGCGGCCGGTGAAATCCGCGCCGATCGCCGCAACCGGCCAGAAGATCGCCAGGAGGACGAGCAAGGCCGGTATGCGGGGTATCCCCGTCACGCCGCCTCGTCGGGCCGGCCGGCATCGGCCAGCAATGCCGCGTTGCCGCCCGACGCGGTGGTGTCGATGCACAGCGAGCGCTCGGCCAGATATAGGCACCAATGGCTGGCCGACGTGGCCAGCGGCAGGATCGGTCCGGACCGCGCCGCCAGGGCCCGCCGGATTGCCGGAATCCCGTGATCGGTGGCGACGCCGGCGATCCCGACAAGCCCGGTGATCGCCTCCGCCGATGGATCCACCTCGACCACCCTCAGCGGCAACGCCGACTTGTCGGCCAGGGTGCGGGCCGCGGCCGCGGCCGTGCCGGTGGCCGCCACCACCACGCCATTGCCGGCCAGCAATGCCGTCAGCGCCAGGTCCGCCGCGGTGTCGCCCAGGCACAGGAAAACGCCGCGGCCATGCACGGCCAGCCGGTTGCTCTCGCCGGTCGGCCCCGGCAAGTCGCTGGGGTCCGGGCCCAGGTCCGGGACGCCCGCCACTGCTGCCCTATCGGCGCCAGCCCCCGACAGTACCGCGCGCCGGTCCGACCGGCCGGACCAGGCTTCGGCCTCGGCGGCGACCTCTGATACGGCTTTGGCGATCCTGGTCCCGTCGTCGCGGCCGGTCCAGGCGCGATCCTCGACCGGCGCGTCCGGTCCCCGGGTGAACCGGTACAGATAGTGGGGGCCGCCGGCCTTGGGTCCGGTGCCCGACAGGCCTTCGCCGCCGAACGGCTGCACCCCGACCACGGCACCGATCTGGTTGCGGTTGACATAGGTGTTGCCGACCCGGGCCTGTTCGGCGATGCGCTGGACCCGGCGGTCGATGCGGGTATGGATCCCCAAGGTCAGGCCGTAGCCCGAACCGTTGATCGCCGCCACCACCTGGTCGAGCTCCGATGCCCGGTAGGTCGCGACATGCAGGACCGGACCGAAGATCTCACGCTCCAAGCTGCCGATTCCGTCGACCCGGAAGGCCGATGGCGAGACGAACGTGGCGTGGTCCGCCTGGATTTCCGGATCGACCCGGGCGATCAGTCGGCCCTCGGCCGCCATCCGGTCGCAATGGGCCTGGATCTGTGCCTGGGCTTCGGCGTCGATCACCGGGCCGACATCGGTTGCCAGGTCCCAGGGGTTGCCGACCGCGAGTTCGGCCATGGCGCCGGCCAGCATCTCGGTGACCCGCTCCGCCACGTCCTCCTGCAAATACAACACCCGAAGCGCCGAGCAGCGTTGGCCGGCGCTCTGGAAGGCCGAGGCGATGATGTCCCCGACCGCCTGTTCAGCCAGGGCGCTGGAATCGACGATCATCGCATTCAGGCCGCCGGTCTCGGCGATCAGCGGGGCGTTGGAATTGCCGCCATTCGCCATCGCCCGGTTGATCAATTGCGCGGTCTCGGTCGAGCCGGTAAAGCACACCCCGGCAATCCGGGGGTCGGCGACCAGCGGCCCCCCGACCGTCGGCCCGTCGCCGGGCAGCAGCTGCAGCACCTCGGCCGGAATACCGGCCTCATGCATCAGGGCGACCGCCCGGGCGGCGACCAGCGGCGTTTGCTCGGCCGGTTTGGCGATGACCGCGTTGCCGGCGACCAGGGCGGCGACGATCTGGCCGGTGAAGATCGCCAGCGGAAAGTTCCAGGGCGAGATGCAGACGAAGACGCCCAGCCCCGACCGGTTCTCGTTTTCAAGGACGGTTTTGGCCTGTTGGGCGTAATAGCGGCAGAAATCCACCGCCTCGCGGATCTCGGCGATGCCGTCGTTCAGGGTCTTGCCGGCCTCGCGGGCGCAGGCTGCCATCAGTTCGGCGGCGTGCCGCTCGTACAGATCGGCGATCCGGTCCAGGCAGGCGGCCCGGTCGGCGGGCGGGCGGTCGCGCCAGGCCGGGGCCGCAGCCAGGGCATGGTCGATCGCCGCGGCGACCTGTTCCGGGCCCGCCTCAACCACCTGGCCGACCAGGTCTTCATGATCGGCCGGATTGACGACCGGGCGTGTGGCACCTGGCTGGGCGACACCGGCGACCAGCGGCGCTGCCTGCCAGCGGTGGGTCCGGAAGCCGTCACGCTCCGCCTGCAACGCGGCCAGGCAATCAGGGTCCGCCAGGTTCCAGCCCTTGGCGTTGCGGCGCTCGGCCCCATACATGTCGGCCGGCAGCGGGATCCGCGGATTGGCGATCGCCGGCAGGTCGGCGGCGATGGCGACCGGGTCGCGGACGATGCTCTCGGGCGGTAATTTGTCGTCCAGCAACTGGTTGACGAAGGAACTGTTGGCGCCGTTTTCCAACAGCCGCCGCACCAGATAGGCCAGCAGGTCGGCATGGACGCCGACCGGGGCGTAGATCCGGCAATGGGCGCCGCTGTCCTCCCGCACGATGTCATAGAGCTGTTCGCCCATGCCATGCAGGCGCTGGAACTCATAGTCCTCGGCATCCCCGGCCAGCTCCAGCACCGCCGCGACGCTGTGGGCGTTGTGGGAGGCGAATTGCGGGTAGATCCGGTCGGTCATGCGAAGCAGTCGCCGGACGCATGCCAGGTAGCAGATGTCGGTCGAGACCTTTCGGGTGAAGACCGGATAGCGTTCGAAGCCGTCGACCTGGGCCCGCTTGATCTCGGCGTCCCAATAGGCGCCCTTGACCAGCCGCACCATGATCCGCCGATCCAGCCGGCTGGCCAGCTCGTAAAGCCAGTCGATGACCAGGGGTGCCCTGGGCATATAGGCCTGGACCACCACCCCGAAGCCGTCCCATCCCTTGAGGTCGGGACTGGACAGCACCGCCTCGATGATGTCCAGCGACAGCTCCAGCCGGTCGGCCTCC
Organism: uncultured Sneathiellales bacterium; assembly: GCA_964344385.1. Classification (GTDB taxonomy): domain Bacteria; phylum Pseudomonadota; class Alphaproteobacteria; order CAYFNG01; family CAYFNG01; genus CAYFNG01. The sequence goes on from CAYFNG010000005.1 coordinate 344,331, forward strand.
TCGGCGTCGATGTTGAAGCCCATATTGGCGTTCTTGGCCAGGTGGACCAGGCTGGAGAGCCGGGGCACCAGCTCGTCCATCACCCGGGCTTGCTTGGTGAACTCGTAGCGCGGATGCAGGGCCGAGAGCTTGACCGAAATGCCGGGATTGGCCCGCACGTCGCTGCCGGCGGTGTGCCCGGCCAGGGCCGAGATGGCGCCGGAATAGGCCAGGAAGTAGCGCTGGGCATCAGCCGCGGTGTGGGCCGCCTCGCCCAACATGTCGTAGGAATAGGTATAGCCGCGGCTCTCGAATTCCTTGGCCCGCTCCAACGCTTCGCCGATGTCGCGGCCAAGCACGAACTGATGGCCCATGATCCGCATCGCCCGGGCCACCGCCTTGCGGATGACCGGCTCGCCGGCCTGTCGGACCAGGCTGCGGACGGTGCCCAGCACGTCCCACTCGGCCGCCTCGTCGGCGCTGATTACCTTGCCGGTCAGCATCAACGCCCAGGTCGAGGCATTGACCAGCGGCGAGGCGGAGCGGCCGAGATGGCGGCTCCAATCGGCCGGGGCGATCTTGTCCTGGATCAGGGCGTCGATGGTGGGTGCGTCCGGCACCCTGAGCAGTGCCTCGGCCAGACACATGAGCGCCACCCCTTCGCGGGTGGTTAGGCCGTATTCGGCCAGGAAGGTCTCCATCATCCCGGGCTGGCGGGCGGCCCTGAGCTTGGTCACCAGATCGGCCGCCGAGGCCGCGATCCGCAACCGGGTCGCGTCGTCCAGATCCAGGGCCGCGGTCATCTCGTCCACGGCCTGTGCCTCATCGGCCAGGTAGGTCCGACGGATCGCGGCTCGCAGATCCGATCCCTTTGTCTCTTCGATCGACTCACCCATTGCCCGACTCCCCGCTGGCTGGCCGGCAACTAGAATGCCGGAAATCGGGCGCTGGGTGGGAGGATTTTTTCCCGTTAGCGGTTGCGCGGCAGGGGCCGCTTCAGGGATCGACTTGAAGCAGCTGTTCCATCCCGCTCCCCCGCCCAACCACCCACAGGGTACCCTCGTATAGGGTGGTTGGGCGGGGGAGCGGGATGGAACAGCACGCCAGAAAGGTGCGTTCAGCGCCTTTCTGGCCAGACACTCGAAACGCTACCCCGGCTGCGCAGGGTTTCGCGGTAGAACACGTAGACGCCGGCCCCGGCTACCAGGCCGATGCCCGTCCAGGCCAAGGCATCCGGCCAGTCGCCCCACAGCAAAATGCCCCAGACCACCGCCAGCGGCATGGCGATATATTCGAACGGTGCCACCAGGCCGGCCTCGGCCACCCGGTAGGCCTGGCTGACCAGGTAGCCGCCGGCCGCGCTAAGGCAGCCGATCCCCGCCATGATCCACAGATCGGTTGTATCCGGCCAGACCCAGGCGCGGAACAGGAACTGAAGATTGGGGCCGCCCGACCCGGCAAAACGGCCGTCGCCGGCGATCAGTCCGAACAGGGTCGCGACTACCAGCATGGTGATCTGGATGTAGAAGGCCATGGCCGAAGCCTTTTCGGCCAGGCCCAGCTTGCGGGTCAGGATCTGCAGCATGGCGTAGGCGAAGGCGGCCAGCAGCGGCAGCAGGGCGGCCGCCTGGAAGGTGGCGCCGCCCGGCCGCACCATGATCGCGGTGCCGGCCAGGCCGATCAGGACCGCGGCCCAGCGCCGGGGCCCAACCCGCTCTCCCAGCATTGGTATAGACAGAATGGTGATGAACAGCGGCGCGGCGAAGAAGATCGCCGTCGCTTCGCCCAGCGGCAGCGACGCCAGGCCGGTGAAAAAGGTCAGATTGGCGACCACCACCGCGAAACCACGCGCCAGGTGCAGGCCCAGACGCTTGGTGCGCAATACGCCATAGCCGCCCTCCAGCGGGACCACGAATGCGAGCAGTATGACCAAGGCGACCGAAGCCCGGACCAGGACGATTTGATGCAGCGGATAACCGCCACTGAGCCATTTGACCATCATGTCCTGGGTGGTGAAGGCGACCGCAGCCCCGATCACGCACAGAATGCCGAGCAGGCCCGGCGTTATGGCCGCCAACCTTGTGTCACCGGCCCTTGCGGGGCCGCGGGGCTTGGCTGATGTTTGGTGGTGATCCAAGGTGGCCTCAATTTAAATGCGCATTGCAATACCGAATTTGACATGGCGCGTGGCTTTGGTCTAGCATCATCGCGCAACAAACGACCCGGCGACTGGTCGCGACAAAGAAATATAGGGAGGACACAGAATGGTGAAGAAGTTTGGGGTGTTGCTGGCTGCGGCGTGTGCCATGGCTGCGGCAGGCGGCGCACAGGCGGCAGAGGCGGTGATCAACGCCGCCAGTTGTTTCCCGATGGGCCATCCGGTCACCAAGCCGTTCCAGGAACTGGTCGATGCGATCAACGAGCAGGGCAAGGGCGTGGTGCAGGTCAAGCTGGTTGGCGGTGCGCCGGCGATCGGCAGCCCGTTCACCTTGACCCAGAAGGTGGCCAAGGGCGCCTATGACATGGTTGGCTGCACGGAAGGTTATTTCGGCAACGTGCTGCCCGAGGCGCCGGTGCTCCGGTTCGCCGAAAAGCCCTATTCCGAACTGCGCAAGAATGGCGGCCTCGACTACATGAGCAAGTTGCTGGCCGAGAAGAACCTTCACTATCTGGTCCGCCACCATGATTTCGGCCCCTTCCACCTGTGGCTCAACAAGCCGATCTCAGGCCCCGATCTGACCGGCCTGCACCTGCGCATCTCGCCGGTCTATACCGCGTTCTTCACCGCGCTGGGCGCCACCGTGCAGCGTTCGACCACGGCCCAGGTCTACACCTATATGGAAAACGGCACGGTGCAGGGCTATGGCTGGCCGGCGCTGGGCTGGGTTCCGGCCTGGGTCAAAGTGACCAAGTACCGGGTCGAGCCCGGCTTCTACAATTCGACCCTGCATACGCTGATCAACCTGGATGCCTGGAACAAGCTGACGGCTGAGCAGCAGGCCATGTTGACCAAGGTCGGCCTGCAGTTCGAAAAACGGTCCGAGCCCAATAGCCCCGAACTGAGTGCCGGGCTCAAGAAGCAGAAAGCCTGGATGGCCTCGGAAGGCATGGAGACTATTGAACTGAAAGGCGCCGACCGCGAAAAATGGCTGAAAGCCGCCGCGGACGCCGGCTGGAAGGAAGTCATCGACCGAAGCCCGGAACATGGTCCGAAGCTGCGCGCGCTGTTTGCCAAATAGCCTAAACTCCGGTTTTGGGTGGGGGCGCCGATAATATTGGAGCCCCCACCCGGCCCGCCGGGACATTCCTGACATGAACAGCGTCATTGACAGGTTCGAGGCCGGCTTCAACCGGCTGCTGGTGGGGCTCGCCGCCTTGGTGGCGATATCGATCGGCCTGATCGCAATCCTGATTCCGCTCAACCTGCTGCTGATCAAGATGCAGTGGGGCAGCATCTGGTGGCTGTTCGAGGGTGTCGAATACATGCTTTATGTCGGAGCCTTTATCGGGGCGCCCTGGGTGCTGCAACAAGGTGCCCATGTCAGGGTCGACGTTTTGATCCTGGCACTGCCGAAAGCGGCTGCTGCGCGGCTGGAACAGTTTTTGGATCTGCTGGGCACGGCGCTCTGCCTTTTCCTCTGTTTTTACGGCATAAGGGCAATGATCTCGGAATTCGAGGACGGCTCCCTGCCCGACAAGGATCTGCGGATCGCCAATTGGTACATGATGGCGGTGTTCGCCTTCGCCTTTTTCCTTCTGGCGGTGGAGTTCCTGCTGCGTTTTCGCCGCGCCCGCCGCATCGTTGCCGAAGCGGCGCCGTCCAAGGCAGGGTTCTAGACCATGGAATGGTATTTCGCCCTGGCCTTGCTGCTGGGCACGGTCTGTTCGATCATGTTCCTTGGCCTGCCGGTCGCCCTGGCCTTTTTCGCCGCCAACGTGTTGGGCACCTACCTGTTCATTAACGGCGATATCGGCCTGATGTTCATGCCGTTGGAGTTCCACAACGCAATCAAGTTCACCCTGGCTCCGATCGCGATGTTCCTGCTGATGGGTGAAATCCTGTTGCAGACCGGCGTCGCCTTCAAGGCGATTGGCGCCATCGATCGGATGATCTCGCGGGTGCCGGGGCGGCTTGCCGTGGTCTCGATCGTTGGCGGGACCGTGTTCTCATCGCTCTCGGGCTCGACCATCGCCAACACCGCCATCCTGGGTTCGGTGCTGCTGCCCGACATGATCAAGCGCGGCTACCAGCCGGCGATTGCCATGGGGCCGATCATGGCGGTGGGCGGCATCGCCATGCTGATCCCGCCTTCGGCCCTGGCGGTACTGCTGGCCAGCCTGGCCGAACAGTCGGTGGCGCAATTACTGATCGCCGGCATCGTGCCGGGCGTCATGATGGCGTTCCTGTTTTTCGCCTATGTCATCGGGCGCTGCATGATCACCCCCGGTCTGGCGCCGGCCTATGTTCCCGATCAGAGCGCCCTCGAGGCGCCGCTGGTCGTTATCTTTAACCTGCGCGGTCGGACCCGTTGGCAGGCGACCTATAGCGGCCGTTATCTCAGGCAGGTCAACCGGGTGCTGCCCTTCCTGGTCTACATCCTGCCGCTGTTGATCATCTTCGTCGTGGTGGTGGGCAGTATCTTCTTCAAGCTGGCGGCACCGATCGAGGCTTCGGCGCTGGGCTGCCTGACCTCGCTCGCCGCCTGCTATTTTTTCCGGCTGTTCAAGTCGACGATCACCATTTCCGGTATTGCCGGGGCCGACTTCACCTGGCGCGAGATCGCCAAGGCGCTGATGGAAACGGCCAAGATCAACACCATGATCCTGTTCATCATCGCCGGCTCGCTGGTCTTCGCCCAGGCGCTGTCTAACTCCGGTGCCACCGACGGGTTGCTCAGCCAGATCACGGCACTGGACCTGTCGCCGCTGCTGGTGGTGGTGATGATGATGGCGGTGCTGCTGTTCCTCGGTGCCTTCATGGACCAGGTCAGCATGCTGCTGCTGACCCTGCCCTTCTTCCTGCTAGGCTCACAGTCCTTGCAGGTGGTGTTCGGGATCGACGTCATCTGGCTGATGGTGCTGATGCTGATCACCATGGAGATCAGCCTGCTGACGCCGCCCTTCGGCCTGTTGCTCTACGTCATGAAGGGGGTTGCCCAATTCCAGGTCACCATGGGCCAGGTCGTGACCTCGGCCCTGCCCTTCATCCTGATCGAGCTGCTGGTCCTGATCCTGCTGATCGCCTTCCCCGAACTCGCAACCTGGTTGCCGAAACAGGTCAAGTAGCGCCAGGTCGGGTTCGCGCGCCGTCGGCGAAGACCTGGCGCCAAGCCAGGATCCTGACCGATTTCCTGAGGCCGGTCGGCCAGAACGGGTCGGCTTCGACCAGCGACCGGACTTGATCCGCATCTTCCGCCCTGACCAGCCACAGCCCGCCGGCCCCGGAACCGTCGGCGGTGTCGATCAGGGGGCCGGCCGAGATGATCGTGAGATTGTTACGATCCAGAAACGATAAGTGGTCGGCCATATGCCGCGCCCGTTTGTCGGCGTGGCGATCATCGTCTTCGAACAGAGCCGCGTAGATCATCTTGACACTCCCGGAAGCTTGATTGGCTTGACGCCGGCCAGCTTAGGCCAGCAAAATAGCAACAGAAAGCAGCGAAAATGGCTAACAGAATGGCGAATTTGTAGGAATTGAACTGGAACGACCTGCGCTTTGTCTTGGCGGTTGCCCGGTGCCGGACTTTGGCGGCGGCGGCCCGACAGACCGGAGTCAATGAAAGCACCGTTGGGCGCCGCATCGCGGCCGCCGAGCAACGCATGGGCGCGCGTCTGTTCGAACGTCATCTGGGTGCCTTTGCCCCGACCGAGACCGGGGCAGTGGCGGTCGCCAGCGCCGAGCGGGTGGAATTGGAGGTCCAGGCCATGATGGCGGCGGTCTCCGGCCAAGACCGGTTGGCCGCCGGGCTGGTGCGGGTCACCGCGGTACCGATCCTGGTCAACCACGTGCTGGTCCCGGCCCTGCCAGCCCTGCGCGCCGCACATCCGCAGCTTCGGGTCGAACTGGTGGCCGAGCCCAGGGACTTGAGCCTGACCCGACGGGAGGCGGATATCGCGGTGCGCCTGGCCCGGCCGCAGCGCGACTTGCGGGCATTCGCCCGCCGAATCGGACAGTTGCACTATGCGGTCTATGGTTCGAAGGATCGCTCTGAAAACACTCTCCCCTGGATCACCTACGAGGATCGCATGTCCGATCTGCCGCAATGGCGGTGGCTGGCGGATCGGCTGGTGGAAGACGGAACCGCGCCGGCCATGACGGTTAATGATGCCGAAGCGGTTCTGGCCGGGATCAGGGCGGGGTTGGGGAGGTCACTGCTGCCGGTCGCCATCGCCCGCAAATGGGCCGATCTCGCACCCGAGGATCCCGGGCCGCCGGTTCTGTCACGGGAGATCTGGCTGATGGTGCACCCGGACCTGCGCCACCTGACCCGGGTCAGGGTGGTGATGGATTGGCTGGCCGGTCTGGCTGCGACGCTGTAATTCGGATTCTTTAGCGCAGTTGCGCCCGCATTGCCGTGTCTCACTTGCCGGACCGGAGGACCGATGTATCGAACTCAGGCCACCTCCGGCCGCACGGCGATGACCCCCTCGGTTCGGGCGCGCACCTCAGGCGTGGCCAGACAGGTGGCAACCGCCTCATAGCCCGGCGCGCCGGGATAGGGTGCGACTTGGGTTGGGGGACTGTGATTGGCCGGGCAAAGGATGATGGTCTCATTGGCGCCGACGGCATCCAGGTCCAGGATGAGGTTGGACCGGGTGAGCAGGATCAGCGGTCGAGCCTCCGGGCCGCGCAACCGCAAGCGTGATGCCAAAGCCGCCTGGGTCGGCCGGTCGAGGCCCGCCTCCACCATGTCGACCACCAGAACACCCCAGGTCTCGGACTCCATTGCGGCAAGCAGCATCGTCAAGGCAGGTGATGCGGTTCCACCTTCGCCGGTCAGCCAAGTTGTGGCTCTGTCGATATTGACTTTCAGGTTCGGATCGGCCTCCAGCTGTTGGATTGCCGCGGCGCTGTCGTCCTTCAAGCGATCCAGATCCAGATAAGACGCCTCGGGCAGGTTGGCGGCAATGGCGCGGGCCAGGCGTGTCTTGCCGCTGAACAGCGGTCCGACAATGTAGGTCAGGGGCCGAAGGTCGGGCAGCACCCACCTCTCACCGGCCCACGGCCAGGGAAGGACCAGATCGACACAGGGGCCGGGCTTCGGCTGAATCGTGCGGGCGATTTCACCGGGCGCCAGTCCCGCCCCATTTGCCAAGTCGGCGCGAAGACCCCGCAGTTTTTCGATCGTGTCTGACAGGTGCCGGACTTGGCCTTCGAGCGAGGTTTGGTGGGCGGCCAGTGCCGGTTCCAACAGGTTAGGTTCACCCTCCAGAACCTGGCCTACACCAGCAAGACTGAGACCCAACGAGCGCAAGGCGGCGATTTCGGCCGCGCGGGCCATTTGATCCGGCCCATAGGTTCGCCAGCCCGCCGCGGTGCGGAGCGGTTCGAGCAAACCCCTCTGTTCGTAGAGCCGCAGCGCCTTGGCCGAAACACCAAGCCGGCTGGCGGCCTCCGAAGGACTGAAATGTATTTGGGAATCAATCATGGCCGGCCTTCCTGTTGCCTGGATAGGTCGTATTGTCAGGGCTGCCCCAGGGGCCAAAGCAAGACCAAAATGTAAATTTCTTGACTTCCGCCCCCGCGCAACCATCCCTTGACTGAGCGAACAACCACCACCAGGCCCCACCCGATGACCGACAGCCAAGCCGAGCCGCAACCGATCTACCTCAGGGACTACCGCCCGCCCGACTATTTGATTGACCGAGTCGACCTCGACGTCCAGCTCGACGAGGCGGCGACCCGGGTGACGGCGCAGTTTGCGCTGCGGGCCGACGGGCAGAGCGGCGCGCCCCTGGTCCTGGCCGGGCGCGAACTGAAACTGCTAGGCCTGAAACTGGACGGCCAGCCCCTCGCCGATGACCGCTACCGGGTCGGCGCCGAAGGGCTGGAAATCCTGGAGGTCCCGGACGCCTTCGAATTGGAGATCGTCACCGAGATCAACCCGGCGGCCAATACGGCGTTGGAGGGCCTGTATCTGTCGGGCGCCAAGCTGTGCACCCAATGCGAGGCCGAGGGCTTTCGCAAGATCACCTATTTCCTCGACCGGCCCGACGTCATGGCCCGTTACACGACCACCCTGACCGCCGACAAGGCGCGGTTTCCGGTGCTGCTGGCCAACGGCAATCTGGAGGCTTCCGGTGAATTGGAGGACGGCCGCCACTGGGCCCGCTGGCACGACCCGCACCCGAAGCCGGCCTATCTCTTCGCCCTGGTCGCCGGGCCGCTGGCCTGCCTCGAGGACAGCTACACCACCGCATCGGGCCGCTCCGTGACGCTCCGGCTCTATACTGAGGCCCACAACCTCGACAAGTGCGACCATGCCATGGCCTCGCTGAAGCGGTCGATGGAATGGGACGAGCGGATCTACGGCCTGGAATACGATTTGGACCTCTACATGATCGTCGCGGTCGAGGACTTCAACATGGGGGCGATGGAGAACAAGGGTCTCAACATCTTCAACACCAAGCTGGTGCTCGCCCGGCCCGAAACCGCCACCGACGGCGATTTCTCGGCCATCGAGAGCGTCATCGGCCATGAATATTTCCACAACTGGACCGGCAACCGAGTGACCTGCCGCGACTGGTTCCAGCTGTCGTTGAAAGAGGGGCTGACGGTGTTCCGCGACCAGCAGTTTTCGGCCGACATGGGGCCCGGCGCGGTCAAGCGGATCGGCGACGTCCGGTTTCTGCGCGCCGCCCAGTTCGCCGAGGATTCCGGCCCCCTGGCGCACCCGGTACGGCCCGACAGCTATATCGAGATCAACAACTTCTACACCCTGACCGTCTACGAGAAGGGGGCGGAAGTGGTGCGCATGATCCACACCCTGCTGGGCGATGACGGGTTCGCCAAGGGTATGAACCTGTATGTCCAGCGCCACGACGGCCAGGCGGTGACCTGTGACGATTTTGTTGCCGCCATGGAGGACGCCAATGGCGCCGACCTCGGCCAGTTCCGCCGCTGGTATGCCCAGGCGGGCACGCCCGAAGTGACCGCCCGCCTGGCCTATGATGCCGATACCCGGATCGCCGAACTGGTCCTGAAACAGGAGACGCCGGCAACGCGCGGCCAGCCGGACAAGGTGCCGCTCCACATCCCGGTCAAGCTCGGCCTGATGGACGGCAAGGGCAATGACCTGCCGCTGCGCCTGGACGGCGAGAATGCAGACGCGGCGGCGACCAGCCGGGTCCTCGACTTCACCCAGGCCGAACAGGTCTTCCGCTTCGTCGACCTGCCCGAGGCGCCGGTGCCGTCGCTGCTGCGCGGCTTCTCGGCCCCGGTCAAGCTGGAGGCGGGTCTGAGCCAGTCCGACCTGCAGTTCCTGGCCGCCCATGACTCCGATGCCTTCAATCGCTGGGAGGCGGCGCACCTGTTGCTGACCCGCGCCATCCTCGACCTGGTCGCGGCCCGCGCCGCCGGCCGACCGATGGCGGTCGACCCCGGCTTGGCTGACACCTTGGGCAAGGTCCTGAGCGACGCGTCGCTGGCGCCGGTCTTCCGGGCCGAGGTGCTGACCCTGCCTGGCGAGGGCTATCTGGGCCAGCAATTGGACCCGATCGACACCGATGGGGTGCATGTGGCCCGCGAGGCGGTGCGCCGCTTCCTGGCCGAAGAGCTGCGGGATGGGTTCGAGAGCCTCTACGACGATCTGACGCCGGACGGTCCCTATGCCTTCGAGACCGAGGCGGTGGGGAAGCGGCGGTTGCGCAATGCCTGCCTCTCCTATCTCGGCAGCCTCGAGGATCCGGGGTGGATCGCCCGCTGTCTGGCGCAGTTCGAGGACGCCGACAACATGACCGACCGGATGGCGGCACTCTCGGTCCTGGTCGACATTGACGGGCCGGAACGGACCGGCGCCTTGGCCGGATTTTACGCGCAATGGCGGCACGAACCGCTGGTCGTCGACAAATGGTTCTCGATCCAGGCCGGCTCGGCCTTGCCGGGTACATTGGACGAGGTCAGGCGGCTGACCGGCCATGCCGATTTCACCTTGGCCAATCCCAACAAGGTGCGGGCCCTGATCGGCGGTTTCTGTTCCGGCAACCCTTACCGCTTCCATGCCGCCGACGGGGCTGGCTATCGCTTCCTGGCCGATCAGGTGCTGGCGCTGGACCCCAAGAACCCCTCGATCGCCGCGCGTCTGGCCGGGGTCATGGGCCGCTGGCGCCGCTTCCCGGACCCCCGCGCCGCCCTGATGCGGGCCGAACTGGAGCGGATCCTGGGTGCCGCGAACTTGAGCCGCGACACCTACGAGATCGTCTCGAAGAGCCTGGGATAATTCTGGCGGCTATAAATAAGGTGACAGTTTTCTATTAAGGTGACAGTTTACTTAATTCAATTGAATTAAGTAAACTGTCACCTTAATTAAAAGTAAACTGTCACCTTAATAGAAAACTGTCACCTTATTTATAGCCGCCAGAATTACCGTCAAATCAGCTCCTCGCCGCGATCGTCGGTTTCGCCGTAGCGTTTGAGGATTGCCGGTTTCAGGCCGGCATAGGCGCGGGCCAGGTTCCGGGCGATGCGGGCGTTTTCGCGTTCGAAGAGGCTGTTGCCGGCCAGGTCGCTTTCGACCAGGAAGGGGCCGAACCTCTCGACTTCGAACACCCACATGGCCTGGGCGATGCCGAGCTCTTCCAACCAATGGACGTCGACCAGGTGTTTGATGCCGCGGCCCAGCAGCGCCCCGGTGCCGTAGCCGACGGTGGTCAGGTAGACCGCGCCATGGGGCACGAACAGCTTTCGATAGACCTCGGAACTGGCGCCGCCCTTGCCGATCACCACCTTGGTGCCCGAGACCTCGAACCAGCGGTCGAACCATTTGGCGAAACGGAACGAGGCGGTGGCGGTGACCGCGCCGACCCGATAGCCGCCATCGGCGTCGGCGGACGCGGCCGGCGAGCAATGGAAGTTGACATTGCCCAGCACTTCCGGCGAAGCCGGCAGGGGGACGCCGTCCTCGACCACTTTCTTGTAGACCCCTTCGCGCCCGGTCATCACCCGCCCGTCGAGATAGACCACGTCGCCGATCTCCAGTCCCTGGAGCGCCTCCGCGGTCACCGGGGTCCGCAGGCGCACGCTGCGCAAACCGTGCTTCACGCCGGCCATGACACCGTCTCCCGTCGCATATAGGGGGTGAACCAAGCCGGGTCGTCGCGGCTTTCGACCGCGCCGTCGCCGGCGATGCGGGCCGAGGCCCGGCGCGAGGCGAGGCAGAACATGTGCACGCTCATCGGCATGCCGCCGGTATGGCAATAGCCGGCCTCGATATGGCAATCGACCACCATGGCGTTGCCGGCGAAGCCCATGGCGCCGATGCCGATATCGTTGCCCAGTGCCAGCAACTCCTCTTCCAGGGCTGCGATCCTGGGGTCCGGGTTGCGGTCGCCGATGATGCGCAAACAGGCCGCCTGTTTGCCCAGCACCATGCAGGCGTCCTTGGCACCGCCCAGGCCGATGCCGATGATCGCCGGCTGGCAGGCCAGGCCCCGCTTGCCGAACCCGGCCAGGGCGTCGAGGTAGAAGCGCTTGATGCCGTCGATACCGTCGCCGGGAAACAGCATCCTGTAGTCGGAGCCGAACAGCCCGCCCTTGTGCACGGTGGTCAGTTCGATCCAGTCGCCGCCGGGTTCGAAGCTGTAATCGATCTCCGGCGCGCCAAGGCCGACATTGTTGTTGTGATCGGTACGCCACAAGGGGTGCACCCGGTTGGGGCGCAACGGCACGCTTTCGGTGGCCGCCGCCGTGGCCTGGCGCAGCGCCGCCTCCAGGGCCACCGGGCCGCCTTCGATCGCCGCTTCGTTGCCCAGCTTGACGTACCAGCGCGGCACCCCGGTATCGGCGCACATGGCGCGGCGGTCCTGGCTGGCGGCAGCGTAATTTTCCAGCATCGCCTCCAGCACGAAGGACGACAGCTCGCCGCGTTCCTTCTCAGCCAGGTCCTTGAGGGCCCGGTGATAGTCAGGCGGGATGTCGATCGCCGCCCGTGCCATCAATTCGCCGGCGGTGTCGGCGATTGCCTGGATGGGTATCATGCCACCTCCTCCGGCGTCTCAGACAGCAGGGTCTCGCCCGGTTTGACGATGGTGAAGGCGACCGGCTGGTCGGTGATCGCCAGTTCGCCGTCCCGCTCGCGGACCACGGTGAAGGCCGAACTCGCCAGATCGCCCGGTTTGGGGAAGTCCTCGCGGAAATGGGCGCCGCGGGAATCCTCGCGTTTCAGCGCCGCCGCGGCGATCGCCCGGCTCATGGTCAGCTGGCTTTTCAGGTTGAGCCAGTCGTGCCAGGTCAGATTGAAGGCGAGGCCGCTATCGCCGATCCCGGTCTCGGCCAGTTCGGCGTCCAGTTCGGCCAGGCCGGCCAGGCCGCGTTCCAGGCCGGCGGCGCTGCGGATCACCCCGACATCGTCCCACATCAGGTCGAGCAACCGGTCGCGTAAGGCGTTGAGGTCGCCCTTGAGCTTGCGAACCGGGTGCAGCGCAGCCGCGCAAGCAGCCTCCAGCACCGCCTCGTCCGGGTCCCTCAGGCCCGGCTCGTGGGCCGCCCAGGCGGCCATGGTCTCGCCGGCGATGCCGCCGAACACCGTCGAATTGGCGACCCCGTTGCCGCCCAGCCGGTTGGCGCCATGGACGCCGCCGGCGTCCTCGCCGGCGACGAACAGGCCCGGCAATTCGGTCGCGGTATCGGGTTCGCAGATCACCCCGCCCATCAGGTAATGGGCGGTCGGCACAACTTCCACCTTGTCGCCGGCCAGATCGAAGCCGCAATCGGCGCAGCGTTCGACCATGCCCTTGAACTGGCGCCGCACCTTATCGGCGCCAAGATGGCCCATTTGCAGGTAGACCCCGCCATGGGCCGTGGTGTTGCCGCGGCGCATCTCGTCGTAGATCGCCCGGCTGACGATGTCGCGGGTGGCGCGTTCGGCCTTGTCGTCATAGTCCAGCATGAAGCGGCGTTCGTCGCCGCCCAGCAAATAGCCGCCGGCGCCGCGCAGCCCCTCTTCCAGCACCGTGCCGGTCATCCTTGTCTCGGGCCCGGCCAGCAACCCGGTGGGGTGGAACTGAACCATCTCCATGTCGCGCAAGGGCAGACCGGCGGCCAAAGCCATGGCCAGCCCGTCCATCGCCTTGTCGCCGGACGGGGTGTGGTAGCGGTACATGGTCGGGCCACCGCCGGTGGCCAGCAGGACGGCCCGGGCCTGGACCAGACGGAATTCCCCGGTCCGGATATCGACCATCAGCACCCCGGACAGGGCGCCACCGTCGCGGCTCGGGACCAGGGCCAGGGCGCGATGCTCCTCAAGTCGGCGGATGTCCCGGGCCTGGACCTGTTCCATCACCCGATTGATGATCTCGATGCCGGTCAGGTCGCCCTTGTGGACGGTGCGGTCGAAGGTCTGGCCGGCGAAGGCCTTGCCGTGCAGCGTGCCGTCCGGATTGCGGTCGAAGAAACAGCCGATCTCGTTCTCCAGCTCGTGGATCCGCGTCACCGCGGTCTCGCACAGGGTCCAGGCCAGCTGCTGGTGGGGCAGCCATTTGCCGCCGTCGATGGTGTCCATGAAATGGCGCTCCACCGAATCGCCGGGGTTGAGGGCGACGTTGTAGCCGCCCTGGACCATGCGGGTGCAGCCGCACTTGCCCACCAGGCCCTTGGTAACGATGGTGATGTCCAGGTCCGGGTCGGCGTCATGGGCATGCAGTGCCGCCAGCAGGCCGGCGCCGCCGCTGCCCAGGATCAGAATATCGGTGGCCAGGCGCTCGACGCTCAGACTCATAGCACCGCCCTCACGCCGAAGGCCGCCCCGGCCACCAGGGCCGCCAGGACGGCGATCACGGCGGCCGGCTTCTGCCAGTCGTGCCAAGGCAGGAACTCGACGATCAGCAGGCGCACGCCGCCAACCAGGTGCACGGCCAGCAGAAACACCAGGCCGATCTCGGCCAGTTTGACCAGGGGGAATTCGGTCAGGGCCAGGGCCTTGTCGAAGGCTTCCGACCGCTCCAACGCCAGGCCCAGCAGCAGGAAATGGGCTGGCAGGAAGGCGGCCAGCAGCAGGCCGGAAATGCGATGCAGCCAGGCGGCGCGGCCCAGGCTCTTCCAGGCGGGCGGCGGTTTCATGTCACCACCGCGACGATCGCCCGCGCCCCCAACACCATCAGAAACAAACCGAATATGATGGCCAGACGGTCGACCACCCGGACGCTCCAATCGGCCCACTCCAGCACCACGGTCCGCACCCCCAGGGCGGCGTGGACCGAAGCCGCCAGCACCATCAGGCCGTAGACCACGGCGATATAAAGATTGCCGCGGGTGCGGCCCAGAATTTCCTCGGCACTCAATCCGCCCTGGATGGCCCAGATCATACCGACCAAATGCAACAGCAGCAGCGGCACCATCACCGCGGCGCTCAGCCGCTGCAGGAGATAGAGGCCCGGGGTCATGGCACAAGCTCCCGCTTCAGCCAGGTCGCCAGGGTGGCCCGCTTGAGGCCGGCGATGCCGGCGGTCGGGTTGAGCTGCTTAGGGCAAGCCTCGGCGCAGGCCTGGTGGCTGTGGCAATTGTGGCAGCCATCGGCCTGGGCAACCGCTGCCAGTCTTGGCGTCCGCGCGCCGTCGCGTTCATCGTTGATCAGCGACCAGGCCCGGTTGAGGGCGGCGGGGCCGAGATAGTCCGGGTTCCAGGCGATCAGGTCGCAGGCCGCGTGGCAGACGGCGCAGTTGATGCACTCGATCGCCCGGTCGGCGGCCCGGCGCCGGCGCGACTGCGGCGAAATCCGGGCCATCGGCTGGGTGCGGTCGGTGGTGCCCCGGAAGTGTCCCTCGGCCCGACGCCACTTCTCGAAGAACGGCGCCATATCGGTGACCAGGTCCTTGATCACCGGCAGATTGCTCAAAGGCCGGATCTCGATCCGCCCCTTGGCGTCGGCCACCGTCTTGACATGGGTGCGGCAGGTCCACATCGGCTTGCCGTTGACGGTCATCGCACAGCTGCCGCACATCCCGACCCGGCAGGCGAACCGATAGGCCAGGTCGGCATCGGCGCTGCGCTGGACCCAGGTGACCACGTCCAGCACCGTCTGATTGGCCCGGAACGGTACCTGGTATTCGACCAATTGGCCGTCCTCGCCGCCACGCCAGATCGCGACCTGCAATGTACTCTCATCGGCCATCCGCCACCCCGCTGTGATTCTAAGCAGCAGCTTAACAACGGCCCCGATTGGACAAAAGCGATATTGCTTCCAGATTTACTTCAAGAATTTTGAAGTTAGAGGTGTTTGGGTGCGCTCGGACCTGAGAACATGGCATTGAGACCGGGGCGCGCCTAGCCCCCCACCACCGGCTTTGTTGGAGGGTTCCCGAACCTCCGTGCGCGTTTTTAACGACTTCCCTCTACCCTACAGCTCGCCGCGGATGGCATAGCGCAGCAGGCGGACCACCTGGGCCGGGGTTTCGGCGACGGCCAGGGCGGCGGCGTCGATTTCCTTCATCGGGTGGGTCAGGGCGGCGTCCCTGAGCGTGATGACCGGGGTGCCCAGGGCGGCGGCGTAGCCGGCATCGAAAGCGGCGTTCCATTGCCGGTACTTGTCGCCGAAGCGGACCACCACCACGTCGGCCCGTTCGATCAGCGTGCGGGTGCGGATGGCGTTCAGCTTGGCGCCCTTGTGGTCGCGCCAGAAACCCTCCGACTCCTCGCCCAAGATGGCGACGCCGCAGGCGTCCGAATCCTCATGGTCGGTGACCGGCGACAGGAACTCGATCTCCAGGCCCGCCTCGGCCGCCCCGGTCGCGATCTGCTCGCGCCAGTCGGTGTGGATCTCGCCGGACAAGTAAACGCTCCACGGTTCCATTTTCCGCCTCCATTCTTGCGCTGTCTTTGGGCAGGCCAGCCTGCCGAACCGCCGACCAAAGTCAAGCCTCAGCTGGCCAGGACCACCAGGTCGACCGGTTCCGCCAGGCCCTCGACCCGGCGGGCCGGCCGGCGTTCATGGCCGCTGGTGGGCTGATAGCCCTGGGCGATCGCCCGGTCCAGCGTGTCGACAGTGGTCACCGCCGCGACCCGCTCGACCTTGTTGTGTTTTTCCAGCTTGGCGGCCAGATTGACCGGCTCGCCGATCACCGTGTACTCCAGCCGGGTCTCGTCGCCGATGGCGCCGAATACCAGGGGTCCCGCCGCGACCGCGAAATTGATGGTCAGCGGTGCCAGCCCCTTGGCCTCGCGCTCGGCGGCCCAGCGGTGGCTGTCCTCGACCAGGTCGCGGACCGCGTTCAGGGCGTCGGCGGCGAAGGTCTCGGAGGCGGCGGCGGCGCCAAAGGTGGCCAGCAGACCGTCGCCCATGAACTTGTCGATCGAGCCGCGATGCGCCTGGACCACCCGGATCATGCGGGATTCGTACTCACCCAGCAGCTCCATCAAGTCGTTGGGTTCCAGGGTCATGGCCAGGCGGGTAAAGCCGCGCACGTCGATGGTCAGCACGGCGGCCTCGCGCAATTCGCCCTGGCCGGGACGGACCCCAGTTTCAGAGCTGGTGATCTGCTGCGCCACTTCCGGGGCAAAAAACCGCGACAGCTCCTCGGCCGCGGTGCCCTCGACCACCGAACGGATCAGCAGGCCGCGCGCGCGCAGCAGAGCCAGGCTGAGCACCAGGGTAACCAACAGGATGGCAACCAGCTTCTCGACCTCGGCCCCGATCAGAACCGAGGACGAGGTCAGATAGTCGACATAGTCGCGGGTGATCATGTCGTCGGACGGGTCGATCATGGTGGCGTAAATCACCAACACCAGCCAACCGGCCGCCGCCGTGGCCCCGGCCAGCAGCACGAAGCGGGCCTCGAAGCGCAGGGCCCGAAGCGCGATGAAGGTGAACACCCACAAAAAGGTCGGCGCCTTGAGGTAGAAGGAGGCCGGCTGTTCGTATTGCAGATGGAAACTCCAGATCAGGCCGAACAGCAGGACCATGTCAATGATCACCGACAGCGCCGGCGACCAGCGCGGCAGCGCATCGCGGTAACCCAGCGCCAGGCGAAGGGCGTTGAAGACCAGATAGGCGCCGACCGCCCAGGGCACGGGCGCAAAATCGGCTTCGGGCGAGAAGGCCTTGGGCGAGGCAAGATAGAGGGCGCCCAGGGTGACTGCGATGATCACCTGCACCCAGCCGATCAGCAGTTCGCTGTCGCGCTGTTGGCGTTCGATCGCCGCCATCACCCGCTCGGGCAAGCCGTCCTCGGGCGAAACGCCGATCACGAAATATTTCAGGCTTAGCAGCATGCCCAACTCCCGCCTATCCGATCCGGCCATCATTCCAGATTTTCCACTCACGTGCTGTGAATTGGCCGTGAGCCGTCCGTGACCAAGGTTCGCCGGTCAAGTCACCTTCTCCAGCCACAGGCTGTTTTCGAACGCGTCCCCGACCAGCGGCAGCCGGGCC
This sequence comes from uncultured Sneathiellales bacterium, assembly GCA_964344385.1. Lineage (GTDB taxonomy): Bacteria > Pseudomonadota > Alphaproteobacteria > CAYFNG01 > CAYFNG01 > CAYFNG01. The sequence continues at coordinate 361,892 of CAYFNG010000005.1, forward strand.
AGAACCGACGCGTCGACCGCCGCCGCCATCCGGGTCGCCACGTAGCGGCTGGCGAAACGCAGCCGGTAGCCTGCGCTGGACAGCATCACCGCCACCGCCTGCTGTTCGTTATAACCGCGCCAGGCCCAGGACGTCGGGTAATCGTCGGGCAGGAAGACGTCGTGAATATGGACCAGGACCCCGGCCGGCAGCGTCGGCAGGATGCGATTCAGCAACAGGTCGACATCGCTGCCCGGCATCAGGATGTGGCTGCTGTCGACGAACAGCATGTCGCCGGCACCCAGCGCCCGAAACGGCCCGCCACCGGCCCGGTGCACGGTGTCGCGCACAAATTTCACGTCCAACCCTTCGATGATCGCCCGCGGCGCCGGATCGATACAGGTGATAGCCGTGTCCAAACCTTCATCACCAACCGCGCGGGCCAGGAACCGGGTCGAATGCCCCGATCCGACCTCGACGATGCGCTTGGGGCGCTGGGTGCGGACCAACGCATAGGCCGCAGCGGCATCCAGACGGGGGAACCAGGACTGGGTCCACCGGGGTGCCGGCGGATTGTCCTCGCCGATCGCGGTCAGGGCGTCGGCAAAGCCGTCGATCGCCGCCAGCACCTCCTTGAATTCACCCGTGGCGCCCGTGAACAGCTCCCCAATGGCCTCATAGGTTCCGACCTCGCCGGGCCCAGGCACGGCGTCGGCATAGCGGTACGGGATGAAGTAACCCTGGCGGCGGATCCCCAACAGTGTCGACAGGCCCATGCGGAGAAGGCGCAGGTTCATGACTTCAGGCCCTCGGCTCGGGCGTGGCTACAGGGTCAGAACCTGACCCTCGCGGGCCACCACCGCACCCGGTGACACTTCGGCGGCTTGCGATGCGATCCGGTCCAGTAAGGCATCACTATGTTCAGGGTCGTGGTGGAAGGCGACAAATCGGCCGACGCCGGCGGCCTTGCACAGGCGCGCACCCTCCTGCCAGGTGGAATGGCCCCAGCCGATGTGGTTCTTGAATTCCTCGTCGGTGTACATGCTGTCATAGATCACCAGGTCCGCCCCGTCGATCAGCCGCAGTACATTCTGGTCGGGTTGGCCGACGACATGTTCCGTGTCGGTGACGTAGCACAGGACCCGGCCGGCGAATTCGATGCGGTAGCCGGTGGCGCCGTCGGGATGGTTCAACCCGATGGTGGCGACGCGAATGCCGCCGCCCAGGTCCCGGGCTTCGCCGGCCTGGAAGTCCTCGAAGGCAAGTTCCGCCTTGAAGATTTCCGGCGGCACCGGGAAGAAGGGCGGCACCATCATCGCCTTCAGGGCGTCGTGGATGGTGAGGTCGGGCATCAGGTGCCCGGCCCACAGGCGGAAGCGATTGCCTTCGGTGAACAGCGGGGTGAAGAACGGCACGCCGCAAATATGGTCGAAATGGGTGTGGGTCAACAGGATGTCGGCGCTGGTGTCGCCGTGCGCTTCCATGAAACGCCCCAGATAACGCAAACCCGTCCCGCAATCCAGGATCAGCAATCTGTCACCGCATCGCACTTCCAGACAGGACGTGTTGCCGCCATAGCCGGACGTGCTCGGGCACGAACAGGCGATCGAGCCGCGAACGCCCCAAAAGCGTACCGAGAATTCAGGCGGGGGGGACAAGCCGTGTCTCAAAGCAGCAGTTGCTCACAACGGGTCTATTATCCTCATCATCGGTTACCAATCCGTATCAGCGTGCCCCTTGCTGGTCGCGATGGCCGCCAGCCCTAGTATGCCAGACGATAGCCCCCCGATTCTGTGACCAACAGCACAGCATTTGACGGATCGGCCTCTATTTTTTGCCGCAATCGGTAAATATGGGTTTCCAGAGTATGGGTGGTGACGCCGGCATTGTAGCCCCAGACTTCGTTCAACAGCACGTCGCGGGACACCGGCTTGGCACCGGACCGGTAGAGGTATTTCAGGATCGAGGTTTCCTTTTCGGTCAGCCGGACCTTCTGGCTCGAGGTGTTGTGGACCATCAGCTTGGCGGCCGGCTGGAAGGTGTAGTCGCCAATGGTGAACACCGCGTCTTCGCTCTGTTCGTGCTGGCGCAGCTGGGCCCGGATGCGGGCCAGCAGGACACCCAGCCGGAAGGGCTTGGTGACGTAGTCGTTTGCGCCCGACTCCAGGCCCAGAATGGTGTCGGCGTCGCTGTCTTGAGCCGTCAGCATGATGATCGGGCACTTGACGCCGGCGCGGCGCATCAGCCGACAGGCTTCGCGGCCGTCCATGTCGGGCAGGCCGACATCCAACAGGATCAAGTCGAAATGATTGTTCTTGGCGGTCTCCATCGCCGATCCGGCATCCGGCGCCATCGTCGTGGTGAACTCTTCGTACAACTCCAGCTGTTCGGCCAGCGAGGTCCGCAAGGCATCATCATCGTCGACCAACAGCAAGCGTTTGACTGTGCTCATCGCCTGTTCCATCGCAAAGGTGGACCACCTACGTCTTACGATATGTAGGATATCCCCGCGATCGAAACAACCAAGCGGTTTACAGCCCCATTTGGCGAAGAATGGCTCGGGTGAGCGGGCTCGCCGGGTCGGTCAGTTCGCAGACCAGGTCGAAATGGTGAAACCCGGGCATGTCGATGATCGCGGGGCGTCGCCCCGCCGCCGTCAGCCGCGCGGCGAATTCGGCCTGCTGGCGGTGAAACTCATCGGTCTCGTCACCGCCGACACACAGGCCGAGCGGGGCGGGGTTCGCCGCCAACCGGTCGACCAGCGCGACCGGACTGTTGCGTTGCGCCGTTGCCGCGTCCATCCCCAGCACCTGGTTCAGGTAACAAAGCCGGACCGGCTCCAGGTCGAAGAGGCCGGAAATCGCCATGCCGCCCTTAACCAGGTCCTTGGGCAAACCGGGGTCGAAGGCCGGCCAGTCGGTGGCCAGAAGCATCGCCGTCAGGTGGCCGCCGGCCGAATGGCCGGACACGAAGATCCGGTTCGGATCGCCGCCAAAATCGGCGACATGGCGCCACAACCAGGCCAGGGCGGCCCGGTTCTGGCGCACGATCTCGTCCATCCCGACATCGGGTGCCAGGGCGTAGTCGTTGACCGCAACCGCCGCGCCTTTCGGGACCAGGCCTTGCGCGACAAAGCCGAAATGATCCTTGTCCATCGATTGCCAGTATCCGCCATGGATGAACAGGTGCACCGGCGCGCCGGGACCGGCCGGGAACAGGTCCAGCTTTTCGGCTGGCGCCGGGCCATAGGCCAGGTTCACCATGCAGTCGACCTCGCTTCGCGCCCGCGTCGATCGTTCGGCCCAATCGGCCACGAAGTCCGGAAATGCCGGTACCGCGGCCCGCAGATTGTATTGCGCGTCCAGGCCGGCCTGATCGTAATTCAGATACAGGTTGCTCGTCTCCATGGCGACACTTTGGGGTATTCGCACACCCCCTGCAAGACCGGGCTTTGGGCTTCCCTGGCCGTGGCACAGGGTGTAGGTTGGCCGGCCATGCCCAAGGACCGGAGATAATGGAAAGCGCGGCCCCCAGCGCCGATCCGCGTGCCCAGCGCAGCGTCGACCGCGCGGTCGGCGAATTGCGCCGCGGCCTGCCGGTTCTGGTCCTGGCGGGTGGTGATACGGTCCTGGCGCTGGCCACTGAACAGCTAAGCGACGCCAGCCTGTCCCGGCTGCGGGATTTGGGCGCCGAACCGCCGCTCCTGGCCCTGACCGCGCGGCGGGCCGGATTTCTGCATATCCGGCCGACCGGCCATGACGTGGTCCGGGTCGAAATCTCCGGGCACATGGATGCCGGCCTGCTGCAGGGGCTGGCCGATCCGGCCAATGATCTGGGCCACCCCTTGCGGGGGCCGTTCCGCGAACGCAAGGGCGCGCCCGGAGCCGGCGTTTCGGCCGCCATCAAACTGGCGAAGCTGGCGCGCCTGCTGCCCTCGGTCGTCGTCTGTCCGCCGCGCGACAAGGCGGCGCGTGTCGCAGCCGACGATGACCTGGTCCAAGTCGAAGCGGCGGCCATCGAAAACTATGACGCCGCCGCGGCCAATGATCTGGTCCAGGTGGCGGCGGCCAGTCTGCCGCTGCGGGCGGCCGAAGACTGTCGCATCCTTGCCTTCCGGCCCCACCAGGGCGGGGTCGAGCACCTGGCCCTGGTGATCGGCCGTCCGGATACCGGGTCGCCGGTCCTGGTCCGCCTGCACTCCGAATGCTTCACCGGCGACCTGCTGGGATCGCTGAAATGCGATTGTGGCGACCAGTTGCAGGGCGCCCTCAACGCCATCGCCGAGGCCGGCGGCGGCGTGTTGCTCTATCTCGCCCAGGAAGGCCGGGGCATCGGGCTGATCAACAAGCTGCGCGCCTATCACCTGCAGGACCAGGGCCTCGACACCATCGACGCCAATGAGCGGCTGGGCTTCGACGCCGATGAAAGGCTGTTCGCGCCGGCCGCGTCGATGCTGCGCCAGCTCGGCTTCGACCGGGTCCGGCTGCTCAGCAACAATCCGGACAAGGTGGCCGGGCTGGAAGCGTGCGGTGTTGAAGTGGTTGAACGGGTGGCGCACAGCTTTCCCGCCAATGCCCATAACGAACGCTATCTGGCGACCAAGCGCAAACGCAGCGGCCATTACCTGTAGGCGGTTCGACCGGGTCGATCACGTCCTCCCGGCAGGAATTGCCGGGTCAGGTGACGGCGGTCTTTCGCTAACCTGTTGATTCTCAAGGCGGCAACAATGGAACATTCCTTGCTTGCATTGTGCGGTGAGGAGTGTCGAATGAGTCTGCCACCGATTTCGGGCTTGCCGCCTATCACGGGGCTCAGGGATCCGGACGACCCGGAATGGGGCGCGCCGACGGCCCAGGCCGCGTCAACCGATGGCGCCTTCGGGTTCGCCGATTTCCTGGATGTGATCAATCCGCTGCAGCACATTCCGGTGCTGTCGTCTGTCTACCGTGCGGTTACCGGCGACGAAATTGGGCCGGCCGCACGGATGGTCGGCGGTGGGCTGTTCGGCGGTGCGGTCGGCTTCGTGGCCGGGCTGGTCAACGCCTTGGTGGCCTCGTTGACCGGTCGCGACGTCGGCGAACATGTCATGGCGCTGGCCAAACCGGCTGACCTGGCACCGTTGGCGGATGGCGGCGATCGCCACGGCCAGGCAACCCGGGCCTATGCCGACGCGCAATCGCTGGTCCTGGACGACCCCTGGGCCCGGACCGAAGATATCGGGGTTTGACAGGCCCGACCCTGGCGGCGTTATGCTTCGCCCATGGACATTCTGGTATCCGAAGATGGCTGGTTGGAAATCGACGGTCGGCGTTACCGTTGTGCCCTGGGCCGGTCGGGGTTGGCCGAGGACAAGCGCGAGGGCGATATGGCAACGCCGGTCGGCGCCTTTCCGCTGCGCCGCGTCCTTTACCGGGCCGACCGGCTGACGGCACCCGAAACCGGCTTGCCGGTCTCGGCCCTGGCGGCCGATGACGGCTGGTGCGACGCGCCCCAGGACCCGAATTACAACCGCCCCGTCAAACTGCCCTATCCGGCCAGTGCCGAACGGCTGTGCCGCGACGACGCCCTGTACGACGTGATCGTGGTGCTCGGCCACAACGACGAACCGGTGGTGCCGGGGGCCGGCAGCGCGATCTTCCTGCACATCGCCCGGCCCGGTTATCTGCCGACCGAAGGCTGCGTTGCCTTGGAACGCGACGACCTGTTGGCGGTCCTCAAGGCTGTCGTACCCGGAGACCGTCTTTGCGTCGTCACATAAAAGGTGGGATCAGTCGGCGGCCAGGGGCAGTTCAGACGGGCGCAGGCTCAGGTCGAGCCAGGATGTCAGAAAATCGTCCAGCCAGACCTCGACGCCCGGGTTATAGCGGCGGCTCAGTTCGCGTTGCCGGCTGCGGGACTGGGCGCCCGGCATGACCAGCCGGTGCGCCGCCTTGCGCCCCCACCGGGTCATGATGTCAAAGCTGACTTCCGGGTGGAATTGCAGGCCATAGGCGTTGCCGTTGACGCGAAAGGCCTGGTTTTCGAAAATTTCGCCTCGGGCCAGCAGCTCGCCACCTGCCGGCACCTCGAACCCCTCGCCATGCCATTGATAGAAGAACTGCTCGTCCAGGAACAGGTCGCGCCCGCCGGGCGTGGCCCGAACCGGGTGAAAGCCGATTTCGAAGCTGCCTTCGGGATGCGGCGCGACGTTGCTGCCCAGGGCCCGTGCCAGCATTTGGCCGCCAAGGCAGATGCCGAGAAACGGCCTCTCGGCCTCCAGGCAGACCGAAATCCAGTCGATCTCACGGCGGACGAATTCCAGGTGGTCGTCATTGGCGCTCATCGGTCCGCCAAAGATCACGGCGCCGTCATGGTCGTCCATGTGCCCGGGTAAATCATCGCCGCCGCTGGGCCGGCGAACGTCCAGCGTGTATCCCAGGCCTTCCAGCGCCCTGCCGACCCGGCCGGGGTCCGACCCCGCCTGGTGAACGACTATGAGAATTTGACCGGTTGAAGGGATGTTCGACATGTCCTGGGTGCTTCGATCCTTGGTCTCGTGGTCGCCGAAATTGTCGCCGATTGGCGTTAAAGTAGCGCTAAGATGGGGTTTTCGTCGAGTGGCTGGTGGATTTTCCCGTTCGATCGCGGCGCCAGGCCGCCCTATGTTAGGGATCAGGCTTGGCCGATAGGGAATATGGCCCAAACTGTAAACAGGACCAGTCCGTGGGAGAAAAATGGCTGAAAGCACGGCATTGACACGGCTGAAAACCGAGCCACCGGCGTGGCTGTGGCTGGCCTTGCCGTTGCTGTCCTTGCTGGTCGCCGTGGACGTCGGCGGTGGTCCGGCGCTGGCCGAAGCCGGAGCCGGCGTGCTGCCGCCCCTGACCGCGGCGGTGCAGATCGCCGGCGCGCTGACCGGTCTCTTTATCTACCAGCGGCGCAAGGGCCTGCCGTCGCGTTGGCTGCGGGCCTGGTTCGCCGCCCTGCTTTTCGCCTGCCTGTTCGGCGCGGCTGCCCAGCTGAGCTTTGGCGACGGGCTGATGGTCGGCGATTTCTGGCGCATGGGCGGCAGCCTGGTCAACGGTGCGTTGGGCCAGTTGGGGTTGACCCGGGCCGGTCTGGATGCCGGCCTGGAATTGCTGGCGATCGGATTTCTGATCGTCGGCGGGGTCGCCGTTCCGTTGCTGGCGAGGCGCCTGCCGACCCTGGACCTGGCCGCCGACTGGCCGGGCTGGTTCTGGCCGCGCCGCCACAGCCTGCCCGCCGCCGCCGCTGCGGTGCTGGTGGTCGGGTCGGGTTGGCTGGACCGCGGTTTCGGTGTCGACTTCGGGCTGCCCTGGCGTTTCGGGGTGGCGGCCGAGGCCTATTTCATTGCCCTGTTTGTCCTGATCTACCTGTTGTCCGTGATGCTCAGACTGGGGGCCCGTTCGGGCCTGGAGGCACCATGACGCGACACGTGATGAATGCGCTGCTGCTTTTCGGCCTAGCCTGGCCGGCGGCGGCCGACGACCACCAGCCGGTCGGCAAACGCTACCGGATCACCGTCGACGACCTGCCGGCGCCCTATGCCAGCCCCAGCACCGCCCGGCCATCCCGCCGCGTGGCGGTCCCGGACATCCTGCCGATCAAGCTGCCGCCCGGTTTCCGGATCAACGCCTTTGCCACCGGCTTGCGCCACGCCCGCTGGCTGGCGGTGGCGGAAAACGGCGATGTGTTGCTGGCCGAGTCCCGAGCCGGGATCATCACTCTGCTCAGGGACGCGGACGGTGATGGGGTGGCGGAAATCCGCTCGGTCTTTGCCGACGGGCTGGACGAACCGCACGGGATGGCGATCCGCGACGGCTATCTGTATGTCGGCGAGCCGGGCCAGGTGCGCCGGCTGCCTTACCGGCCCGGTGACACACGCGCATCGGGGCCGGCCCAGGACGTGACCCCGCCGGGGGCCCTGGGCGACGGCCGCGGCCATTGGACCCGCAATCTGCTGTTTGGCGCCGCCGGTGAGTTGTATGTGGCGGTCGGCAGCCGCGGCAATATCGCCGAGGAACCGCCGGTCCGGGCCAGCGTTCAGCGCATATCCCCGGACGGCAAACAGAGCCTGTTCGCGTCGGGGCTGCGTAATCCTGTCGGCATCGATCGCCACCCGGCCAGCGGCGAAATTTTCGTGGTGGTCAACGAGCGCGATGGGTTGGGCGACGGTCTGGTGCCCGACTACCTGACCCGCGTGGTCGAGGGCGGCTTCTACGGCTGGCCCTATGCCTATATCGGTCCCAATCCCCAGCCGGACTTATCGCCGGCGCGGCCCGGCCTTGTGGCCCGGACCCTGGTGCCGGACCTGCTGTTCAAGTCGCATTCGGCGCCGCTCGGCCTGGTATTCTACACCGGCGACCAATTCCCCGAGGCCTATCGCGGCGACGCCTTTGTGGCGCTGCACGGGTCGTGGAACGCGGCCCGCCCGACCGGCTACAAGGTCGTCCGAGTGCCGTTCGACGCCGTCACCGCGCGGCCTAAAGGCTATTACGAGAATTTCGCCACCGGCTTCTGGCTCAAGAAACGGGGGGCCAAGCCAACCGCGACGGCCAGGGTCTGGGGCCGGCCGGCCGGATTGGCGGTGGCCGCCGATGGGGCATTGCTGGTGGCCGACGATGTCGCGCAGGCGGTGTGGCGCGTCAGCTATGTCGGTGGGTAGGCACCCGGTTTCAGCCGCGGCGCCCGCGCAAGAACCGCAGCAACTGGGCAAAGGCCCAGATCGGCAGGACGACAACAGCACCGATCACCACGAAGGGGCCGGCCCAAAGGAAGAAGCCGGCAACCAGATCATAAGCGGCGCGTGCGGTGTCGCCGAAATTTTCAAACAATTGCCGCGGCGTCACGTCCAGCAGGCTCAACACCAGCCCGACGATCAGCGAGACGATCAGCAGGTTGACAATGGTTCGACCGATCCCGTTGGGAAACACCGTACGCACCCCCGGGGATCAGGAATTTCTGGCTTCGGCGATCTTCTTGTCGGTTTCGTATTGGCTCAACGCGTAAACCGACCAGATCGCGGCCGGAATCCAACCGATCAGCGTGACTTGCAGGATCAGGCAGATAATTCCGGCCAAGGGCCGACCGATGGTGAAGAAACCGAGCCATGGCAGAAGCAGCGAAATCAGGAGACGCATCAGTTCCATCCCGTTGGTTTTCAAACCCGGGGCCTGGTTGGGGCAACCGGACCCAATTGATACAAGCCTGGAAAGTGCGGATACGGGCCGCTTTTGTCAATGGCTGGGGCCGGAATATCGGCGATTGAACGGCGGTGTCCGGCCCGCACTCCGGCATGCGGTGAGGTTTTTCACGCCCGTAGCTCGTTTTTCAACACAATTTAAACCTGGATATTGTCAAAAGGTAAGACTTGGTTGGGTCGGTTCGACAGACCGGCGCGTGGTGGAGGCAATGGGAGCAATGGGCGAAACCGGATTGGCTGAAAAACGCCTGCTGGTGATCGATGACGAAGAGGCGTTTCGCGAATTCGTTACCGTGGCGGCTGAGCGGAACGGTTTTGACGTGCGATCGGTCGGCGAAGCACACGACTTCAAGAGCGCCTATCGCGACTTCGAGCCCACCGACATCGTTCTCGACATCGTCATGCCGGACGTCGACGGCAACGAACTGATCCAATGGCTGGCTGAACAAGGCTGCACGGCCAATATCGTCGTGGTCACCGGCTTCAATCCCCAATACGCCAAAACCGCCCAGTTGATCGCCTCGGCCCACGGCATGACGGTCCACACCTTGCTTAAGCCGTTTGAATTGGCCGCGCTTATCCGGTGCCTGGGCGGGTGATCCGGCGCCGTCGCGTCAAGTTGCCATCTGCCAAGCCAAAAACATCAAGAATCCACCGTTGAGCACCAGCAGAACCGGGGCCAGCTTCATGGCAAAGCTGCGCCACCGGTTGGCCGCGAACTGCCCGGCCAGGGCAAACAGGACCAGGACCGGAACGGTGCCGACCGCGAACGCGATCATCGCCATCGTACCCGCCACCCATCCGCCGGTCGATGCCGCCGCCGCCAGGGCGCCGTACAGCAGGCCGCAGGGCAAAAACCCAAGCACCAAGCCTAGCCCGTAGCCGCGCCAGCCAATCGGGTGGTCGAACAGCGGCCCGGCCAACCGCCCGACCAGGCCGCTTCCGCCGGCGGCCGGCACCAGGGCGGGAAGTGCGATCCTCAGGCCGTGCAACGCGTATCCCAGGAACAACAGGCCGGCAAGCGCCAACAATGCGGCGGCCAGGTAGCGGAAGCCACCGAAGTCGGACATGCCGCCGGCCAGGGCGCCGGCCAGTCCGCCCAGCACGCCATAGGTAGTCAGGCGGCCGAAATGATAGGGCAGCAGGGCCGCGCCGCTCAGTCGGCTGAACTCCCGCATCGAGGCGGCCGGCACGGCCTCGAGTCGGGCGCCGACCTGGGAGAGAACGAACGGGCCACACATGCCGATGCAGTGACTGGCGCTGCCGGCCAGGCCCGCGAACATTACGCTGAGCAGGGTTGCGTCATTATCTATTGCTGCAGTGCGGCAGATCGTGTAGGCCTGGATCAGCAGCTCCATTCAACTCACCTTATTCTGGGCGATAAACAATTGTTCGTGCCCAATCGATTGAAATTTAGCCGAGTTACGAAAATTTGCCAGTTTGGAAGGGTCCTCAATAGCTTATATTAGGCTATTATAATTTAAACCTTGATTTTCGCAGTGCGTCGTTTTACGAAATTCACTTGTGTAATAGACCGGACCTGAACGTGTTGTAACTGCGAATCATTAGCAAGTAAAATCTGAGCGCAGTCTGCAGCCAATTCGAACATGGAGCCGTTAAATGAACCTGCAAGCCGCTTCCGCGCCTGCCTATAATGATGAGGTGGTCCGGAAGTTCGTCATTGCGACGATATTCTGGGGAATCATCGGGTTCTTGGCGGGCGTGGCAATCGCCTTCCAACTCGCATTCCCGGCCCTCAACTTCGATCTCGAATGGACCACATTCGGTCGTCTGCGCCCGGTGCACACATCGGCGGTGATCTTTGCCTTTGGCGGCAATATCCTGATCGGAACATCGCTATACGTGGTGCAACGGACCAGCCGGGTCTCGCTGTTTGGCGGCTCCTTCCTCTCTAACATTATCTTTTGGGGCTATCAGATCTTCATCGTTCTGGCGGCGGCCTCGTATGTGCTGGGCTACAGCCAGGGCAAGGAATACGCCGAACCGGAGTGGTGGATCGATCTCTGGCTGACCATTGTTTGGGTGATTTACCTGCTGGTCTTCACCGGTACCGTGCTGATCCGCAAGGAGCCGCATATCTACGTCGCCAACTGGTTCTTCCTGGCTTTCATCGTCACGATTGCGATGCTCCACATCGTCAACAATCTGGCGCTGCCGGTGTCGTGGACCGGGGCCAAGAGCTATATCCTGTGGAGCGGCGTCCAGGACGCCATGACCCAATGGTGGTACGGCCACAACGCGGTCGGCTTTTTCCTGACCGCCGGATTCCTGGGTATGATGTACTACCTGGTCCCCAAACAGGCGGAGCGGCCGGTCTATTCCTACCGCCTGTCGGTGATTCACTTCTGGGCCCTGGTGTTCCTGTACATCTGGGCCGGCCCGCATCATCTGCATTACACGGCGCTGCCGGATTGGGCCCAGACCCTGGGCATGACCTTCTCGGTGATGTTGTGGATGCCGTCCTGGGGCGGGATGATCAACGGCTTCCTGACGCTCTCGGGCGCCTGGGACAAGCTGCGCACCGATCCGGTACTCCGCTTCCTGATCGCGTCGGTCGGTTTCTACGGCATGAGCACCTTCGAAGGCCCGCTGATGTCGATCAAGGCGGTCAACTCGTTGAGCCACTACACCGACTGGACGGTCGGCCACGTGCATTCCGGTGCGTTGGGTTGGAATGGCCTGATCGCCTTCGGCGCGCTGTACTTCCTGGTCCCGCGGCTGTGGGGTCGTGAAAGGCTGTATTCCATGAAGCTGGTCACCTACCACTTCTGGATCTCGACCATCGGCATCGTTCTTTACATTTCGGCGATGTGGGTGTCGGGGATCATGCAGGGCCTGATGTGGCGCACCTACGACGAACTCGGCTTCCTGCAATACTCCTTCATCGAGACCGTCGAAGCCATGCACCCCTACTACGTTATCCGCGGGCTTGGCGGCACGCTGTTCCTGATTGGGGCAGTGATCATGGCCTACAACCTGATCATGACCATCAAGGGCCGCGTGCGCAACGAACCGGCGATCGGTGCAGCCGCACCGGCGGCGGCGAATTGAGGCGGGAGGCGAGACCATGCAAAAAATTCTCGAAAAGAACGTCATCCTGCTGGTGGTCGCAATCCTGATCACGATTTCGATTGGCGGTCTGGTTCAGATCATCCCGCTGTTCACGCTTGAGAGCACGATCGAGAAGGTCGACGGTGTACGGCCCTACTCGCCGCTCGAACTGGCGGGGCGCAACATCTATGTCCGCGAGGGCTGTTACGTCTGCCATAGCCAGATGATCCGGCCCTTCCGTGACGAGGCGGAACGCTATGGCCATTATTCACTGGCCGCCGAGAGCATGTACGACCATCCGTTCCAATGGGGCTCGAAACGGACCGGGCCCGATCTGGCGCGGGTCGGTGGCAAGTATTCCAACGACTGGCACGCGGAACACATGATCGACCCGCGGAAGGTGGTTCCGGAATCGATCATGCCCGGCTATCCGTTCCTGGCGACCAGCGATCTGGACCATGCCGGCCTGGCCGATCACATGCGCACGTTGCGGGCGATCGGTGTTCCCTACACCGAAGACCAGATTACCAACGCTTCGGCCGATGTGGTCGCCCAGGCAAATGGCGGCGACGACGATGGCGAAGCCGTGCTGGCCCGCTATCCGAAAGCCGCGATCGGTGATTTCGACGGTGACCCGCAGCGGGTGACCGAGCTCGATGCCCTGATCGCCTATCTTCAGGTTCTGGGCCGGATGGTCGATTTCACCAGCTTCAAGCCCGAACTGGCCAGACGGTGAGGAGGCGGACATGACGATCGAAACCTTCTACGAGATCGCCCGGTCCTCCTGGGTGGTTTGGATGATGGCGCTGTTTATCGGCATCGCGCTGTGGGCCTACGCTCCCAGGAATAAGAAACGGTTCGAAGAGGATGGCAACATCATCTTCAAAGACTCAGAGAATGGAGGTTGACCATGGCTGACGTGGAACGAGACGCGATCAGCGGCCAACACACGACCGGCCATGAATGGGACGGCATCAAGGAACTGAACACGCCGTTGCCGAAATGGTGGCTGTACACATTCTATGCCACCATCCTCTTCTCCGTCGTCTACTGGGTCCTGTATCCGGCCTGGCCGATGCTATCCGGCTATACCAAGGGCGTTCTGGGCTATTCGTCGCGCGCGACCCATGACGCCGATCTGGCCGCACAGGCCCAAAGCCGGGCCGCGTGGTCGGACAAGTTCGGCCAGATGTCGGTCGACGAGATCGGCTCAGACACCCAATTGCTGAATTATGCAATGGCCGGCGGCAAGAGCATCTTCGCCGAGAACTGCGCCCCCTGCCACGGCAGCGGCGGTGCCGGGGCGCCGAACTACCCGATCCTGGCCGATGACGACTGGCTGTGGGGCGGCAGCCGCGAGGCGATATATCAGACCGTGCGTTATGGCGTGCGCTCAGGCCATGACGAGGCCCGCGACAGTGTCATGCCGAATTTCGGGACCGATGAATTGCTGGAATCCAGTCAGATTGCGGACGTGGTCCAATATGTCCGCTCGCTGTCGGGTGCCGACCACGATGCCGCCGCGGCGGGCCGCGGCGCTACCGTGTTTGCCGACGAATGCGCCGCCTGCCATGGCGAGGACGGCAAGGGCCTGCCCGAACTTGGCGGTCCCAACTTGACCGACGGGATCTGGCTCTACGATAACGGCATCGACGGCGTCCCGGGACAGGTCAACCAGCCCAAGCACGGTGTCATGCCGGCCTGGGTCGACCGCTTGAGCGACGTCGCCATCAAGCAGGTCAGCCTGTACGTTCACTCGTTGGGCGGCGGCGAATAGCCGGACCGGTTTCCGGCGATACCGCGAAGCGCCGATGGATCGGCGCTTCGCGGACCCGCGCCTGACGGGCGGGCGCGGATCGAACTTGAAAACGAGAGTGTCAGGCAATGAACAAGGCCCTTTGCGGCGCTGACGACATCGATTTCGGCAAGTCGGAACCGCTTTACGCCGCCCGAGTCAAGATCCACCCCCAGGACGTCAAGGGCACGTTCCGGCGTTTGAAGTGGACCGGTCTGGTGGTGCTGTTGGGGATCTATTACCTGGTGCCGTGGTTCCGCTGGGAACGCGGTGCCGGGCTGCCCGACCAGGCGGTCCTGGTCGACATGGCCGGGCGGCGCCTGTTTTTCTTCGAGATCGAAATCTGGCCACAGGAGATTTACTACCTGACCGGCCTGTTGGTGCTTGGCGCGGTTGGGCTGTTTCTGGTCACCGCCCTGGCCGGGCGTGTCTGGTGCGGCTTCTTCTGTCCCCAGACGGTGTGGACCGACCTTTTCATGTATGTCGAGCGGCTGGTCGAAGGCAACCGCAACAAGCGCATCCGCCTCGACGCCGCCCCTTTGAGCCTGGACAAGGCCTGGCGGCGGGTCGCGAAGCACGCGATCTGGCTGGCGGTCTCGCTGGCCACCGGCGGCGCCTGGATCCTGTATTTCGCCGATGCACCGACGGTGATGGTCGAGCTGTTTACCGGCCAGGCCTCGGTCGCGGTCTATGGTTTCACCCTGCTGTTCACCTCGACCACCTATGTGCTGGGTGCCCTGGCCAGGGAACAGGTCTGCCTCTATATGTGCCCCTGGCCCAGATTCCAGGGCGCCATGTTCGATGAAGACACCCTGTTGGTCACCTACGAGGGCTGGCGCGGCGAGCCCCGCGGCAAGGCCAAGCGCAAGGGCATCGACACCCTGGCCGGAGAGCTGGGTGACTGCGTCGATTGCAATCTGTGCGTCAAGGTGTGCCCGACCGGCATCGACATTCGCAACGGCTCGCAGATGCAATGCATCGGCTGCGCCCTGTGTGTCGACGCCTGCAATACGATCATGGGCAAGATGGGCCGGCCCGCCAATCTGATCGCCTATGATTCCATCGCCAATATGCAGGCGCGTGCCGCCGGCAGACCGACCCGAAACCGGGTGGTTCGGCCGCGCACGATTGCCTACACGGTTCTGCTGGCATTGGTCGCCGGCCTGATGACCTATGGGCTGATGTTCCGCTCTGCTCTTGACGTCAACGTGCAACGGGACCGGTCGCCCCTGTTCGTGCGTCTGTCCGATGGCGGCATCCGCAACGGCTATACGGTCAAGATCCTGAACAAGGAACGGGAGGCGCGGACCTTCCGCCTGAGGGTCGATGGGCTGAAGGACGCCAGCCTGACGGTGATCGGCGTGACCAAGGATGCCGGCTATGCCGACCTTCGGGTCAAGGGCGATGCCGTCGGCAGTTTCCGCTTGTTTGTTCGGGTTCCGCAAGGCAGTCTCAAACAGGAATCGACCGAAATCGACCTGTTCATCACCGATCTGGCAAGCGGCGAGGACAGCGTCCAAGACACGTTCTTCTATGGGCCTGAGACCTGATTCCGGTGACCGTTGCGATGACTGCCCGAACCCTGACCTATCGGACCCCTCTAGCGATCATTGTCGCCGGCTTTGCCGTGGTGCTGGCGGTCAACAGCGTTCTGGTCTATTTCGCCATCAATAGCTGGACCGGGCTGGAAACCGAACAGCATTTCGTCAAGGGCTTGAAATACAACGACGCCTTGGCCGCGGCGGACCGCCAGAAACAACTGGGATGGCGGCTCGACCTGACTCCCCGCTGGGCCGAGGGCGATGGCGACACGGTGGTCGGCACCATCAGCGTCGTCTTGGCCGATCGTGACGGCCAACCCCTGACCGACCTCGCCGTCCATTTGATGGCGGTGCGCCCGACCCATGAAGGCCATGACCGCGAGGTTGGGCTGACCCATCGCGGCCAGGGCCGCTATGTCGGCCGCATCGAACTGCCGCTGCGTGGTCAATGGCAGCTCAGGGTCCTGGCCAGCCGAGGCGAGGATGACTTCCAGCACGTTGAGCGCATCACCACCCCTTGACCGGGCGGCCGAAGCCGAATGCCGCCATTGCGGTCTGCCGGTGCCGAAGGGCGGTGGCGATTTCTGCTGCCCGGGCTGCCAGGCGGCCTACGACCTGGTCCAGGGCCTGGGGCTGGACCGCTACTACCGGGCCCGCTGCCTGGACCCCGAACAGGCGCCGCTGCGGCCGGAAACCGACCAGCTGCCGCGCAACTTTTCGGCCTATGTGCAATCGTCCGAGGACGGCCTCTCCGTCCTGCACCTGATGGTCGGCGGCCTGCACTGCGCCGCCTGTGTCTGGTTGATCGAAAACGTCCTGACCCGCTGTCCCGGCGTGGTTTCCGCCCGGCTCAACATGACCACCAGGCGGCTGGTGGTGAAATGGCGCGGCGATGAAGCCGATGCCGACAGCCTGGTCGAACGGGTGGCCGGCCTCGGCTACCGGCTGGCGCCCTACGATCCCGCCCGCCTCAAAGCGGACAGCGACAACCGTTTGCGCGAGCTTCTCCGGGCGATGGCGGTGGCCGGCTTCGCCGCCGGCAATGTGATGCTGCTGTCGGTTTCGGTCTGGTCGGGCCAGGGCGATGATATGGGACCGTCGACCCGCAGCCTGTTGCACTGGCTGTCGGCGTTGATCGCCCTGCCGGCGACGGCCTATGCCGGGCGCCATTTCTTCGCCTCGGCGATTGCGGTCCTCAAGCACGGCCGCACCAATATGGACGTGCCGATTTCGCTGGCCCTGCTGCTGACCGCCGGTATGAGCCTGGGCGAAACCATCCGCGGTTCGGAACAGGTCTATTTCGATTCGGTCCTGACCCTGTTGTTCTTCCTGCTGATCGGCCGTTATCTCGACCTTCGGGCCCGGGGGCGGGCCCGGGCGGTCGGCGAGAACCTGTTGGCCCTGTCGGCGGCGGCGGTGACCGTAATCGACGCGGCCGGCAACCGAAACCTGCTGCCGGCCGACCGGGTAACAGTGGGCATGACGGTGCTGGCCGGGGCTGGCGAACGCATCGGCGTCGACGGCCGGGTCGCCGAGGGCCGCTCGGAGATTGACCGTTCGCTGATCACCGGCGAAAGCCTGCCCGAGGCGGTGGCACCGGGGGACCCGGTCCAGGCCGGGACCCTGAACCTGTCGGCGCCGCTGACGGTGACGGTGACCGCCACCGCCGAAGACACTTTGCTGGCAAGCATCGTGCGGCTGATGGAGGATGCCGAGCAGTCGCGTTCGGCTTATGTAGCGCTGGCCGATCGGGTGGCGCGGCTGTACGCGCCGCTGGTCCACGGCCTGGCGCTGCTCACCTTTTTCGGCTGGTGGCTGCTTGCCGGGGCGGACTGGCAGCAGGCCCTGCTTTACGCGGTGGCGGTGCTGATCATCACCTGCCCCTGTGCCTTGGCGCTGGCGGTTCCGGCGGTCCAGGTAGTGGCGGCCGGGAGGCTGTTCCGCCGCGGCATCCTGATCAAGTCGGGATCGGCCCTGGAGCGCCTGGCCAAGGCCGATCATGTGGTGTTGGACAAGACCGGAACCCTGACCCGGGGCCGGCCCGAACTGGTCGATCACGACGGCGACCAGCGCGACGCGCGGCTGGCGGCGTCGTTGGCCGGGGTCAGCGTCCACCCCCTGTCCAAAGCGCTGATCCGTGCGGTTCCCGATGTTGCGCCGGCCGCCGGCGTCGCGGAAGTTCCCGGTTGTGGCCTGGTGCTGGCGACGGACCAGGGCGAGGTCCGCCTCGGCCGCCGCGACTGGTGCGGTGATGTGGACTCTCCCGCCGCGACCGGGCCGGAACTTTGGCTGCGGCGGGCCGATGGCCGGGTGCTGTGCTTCCGCTTCCGGGACGCGTTGCGCGACGACGCGGCGGCCACGGTGGCCGCCCTGAACCGTGCCGGCCTGGGGGCCGAGCTGCTGTCCGGCGATCAGGACCCGGTGGTGGAAATGGCCGCCCGGGACGCCGGCCTGGCCACCTGGACCGCCGCCGCCCTGCCCGGGGACAAGGTCACGCGGCTGGAAAAGCTGTCCGGGTCGGGACGGCATCCGCTGATGGTCGGTGACGGTCTCAACGACTCACCGGCACTGGCGGCCGCCTGGGTGTCGATGTCGCCGGCCGATGCCGCCGACCTGGCCCAGAACACCGCCGACATCGTGTTCCAGGGCGACCGGCTGGGGCCGGTAGCGGAAACCCTGGCCGTGGCCCGCCGGGCCGACCGGCTGGTCAAACAGAACATCGCGCTTTCTCTGGTCTATAATACGCTGACCGTGCCGCTGGCCATGGCCGGGCTGGTGACGCCGCTGATCGCCGCGATCGCCATGTCGACCTCGTCGGTGGTGGTGATCGTCAACGCGCTGCGCCTGGGCCGGGCCGGGAAATAGAGCGATGGACGTCCTGCTATACCTGATACCGGTCGCCCTGGTGCTGGGCGGCTTGGCCCTGGCCGCCTTCCTGTGGGCGTTGCGCTCGGGCCAGTACGACGACATGGAAGGCGCCGCCAACCGCATCCTGTTCGACGACGACGACCCGGCCTAGCCGGTCGACCCGGCGCTCAGTCCAACGGTTTCCTCGGCCTCGCCGAGGCGGAGGATCGGATCGGCCGGCGGGGTGCGGGCGATCACCTTGCCGCCGCGGACGACGTAAAGCCGGGCCGGGCGCAGGCGCAGCGCCTCGATCGGGTCGGCCGCCGCCAACACCACCAGGTCGCCGCGGCACCCCTTGTCCAGGCCATAGCCGTCCAGGTGCAGCGCCCGCGCGGCATTGACCGTGACCGCATCGAAGGCGGCCCGCATCTCGGCGGTGCCGGTCATCTGGGCCACGTGCAGACCCATATGGGCGACGTCCAGCATGTCCTCGCTGCCCAGCGGATACCAGGGGTCCATGACACAGTCCTGGCCGAAGGCCACGTTGATGCCGGCGGCCATCAGCTCCTTGACCCGGGTCATACCGCGGCGCTTGGGATAGGTGTCGTGGCGGCCCTGGATGGTGATGTTGATCAGCGGATTGGCGATCGCATGCAGGTCGGCCTCGGCCATCAACGGGATCAGCTTCGAGACGTAGTAGTTGTCCATCGAATGCATCGATGTCAGGTGCGACCCGGCGACCCGGCCCTGCAGGCCGAGCCGTGTGGTCTCATAGGCCAGGCTTTCGACATGGCGCGACATCGGGTCGTCGGTCTCGTCGCAATGCATGTCGACCAGCAGTCCGCGTTCCGCGGCGATCTCGCAGAGCTGTCGGACCGATGTGGCGCCGTCGGCCATGGTGCGCTCGAAATGCGGAATGCCGCCCACCACCTCGACGCCCAGGTCCAGCGCCCGGTCCAGGTTCTCGACCGCACCCGGCGCGCGCAGATAGCCGTCCTGGGGGAAAGCGACCAGCTGCAGGTCGAGCCAGGGGCGCATCTCGCTCTGGATGTCCTTGAGCGCCTCGACCGCCAGCAGCCGGGAATCCGAGATGTCGACATGGCTGCGGATTGCCAACGTGCCACGGGCGATCGCCCAGCGGCATAGGCGGCGGGCCCGGTCCTTGATGTCGTCGCCGGTCAGGTCAGGCTTCAATTCGCCCCACAGCGCGATCCCTTCCAACAGGGTGCCGGACGCGTTGACCCGGGGCCGGCCATAGGAAAGCGTGCTGTCCATATGGAAATGGGTGTCGACGAAGGGCGGCGTCACCAGATGACCGCCGGCGTCGATCACCTCATCCGCCTCGGCCTCGATGTGGGGTGCCACCTCGGCGATGCGGCCATCGGCGATGGCGATGTCGCAGCGCTCGCCACTGGGCAGGCTGGCGTTCTTCAGCAACAGATCGAGCATCCGCAGGCCTCCTCGTTCTATCCGCCCGCCACATGGTTCGAGACGCGGGCGCGCCCGCTCCTCACCATGAGGTGGGTTATGTACACTAGCCCTTCCTTATGGTGTGAGGAGCCGCAGCGCGGCGTCTCGAACCATGTGGCCAACGCCGACCCGGCCCTAGACCCGGTCGCCGCGCCGGAAGGGGACCAGCAGGGCCTTGGGGTAGCGGGCCTGGCGGGCCATGATCACCATCGCGACGATCGACAGGATATAGGGCAGCATCAGGAAGAACTGATAGGGGATGACCGCGCCGGCCAGTTGCTGGGCCCGCACCTGCAGCGCGTCCAGCCCAGCGAACAGCAACGCCCCCAGCAGGGCCTTGCCGGGCCGCCAGGAGGCGAAGATCACCAGGGCAACGCAGATCCAGCCGCGGCCGTTGATCATCCCGAAATAGAAGGCATCGAAGGCCGACATGGTCAGATAGGCGCCGCCTAGGGCCATCAGGGCGCTGCCGGCCATGACCGCGCCGCAGCGCACCGCCAGCACGTCGATCCCCTGGGCCTCGATCGCCACCGGGTTCTCGCCGGCCATGCGCACCGCCAGACCCATCGGCGTGCGGTACAGCATCCAGATCACCACCGGCACGATGGCCAGGGCCAGATAGGTCATCGGGGTATGGCGGAACAGGGCCTCGCCCAGGAACGGCAGGTCGGACAGATAGGGGATGTCGACCGGCCGGAAGGGCACGATCTTGGGCGGGGTGGTGCTGGACGGCAGCATCATGCGGAAGATGAAAAAGCTGAGCGACGAGGCCAGCATGGTGACGCCGATGCCGGAAACGTGCTGCGACAGGCCGAGATAGACCGTGAACAGCGCATGCAACAGGCCGAACAGGGCCCCGACCAGGGCGGCGAACACCAGGCCGGTCCACAGGTCGCCGCCCTGGTAGACCCACATCCAGCCGGCCATGGCGCCGATGGTCATAATGCCCTCGATGCCCAGGTTCAGGACCCCGGCCCGTTCGCAGATCAATTCACCCAGCGTGGCGAAGATCAGCGGGCAGGCGATGCGCAGGGTGGCGGCCCAGAAGCCGGCGGTCAGGAAGACATCGAGCAGGTCCATCGGCGCCTCCTATTTCAGCCGGACGCGGAACTGGACGAACATCAGGCTGACCAGCACCGCCAGCACCGATGCCGCGACCAAAACGTCGGCGATATAGTTGGGGATGTTGATGCCGCGGCTCATGCTGTCGGCACCGACATAGATGCCGGCCAGGAACAGGCCCGAGACGATGACCCCTAAGGGATGCAGCGCCGCCAGCATGGCGACCGCGATGCCGGCATAGCCGAAACCCGGCGACAGGTCGAGGGTGAGGTAACCCTTCAGCCCGGCCACCTCGCTAACACCCGCCATGCCCGCCAGGCCGCCGCTGATCAGGGCGACCCGCAGCACCGTGGTGTTGATGCCGATGCCGGCAAAGGCGGCGGCGTCCGGATTGTGGCCGACGGCGCGGATCTCATAGCCCCAGACGGTGAAGCGCATCACCACCCAGACCAGAACTGCCGCGGCCAGCGCGACGATCAGGCCGAGGTGCAGGCGGGTCTTGGCGATCAAGGGCGGCAGCACGCCCTCGTCGATGATCGGCGCCGCCTGGGGCCAGCCCAGCGACATCGGGTCCTTCCAGGGGCCTTCCAGCAGAAAGTTGACGAACAGCAGGATGACGAAATTCAGCAGCAAGGTGGTCACCACCTCGTCGACCTTCAGCTTGGCCTTCAGGAAGACCGGCAGCAACAGGATCAGGCCACCCGCCAGCGCGCCGCCCAGGAACAGCAGCGGGATCATCAGGGCCGGCGGCAGGGTGATCATGCCGGTGCCCAGCCAGGTCGCGGCCAGCGCCCCGCAATACAGTTGTCCTTCGCCGCCTATGTTCCAGAACTTGGCCCGGAAGGCGACCGCCGCGGCCAGGCCAGTCAGCATCAGGGGCGTTGCCCGGGTGAAGGTTTCGGTGAGCGCGAACTTCGACCCAAAGGCGCCTTTCAGCAACAGGCCATAAGCATGAAAGACCGATTCTCCGGTCCACAGGATCAGGCCGGAACAGAATAGCAGCGCCACGGCCACGGCCGCCAATGGCGCGGCGAAGACCAGCCAGACCGGCACCTGTTCGCGCGGTTCCAACCTCATGCCCCGGCCTCCTGTACGGCGGGTGCCTGGTCCAGTGCCCCGCTCATCATCACGCCGATTTCGCGCAGCGAGACCGACCTGGTGTCGGCCGCCCGGCTGACCCGCCCCTGGTAGATCACCAGGATACGGTCCGATAGAGCCAGCAGTTCGTCCAGATCCTCCGACACCAGCAGGATACCGGCGCCGGCCCGCTTGGCCTCCAGCAGCTTTTCATGGACGAAGGCGATGGCGCCCTCGTCCAGGCCACGGACCGGCTGATTGGCCAGGATGAATTTCGGGTGGCGGCGCAGGGTCCGGGCCAGGATCAGCTTCTGCATGTTGCCGCCCGACAGCAGCTTGGTCGGCATCTCCATGCCGCGGGCCCGGATGTCGAAGCGCTCGATCAGCTCGGCGGCAAAGCTGCGGCAGGCGGCGAAGTCGATCAGCCGCCCGAACCGCCAGAAGGGCGGGCGGCGCAGATCCTCGGAGATCAGGTTTTCCCACAGGCTCAGCTCGCCGACCACGCCGCGGGCGTGGCGATCTTCCGGGATGCGGCCCATGCCCATGGCAATGAAGTCGCGTGGTGCGAAGCGGGCGACCGGGGCGCCCTCGAAGCGGACCTCGCCGGAATTGGGCGCCTGCAGGCCGCTCAACAGGCCGGTCAGGGTGGATTGGCCGTTACCGGCGACCCCGGCGATGCCGACGATTTCGTGGGCGTGAACGGTCAGCGAAACCGCATCCAACAACGGCCGGCCGCCGCCCTTGTCGGCCACCGTCACCCGGTCCAGCGCCACCACCGGCGCGCCGGGGGGCAGCCGGTCGACGGCGGGCCGTTCAACCTTTCGGCCGACCATCATCTCGGCCAGGATGTCGCGGTCGGCCTCCGAGGTGGCAATCTCACCAACCAGCCGGCCGCGCCGCAGGACCGCGACCCGGTCGCTGATCCGCAGGATTTCGTGCAGTTTGTGGGAGATGAAGACGATCGACAGGCCCTTGGCGACCATCGACTTCAGGATCTCGAACAGCTGGTCGACCTCCTGGGGGGTCAGCACGGCGGTGGGCTCGTCCAGGATCAGGATCGAGGCGTCGCGATAGAGCGCCTTCAGGATCTCGACCCGTTGCCGTTCGCCGACCGACAGATCGCCGACCCGGCGCTCGGGCGCGACTTCCAGGCCGAACTCCGCCGACATCGCGGCTAGGCGGGCCCGGGCGGCGCCGGTGTCGGATTTCAGCGACCACAGCCGCTCGGTCCCGACCATGATGTTCTCCAGCACCGTCATGTTATCGGCCAGGGTGAAGTGCTGGTGCACCATGCCGACACCGGAGGCGATCGCCGCGTCGGTTGAACCCGGCGGCAAGGTCTCACCGTTGACCGCGATCCGCCCTTCATCGGCCACGTAATGGCCAAACAGGATGTTCATCAGCGTGGTTTTGCCGGCGCCGTTTTCACCCAGCAAGGCCAGCACCTCGCCCTTGCCCAGGCTCAGCGAGACGTCGTCATTGGCGACCAGCGAGCCGAAACGCTTGGTGACGCCGGCGATTTCCAGGACCGACATGATGGAGAACTTTCTTGTACGGCGACCGGCGGGGCGGTGGACGCCAGGTCCGCCGCCCCGGATCATGCCGTCGTCAGAAGGTCGACTTGGGTTCGTTGTCGTTGATCTCGACTTCGAACTTGCCGGCCATGATGTCGGCCTCCAGGGCCTTGACCTTGGCCTTGGTTGCGGCCGGGATCTTGTCGTCGAACTCGTAGAACGGCGCCAATGATGCGCCGCCCTTGGCCATCATCGTCCATTCCTTATAGTCCTCGGCCGCGAACTTGCCGGCCTTGACCAGGCCAATGGCGTTGTTGATGGCCGATTCCATGTGCCACAGCGCCGAGGTCACGACCACGTCCTTGCCGTTCTCTTCCTTGTTCATGTCGTTGACATTGCCGAAGGCGATGATGCCCTTTTCGCGGGCTGCGTCGACCACGCCGGCCCGTTCGGCATACAGGACGTCGACCCCGGCCTCGATCTGGGCAAAGGCGGCTTCCTTGGCCTTGGGCGGATCGTACCAGGAACCGATGAAGGTGACCTTGAACTGGATGTCCGGGTTGACCGAGCGGGCGCCGTTCATAAAGGCGTGGAACAGCCGGTTGACCTCGCCGATCGGGTAGCCGCCGACCATGCCGATTTTGGCCTTTTTGGTCAAAGTCCCGGCGATGATACCCATCAGATAGCAGGGTTCGTGAATGTAATTGTCGAAGACCGCAAAGTTCTTGCCATGCGGCTTGAACGGGTCACCCATCAGGAAGGCGATCTTGGGGTAGTCGTCGGCGACCTTGCGGGCTTCGCGGCTGATCCCGAATGCCTCGCCGACCACCAGGTCGACGCCGCTGTCGGCGTATTCGCGCAAGACCCGGACATAGTCGGTGTTCGGGACCTTCTCGGAAAAGACATAGTCGATCTCGCCGGCGGCCTGTGCCTTGACCAGGGCCTGGTGCAGGCGGGCGTCCCATTTCTGCTGGATCGGCTGGGTGTAGATGCCCGCCACCTTGATCTTGGCCGCCTGCGCGCCGCTCGACGGACCTCCGGTCAGGCCGACCGCAACCAGCGCTGCGGTCAGCGCCAATACCGTGCGTCTCGAAAACACTTTGAATCTTGTCATGAACCCCTCCTGCTCATTGCCGAGTGAAAATTGTTGTTTGCCGTGGCGTCTTATGACGCCCGTGTCGGCTTTTCGGGCCGGCAGACCCGGTTGGTGCGATTTTTGTCTGGTTGGTCAAATTTTTCAATAAAAACCTTTCCTATCGCCTGCCTTTTCCGTCATTATCGCGCCTCCCACGGCATGACGGCAAGACCGGGTTTGGGAGATTTCCGAATTTGACCAGCAGGCAGGCTAAGGCGAAGGCAAAAAGCCGGGCGGTGGCGGAACCGCGCAAGGCGCGGAAGCGCACACGAATCCAGATCTTCAACGAAGCCAAGATCCTGGATGCGGCGCTTGAGGTTTTTGCCCAGTACGGCTTCCGCGGTGCGACCGTTGATCAAATCGCCGCCGGGGCCGGCATGTCCAAGCCCAACCTGCTCTATTATTTCCCGCGCAAGCGCGAGCTCTATATCGCGGTCCTGCAGCGCACCCTGGAGATGTGGCTGCAGCCCCTGGAAGGCCTGCACGCCACCGGCGACCCGGCCGAGGAGCTGCGCGCCTATATCGGCCGCAAGCTGGAGCTGTCGCGGTCCAACCCGGTCGAGTCACGGCTCTTCGCCACAGAGATCATCCAGGGCGCGCCGATCCTGCGCGACGTTCTGGACAGTCGGGTCCGGACCCTGGTCGAGGAAAAGGCGCTTGTCATTCGCGGCTGGATCGCGGATGGCAAGATCGCCGAGATCGATCCCTATCATCTTATCTTCATGATCTGGGCAGCCACCCAGCACTATTCCGACTTCTCAGCCCAGATCACCGCCGTGCTCGGGCCCGACGCGGCCCCGGAAAAGCTCTATCCCACCGCCGCCAAGACGCTCGACACCTTGCTGGTGAAAAGCCTGTTGTAGGCGGGTGGGGGGTATGCGCGCCCCGGTCTCAATGGCATGTTGCCAAGGTCCGTGCGCGCCAAAAAAATCCCCCTCGCGCGGATAAAGCCAGCCTGAACCCCTCGTTCATCGCCGGTTCAGGCGGGGTTTGGCATTCTCGGGTTCATCGATCGCGACAGCATCGGAGGACCCGAGAGATGAAACGCCCTGCACTGTTCCTTGCCACTGCCCTGGTTCTTGGCCTGGCCGGCCTGACCGCCGCCCCGACCGCCGAAGCCGGCAGCCGCGTCAGCTACAGCGTCACCATCGGTGGCGGCCACCACGACCACCATGCCCACCACCGCCATGGCTGGCGCAGCCACAAGCATGCCCGGCGGCACTGGCGCCGCATGCATCGCAAAATGCACCGTAAATGGCGCCGCCACATGCGGTACGGTCACCACCACGATCACGACTATGACGATGACTACGACGATGTCCGGATCACCCACTACTACAGCTACGACTACCAGGCGCCGCCGACCCCGGTCTATCAAATGCCGCCAGTCTCCGAGCCGACCTATCAGCCGCCGGTGTCCACCACGCCGCTGCCGTCGACCCAGGCAACCGCCCCCTATTGCCGCGAATTCACCCGCCGCGTGGTGATCGGCGGGGTCGAGCAGGAAGCCTATGGCACCGCCTGCCAGCAGGAGGACGGCAGCTGGAAGATGATCAGTCGGTAGCCGCGAGTCCTTGTCTCTCGGGTAAGACTGTTACGTCCCGCTCCCCCTCCCAACCACCCACAGCCAGGATACCCTATGGGTGGTTGGGAGCGGGACGGAACAGCCCCAAAAGAAGATCGCTCCTTGAGCGAGTATCGGACCAGTCTTCCGAACGGTTGATCCTGAATTGATCAGCCACCACGGAGCGGCGACCGGGCGAGCAGCAGGATCAGAATCCCGGCGACTACCAAGATGATCCCTGCCAGTTCGACCCGGTCGCTGCGTTCGCGGAAAATCAGCCGCGACGTCAGGAAGATGAAGACCAGCTCCACCTGCCCCACCGCCCGCACCAGGGCGGCATTCTGCAAGGTGAAGGCGGTGAACCAGCAGGCGGAGCCCAGCATGCCGGTGACGCCGACCCAAAAGGCGCTGCGCCAGGCGCCGAACGCGGCCAACAACTGGTCGCGGTGCCTCAGGCCCAGCCAGATCCCCATCGCCACGGTCTGAAAGGCGGTCACCCAGGCCAGGGTCATGGCGGCCGGCAGGGCGATGCCGTCGCTGTCCAGGGCCAGCGAAGCGGCCCGGTAGGACACTGCCGAGACCGCGAAGCCGGCGCCCGAGGCCAATCCATAAAGCGCGGACCGATCCCCGAACCCGGCCACCAGGCCCCTCAGACCCAGACCGGACCGGCCCATCGACAGGGCCGCCACGCCGGCGAAACTGACGGCGATCCCGGCCCAGGGGCCAAGGCCGATCGGCTCACCCAGGATGACCGCGGCGAACAGGGCGGTCTGGATGATCTCGGTCTTGGAATAGGTGGTTCCGACGGCAAAATTCCTTAAGCGGAACAAGGCCAGCAACAGTGCCGTTGCGGCAATCTGGGCGCCGCCGCCGATCATCACGTGCAAGGCGAATTCCAGGTTCGGCGGCGGCAGGTGCCGGCCGGTCCCGTAGGCCAGGCCGGCCAGATAGGCGATTGCCAGCGGGCAGGCATAGAGGAAGCGGATATAGGTGGCGCCCAACGTCGCCAGGCGGGCCGTCAGATGCTTCTGCAGGGCCGTGCGCACCGTCTGGAGAAAGGCGGCGCCGACCGTGATCAGGACCCAGGCTTCCAGGGTTTAGCCGCCGACGAATTCGCGGTAGTCGGCGACCAGTTCCGTCACCGCGCATTCCACCAGCTTGGCGCCCGCCTCAGGGCTGGCCAGACCGGGTGCGGACCCGATCCGGCCGTCCGGGAACTGGTCGCGATAGGACTGCGCATCTCCCCAGGGGCGGTAGGCCGGGGCCACTTCGGGCGATATCGGAACCTGCTTGATGTGGTCCGGATACAGGAACTGGGTCACGGCGACTTCGCTGGCGGTGGCGTGCTGACCGTCCCTCGAGCCATAGAGCTGTTTGGCCAGTTCCTTCAGCCGCGCCCCTTCCCACCAGTTGCGAACCCGTGTCTCCAGGCGCGCGCCGCCGCCCTGCAGGCTGCGACGGCTGTGGATCTCCTGAAAGGCGGCGGCGATGGTGGCGCTGTTGCCGCCATGGCCGTTGATCATGTAGAAGCGCCGGAAACCGTGCACCGCCAATCCCTCGATCATCTCGGCGATCACCGCGATCAGGGTCTTTGGGGTCAAGGTCATGGACCCGGCAAAGGCCATATGGTGCTGGGCGATACCGACGCTGATCGGCGGCGCTACCAGGGCCCCGGCCGCCTCGCCGACCCTTTGTGCGATGCCGTCGGCGCAGATCGCATCGGTCCCGATCAGCCCGTTCGGCCCGTGCTGTTCGGTCGACCCGATGGGGATGATAATGCCGTCGGAATGCTCAAGCTGGGCCTCGACTTCGGCCCAGGTCGACAGGTGAAGCTGCATGGTCGCTCCTGATCCCTGAATATGCCAAAAAATCGCGGCGCCGTGCCCGCCGCCGCGCTTGCCCGGGACCTTAAATCAATTTATGACTCGATGCATCCCATTCACCGATGGCCGCGCGGGGGTTGTGTTGCGGCCGGACCTGTCCATGCCTGAATTGGAGGCTTAGCTACCATGTCCGAGGAACACATCTTTCCGGTGAGCGACGACTGGGCCCAACGCGCCTGGTGCGACGATGCCAAGTATCAGGAAATGTACCAACAATCGGTCACCGACCCGGACGGTTTCTGGGGCGAACAGGGCAAGCGTCTTGACTGGATAACTCCCTACACCAAGGTCAAGAACACCTCGTACGAGGGCGACGTCCAGATCAAATGGTACGAGGACGGTACCCTGAACGTCAGCGCCAACTGCATCGACCGGCACCTGGCGACCCGCGGCGACCAGGTAGCGATCATCTGGGAAGGCGACGACCCGGCCAATGACCGCAAGATCACCTACCGCGAACTGCACGAGGAGGTCTGCCGCTTCGCCAATGTGCTGAAGAAATGTGGCGTCGAGAAGGGTGACCGGGTCACCATCTACCTATCGATGATCCCGGAACTGGCCTTTGCCATGCTGGCCTGCACCCGCATCGGTGCCGTCCATTCCATCGTCTTCGGCGGCTTTTCGCCGGACGCCCTGGCCGGGCGCATCCAGGACGCCGAATGCAAGGTGGTGATCACCTCGGACGAGGGCATCCGCGGCGGCCGCCCGATCCCCTTGAAGGCCAACACCGACGGTGCCTGCGACAAATCCCCGACGGTCGAGACGGTGATCGTGGTCAAGCGCACCGGCGGCGAGATCAACTGGGTCGACGGCCGCGACCAGTGGTACCACGACCTGGCGGCGGATGTTTCGACCACCTGCGAGCCGGCGGAGATGTCGGCCGAGGATCCGCTGTTCATCCTCTATACCTCGGGCTCGACCGGCAAGCCCAAGGGCGTGTTGCACACCACTGGCGGCTATCTGGTCTATGCCGCGATGACCCACCAGTACGTCTTCGACTATCACGACGGCGATATCTACTGGTGCACCGCCGATATCGGCTGGGTCACGGGCCACAGCTACATCGTCTACGGGCCATTGGCCAACGGCGCCACCACCATCATGTTCGAGGGCGTGCCCAACTATCCCGACATGTCACGCTTCTGGCAGGTCTGCGACAAGCACGGGGTCAACACCTTCTACACCGCGCCGACCGCGATCCGCGCCCTGATGCGCGAAGGCGACGAGCCGGTCAAGTCGACCAGCCGCTCGACGCTTCGGCTGCTGGGCACGGTCGGTGAGCCGATCAACCCCGAGGCCTGGATGTGGTACTACGAGGTGGTCGGCGGCAGTCGCTGCCCGATCGTCGATACCTGGTGGCAGACCGAGACCGGCGGCATCCTGATCACCCCGTTGGCCGGCGCCACCACGCTGAAGCCCGGCTCGGCGACCCGCCCCTTCTTCGGGGTGCAGCCGCAGCTGGTCGATGCGGATGGCGGGGTGCTGGACGGCGCGGCCGAGGGCAATCTCTGTATCATCGACAGCTGGCCGGGCCAGATGCGTACCCTCTATGGCGATCACCAGCGCTTCATCGACACCTATTTCTCGACCTACAAGGGCAAGTACTTCACCGGTGACGGCTGCCGCCGCGACGCCGACGGCTATTACTGGATCACCGGGCGGGTCGACGACGTGATCAACGTCTCGGGCCATCGCATGGGCACGGCCGAGGTCGAAAGCGCCCTGGTCGCCCATCATCTGGTGGCCGAGGCGGCGGTGGTCGGCGCGCCGCATGACATCAAGGGCCAGGGCATCTACGCCTATGTCACCCTGAATGCCGGCGAGGAGCCCTCGGACGAGCTCAAGAAAGAGCTGGTCGGCTGGGTCCGCAAGGAGATCGGCCCGATCGCCTCGCCCGACTGGCTGCAATGGGCGCCGGGCCTGCCCAAGACCCGCTCGGGCAAGATCATGCGCCGCATCCTGCGCAAGATCGCCGAGGATGATTATGGCAGCCTGGGCGACACCTCGACCCTGGCCGACCCGGCCGTGGTCGACGATTTGGTCGACAACCGCCAGAATCGCCAAAGCTGAGCGTGCACCGCCCGCCGGTGTGATCGCACTGGTGGACGTGCTTGAAAATCAAAGAGTTGGAGCCGGGTAGGGCCGTTTGGTCCTACCCGGTTTTCTTTAGCGCATGCGTTGCACGGGCCCCTTTGCCGACGGGGCTCGTGGTTTTTTTGATGCCTTTGAACCGGTTGGGGCGCTTGTTTTGACGTTGCCGCCGGTCACCTTTTGCCAAATCCAGGATATGCAGTCGCCAATCGCTTCCCCCACCACCTCACTCACCAAATGCGCGATCGAATGGGCCGCTTCCTTCAGAATTTCCGCCAGGAAACCAAACAGCTCGTCCAACAAGCAGTTGAAGTTCAATAGAAAACGCTCCATGACTTAGGGTTTCCCGTTTTGGCTGTCGCGTGGTTCACATGCTCGCATTAACTGCATATGGGGCCCCCAGGGCGGATTGCCAGGGAATCCTGGCGTCGTAATCGGGCCCTACCCGCACCAGCCGCCGCGGCGGCCGCCCTGATAGGGGCGGGCGTAGCCGGCTTTGATCAGGGCCTGGGCCAGGTTGGCGCCATCGCCGAGGCGCACCGTGGCCAGGACCCGACCGGCATATTTGCCATAGGCGATGTCGGTCAAGGTGAGGTTGGCGCCGGTCTCGGTGAGGCGGGCCGCCACCCAGTCGCGGGCGGCCCGGGCCAGCTCACGTTCGCGGTCGCACTTGCCGCGCAGTTCCGGTGTGTCGAGGCCGTCCAGACGGACCCGGGTCTCCAGCCGCTGGCCGAGCCAGATATGGGCCCGCACCACCAGCGTGTCGCCGTCGATCACCCGCACCAGTTCGGCTGCAACCGGTCCGGCCAGCCGCTCTTTGGCGCGCGCTGGCGCCCCGGCAGGCACCGAAAACAGGATAACGGTGAAAATTCCCAACCAAAAGGTTATTTTCATGTAACCTATCGCCGCCTTCGGTAGCATCACCGCGATTTTCCGCCTGGTTTCATATTAATCGCGTGTTGAATCCTAATATTTCAACCATAGAAAGAAATTACCGGAACCATAGCCGGCTCTCAGCTTCTGCTTGGGCTGATCCGGTAGGATTTTATAGTGCTTATTTTCCTAGCTCAAGGAAATTTGAGATCGAAAAATCGGCTAAATCCGCTATTCCGCCGCCGGCAAAGCCGCGGGATCGGTCAGGGCGGCCACGGGGTGGCGGCTCAGCAGCGGGACCAGGAAGTCGATGAAGGCCCGGGTCTTGGCCGGCTGTTGCGGCCGGGCCGGCATCAGGGCCTGGAGCGACAGGTCCCGCGGCCAGTAATCCGAAAGCGCCGTCACCAGCCGGCCGCTCTCCAGGTGCTCGGCCACGTCCCAGACAGATTTCATGATCACGCCCTGGCCTTGGACCGCCCAATCGATCAGCACCTCGGACGAGTTGCTGTCCATGTGGCCGGCGACCGGCAGGTTGGCGATGGCGCCGCCGGATTCGCGGAACTGCCAGAAATAGCGCCGCGACCCGGGAAACCGCAGCAGCAGGCAATTGTGCTGCTTCAGGTCCTCAGGCGTTCCCGGCACGCCATGGGCCGCGAAATAGCCGGGCGCGGCGCAAACCACCCGAAGGTCGGGCGCGAGCCGCCGGGTGATCTCGGCCGAGGCCGGTAGGACCCCCTTGCGCACCGCCAGGTCGACGTCCTCCTCGACCAGGTTGACCACCCGGTCGGTGGCCTGGACCCGCACCTGGATGTCGGGGTGGGCGGCGACGAAGTCGGGGATCAGCGGCACGATGTGGCGGCGGCCCAAGGCGATCGGCAGGGAAATGCGCAGACTGCCGGCCGGCCGCCGCTTCATTTCCGCCAGCCTTTGCTCCACTTCATGGGTCTCGGCCAGCACCTGGCGGCAATGGCGGTAATAGACCTTGCCTTCCTCGGTCGGGGCGGTCTTGCGGGTGGTGCGGTTGAGCAGCCGGACCCCGAGGCGCTGTTCCAGCTTGGCAATGCGGCTGGAGACCACCGCCGTGGTCATCCTCAGCTCCCGGCCGGCCGCCGAAAACCCCTGACGGTCGACCACCCGCACGAAGATCGTCAAATCGTCGACGGCGTGCATGCTTCCCTCCGGCAATTGTCGCATATTACGCGACAAACCGGCGGATTGTTTGAAATCTTTGCAATGATCATGGAACATGATCATTGCTGTGCCCATCAGGCGCCGGGCGCTCGCCTCCGCTCGCTTGGGCTTCCGGCGCATAAGCGCCGACGCGCGGTCGCGCTTGCCCCCGGGTGCAGCGCCAGACGCCGCACCCGGTGGAGTTTCAATCGCCGTCGATCAATCGCCGCACGGCACGACCGTGGTTGGCGAGCAGCCTTGGCATATCAAGGGTTACGATCCGGCCGTCCTCGACCACGCTCTTGCCTTCGACGACGGTATGGGCGGCGCGCAGGGGCGCACACATCAACAGCGCCGCGACCGGGTCCCAGGCGCCGGCCAGGGCAACGTCGTCGATCCGGTAGGCGGCAAAATCGGCCCGTTTGCCGGGGGCCAGGGCGCCGAGATCGTCGCGGCCCAGTACCGCCGCCCCGCCCATCGTGGCGATTTCCAGCGCCTCCCGGGCGCTCATCGCGTCGGCGCCATGGGCAACCCGTTGCAGCAGCATCGCCTGGCGGGCCTCGGCCAACAGGTCCCCGGCATCGTTGGAGGCCGATCCGTCGACCCCCAGGCCGACCTTGACCCTGGCATCGCGCAGGGCCCGGACCGGGGCGATGCCGCTGCCCAGCCGCATGTTGGAACAGGGGCAATGGGCCACGCCGGTGCGGCTTGAGGAAAACAGGTCAATCTCCGCCCGGTCCAGCTTGACACAATGGGCGTGCCAGACATCGTCGCCGGTCCAGCCCAGTTCCTCGGCATACTGGCCGGGCCGACAGCCGAACCGGTCCAGCGAATAGGCGATGTCCTCGTCGTTCTCGGCCAGGTGGGTGTGCAGCATGACTCCCTGGTCGCGGGCCAGCAGGGCGGCGTCGCGCATCAACTCGCGGCTCACCGAAAACGGCGAGCAGGGCGCCAGGGCGACCCGCACCATGGCGCCCGGCGCCGGATCGTGATGGGCCTGGATCAGGCGCAGGCCATCCTCCAGGATCGCCGCCTCATCCTCGACCAGGCTGTCCGGTGGCAGGCCGCCATCGCTCTCGCCGATGCTCATGGCGCCACGGGTCGCGTGCAGCCGCACCCCGGTCTCGGCCGCCGCCCCGATGCTGTCGTCCAGCCGGGCGCCGTTGGGGTAGAGGTAAAGGTGGTCGGACGAACAGGTGCAGCCGCTGAGCGCCAGTTCGGCCAGGCCGAGCCGGGTCGACAGTCTGATGTCCTCAGGTCCCATTCGGGCCCAGATCGGGTACAGGGTGCGCAGCCAATCGAACAGCAGGGCATCCTGGGCCGCCGGCACCGCGCGGGTCAGATTCTGGTAGAGATGGTGGTGGGTGTTGACCAACCCCGGCACCACCACATGTCCCTTGAGATCCAAGACCTTATCGGCGGTGTCCGGCAGGGTTGGGCCGGGTCCTACCGCGATAATCTGGCCGTCGCGGGCGAACAGTCCGCCACCGGCGATCTCGCTCAGGTCGCCATCCATGGTGACCAGGATGTCGGCGTTGCGGACCAACAGGGTTGCCATGCCGATCCGCCTATTCGTCGGGCATGCCGGCCTTGATCCAGGCCCCCAGCATGGCCCGTTCGACCGCGGTCATGCCGGTCTTGTTGGCCAGTGGCATGGCCTGGGTCAGCACCGCCTGGGCCAGGATCTTGGAGGCGTGGTTCTTGACCTGGTCGGGACTGTCGAAGATCACCCCGCCGGGCGGTTCCTCGAAATCCTCATCCGCCGGCTTGGCGGCATGGCAGGACACGCAGCGGGTCTGGACGATGGCGAAGACGTCAGCGCTGGTGACCTCGTCCTCCAGCTCGATCTCGCCGCCGGGCCGCCAACCGGTGAAGGCGATCAGGGCGACGGTCAGGGCGATCGCGGCCGGCCATTGCCAGGCGATGGCGGCCCCCCTGGCGCCGGCATTGTGGCTGTTGAAGAAATGGCGAATGACGGCGCCGATCACCAGCACCATGGCGACCACGACCCAGTTCCACGCATGGCCGAAGGTGATCGGATAGTGGTTCGAGATCATCAGGAACAGGACCGGCAGGGTCAGATAGTTGTTGTGGGTCGAGCGCAGCTTGGCGGCCTGACCCAGGGCCGGTTCGGGGTTGCGGCCGGCGACCAGGTCGGCAACCACCTTCTTCTGGTTGGGGATGATCACGAAGAAGACGTTGCCGGTCATCATGGTGGCGACTATGGCGCCGGCGTGCAGGAAGGCGGCCCGGCCCGAAAAAACCAGGCCAAACAGATAGGCGGCGGCGGTGACGAAGGCGAACAGGACAACGAACAACAGGCCGGAATTGTGTCTGAGCGGCGATTTGCACAGCAGGTCGTAGACCACCCAGCCCAGCGCCAGCATGCCCATCGACAGGACAACCGCCTGCCAGACCGACAGCGCCAGCACCGTGCGGTCGATCAGATAGCTTTCCGCCCCCCAGTAATAGGTGACCGCCAGCAATGCGAAGCCGGAAATCCAGGTGAAGTAGGACTCCCACTTGAACCAGTGCAGCTCGGGCGGCATTTCGGCCGGCGCCACCAGGTATTTCTGGGAATGGTAGAAGCCGCCGCCATGCACCGACCAGTTCTCGCCATGGACGCCTTCGGGCAGGCCGGCGCGGCGGCGCAGGCTCAGGTCCAGCCAGACGAAATAGAAGGACGACCCGATCCAGGCGATGGCGGTGATGATATGCAGCCAGCGCACGAGCAGGCTGACCCAATCGTGGAGCAGTGTCTCCATCGCATCCTCCCCACCGGTTCTTGTTGCCGTGACGTTGCCGCCGCCGCTACCATTCTAGCCGGATCCCAACCCGGCGGTGGTTGGGTTTTACCGCGTCACTATCAAACTATTTTTGATAATCGAAAGGATCGGCACGGATTAATGTAAAAATCCGGATCCGAAACGGTAGGGAATACCAGTCACGAACATGGACTATCCTCGCGACATGCTGGGCTATGGCGAACGGCCGCCCCGGGCCGACTGGCCGAACGGCGCCAGGCTGGCACTGCAGTTCGTCCTCAATTTGGAGGAGGGCGGCGAGAACTGCGTGCTGCACGGCGATCCGGCCTCCGAGAGCTTCCTGTCCGAAATCATCGGCGCCGCCCCGTTCGAGGGCGCCCGGCATATGTCGATGGAATCGATCTACGAATACGGCTCCAGGGCCGGGGTCTGGCGGATCCTCGACCTGTTCCGCGACCGCGGCCTGCCACTCACCGTGTTTGCGGTCGCCATGGCGGCGGCGCGCCAGCCGGCGGTGGTCGAGCGGATGCTGAAGGACGGCCATGAGATCGCCAGCCACGGCCTGCGCTGGATCAACTATCACGGGGTGCCCGAGGCGGTCGAGAAGGCCCATCTCGAAGAGGCGGTGGCGATCCTCACCCGCCTGACCGGAGAGGCGCCGCTGGGCTGGTACACCGGGCGCACCAGCCAAAACACCCGCCGGCTGGTCGCCGAACATGGCGGGTTCCTGTATGACGCCGACGACTATTCCGACGACCTGCCGTTCTGGAGCCGGCTGACCGACAAGCCGCACCTGATCGTGCCCTACACCCTGGACGCCAACGACATGCGCTTCGCCACGGCCCAGGGCTTCCACACCGGCGATCAGTTCTTCGCCTATCTGAGGGATGCCTTCGACGCCCTGTACGAAGAGGGGGCGACCGCCCCGAAGATGATGTCGGTCGGGCTGCATTGCCGGCTGATCGGCCGGCCGGGCCGCATCCAGGGCCTCAAGAAATTCCTCGACCATGTCGCCGCCCATGACAAGGTCTGGATCTGCCGTCGGGCCGACATTGCCCGCCATTGGCGCGATCGCCACCCCTGTGACGGCGGTGCGGCATGAGCGGGCGCGACCGGGCTGCTTTCGTCGACCGCTACGGCGGCGTCTACGAGCATTCGCCCTGGATCGCCGAGGCCGCCTACGACGCCGGTATCGGAGACTTCTCGGCCGCCGGTATCGCCGCCGCGATGGCGGCCCAGGTCGAAGCGGCAAGTGACGATGCCAAGCTGGCGTTGCTCCGGGCCCATCCGGACCTGGCGGGACGGCTGGCGGTGCGCGGCGCGTTGACCGCCGAATCGACCGCCGAACAGGCCGGTGCCGGCCTCGACCAGTGCACTCGGGACGAGTTCGACCGCTTCCAAAGCCTGAACACCACCTACAGGCAAAAGTTCGGTTTTCCCTTCATCCTGGCGGTCAGGGGCTACCAGCGCACCGAGATCCTGGAGATCTTCGCCGGCCGGGTGGCCAATGACCGGGCCACCGAATTCCGCACCGCCCTCGACCAGGTCCATCGCATAGCGGCCTTACGCCTTGAGGCCCTGGCCGGCGACGGAGGTTGAGAGGGTTCTGGGGTCCTAAAACCGCTGGTGTCGGCCCGCCGATCGGGTACAGTCCGCCGATGCCCGCCGTCCGCCTGATCGCCCTGATGTGCCTAGCCGAGATCGTCGGCATGGCCGGCTTTGCCAGCTTCCCGGCGCTGTTGCCGACCTTCATCGCCGAATGGGGCTTGAGCGGCAAGGAGGCCGGCTGGATCAGCGGTATCTATTTTGCCGGCTACACGGTGGCGGTGCCGGTCCTGGTGGCGCTGACCGACCGGGTCGACGGCCGCACCGTGTTCCTGGGCGCCAGCCTGCTGAACGGCGCCGCCACCCTGGGCTTTGCGCTGGGGGCGGACGGTTTCTGGTCGGCGCTGGTCTGGCGGGCCCTGGCCGGGGCGGCCTTTGCCGGCTGTTACATGCCGGGACTGAAGCTCTTGACCGACCGCATCGACGACAGGATCCAGCCCCGGGCCGTTGCCGTCTATACGGCCAGTTTCGGGATCGGGGTCAGCCTCTCCTATTTCCTGGCCGGGCTCATCGCGCCCAGGCTGGGCTGGCCCGGGGCGTTCGGTATCGCGGCCTTGGGCTCGTTGCTCGCGATCGCCCTGGTCGGGCTGCTGGTCGCGCCCAGGGCGCCTGAACCGTCGCCGGAACGCGGCCATCTGCTGGATTTCCGCCCGGTCCTCAGGAACCGGCCGCTGATGGGTTATGTCCTGGCCTATGCCGCCCACAATTGGGAACTGTTCGGCTTCCGCTCCTGGATCGTCGCCTTTCTGGTGTTCAGCGCCGGCCTGCAGGGCGATGGCGGGATGGCGATCTGGTCGGCGGCGACCATCGCCGCGATCTTCAACCTGATCGGCTGGCCGGCCAGCGTCTTCGGCAATGAAGGCGCGATGCGGTTCGGACGCCGCCGGGCTGCAATCACCTATATGTGCGTCTCGGCCGTGCTGGCCGGCCTGTTCGGCTTCACCGCCGCCCTGCCCTTCCTGCTCGTGCTCGCCTTCGCCGGGGTCTACGCGGTGACCATCACCTGGGACAGTTCGACCATCACCGCCGGTGCCATCGGGGCCGCCGATCCGGGCCTGCGCGGCGCCACCATGGCGGTGCATTCCTGCATTGGCTTCGCCGGCGCCGCTGCCGGGCCGGTGGTCTTCGGTTGGGTCCTCGACCTGGGCGGTGGCATGACCAGCGTCACCGGCTGGGGCCTGGCCTTCGCCTCCATGGGGCTGGCGCTGCTGTTCGGCCCGTTAGCGATCTTCCTCCTGGGTCGCGGGGCATGCGCGTGAGCTCGCCCCGCCTGATCTTCCTCCTGTGCCTGTCGCTGGTACTGGGCATGGCCGGTTTCGCTGCCTTCCCGGCCCTGCTGCCGGTCTTCCTCGACCTGTGGGGCTGGTCCAGCACCGACGCCGGCTGGGTCAGTGGCGTCACCTTTGTCGGCTATCTGGTGGCGGTGCCGGTGCTGCTCAGCCTGACCGACCGGATCGATGCCCGCATCATCTTCGTCTGGTCCAGCCTGGCCACGGCGGTGGCCATGCTCGGCTTCGCCATCGCCACCGCCGGCTTCTGGACGGCCATGGTCTGGCGGGTGCTGGGTGGCATCGGCCTCGCCGGCACCTACATGCCGGGCCTGAAAATCCTCACCGACCGGTTGAGCGTGCAGGCCCAGCCGCGGGCGGTCGGTTTCTACACCGCCACCTACGGGATCGGCGCCGCCGCCTCCTACTACCTGGCCGGTGTGGTCGCCAATTGGCTGGACTGGCGTTGGGCCTTTGGGATGGGGGCGCTGGGTTCGGTTTTGTCGCTGCTGCTGGTGCAGGTTGTGGTGCCATACCACAAGCCCGACCGGCCGGCCGGGCATCTCCTGGATTTCCGTCCGATCTTGAGCAATCGTCGGGTGATGGCCTATGTGCTGGCCTATGCCGCGCATAACTGGGAGTTGTTCGGCGTCACCTCGTGGATGGTGGTGTTCCTGGTTTATGTCCAGGGTCTGCACGGCGCGGCCGATGCGGGCTTAAGCGCCACTGCCGCCGCCGCCCTTGTCACCCTGATGGCCCTACCGGCCAGCTTGATCGGCAACGAGGCCAGCCTGCGCTGGGGCCGGCGGCGCATGGCGATCCTGTTCATGCTGGGATCGGGCCTGTTCGGCATCGGCTTCGGGTTTTCAGGCCCACTGGCCTATGGGGTGGTGGTGCTGCTGGCCCTGGTCTACGGAGCCACGGTGTCCTGGGATTCGGCGACCATCACGGCGGGTGCGGTCGGCGCCGCCGACCCGGATCTGCGCGGCGCCGCCATGGCGGTGCATTCCTGCATCGGCTTCATCGGCGCGGCGTTGGGGCCGTTGGCCTTTGGCGTCGTGCTCGATCTGGGCGGCGGCCGCGACAGTGGGTTGGGCTGGATCCTGGCCTTCGCGGCGATGAGCGCCGGCGTCGTCCTGGGGCCGGTGGCGATCGCGCTGCTCGACCGTGACGGGTACGAAAGATGAGCCGGGCCGCGCCGCCGATCGCACTGCTGATCGCGCTGGCCGCGATCGGCCAATTCACCATGAACGTGGTATTGCCGGCAATGCCGCACATGGCCCGCAGCTTCGCCACCAGCTACGGCGTCATCCAGTTGATCATCACCGTCTATCTGGCTTCGATCGCGGTCGCGCAGCTGATCCTGGGGCCGCTTTCGGACCGCTTCGGCCGGCGCCCGGTGGTGATCGCCGGGGTGGCGATGCTGCTGGCCGGCAGTGCTGTCTGCGCCACCGCGCCGACGGTCGAGATTTTGATCGCCGGGCGCATATTGCAGGCCGCCGGCGGCTGCGTCGGCATGGTCATCGGACGGGCCATCATCCGCGACCTGCACGGGCCGGAACGTTCGGCCAGCCTGATCGGCTATGTCACGGTCGGCATGGTGCTGGCGCCCATGCTGGCGCCGGCGGTCGGCGGCGTCATCGACCAGTACGCCGGCTGGCGCTGGATCCTGTGGCTGGTCGCCGCTGCTGCTGCGTTGCTGGCCGTGTTCGTCCATCGCCACCTGCACGAAACTCATCATGAACGGCCGCCGGGGTCGGTGGTGCGCGGCTTCGTGCGCGGCGGCCTGGCCCTGTTCCGGCTGCCCGCGTTCTGGGGCTATGCCGCCAGCCTGTCCTTCACCTCGGGCATGTTCTTCGCCTTCCTGATCGGCGCCCCCTATATCGTGGTCGAGGTGATGCACCGATCAACGGGCGAATTCGGCGCCTATTTCATCGTCTCGTCCCTGGGCTACATGGCCGGCAATTTTGCGACCGGCCGCTACGCGGTGCGCCTGGGTCCGGCCGCGATGATCAAGGCCGGCATGGCCTGTTCCGCGATCGGCCTGGCGGCGCTTTGGCTGGCGGCCGGGGTCGCGCATCCGCTGGCGATCTTCGGGCCGATGACCCTGATCGCCCTGGCCAACGGCCTGGTCCTGCCCAGCGCGTCGGCCACCCTGCTCAGCCTGCGCCCCGACCTGGCCGGCGCCGCCTCGGGTTATTCCGGCGCGATCCAGATCGGCATCGGCGCCCTGCTGACCCTGATCGTCGGCAGCTACCAGGGTGTTTTCGCCCTGACCATGACCGTGGCCATGACAGCCAGTGGCGTACTGGCGGTGGTCGCCTATGCAGTTGCCCGGGCCGCGGCAACGCGGACCGCCGACCGGCAGGATTAAGTGTTTGATTGAAAAAGCGCCAACCGCGCTTTTTCGGAGCGCTGTTCCATCCCGCTCCCCCGCCCAACCACCCGAATACGGTACCCTGGTAGGTGGTTGGGCGGGGGAGCGGGATGGAACAGCGACTTTTGAGTCAGACCCTGAGGGAGCGTAAAATGGGTATTGCAATCAGTGGCATCGACCATATCGCCATGACGGCAACCGATTTCGAAGAGTCCTTAGCCTTCTATCGCAAGGTTCTGGGGGCCGAGACGCCGCACGAGCAGCTTTACCGCAATGGCCGGATCGGGTCCCAGCCGATGGTGATAGGCGGGGCGGTGATCAATCTGCAGCCGGCGGACAATCCGGCCTATATCGTCGCCGCGACCCCGACCCCCGGCTCTGTTGATCTCTGTTTCCGTTGGGACGATGCAATCGATACGGCGATCACCCATTTGCGGGCCTGTGGCGTCGAGGTGATCGAGGGGCCGGTGCCGCGCCCTGCCGCCGACGGCCAATGGGGCCAGTCGGTGTATTTTCGCGATCCCGACGGCAACCTCCTGGAATTGCTGTCGACGGTTGTCTGACGGCTATTCGCGGATGAAGGTTACGGCCTCGATCCGGTTGCCGTCCGCATCGCGGATGAAGGCGGCATAGTAACCGGCCTCGTATTCCGGGCGCCGGCCCGGCGGGCCGTCGCAGGCGCCCCCGGCGGCCAGGGCGGCGGCATGAAAGTCGTCGACCTGATCGGTGCTGCGGGTTCTGAGCGCGATATGGTGGCCGCTGTCGGCCGGCGCCGGCGCGTGCCCGCTCCGGCGGTTCAGCCAGAATTCCGGATAATCCTTGCCAAAGGCGACCGTGTTGTCGTGGATGACCAGGCGGCGATAGCCGATCGCAGCCAACACGGTTTCGTAGAATGCGCAAGCGGCCGCCAGATCGGCGACCGGGATCGAGACATGGTCGATCATTTTGCCCTCGGGTGTGCCTTGTCATAGACGGCGGCCAGCCGGGCCGTGTCGATCGCCGTATAGCGCTGGGTGGTCGACAGGCTGGCATGGCCGAGCAGTTCCTGAATGGTCCTTAAGTCGCCGCCGCCTTCCAGCAGGTGGGTGGCGAAGCTGTGGCGCAGCGCATGAGGCGTTGCGGTTTCGGGCAGCCCCAGCAGCGGCCGCAAACGCCGCATCTGGCGTTGCACGACGGCGGGGTTCAAGGGTCCGCCGCGCACCCCCCGGAACAGGGGCGCGTCCGGCTCCAGCAGATAAGGACAGGCGGCGACATAGGCCACCATGGCTTGCCTGACAACCGGCAGCACCGGTACCAGCCGCTCCTTGTTGCCCTTGCCGATGACCCGCAGCGCCTCACCCAGCGGCTGGTCGCCGCCTTGAAGCCCCAGCGCCTCCGACAGCCTGAGGCCGCAGCCGTACAACAGGGTCAGCAGCGCCACATCGCGCTTGCTCACCCAGGCGCTATCGCTGATCTCCCCGACATCGGCCACCGCAGCCAGGGCCTGCTGTTGGCCCAGCGGTTTCGGCATCAGATGCGGCCGACGCGGGCTCTTCAGGCCGGCGACCGCCGGATTGTGCAGGACGTCGTTTTTCTCGAGCCAACGATAGAAGCTCTTGATTGCGGAAATCGCCCGCCCGGTCGATGTTGCCGCCAGCCCCTGCGACCGCCGCCGCGCCAGATAGGCCCGGAAATCGGCCGGCCTCAGGCCGGCCAGCGTCGCTTCGTCGACGCGGCCGCCGCGATATCCGCTCAGAAAATTTAAGAAGGCCGCCAAGTCGTGGCTATAACCGGTCACCGTGTTGCCGCTAAGGCGCCGTTCCGCACCCAGCCATTGCTGCCAGCCACCGATCCGGCCGGCCAGGGTTGCCGTCACCGGCAGCGGGTTCAGCTCGTGGCCCGGTTCAGCCATAGTTTCAGGGTGCGCTCAACCACGTCGCCAAGGAACAGCAACAGCTCGGTCCCCTGGCCGGGGTGGAACTTGTCCGCCTCGCGGGCCCCCAATACCAACAGTCCGGCCGGGCCGACCGGGCTCAGGTCCAGGCGGATCAATGCATCCGATTCGATCAGCGCCGCCGCCGGCCCGAACACTTCCGCCTCGCCACCGCTTTCGCGCCTGAGCAGGATCCGGCTGTCGATCGATATCAGCCGATCGACATAGCCGGTCGGCACCGCATGTACGCCGGCGACATCTGCAAAGCCCGCCGCCTGCAAGTCGTCGCTCTCGAAGCACAGGGTCACCGTGTCGACCCCTAGCACCTGATCGAAATCCTGGGTGATAGTGTGCACCGCATGCTCGATGCCGGCCGCTTCCAACAGGCTCAGCGTGGCGGCGTGGACCTGGGTCTGGCTCGACAGGTTCGACCGGCTGGCGGCTATCAGCTCACCTTGGGTGCTCTGCAGTTGCCGCGCCTCGGCCTGGACCCGCTCCAGCATGTAACGCTGCATGTCGACCACGCCGCTGCCGCTATGCTGTTCGGGCGGCGTCAGCACCGTCAGCAGCTCGGGATGCTCGTCCAGGAAACGGGGGTGACGGACCAGGAACGCGGCCACCGCCTCGGCCGATGGGGAGTCTTCGTTGCTGCGAGACGCCGGATCGCTGCGGTCGCTCATCGTTCCGCCCTCACCGGTCCAGGATCGACTGGCCGGTGGCCTGCCAGTCGGCCAGGAAGGCGGCCAGCCCCTTGTCGGTCAGCGGGTGGTTGGCCAGCTTGCGCAGCACGTCGGGTGGAATGGTGCAGATATCGGCTCCCAGCCGCGCCGATTCGACGATATGGCCGGGATGGCGGATCGACGCCACCAGAACCTCGGTCTCGAAGGCCGGGTAGTTGGCGTAGATCTGGACGATGTCGGCGATCAGCGCCATGCCATCCTCGCTGATGTCATCCAGCCGGCCGACAAAGGGCGAGACGAAAGTGGCGCCGGCCTTGGCCGCCAGGATCGCCTGGCTGGCCGAAAAGCATAAGGTCACGTTGACCATGGTGCCGGCATCGGCCAGCGCCCGGCAGGTCTTCAGACCGTCCATGGTCAGCGGCACCTTGATCGCGATGTTGTCGGCGATCCCGGCCAGGCGGCGCCCTTCGGCCAGCATCGTCTCGTGGTCGGTCGCCGCCACTTCCGCCGACACCGGGCCGTCGACCAGGTCGCAGATCTCCGCCACCACCGCGAAGAAGTCGCGGCCGGTCTTGGCCACCAGCGACGGGTTGGTGGTGACCCCGTCCAGCAATCCGCTGGCCGCCAGGTCCCGGATCTCGTCGGTATCGGCGGTGTCGATGAAGAATTTCATCCGCGTCGGTCCTCGTTATTCCATAAGTGCGGCTGTTCGGTCCCGCTCCCTCGCCCAACCCCCCAATGCGAGGGTACCCTATGGGTGGTTGGGCGAGGGAGCGGGACCGAACAGCACAACACACCAACAACAACCCGCGTATAACGCATTTTCGGTCGGATACAAAAACAATCGGGGCCGTCACGGCCCCGCTTGTTCCCGACAAACTTCCACGGCAGAGTGTAGCCCATGCCGGATTCTGGTGCCAGTTCGAATACGCCTGCAAGCGTGGTGGCGGTGCTGC
The DNA here is from genome assembly GCA_964344385.1 of uncultured Sneathiellales bacterium. Taxonomy (GTDB): domain Bacteria; phylum Pseudomonadota; class Alphaproteobacteria; order CAYFNG01; family CAYFNG01; genus CAYFNG01. The sequence continues at coordinate 405,730 of CAYFNG010000005.1, forward strand.
TGCCGCTGCCCTTGGCCGGGGCCTATGACTATGCCGTGCCAGCCGATCTGGCGGTGGCCGAGGGTGATTTCGTGGTGGTGCCCTTAGGCCCCCGCCAGGTGATCGGCGTGGTCTGGGGTGACCATCAGGGCGATGTCGATCCGGCCAAGCTGCGCCCGATCCTGGAGCGGCTGGACGCGCCGGCAATGAGCGAACCCTTGCGCCGATTCGTCGACTGGGTCGCCGGCTACACGCTGCAGCCGCCGGGGGCGGTGCTGCGCATGTGCATGAGCGTGCCGGCCGCACTGGAGCCGCCCAAGCCGGTCATCGCCTATCGCTGGAACGGGGCCGAGCCGGAACGCGCCACCCAGGCCCGGCAAAGGGTGCTGGCGGTCGCGGCCGACGGCCCGCCGCGCACCGCGCGCGACCTGGCCGAACTGGCCGGCGTCGGGGCCGGTGTGGTCAAGGGCCTGCGCGACGCCGGGGTGCTGGAAGCAGTTGAGCTGCCGGCCGCACCGCCCTTCCGCCTGCCCGACCTGGACCGCCCCGGGCCTGAACTTTCGGCCGACCAGGCGACGGCGGCGGCCGACCTGGTCGACAAGGTCAAGCAGGGCGGCTTTTCGGTGACGTTGCTGGATGGGGTCACCGGGTCGGGCAAGACCGAGGTCTATTTCGAAGCGGTGATCCAGGCCCTGCGCCGCGGCGGCCAGGTGCTGGTGCTGCTGCCCGAAATCGCGCTCAGCGCCCAATGGCTCGACCGCTTCTCGGCCCGCTTCGGGGTCGAACCGGCGGCCTGGCATTCCGACCTCAGCCAGGTCATGCGGCGGCGCACCTGGCGAGCGGTGGCCGAGGGCGAGGCGAAGGTGGTGGTCGGGGCCCGCTCCGCCCTTTACCTGCCGTTTCCCGACCTCAAACTGATCGTGATCGACGAGGAGCACGACACCTCCTTCAAGCAGGATGACGGGGTCGCCTACCACGCACGCGACATGGCTGTGGTGCGGGCCTCCCTGACCGGCGTGCCGGCGGTGCTGGTCTCGGCCACCCCATCGCTGGAGAGCCGGGTCAACGCCGATCAGGGCCGATATCATCGGCTGCAATTACGCGAACGACATGGCCGCGCGGTGCTGCCGTCGGTCGAATTGATCGACATGCGCCAGACGCCGCCCGGCCCCGGCTCCTGGCTCAGCCCGTCGCTGCTGGTCGCCCTGGACGAGACCTTCGCGGCCGGCGAACAAGCGATGCTGTTCCTCAATCGCCGCGGCTACGCGCCGCTGACCCTGTGCGGCCGCTGCGGCCATCGGCTGAAATGCCCCAATTGCTCGGCCTGGCTGGTTGAACACCGGCTGGCCCGGCGGCTGCAATGCCATCATTGCGGCTTCCTCACGCCCTCGCCCCGCGAATGCCCGGAATGCGAGGCCGAGGAGAGCTTAAGAGCCTGCGGACCCGGGGTCGAACGGTTGGCCGAGGAGGTGGCCGAGCGTTTCGGCGATATCCGGCTGGGGCTGATGACCAGCGACAACATCCATGGGCCGGCCGAGGCCGAGGCCTTTGTCCGGGCCGTCGCCGGCCACGAGCTGGACCTGATCATCGGCACCCAGATCGTCGCCAAGGGCCATCATTTCCCGATGCTGACCCTGGTCGGCGTGATCGACGCCGATCTCGGCCTCGATGGCGGCGACATGCGGGCGGCCGAGCGCACCTTCCAGCTACTGACCCAGGTGGCAGGCCGGGCCGGGCGGGCCGACCGGCGGGGCCGCGCCCTGGTCCAGACCTACCAGCCCGGCCATCCGGTGATGCAGGCCCTGGCGGCCGGCGACGGTGACGGTTTCGCGGCCCGCGAACTGGCCGAGCGCGAACGGGCCAGGATGCCGCCCTATGGCCGGCTGGTCGCCCTGGTGCTGTCGGGCCGGGACCTCTCGGCGGTTGAGGGTGCGGCCCGTGACCTGGCGGCCAAGGCGCCGCGCGATAAGGTCCGGGTGTTGGGCCCGGCCCCGGCGCTGCTGGCCCAGATCCGCGGCCGCCACCGCTACCGGCTGCTCCTCAAGGCCCCCCGCGACATCGCCGTCCAGCCGATCCTCGCCGCTTGGCTCGCCCGCGTCCGCCTGCCCAACGCCGTCCGCCTCCAGGTCGACGTCGACCCGCACAGCTTCATGTGAAGGCATATTAGGGGGACCATATTAAGGGGACACCATATTAAGGGGGCACAATACTTAATTAAGGGAACGGGATGCTTGAATTAAGTATTGCGTCCCCTTAATTCCGGGCCGCCTCCACGACTTTAAGCAAAGCGAAACCATGGTTGTGCGATTATGTCGTGCGTCGAATTAGGCCGTCCCGGAGTAACTGGAAATGTTCAAGGACCGGATCATCTACGTCGAATTGAAGACGGGATACAGCGACAACGGTCCGGCTTGGATCGGGCGCTGCCGGCAGTCGAAGACCGGCCGCACCCTTTATTTCAACGGCAGGGCGTTAAGGTCGTGCCGCGGTATGGGGATCTCGGCCAACTACTACGACACAGAAACCGGCGAGCAATACTGGGTGTCCGGTGTCAAGAGAAATGGGCGGGATCGGCACTGGGCCGGCTCAGGAGCGGTGATGATCGACAAGTCGGTGGTCAAGGAATACCTCGCCCTGATCCGTTCGCGCCGTCTTAATCCAAAATACTATAAGATCGTTGTTTTTGACCAAGGCGACATCCTTGCACACAGCCACCGACGGGAGAACAAGGTTCTCACTGAACCGATGGCTTGGTCAGGATCTATTCGAACGCGACGGCGATGACCAAGCAAGTCGACCCGAAATCCTTTGCCGAACTGGAGCGTCAGGCCGCCGCCGGCGACCCCCGGGCGATCTATCGGCTGGGCCTAGAATACGAGACAGAGGGGTTCGGGGCCTATGGCGTGCGGAAATACGATCCTCGAAAAGCGGTGCGCCTCTTCCGTCAGGCGGCCAAGCTGGGAAATACCGAGGCGATGCTCGCGCTTGCTTACTGCCTCACCTACGGTCATGGCGTGCGAATGGATCTTCAGGCCGCGCTGGCCTGGGAAAAGCGGGCTGACCGGCTCGGTGACCTTGATGCCGCGTTCAATCTCGGACTTACCTACCTGATGATGGGGAAACACGGCCAGGCGGTGCGGTGGTTCCGCAAGGCCCTGGCCGAGGGTGAGGTCGGCGCCGGGCTGGAACCGGCCAAGGCGGAACTGCTGGGGCTGGGCACCAAGCGGGATGTCGAGAGCGCGCTGCAAAGGCTGAAAAAGATCGCCTGGTCGCCCTCGCGGTATCTCAGCAAAGCCGACCGGGAAGAGGCGGCGATCCTCGGCGCCACGGTCTACCTGGACGGCTGGCTGGTGCCCTACGACCGTAAAAAGGCGATCCGCTGGTTGGAAAAAGCGGCCGGGATCGACAGCCGGACGGCGATCGCCATGCTGGCCGATCTTTGACGGCGCACGCCGGTCCCGGAAATTGGTTTGGGTCGGGCGTCGCGGAAACACGGGACGATGACAGAGACAACCGAACCGAAAACTTTGGCCGAGCTGGAACGCCGGGCCGCCGCCGGTGATCCGGAAGCGATCCACCAGTTAGGTGTCGAATACGACGAAGCCGGCTTCGGGACCTTTCGGGTCCGCGAACCCGACCAGCGCAAGGCGGCGCGGCTCTACCGGCAGGCGGCGGAAATGGGCGATGTCGCGGCCATGAGCGCGTTCGCTGGCTGTCTCTCCTCTGGCCGAGGCGTGCGGCAGGATCTGGACGCCGCCCTGGCCTGGAAGAAACGCGCCTATCGGCTCGACGGTGACATGGTCGTCTTCAATATCGGGGTTACCTACTTGAAAATGGGCAAGCACCATCTGGCGGTACGTTGGTTCCGCAAGGCGCTGGACGCGGGCGATGAAAGCGCCGGGCTGGAGTTGGCCAAGGCGGAATTGATGGGGTTGGGCACCAGGCGCGACGTCAAGACTGCTATGCGCCGCCTGAAAAAGATCGCCTGGTCGACCTCGCGGAATCTCTGTATCGCCGATCGGGAAGAGGCCGCGATCCTCGGCGCCCAGGTCTATCTGGATGGCTGGCTGGTACCCCGCGACTACAATAGGGCGGTCCGCTGGCTTGAGAAGGCGGCCGCGACCGACAGCAGGACGGCGATCGGCATGTTGGCCGATCTCTGACGGTATCGGCCTGCCTCTACCCCGCGATGCTCGGCCGCGCCGCGACCCGCTCGTACCACGCTTTGGCCCGGGTCGCGTCGTCGGGCAGGTGCAGCTTCAGCCAGGCGGCGAAATCGACCAGCACCATGGCCGCGATGTCGGCGGCGCTGAAGGTATCGCCGGCGACATAGTCGCCGTCCAGCAGCGCCTCGAAGCGGTTCAGGAAACGCTCGACCCGGACCCGGCCGCGGGCGCCGAGCTCGGGGATCTGGGCGTAATTGTCGGGGCCGGGCATGGCCCGGTCGACCATGCCCTTGGCGGTGTTGCGCAAGGCCTCCATCATCCCCGTCGAGCCGAGATGCTCGATCCACCACAGCTTGTCGGCGATGCGGGCCTTGTCGGCGGCTGAGGTGCCCAGCAGGGCCGGCTCGGGGCAGATTTCCTCCAGATAGCGCCAACAGCCGGCGGTCGAGGTCAGCCGCACCCCCTCGTCGGTCTCCAGGACCGGTACCGTGCACTGCGGATTTATGGCCCGGAACGCCTCCGACAGATGTTCGCCGCTGCGCAGGTCGACTTGCTGGGCCGGGATGTCGAGGCCCTTTTCGGCCATGAAAATCCGCACCAGCCGGGGGCTGGGGGCGGTGCTGCAATCATAGAAACGCATCGATCGGAGTCCTGTCGGTCTGGAGGGCCAAAAATATAGGCGGCATGATGCGCCAGCCCCTGACGGCAGGCAACGCCATACTCGTTTGTTATTCCGTTGCCCCACCAACTTTGACAGCTAGGATGACCCCTGCAATCAGATGGAGCCCTGCCGATGCCTGCAATCAGATGGAGCCCTGCCGATGCCTGCGATCGCGGTTGACCCGGAGCGGCTGATCTCCGACCTGACCACCCTGCGCGGGTTCGGGGCGGCCGGGACCGGGGTGGCGCGGACCGCCTTTTCCGATGCCGATATCGCGGCCCGGCGTTGGCTCAGGGAACGCATGGAAACTGCCGGGCTCAAGGTCACGGTCGATCGCTGCGGCAATCTGTTCGGCCTGCCGCCGGGCGATGGGCCCTGCATCCTGGTCGGGTCGCACAGCGACACCCAGCCCCTGGGCGGCTGGCTGGACGGGGCCTATGGCGTGGTCTGCGGCCTGGAGCTGGCCCGTGCCGCCCTGGGCGCCGGCGGGCCTCCGGTTGCCATGGTTGCTTTCCAGGATGAGGAGGGGCGGTTCGGCGGCCTGACCGGCAGCGGCGTCTGGTCCGGTGTCCGGACGCTTGACGCAACCGACCGGCTGCTGGATTCGGACAGGGTCAGCTTCGCCACCGCCCGGGCCCGCGCCGCCGAAATCGGCCCGCTCGCCGAAGTGCCGCCCAGCCGCTTCTCGGCCTTTGTCGAACCGCATATCGAGCAGGGGCCGGTCCTGGATTCCTCCGGCCAGGCCATCGGCATCGTTGACGACATCGTTGGGGTCCGCTCGCTTTGGGTCGACCTGGTCGGCGAGACCAACCATGCCGGCACCACGCCGATGGCGCTCCGGCGTGACGCGGTGCAATGCCTGGTGACGATCATCTCAGGCATCAACGCCGCCTTTGCCGAACTGGCCGGCCCGGTCACGGTCTGGACCATGGGCCGCATCACGGTCGATCCCAATGCGGATTCGATCGTGCCGGGGGTGGCCGGGTTTTCGATCCAGATCCGCGACCCCGATACGGCGCGACTCGACGCCATGCGCGACCGGGCCGCCGCCATCGCCCGTGCCCGGGCCGAGGCTGCCGATATAGATATCGACGTTGCCGAGGGGCTATGGTGCGCGCCGGTGCCGATGGACCGGACTTTTAGCGGGCATTTGGCCACGGTCGCGCAGGCGGTCGCGCCGGGTTGCTGGCGGCGAATGCCGTCGGGCGCCCTGCACGATGCCAGCCATGTCAGCACGGTGTTGCCGACGGCGATGCTGTTCGTGCCGTCGATCGGCGGCATCAGCCACAACCCGGCAGAGGACACCGACCCCGAGCACCTCAAAGCCGGCCTGGCGGTGCTGGCCCGGGCCCTGCCCGACATCGCGGCGGGTGCGGCATGACCCGCACGGCACGCTGCTGCTGCTGTGGTTTGACGACGGAAGTCCGTGGCAATCGCCTGCCCGTGGGCCGAAAGAGATCGGGATGAACGGAACCAAAAACTGGAACGATCTGCACCCCAATTTCCACGTGGCGCTGGATCTGGCTTGGTCGGCCTTGCAGTCGGGCACCTTAGGGATCGGTGCGGTCATTTCCGATGCGTCCGGAAACACCATTGCCACGGGGCGAAATCAGATCTTCGCCAGGGACGGCGCGGCCGGGCCAGTGCAAGGGTCGCTGATCGCCCATGCCGAAATCAACGCGCTGGCGGCGGTTCCGGTGACCACCGAGTTGGAGCCCTGCACCATATGGGCGACGCTGGAACCCTGCGTCATGTGCCTGTCGGCCAGTGTCATGTCCCATGCGGGACGGATCCGCTTCCTTAGCCCCGACCCGCTGTTTGACGGCCTGGCCGATGCGTTGCCGCGGATCAATGACTGGGTCGACAGCCGCTGGCCGGTCATCGAGCGCGAGCCGGCCGGACCGTGGACCGCCCTGGCCTGGGTCCTGGCGCTGCACGAGCTGGTGGCAAGCGGGTCGCAGGGCAAGACCCTGGCGGCACACCGCGATCACCTGCCCGCGGTCACGGCCTATGTCGACGACCTTGTGCGCAATGAGGTCCTTACTCGCTTGGCACGCCAAGGCGCTGGGCTGGACGACCTGGCACGTGCGCTTGGCGACGACCTGGAACGTCTTGCCTCTCAGCCGTGAAATGTGGCGAAGGACCGTTTGAACCACCCACGGCCACCTCGCCAAGGCCGGCAGCGCGGCGATAATCGCGGCGCGGGAAAAATCCTCGGATTCCTGCCCGGAGTCTTGTTGCAACGCGAAAGAGCTTGTGCTAGGTAAGCCGTGCCGTGGCGGCGGGGGTTTTTCCGCCGTTGCACCTATGGCTAATAAGTCAAAAAAATCAGCGACTTAATCCTGGACGGGAAGCTAGCGAGGGCCAAGTACGGTGCCAGCCGAGACTGTTAATGTGTCAGGGATCTCCGGACGCTATGCGACGGCCCTGTTCGACCTGGCCAAGGAGCAGGGTCAGTTGGATGCGGTCGCGGCGGACCTGGCGGGTTTGCAAGGCTTGTTTGACGAGTCCGCCGACCTGGTTCGCCTGGTCCGCAGCCCGATGTTCAGCCGCGAAGACCAGACCGCCGCCATCGGTGCGGTGCTCGAAAAGGCCGGGACCGGCCAACTGGTCCGCAACTTCGTTTCCGTGGTCGGCCAGAACCGGCGCCTGTTTGCGCTGCCGGGGATGATCGCCGATTTCAATCGCCTGCTGGCCGCCCATCGCGGCGAGGTGGTTGCCGACGTGGTGTCGGCGCACCCCTTGAGCGACAGCCAGCTTGCCGCCGTCAAGGCAGCCGCGTCACAGGCCATCGGCCGCGAGGTGACGCTGGCCGCGTCGGTCGACGACAGCCTGATCGGCGGCCTGATCGTCAAAGTCGGTTCGCGCATGGTCGATGCCAGTCTGCGTACCAAACTGCAAAGTCTCAAGTTTGCCATGAAAGGGGTTGGGTGATGGACATCCGCGCCGCAGAGATCTCCTCGATCCTGAAGGACCAGATCGCGAATTTCGGCGCCGAGGCGGAAGTCTCGGAGGTTGGCCAGGTGCTGTCGGTGGGCGACGGTATCGCGCGCGTCTATGGCCTGGATCAGGTCCAGGCCGGTGAAATGGTCGAATTTCCCGGTGGCGTCAAAGGCATGGCGCTGAACCTGGAAAGCGACAATGTCGGCGTCGTGATCTTCGGCGACGACCGCGACATCAAGGAAGGCGACGTCGTCAAGCGGACCGGCGCCATCGTCGACGTGCCGGTCGGCAAGGGCCTGCTGGGCCGGGTTGTCGACTCGCTGGGCAACCCGATCGACGGCAAGGGCCCGATCGCCGGCGACACCAAGCGCCAGCGGGTCGAGGTCAAGGCACCGGGCATCATCCCGCGCAAGTCGGTGCACGAGCCGATGCAGACCGGCCTCAAGGCCCTGGACAGCCTGGTCCCGGTCGGCCGCGGCCAGCGCGAGCTGATCATCGGCGATCGCCAGACCGGCAAGACCGCCGTCGCCGTCGACACCATCATCAACCAGAAATCGGTCAACGACGGCGACGACGAGTCGAAAAAGCTCTACTGCGTCTACGTCGCGGTCGGCCAGAAGCGTTCGACGGTGGCCCAGGTGGTCAAGACGCTGCAGGACTACGGCGCCATGGACTACACCATCGTCGTGTCGGCCACCGCGTCCGAGCCGGCACCGCTGCAGTTCCTGGCCCCCTATACCGGTGCCACGTTGGGCGAATTCTTCCGCGACAACGGCATGCACGCGCTGATCATCTATGATGATCTGTCCAAACAGGCGGTGGCTTATCGCCAGATGTCGCTGTTGCTGCGCCGCCCGCCGGGGCGCGAGGCCTATCCCGGCGACGTCTTCTATCTGCATTCGCGGCTGCTGGAACGCGCCGCCAAGATGAACGAGGAGTACGGCGCCGGCTCGTTGACCGCGCTGCCGGTCATCGAAACCCAGGCCGGTGACGTGTCGGCCTATATCCCGACCAACGTGATCTCGATCACCGACGGGCAGATCTTCCTGGAAACCGACCTGTTCTACCAGGGCATCCGCCCGGCCATCAATGTCGGCCTGTCGGTCAGCCGGGTGGGTTCGGCGGCCCAGGTCAAGGCGATGCGCAAAGTCGCCGGCACCATCAAGCTGGAACTGGCCCAGTACCGCGAAATGGCGGCCTTCGCCCAGTTCGGTTCGGACCTCGACGCCGCGACCCAGCGGCTGCTCAACCGTGGCGCCCGCCTGACCGAGCTTCTGAAGCAGGGCCAGTACGAGCCGATGCCGGTGGAAGAGCAGGTGGTGTCGATTTTCTCGGGCGTGCGGGGCTTCCTCGACGGCCTGGAGATCGAACAGATCGGCCGTTTCGAGGAGGAGTTCCTCAGCGAAATCCGAGCCAATCACGGTGACCTGCTGGCCGCGATCCGCGACACCGGCGAGATGTCGGACGAAACCGACGCCAGCCTGACCGCGGTGCTGGAAGAGTTCGTCAAGAAGTTCGCCTGAGGGCCGGAGTGACGGGTTAGGGAGCGCAGGCCATGCCAAGCCTCAAGGACCTCAGGAAGCGGATCTCCAGCGTCCAGTCGACGCAGAAGATCACCAAGGCGATGCAGATGGTCGCCGCCTCCAAGCTGCGCCGGGCACAGGAAGCGGCCGAGCAGGCCCGGCCCTATTCCGACCGCATGGAACGCATGGTCGCCTCGCTGGGCGCCAATGTCGGCGAATTGGAAGGGGTCTCGCAATTGCTGGCCGGCAACGGCCAGGACAAGGTCCACCTGATCGTCGTCGCCACCGCCGAGCGCGGCCTGTGCGGCGGCTTCAACTCGTCGATCGTACGGGCCGCCAAGCAGCACATCGTCGAGCTGCTCGAGGCCGGCAAGGACGTCAAGATCCTGTGTGTCGGCCGCAAGGGCCGCGACCAGTTGAAGCGTGAACATGGCGACCGCATTCTCGACACCATCGAGCTCAGGGTCCGTAAATTGGGGTTCGAGAACGCCGCGGATATCGGCGGTCGGATCCTGGCCATGTACGAGGCCGGCGAATTCGACATCTGCACCGTGTTCTACAACCACTTCAAATCGGTGATCAGCCAGATCGTGACCCGCCAGCAACTGGTTCCGGTGGGACTGCCCGAGGTCGACGCGGACACGCAGCCCGACTTAGGCGGCGCGATCTACGAATACGAACCGGATCAGCGCGAGATCCTGGCCGACCTGTTGCCGCGCAACCTCAACGTCCAACTGTTCAAGGTGCTGCTGGAAAACGCCGCCTCGGAACAGGGCGCCAGGATGAGCGCCATGGACAATGCGACGCGCAACGCCGGTGAAATGATCGACAAGCTGTCGCTGCAGTACAACCGCTCGCGGCAGGCGGTGATCACCAAGGAACTGATCGAAATCATCTCCGGCGCCGAAGCCGTTTAGGCGGGCCGGAATTCGGGCATCAGAGATACGCCCAGGTACGGGAGAAAGTCATGGCTACCAACGTTGTCGGCAAGATCACCCAGGTCATCGGCGCCGTCGTTGACGTGCAGTTCGAAGACCATTTGCCGCCTATCCTCAATGCCCTGCATTGCGACAATGCCGGCAAGCGGCTGGTCCTGGAAGTGGCCCAGCATCTGGGTGAGTCGACGGTTCGCACCATCGCCATGGACGCCACCGAAGGCCTGGTGCGCGGCCAGGAAGTGACCGATACCGGCCAGGCGATCGCGGTGCCGGTCGGGCCCGAAACCCTGGGCCGGATCATCAACGTGGTCGGCGAACCGATCGACGAACGCGGCCCGTTGAATGCCAAGAGTTCGGCCCCGATCCACGCACCGGCCCCGGAATTCGTCGACCAGTCGACCGAGACCGAAATGCTGGTTACCGGCATCAAGGTGGTCGACCTGCTGGCGCCCTACGCCAAGGGCGGCAAGGTCGGCCTGTTCGGCGGCGCCGGCGTCGGCAAGACGGTGCTGATCATGGAATTGATCAACAACATCGCCAAGGGCCATGGCGGCTACTCGGTGTTTGCCGGGGTCGGCGAGCGGACCCGCGAAGGCAACGATCTGTACCACGAGATGATCGAGTCCAGCGTTATCGACCTGGAAGGCGATGGTTCCAAGGTGGCGATGGTCTACGGTCAGATGAACGAGCCCCCCGGTGCCCGTGCCCGTGTGGGCTTGAGCGGCCTGACATTGGCGGAGTATTTCCGCGATGAGGAAGGCCAGGACGTGCTGCTGTTCATCGACAACATCTTCCGCTTCACCCAGGCCGGTTCCGAAGTGTCGGCGCTGCTGGGCCGCATCCCGTCCGCGGTGGGCTATCAGCCGACCCTGTCGACCGACATGGGCACGCTGCAGGAGCGCATCACCTCGACCAACAAGGGCTCGATCACCTCGGTCCAGGCGATTTACGTTCCGGCCGACGATTTGACAGATCCGGCGCCGGCGACCGCGTTCTCGCATCTTGACGCCACGACGGTGCTGTCGCGCCAGATCGCGGAGCTCGGCATCTATCCGGCGGTCGATCCGCTCGATTCGACCTCGCGCATCCTCGACCCGCGCATCCTGGGCGACGAGCATTACGAGGTAGCGCGCGAGGTGCAGCGCATCCTGCAGACCTACAAGTCGCTGCAGGACATCATCGCGATCCTGGGCATGGACGAGCTGTCGGAAGAGGACAAGCTGACCGTCGCCCGGGCCCGCAAGATTCAGCGTTTCCTCAGCCAGCCGTTCCACGTCGCCGAGGTGTTCACCGGTTCGCCGGGCGTGCTGGTCTCGCTTGAAGATACCATCAAGGGCTTCAAGGAGATCGCCGAGGGCCGCCACGACGAGCTGCCCGAGGCCGCCTTCTACATGGTCGGCACCATCGAGGAGGCGATCGAGAAGGGCAAGCGCATGGCGGCCGAGGCGGCATAAGGCGCCGGGATAAAGGGGCTTAGGCGATGGCCGAGACAATCCAATTCGAGCTGGTCTCCCCGGAGCGACTGTTGCTGGCCGAAGAGGCCGAGATGGTCGTGGTGCCGGGCCGCGAAGGCGATTTCGCGGTGATGGCCGGACATGCGCCGCTGCTCTCTTCGCTGCGGTCCGGCGGCATCGACGTGCACGGCGATGGCGGCATCCGCCACCGGATCTACGTCGCCGGCGGCTTCGCCGAAGTGTCCGGCGACCGGCTGGTGGTCCTGGCCGAGGAGGCTCTGCCGGTGGCCGACCTCGACCGCGCCGCGCTGGAGCAGCGCATTCGTAACGCCGAGGAAGACGTCGAGGACGCGGAGACCGACGAAAAACGCATGGACGCGCAACAGCGCCTCGACCATCTGAAGGACATCCTGCAAACCTTGTAGTAGTAGGGGGCCTTGAGCGGGAATACGGAAAAAGGGCGGCCCCAGGGGGTCGCCCTTTTTTTCGCTGTCGGGTTGGCGCTTCGGGGCACGCTGCACACACCTCAAAGTGCGGAGTTGCGGTACGCGCCGTCTCGAACCACGTCGCGGGCGTCGCCCGTCGAGCCTGCCACGTCCTTCGAGACGGGCCTTGTGACCCTCCTCACGATGAGGGGAGAGCGGTGCATTGGGCAATTGTCTTAGGCAAGGTGTCTCTGTGTCCTCATGGTGAGGAGCGGCCTGCCAGGGCCGTGTCTCGAACCATGTGGCGGGCGCGGTCTCCGGGCCGAGCGGTTTTCATGGCAATTGCCGGTCACATGATCCCTTATGAGTGGGACATGCTCTGGGCTCTAATCTTCGTCCACGGGTACCCGGGCGCTGATCCAGGTTTCGCAAAGCTCGGCCGCCTCGGCCCATTTCGGTTCCGACAGCATCCAGTGGCCGACCCCGTCCAGGATCTCCAGCTCGGCGCGGCGGCCGTAAAGCTCGGCGATGCGACGGGCGGTGGTGGGCGCGATCACCTTGTCGTCGCTGCCCGACACCACCAACACCGGGCAATCGACGGCGGTGTCGTCGACCGCGGAACCGCGGCCGATATCGAACATCCAGAACAGCAGTTCGAACAGGGCGTAACCTGATTCGGGCACGAACCGGTCGAACACCGACACTTGCTGGTCGGGTGGCAGCTTGTCGATGGAATTGGCGACCGCAATCTCGAAGTTGGGCTCCACCGCCATGTTCCAGAACATACCCAGGGACATCAGGCCGCGGGCGGCGTCGATTTCCTCCTGCGTGGTCGGCAGGATACCCCAGGGTGCGGCCGGGGCCAGCAGGACGCAGGCCTTGGCCAGGCCACGGGCCGCCAGCTTCTGGGCGATCAGGCCACCCATGGAATGACCGATCAGCACCGGCGGCGAGGGCAGGTCGCTGATCAGGGCCACCAGGTCGCGGGTGTAGTCGTGCAGGCTGGTGGTTCCCAGCCGGGGGTCGGCCGCGCCGCCGTCATGGTGGCGCAGATCGAGCGCCAGGCAGGGCCAGCCACGGTCGGAAAAATGGCCGACAAAATTGGCGAAACTCCAGCCTCCGCAAAATGCGCCGTGGATCATGATTACCGGGGTCGGCATGACTGAACTCCTTAACTTTACTGATCGCGCAACGCGTCCGCCAAAGGCTTGAATGCGTTGGCGACTTGCCGGTACATGGGGCGCTTGAACGCGACGATACGCGCCACTGCCTCTTCCAGGTCGAGCCAGGCCCAGGCGTCGAATTCCGGATCGTGGGCCGCGATATCGATGTCGTCATCCGAGCCTGTGAAACGCAACGCGAACCATTTCAGCCTCTGGCCGCGATACCGGCCAGCCCAGGAACCGGCGGCCAGGGCTTCCGGCAGGTCGTATGCAATCCAGCCGTCGGTCTCGCCGATCGGTTCGGCCCGATCGGTGCCGACTTCCTCCGCGAGTTCGCGCATCGCCGCTTCGCGCGGTGTTTCGCCGGCGTCAACGCCGCCCTGGGGCATTTGCCAGGCCTCTTCGGGCCCGTCGTTCCGGCGGCCGACGAACACCTTGCCCTCGGCATTGAACAGGGCAATGCCAACACAGTCGCGGTAGGGACGTTCGGAATCCCCGGCCACGGTCAGGGCAACGGCTGCAGATTGGCGATGGCGGACGCCGGCGCCAGTTGCAGGCCCTTGGCCCTCAGGGTCTGGGCCCAGCGTTCGACCCGTTCGACGGTCACCGGATAGGGGAATCCAACCCCCAGGGCGGCACCGTCCCGCCGCGCGATGGCCTCCAACGCCACCAGCTGGCCGTCGATCTCGTCGCGGGTCGCGACATTGTCGACGAAGCGGTTGTTCAAGGCGCGGGGAACGCCGACCTCACGCGCCGCCGCCGCCGCCGTGCTGCTGGACGATGAACGGCTGTCGACCAGCATCAGGCCCCGGCTGCGCAAGGCATCGACAATCGGGCGCATCTTTGCCACCGATGCCGTGAACTTGGATCCCATATGGTTGATCACGCCGATATACCCGGTCCCCCGGCTGAGCACCCACTCCAATCGCTCGATATTGTCTTCGTTGCGCAGGTTGGTCAGCAGGGTATAGGGCCCGGGATCGTTTTCGGGATAGTCGAACGGCTCCATCGGCAATTGCAGCAGCACCTCGTGCCCGGCGGCCCGGGCGCGGTCGATCCACGCCTGCAGGTCGGGCGCATAGGGGGTGAAGGCCAGGGTAACGGTGGCCGGCAACTGTTCGATCACGGACTGGGTCGCGGCGCGGTTCAGGCCCAGATCGCTGATGATGATGCCAAGCCGCGCCCCCTTTCCGTCATCGGCGGCCACGAAAGGCCGGGCATAGACCCGCCAGGCCTGGCGGCCATCCTTGCTGATCACCGGCAAGGGACCGATCGGGCTGTCGTAAATCAACCCGGGGTCCGGTGCCCGCGCCAGCCCAACGGTGCCGGCCGTGGCGCTGTCGCGGGCGGCAGGCGTCTGGGGTTGCGGCAAGGGCGGCGGCGGTGGTGGTTCGGACGGGGTTTCGGCCGCGGACTCGGATGACGGTTCGGTGGGTTGCGCCGGCTGGGACGGCTCCGGTTGGCTGGGTGTTGATGCCGGCGAAGCCTGGGTCGTCGGGGCCGGGTCGGATGCGGCCGGCTCGGCTGGTTGGTCGTTCCCTGCCATGGCAGGTTCGGTCGGCGCCGGTTCCGGCGGCACATAGGTGAATTGCAGCCAAGCCAACAGGCCGACAAAGCCTGCCGCCAAGACAGTTGACGTGATCGCCAACGGGCTGACCCACCGGCGCCGGCCGGTCGCTGCCGCGTCCTTTGCCCCTCGAGGCTCTTTCCCCGATTTCTTCGCCAAGCTACGGTTTCGGTTGGTGGCGTCGCCAACCGCCCCTTGAAATTACCTACTCAATTGGCGACCCGTTCCCGGAACAGCGCCAAGCCGCGCAACAGGTCCAGCGCCCGTGTCATCTGGAAGTCCTGCGGCGGATCGTTCTTCGTCGGGTCGGCGTCCTTGGCGTTCTTGTCCTTTTCGTCGGCGCCGACCAGGTGATTGCGCAGGTCGGCCTCGCTGCGACGGGGGCCGGTGTCCAACGCTTCGATCTTGACCGGTTCGACGACGATATCGGGTTCAATACCGGTGGCCTGGATCGACCGCCCCGACGGGGTGTAGTAGCGCGCCGTCGTCAGGCGGATGGCGCCATGGCCCTGCAGCGGGATGATCGTCTGCACCGATCCCTTGCCGAACGACTTGGTCCCCAGGATCACCGCCCGGCGGTGGTCCTGCAAGGCGCCGGCGACGATCTCCGATGCACTGGCGGAACCGCCATTGATCAGGACCACGACCGGCTTGCCGTCGGCCAGGTCGCCCGGCCGTGCATTGTAGCGCTGCGCGTCGTCGGCGCGACGACCCCGGGTCGACACGATCTCACCTTGGTCCAGGAACGCGTCCGACACGGCGATCGCCTGGTCCAGCAGGCCACCCGGATTGTTGCGCAGATCCAGGATCAACCCCTGAAAGCTGTCGACTTCCTTCTTCAAGCGCTCGGTTTCCCGGCGCAGGCCGATCTCTGTCTGTTCGTTGAACGAGGTAATGCGCAAGACCACGATATCACCTTCGGCCCGAGCCCGGACCGACGGCACCTTGATGATCGCCCGGGTCAGGTCGACGTCGAAAGGCTTGTCGGCACCGGGACGCGAGATGGTCAGCGACAGTGTCGAATCGACCGGGCCGCGCATCTTCTCAACCGCTTCCGACAGGGTCAGGCCCAGGACAGGTTCGCCATCGAGATGGGTGATAAAGTCACCCGACCGCAAACCCGCCCGCGACGCCGGTGTGTCGTCGATCGGTGCCACGACCTTGACCAGGCCGTTCTCCATGGTGACTTCGATTCCCAAGCCGCCGAACTCGCCGCGGGTCTGAACCTGCATGTCGCGGAACCGCTTGGCATTGAGGTAGCTGGAATGGGGGTCCAACGACGACAACATGCCGTTGATCGCCGCCTCCATCAGATCGGCATCGTCGACCTCTTCGACATAGTCGGCCCGGATGCGCTCGAAAACGTCGCCGAACAGGTCAAGCTGCCGATAGGTCTCCGAATTGGCGGCAAAGACGCCGGTGGGCGCGGCGAAGAGCGCCAGCGCCAAGACGCTGGCAAGAAACAGATTCCGCATTTATCCGCTGACCTTCCTTTCACTGGCCGACAACCACAGCAAAGGGTTAATCGGATTTCCGTTTTGACGTAGCTCGATATATAGGATCGGCTTGGTATCCCGGCCAGACGGCATCTCGCCGACCGGCTCGCCTGCCAACAGAAGCTGGCCGACCTCCCCGTCGATGCGGGACATGCCGGCAAGCAAGCTATGATATCCCTCGCCGTGTTCGATGATCAAGAGTTGCCCGTAGGACCGGAACGGGCCCGCGAAGACGACCTTGCCGTCAAACGGCGCGACGACCTGGGCCTGGTCCCGGGTTTCCATCAGGATTCCCTTGGTCGGCAGGCCCTTGGCGTCGTTCTGGCCAAAGCGGCGAACCACTCGGCCGCGCACCGGCCGGGTCAGCTTGCCGCGGGCCGAAGCGAATGACGACAGCATCGACATCGGCGTGATCGGCACCCGGCGCAGGGCGCTGGCCTGTTCGATCCCGGCATTATCCTTGGCTGGCGATTGCTCCAGGGCCCGGCGGGCCGCATCGCCGGCGGCCGAGCTGGGGCCCAAGGCGGCCAATCTGCGTTTTTCCTCTTCCGCCTTTTCGCGGGCCGCCTTCTCCTCGGCCAGGCTCTGCAGCAGGGCGCGCAGTGTGGCCGCTTCCGAGGACAAAGCGGTCAGACGGGTCTGGGACTTGCGACGCTCGTCCACCTGCTGGTCCATCAGCCGCTGCTTGGTCTCGCGTAAGGTCTGCAATTCGGTCTTGGTGGTGTTCAACGCGGCCAGGGTCGCGGCCAGCGATTGCCGTTCCTCCTCGCCTGCCCGCCTAAGGTCGGCCAGCCGGGCCAGGGTTTGCTCGACCCGTGCGACCCGGCGATCCAGTTCCGGGACCACGCCGCCCAGCAGGAAGGCGCTGCGCAAGGTGTCGACGGCACTGTTCTGGGTCGCGATCAAAGCCTCCGGTGGTTGGCGGCGCAACCGTTGCAACGCGCCCAGCGTCAGGGCCAGGTCGTGGCGCTGGGCCTTCAGCGTCGTGCCCATTCGTTCGATATCGCCGTCGATTTCGTCGATCCGGCTCTCAACCGCGCTGGCTCGTGTTTCGTGGCGTTGGACCTCCGCCGCCGCCTGGATCTGCCGCTGCCGCAGGTCGGCCAGTTCCCGGTCCAGGTTGCGAACCTCGACTTCCAGGGTCTGGTGCCTGATCTGGGCCTTGGCGATATCATCGACGACGGCCCGCAGCTTTTCATCTGCCGGTTCGCCCTTGGCCCAGGCGCCCCCGGCAATAAAGGCCAGGGCAACAGCCAGCAGAACCGGCCGTCGGAGAATATCCAGCTTATCCGGCACGGCGCGCAGGCTCCGCATGCGATGACACCAACAGGCTGCGCCCCGACATCGCCGTTGGCTGGTCCAGGCCCATCAGGGCCAGCAGGGTGGGCGCCACGTCGGCCAGGCCGCCATCACCCAGATCGGCGACACCCGGCGGCGCATTGACCAGCACGGCCGGCACACGATTGGTGGTGTGGGCGGTGTGCGGCTGACCGGTCCCGGGGTCGCGCATCATTTCCAGATTGCCGTGGTCCGCGGTGATCAAGGCGACGCCGCCGGATTTTTCCAACGCCGTCTCCAGGCGGCCCAGGCAGGTGTCGACGACACCGGCCGCCACCATGGCGGCATCCATCACTCCGGTATGGCCGACCATGTCCGGATTGGCAAAGTTGACCACGATCAGATCGTAACCGCCACCGCCGATGGCCGCGACCAGCTTGTCGGTGACCTCGGGCGCCGACATTTCCGGCTGCAGGTCATAGGTCGCGACCTTTGGTGACGGCACCAGGATGCGGTCCTCGCCCGGAAACGGTTTTTCGCGGCCGCCGTTCAGGAAAAACGTGACATGGGCGTACTTCTCGGTTTCGGCCAGGCGCAATTGGCGGCCGCCGGCCAAAGCCACCGCTTCGCCCAGCGATCCGGTCAGGTCGATCGGCGGCACCAGGGTGGTCATAACCTGGTTCAGATCCGCCGAGTATTCGCACATGCCGGCGGCGGCCGCGAAAGCCACCCGCCGCGACCGGGCGAAGCCGGCGAATTCGGGTTGCAACAGGGCGGTGAGGATTTCCCGCGCCCGGTCGGCACGGAAATTGGCCATCAGCACCGCGTCGCCATCAGCCATGCCGGCAAAGCCGCCGATCGCGGTCGGGGTGACGAATTCATCGTTCTCCTCCCGGCCATAGGCGTTGTCGATCGCAGCCAGCGGGTCGGCGGCGTGATGCCCGGTGCCGTCGACCAGCAAATCATAGGCCTGGGCCACCCGGTCCCAGCGCTGGTCGCGGTCCATGGCGAAATAGCGGCCCACCACGGTTGCGATATGGGTATCGGGCAGTTTGGCGAGATCGCCCGCCAGGTTTTTCAAATAGTCGCGGGCGCTTCTGGGGGGTGTATCGCGGCCATCGAGAAAGGCATGCAGGCGGACCGGAATGCCGTCGGCGGCCAAGGCGCGGGCCAGCGCCACCAGGTGGGATTGGTGGGCGTGAACGCCACCGGGTCCGACCAGGCCCATGATATGGCAGGTGTCACCGCTTTGACCCAGTGCCCGACGCAATCCGGCAAAGGCCGGCAGGCCGGCCAGTTCGCCGTCGGCAATCAGCTTGTCGATGCGCGGCAGGTCCTGCAGCACCACCCGTCCGGCGCCCAGGTTCATATGTCCGACTTCGGAATTGCCCATTTGCCCGTCCGGCAGGCCGACATCCAGGCCTGAGGTCGCCAGGGTCGCAAAAGGCTGGGTCCTGACCAGACGGTCCCAGTTCGGCGTGGCGGCGCGATGGATGGCATTGTCGTCCCCGTCGACGCGACATCCCCATCCGTCCAAAACGCACAGCACGACCGGACCGGGCGGTTTCTGTCTACTCATCTGCACCATAGCCCGCCCTTATATACCATTACTTCCACTATGGCTGCCAAATTATTGATGTTTCGCTAAATCTGGCGACTGAGTATCATGTTGATTAGGCCGTTTTATTTGGTCCCGACCGGATAGCACATGGACCGATTGGCTGATCGCCACCAGGGCCGGTCAGGGGGCCGTTTTGCGCCCCGGTAGAGCCGTCGAACCCGGTTTACGACAAAGGGTGCGCCGTGGGCGCACCCCTCGATCGTCGGTCATTCTCCTGTTACTTGTTGTGACAGGTGTTGCACAAGCCTGCGGCACTGTTCACCGTTCTGAGGAACTTGTTGGCTTTCGAGCCGTGTGCGTCGTGACAGGTGCCGCATTCCACTTGGTCGCCGGCCGCGCCGAACAGTGGCAGGCCGGCCGCGACGACCGCGGACAGGGGCTTGTAATCTGCGTTGTGGTCCTGACCATAAGGGACAGAGACCGGATGGTTGTTGGTCGCGCCCTGGGGCAGCGTCAGGCTGAAGCCGCCGGTCGACACGGTCTGTGTCGGCGCCTTGGCGCGGTTGCGTTGGTCGAAGCCGATCACGCCGTCGTGGCACGACAGGCAGGCCTGCGAACCGTCCTGCAGCGAACTGCTGCCCGCGGTCATTTGGCCGCCGAACACTTGAAAGCTGCCGGGCGCGACGTTGCCGCTCCAGGCCGGGGCTTGTCCGGCGCCGTCCAGGCCGTCATCGGTATGCGGGGCGTGGCAGAAGGCGCAAGCCTGCTCGCTGTTTCCGGCGATGGTAAGGTTATGCTGACTGCCGGCCATACCAAGGGCCCAGGCGCCGAAACTGACGCCCGTCATACCGGCAAGGAGGAAGAGGGTGGCAAGCTGTTTCCAGGGGCGCTGTGTCATGGGGGAAATCCGGGGGTTATCGGTTGTCCTGGCCCCGATTATTTCCCAACAATCATTAAGAAATATTCAAATAGAACATAAATAAAAACAACGAAATTACGTAAAATTTTCCGCAATATGTTTCAATTGTGAAAATCAGAAGTAATATATTGAATATTCAGGTATTTCTTTTTTGATTATTCTAGATTAAGATTTGCATGTTCGGAAAAATACCTCGCCGACATGGTTAGCCAATGGTAAATATTTGCAGAATTCGGATATTTATTAGCGCCTGTGGTCGCCGAATATCCGATTCGTGGTTGTGGTCCGAACTCAGCCGCGGTGGATCGGCTTGTACTTGATCCGGTGCGGTTCGACCGCGTCCGCCCCCAGGCGGCGCTTCTTGTCGGCTTCATAATCCTCGAAATTGCCCTCGAACCATTCGACATGGCTGTCGCCTTCGAAGGCCAGAATATGGGTGGCGATGCGGTCCAGGAACCAGCGGTCATGGCTGATCACGACGGCGCAACCGGCGAACTCCAGCAACGCCTCCTCCAGCGCCCTCAAGGTGTCGACGTCCAGATCATTGGTCGGCTCGTCAAGCAGCAGCAGATTGGCGCCAGATTTCAGCATCTTGGCCAGGTGCACCCGGTTGCGCTCGCCGCCCGACAGCTGCCCGACCTTCTTCTGCTGGTCCGAACCCTTGAAATTGAAGGACGAGACATAGGCCCGGCTCTGCACTTCGCGCTTGCCCAGTTCGATGACGTCGCGCCCGTCCGAGATTTCCTCCCACACGGTTTTGCCCGCGTCCAGGCTGTCGCGGCTCTGGTCGACATAGCCCAGCTTGACCGTCTCGCCGATCCGCAAGCCGCCGCTGTCCGGCGCCTCCTGGCCGGTGATCATGCGGAACAGCGTCGTCTTGCCGGCACCGTTGGGGCCGATCACCCCGACAATGCCGCCGGGCGGCAGCTTGAACGACAGGTCGTCGATCAGCAGCTTCTCCTCGAAGCCCTTGTTCAGGCCCTGGGCCTCGATCACCAGATCGCCCAGCCTGGGCCCGGCCGGGATCACGATCTGGGCCCGGGCTTGCGCCTTTTGGTGCTCTTCGGAAAGCAACGCCTCATAGGCGCTGACCCGGGCCTTGGACTTGGCCTGGCGGGCGCGCGGCGATTGGCGGATCCATTCCAGTTCCCGCTGCAGGGTGCGGCGGCGCGCGTCCTCCTGTTTGCCCTCCTGCTCCAGACGCTTTTCCTTCTGGTCCAGCCAGGATGAATAATTGCCCTCCCACGGGATGCCGGCGCCGCGATCCAACTCCAGGATCCAGCCCGCGACGTTATCCAGGAAATAGCGGTCATGGGTCACCGCCACCACGGTGCCGGGATAGTCGTGCAGGAAGCGCTCCAGCCAGGCTACGGACTCGGCGTCCAGATGGTTGGTCGGCTCGTCCAGCAGCAGCATGTCGGGGCGCGACAGCAGCAGGCGGCACAGCGCGACCCGGCGCCGCTCGCCGCCCGACAGGTTGGTCACCGGCGCCTCGCCGGGCGGGCAGCGCAGCGCGTCCATGGCGATCTCAACCTTGCGCTGCAAGTCCCAGGCGTCGGCGGCGTCGATCTTCTCCTGCAGCTCGCCCTGCTCCTCGATCAGGGCGTTCATCTCGTCATCGTCCAGCGGTTCGGCAAAGCGGGCCGAAACTTCCTCGAACCGGTCCAACAGCGCCTTGGTTTCCCCGGCTCCCTCCATGACATTGCCGAGAACGTCCTTGTCCTCGTCCAGTTCCGGCTCCTGGGCCAGATAGCCGACCTTGACGCCGTCCGCCGCCCAGGCCTCGCCGTTGAACTCAGTCTCGATGCCGGCCATGATCTTTAAGAGCGTCGATTTGCCGGCACCGTTCAGGCCCAACACGCCGATCTTGGCGCCGGGAAAGAAGGACAGCCAGATATCCTTCAACACCTGCCGCCCACCCGGATAGGTCTTGTTCAACCCCTTCATCACATAGATGTACTGATAGGCGGCCATGGCGGTGTCCTTCGCGTCGTCAAGCTGGTGGAAATACCCGTCCGCGCCGACTGATATGGAACGGCACCAACGGTGGCGGTGTTGTAGCGGAACTGGGGGGTTGGGGCAATGGCGAGGCTACGAACCTGCCTCTCGGCCTACGTGCCCATTTGAATGACACTGACCACTTTACTTTGACCCCGGGCTTGTCAAGATCGTTGTTCGTCCACTGATAATACTCGCTTCGCGGTCGCGCATGGGAGCTAAAGTATCAGGCAGCAAATCCCAAGTCTCGTATCGGTGTCGGGTCTGGTCCTCGGTATCCTGACGGCATTACAACCCTCCCAAAACATGCACCAGTCGCGGCAGCCTTCGGCACGGGTTGGAGCCCGACGGCACGGTGCCGTCGTCGCTGGCGCCCATGCGGCGGTAGAAATCGGCGGCGTTGGGGTCGGCGTCGATGATCATGCGATCGGCGCCGGCCGCCTTTGCGGTTTCGATAGCCCATCGGTAGAGCTCTTGGCCGATGCCCCGGCGGACCGCCTCGGGCGCGACGAACATCTTCAAGAGGTCGGCCGCGTCCCCGGCCCATCCGATCTGGACCATCCCCCGCAACTCGCCGCCGGTCTCGGCGATCATGGTGCGTTCAAGGTCGCAGGTCCGGGTCGTTAATTCGTCGCGGCAGGCAGCGATGAAAGCGTCGTCATAGCCCCACATCGCCTTGGACCGGAAACACAACGCGTCCAGCGCCGGAATATCCTCAGGCCGGGCCGGGCGGAGAACGATGGGCTGGGGCAAACCGGCTATGGGTGGGTTGGTCCTGGCATCGGGCCGCACGCCCTCACCATTCGGGCGCGTCGCCGACCACCCAATCGCGGATCTTCATGTCGGCGTCCAGAATGTGGAACTCCAGCCAGTTCTGCAGGAAGGTCTTAAGCTCGATCTGCGCCAACGGGCTGCCGCTTTCGAGGGATTCTTCCATCCCGACGACTCTCGCCGCGAACCGTTTGTGCATTTCGCGATGGGCTTCGAGGTCGGGAAAGCCGACCGCGGCCATAAAGGCCTCCTCGTCGGCGAAATGGCGCGTGGCATATTCTTTCAGCGTCGCGACAATCTCCTCGGTGCTGCGCCGCAGCGACGCCGCCGCCTCAATCTGGCCGACCAGGTCGAACAGCATCTTGTGCTGATTGTCGATCCCCTCGTTGCCGAGGCTGAACTTGTCCTTCCACTCCATGGAGCACCCTCTCATCGGCCGGGGTATCATATTAGAGCCTTTTCCAGGCTTAGGCGATGATTTGATGCAGCAAATTGACCCCGCGCGGTCCGATCGACCGAATTGCGACCAGTTTGAATGGCTGTGGTGTCGGTCAACGCTCGCGGTCGTCGGTACACCTTCGCCGCTTGCTCCGGGCAGGCCGGGGCCCTAAGCTCGGCCCGGGCCTTCGCGGAAGACTGGGAGGATCAGATGGCGGACCTCGAAACCCTGGACATGCATATCGGCGGGACGACCGTCGCGCCGGCCGGCGGCGACTATTTCGACAGCTTCAACCCGTTTACCGGTCAGCCCTGGGCCCGGGTGGCGCGTGGCGGCGCGGCCGATGCCGACGCGGCGGTGGCGGCGGCCAAGGCGGCCTTCGACGGCGGCGACTGGCCGGCGATGACCGCTACCCAGCGCGGCCACCTGTTGCGCCGACTGGGCGATCTGATCGCTGAGAACGCCGAGGAACTGGCGGAAATCGAGGTCCGCGACAACGGCAAACTGATTGCCGAAATGGGCATGCAGTGCAGGTACGTGCCGCAATGGTACTACTATTTCGCCGGTCTGGCCGACAAGATCGAGGGCGCGGTGCTGCCGATCGACAAGCCCGACCACTTCACCTACACGGCCTACGAACCGCTTGGCGTCTGCGTCATGATCACGCCGTGGAATTCGCCGCTGCTGCTGCTGTCGTGGAAACTGGCGCCGGCCCTGGCGGCGGGCAACACGGTGGTGGTCAAACCCTCCGAGTTCACCTCCGCCTCGACCCTGGCGTTGGCGCGGCTGGTCGACCAGGCCGGTTTCCCCAAGGGCGTCTTCAACGTGGTCACCGGCTTCGGGGCAGAAATCGGCGAGGCCCTGGTCACCCACAAGGACGTCGCCAAGGTCGCCTTCACCGGCGGCGCCCTGAGCGGGGCCCGGGTCTACCAGAACGCGGCCCAGTCCCTGAAGAAGGTCAGCCTGGAGCTGGGTGGCAAATCACCGAATATCGTGTTCGACGATTGCGACATGGAGAACGCGGTCAAGGGGGCGATCTCCGGCATCTTCGCCGCCACCGGGCAGACCTGCATCGCCGGGTCGCGGCTGCTGGTGCAGCGTTCGATCCATGACGAATTCGTCGACAAGCTGGTCGCCTTCGCCAGGACCGCCAAAATGGGCGACCCGATGTCGATCGATACCCAGGTCGGGCCGGTCACAACCCTGCCGCAATACGAAAAGATCCTTGGCTATCTGGACGTCGCCCGCGACGACGGGGCCGAATGCGTGCTGGGTGGCGCCAAGGCCGAGCGGCCCGAATGCGGCGATGGCTGGTTCATCGAACCGACCATTTTCACCGGCGTCTCCAATGCCATGCGGATCGCCCAGGAAGAGGTGTTCGGCCCGGTCCTGTCGGTGATCCCGTTCGAGGACGAGGACGAAGCGGTGGCGATCGCCAATGACGTGGTCTACGGCCTGGCCAGCGGCGTCTGGACCTCGTCGATCCGCCGCGCCATCGAGGTGCCGAAACGGATCAAGGCCGGCACGGTCTGGGTCAACACCTATCGCGCGGTCAGCTTCGTCGCCCCGTTCGGCGGCTACAAACAGTCCGGCCTGGGTCGGGAAAGCGGCCAGCAGGCGATTCAGGAATATCTCCAGACCAAAACCGTCTGGATCTCCACCGCCACCGAAACCCCCAACCCGTTCATCATGCGCTAGAGAGTAGGGGGGCCAAGCAGGCGGTCGTACGGTTCCGTACCAACGGTCGAAGACGACCGTTGATTGGCCCCTCAGGCGCCGGGCGCTCGCCTCCGCTCGCTGGGCTTCCGGCGCATAAGCGCCGACGTGCGGTCGCGCTTGCCATGGGGTGATGAGGCAAGCTCATCTCCCCTTGGTTTCATCTATCGTCTCGGACAGTCCGCCTGGCGTTGCGGTACGGTGCCGGCGTGCCGGCGATTTCCAGCAGCAGCTTGCGGCGCACTGCTTCGGCGAAGCTGGTTTTGCCGTCGGCGGTGACCACGAAATTGCCCGGGCCGCCGGTGATCAGAGCGGCGAAGGCGGCTTCCAGGTCATAGTCGATCGGCCGGCCCGAGGCACAGTCCCGGCACAGAATGGCCAGACCATTGATGGTAATGCCGGCGGCCAGGGCGGCTGCCCGTGCCTCCTGGATGTCGACGCCACCGCCGCTATAGGCGCTGTCGGCCGAGAAATCGATGACCCGCCGCTCGCCCTCAAAGTCATTGCCGGTGATCAATCCGGTCGCCAGGGCCAGCGCGCTGCCGATCGCGTTGGGGCCGTCGGCCCGCCGCGGTGCCGCGGTCAGGCGTTCGGCGAAGCGTTTGGCGCTGGCCGGACCGTCGATCACCGTCCACGGCACCACCAGATCCTGGGAAAACTCGTCGCCCCATTCGACATAGGCGACGGCGATGCGCCCGTGATAACCGACCCCGATCGCCGACAGCACGTCGGGATCGGTGATCGCGCTGGCATAGCCCTGGCGCTGAAAGGCGATTTCGCCATCGTCGATAGACCGCGACGCATCGGCCAGCAGAACCAGCTCCAGGTCGACCTCTTCCGCTGCCTCGGCAGCGACCGCGAACCACCCCAAAACAAGCAACGCAACCCACGAAACGCGCAATCCGATCATGGCTGCCTCCCCGGTTCGAAGGACCGGCATATTGTCGCGATCCCGTGCACAAGACTAGCAGGTCGGGGCGTTGCCGGGTCTCACAAATCGGTGGGGTCGGGCGGCTACTCGGCGGCCGCGTCGGCGGCAGCAGGCAGGTCCGGCGGGGCGCGGAAGCGGGCCATCAGGGCGGCTTCCTCGGCTTTTGCCGCCGCGATCGCCTGTTCCTTGACATGCCCGAAGCCGCGTATCCGGGCCGGCAGGCCGGCGATTTCGACCGCCAATGCGTGATTGCCGGGGCTCAGGCTGGCCAGCAATTCATCGACCACGGCCTCGTACTCGACGATCAACTGCCGTTCCCGGCGGCGTTCCGCGGTGTGGCCAAACGGGTCCAGGGCGGTGCCGCGCAGGCCCTTGAACTTGGCCAGGGTGCGGAAGATCGGCAGCATCCAGGCGCCGTAGCGGCGTTTGCGCAAATGCCCGGTATGGGGATCGCGGCGGGCGATCAGCGGCGGCGCCAGGTGGAAGGCGATTTTGTAGTCGCCCTCGAACTGGGCTGTCAGCTTCTCCTGGAACAGGGGATCGGCGTGCAGCCGGGCGATTTCGTATTCGTCCTTGTAGGCCAGCAACTTGAAAAAGTTGCGGGCGACCGCATCCGCCAGGCGGTCCGAGCCGGGCACCGCCACCGCCTCGGCACCCCGGACCCTTTCAACCAGGTCGCGGTATCGCCGGGCGTAGGCCGCGTCCTGGTACTCGGTCAGGTGGTCGGCCCGGCGATCGATCACCTCGCCCAAGCCTGCAGAGACGATTCTGTCATGAAAAACAGGTAGTTGCGGCCGGGCTGCCTCGTCGACCGCCATTGGGTCGGCGGCTGCCAACCGGCCCCAGCCAAAAGTCCTGAGATTGCTCTCGACCGCCACGCCGTTGAGCTGGATCGCCTGGACCAGGGCCGCCTCGCTGACCGGGATCAGGCCGCGCTGATAGGCATAGCCCAGCATGAACAGGTTGGTGGCGATGGCATCGCCCATCAGAGCGGTGGCCAGGGTGGAGGCGTCGACGAACTCGGTCAGATTGTCGCCGGCGGCCTGGCGCACCGACGCCTTCAGGGTTTCGGCGTCGAAACGCTGGTCGCCATCCAGGACAAAACCGGCGGTCGGGGTCTTGTGCTGGTTGACCACCGCGCGGGTGACCCCGTTTTGGACCTTGGCCAAGGTCTCGGAACCGGCCGAGACCACCAGGTCGCAGCCGATCAACACATCGGCACCGCCGGCCGGAATGCGGACGGCATAGATCTGGTCGGCGCCCCGGGCGATCCGGATGTGGCTGGTCACCGCGCCCCCTTTCTGTGCCAGGCCGGTCTGGTCCAACAGGGTCACGCCCTTGCCCTCCAGATGGGCGGCCATGCCGAGAATGGCGCCGACCGTGACCACGCCGGTACCGCCGATGCCGGTCAACAGGATGCTCTGGGGGTTTGTCAAATCGGCCGGCGGCGGTGCCGGCAGCTTCTCCATCAGCGCCTGGTAGCGGCCGCCGGCGGCGCCGGGGCGACGTTTGCGCAACTCGCCGCCATGGACGGTGACGAAGCTGGGACAGAAACCGTTGAGGCAGGAAAAATCCTTGTTGCAGGCGGACTGGTTGATCGCCCGCTTGCGGCCGAATTCGGTGTCCAGGGGCTCGACCGAAATGCAGTTCGACTGGTCGGAGCAATCGCCGCACCCTTCGCACACCAGATCATTGATCACCGCCCGGATGGCGGGGTCGGGATAGGTACCGCGTTTGCGCCGGCGGCGCTTTTCGGCGGCACAGGTCTGGTCGTAGATCAGCACCGTCACGCCCGGCGTGTCGCGCAACTCGCGTTGCACCGCATCCAGTTCGTCGCGGTGGCGGATCGTGACCCCGGGGGCGAACGGCGTATTGCGCGGGTATTTCTCCGGTTCGTCCGAGACGACGACGACGCGGGCCACGCCTTCGCCCTGCACTTGGCGGCTGATCGCCGGAACCGTCAGGCTGGTCTCGATCGGCTGGCCGCCGGTCATGGCGACGGCGTCGTTGTAGAGAATCTTATAGGTGATGTTGACCCCAGCGCTGACCGCCGCCCGGATCGCCAGCAGGCCGGAATGGTGATAGGTGCCGTCGCCCAGATTGGCGAAAACATGCTTTTCGTCGGTGAACGGCGCCTGGCCGATCCACGGCACCCCTTCGCCGCCCATCTGCGTCGAGGTCGAAGTCGATCGGTCCATCCAGATCGACATGTAATGGCAGCCGATGCCGGCGGTGGCGCGGCTGCCCTCGGGCACCTTGGTCGAGCTGTTGTGGGGACAGCCGGAACAGAAATACGGCGTGCGCACGATCTTGTCCGGTTCCGCCGCCAGGGCGCGTTCCTTGGCGTCGAGGAAAGCCAGCCGCTCCTCGATATGGGTCGACGTGATGAAGCGGCCGATGCGGCCGGCGATCACCCGGGCCACTCGGGCCGGGGTCAACTCGCCGATCGGCGACAGCAGGGTGTTGCTGTCTTCGTCGCGCTTGCCGATCACCCGCGGCCGCACGCTTTCCCGCCAATTGTAGAGCTGTTCCTTCAACTGGTTCTCGACGATCGCCCGTTTTTCCTCGACCACCAGCACCTCTTCCAGCCCCTCGGCAAAGCGGCGGGCGCCGTAACGTTCCAACGGCCAGGGCATGGCAACCTTATAGACGCGCAGGCCGATTTCGGCGGCCATGGCGTCGTCGATTCCCAGATCGTCGAGCGCCTGGCGGACGTCGAGATAGGCCTTGCCGGTGGTGATGATGCCAAGCCGCGGGTTGGGGCTGTCGATGACGATCTTGTCCAACTGGTTGGCGCGGGCAAAGGCCAAGGCGGCAAAAATCTTGGTGTCGTGCAGACGCTGTTCAGGTGCGAACCGGTCGTCGGGCCAGCGGATGCTGACCCCTTCGTCCGGCATCTGGAAATCGTCCGGCATGACGATCTTGACCCGGTCGGGATCGGCCTCGACGCTGGCTGAGCTTTCGACGGTCTCGCTGATCGCCTTGAACCCGACCCACAGGCCCGAATAGCGCGACATGGCCCAGCCATAAAGGCCGTAGTCGAGATAGTCCTGGACGCTGGCCGGATGCAGCACCGGCATCATGGTTGCCATGAACAGATGGTCCGACTGGTGCGCCAGGGTCGAAGACACGGCGCCATGGTCGTCGCCGGCGACGAACAGCACCCCGCCATGTTTCGACGTGCCGGCACCGTTGGCATGCTTCAGGACGTCAATGGTGCGGTCGACCCCGGGGCCCTTGCCGTACCACATGCCGAACACGCCGTCATAACGCGTGTCGGGAAACAGATTGGCCTGCTGCGAGCCCCAGATCGCGGTCGCCGCCAGGTCCTCGTTCAGGCCGGGCTCGAAATGGATGTGATTGTCTTTCAGGAAGGATCGCGCCGCCCAAAGGCTCTGGTCGAGGCCGCCGAGCGGAGAGCCGCGATAACCCGAGACGAAGCCGGCCGTGTTGAGGCCGTCGGCCAAGTCACGCTGGCGCTGCATCATCGGCAGGCGGACCAAAGCCTGGATTCCGGTCAGATAGATGCGGCCGCGTTCAACCGTGTATTTGTCGTCCAAAGATACGGCGGCGAGGCTCATCGAGATTCCTCCTGTCCGCTGGCGATGTGCCATGAATACCGGCCCCCGCAAATGAGCGCCGGCAGCGATGGTGAGGCGCTTTCGGGTGCACGACCCGGCCGTTTCGCATGCCGGAATACTAGCGCATCGCTGTGCGCATGGCAATATAAGACAGTATTATTGACCTTTTTGGCCGCGACAGGTCAGTCGCGGTTGGGGGTCTGGCCGGCCGGATCAGCCGGCTTCTTCGCGAACTTCGATGCCCAGGTCCCGGACTTTGCGATAAAGCGTGGAGCGGCCGATCCCCAGGCGGCGGGCGATTTCCGACATCCGGCCGTCATACTTGTCGATCGCCAGCCGGATCATGTCGTTTTCGACTTCCGCGATCTTGCGCAGGCCGCCGCTCGGGTCGAGCACGGCAACCGCAGGCGAGGGATTGGCTCCGGTCGCGGCCGGGAAGGGTGTGGCGGCGGCCGTCGGCGCCATCATCTCGATCTGGTCCGAGACCAGGCCCATGGCCTGGGCGACCTGCGGGAAATCGGCGATGGTCAGCAACTCGCCGTCCGCCAGCACCACGGCGCGGAACACGGCGTTCTCCAACTGCCGGACATTGCCCGGCCAGTGGAAGGCACGCAACATGTCCAGGGTTTCCGCCGTGGCACCACGCACCTGCTTGCCTTCCGAGGCGGCGATGGAATTGATGAAGTGCTCGACCAGCAGCGGCACGTCATCGACCCGTTCGCGCAGCGGCGGCATGTGGATCGGAAAGACGTTCAGTCGGTAATACAGGTCTTCGCGGAAATGACCCTCCTGGACCTGCTTGGCCAGGTCCCGGTTGGTGGCAGAAATCAGCCGGATATCGATCTTGACCGGTTTGGTCGATCCGACCGGGTCAACCTCGTTCTCCTGCAGCGCCCGCAAAAGCTTGACCTGCATGTCCAGCTTCAACTCACCGATTTCGTCCAAAAACAGGGTACCGCCGGTTGCCTCGACGAACTTGCCGACATGGCGGTCGGTGGCGCCGGTGAACGAACCCTTTTCATGGCCGAACAGGATGCTTTCCACCAGATTGTCGGGGATCGCACCGCAATTGACGACGACAAACGGCTTGCCCTGGCGCTCGCCGGAACCCTGGATGGCCCGGGCGATGACTTCCTTGCCGACGCCGCTTTCGCCTTCGATCAGGATCGGAATGTTCGACTGCGCACCCCGCTTGGCCATCTCGATGACCTTGCCCATGGCGCCCGAGCGGCCGATCAGGTCGTCGAAGCTCATCTGATTGGCCATCTTGCGGGTCAGCCGCGAGACTTCGCCGGCCAGCGTGTTCAGCTTCAACGTGTTGTCGATCGAAACCTTCAGCCGTTCCGGGCTGGCGGGCTTGACCATGAAATCTGTGGCGCCGGCCCGCATCGCCTTGACCACGGTGTCGACGCCGCCATGGGCGGTCAGCACGATAACCGGCAGGCTGGGATGTGTCGGGCGGATGGCCTCCAAAACGTTCAGGCCATCGACTTCCGGCATCACCAGGTCCAGCAGCATCAGGTCGACCGGCACCTTCTGCTCCCCGGTCAGGCGTTCGATCGCCTGGGCGCCGCCTTCCGCCGTTACGGTGTTGTAGCCCTGCTTACCGATTCCGGCTTCCAGCAGCCGCCGCTGTGTCGGATCATCATCGACGATCAGAATCGTCTGCGCCATTTCGGACCCCGATGTTTACTGGTTATCCACGCCTGTTTGACGCTATCACGCCATAGTTAATGTCTCAATATGACACAGGTGCGGTAAAGGAATGGTTAAACTGGATTTCCGGCCCCGGACAGCCTAAAACCCAGCGGGTCGAGAAACACGGAGCATGGCTATGAGCGTATTGGTGACCGGGGTGGCCGGTTTTATCGGCTATCACGTGGCGGAGCGCTTGCTGGCCCGT
This sequence comes from uncultured Sneathiellales bacterium, assembly GCA_964344385.1. Taxonomy (GTDB): domain Bacteria; phylum Pseudomonadota; class Alphaproteobacteria; order CAYFNG01; family CAYFNG01; genus CAYFNG01. Next base: position 437,142 of record CAYFNG010000005.1, read on the forward strand.
GGCGAGCAGGTGGTCGGGGTCGACGTTCTCAGCGACTATTACGATGTCAACCTGAAACAGGCCCGGCTGGCCCGGTTGCAGACCCAGACCGGTTTTACCTTCCACCATATCGACATAGCCGACCGCGAGGCCATGGCGGCGGCGGTCAAGGGCCAAGGCGTGCGCAGGGCGGTGCATCTGGCCGCCCAGGCCGGGGTCCGCTATTCGCTGATCGATCCCTTCGCCTATGTCCAGACCAATGTCATGGGACATTTGGTGGTGACCGAGACCTGCCGCCATCTCGATGGCTTCGAGCATCTGGTCTATGCCAGTTCCAGCTCGGTCTATGGCGGCAACACCAAGCTGCCTTTTTCGGTCGAGGATCCGGTTGACAAACCGGTGTCGATGTATGCCGCCACCAAGAAGGCGGACGAATTGATGGGCCACACCTACGCCCATCTTTACCGCCTGCCGCAGACCGGGCTCAGGTTCTTCACCGTCTACGGCCCCTGGGGGCGGCCCGACATGGCCCTGTGGCTGTTTGCCGACGCAATCTATGCCGGCCGGCCGATCCGGGTCTTCAATCACGGCGACATGGAGCGCGACTTCACCTATATCGACGATATCGTGGCCGGGATTTTGGCGGCGCTGGATCAGCCGCCGGTGGATGAGGGCGCGCCGCCGCATCGGGTCTACAATATCGGCAACCACCGCTCCGAACCCTTGCTCCGCCTGATCGAGGTCCTGGAAACGGCGATCGGCAGGAAAGCGGAGCGGCAATTGGAACCGATGCAGCCGGGCGATGTCCGGGCCACCTATGCCGATATCGCCGCCACCCAGCGCGATCTCGGTTTCCAGCCGGCCACGCCAATCGACATTGGCGTGCCGCGCTTCGTCGAATGGTACAAGGATTACCACGGCCTATGACCGATGCGTATCTGAAGCTCGACCTCGACACGGTCACCACGTTCCTGACCCAGGGTATCCCGCATTGCCGGGCCCTTGGCGTCGAGGCTTCGGCGGTGCGGGGCCGCGAGATCGAGATCAAGCTGGACTATCAGCCGCAACAGGTCGGCAATCCGTTGACCGGTTTCTTGCATGGCGGCGTGATCACCACCCTGATCGACACGGTCGGCGGGCTGGCCGTGTTTGCCGCGGTCCAGAAGATGGTGCCGATCGCCACCCTGGACCTGCGCATCGATTACCTGAAGCCGACCACGCCGGAAAAGACCCTGTATGCCGCCGCGGAATGTTACAAGCTGACCCGCAGCATCGCCTTTGTCCGCGGCAGCGCCTATCACGACAATGCCGACGACCCGATCGCCAGCTGTGCCGCCGCGTTCATGGTGGGTTCGGGCGGCCTTGCCCCCGGTTCGAACGTGATCGGCAAGGAGGGCGCGGCATGATCGAGGCGGCGATCGAGGAAGCCAAGCGCACCGGCGACTATGCCGGGGTGGTCCGCGCCATCCCCTACATGCAGTATCTCGGCATCGTCCTGGAAATCGGCGACGACGGTGCCCTGTGCCGGATGCCGGAAAACCGCGATCTGATCGGCAATCCGTTGCTGCCGGCCCTGCATGGCGGGGTGGTCGGGGCGCTGCTCGAATCGGCTGCGATCGTGCAGCTGATCTGGGCCCGTCAGACCGTCGAAGTACCCAAGACCATCGATATCACCATCGACTACTTGCGCTCCGCCAAGCCGGTGGACACATATGCCCAAGGGGTCGTCACCAAGCTTGGCCGCCGCATCGCCAATGTGCGGGTCGAAGCCTGGCAGAACGACCGTGAAAAACCGGTGGCCGCCGCGCACGCGCATTTCCTGCTGGCTTGACGCGGTGCGGGTCCCAGGGCCCGGAAACTGAAGGAGATCATACATGTCGACAGCCGATCTCGGCGCCTTGCCGGAATGGGATCTGGGGGACCTGTACCCCGGCCGGACCAGCCCGGAACTGGCCGACGATCTGGCGGTGGCAGAGAAAGAGGCCGAGGATTTCAACACCCGCTACCAGGGCCGGGTGGGCGACCTGGACGGCACCGCCTTGGGCCGGGCGATCGCCGAATACGAAGCGATGGACGACCGGCTGGGGCGGATCATGTCGTTCGCCCACCTCTCCTATGCCGGAGATATGAGCGATTCCGAGATCGGCCGGTTCTTCCAGGGCATCCAGGAACGGATCACGGCGATCACCACCAAGCTCCTGTTCTTTACCCTGGAACTCAATCGGATCGACGATGCCGACCTGGAAGCCGCCATGGCCGCGCCGGACCTGGCCCATTACCAGCCCTGGATCCGCGACACCCGCGCCTTTCGCCCGCATCAGCTGTCGGACGAGCTGGAGCAATTGCTGCACGAAAAGTCCGTGACCGGGCGCCAGGCCTGGATCCGGCTGTTCGACGAAACCATGGCCGGCTTGCGTTTCACGGTCGATGGCGAAGTGCTGACCAGCGAACAGACCCTGGACCTGCTGTCGGGGCATGACGCGCCCAAGCGCCGCGCCGCGGCCCATGCCCTGGGCGATGTTTTTGCCGGCAATGTCCGGCTGTTCGCACTGATCACCAATACCCTGGCCAAGGACAAGGCGACGGAAGATGGCTGGCGGGGTTTTGCCGCGCCGCCGGATGCCAGGCATCTGGCCAACCATGTCGAGCCGGAGGTGGTCGACGCGCTGGTGGCGGCGGTCAGGGACGCCTACCCCAGACTTTCCCACCGCTACTACGCGCTGAAAGCGAAATGGCTCGGCGGCGACAAGCTGGATTATTGGGACCGCAACGCGCCACTGCCCGATGCCGACAACCGCGTCATTGCCTGGGACGAAGCAAAGACCACGGTGCTGGACGCCTATCACCGGTTTTCACCAACCCTGGCCGAGATCGGTCAGCGCTTTTTCGACAATCCCTGGATCGATGCCCCGGCCCGGCCGGGCAAGGCGGGCGGCGCATTTGCCCATCCGACGGTGCCGTCAGCCCACCCCTATCTGCTGCTCAACTATCTCGGCAAGACCCGCGATGTCATGACCCTGGCCCATGAACTTGGCCACGGGGTGCACCAGGTCCTGGCCGGTCACCAGGGCGCTTTGATGAGCGATACGCCGCTCACCCTGGCCGAGACCGCCAGCGTGTTCGGCGAGCAGTTGACCTTCCGGGCGCTGCTGGAGGCCGAGACCGACCCGGTGCAGCGGCGGGTGATGCTGGCCAACAAGGTCGAGGACATGCTGAACACCGTGGTGCGCCAGGTCGCGTTCTACGACTTCGAACGACGCCTGCACGACGAGCGCCGTGGCGGCGAATTGGTGCCCGAGCGCATCGGTGAGCTGTGGCAGGCCGTCCAGGGCGAAAGCCTGGGCCCCGCACTCAGCTTCGACGACCGCTACCAGCACTTCTGGTGCTACATCCCGCACTTCATCCATTCGCCGTTCTACGTCTACGCCTATGCCTTCGGCGACTGCCTGGTCAACGCGCTCTACGCGGTTTACCAGGACGCCGAAACCGGCTTCCAGGAGCGCTATCTGGAGATGCTGAAGGCGGGCGGCACGCTCAGGCACAAGGAACTTCTGGCCCCGTTCGGCCTGGATGCCGGCGATCCCGGCTTCTGGGCCAAGGGCCTGGACGTCATCGCCGGTTTCATCGACCGGCTGGAGGCGGAATGATGCGGCGCGGCGGCTACGCGGGAAGGTCCCGGCCCGCATCGTCCTTCGAGACGCCGTGTGCCACGGCTCCTCAGGATGGAGACCTTTGCACGGAAGCGGCATTTGTGATTCCCTGTTT
>CAYFNG010000006.1:0-420468 GCA_964344385.1 uncultured Sneathiellales bacterium
CCAAAACAGGGAATCACAAATGCCGCTTCCGTGCAAAGGTCTCCATGGTGAGGAGGGCGAAGCCCGTCTCGAACCAGGTGGCAGGCGGCGGCGTTGCTACCGGCCCGGCGCCTCGTGGGCGACGATGTCGGCGACGGCGGCGGCGGCTTCACCGACGCCGGCCCGGTCGACGTCGAGATGGGTGACCGCCCGCATGCTGGTTCCGCCCATGGAACCGATCCGGATACCACGCCCTTGCAGATGATGGCTCATCTCGCCGGCTGTGAGGCCGGTGCCGGCGACATCGAAATAGACCATGTTGGTTTCCACCTCGTCCGGCGCGATGGCGATGCCCGGCACCTGGGCCAGGCGCTCAGCCAACGCGCGGGCATTGGCGTGGTCTTCGGCCAATCGCTCGACATGGTGGTCCAGGGCGTAGACCCCGGCCGCGGCGATGATGCCGGCCTGGCGCATGGCGCCGCCGAACTGGTGCTTCCAGCGCCAGGCCTCGTCGATGAATTCCTTCGACCCGGCCAACACCCCGCCGACCGGGCAGCCCAGTCCCTTGCTCAAGTCGATCCAGGCACTGTCGGCCGGGCCGGCGAAACGGTCGGCGGAAACGCCCGAGGCGACCACCGCGTTCATCAGACGGGCCCCGTCCAGATGCACCGGCAGGCCGTGCGAGCGAGCCCGACCCGCCACCTGCTCGATCTCGGTAAGCGGCCAGACCGCGCCGCCGCCCAGATTGCAGGTCTGCTCGATCGAGACCACGGCCGAACGGGGATGGTGGCGCGAGGGCGGGCGGACCGCGGCGCTGACCTGGTCGGCGGTGAAGATGCCGCGGACCCCGTCCAGGGGGCGGGTCATGGCGCCGCTCAGCGCGGCCGGGCCGCCGGTCTCGAAATGCAGCGCATGGCCGGTTCGGTCCAGGATGATTTCGTCGCCGGGCCGACACCAGACCCGGTAGGCGATCTCGTTGCACATAGTGCCCGACGGCAGGTAGATGGCGTCGGCCTTGCCCAGCAGTTCGGCGACCATTTCGCACAGCCGGTTGACGGTCGGGTCCTCGCCGGCCTGTTCGTTGCCGACCTCGGCCTCGGCCATGGCCCGGCGCATGGCCCGGGTCGGGCGGCTGACCGTGTCGCTGTAAAGGTCGATCCGAAGCTCGGTCATGGTCGGTTCCCTTCCTGAATTTGGTTCAGGTTACCCACGGTGTTGGTCATTGCAAGCGGCGTTGGCGCCGTGGCAGAGTGTTTTCCGCAATCACCGGAGAGGCGGGATGCCGGAGATCGAAAAACGGCTGGTGAGGCGGTTCTACGACGAGGTCTGGAACCGCGAGGATGCGGCGGTGGCCGCCGAGATCCTGGATGCGGACTTTCGCTTCCGCGGCTCGCTGGGGTCGGAAAAGCGCGGCGTCGACGGCTTCGTTGACTATATGCGCAGCGTCCACCGGGCGCTTGGCGACTACACTTGTGTGATCGAGGACCTGGTCATCGCGCCGGGCCGGGCCGCCGCCCGCATGATCTTCCACGGCCGCCACCGGGCCGACTTTTTCGGGGTCGCGGCCACGGGGCGCGAGATCCGTTGGCTGGGCGCCGCCTTCTTCGCCATCGCCGAGGCCAGGATCACCCATCTCTGGGTGCTGGGCGATATCGACGCCGTCAAGACCCAGTTGGGCAACGGCGACGGGGCGAGGTTCTAATTTTGGGTAATTATGGGGACACAATACTTAATTCACGTGAATTAAGTATTGTGTCCCCATAATTAAAAGGGAGGCATTCGGCCATGATGACCGTGCGCTTCGTTTTGGCTGCCGCCGCGCTGACCGGCTGGTCGGCAATGGCGCTTGCCGGATCGTTGCTCGACGCCGTCGAACGGGGCGATGTCGGCGAAGTTGAACGGGCGATCAGCGAAGGTGCCGACGTGAACGAGGGGGATTTCCTCCTCGGCGTGCCGCTGCACATCGCGGCTGGGAGCGGCAACATCCCGCTCGCCGAACTGCTGATCGAACAGGGTGCGGACATGAATGCCGAGGACGCGGTCGGCACACCGCTCGGCGCCGCGATCAGGGCCGGCCAAGTGCCGATGGTCGAGTTCCTGGTTTTTCGGGGCGTCGATGTTGCGGCCCGGAATTCGGCGGGCAGAACCCCGCTGCATATCGCCGCCGCCGTTGGCCAAACCGCGGTGGCGGAAACGTTGCTTGCCCATGGCGTCGAGATCGACGCGAAAGGCGGCGGCGAGAATACGCCCCTCCACCTCGCTGCCAGGGAGGGCCACGAACAAACGGCCGAGCTGCTAATCGCCAGCGGTGCGGACATCGGCGCCAGGGACTATGCCGCCTGGACGCCGCTGCACGCCGCGGCGGCAAACGGCCGCACCGCCATTGTCACACTGCTGCTGGCCGAAGGGGCCGACGTCAACGCACGCAGCGACGACCACTACACGCCGCTGGGACTGGCGAAGGCCTATCGCCAGGACGAGACCGTTGAACGCCTCAGGCTGCTTGGCGCCTCCGAGTAGCGGCAACGGCAGCTCTTACCCAGGCAACCCGGATCCGGAACGTCACTTATAGGGGTCGGCGGCGTCGCGCAGGCCGTCGCCGAAATAGTTGAGCGCCAGCAGCACGATGATCACCGGGATCACCGGGGTCAGCAGCCAGGGATAGAGGTCGACCGCGATCATGTTCTGGGCTTCGTTGAGCAGCACCCCCCAGCTGGTCACCGGTGGCCTCAAGCCCAGCCCGAGATAGGAGAGCGCCGTCTCGCCGAGGATCATGGTCGGCACGCTCAAGGTGGCCGAGGCGATCAAATGGCTGGCGAAGCTGGGCAGCAGGTGGCGGCCGATGATGCGGGTCGGCTTGGCGCCCATCAGCTGGGCGGCGGTACAGAAATCCTCCTCCCTGAGCGCCAGCAGCTTCGAGCGCACGGCCCGGGCCAGGCCGGGCCAATCCAGCAGGCCCAGTATGATGGTGATACCGAAATAGATCAGGATGGGCGACCAGGTCACCGGCAGCGCAGCCGACAGCGCCATCCATAAGGGGAGCTCCGGGAAGGACCGGATCATCTCAATCAGCCGCTGGATGACATTGTCGATCCAGCCGCCGTAATAGCCGGAGATGCCGCCCAGCACGATGCCCAGGATGAAACTGATGGTGATGCCGACCAGGCCGACGGTCAGGGAGACCCGGGCCCCGTAGACGATGCGCGAGAACATGTCGCGGCCCAGCCGGTCGGTACCAAGCAGGAAGAGCGTGCCGCGGCGGTCCGGGCAGACCAGGTGGAAGCGCATCTTGACCAGGCCCCAGAACTTGTAGCGGTCGCCCTGGCAGAAGAAGCGCAGCTTGTGGACCTTTTTCGGGTTGGGCGTGTATTCGCGTTTGAAGGTCTCCTGGTCCAGCCGCATCTTGTAGCCGTAAGTGAACGGCCCGACGAACTCACCCTTGTGGAACAGATGAATCGCCTGGGGCGGCGCGTAGATCGACTTGGGGTGCCGCTTGTGCAGGTCGTAGGGCGCAATAAACTCGCTGAACAGGATCGAGGCATAGAAGACCAGCAGGATGATGCCCGATACTACTGCCACCTTGTGGCGGCGGAACTTCCACCACATCAGCTTCCACTGCGACGCCATGTAGAAGCGTTCCTGCTCCGGCGTCAGGGCCTCGACCGAATAGGGGTCGAACGGTTCCGACGACGCCCAATGGGTCAGCGGCTGGCCGCCGGGATCGTGGGGCTGGTCGCGCAGGGTCATCGCGAGGTCCCTCCACCCAGGCGGATCCGCGGATCCAGCACCGCCAGCAGGATGTCGGAGACGAACATGCCGACCACGGTCAGCAGTGACAGGAACATCAGGAACGAACCGGCCAGGTACTGGTCCTGGGATTGCAGCGCCCGCAGCAGCATCGGCCCCGAGGTTGGCAGCGACAGCACCACCGAAACGATCGCCGAGCCCGACACCACCGACGGCAGCAGATTGCCGATATCGGCGATAAACGGGTTGAGGGCCATGCGGATCGGGTATTTAACCAGCAGCTTGCCGCGCGGCAGGCCCTTGGCCCGCCCCGTCACCACGTACTGCTTCTGCAATTCATCCAGCAGATTGGCCCGCAGGCGCCGGATCATCGCGGCGGTGCCCGAGGTGCCGATGACGATGGTCGGGACAATCAGATGCGCCATGATCGACTGCACCTTGCCCCCAGACCAGGGCGCGTCGAGATATTCCGGGTCCATCAGGCCGCCGATCGAGATCCCGAAAAACACGTTGGCGAAATGCATCAGCACCAGGGCCAGCAGGAAGTTGGGGGTCGCCAACCCGATATAGCCCAACAGGGTGAAGCCGTAATCGCCGATACTGTATTGCCGGGTCGCCGAATAGACGCCGATCGGAAAGGCCATCAGGTAGATGAACAGGATGGTGGTGAAGTTCAGCACCAGCGACAGCAACAGCCGGTCTCCGACCACGTCCGCCACCGGCAGGTTGAATTCGAACGACCAGCCCCAATCGCCCTGCAACAGGCCGGAAAATCCGTTTGCGCCCGGCCAGATCCCCATCCACACCGCGTATTGCTCAACCATCGGCTTGTCCAGGCCGTATTGCTGGCGCAGGAACTCGATCTTCTCCAGCGCCGCGGTCTCGCCCTGAGCCTGCAGCTCCTGCAGCTGGTTCGACAGGTAATCGCCCGGCGGCGCCTGGATGATTAGGAACGTGCAGATGCTGATCACCAACAGCGTCGGGATCATGATCATCACGCGGTGTACGAAATAGGTCAGCATTGTTCTTTTTTTGACACCCCTCCCTGCCCCTTCTTACCCGAAAACCGGGGCCGGGAACACCGCCGGTTTGGGGTCGCCCGCGTGATTTGGTGATTTGGGATTTTATCGCCCCGCAGGCGCCGGCGCTCGCCTCACTCGTCGAACCAAAAGGCATCGGCGCGATAAACGCCGAAATAGGCGCCGGGGTCCCAATTGTACAGGGCACGTTCGGGTACGTTGCGCAAGTTCGGGGCCACGACCACCGGCTGCGGCACCGCCGCGACGATGCCGATGCTGAACTGCCGGTCGGCGTTAAGGTCCAGCATGCGGCGCCAGATGCGGCCCATTTCGTCCCGATCGCTGGCGTCGAGCCAGGCCCGGCGCAACGCCACCAATTCCCTGGGCACCGGCAGGTCCGGCGCTTCGCCGGCCCGCCCGCCGGTTTCGGCATATTGGCCCCATTTCGGCCATTGCAGGCCCTGCTGGCTGACCGGCGCCAGCTCGTTCGGGTCCGAATCCGTCACCGGCACGCCATTGTCCAGGCCGAACCAGATCGACATCACGGTCTGGCCGGAAAAAATGCGGTTGCGGAACACCTCGCGCTGGAGCGGTTTGCTGAACAGGCGGATGCCCAGCTCGGCCCAGGTCTCGCGGACCAGTTCCAGGACATCGGTCTGGGTGGTGTCCTCGCCGGCGGTCTCGATGATGATCTCCATTGGCCGCCCGTCGGCCAGCAGCCTGGTGCCGCGTCCGTCCCGTTTGATGAGGCCGATTTCGTCCAACAGGCGGTTGGCGGCGTCCGGGTCGTAGGCCGCCCAGCGCTTGCTGCGCTTCGCATCATAGAATTCGCTGTCCGGCAGCGCGGTGTTGTTGCCCTCTTGCGCCAGGCCGAAAAACAGCGACTGGTTGACCAGCTCGCGGTCGATGCCCATCGACAGGGCGCGGCGGAAGCGGACATCGCGGTTGAGCGCCCGCCACACCGGGTCGTTGACGTTGAGGTTGGGGTAAAGCGCCACCTGGGCCCCGCGACCGCTGGGCCACAACAGGGTGCGGTAGCCGACCCGCGCCTGGCTGTGTTTCAGGAAGCTGATATCGCCGAAGTTCAGATTGCGGGCCTGCAGGCCGACCTCGCCGGATGCGGCCCGGGCCGCGATCAAGCGCGGGGTCACCTGGTTCAGGATCACCCGGTCGATATAGGGGAGCTGCCGCCCCGCCGTGTCGATACGGTGGTAGTAGGGGTTGCGCCGGGCGACGAACCGGGTGGCCGGCGGCCTTGTGGTGTTGGCCCAGGGCTGCAGGGTCGGCCGGTCGGGATTGTCGAACTTGTAGGGGTTGTCGACCCGGTTGTGCAGCGCCGCCCAGCTATGGACCCTGGCCGCGTCGACCCGGGTCGCCAAGTCGGCCGGCTCGGCGAAGTCCGCGTGAAACCGCTTCAGATAATGGGCCGGGCGATAGATGAAGGGCGGCCGGGCGGCGGCCAGCGCCGGCAGGAACAGCGGGTTCGGCCGCGACCAGGCAAAGCGAACGGTGAAGTCGTCGATCACCGTGAACCGGGCCAGTTCGCCGTCGCGGCGAAACAGCTGCGGCGGTCCGGTGGGCGTGAGTTCTCGGTTGTTGGCGATATGGTCCCAGTAGTAGCGGAAATCCTCGGCCGTGAACGGTGCCCCGTCGGACCAGCGATGACCGCGGCGCAGGCGGAAGGTGAAGCTGCGGCCCGCCTCGACCTCGACTGATTTCAGGATGTCCGGGTACAGGTGGAAATCGCGGTCATAACCAACCAGACGGGCGTAACCGTGAACCACCAGCAAGCGGACGTCGCGCGCCTTGCCGATCAGGCTGACCAACGTACCGCCGTGCCGGCCCAGGCTCTGGCCATGGGCTTCCGGGTCGTAGACCAAGGGCTCGTCGGGCAGCCGCTCCGCCACTGGGGGTAACTCGCCGGCCGCCACCAGCGGCGCCAGGCCGGGCGTCTCGACCGCCGCGCTCGCCGAAACCGGCGAAGCCATCGCAAGGCACGCTAATGCGACCAATCGGGACGCAGACGGTCTCACTAACCAGCCCATGCTTGATCGCGTCACTCCTTGGCCAACCAAAACAGATCCGGCCGGTGGATGCCGAGCTGGGCGCCGGGATCCCAGTTGTAGACCCCCTTCTCCGGCACGTTCTTAAGGCCGTGCTTGACCACCACCGGCTGCTTGACGCCGGCAACCACGCCGATGGTGAATTGCTGCTCGGCGTGCAGCGCCAGCATGCGCTCCCAGATCTCGGTCCGGCGTTCGGATCCGGCGGTAAGCCACTCCTGGTTCAGCGCCAGCAATTCCTTGGCTTCGGGCAGGTCGGGCGGTTCGCCGGCCTGGCCGCTGGTTTCGTAGAACTGGCCCCATTTCGGCCATTGCAGGCCCTGCTGGGTGGTTGGGGCGAGCTCGGCCGGGCTCATCTCGGGCGTCGGTACGCCGTTCTCGAAACCGAACCAGACCGACATCTGGGTCTCACCGGAAAAGATGCGGTTGCGGAAGACTTCGCGCTGTGACGGCTTGGTGAACAGCTTGACCCCGACCTCGGCCCAGTTCTCGCGGACCAGTTCCAGGATATCGACCTGCTCGCTGTCCTCGCCGGCGGTCTCGACCACGATCTCGCACGGCCGACCATCGGGCAACAGGCGGATGTCGTCATCGTCGCGCTCGGTCAGGCCGATCTCGTCCAACAATTCATCGGCCTGGTCCGGATCATATTCGGCCCAAAGTTTCTGGCGCTCCTCGTCGAATATGGCGCTGCCCGACAGCACCCCATTATTCCCGGTCTCGGCGGTGCCGTAGTAGATCGATTCGTTGATCCCATCGCGATCGATCGCCAGCGAAAGCGCCCGCCGGAACCGGACATCGCGGAACAGGTCCCGCCAGGCCGGGTCGCCGTGGTTGAGGTTGGGGAACAGGGCAAAATGCGAGCCTTTCGCAGTCTGCCACAACAGGGTCCGGTAGTCGGCCCGCTTCTCATTCTGTTTCAGGAAGGGATATTCCTTGAAGGCCAGCCCCCGGGCCTGGACGGTTACCTCGCCGGCGCCCGCCTTGGCCGGAATCAGGGCGGCCGCCGCCTGGGTCAGGACGAAGCGGTCGGCATAGGGCAATTGCCGCCCATCCTGGTCGATGCGGTGGAAATAGGGGTTTCGCTCGGCGGTAAAGCGGGTTGCCGGAGGCCGGGTGACGTTGCGCCAGGGCTGCAGTGTCGGCAAGGCCGGATTGTCGAACTTGTACAGATTATCCAGCCGGTTATGCAGCGGCGCCCAACTGCGCACCCGCGCCTTCTTGATGCGTTTGGCGAGGTCTTCCGGTGCGGCATATTTGGTGTGATAGGGTTTCAGGTAGTGGGCCGGCCGATAGATGAACAGCGGCGATGCCCCGGCCAGCCGCGCCAGGAAATACGGGTTCGGCTTCGACCAGCCATAGCGCACCGTGGTTTCGTCGATCACCTCGACTTTCGGGGCCTCGCCGTCCAACAGCAACACCCGCGGTGGGCCGGTCGGCGACAGTTCGCGGTTATTGGCGACGTCTTCCCAGTAATACCGGAAATCCTCCGACGTGAAGGGGTGGCCGTCCGACCATTTGTGGCCGGGTCGCAGCTTCAAGGTGAAGACCCGCCCACCCTCGACCTCGACCGCCTGCAGGATGTCCGGCTTCAGGTTGAAGTCGCGGTCATAGCCGACCAACCTGGCATAGCCGTAGACCACCAGCAGTCGGACGTCCTTGGCGCGGCCGATCAGCATGTTGATGTCACCGCCATGACGGCCGGTCTGGTATGGCGCCGATACCTCTGTGACATGTGGATCAGAGGGCAACCGTTCGGCGATCGGCGGCAATTTGCCGGCCGCGACGCGTTCCGCCAGCAGCGGCGGTTCGATCAACGGCCGCGCCTCGGCCGCAAACGCAGGTGCAACCGCCAGAAAGGCGGCCAGACCCAATCCTCCCAACCAATTTGCTTTTCTTGTCATTTTGGACCAATCCCAACCTATAAACGGATATCTCCCTGTGTTGCTCCGACAGCGGCCCGTACGAAATGGCCCTCGCCAATGTCGATCAGGTCGTGGGCGCTGCCATTGCCGACGGCAAACGGTTCCGGCCAGGCCATCGGGTTGGACGCCCGGCCCTCCATCAGCATCGAAAAATCCAGTTGCGCGGCCGGATCCGGTTTGGGCACGGCCGCCAGCAGCGCCTTGGTGTAGGGATGGACCGGGTTCTTGAACAGCACCTCGCGCGGCGCCAGTTCGACCAACCGGCCGGCGCACATCACAGCGATCCGATGCGAGATATAGTCGACCACGGCCAGGTTGTGGGAGATGAACAGGTAGGTCAGGTCAAGCTCGTCCTGCAGGTCCTTCAACAGGTTCAAGACCTGGGCCTGGATCGACACGTCCAGGGCCGAGACCGGTTCGTCGCAGATCAACAGGTCGGGCTGCAGCGCCAAGGCCCGGGCGATGCCGATGCGCTGGCGTTGGCCGCCCGAGAAACTGTGCGGATAGCGGCGCAGGAAGCGAACGTCGAGCCCGACCAAAGTCATCAGTTCCTTGACCCGCTCGGCCCGTTCGTCCCGGTCACCGATGCCATGGATGATCATCGGCTCGGAAATGATGTCGAAGACGGTCATCCGCGGGTTGAGTGACGAAAACGGGTCCTGGAAAATGAACTGGACCTTGCGGCGATAGGCAAACAGGTCCTCGCCCGCCAGGGCCTGCACATCCACCTGCCGGATGCCGTCGTGATAGAGGATTTCGCCTTCATCGGCCGAGATGGCGCGCATGACCATCTTGCTGGTGGTGGTCTTGCCGCAGCCGGACTCGCCAACCAGCCCCAGGCACTCGCCACGGTGGACGTCGAAGCTGACATTGTCCACCGCCAGCAGTTCACCGCCCGGTTTGGCGCCCATAAGCCCCTGTTTGCGGGTGTGGAAGGTCTTGCTGAGGTGTTTCACCTGCAGGAGCGGCGTATCGTCCTTGGTCCCCGCTCGTCCCGATCCGCCCTGGCGCAGCAACGGCCCCAGTTCCGAGCTGATTTCCCGGATCGGCACCAGCCTTTCCCCGGGTTCCATGTCGAAGCGCGGCACCGCCCTGAGCAACGCCAGCAGATAAGGATGACTGGCCCGGCGGAAGATATCGTCCAGGGTGCCGCGTTCCATCACCCGGCCGTGGTACATCACGACGATTTCGTCGGCGAAGTTGGCGACCACGCCCAGGTCATGGGTGATCAGCAGGATCGCCATGCCCAACTCTGCCTGCAGGTCCTGCATCAGCTTCAGGATCTGGGCCTGGATGGTCACGTCCAATGCGGTGGTCGGTTCGTCGGCGATCAGCAGCGCCGGGCTGCACAGCAGCGCCATGGCGATCATGGCGCGCTGCCGCAGACCACCGGACAGTTCGAAGGGATATTTGTGGTAGGCCTTATCCGGTTCCGGGAACCCGACATGGCGCAGCATTTCGATGGTTTGGTCCTGGCACGCCTTCTTGCTGACCTTGGCATGCAGCTTCAGCGCCTCGCCGATCTGGTCGCCGATCGTGTGCAACGGCGACAGCGAGGTCATCGGCTCCTGGAAAATGATCGAGATACGCCCGCCCCTGAGGCACCGCATCGTCAACCCATCCTGGTCCAAACCGGCGATGTCGATCACTTCGCCGGGATCGGCCGGGTCGCGGAATTCGATCTTGCCGCCGGTTATCTTGGCGACCTTGGGCAGGATGCCCATGATCGCCTGGCTGACCACCGTCTTGCCGGAGCCGGATTCACCGACCAACGCCACGGTCTTGCCGGCGGGAATGCGGAAATCGATCCCCTTGACCGCTTCGATACTGCCCTCGGGCACCTGGAACTCGATCCGCAGGTCGTGCACCTCGATGACGTTGCCGGTGTCCCAGGTCATGTCAGGTCGCGGCCCCGTCAGCGGTATCGGCAACCCCGAGCGACAGCAAATTGGCGCGGGTCGCGTCGTTGAGAACCAGTCCGGCCGTGTCGGCCGCATGAGCCGCGGCCGTCGCGATTTCGGTAAATCCGTCCAGTCCGGAATCGACGGCGATGGCCTGTCCCGGTCCCTTGATCTTCATCTGCATCCAGCCGCCGCTGCGGTCCCTTTTGGTGGAAAAGTACCTGATCTCCAATCCGGTAATCTCAGACCACGGAATCGCCCGACGGATCGGGCCGTTTTGGCTAATCCCGGTTTCGTCGCGCTCGATACTGCTGGCATGGCGTATTACCGTACGGGTAAGAAACAGCGCAAACAGGACGGCCAGACAAGCCAACAGGTAGAACATGACAGAGGCCAGATCAACGAACAAGCACGGACCCAAGGTCGAAATCAGGCCGATGCCGGCGCGAACATAGTCGCCGAACAGCGTCGCCGTCGTGTAGCGGTATCGTTGCATCAAGCCTGGTCCACCGATTCACCGTCAAATACCTGGTCGCCGGCCAGCCAGCGGCAGGCGGGATGGCCGGCCGTCATCGTAAACAGCCTGTCCAAAAACCGCCAGACCGGTTCGTCATGGACCAAATGATGGGTCAAAAGGCCGGTCGGTTCGTCCGGATCGGCCTGACCCTGGCGTTTGGCCGCCAGGTGCCCGCACAACAGCTCCAAGGCCGGCACCAGGCCGACAAAACCGCGGCTGCCGCGCCAATCGATCACGTCGACATGGGTATTGACCTGTTTGAGGCCGGGCGCGGCCCGGGCCGCCGAACGGGGATTGTAGCGCGACAGGCCGCTAAATCCGACCTTGGGTAAATCCGGCAACACATCGCCGTCAACACGGTTCCATGGCGGCACCAGAACCGCCGGGCGTTCGATCGACAGGGTTTCGGCCAGGCGGTCGGCAGCCCCGTCCAGGTCCCGCAACAGGTCGGCGCGCGACCTCTCGCCACCCAGTTCCACCTTGCGTCCACCCGGACCGGCGTGATCGACATGGGCAATGCCATGCTGGGCGACCGCCACCCCACCGGCCCCGCGCAGCGCTGCGGCCAGGCTCGCCTCCGCGGTCATCGGAATCACGGCCAGCAGGATCGGGACCTTGTGCCGCTCGACCAGATCCAGCAGGCGGTCCAGCGCCGGGGTGGCGGCGATCGCATCATCGTCCCGCCACCACAACTCGGCCGTACGGCCCATGGCCTGCCAGTGGTCGAGTTCCCGCTGCAAATCGGACCAGTCCAGCGTCATATCGCGATCCACTCTTGAACCAGTTCCGCCGTCCGCTGGGCGCCGTTCAGGTCCAGGTCCATCCGGCCGACCGGCAGCGCCAGGGCGGCGTCGATCGCCGCCGCCAGGCCCGCGGGATCGAGGTCCGCCTCGGCCAGGGTCACCGCCAGGCCGCGCCGGGCCAGCAGGTCGGCCCGCAGGCTCTGCTCGGTTTCGCCGGCGGCAGCGAACGGGACCAGGACGGACCGCGCACCGGCGGCAAGAACCTCCGCGACCGTGTTGTAACCCGCCTGGCTGATGGACAGGGCGCACCCCACCAGCAAATGCCGGAAATCGGGCCGCGCCCGCTCGACCACGACACCGTGCGGCGCCATCCCGGCCAGGCGCTCCAGGACCCCGGTGTCGGCACCACCGCCGACTAAAAACCGCCAATTCCGCGTCGCAGCACGGCTCAAGGGCCGGGCAGCCATGGCGGTGGACAACAGGTTCTCACCGACCGCACCGCCGCCGGCCGAGACCAGCACTTCGTCCCTGACCGCCGGTTCGCCCGCAGGCACCGGTTCCACCACATAGCCGGTATAGACCAGATGACCGGCCAGGCGTTTGGCACCGGAAAACGTCCGCCCCAGACCGACCAGGGCCGGGTCGCCATGCACCAGCACCTTGTCGAACAGATGCTGCACCGTCGCCACCACTTCGTCGGTACGGCCGGGCTTGGCCTTTTCGACCAATATGTCCCGGATCGACGACAGGACCAGCGGCGGGTGCGGTTCGGCACGCACCGCCTCCAGCCAGGGCAGCAGTTCAAAGCGCATCTGGCGGCGGCCGAAGGGGAACATCTCGACGATGATCGCGTGCGGCTGGACCTGGTGCCATACCGCCATCAGCCGTTCGGCCCGGCGGCGGCGCCAATCGTCGTCAATTTCCTTGTCCTGGTCGTCGACCAGGGCCGAGAAGCTGAGGTCACGGGCCCGCACCGGCGGCAATTGCACCAGCCGGGCGCCACCCAGGTCGAAGCCGGCCACCGCCATGCCACCGGATACCAGCGTCACCTCAAGGCCCCGCCCCGCCAAGGCCCGCGCCAGGGTCGCGGCCCGCGCGAGATGGCCGACGCCCAGCAAATGTTGGACATAGATCAGGACCCGCAGCACCGCCATTACGTCATCGGCCTCCCTGGTGTCTGGCCCGACAGTCGCTCAATACGACGTTCGGGGGCGGGGGAGCGGGACGGAACAGCCGCTTTCAAATCAGACTCCTTCATCCAGGGGCCGGTTCACCTCGATCGGGTGGAGGTCGCCACCTTCCCCGACCTGGAACAAATGGGCCGCCGTCCAATCCAGCTTGACCGGTGGCTTGCCCCGCATGTCCCAAGCATAGGCCATGGCGAGCAATGCGCGAATCACGCCTTTGTGGGTAACCGCCAGGGTTGGGTGCCCGGCCCGCGCCACATCGACCAGCCACGGCGTCAGGCGCGCCTGGACCTCGCGCGGGCTCTCGCCGCCGGGCGGGCGGAAGTCCAGGCCGCGGGCTTCATTTTCCGACATGGCATCGCCCAGTTCGGCCCTCAGCTCTTCCAGGGTCCGCCCTTCCCATTCCCCCCAGTTCATTTCGATCAGCCGCGGTTCGATCGTGGCAGTCCGGAGACCGAGGGCCTGGGCGGTTTGCCGGGCCCGGTTCAAGGGGCTGGTGACCACCGCAAAATGGTTGAAGTCATCCGGTAACCGCCGCGCCTCAACCTCCTTGAGCCCATCGTGGCTGAGGTCGGTATCGGTGCGGCCCTGAATACGGCGCAGCAGGTTCCAATCCGTGCGGCCATGGCGCAACAGCAGCAACCGGGTCATTTCGAAATCTCCGCAAGCAAGGTGTTCAATCGTCGGGCCGCGGCCGCCAGGTCCCGACCCTCGGAAACGAAGCGGCTGGCCCGGACCGCCATGTCTGCACGGCGCTTGGAATCAACCAGCAGGTCATGGACAGCATCAGCAAACGCAACCGCGTCGTCGGGCGCGACCAATACGCCGGTTTCGCCATCCAACACCACGTCGGCGACGCCACCGGTGGCGCCGGCCACCACCGGCAATCCGGCCGCCTGGGCCTCAAGAAAGGCCATGCCGAACGCCTCGCGCACCGCCGGCCAGACATACAGGTCGCAGGCCCGGTAGGCCGGCGGCAGTTCATGCTGGTCCAACGCACCCGCGAAGCCGCAGCGTCCCGGCAGGCGGTTCTCCAGGTCGCGGCGGATATCCGCGGCCGCCGGCCCGTCGCCGACCACGACCAAATGCCAGTCCACGTCCAGGAGGCGGGTCAGGGCGTCGGCCAGTTGCCGATAGGACAGTGCCTTGTCACCGGGGCGCATCATGGCGACGCACAGCAGCCAGGGCCGGGCCGGATCGAGATTGAGCCGCGCGGCCCATTCGGCCCGGGAGCGGGCCGGATCTGGAGCGGCATAGGGCGCCGCATCGAGGAAGGGCGGAAACCACTCCAGGCGATGACTGGGTGCGACCAGACCTTCGAGGCATTCCATGTCCAGCCGGGTCGGGCTCAGGACCAGATCGGCGACCGCTATCGCCTTGGCCGCCGCCTGGTAGCCAATGTCCCAGGCTCCGTCTGCCTGTTTCGGGGCGTGGCTGGCTTCGGCGACCACATAGGGAATCTGCAAGGTGGACGCGACCGCCGGTCCCAGCCAGTCCGGCGCTTTGTGGTAGAGGTGATAGGTGAACCAGAGTTCGGGCCTGGCGTCCACTGGCCCGGTCTGGCATTCGGCGATCAGCGCCTTGGCAAGCTCCCGGCCCTGCGCCCGCAGCGCGGCCTGGACAGCTGGATCGCCGACCCCGTCATAGCTGCGGAAATCGCTGGCCAGTTCGGCCGTGTTGCCGCCGGCCCTGAGTGCGTCCATGAACAGCCGAGCCACACGCCGGTCGCCCGACGGCACCGGATGGTCGGGTGGTTTCAGGGGTGCGTAAAAGGCGACACGCACCCTTAAGCTCCCGGCGGCGCCAGGCCGAAGCGGCGCGCCAGATCGCCGATCGCCCCTTCCATGGCGAAGGCGGAGCGGACCCGATCCTCACCGGCCCGGCCGAGCGTTTCGCGCAGGTCGGGATCGCCGATCAGGCGGGCCAGGCCGTTGGACAGGCCGCTGCGGTCGCCGGGTTCGACCAGCAAGCCGGTCGCGCCGTCGTCGATCAATTCGGGGATCGCCGAGACCCGGGTCGCGAGACAGGCCAGGGCTTGCGATTGCGCCTCCATCAGCACGTTGGGCAGCCCGTCCCGGTCGCCGTCATCGGCGATCCGGCTGGCCAGGGCGAAGATGTCGGCCTCGGCATAGGCCGCCAGGACTGCCTCCTGCGGCTGGGCACCGCGCCATTCGACCCGGTCGGCGATCTTCAAGCCCTGCGCAAGTTGCTTCAGCCGGGCCGCCTCGCCACCGCCGCCGATGTGGACGAAACGCCAATGCAGCTCGGGCGGCAGGTCGGCCAGGGCGGGCAGCAGGTCGTCATAGCCCTTTTTCGCCACCGCCCGCCCGACCGACAGGATGATCACCGGGTCCGTCACGTCACGGCCGTCGCGCCGGCGGGCGGGCCGGTTTGGCGGCGGAAACCGGGTCAGGTCGAGGCCGTGATAGACCAGGGCGACCCGGTCCTGGGGCGCCAATCCGGCCAAGTGCGCGGCGCCCACGGCGGTGCAGGTCACGGTCCAGCTGCAATCTTCGAGTTTTTCCCGCTTCTCCCATTCCGGCGAGGTCCAGATGTCCTTGGCATGGGCGGAACAGCTCCACGGCTTGTCCAGGATCATCGCGGCGTAACGGGCCACCGAGGCCGGGGTATGCAGGAAATGGGCATGCAGCCGCACCACCTTCGGGTCGACCTCATGGGCCAGGACCAGGGCCTGGCCGAAGCGGCGGACGCGGTTGGGGGTGAGATCCCGTTTCAAATCCTTGAGCCAGACCCGTCTGGCCCGGGCATAACCCGGCCGCCGACGCACCGCCCGCCAGGCCCTCCACACCCTCATCGGTTCCTGATACAGGTATTCCGGCAGGTAGGTGACCGGGGCGGCAATTTCGCGGTGGACGGGGTGATTGGCACCGTCGGTCGGGAAGCGCAGGGACCAGATGCGGATATCCAGGCCGAGCCGTTCCAGGGCCAAGATCTCCTGGGCGATGAACGTCTCCGACAGGCGCGGATAGCCCTTGAGGATGAACGCGACCGGTTCCGGCACCTTTCAGCGACCGTCAGGCGCGGTGCGGAACGACGTTGTCGCGGACCGGGTGCGACGGTTTCATTGTCCAGCGTTGGACCAACCGGTTGACGTTGACCAGCCCTTCCAGCAGGCCCGGCACCACGACTTCCGACGGGCGCTTCTGCTTCGGCAGGGCGCGCAGGGCGGCGGCCATCGCCTGCGGATCGTAATTGCCGTCGTCTTCCAGCATCCGCACCAGTCCCAGGTCCTGGGCCCGGCTGGCCCGGATGTACTGTTCCATGCGCGGTCGGGTGCGCGGCACGATCAGGGCCCGCTTGTCCAGGGACAGGATTTCGCAGAACGTGTTGTAGCCGCCCATGGCGACGACGCCGACGGCATTGGCCTCCAGGCTTTCCATCTGGGCATCGAAGGTGATCGCCTCGACCCGCTTCAACCGGGCCGCCCGGGCCTTGAACTCGTCGCGGCGTTCGGGCTGCATGAACGGCCCCAGGACCAGCAGCGCCGGATAGGGCAGCAACTCGTCGGTCTCATAGGCCCGCAAGACCCATTCGATAACCCCTTCGCCGTCGCCGCCGCCGCCGGTAGTGACCAGCAGATAGGGATTGGCGGTGATCTGCGGCAGGGAATGGGTCGAGCGTTGTTTCGGCGCGATCCGGGGCAGGTAGCCGGTATAGGTGATCCGCTGGCGCACCTTGTTCGGCAGGTCGATTTCGGACAAGGGTTCATAGACCTGCGGCAAACCGTAGATCCAGATCTCGTCGTACAGGTTCTTCAGGGCCGGCACCGCCCGTTTGCGCTGCCATTCCGGAACCAGCAGGCCGGGTTCGTCCAGAACGTCGCGCAAGCCCAGCACCAGCCGGGTGCCGCGGCGTTTCAACAGTTTGAGCGTCTTTTCCACCTCGCCGCGCAGGCCCAGGGGCTCCTTGTCGACGATGAACACGTCGGGATCGAAGATCTCGGCCGTGTGCTGGATGATCGAGGACCGCATTTTCAGGGTCTCCTCGATATCCAGATGCAGGCTGAGCGAGGTGTACTCGCCGTTGCGCAGCTTGATCACCCCGGGAACCCGGACAAAATCGACCCGCGCCCGGAAATCGAAGCTGCCGATGATCGGCGAGCCTGAAAGGATCAAAACCGAGAGGTTCTTGTCGTGCTCCACGAGGGAATGGGCAATGGTGCGACAACGTCTGAGGTGCCCCAGTCCCATGGTGTCGTGGCTATAGATCAGCACGCGTGCCCCGATCGTGCCGTTGGCCATAACGCCTCCTCCTTCACCGGACCTGTCACTATTGCACAGCTGTCCAGGGGGGAAAATGGGAATTTTCTGTTGGCCCATAACAATTAGCTGGGGACCCGGCGGGGCGGACAAAACCGCCATCACGGCGAATTGACCCGCCTGGAGGGGTCGGCGTGCCGGCAAGGTTTACCGAATTCGGGTCGTGGGTTAATGTCTCGGTCCGATCCGGCACCGCCCTTGCCGGCGAAAAATCAGGGGGAGACGTTCGGCGCGCATGGAACGCAGCATCTACAAATACATCTTCCGCTACAGCGCCCGCCAACAAGTGGTGCTGACGGTGCTGGCCGCGTTGTCGCTGCCGTTCCTCTACCTCTACTACCAACTGCAAAAGAAGATCGTGAACCACCTGCAGACCGCGGTCGACGGCCAGACCCCGATCAGCGAGGCACGGGCCTGGGACCTGTTCGGCCTGGAGGTGACGTCCGGCGTGGTGGCGTTTCTTCTGATCCTGTGCGGCATCTTCCTGGCGCTGATCCTTGCCAACCAGGCGTTCAAATATTATATCAACGTTTTCAGGGGCTTGACCGGCGAACGCATGCTCCGGCGCCTGCGCTACGACCTGTACAGCCGGGTCCTGCGCTTCCCGCTGCCGACCTTCAAGCGCACCGGCCAGGGCGAGATCATCCCGATGATCACGTCGGAGGTCGAACCGCTAGGGGGTTTCTTCGGCGAATCCCTGTCGCTGCCGGCGTTCCAGGGCGGCCAGCTGCTGGTCATGCTGAGCTTCCTGCTGATCCAGAACTGGGTGATGGCGCTGGCCGCGGTCGCCCTCTACCCCTTGCAGATGTACCTGATCCCCAAACTGCAGCGGCGGGTCAACCTGTTGGGCAAGCAACGGGTTCAACTGGTCCGGCAATTGTCGCAGCGGATCGGCGAGAGCGTCCAAGGTGTCCAGGAGGTCCACGCCCATGACACCTCGAACTTCGAACGGGCCGACTTCACCCGGCGGCTGGGCGATATCTTCTGGGTCCGCTACGACATCTACCGCAAGAAGTTCTTCATCAAGTTCCTGAACAACTTCATCAACCAGTTGGGGCCCCTCGCCTTCTATTCGATCGGCGGCTATCTGGTGCTGACCAACCAGCTCGATTTCGGTGCCCTGGTGGCAGCGATCAGCGCCCATAAGGACCTGGCGGCGCCGTGGAAGGAGCTTTTGGGCTATTACCAGCGGCGCGAGGATGCCCGGATCAAGTACGAACAGGTGATCAGCCAGTTCGAGCCGACCGGCATGCGCGACGCGGACGACCAGCAGGTCGAGCCGGAAACCATGCCCAGCCTGGACGGGCCGGTCCGCGCCAACAACCTGCAACTGGTCGACGACCAGGACCAGAACGTCGTCGAGGCAACCTCGTTCCGCCTGCCGGCGCCGCAGCGTGTGGCGGTGATCGGCGGCAGCGGCCGCGGCGACCTGGCCCAGTTGCTGGCCCGCCTGATCGATCCGACCAAGGGCAGTATCAACTATGGCGACCTCAGCCTGGAGGCGTTGCCCGAAACCGTGGTCGGCCGGCGGGCGGCCTTTGTCGGCCATGCCGGCTTCGTCTTTGCCACCACCATCGGCGAGAACCTGTACTACGGCCTGAAGCACCGGCCGCTGGGGCCGGTCGACTACACCGGCGACGCCGCCAAACAGCGCAAGGAGCGGCTGCAGGAGGCCCTGGCCGCCGGCAACAGCGCCGACGATCCGGCCGCCGACTGGACCGACTATGCGGCGGCCGGGGCCAACAACGGCCAGGACCTGCTGGGTGCCGGCCTCTCCGCCCTGCGCCTGGTGGAGCTGGACGAAGATGTTTACGGCTTCGGCCTGCGCGGCGTGATCGACCCGGATGCGGACAGTGCCTTGGCTGAGGCGATCCTGACCGCCCGCGGCGCCTTGCGGACCCGGTTCGCCGACGACCCCAGCCTGGCACCACTGGTCGAAGGGTTCGACATCGACCAATACAACACCAATGCCACGATCGCCGAGAACCTGCTGTTCGGCACGCCGATCGGCGATGGCATCGACATCGACCGCCTGGCCGAAAACGACTATGTGCTGAAGATCCTGGACCGGGTCGGCCTGACCGGGCAGATGGTGTCGATGGGCTTCCAGGTGGCGTCGACCATGGTCGAACTGTTCGGCGACCTGCCGGCGGACCATGAGTTCTTCCAGCAGTTCAGCTTCATGAGCGCCGACGACCTGACGGTGTTCCAGGCGCTGCTCAACCGGGTCGACCGCAACCAGTTGGATGACACCCAGGGCGACGACCGCACCCTGTTGCTGTCGCTCCCCTTCCGGCTGATCCCGGCCCGCCACCGCCTGGGCCTGGTCAGCGAGGACGTGCAGAGCCGCATCCTGGAGGCACGGCGGGCTTTCGCGGCCGATCTGCCGGCGGAACTGCAGGGCCGGATCGAGTTCTTCGATCGCGATCGCTACATCGCGGCGGCCACGCTGCAGGACAATATCCTGTTCGGCAAGATGGCCTATGGCCAGGCCAAGGCGGCGGAACGGGTCGGCGAGGAAATTCGCGCCGTGGTCGAGGAACTTGGCCTGCGCGAGAAGGTGATCGAGGCCGGACTGGGCTTCGAGGTCGGCGTCGCCGGCACCCGCCTGACCCCGGCCCAGCGCCAGAAACTGGCGATCGCCCGCTGTCTGATCAAGCAGCCGGATATCCTGATTCTGAGCGAGGCCACCGCCATGCTGGACTCCAGCGCGCAAGGCCGGATAATGCGGAATTTGCTGGATGCGTTCGACCGGCGTACCCTGATCTGGGTGCTGCACCAGGCTAAGGATGCCGCGCTGTTCGACCACGTGCTGGTGATGGAAAGCGGCCGCGTCGTGGAAAGCGGTCCGAAAGAAGACGTCGACCGGGAGGGGAGCCGCTATCGCCAGTTGGTGGCGGCTGAATAGGAGAAGTCAGGTGAGCTTGAACGAAGAAGTCGAGTTGCTGCGCAACATACCGTTGTTCGTCAACGTCGAGCCGTCGAAACTGAAGCTGCTCGCCTTTGCGAGCGAACGGGTGACGTTCCAGGACGGCCAGACGGTCTGTCATCAGGGCGAAATCGGCGACGCCGCCTATCTGATCGTCGACGGCAAGGCCGACGTCATCGTCGATACCCCGTCCGGGCCGGTCACCGTCGCCAAGGTCGGCAAGAACGACCTGGTCGGCGAAATCGCCATCCTGTGCGACGTGCCGCGGACCGCGACCATCACCGCCAACAGCGAATTGACCACCTTGCGCATTTCCAAGGACCTGTTCTTCCGCCTGGTTACCGAGTTCCCGCAAATGGCGGTCGAGATCATGCGCGTCCTGGCCCAGCGGCTGGAACGGACCACGGCCGATCTCAGCGCCGCCCGCGGCGAAGGCGCAGCCTGACCGGGATGAGCCGCCTGGACAGCTTCATCCGCCGCATGCAGGCCCAGCGCGACTGCCTCAACGCAGTGGCCGGCCTGGTCGCCGACGTTCCGGGCGCGGTGCTGGAACTGGGCCTGGGCAATGGCCGCACCTACGATCATCTGCGCGAGGTGCTGCCGGGCCGCGAGATCTATGTCTTCGAGCGCAAGGTTGCGGCCCATCCGGATTGCATCCCCGACGACGACCACCTGCTGCTGGGTGAGATCCATGACACTTTGCCCAACGCGGCAACCAGGATCGGCGGGCCGGTGGCGCTGGTCCATTCCGATATCGGCAGCGGCGACGCGGCGGCCAATGCCAAGCTTGCCGCCTGGCTGGGGCCGCAGATCGAGGCCCTGCTGGGCGACGGCGCCATCGTCCTTTCGGACCAGGAAATGACCACGGTCGCGTGGCAGGCCCTGCCGCTGCCGGACGGCGTGCAGCCCGGCCGCTACCATATGTATCGTTTCCGCGCCTAGACGTCTGATTTGATAGTTGCTGTTCCGTCCCGCTCCCCCGCCCAACCACCCAACAGAATACCCTTCCACGGATGGTTGGGCAGGGCAGCAGGACGGAACAGAGCCCCGAAAGTTGCCCCAAGGGAATTTCGGGCCAAATTTAAGGACTCCCCATGGATTTCTACAGTGACAACGTCACCGGGGCCTGCCCGGAGATTTTAGCGGCGCTGGTCGAGGCCAATCAGGGCAGCGTCGCCAGCTATGGTGCCGACCCCTGGACCCAGGGCCTGGACACCGCCTTTGCCGAGCTGTTCGAGCGCGAGGTCGCGGTGTTCCCCATCGCCACCGGCACCGCCGCCAATGCGCTGGCCCTGTCGCTGCTGACTCCGCCCTATGGCGCGGTTTACTGCCACCGCGACGCCCATATCGAGGTGGACGAATGCGGCGCCCCGGAATTCTATGGCGGCGGTGCCAGGCTGGTGCCGCTGGACGGCGCCGCCGGACGGATTACCGCCGCGGACCTGGCCGCCACCCTGGCCAATGCCGGTGCCGGCGTGCAGCACCATGTCCAGCCGGCGGCGATCAGCCTGACCCAGGCGACCGAGTCCGGCACCGTCTACCGCGCCGATGACATCGCGGCGATCGCCGAACTCGCCCGGTCCCACGGCTTGGGCCTGCACATGGACGGGGCCCGCTTCGCCAACGCATTGGCCTTTCTCGGCTGTGCCCCGGCCGACATCACCTGGCGGGCCGGGGTCGACGTGCTCAGCTTCGGGGCGACCAAGAACGGCGCCATGGCGGCCGAGGCGGTGGTGGTGTTCGACCCCGACCGGGCCACCGACTTCCTCTACCGGCGCAAGCGGGGCGGCCATCTGTTTTCCAAGATGCGGTTCCTGTCGGCCCAACTGGCCGCCTATCTGAAGGACGACCTGTGGCTTCGCAACGCGACCCATGCCAATGCCCAGGCGGCCCGGCTGGCGGACGGCCTGGCGGCGCTGCCGGGGATCGAACTTGTGGATCCGGTCGAGGCCAATGAAGTTTTCCTCAGGCTGCCCGAACCGGTGGCCCAGGGGCTGACCGCGGCCGGCTTCGGTTTCCATCCCTGGGCGGCGGCGGGTCCCGACGCGGTCCGCCTGGTCACCGCCTACAACACCGACCCGGGCGACGTCGACGCCTTGATCGCCGCCACAGCCGGCCTTTGCGGCGCAGCCTGAGCACCGGCGCCAAAAACACTTGATCGCCACCCGCGCCGCCAGTATGTCTTAAGGCCTTCCCGGCCACGTCCCCTTCGTCTAGTGGCCTAGGACGCCGGCCTCTCACGCCGGAAACAGGGGTTCGACTCCCCTAGGGGACGCCAAACATCCATGAAATCAAGAACTTATCCGTGAAACCGGTTGCTAAATCAGCGACTGCACGGTGTTGTTGGGTGTTGTCGACACCAGGGAGTTCATGCCGGTCCAGCTCCCACTCGACCTTCCATGGCGATGCCGTGGGACCGAATTGCCATGTCGGATCCGAGCCTCCCAGTTTGTCTGCCAGAAGGCGCAAAGCGGAAGAAGGCGGGAACCTGCGTCTTTCGCCGCTGTTGACCCGACGCGGACTTGCAATGGTTGTCCGGGCTATCGGCCTACCACCGGGCTAATCCTATCGAACAGATTTCGACTCGCTATGGTCCCGGCCTGATCTTCCGCGTACTCGGCTTTGAGGCGATCTAGGTAGAACATCTCGACCAGACCTTTGTCTTTCACCTCGACCGAACCTTTGGGAGTGAAATTGAAGTAAGGTGACATTTGGTGGTACACGGTGGCGGAAACGATGATCTGTCCCGGCTCACAATGGGACTCCAGCCTCGATGCCACGTTCACGGCATCGCCCCATATGTCATAAGTGAACCTTTGCCGCCCAACGACCCCGGCAATCACCGCTCCTGAGTGCAGTCCCATACGAAACTCGAAAAACGGCAAGCGTAGTTTTTGTCTTCCGGCATTCACCTTGGAAATTGCCACCTGCATTTCAATGGCCGCGAGACAGGCTCTTAAGGTGTGAAGTCGGTCCGGGTTCGGAACACCGGCAACAGCAAGGTAGGCATCGCCAATGGTCTTGATTTTTTCCATGCCCAGATTTGACATCGTTTCGTCAAACTCAGCGAAATAGGTGTCGAGGAGTCCAATCAGCGTTGCCGGTTCGGCGGTTTCCGTGAACGAAGTAAAGCCTTTCACATCAGCAAACAGTACCGTTGACGTCGAGAAGAACCTTGGCTCGACCCTCTCGTTCTCGATCATCTCTTTTGCAATGGTTTCAGGCAGAATTGTCGTCAGCAACTTGTCGGCACGTGCTTTTTCTCGCGCAAGGGCCCGGTGTGCCTCGTTCAATTGGCGCACTGTTTCATCCAGTTCGATAATCCGCCGCCTATACTCCAACTGCGCCATGGTCTGTTGCGCAAGGCGCCTTAGGCTTTCCTGCTGCGCATGTGTCAGTTCCCGCGGCTCGAAGTCCATGACGCATATGGTGCCGATGGAATATCCGTCCGGGGTCACAAGCGGCATCGAGCCGTAAAACCGAAAATGCGGTTCGTTTACGACGAATGGAAAATCCTTGAACGTGTCATCCAAAGCAAGGTCGTTCGAAACGACCAGTTCAAAGCCGCAGACGGTTACAGAACAGAAAGCGATTTCTCTCGGGCATCCTTCGAAATCGTCGGGTAAACCGTACTTTGACTTGAACCAGAACCGATCATCTTCGATAAAGCTGATATAGGCGACGGGACACTCGCAAATCTGCGCGGCGATGTTGTTGATCTCATCGAACGCCGCGTCGGGGACTGAATCCATAATTTGATAGGACCGCAGCGAGGCATTTCGCTCCGCTTCGTTTTCCGGCGTCGGATAGGGTTTGGAAGTCTCTTGAACCATGAACCTCATATTAATCAAGGACAAAGCCTAGGCGAGCAGTTTTTGTTTGGTGGTGATACGCCGACGTCAGATTGGCGGTCGTCTGTCTCTGACACTCAGCGCCCGTAGCAGGAAACCCCGGAACAGATATGCTTTGAAGCAAGAAGCCGGCTTACGCATTTAAACGTCAGCTTTCGCTCTGTTTATGCAACTGCACCTGTATGTTCGGATTTGCCGATTTGATACAGGAAGGTCTTGGAGGGGTACACAAAACAGCTACACTCAGCCAATCATTTGCACGGTAAATCTGTTTAAATTCAGTTGACTAGAGATCCGCCGGCCCTTCCTTTTTGGGGACGCCAAGTTCCATATATTCAGCATACTTACCAACAACCCTGATGCAAAATCGGACCCGGCCCGGTTACGGTTCGGCGCGCAGCGTCAAGGCCAATCGGCGAAATTGCTTTCGGGAAGGCGGTCGCTGTCATCGACCGGCAAGGCGGCGCGCGCGCGGTAGGTCGCCGGCGGCAGGCCGGTCCTCAGCTTGAAGAAACGGCTGAAATGCCCGGCATCGCGAAACCCGAGGGAGTTCGCGACCTGCTCGACGGTCAGGGCAGAGCGTTCGAGCCGCAAACGAGCCTCGTGGGTGACCCGTTCCTGGATCAACTGGCTGGGGGTCTTGCCCAGCTTGCGGCGGCAGGTATCGTGCAGCCGATCCGGGGAAATGCCGATCGCCTGGGCATAGTCGCCGACCTGCCAGCGGTCGCGAAAATGCATCTCCACCAATTGCCGGAAACGCTGCAGGATGCGCGACGCCTCGCCCTGGCTGCGCAGGGCGACCGCTTCGACACCGGACAAACGCCACAGAATGACCAGGACGGCCCGGAGCTGCGACTGCAACATGGTCCACGAGCCGTGCCGGGGCCGGTGGAGTTCACGGATGATCAAGTCGAAGGCGTGTTGCAGGTCGACCATCGCCTCGCGATCGTCCTCGATCGCGGCGACCACCCGGCGGTCGACCAGGTAACGGAGGTCGACGGATTCCGGCGCGTTGCCGATAGCGCCGACCAGAGCCTCGCCGTCGACCGCGAATTGATAGCCGACCCCGCCGGCATTGACCTTCAGGATGCGGCCCGGCCGCCACGGCACCCAGGCCAGGCACGGCGCCACCAACGGCACCACGTCGTCGCCGGTCACCACCGAGCCGGCGCCGGAGGTCAGCAGCACCGCCCGCCAGCTGCGTTGGCGCGCATCCACCCCCAACCCGAGGACCCGATGGCGCAGCCCACATTGCACCCGATCGGCACTGATGTGCGGCACGGCGACCGAGGTTGGCGGCACAGAACGGGTATCCATGGCGGTGCTCCCATCGCAATGGCGGGCCATATTCCCAGATATCTACAAGATTTAGCCAGATTTATCCATTCCTCAGGCCAACGACTTTTGTTTTCGTAGCGCATGAACGGCATTTGCTGCATCGCGCAGGCCCGCGACACGTCGGAAAGGCGGCCGGGCGCCGTTCCGATCCCGCCGAACCGGCGGAGTCGCACCAGGGAGGTTCTGACTTGGTTTTCCAGACCAGGCTGCTGATCGGCGGACACGCGGTCCCGGCCGTTGCCGAAGCGACCTTTGAGCGGCACAACCCGGTCACCGACCAGGTTGTCACCTTGGCTTCGGCCGCGTCGGTCGAGGACGCCGTGGAAGCCGCCAATTCGGCGGCCGCCGCCTTTCCCGTCTGGTCGACCATGCCCCCGGCTGAGCGGGCCGCGATCCTGAACCGGGGCGCCGAACTGATCGTGGACCGGACCGACGATTTCGTCACGGCGATGATCGACGAAATCGGCGCGTCCGAGGCCTGGGCCCGGTTCAACTGCCAACTTGCCGCCGAAATGCTGCACGACGCCGCCAGCCGGACCTGGTGCCTGACCGAAACCGAGGTGCCGACGACAAGGCCGGGCGTCACATCGCTGGTGGTGCGCCAACCGGCCGGGGTGGTACTCGGCCTGGCGCCCTGGAACGCGCCGGTCATCCTGGGCATTCGTGCTGTTGCGGTGCCTCTGGCCTGCGGCAATACCACCATTCTCAAGGCTTCGGAGCTGTGCCCCAGGACACACAGCCTGATCGCCGAGGCGCTGAACCAGGCCGGCCTGCCGCAGGGCGCCCTCAATCTGGTGACCAACGCACCGGATGCGGCGCCCGACGTGGTGGAAGCGCTGGTCGCCCACGCGGCGGTCCGGCGGGTCAGCTTCACCGGGTCGACCCGGGTCGGCCGCACGGTTGCCGAGGTCTGCGCCCACCACCTCAAACCCTGTCTTTTGGAACTCAGCGGCAAGGCGCCGTTGTTGGTCCTCGACGATGCCGACCTGGATGAGGCGGTCAAGGCGGCCGCCTTCGGCGCCTTCTTCAATCAGGGCCAGATTTGCATTTCAACCGAACGCATCGTGGTCGATCAGCGGGTGGCTGATGCGTTTCTGGCCAAGTTCACGGCCAAGGCGGCGTCGCTGCGGGCCGGCGATCCGCGGCTTGGCGGTTATCCGTTGGGTTCGATGATCAGCCGCGATGCGGTGTCACGGGTGAGCAGCCTGATCGATGACGCGGTCGCCAAGGGCGCCAGAATAACCACCGGCGGAGAGATCGACGCCACGATCATGCAGGCCACCGTACTCGACGGTGTGACCTCGGCGATGCGGATCTACCACGAGGAATCGTTCGGACCGGTCGCCGCGGTGATCCGGGTCAGCGGCCCTGAAGAGGCGATTTCCGTCGCCAACGACACCGAATACGGCTTGGCGGCGGCGGTGTTCGGCCGCGACACCGAACGTGCCATGGCGGTCGCCCGGCAGATCGAATCCGGGATCTGCCACGTCAACGGGCCGACCGTGTTTGATGACCCCAGAATGCCGTTTGGCGGCCTGAAGGCCAGTGGTTACGGCCGGTTCGGCGGCGACGCCGGGATCAACGAGTTTACCGAGCTGCGATGGCTGTCGCGGCATCAAGCGGGGCATGCGTACGCGATCTAGGCACGGACGCCTGACCGGTACACGTACCACGTTTTAAGCAACCAGAGACCGACACAACACCAAATGGGAGGAAACAATGACACGCAGAACAATGTTCACCCTGGCGGCCGCGGCGATGCTGGCCGGAGGGCTGTTCTCGGCCACGGCAAACGCGGCCGACACCATCAAGATCGGCGCCGCGGCGCCGAAAACCGGCCCCCTGGCGGGCGGGTCGACGGTTACCCATTGGCCCAACATCCGGCTTTGGGTGGAACAGGTCAATCGCCGTGGCGGCCTCAACCTGAAGTCCGGCCAGGCCAAGCTGGAACTGGTCGAATATGACGATCAGACCAATCCGGGCGAGAACATCAAGGCCATGCAACGCATGGTGAACCAGGACAAGGTGGACTTCATCGTCGCGCCATACGGCACCGGCTTCAATCTCGCGACGGCGCCGATTTTCGCCAAATACGGCTATCCGCAAATTGCCGTCAGCGCCATCACCGACCAGGTGCCGGAACTCACCAAACGCTATTCGAACCTGTTCTTCACCCTTGGCACCACGACCGCGTTCGCACAGGCCGTGGCCGATATTCTGGTGAAACTCAGGGACGAGGGTAAAATCGGCAACAAGGTCGCCATGGTCAACGTCGCCGACGCGTTCGGCATCGAACTGGCCGCATCGGCCCGGCCGATCTTCGAAAAGGCCGGCCTGGACATCGTCTACGACAAATCCTATCCGTTGGGCACCCAGGACCTGTCGCCGGTGGTCAAGGGGGCCAAGGCCAGCAAGCCGGATGCATTCGTCGCCTGGTCCTACCCGCCGGACACGTTTGGGCTGACACAGCAGGCGATCATCCAGGACCTGAACGTCAAGGCCTTCTATACGGCCGTCGCCACTTGTTTCCCGGCCTATGGCGGTAAATTCGGCTCCAAGGTCAATGGTAATCTGGGGGCCGGCGGGATCGACCCCGACACCCTGGAAATGCAAGCCTATATGAAGGCGCACAAGGAAATCACCGGCAAGGACGCCGATGGCTGGGCTAGTGCCACCACCTATGCCAGCCTGCAAATCCTCGAACAGGCGATCGAAGGTGTGGGGGCCGCGGACCGTGCCGCCGTCATCGATTACATGAAGAACCACACCTTCAAGACGGTGATGGGCGACGTGACCTTCAAGAACCAGCACAACGAAGTCTTCTGGACGGTTGGCCAGTGGCAGGGCGGCAGGTATTACGGGGTCGCCTCGACCGGCCGGCCGGGCGAGAAACCGGTCGTGCTGAAGAACGGCTGGAAGTAGCGTTTGCGAACCCGGTTCCGGCACGGCCCGCGCCGTGCCGGAACTGGCCTCGCGCCGATCGCAGGGCACGCGCTCATGGACATCCTCATCACCGGCCTATTGCTGGGCGGAACCTATGCGTTGATCGCCATGGGGCTGAACCTGCAATACGGGGTCGCCCGGATCATGAACCTGGCCAATGGCGAGATGCTGGTGGCCGGCGCGTTCGCCGCGTTCTGGGTTTTCACCGCCGGTGAGACCAGCCCGCTGCTGGCGATCCTGTTCGTCGCCCCACTAGCCTTTCTGGCCAACTGGCTGATCTACCGGTTCATGCTGCTGCCCCTGGTCAAACGGGCCAAGAGTGCCGGCCAGTTGGAGGTCGACAGCATTCTGGCGACCTTTGGACTGGCCTTCGTCTTCGTCGGCGTGATGCTGGCCACGTTTGGCGGCGATTATTTCACCTATTCCTACCTTGCTGAACCGTTTGAGATACTGGGCGACACCTACGCACTGAACCGGGTTGTCGCGTTTTGCGGCGCTGTCGTGATCTGCGGCTTGCTTTTCCTGTGGCTCTACAAATCCCGGCCCGGCATGGCCGTGCGCGCGGTCGCCGCCAACCCGGAATCGGCCGGCCTGGTCGGCATCAACGTCCGCGCGGTCTCGGCCTTTGCATTTGCGCTGGGCGGCGCCGTCACCGCCGTCGGTGGCAGCCTGATCAGCACCTTTCTCACCATGGATGCCTCGATCGGCGTGATCTTCACCATGAAGGCCCTGATCATCGTCATCATGGGCGGGGTCGGCGACGTTCGCGGCGCCGTCGTTGCGGCGGTCATCCTGGGCCTTGCCGAAACCGCGGTGGCGACGCTGGTCGATCCCGGCCTGACCCTGGCCGCGGCCTATCTGATGTTCGTTCTGGTGCTGCTGTTCCGGCCCCAGGGCCTGTTCGGACGGCGGGCGTCATGAACGGCCCGGAATTGCGCAATTTCCTGATCGCCGCCTCCGGGCTCGGCGTTGCCGCCCTGCTGCCGCTCAGCGAGGACGGCTACCTGTTGTCGCTGGGCGTCAATATCGCGATGTACACGGTGCTGGCGACCAGCTGGGCGATGTTTTCCGGCCCGACCCACTATATCTCCCTCGCCACGGCCGCGTTTTACGGCCTTGGCACCTACGTGGTGGCGGTCGGGATCGAGGCCCTGCCCTATTCGGCTTTGTTGGCCATCGCCCTGGTCGCCGGGGCCGTCGCGGCCGGCTTGGTGGGCCTGGCCACCTTGCGGCTGTCGGGCGTCTATTTCGTGATCTTTACCCTGGGCCTGGCAGAGATGATCCGCCAGATCGTCACCTGGGTGCAGAACAATTGGGGCGGCCATCGCGGCCTTTACGTGCTGACTGACATCACCGAGGAGCATATTTACTGGCAGTTGCTCGGGCTGGCGGCGGTCGTCTACCTGCTGGGCTGGTGGATCAACCGTTCGCGGCTCGGCTTTGCCCTTCGGATCATCGGCAATGACGAGGTGGTGGCCGCCCATTGCGGCATCAACACGGCGCGTTCCAAGGTCCTGCTGTTCATGGTTTCGGGCGGCGTCGCGGCGCTGGTCGGCGGGCTGCTAGCGCCGCGTTGGACCTATATCGAGCCGTCGCTGGCCTTCTCCCCGATGCTTTCGTTCCAGGTCGTGATCATGGCCCTGTTGGGCGGCGCCGGACGTTTGTCGGGCCCGCTGCTGGGCGTTATCCCGTTCACCCTGTTATGGGAAGTGATTTCGGTCCAGTTCCCCAACCAGACGATGCTACTGCTGGGCGTTGCCTTTTTGCTGATCGTCTATGTCATACCGCATGGCGTTGTCGGCCGGATCGATGCACTGTTTCGCGCCTTGGGCGCGGGTCGGACCTGACATGGCAGGCAGCAACACCGTTCTGTCGGTTCGCCGCACGACCAAACGGTTCGGCGGCCTGATCGCGGTCGACGCCATGAGTTTCGACGTCCAGGAACACCACGTCCTGGGGCTGATCGGTCCCAACGGTTCCGGCAAGACGACAATGATGAACCTGATTTCCGGGGCACTGGCTCCCAGCGAAGGTGTCATCACACTGCAGGGCGCCAGGATTTCCGGCCTGTCGGCCCAGGAGATCAACCGCCGGGGCGTTGCCCGCACCTTTCAACTGGTCCGCATGCTGCCGTCCCTGACGGTGTTGGAGAACGTACTGGCCGGCGCCGTGTTTGGCCATCGCCGCCGCTGGGGACGTGACGCCGAGGACCATGCCCATCTGCTGCTCGAACAGGTCGGGCTGGAAGCCATTGCCCATTCCTCGGTTTCGTCGCTGACCTACATCGACCAAAAGCGCCTGGAACTGGCGCGCGTGCTGGCCTCGGACCCGGAAATCCTGCTGCTGGACGAATGGTTGGCGGGCCTCAATCCGACCGAACTCCAAACCGCCATCGAACTGGTCCGAGCGCTGCGCGACGAAGGCCGCACGATCATTTTGGTCGAACATGTCATGGATGCCATTCGCAGCCTTTGCGACAGCTGCGTGGTCATGAACAGCGGCCGCAAGATCGCCGAGGGGACGCCGGCCGATGTGCTGGCCGACCAGGAGGTCATCCGCGCCTATCTGGGAGACGACAATGCTTGAGGTGCGCGATCTCTCGGTGGCCTACGGCCAGCATCGGGCCCTGGAGAATGTCTCGATCCGGGTGGCGCCGGGCGAGATTGCCGTCATCCTGGGGGCCAACGGGGCGGGAAAGAGCACGCTGTTGCGCGCCGTTGGCGGTCTGTGCGAAGGGACGCTGAGCGGGACGATCGAAATTGACGGCCGTTCGATCCTGGGGCAGGAGCCGCATCGCATCGTCGAGGCCGGCATCGCCCTGGTGCCCGAAGGTCGCGGTGTTTTCTCCGACCTGACGGTTTACGAAAACCTGGCTCTGGGTGCCTATTCGAACCATGCGCGGCACGACCAGCAGGCCAATCTGGATCGGGTGCTGGGCCTGTTCCCGAAATTGGGGGAGCGCCGCAACCAGACCGTCCGCACCATGAGCGGCGGCGAACAACAGATGGTCGCCATCGGGCGGGCCATGATGTCCAACCCGCAAATCCTGATGCTGGACGAACCATCACTGGGACTTTCGCCCCTGCTTTGCCGCGAGCTGTTTCACAGCCTGTCGGAGGTCCGCGGCAGCGGCCTTGGCATCCTGCTGGTCGAACAGAATGCCAAACAGAGCCTGGCGATCGCCGATCGTGGCTACCTGTTGGAAAACGCCCGGATCATGGGCGAGGACACGGCCGGCAATCTGATCAGCGACCCGGCCGTGCAAAAGGCCTATCTCGGGGTATCGGGCGATGCCGCACCGCAGGTCGTGCACCAGCCCGAGATGGACTCACCGGCATCGGTCGAGGCGTCGGCGCCGAGCGCACACCCCGCCTTCTCGATGGGCGAGGTCGGCCGCCACGCCAGCGCCCCCCGAGTCCGCACCGACGCCTTGATCGGCGAAAGCATCGACGAACTGGTGAGCCGCGCCGCCGACCGCCAGGAGGCCCGGCCCCGCCAGGTGGTCAGCCGGCCTGCGGCCCCGGTCAAGGCGGAACCCAAAACCCAAACGCCAAGGCCAAGCCTGCCGACCGCCGGTGGCGACCGCTTGCGCGAGGTCCTGGCCGAAATCGAACGGGCCGCCACCAATGCCCGCATCGGCAACCGGACATTGACGGGGGCGCCTGGAACACGACAACGGCCTCCCGAACCGGACGTGCCCAAGACGCGCCGCGACAAGCCTGAGGACTTCGACGATCTGCCGACAATCGAGGTCTGGCGGCGAATCCCCGAAATCGAAATCTACCGCCGACAGCCCGGCCCCGACGGCAAGGGCCGGCTGGTCAAGATCCAAGGAGACGACCATGAATAGTCCACATATCGGCAAGAGCGCTGCCTTCCGGGGCGTATTCATCGGCGGCGCTTGGCAGCCGACCGACCGGCGTTTTGCCGACCTCAACCCCGCCGACAGCAGTGTCTGGGCCGAAGTGCCGGATGGCACAAGGCGCGAGGCCCGCGCCGCGATCGAGGCAGCCCATGCGGCCTTTCCCGCATGGTCGCAACTGCCGTTCCACCAGCGCTCGCACCTGATGATCAAGGTTGCCGAGATATTCGAACGGCGCCAGTCCGAGATCGTCCAGGCGCTGCAGGCCGAAGGCGGCGGCTGGTTCGGCAAGGGCATGTTCGAAACCGGTTACGTGCCCGAGGTTTTCCACGCCGCCGCGGCGACCAACTATGCGCCACTGGGCGAGGTACTGCCGTCCGAACACGCCAAGCTGTCATTGGCCGTGCGCCGGCCGATGGGCGTGGTAACGGTCATCAGCCCGTGGAACTTCCCGGTGTTGCTGACCGCCCGGGGCCTTGCCTTCGCGGTCGCGGCGGGCAATACCATCGTGCTGAAGCCGTCGGAAGAAACACCGTATTGCGGCGGCCTGCTGTTCGCCGAAATTTTCGAAGAAGCAGGCGTGCCGGCCGGTGTCCTGAACGTCGTGACCTGTTCGCGCGAGCAAGTGGCGGCGGTCGGTGACGAGGTCGTCGAGCATCCCCTGGTCAAGGGCATTTCGTTCACCGGCTCGACCGCGGTGGGCCGCCGGATCGCCGCCAAGGCCGGTGCCCATCTGAAAAAGGCGTGTGTCGAACTGGGTGGCAAGGACGCCCTGATCGTCTGTGACGACGCGGATATGGACCGGGCGACCGGCGCGGCCAATTTCGGAAGCTTCATGCATCAGGGCCAGATCTGCATGTCGGTCGAAAAGGTTCTAGTCCAGGACAGCATCTACGATCGGTTTCTGGCGGGATTTGTCGAACGCGCGGCCAAACTCAAGGTCGGCGACCCGTCGGCCGACCCAAGTAATGTGATCGGACCGCTGATCAACGATGCCCAGGTCGCCCGGGTCCGGGCACAGATCGACGATGCCCTGTCAAAAGGGGCACAGATCGCACTGGGTGGCGGCATCGACGGACGTTTCGTCGCGCCGACCATTCTGACCGGCGTCACCCCCGACATGCTGGTTTACCGCGACGAAACCTTCGGCCCGGTGGTGCCGGTTATTCCGTTCCACAGTGACGACGAGGCGGTGGCTATCGCCAACGACACCGAATACGGCCTGTCGTCGGGGGTGGTCAGCCGCGATGAGGCCCGGGCACTGGCCATTGCGCATCGCCTCGAAACCGGCATGTGCCATGTCAATTGCTCATCGGTGAACGACGAGCCGCATGTTCCGTTCGGTGGCGCCAAATCGTCCGGTGTCGGCCGCCACGGCGGGCGCTGGTCGACGGATACATTCACCGACACAAGGTGGATCACCTTGGAACGGGGTGGGCGACCCTATCCGCCGGTGTTCTGATCGAAAGGTGGTATGAGATGAGCAACGATTATCCCTGGACTGGCAGCAAGATCCTCGAAGGCAAGACGGTGGTGGTGACCGGCTGCGCCTCGGGGATCGGTGAGGAAACGGCGCGGGTGGTAAAGATGCTCGGCGGTTATGTCATCGGCATCGACATCAACAAGACCGAAAAGCATATCGACGAACTGTACCGTGCCGACCTGTCCGACAAACGTTCGATCAAGGCCCTGATCATGGCCCTGCCCACCGGCATTGACGGTCTGGCCAATATCGCCGGCCTGCCGCCTACGGCGCCGGCGGATATGGTGCTGAAAGTCAACCTTGTCGGTTTGAAGTACTTTACCGAGGGCCTGATCCCGAAGCTTGGCGACGGCGCGTCGATCGTCAACCTGGCATCGTTGGCCGGTTTCGGCTGGCCGGACGCGGTCGACCAGGTCAAGGCTGCGGCGGAGCTCGACTTCGACCGGGTCGACACTTTCATCCGCGAGCACCGGGTCGGCAATGAGGGCGGCCGCTCCTATTTCTTTTCCAAAGAGGCGCTGATTGTCTGGACGATGCAGAATCGCTGGACCTGGCGCGACCGAGGCATCCGCATGAACGCGGTCAGCCCGGGCCCGGTCGACACGCCGATCCTGCCGGATTTCATCGAGACGCTGGGCGAACGGGCCGAGGAAGACATGAAAGTCATGGATCGCCCCGGCCACCCCAACGACATCGCGCCGGTGGTTGCCTTTCTGCTTTCGGACCTGTCGGCCTGGATCCGGGGCACCAACATCGCCACGGACGGCGGCATGTCATCGCACATTCTGTGCGGAATGCACGGTCTTTGATCCCGCAAAGACGAGGATAGAAACATGACAAACGCAATCCTTTCGACGATCGGCATCCTGATCGTATTGGCCGTTGTCGTCGTCGTTCTTGCCTGGTTCTACGAACGCGCCACTCGCGAGGTCAGCCTGGTCAAGACCGGCATCGGCGGTCGCAAGGTGATCATGGATGGCGGCGCCATCGTGATCCCCTATTTTCAACAGGTCAGCCGGGTCAACATGCAGACCCTGCGCCTGGAGGTCGTCCGCGCCGGCGATGCCGCGCTGATCACCCAGGACCGATTGCGGGTGGACGTCGCGGCCGAGTTCCACCTGTCCGTATCCCAGACCGAGGATGGCATTGCCCGTGCCTCGCAGACCCTGGGGGCGCGCACCTTTCAGGTCGACCAGGTGCGCGACCTGGTTGAGGGCATGCTGGTCGACGGCCTGCGTTCGGTCGCCGCCCGCATGACCATGGACCAGTTGCACGAGGGCCGCAGCATCTTTGTCGCCGAAGTCCGCAGCCACCTGGCTGAACCCCTGGCCGGCAACGGCTTGGAACTCAATTCGGTGTCGCTTTCCGGTTTGGACCAGACACCGTTCTCGGCGTTGGACGAAAACAACGCCTTCAATGCGGTCGGGATGCGCAAGTTGGCGGAAGTCATCGCCAAATCCAAGAAGGAGCGGGCCGAGATCGATGCCGAAACCGAGGTCTCGGTGCGCCGCGCCGCGATGGAGGCGACCAAGCGCAAACTGCAGATCGATCTGGAGGAGCGCGAGGCCGAGATCGCCCAGACCCGTGAGATCGAAACCCTGTTGGCCGCGCAACTGGCCGAGGTGGCCCGCCACAAGGCCGATGCCGAACGCGAGGCCGCCCACGCACGCATCGTCATGGAGCAGGAAATCCGCGCCGCGGATATCGCACGCGAACAGGCCTTGCGCGTAGCCGAGATTGCCCGTGACCGCCAACTCGAAGAGGCCGAGATCACCCGGCAACGCGAGATCGAGATCGCCAATCAGGAAAAGCGCATCGTGGTGTCGGGCAAGTCGCAGGACGAATCCAAGGCCCAGGCGGCGGCCGATACTGCTCGTGCCGAAGCGGTCAAGGCGTCCGAGGCCGTAACCACCGCACGCCAGATTGCCGAAACCGAACGCAAGCTTGAAATCGCACTGCTGACCGCCGAGAGCGAGAGCCGGACCGCCGGAACCAAGCTGCGCATGAAAGCCGAGGCGGAGCGGGACGCGGCCGCCAGTTTCGCCGAAACCCGGCTTGCCGAAGCCGAGACCCGAAAGCAGGAACAAATCGCCGAGGCCGATGGCCGCAGGGCACTCTATGAGGCGGAAAACGTGCGCGACGACGCCAGCATCGCGATGCGCCTGGAATTGGCCCGGCTAGAGGCTCTGCCTAAGGTGGTCGCGGAGATGGTCAAGCCAGCCGAGAAGATTTCCGATATCCGCATCCACCATGTCAGCGGGCTGGGCGCCGGCTCCGGCATTTCCGGGGGACAGGACGGTTCCGGGGAAAAGCCGGTGGTCAATCAGGCGCTGGACCAGATTATGAACATGGCCGTGCAATTGCCGACCCTG
Source organism: uncultured Sneathiellales bacterium (assembly GCA_964344385.1). Classification (GTDB taxonomy): domain Bacteria; phylum Pseudomonadota; class Alphaproteobacteria; order CAYFNG01; family CAYFNG01; genus CAYFNG01. The sequence goes on from CAYFNG010000006.1 coordinate 36,140, forward strand.
AAAAAGGTCGGCGAAGAGTTGGGCCTGAGTGTCGACAGCGGCCTGCGCGATGACGGCGACCGCCCCGCCGGACGCGGCGGATCGGATGTGAAGGACTAGCCAGTCGGGCCATTCGGCAGCAGGACGGCGATGTCGAGCCCGCCCAGCGTCCCGGCGGTGCTGATCGCCGCATCCATCTGCTCCAGGCCGAAGCTTTGGGCCCGGACCGCCGAAAGATCGAGCCGGCCAGCCGTTAACAACTGCCAGGTCGCGTCGGCCATCCGACGGTCGAACATGAACGACCCCCGCTGCGTCACACGGTTACGCATCAACCAGCCATAGGACAGCGGCAGCGGCCCGCGCTGGCCGCCGACAAGCACCGCCGTGCCGTCCGGCCGCAGAGTCTCCAGACAGGCGATAACAGGGCTTGGGTCGGGCATGTGAGCGGTGAGGTCGACGACCAGGTCGGCACCCGCTTTCGTCGCCTGGCGCAGGGCGGCAGCCACGTCATCGGTCACTACGACGGGCACCACGCGTGTCGACAGCCCGGCGAGCCGGTCGAGCCGGGCCTGGCTGCGCCCAACCGCAACCACCCTGCCGGCACCGCGGGCCAAGGCGGCAAGGACCGCGGCAGAGCCCAGTTGGCCCGTCGCGCCGCAGATCACCACGTCTTGCCCGGCCGCCAAGCCACCGCGCTGCAGCCCGGCATCGGCAATCGCCAGGCTGGAAACAAAGGACAGGGCGGCCCGATCATGCCGTTCGGCATCGGGCAGCGGGATGACGGCGACCGCCCCGCCGACCGGAGGCTAGGATTAGGTGAGTACGTTGCTTCGGACCGTTAGCCGGGTGGCCGGAAGGCCAGACCGGCCAAAAGCGGATCGATGCGTTTCTTGCCGATCTCGGGATCGTTGAAGAGAAACAGGGTAAACAGATCCGCCGAGCGGCCCTTGTGCTGGGCCACCAGGAATCCGAACCGGTAGCCCGGAAACAGGTCCGGGTCGAGATTGAAGATGGCGGCGCTGGCCCAGTCCGCCCCGAACCGTCGTTTGGATTCTGCGTCGGAAAACCGTCGACTGGGCGTGTTACCGCCACCGGAAAAGGACCCAATCAGGGTCTCAAAAACCAATGGAAAGATATGATCCGGGTGCGGCGCCGAGGAATGCGGGTCGTTGTAATCGATCTGCATGCGACCGGTGGGGCGAACCGCATAGAGGACTTGCAGATCATCGCCCCCACTGCGCAACGCCTTGTCGAACGGGAACCTAGGTACCAGGGGCACCGCAACTTCGGTGAATCCGGCAGGAGCCTGAAAGGCCGCACCGGCTTCCTCAAGCAGCGTTTCAAAGGTCGGCGCCTGCGCCTTGGCCGCACCCGGCCCAAGGATCAGCCAAGCCGCCAGCAGAATAAACACACGAGCCACCAACAAATCAATCTCCTTGGAGCGCAGTCAGTTCATGCAGCTTCTTTTCCGCCATGTCACGCCATTCCTTGGTCTTGGCCAGTTCAAGGAAACGTTTGAGGTCGGAGACGGCGCCACGCCTGTCGCCGAGTTGTTCGCGGGTTATCGCCAAGTTGAACCAGGGCGGCGGTGCATGTGGATCAACCGCAACGCAGTGCTCGAAGTCGGACAACGCGGCCTTGAAACGCGAGGCGTTGAAATACATTGAACCACGGTTGAACCGCGCGGCCAACGAATCTGGCGCCAGCTCGATCGCTTTGTCCAGATCGGCCAGTGCTTTGGCGTGGTTATTGAAGCGCCGATAGGCCTGGGCCCGGTTGATGTAGATGGCAGGATTGTTGGGCGTCACTCCCACCGCCGCTTCAAGATCGCGCAGCGCGGCGGCTGATTTGCCCTGTTGCAACAGCAGGCTGCCGCGCACGTTTAGCAAATCACCATTGCCCGGATAGCGTTTTAGCCCATCGGAAAGGGTGCTCACGGCAAGGGCGGGGCGACCTTCGCTCTGATGCTGAAGTGCGACCCGAATCATGCCGTTAGGACTGAGGTCGAGGTGCGGGTCTTTGGGCCGATGCGCCCCGGCACGCGGGGCAGACACGGAAGACCCGGGCTCGCTGGCCTTTGGCCATGTGCTCTGGTGTCGTGGTAATTCGCTGTTCTGTGCCAATGCTCCCCATGCGGCGGCGGACAACGCCGCGGCGAAGACAGGCAAGGAAAGGGGTCGGTTCATTTGGTATACGTCCTGGACTCAGGCACCAAGAGGGCGCCCCGATCAGGGCGCCCTCCCGTTAGGTTGCGGTCTACTTCTTTGAGTTGGCGAATGATTGGATCATCTTGTTCATCAACTCGATATGCTGGTCGTCCGACAGCGTGCCGGGTGTCGAAACCTTGGCCCACAATTCGGCGTTGGTCATCTCGCGGTGGCAGCCCATGCACAACCCGGTCCGGTTCATGCCATCCCGCATATCCTTGGTGAGCGCGCGCGACAGCGGCCAGTGGGTCCCGACGGTCTGAACCTGTTCGCCCTTGGCGTTGACGATGGTCGACCAGTCGAAGTCCATGCCATCAATCTTGGGGATCTGAATGACATGGTTCTTGGGAATGACCTTGCCGGTCTTCTGGTCGATCAGGTCTTCCACGATATTTTCGGTGTACCGTGTCTGGAACACGCCGCCAGAAATACCATAGCCTTGCGCCTTCGGATTGTTGTGACAGCTTTCACACGTGCGCGCTTTGCGTTGCGCCGAGTGCGGTTGCACCGGTGCCATGTCGATGCCCAGCGGCACCCGATCCTGATTCAACTCGCGCGCCTCGTCGGTGGACCGACCAGTCTGGTTGAGAGCAATAGTCTGGCCCTTGCGGTCGATGACCGAATAGACCACCTGGCAACCTGGCATCAGGGGCGTGACCCGGCCTTCACCGTTGATCCCGAGAACCGGCTCTTCCCAACGCAGGTACGAGCGCGTTTCAGACACCTTGCCAGGGCTCTTGATGCCGTGGGTACCCAAGGGCGACTCGGCTGTCTGGCCGTCCGGTGTGCGCTTGGAACCGCCAGCGATCCAGTCGGTATCCATCAGCGGCTTGCCGTCCTTGCCAGGGCCATAGTCGACCTTCACGTGGCAACCGTAGCACTGCGGCACCCACGACGCATGACAGGCGTAACACTCCAGCGAGTCGTTGTGCTTCTCGACAGTGCTCATGGCCACCATGGCGTTGGCGCTCTTCCACGAGTTGTCTATTTTGAGCTGCTTCAGCAACGGCACCTCGAAATCATTCCCAGTGGCCGAATGCAGGATCACCTTCTTGCCGTCCTTGACGACGTTGCCGAAGGGATTGCCGCGCGTAGTTTTGAGATAACCGTCGCGCGCCTCGTAAACGGTGGCGAAGGTCTCGGTCTCGGCCAACAGGTCGTTGGTCAGGCCGCGAGCCGGGCCGCTAAGGTCCTTGGCGAACTCCTCGGAATAGCCCATCGGCAATTCCCATGGGAACTTATTGGTGGTGCCGTGGCAGTCCTGGCACTCGATCTCCACCTGCGCCAGGGTGGTGCCGAAGATATTGCCGTCACCGTGAATATCGATCGTGGTGTGGCAGTCCTGGCATAGCATACCGCCCTTGGGATTGCCGGGACGGCTTTGGATCTGGTGGTGCAGGTCGTCCGATATGAAAAGGTAGTTCTTGGTATGCAGCTTAGGCTGCTTGCCGCCTTTGGCGTTCCACGGTGATCCGTAAGGGAACTCCATCAAGCCCTGATAGGTGACGCCGATGCGTTTGCCCCGGTTGTGGCAGGAATTGCAGGTTTCAACCGGTATTCCGCCACCGGCCTTGCGGGTGCCGTGAATCCGATGTGTCAGCATGTGACCCCTTTCATCCTTTTTGATGGTCGGGTCGTTGCCTTCGTAGAGACCTTCGTTGCCGTACAAAATGTGACAGGAGGAACAGCCCATGCCGCGATAGTCGCCGCGCTTCTCGCGGCCCTTGATAGCAGTGTGGCAACGCTGGCACTGCTGTCGCTGATAGGTGAATCCGGCCAGCTTGGGGTCCTTTTCGATCTCCTCGACGGTCGGCTGCGGCACCTGTTTCAGGGATTTCGGGAACTGGTCTGGATGCGCCTTCAACATTGCAGACATGTACTGCCTGTATTCGTCGGTGCCGACTATCGGCTCGTCGCCATCAGGATCGGAAACGTCATAATTGCCCCACGGCACCTTGTGGTTGAAGGTTTCCTGAATGCCCCACGTGTGGAGATTGCCTTGGATCTTCCCCGCTTCGGTGTTCATCAGGGCCCGTTCCAGGCGATAGTCATAGCCGTCATGGCACTGGCCGCAGGTGTTTTTGGCGATCCAGATGCTGCCCGGGTCGGGATAGAAGGTCTTCGGTCCGCCGCTTTCTACGAGACCCTTCGGCGCCCCCTGGTGCGCGTCATCCGCGGTCAGGCCCAGCGGGTTGCCACCGTGGCAGGTGACACAGCCACCGGGGTCCTCATTGTCCTTGGCAATCAATTTGACCTGGTTCAGCATCTCACTGCCTGCCTCGCGAATATCCTCGATACCTTCGTGGCAGGACAAACATCCCTTTTCCTTGGCAGCCGCCTCGGTAACCTTGTCCGGCACCGCTGCGCCAGCTTCCAGGCTGGACCACAGCAACAGTGCCAGCGCCATGACAAAAATTCGCAACATCTTCACCCCCCACATAGGATCCGAATTAACCTGACATTAACTTTGCAAACCGCGTGCCATTCGGCTTTTCGCGAAACCGTCGCAATAGGTACAAACAAATTGTGGTTTTTAGGGGCTTCGCCGGAAAGGGCCTTGCACCGGCTGAGCCGGTCCGCGCGGGGCAAAAGTGCACGATTCGTGAAAATCCCAATTTTGTTTGAACGATTCGTTCAATCGGGTTTCAGGCCAAATTCCTCAACATGGCGCTGCAGCTTGGGACGGGAAATCCCGAGAATCTGGCAGGTCCGTCCCTTATGCCAGCCGGTGTGCCTGAGCACCTGTAGAATGTGGCGGCGCTCAACCTCCTTCAACGACAGCAGTTCGCCCGTTTCATCCTCGGCCGCGTCCGCCTCGGCGGCGGGCCCGGCGAACTCCCGCACTTCCGCGGGCAAGGAGCCGGCGGTGATCATTCCGCCGCGCTCAACCACCGCCGCCTTCATCAACACATTTTCCAGTTCCCGAACATTGCCGGGCCAGGGATAGGCCGTGAGGCATTCCATGGCTTCGGCCGTAACCCCCTTGATGCGCCGCTGCAGGTCGCGGTTGATGCGCAGCAGCAAATGGTTCGAAAGTGGCGCGATGCAAATCGGCCGGGCGCGCAGCGGCGGGGTCTGAATCAACATCACTTTAAGCCGATAATAAAGATCCTCGCGGAACCGCTCTTCCGCCACCCGCTCCGCCAAATCGGCGTTGGTGGCGGCGATAAAGCGCGCGTTGCTGGTCTTGATCTCGGTGCTGCCCACCGGCGAATATTCCCGTGCTTCCAGCACCCGCAGCAGCTTTCCTTGCATGGCCGGGGACAGGTCCGCGACCTCGTCCAGGAATAGGGTGCCGGCACCGACCATTTCCAGTTTGCCGGTATGGACCTTGACGGCCCCGGTGAATGCGCCGCGCGCGTGACCGAACATCTCGCTCTCAAGCAGGCTCTCGACCAGGGCGGCGCAATTCACCGCCATAAACGGAAGCGCCTTGTTTGCGCTGGCCTGGTGGATGGCCCGCGCCACAAGTTCCTTGCCGGTCCCGGACTCGCCTTCGATCAGCACCGTGGCGCGGCTTTGCGAGACCAGGGCGATTTGCTTGAACACGTTCTGCATGGCCTGCGAATAGCCGACGATGACGGTTGAGCCATCGTCGGGTTCCAGTACCAGGCGGTTGGCGCCTTGTTGGGTTTCGTCGTCGGGATCCACATTGAGGCTGGACAGCGCCCGATCAAGCGCCGCGTCCATTTCGTTGATGTTGATCGGCTTCGGGACATAGTCAGCGGCCCCGCCCTGCATGGCGGAAACGGTGCTGTCCAGATCATGGTAGGCGGTCATGATTATGACCGGCAGTTCCGGATGGGTGTCGCGAATGCGCTTCATCAGTGACAACCCGTCTTCGCCGGGCATGCGGATATCCGAAATCACGGCGTCGGGCGGGTCGGCGTCCACCAGGGCCATCGCCTCGCTGGCACTGGCGGCGGTCAGGACGTCGTGGCCGGCATTACGGTAGTGCAATTCCAACGTCTTCCGGATCGCCGCATCATCATCGGTGATCAATATGCATGACATGGGTTCGAAGACCTCATCTGCGAAATCGCGACAAAGGCTGCGCCAGTGCTATATAGTATTGTGCCGCTATCAGCGCCCCGGCGCAATGGTCGGCGGCATAATGAAAAGGCCCGCCGCATGAGGCTTTCCCACAAGATATTCGCACTGACCTTCGTGATCGCCGCCGCGACGCTTACCGCGGTTGCCGTGCACACGGTCGACCAAACCACCCTCATGCTGACCAACCATTCCATCAATGCGGCCGATCGGTTGGCGGCGCGCGAGGCGGCTATATTGACCGAACATGTCGCGACAGCGAAGTCCGACGCGTTGCTGCTAGCCAATATTGCGGCCGCCCGCCGCTTGTCCCAATCCGGCGGCCGGCTTCAGGCCCGCGGGCATCGAACCGAACTGGACCGGGTCTTCCGCACCTTAATGCAGGAAAAGCCCTACTACACCCAGGTCCGGCTGATCGGTCTGGCGGGTGACGGGCGCGAGCTGGTGCGAGTCAATCAAGACGCCACTGGTATTCACTCGGTGCCGAGCCCTCAACTGCAAAGCAAGGGTGACCGGTACTACGTTACCGAAACGGCGTCACTCAGCAAGAACCAGGCCTTCATCTCCAGGCTGGACTTGAATCGCGAGCATGGACGCATCGTCGAGCCGCATCAACCAGTGCTGAGGGTGTCAACCCCGGTGTTCAGCGCCGAAGATCATCGGGTTGGGGCTTTAGTCATCAACATCGACGTCAATTTACTGCTCAAGGACATCGTGGCGCTTAGCCTGGGCGGGGTCCCGGTGCTGACCGACCGCAGCGGCCAATACCTTTATCATCCGGATCCATCCAGGACCTTTGCCTTTGAGTTCGGCCGACGCGACACCATTCAGGACGAGTACGGGGTCGCCGAGGAATGGCAGACCTGGATCAGCGGCGTCGACAATCCATCGGCGGTGTCGTTTGCCACGCCCGCCCACATTATTTCGGTCGCACGCCTGGACTTGCCGGGTGCCTGGGATGAAAGCAACGGAGTTCGCACGTTTGTCATTGGCAAGGTCCTGCCCCAGACACTGATCCGTCAATCTGGAGACCGGCTGCGTGACCACCTCAAAATCACGCTGTTTGCCGTTTGCGCCTTTCTCGGCATAGCCATCGGCGGCGCCACAGCGTTTCTCACCAGGCCGGTTTCGCGCCTGACAGAAGCCGCCAACCGCATCGCTGCCGGCAACAGCGGGGTCGATATCCCGGCCACCACTAGGGACGAGATCGGCAGCCTGGCGCGCGCCATCAAACGCATGCTGGCCGCACTTGAGGAAGCCGCCCGCACCAAGGAACTGGCGAGTGTCGGCCGCATGGCTGCGATGGTGGCGCACGACTTGCGCAACGCTCTGTCGTCGGTCAAGGTCAACATGCACAACTTGGAAACCAGCTGCTGCCATCCGGACCAACCGGTCGGCGAACAATGGAGCCTGGCCAACGAGCAGATCGCCTACATGGAAGCCGTGCTGTCCGATATGCTGACCTTCGCGCGCCCCGAGGAAATGAGGTTCGGCTGGCATGACATGACGAGCGTCCTTGACGCCGCCATCATCGCGGTGGCGCCGAAGGCGGCGATCAACGGAGTCGCCCTGACACCGTCACAACTGCCGCCGCTGCCTGCAGTGTGGGGCGATCGAACACAGTTGGTTCGCCTGTTCCGCAACCTGGTCGAAAACGCAGTCCATGCGGCGGGTCGGGACGGAAGTGTGCGGATCCAAGCCCAGGTTGTGGCTACCGACACCGGCAACCGGGTCGCGGTCGAGATCATTGACGACGGCGACGGCATTGCCGAGGAAGACCGGGCACGCATATTCGATCCGTTCTTCACCACCCGTGCGACCGGCACCGGGCTTGGGCTTGCCATCGTCAAGCGCATCACCGAACAGCATGGCGGCCGCATCGATGTCTACAGCAAGTTGGGCCAGGGATCGACGTTTCGGGTGGTGCTGCCGATCGACCCCGCCCAGGGCCAGGCCACCCACCCGCCCGGATTGGCGGCTGACGCGGCCGAGTGAATAGGTAGTCAGGGTCGGCAAGCAAAGTAGCGTTGATCAAGGGCAATGGTCATGGCGTGACAGCGGCCGGCTTAGCCCCCTGGGCCGTTCGGCAGCAGGACGGCGATGTCGAGCCCGCCCAGCGTCCCGGCGGTGTCGATCGCCGCGTCCATCTGCTCCAGGCCGAAGCTTTGGGCGCGGACCGCCGCAAGGTCTAAGCGACCAGCCGTTAACAACTGCCAGGTCGCGTCGGCCATCCGACGGTCGAACATGAACGACCCCCGCTGCGTCACACGGTTACGCATCAACCAGCCATAGGACAGCGGCAGCGGCCCGCGCTGGCCGCCGACAAGCACCGCCGTGCCGTCCGGCCGCAGAGTCTCCAGACAGGCGATAACAGGGCTTGGGTCGGGCATGTGAGCGGTGAGGTCGACGACCAGGTCGGCACCCGCTTTCGTCGCCTGGCGCAGGGCGGCAGCCACGTCATCGGTCACTACGACGGGCACCACGCGTGTCGACAGCCCGGCGAGCCGGTCGAGCCGGGCCTGGCTGCGCCCAACCGCAACCACCCTGCCGGCACCGCGGGCCAAGGCGGCAAGGACCGCGGCAGAGCCCAGTTGGCCCGTCGCGCCGCAGATCACCACGTCTTGCCCGGCCGCCAAGCCACCGCGCTGCAGCCCGGCATCGGCAATCGCCAGGCTGGAAACAAAGGACAGGGCGGCCCGATCATGCCGTTCGGCATCGGGCAGCGGGATGACACAGGCACGTGGATACAGGGCCTGCTGGGCGAAGCTGCCATGCCGCCAGACGGCCTGCATCCGCCGGCCCCGGTCGGTTCCGTTGCCGGTCCAGCCGATCAGGATCTCGTCTGCACCGCCGTCGGTTTCGCCCGACGACAGCAGGGAATTGCACAAGACCGTCTGTCCCGGCGCAATATCGAACACATCCGGGCCGACGCCGGACACCCGCCCGATACAGGCTGGGCCCGGGACCAGTGGGGTAGGAAGTTCGTACGGGGGTTTCCCGGCCAGGACGTCCGCGATGTTCGCGGGCACCCGCACCGCGGTCACGTCGACCACAACGGCGCCGGCCCGGGGCTCAGGCGGCGGGCCGTCACGAAGGTCGAGTGCGGCCCCCGGTCGGTCCAGCCACAGCGCCTTCATCGCGTCCTCGGGGTCATGGTTGGGGGCTCCCTTTTGGTCAACCTCCAGGGATGGTGCACGCGACCGACGCGTCGATCAAGCCGATTGCTGCCAACGGCGAGCAGACGCGAGGCCTGTAACCCCAACGCCTCAGCCTCTCTTCATCTTTCGTTCCATCATGGCTTCGAACAGGGCCGGCGACAGGCGGTTCACACGAAAGGCCAGCCGGGCAACCCGGCCGACGGGATTGAAGGCCCACCTTTTTTCATATCCCCGTACGATGATCTCGGCCGCCATTTCGGGCGACATATAGTCCACGCCATCGCTGGCCGAGCCCGGCCGGGCCATGCCGTCGGCCGCGGCCGGTCGATCGCCAAGATTGGTGGCCACGAAGCTGGGGGCCGCGATCAGGCAATCCACACCGTGCGCCTTTTCCTCCGATCGCAACGACCCGAAAAACCCCTCCAGGGCGTGCTTGCTGGCGGCATAGGCCGTGCGGTGGTGCAGCGGCGCAAAGCCGGCCACGGAGGAAATCGCCAGATGGGTTCCCTTGGCGGCGCGCAGGTCCGGCAGCAGTTCGTGGGCCATTTCGACCGCGGCGAAATAGTTGATCTCAAACAGCTTGCGATGGCTGTTGACCTGGCTATCGGCGAAGGCGCCGATTTGGGTCACACCGGCATTGTAGATCACCAGATCGATGGAGGGACGCTGGCTGCGGACCTGGTCGCACAGCGCCCGCATGGCGTGCCGGTCGGTCAAATCGCAGGCCAGGACCCAACGGTTCGGTTCTGGCACCATCTCGTCCAATGCCGGGCCGGGCAGATCGACCAGGACCGTATACCAGCCACGCCTGCGCAAGGCTTCGTCCAGGGCCCGCCCAAGGCCGCCAACCCCGCCGGTGATGATGGCCGTCTTTTCGGTCACAGCCCGGCGGCCTTGCGCCACAGGTCGAACACTTCGAGGCTGCTGAGTTCCGGCGTGTAGCCGAAGGCGGTTTTCAGGGCCGTGTTGTCCAGCACCGGCCGGTGTTGCAGGAAACCGACCTGTTCGGGCCCATAGCGTGACAGCGACAGCGGCTTGGCGAGCCCAAGCGCCAGCTTGAGAACCCAGGGGGGAAGGCGCAGGATCGGCTTTTTCAGAATCCGCGCCATATCGCTAACGCCGACCGACCCATCGCCGGCCACGTTGTAGATGCCGGCCGGGCCGTCGCCCATGGCGCGCTTGAGAATGCGGGCCAGGTCGCGGGTCCAGATGAACACGAAGGGGCTCTCACTGCCCGATACCGCCAATAATCTCGGTTTGTGGAAGAGCGCTGTGATCTGGTTCTCCAGCCCCTCCCCCAACACGGTTCCGACCCGCAACACCACCTGTTCAAGCTCCGGGTGTTTCTCCCGCGCCTCGGCCAGCATGTCCTCGACCTGGCGCTTGTGGTCGGAATAGGAGAACTCCGCATTGCCCCGCACAGGATCGTTTTCCAAGAGCGGAACCCGGTTGTCGGCGTGATAGCCGTAAGCCGCGCCGGATGAGGTGACGACCAGGCGCCGGACCTGGTGCTTCAGGCAGGCGTTCAGGATATTCCGCGAACCGGTCACATCCACCGTATAGGCGAACTCCCGCGTGGTCGGCGCGACGATCGACGCCAGATGGATGACCACCTCGGGCTTTTCGGCCGAAATGACCGCGTCCGGGTCGCGGCCGCGCACATCGAGCGGCAGGAACCTGGCACCGGAGGGCAGGAAGGCCGGCTCACGGAGATCGGAGGCGATGACATCGTGGCCAGTCCCTGCCAGCTCTTCCAGCAACGCGGAGCCGACCGCGCCGGCCGCACCGGTCACCAGGACCCTGGTCATCGGGCCGCCACCGTGCGGGACATCAGCTTGGCCAGGCCAATGCCCGATATCGCGTGCCAGATCCCCCAGAAGGCGGCCGCTACGGCCATGCCCCCCAGGCCTTCGAAAAAGGCAAAGATCAGGATCAGCCCCAGGCCGGAATTCTGGATCCCGGTCTCGATGGTCACCGCCCTGCGGTCATAAGGGGAAAGACCGGCGATCGTTGCCGTCGCGAAGCCGCCGACCAGGGCCAGCGAGTTGTGGATCAGGACCAGGAGCGCGACATAGTGGGCATAGCCGAGGAAAAACGACCAGTTGGCGGCCAGGGCCAGAACGATAAACACGACGAAGATCAGCATCGAGAGATTCTGCAGCGGCCGCCGGATCTTGTCGGCCAGCGCGGGCCGGCGGGTGTTGACCAGGATGCCGAGCAGCAGCGGCAGCACCAGCATCAACGAGACGGTGATCGCGACCTGTATCGGATCGATCTGGGTGGCGCGCAGGATCTCCCGGGTCGGACCGTAAAGGCTGCCCCAGAAGGCGATGTTGATCGGGGTGAGAAAGATCGCCGCGATGGTCGCGAACGCCGTCATGGACACCGAAAGCGCCGCATTGCCACCGGCCCGGTGGGTGATGAAATTCGAGATATTCCCGCCCGGGCAAGCCGCCACCAGGATCAGGCCCAGGGCGATCGAGGCCCGGGGTTCGAGGACCATCACCAACGCGAAGGTCAGCACCGGCAGCACCAGGAACTGGGAAACCAGCCCGGTGATCAGCGATTTCGGCGCCTTGGCCAAGCGGCTGAAATCGCTGAGCCGAAGGTCGAGGGCGATCGAAAACATGACGATCGCCAGAATGCCGTTGAGCAGTTGCAGGCTGGAGGGGCTGAAATTCAATAGGACGGTATCCAGGTCTTGCATGCTTCCTCCCCTGATCCGGGCCGTGTTCCAGCCCCATGGCTTCTTTGCAGCCGTTCTTTTGCGCCGGACCGACCTGACAAAACTTGACTTGACGCGATCCGGTTACCATCGTTAGATTGGACGATCGTTCAAAATAAGGCAAGCGAATTCTTGCGATGAACCTGCAAGTTCAGAAGAAGCCGAGGCAAAGGGCGCCCAGCAAACGCTCGCTGGCGACCCGCGAGCGCATCCTGGATGCGGCCGAGCGGCTGTTTTCCGAGCGGGGGTTCGACGGCGCGTCGATCCGCGACATCGCGATGCGAGCCGAGGTGCCGGCAGGCCTGGTCCACCATCACGGCGGCAGCAAGGAGGAACTGTTCTTCACGGTCGTGGCGCGCCGCGCCGACGAACTGGCCCGGATGCGGCTGGACGCATTGGAGAAGTGCCGCCAGGAGGGCCTGCTCGACCTGCGGTCGGTCCTTGCCTGTTTCATCCTGCCGTTCCTGCACCAGGCGACCCATGGCGGGCCGCAATGGCAGGCCTATGGCCGCCTGATCGCCCATGTTTCGGCGGACGAACGCTGGCGAGCGATCGCGGACGCCTGTTTCGACCCGACCGCGACGGTGTTCCTGGACGAGATCGCGCAATTTCTGCCGAACGCGTCTCGCAGCGCCATCGGTTCGAGCTTCGTGTTCATGGTCTCGGCGACCCTGACCCTGTGCGCATCGCGCTGGCGGATCGAGGCATTGTCGGCCAACCAGCAAATCGAAGCCCTGGAGGAACAGCTGATGGATTTCTGCGAGGCCGGCTTCAAGGCGAATCTGGGAACAACGGAGATTTCCGGCTGATCACGCCACCGCAACTTCGAAGCATGCTTCGGATTTCAACTTAGAAAAGAAAGGGATAGGGATGACGCAGATGGTTGGAGGTGAGGTGCTGGCACGGATGCTGGCGGCCGAGGGCGTGGAGGTGGTCTTCGGCATCGTCGACGGCACCTATATTGGCTTCTTCGGGAGTTTCGAAAAACACGGCATCAAACTGATATCGCCGCGGCACGAAACCAGCGCCGCCCACATGGCGGGCGCTTATGCGCGGCTGACCGGCAAGCTGGGCGTCTGCATGGCCTCGAACGGGCCCGGCGTCGCCAACATCCTGCCCGGCGTCGCGGTCGAGAACGGCGAAGGCAACCGGGTATTGCTGATCAGTTCGAGCCGGCGCAGCCCGATCGCCTATCCCGATCGCGGCGGCACCTACCAGTACTTCAACCAGACCGGCGTCACCCGGGCCATGGCCAAGTGGAGCGGTGCGGTGCCGTCCTTCGAACGCCTGCCGGAATTCTTCCGGCGGGCGGCCCGGATCAGCTGGAGCGGGCGACCCGGCGTGGTCCACCTCGACGTGCCGGAGACGGTGATGAACGGGGTCTTCGAGGCCGACGGCATCGACCTGCGCCCCGCCCAAGCCTATCGGCGCACCGAGCCGATCGCACCGTCCGCCAGCCAGGTCGCCCGCGCCGCGGAGATGCTGCGGGAGGCCGAGCGGCCCCATATCCATGTCGGCAGTGGCGTCATCCATGCCGGCGCCTCCGCCGCACTGAAAGATGCCGTCGAGGCCTTGGGCGCATCGGTGACGACCAGTTGGGCGGCGCGCGGTGCGCTTCCGGACAATCACCCGCAATTGTTGCCGATCTGGGCCATGGAACCGGTCAACCAGGCCCGCGCCCAAGCCGACGTGGTTCTGGTCGTCGGCTCCCGCCTCGGCGAGACCGATTGGTGGGGCAAACCGCCCTATTGGGGCAAGCCCGAAGAACAGAAGTTGATCCAGGTCGACATCGACGAGGAAATCCTGGGGCTGAACAAGGCGACCGAACTGGCCGTCGTCGCCGATGCCGGCAGCTTCCTGTCCGCGCTCGCGGCCGAACTGTCAGACGCGCCGCCCAGCGATGCGCGCCAGCAGGCCAACCAGGCCCGCCTCTCCGGCCTGGCGGAAAGCGTCGCCACCATCCGGGGCAGGTTCGACATGGTCTTTCAGCATGAGGGCAGCCCGATTCACAGCGCCCATGTCCCGGCGGCCTGCCGTCGCGCTCTTGGCGATGACGCGGTGCAGGTGTTCGACGGCGGCAACACGGCGGTCTGGGCCAGCTTCTTCTCGGAGATCAACCAGCCGGACGCACTGTTGTCGACCTTCAAGTTCGGCATGCTGGGCGCCGGTGTGTCCCAGGCGCTGGGGGGACAGGTCGCGAAGCCGGACTCAAGGGTCGTCTGCATCACCGGCGACGGCGCCATGGGCTTTCACCTGCAGGAACTGGAGACCGCCCTGCGCCACGACCTGCCGGTCATCTACCTGGTCCTGTGCGACAAACAATGGGGCATGGTGAAGCTGACCCAATCGGTCGGCCTCGACATGCTGCGGCCGGTTATTGGCACCGACCAGAAGGGCCCGATCAACGCCGACTTTGAGGAAATCGCCTTCGACGAGGTTGCCCAGGCCATGGGCTGCCACGGGGAACGGGTCTCAGACCCGACCGAGTTGGAAGCCGCCCTGCGGCGCAGCCTGGACTCCGGCAAGCCGGCGGTCATCCACGTCGACGTCGACCCCAACATCCACCTGTTCGCACCGGGCCTGCAGGAGTTCAAGGACATGCACCAGGAACCCGGAGGGTAAGCGCGACAAACCCGCCTCTTCTGCTGTCAGGCCAGGGAGTCATATCCAGCCATTGACATGATGTGCGTCATGTGAAATCGTTTTCGCATGTTGCACATCATGGGGAATATCTATGGCTGACCCACTCACCCAGCGTGGACAGGCCAAGCAGGAATCCCGCATCCGCATCCTCGATGCGGCCGCCGCACGGCTGCGCCAAGACGGATTGGACGGCGCGCCGATCGTGCCGGTGATGCAGGATGCCGGCCTCACCCACGGCGCTTTCAATTCGCACTTCGCCGACAAGGACGAATTGGTCCTGGCCGCCTTCCGCCACGCCATTGCCGAGAACCGGGAGCGCTGGACCGGCCAGATCAGGGAGCCGTCCTGGCCGAAGCGGATCGCGCGCCTGGCCCGCGGCTATCTCAGCCGCAGGCACCGGGACCAGCGCCACGATTCCTGCCCCTTTGGGGCCCTGGCGACCGACGCGGCCCGCGCAAATGACGATTTCCGCCAGGCCTTCGAGGAGGAACTGAAGCGATCCCTGAACGCCATGGCCGGCCGGCCGCTGGACGAGGCGCAGGAACACCCCCATTACGACGACGCCATCGCCACGCTGGCGCTGTTCGTCGGCGGCCTTTCGCTGGCCCGCGCCGTCCAGGACAAAGCATTCTCCGACCGGATTCTGAAGACCTGCCGCACCGCGGCCGAACGAGTCAGCTAGTAAAAGGAGTTTGTCTCGAAATTGGCTGTTCCGTCCCGCTCCCCCGCCCAACCACCCAATGCGAGGGCACCCTATGGTGGTTGGGCGGGGGAGTGGGACGGAACAGCGCCCCCGAACGTCGCATTGAGCGACCTTCGGGCCAGACACAAAGGACCAGATCATGCCTCTGAGTAGCCAACCCTACGCCGAGAAGAAGTTCCGCACCGTCAAGGGCAAACGCATGGCCTATATCGACGAGGGTGAGGGCGATGCCATCGTCTTCCAGCACGGCAACCCGACCTCGTCCTATCTGTGGCGCAACATCATGCCGCACCTGGAGGGACTGGGACGCCTGATCGCCTGCGACCTGATCGGCATGGGGGATTCGGAGAAGCTGTCGCCCTCAGGGCCTGACAGTTACACCTATCTCGAACACCGGGACTATCTGTACGAGCTCTATGACGCTTTGGATCTGGGCGACCGGGTCGTTTTCGTGATCCACGACTGGGGCTCGGCGCTCGGTTTCGACTGGGCCAACCAGCACCGCGACCGGGTCCAGGGCATCGCCTATATGGAGGCGGTCGTGCGGCCGGTGACCTGGGATGACTGGCCCGAGAACGCCCGCGGCATCTTTCAGGGTTTCCGCTCCGAGGCTGGCGAGGGGCTGGTGCTGGAAAAGAACATCTTCGTCGAGCGGGTCCTGCCCGGTTCGGTCCTGCGCCCCATGCAGGAAGCCGAGATGGCGGAATATCGCCGCCCCTTCGCCGAACCTGGCGAATCCCGCCGCCCCACCCTGACCTGGCCGCGGCAAATCCCGATCGAGGGCGAGCCGGCGGAGGTGGTCAAGGTGGTCGAGGATTACGGCGCCTGGCTGGCCGGATGCGACACGCCGAAGCTGTTCATCAACGCCGATCCGGGTTCGATCCTGGTCGGTCCACAGCGGGAGTTCTGCCGCGGCTGGCCCAATCAGACCGAAGTCACAGTCAAGGGCACACACTTCATCCAGGAGGATTCGCCGGACGAGATCGGCGGCGCGATCGCCGATTTCGTGCGCCGGTTACGCGGCTGATACCGCGGTTCCGTCATAGGCCGGGTCGGCGGCTCCGACCATAGTGCCCTCCCCATCCCTGAGGACCGCCTGCACGATACCCAGGTGGGACGTGGGGTCGTCACTCTCAGGTTCGAAGCGAAGCGCGGCCGCCTTGTAGTTTTCGACCACCGCCTGCGGCATGTGGCTGTGCAGCCGCAGGCGCCCGTCCTTGACGTTGACACGCGGTGCCGCGACAGCTGCCTTCAGGCCCAAATCACGATCGATGAGGTTGGCCAGGACCTGGGCCACGGCGCCCGGGATCCGTTCGCTGCCCGCGGCGCCAACGGCCAAGACCTGGCCGGCGGGCCCGGTGGCGATGGCCGGCGCCATTTCGGTCACGTCGCGCCCGCCGGGCCGGGGTTGATGGGCCATTTCGTAGCTGTTGGCCAGAAGCACGCCGTCCAGCGGGTCCGCGACCCGCGCACCGAAATGCGGCCCGATGGACGCGGTCATGGACACCGCCAGGCCGTCGCTGTCGACCACGGCGAGGTGCGTCGTATCCTGGTCGGGGCGCCCCTGGCCAGGCGGCAGCAGGGAACGGCAGAACTCGCCCCAGACGGCCGGATCGGCGGTCGCCGCGGTCAGCGCGGCGACGCGGCCGGCGATAAACGCGGAGTCCAGCAGGTCCGCATAGCCCGGCCCATGGGCCTTTGGGGTCAGCGACCCGACATGTTGCGGCCGGTCGTCCAGGGCCTGCAGGATCACCGCGTTCAGACGCCGCGCCTCTGCTGGAGCCATCTCTGGCCCCAGCCCGGGCAGGTTGTCCAGAAGCAGCAGCATCTGCGCCAGGGTATGGCCCCACGCCTGACGCCCCAAGGTCGTCACCTGCCAGTCCCGGAACCGAACGGTGACGGTCTCGCCGGCAAAGTCATCCGTCGGCGCCAGGTCCTGTTCGCTCCAAAAGCCGCCGGCGGCGGCGACCGCATCGGTCCGGTCGCGGGTCAGGATCCCATCAGCCCCGCTTTCGCCGTAGGCACGCAGCAGCTCGGCCAAAGCCGGGTGCCTTATACGGTCCGCCACCCGACCGTAGTACCGGTTCGCGCCTGGTTCCGCCGCCAGTTCGCCAACAAATTTCCGCCAGATACGCGACAGGCGCGGGGCCGCCGCGACGCCAGCCTCGGCCAGCCGCGCCGCCGGCTCGGCAAGGGCGGAGAAGGCCAGGCGGCCCTGTTGCTGGTGGAGCACCATCAACGCCTGCGGCAGGCCGGGAAACGCGGCGGCGCCGAACCCGGTGCGGGGGTTTTGTGCCGGCCCCAGTGGCGGCGTCCGCACCGGCGTCCGGGTGGCGCCGTTGATGGCGGTCACCGCGCCGCCCGGTTCCCGAACCAGGGCGTGGCAGCGGCCGAACAGGCTGATATTGGCGGGGTCGGCTACACACATCGCCAACACGGTGGCAATGGCACTGTCGACGGCATTGCCGCCTTGCCCGAGAATGTCGGCACCGACCCGGGCCGCGGCCGGGTTTCCGGCCGCGACGCAACCGCCGCTGCGATCACCGCTCATGGTCGCGCCTCCGACGCCCAAGCGGCCAGGACCGGGACCAGTTGCGCAAACACGTCCTTGAGTTCAGAGGCCCGGTCGGTGAGGGACAGGGTTGCCTCGTCCAAGTAAAGCGCTCGGTTGATCTCGATCTGCAGACCGTGGATGCCCTTGGCCGGCCGGCTGTGCCGCCGCAACACGGTACCGCCGGCATAGGGGTCGTTGACGGCGACCCGGTAACCGCGGCCGCCAAGATAGGCGGCCACCGCCTCGGTCAGGCCGGGATGGCAGCTGTCACCGGTTGCGTCCCCCAGCACGAAATCCGCCCGTTCGGCCCCTTCCCCGTCGGGCGTGGCGGCATTGCCGACCGACTTCATGGAGTGCCAATCGATAAACAGGACCGGGTCTGAATGCGTGCCGATCTCAGCCAGAACTTGGCCCATGGCGTCGTGGTAGGGCCGGTAGCAGGTTTCGACACGGGCGCGGACCTCCTCCAGGCTCAGGGTCCGGTCGTAGATGGCGAACCCCGGTGTCACAACCCGGCGGATCAGGCCGATCCCCAGTGCCGATTTGGGGCCGGGCTCGGCGACCGTGCCGGGTGAAAAGAGTTGGGGGTCAAGGTCGTCCTCGGACCGGTTGACGTCCAGATAGCTGCGGGGAAACAAGGCCTTCAGGACGGTGATGCCCTGACTTGGCGCATCTTCGAGCAACAGGTCGACATAGGCGTCTTCCGCCCCGCGCAAAATTTCTGGCGCCAAGGCCGGCCGGAAGTCGTCCGGATAGTCGCGGCCGGCATGGGGGATACTGTACAGGACCGGAAGCGGCCGGGCGGTTGGCGGCCATGCTTCAAGAACGCCCTTGTTTTTCAATTGACCCATGCTCCTATCCCATCGCACGCGGCTGTGGGTGTTCAGCTCTGCCTGTTCTGGGCAACCGGAACGACCGGCACCGCCTAGGCACGCACCCGCCTATCCACCGTCGTTCAAATGACAGGCCGACTGTCGCCCGGGGGCGATTTCCTGCAACACCGGCGCCTGTTCGCGGCACCGCGCCGTCGCATGCGGGCACCTGGGATGGAAGTGGCAGCCGCTGGGCGGGTCCAGTGGCGACGGGATCTCCCCTTCGATCGACGCGAAGGTCGCGTGACGATGCTCCAGCCGCGGGATACCGGCCAGCAACGCCTGGGTATAGGGGTGGTTGGGACGGTCGAAGATATCTTCGGTCTCACCCAGTTCGACCACCCGACCCAGATACATGATGGCAACCCGGTCCGAGATGTGTTCGACCACACCCAAATCGTGGCTGATGAACAAATAGGTCAGCCCCAGATCCTCGCGCAGCTTCATGAACAGGTTGAGGATCTGCGCCTGGATGGAGACGTCGAGCGCCGCCACCGCCTCGTCGCAGACGATGCATTCCGGCTGCACCGCCAGGGCCCGGGCGATACCGATTCGCTGCCGCTGGCCGCCCGAGAACTGGTGGGGATAGCGGCGCTTGTAGGACGGATCCAGGCCGACCCGCAGCATCACCTCGTCGAGATAGGTTTCGAAATCACGCCGCTTGACCCGGCCGTGGATCACCGGCGCCTCGCCGACGATGTCCTTGATCCGCAGGCGCGGATTGAGAGAGGCAAACGGGTCCTGGAAGATCATCTGGATCTTCAGCATGGCGTCGCGGGAATCACCCGGTGACATGGTGGCGACATCATTGCCGCGGTAAAGGACATGTCCGCCGGTCGGTTCCAGGATGCCGGCCACCATGCGGCCCAGGGTCGACTTGCCGCAGCCCGACTCGCCAACCAGGCTGACCACCTCGCCCTCGGCAATGGTCAGGTCGACATTGTTGACCGCGTGCACCACCTCTTCGCGGATATCGGAGCCGAGCTTGTGGGCGATCTTCCCGGCCAAGTCGAGGGGCTTGACGAACTTCTTGTCCAACCCCTTGAGTTCCAGGTACGGCGCTTGCGTCATGCCAAAGCCTCCTCAAGGAAGGGGCGGAAACAGCGCACTTCCCGGCCATCCTCGGCGGTGTGGATGCCGGGCTCGGACAGGCAAGGCTCGCCCGCGTGCGGACAGCGTTCCCGGAACGCACAGCCGGGCGCCAGGTTCAGCAGCGACGGCGTCATGCCGGGAATCTGCGACAGGGGCGCCCCGCGCTTGTTGCGGCTGGGCACCGAACCGATCAGCCCGTGGGTATAGGGGTGATGGGGCGTGTCCAGCACAGCGTCGATATCCCCCGCTTCGACGACACGACCGGCATACATGACACAGATATTGTCCGACAGGCCGGCAACCACAGTCAGGTCGTGGGTGATCCAGATCATCGCGGTGCCGGTGTCCCGACACAGCTGCTGCGCCTCGTGCAGGATCTGCGCCTGGATGGTGACGTCCAACGCCGTGGTCGGCTCGTCGGCGATGATCAGGTCGGGCTTGTTGATCAACGCGATGGCAAAAGCGACCCGTTGGCGCATGCCACCGGAAAACTGGTGCGGATAGGCCTTCAACCGTTCGTCCGGCGAGGGGATGCCGACCTGGCCCAAGGCGTCGCGGGCCCGGGCACGGGCTTCCTCCTGGGGGATCTTCTCGTGGGCGCGTATGGCTTCGATCATCTGGGTGTCGATGCGCAGGACCGGATTGAGGGTCATCATCGGGTCCTGGAACACCATCGAGATCCGCGATCCCCGCAAATCCCGCCATTCCGCTTCCGGCAACGCTGTCAGATCGCGCCCCTTGAAGCGGATCTGCCCGCCTGCTATCCGGCCGGGGGGATCGATCAGGCCGAGGATCGAAAACCCGGTCACCGACTTGCCGGAGCCGGATTCCCCGACCAGACCCAGCACCTGGCCCTGATCGACGGTAAAGCTGACATCGTCGACCGCCTTAACCACGCCGGACTTGGTATAGAAATAGGTCTGCAGGTTCTCGACCGCGAGAGTGGGATGCGCCGCCGTCATTTCTGCAGCCTTGGGTTCAGGACGTCGCGCAGCTGATCGCCGACCAGGTTGATCGAGACAATGGTGATCAGAAGCGCGATGCCGGGATAGAAGCTGATCCAGTAATCGCCGCTGAGCATGTAGTCGAAGCCGTTCTTGATCAGAAGGCCCAGCGAGGGTTCGGTGATCGGGATGCCGATGCCGAGGAACGACAGCGTCGCTTCCAGGGCGATGGCATGGGCAACCTGCACCGTCCCGACCACGATCAGGGGCGGCGTGCAGTTGGGCAGCAAGTGCCGGAACACGATCCGCCGGTGCGACAGGGCCAGGCACTTGGCGGCCTCGATATACTCGCGCTGGCGCTCGACCAGGGCGGTGCCGCGAATGGTTCGGGCATAATACGCCCATTGCACCCCGACCAGGGCGATGATGATCTTGTCGACCCCCTGCCCCAGGATGGAAACCAGGATCAGAGCGATGAGGATCGCCGGAAAGCTGAGCTGCAGATCGGCGACCCGCATGATGATGACGTCGACCCGGCCGCCGAAATAGGCCGCGATCAGACCGACCCCGCCACCGAGGAACAGGGCGATCAAGGTCGAAGCGGCGCCGACGCTCAAACTGGTGCGCAAGCCGTAAAAAATGCCCGACAACATGTCCCGGCCCTGATCGTCGGTGCCCAGAATGAAGGTCATTTCGCCACTGACGCTGCCCGGAGGCAGCCGGCCGTCCATGATGTCGATCTGCATCAGGTCATAAGGGTCCTGCGGCGTGATCCAGGGCGCGAAGAGGGCCGACAGCACCAGCAGGAGAAACACGATAAGACCGAGGATCGCCAGGCGGCTCTCGAAAAAGTCGGAGGCAAACCGGCGCCACGGTGTTTGGACTTCGACCGACGCCGCTGTGGGCACGCTGTTGTCGCTGGCGCTCATGATTTCATGTCCCCCAAACGGACCCGCGGATCGAGCAGCGAATAGAGAATGTCGACCACGAAATTGATCACGATGAACATGGTGACCGTCAGCAGCAGGTAGGCGACCACCAGGGGACGGTCCAAATTTCCGATACTGTCGATCAGCAACTTGCCGATGCCCGGCCAGGCGAACACGGTTTCGGTCACCACCGCGAAGGCGATGACGCTGCCCAGTTCCAGGCCCAGGACCGTGACCACGGGAATGAGAATATTCTTCAAGACGTGAACGCCGATCACCCGGGCATCGGACAGGCCCTTGGCGCGGGCGAACTTGATGTAATCCTGCAGCAGCACCTCGCGGGTGCCGGCCCGCGACAGGCGGGTCACCAGGGACATTTTGAAGAGGGCCAAGTTGAATGCGGGAAGGAACAAATGCGTGAGCCCGTCCCAGGTCAGAAAACTGACCGGTATCCCCATCAATTCGACCGTGTCGCCGCGCCCCGAGGCGGGCAACCAGCCCAACATCACGGCAAAGACCATGATCAGCATCAGCCCGACCCAGAAGGTCGGCAGGCTGAACCCCAGGATCGATCCCGCCATGATGCCGCGGCCGACAAAGGAATCCGGTTTCAACCCGGCGATCATGCCGGCCGGAATGCCGATCAGAATGGCCAGGCCGACAGCGCCGACCGCCAGTTCCAGGGTCGCGGGCAACCGGTCGAAAATGATCATCAGGGCCGATTCGTTATGCACGAAAGAGGACCCCAGGTCGCCCCGCAAGGCATTGAAAAGAAAAGTGAAATACTGCGTCCAAATCGGCTTGTCGAGGCCGAGGCGCCTTATCGTTGCCTCCTGTTCGGCGATGTCGGCTTCCGGATTGATCAGAATATCCACCGGGTTCCCGATGGCATAGATGCCCAGGAACACGATCACCGACATGACGAACAGGACGACGACGCTCTGCAACAAACGCCTGATGGTAAAGGCGAGCACAGGATTCTCCGCGAATATCCACCGGCCGGCGGAGAGTTATCCGCCGGCCGGCAGGAGTGAGAGCGTTACTTTTTGGATTTGATGCCGATCGCCATGGAGTACTGATCGGCCCGCGCACCATAGGTCAGATTGTTGCGGTGCGCCCATGTCGTCACTTCGAAGTGCAACGGCAGGATGGCGTAGTCTTCCATGGCCATGCGGCTGGACTTGGCCAGCAACGCCGCGCGCTTGTCGTCGTCGACGGTCGCCAGGGCTTCCAGGATCACGTCGTCGATCGCCGGGTTGGAATAGCGGCCGCGATTGGTGCCGCCCAGCCCGCGGGACTTGTCCCTGGTGCCGACCAGGGCCCGCATCGGCGAGGACATTTCGCCGGTGCCGGCACCCCAACCCGCCAGATAGACCGAGAATTCGTACTTGTTGCGGGTCTTGAAGAAGACACTCTTGGTCATGGCATTGATGCTGGTCTTGATGCCGATGCGGGTGAACATCTGGGCGATCGCCTGGGCGATCTTGGCATCGTTGATGTAGCGGTCGTTCGGGGTACCGATGACCAACTCGAAGCCGTTGGGATAGCCGGCCTCGGCGAGCAGCGCCTTGGCACCTTCGGGATCATAAGGCTCAGGCTTGGCGCCCGGATTGGTGCCGAAGAAACCTTGCGGCAGCAGTTCGCCGGCGGCAACGGCGACGCCACCCATGACCTTGGCGACAATGGCTTCGCGGTTGATCGCCTTGGACAGGGCCTGACGGACCCGGCGGTCAAGCAGCGGGTTCTTGTCGCAGGCACGCGTCGCGCAGGGGCCTTCGCCTTCGTATTTGGCGTCCGGCTTGCCGGTGCCCTTGATGCCCGGTGTCGACGGACCGTACTGATCCATGTGCAGGTAGATCACCCGGTTGGACCCGGCCGACGACAGGGAAATACTCGGATCGTTTTTCAGGCGCGTCAGGTCCTGGGTCGGCGGCTTGCTGATGAAGTCGACATCGCCCGCCAGCAACGCGGCGACACGGGCGGCGGCGTTGGTGATCGGCTTGACGATGACCTTGCTCCATTCGCTCTTTTCACCCCAGTAACCGTCATTGTTGTTCATGACGAAGCGGTCGCCCTTGACGTATTCGCCGAACTTGAACATGCCGGTGCCGATGGAAGCCTTGCCTGAGTTGAAGTCCTCGGTTTTCGGGAAATTGCTGAGGCCACAACCCGTGCCGTCCGGGTTGTAGGTGATGTCGCCGGTGACCCCGTTGGCGGTCGCGGAAAGGATCCCCCAAACCGCCAGCTCGGTCGGCAGCAGCGGGTGCGGCTTAGCGGTGTGGATGATCAGGGTATGGGGGTCCGGCGTCTCGATCTTCTGCATCGCCTTGGTGTAGATCGTGAACGACGACGGGCTGTTGGGAACCACCGGAATGCGGCAGGCGGTATAAATAAAATCGCGTGCGGTGAAGTCCGAGCCGTCGTGGAACTTGACGCCCTTGCGCAGCTTGAATTCCCAGGTGGTTTCGCCGGTCGGCTTCCACGAGGTTGCCAGCAGCGGCGAAAGGTTTTGCTGTTCGTCCTGGTAAATCAGCGATTCGAACATATGGCGCCGCATTTCGTTGTTCGGCCCCAGATTGTGGTAGTGGGGATCGATCGAGCTCGGCTCGGACGCCAGCCCAATGGTCAAATCGGCTGCGGATGCCATGCCCGGAAGCACTGCAGCCATAGCAAAAACAGCGGCGATACCGCCGATACGATATTTCATTGATCAAACCTCCCTTGTGGCACCGGCGGCCGGCCCGTTTTCGCCGACCGCCGGTGCCGTGATTAAGGCGCCGTTTTGCGCCGCGCGTGGCTAAATCCACAATCTCATCGAACCGTACTTTGACAGAAAATTACCTTAGCACATAGAATAATTTTAAAGCTATTACCTGGACGCATAGCTGCATGAGGACATGCATGAAGGTTCGGCACCTTGAGATCTTTCGCGCCGTGGTGGACGCCGGGTCCGCGACCCGGGCGGCCCGAGCGCTGGGACTGTCGCAGCCGGCGATCAGCCGCAACATCAAGCTGCTTGAGGCAGACCTCGGCTTCGGCCTGTTCGATCGCGCGCACGGACGGCTGACACCGACACTGGAGGCCATGCGGCTGCACCGGGAAATCGAAAAAGCCTTTTCCGGGATCGAAAACGTCATCGCCACCGCGCGGGACATCGGCAATATCGCAGCCGGCAGCCTGCGGGTAGCGGCGGTTCCAAGCCTGGCGCAGGGCGTGCTGCGTGACGTACTGGGGCGGTTCGTCAAAGAAATGCCCAGCCTGTCGGTCTCGTTCGAAGTCCGCTCGCACCGGGTCGTGGTCGATCTGGTCGCGTCCCGGGGGGCCGATATCGGCATCGGCACCTTGCCGGTCAATCATCCCGGCATCGTCACCGAAGTTCTCAGCCGGCCGCGGGCCGTCTGCATCCTGCCGGCCAACCATCCACTCGGCCGCCATCAAGTGATCCAGGCGAAAATGTTGGACGGTGTCGATTTCGTGACCTTGAGCCGACGGCATAACTCCCGCCATCGTTTGGACGAGATCTTCCAGGCGGCGGGCGTGTCGCCCCGGGTGAGGGTCGAAGTGGCAACCGCCGAAACCGCCTGCTCGTTGGCCGCCGAAGGCGTCGGCATCACGGTGGTCAATGCCCTGACCGCCCGGCGGTACGACGGAACCGGGGTGGCGGTGCGGGATTTCCAGCCCGAGACACGTTATGAATTCGGCCTGTTGTTCCCCGCGAAACAGCCCCGGTCCGAAATCACCCAGACGTTCACGAACCGGTTGCGGGCCTTTCTCAGGCAAATCGGCGAATCCGCCAAATAGCCATGCCTGCGAACCGGCCAGCCGGTGGTCGGGCACGTTCCCGTCAGCCGCCGGTCGCCTTCTTCCCTGGTGCAAATATGCCGATGGGGGTGCTGAGACCCCGGATCTCGGTTTCGCCGATCAGACGAAGCTGGGCGCCATCCAACAACGCTTCCGTTGCGTGGGAGACCAGCAGCGTGGTGCCATGCTCCTTGTTCAGGGCCTCCAGCCGCGCCGCCAGATTGACCGTGTCGCCGTAGACCGTATAGCTCTGGCGGCCGCCGCCACCGACATTGCCGGCGACCAGCGGGCCCGAGTTGAGGCCGATGCGGATGGCCAGCCGCTCACCGGCAAAATCCTGGTTGTGGACCATATCCAGGAGTTCGGTTGCCGCCTGGTAGGCGTGCTGAGCATGCCGGTCGTCGGTCAGCGGCACGTTGAAGATCGCCAGGATGGCGTCACCCTGGAACTGGGTCACGACCCCGTTGTGCCGGCCAATGATCTCAGTCGCCCGATCGAAATAGGCGTTGAGAATGTCGACCGTGGTGCGCGGCCCCTTGGTTTCGGTCATTTTGGTGAAGCCGGCAATATCGGCAAACAGGACCGTGGCCGTCCGCTCGACTGGGTCCAGCACGCCTTTGTCCTGGATCATGGTTTCGGCGATCGCCTTGGGGACGAAACGGCCGAACATTTGGCTGACCGCGGCCATGTCGCGCTCCGCCTCCAACTGCCGGCGCACGGTTTGCCGGGCCCGGTGCATGACGATGGCGATCAAAATGGCGACGACGACATAGACCAGCGATTCCTGAAAACGGCTGCCGAACGGCGCGAAATTGGGGCTCAAGATCACCGCGACATACTCTTCCGGGGTCGTCGCTTTCAACGCGTCACCCCATTCCAGCGGCGCCGCCATGGTCGACCGGACCCAGGAAAAGGCGGCCAACCAGCCACCGGCCCCCATGACGCCGGACCACAGGACCAAACCTGGGGAAAAACTGAAGGCTGCGACCCCTAGAATGATGAAGTAGTAGGGGAACACATCGACCCGGAACATCATGATCTGCGGCAGATCGAACCTCGGCTCGGGCGGCACTATGGCGAGGGCCAATGACAGCAGACCGATATCGATGCTGAGAAACACATACTTGACCCACTTGCGGTCCCATTTAGACCCGATCACCAGATAGTGGAGGATGCCCAGCGCCGCCAGGGCGGCCAGGGCCAGCAGGATGCCGGGGGCACGTTCGGCACCGCGGGTCGGGACCAGCCACAATCCGACCAGCACCAGGGCGATCAGCCGGCCCTTGATCGCCACCTTCAAGCCCCCCTGCTCGGCAGCGGCGAACAGAGTCTCGACGTCGGATTGCGGACGGTCTTCGGCCATGGCGGCCAGCCTGCCCATCCGGGTTTTCGATGTAAAGCAAAATGCCGGTTCGCACCCGCCCCGGCCGGTCCAATCGAATCGGCCGTGAACGCTCACCCGGTCATGGCAGCATGATGTTGGATGGTCGGCCAGGCGTCCTGGCCTTGGGCACGGAGGCTGACCAGCTTTTCTGAACTGAAATCGTCGGCGATGGCGGTCTGCCAGCTCGCCCGAGACGTGATCCTCGCCACCCAGTCGGCGACCTTGGGGTGGTCGCGTTCGTAGAGCGCCGTCCAGCCATATTGCAGCAGGGTCTGGAAATAAGGCGCGATGACGATGTCGGCGAGCGAGAACCGGTCTCCCAGAACCCAGTCACCACCGGCCAACGCCGTCTCCATCCTGGTGATCGTCTCGCAATAGACCTGCACCGCCGACACCACGTCGGGCGCCTCCAGGCCCAAATCGAACAGCCGCTTCTGGCGTTCGCGCCGCGGCGTCTCGACCACCTGGTCCAGCAGGGCACGTGCCTTCGTCTCACCCATCGCCTGCAAGCGCGGCCGCATCGCCAGCGGCCATTGCAGGGCGCCGCAGGACGGGTGCAGCTTGTTGTCGACATGCTTCATCCACAGCCGCATCTCGGCCCTTAAGTGCGGCTCGTCCGGACGCAGGGAGGCGGGCTGAGGAAACGCCTCCTCGACATACTCGCAGATCAGGGACGATTCGATGATCACCCGGTGGCCGTCGGTCAGGGTTGGCACCACGCCGGTCGGGTTCAGGGCCAGGTACCAGGGCTCCAGATTCTCCTTGCCCGGCAGGTCGATATGGACCGAACGGTAGTCCAGGCCCTTCTCGGCCAAGGTGATGCGCACCTTCTGGGCGCAGGGCGACATGGGGTGTGTGTACAGGGTCAGCATGGCGTTCCCATCCTCGGCATTCGCATTTGATCTCAGGCGCCGGTCCAGCTTGCCGGCTGTGTCTCCCGGCAACTCGACCGCTGGCGCACCGCTTCGAACCAACGCAACAGATTGGGGTGGCGATCGTCGACCCCGACCCCGTAACGCCGGGCCAGCGCAAAACGCGGCAGCAGGGCGCATTCGGCCAGCGAAAACGCCCCGGCGAAAAACTCCTTATCTCCCAACTGGCCGGACAGCCAACCGAGACATTGGCGCCAGCCGCGCTCGCCTGCATCGATCCGGTCGCGATCCCAGTCGGCCTCGGGCTTGTCGCGTTTCTCGAAGATCACCTCGCGCAGGGAGCAGCCGATCTGGGCGTCGGAATAGGCTTGCAGCAGCCGCGCCTGCGCCGCCGCATCCGGCTCCTGCGGCAACAATCCGCCCGCCATCACATGGTTGGCATATTCGACGATCACCGCCGATTCCCAGATCGCCAGGCCGCCCGTGACCAGCACCGGCGTCGATCCGGTCGGCGAGTGGCGTTCGAGCTCGCTGCGGTCGTCACCGGGGCCCAGGGTCACCAGGTCATAGTCGATCCCGGCCTCGGCCAGGGCGATCCGCGCCTTCCAGCAGAACGGGCATTCGTCCTTGTGGAAAAAGCGGGCGCGCGACATGGCTATTGCACCTTGGCCAGGCCGAGCTCCTGCAGATGGTCGCGCAGGAAGTCGAGCCGGTCATTGCCCCAGAAGATCTCCTGGTCCACCGCAAAGGACGGCACGCCGAAAATGCCGTTCTGTTCGGCCAGTTCGGCGTGGGCCGCCAGCTTGTGGCGATTGGCGGGGTCGTCGGCCGCCGCGATCACCGCGTCCGGATCGAGGCCGACCTGCTCAGCCACCTCGCCCAGCACCTCGGCCTCACCGATATCCCTGCCCTCGCCCCACTCGGCATGCATTACCGCGATCACAAAGTCGCGCAGCCGCCCCTCACGCTCGGCCAGCAGCGATGCCGCCCCGGCCCGGGTGGGATCGGTGGTGAACGGCGGCGGGTTGAAGGGGATCGCCAGTTTGCGGCACCAGCGCTTGATGTCCTGGCGCACCAGCGGAATCTTGACCTTGGCCCGTTCGGGATCCGACCGCCCCGACCAGCCGCCCAGAGGCCGCCACAGCAGATTGACGTGAAAGTCGTCGAACACGCCCCACACGGTCTTCGACGCCAGATAGCAGTAGGGGCTGCGGAAATTGTAGTAGAAGTGGAGGTCCAGGGTGCGGGTCATGGGCTTGGCCTCGCTCAGGCGCCGACCTTGAACCCGACACTGCCAAGGTTCTGGGTCACCGAGCGCACCACCATGCCGGCGGCCAGCGGATGGGCCGCGGTGGCACCGCCGGCCAGCACGATCCAGCCCGGCTCCAACCGCCCGCCCAGCCGGGCTACCATCCGCGCCGCCGCGACCAACGAGCGGACCGGGTTGCCCAGGATCGCCGCCGAGGAGCCGATCTGCACCGGCCGGCCGTCGGCCTCGAGCACGATGCCCAGATTGGCGATGTCGCTTTCGGGGGTGCGCCATTCGCCGACCACGAAGCTGGACGACGACGAGTTGTCGGCGATCACGTCGCCCAGCGCGAACTGGAAGTTCTCATAGCGGCTGTCGATGATCTCGAGCGCCGGTGCCACCGCCTCGACCGCGGCCATGGCTTCCAGGGCGGTGACCTCGCCGGCCAGCGGCGCCCCCATCAGGAAGGCGATTTCCGGCTCGACCCGAGGATGCACATAGTCGGCCATCGAGACCGTGCCGCCTTCCTCCACCCGCATGGCGTCGGTCAGCCGGCCCCAGATCACCTCGTCGACACCGACCTGCTGCATCTTGGCGCGGCTGGTCAGGCCCATCTTGATGCCGACCTGCTTCTCGCCGCGTTCGAGGCGGCGGCCGACCGACAGGGCCTGCACGGCATAGGCTTCGTCGACGCTCAGGCTGCTGTCGCCGCCGAACTGGGGAATGGCGGTGGCGGTGCGGGCGGCTTCGTCCACGGTCACCGCAGCAATGGCAAGGTCCTTCATGCCGAAATCTCCCTTTGCTTCAGAAGGTCGAGGGCAACGTCGACGATCATGTCCTCCTGGCCGCCGACCATCTTGCGGCGGCCGAGTTCGATCAGGATGTCGCGGGTGTCGATGTTGTAGGTGTGGGACGCGTTCTCGGCGTGCCTGAGAAAACTGGAATAGACCCCGGCATAGCCGAGCGAGAGCGATTCCCGGTCGACCTGGACCGGGCGGTCCTGTAGCGGGCGCACCAGATCGTCGGCCGCGTCCATCAGCTGGAACAGGTCGCAGCCATGATGCATCCCCATCCGGTTCATCACCGCCACCAGCACTTCGAGCGGTGCGTTGCCGGCGCCGGCACCATTGCCGGCCAGCGAGGCATCGACCCGGCTGGCCCCGGCCCCGATCGCGGCGACCGAATTGGCGACGCCCAGGCTGAGATTGTGGTGGCAGTGAATGCCGATTTCGGTTTCCGGCTTCAGGGCATCGCGGAAGGCATGGACGCGCGCCACCACCTCATCGGGCAGCAACGCACCGGCACTGTCGGTCACATAGACGCACTCGGCGCCATAGCTTTCCATCAACAGCGCCTGTTCGACCAGTTTCTCGATCGGCGCCATATGGGCCATCATCAGAAAACCGGTAGTGTCCATGCCCATGGCGCGGGCGGTCTCGATATGCTGCTTGGAAACGTCTGCCTCGGTGCAATGGGTGGCGATCCGGATCGACCGGGCACCGGCCGCATAGGCCTCCTTCAGGTCGTGGATGGTGCCGATACCGGGCAGCAGCAGGATGGTGACCCGGGCCTGCTCGACCACCTCGGCCACGGCGCTGATCCATTCGGCGTCGGAATGCTTGCCGAAGCCGTAGTTGAACGAGGTGCCGGTCAGGCCGTCGCCATGGGTGATCTCGATGGCGTCGACACGGGCCGCGTCCAGGGCCCGGGCGACGGTCTGCACGGTGGCCAGGTCGAACTGGTGGCGCACCGCGTGCATGCCGTCGCGCAGGGTAACATCCTGGACATAGACGCTGTCGGGATGGGGATTGCTCATCTCAGGCCGCCTTTGTCTGCAATTTGGTTTCCGCCCAGCGCTCCGCCGTTTTCAGCGCCGCCGAGGTCATGATGTCGAGATTGCCGGCATAGGCCGGCAGGTAGTGGGCGGCGCCCTCGACCTCGAGGAAGATCGAGGTCTTGAGGCCGGACGCCGGGCCGATATCGGGCAGGTTCACCGGGTTGTTGTCCCCGATCACCTCGAACTGGACCTCCTGCTTCAGGCGGTAGCCGGGCACATAGGTCTGGACCGTCTCGACCATGCGGGCGACCGAGTCGCGGATCGCCTCGCGGTCGCCGCCCTGGCTCAGGGTGAACACCGTGTCGCGCATGATCATCGGCGGCTCGGCGGGGTTGAGGATGATGATCGCCTTGCCGCGTTCGGCGTCGCCGACCGTTTCGATGGCCGCCCGCGTGGTCTCGGTGAACTCGTCGATATTGGCCCGGGTCCCGGGGCCGGCCGAGCGCGACGAGATCGAGGCGACGATCTCGCCGTAGAGCAGCCGGTCGGTGGCCCGCTTGACCGCATAGACCATGGGGATGGTCGCCTGGCCGCCGCAGGTCACCATGTTCATGTTGTCCTGGTCCATATGGGCGTCCAGGTTGACCGGCGGCACAACATAGGGTCCGACCGCGGCCGGGGTCAGGTCGATGACCTGCTTGCCATCGGCCCGCAGTACCTGGTCG
Source organism: uncultured Sneathiellales bacterium (assembly GCA_964344385.1). GTDB lineage: Bacteria > Pseudomonadota > Alphaproteobacteria > CAYFNG01 > CAYFNG01 > CAYFNG01. The sequence continues at coordinate 67,804 of CAYFNG010000006.1, forward strand.
TGTTGGCGGTGCGCCCCGGCCGAGGTGGCGTCGAACACCACCTTGATGTCCCGGTATTCCGGCAAATGGGTCAGGCCGTCGATCCCCTCATGGGTGGCGGCGACGCCCAGACGCCTGGCCCGGGCCAGGCCGTCCGAACTCGGATCGATACCGACCATGGCGGCCATTTCCAGGACCTCGGACGTGCGCATGATCTTGATCATCAGGTCGGTGCCGATATTGCCGGAACCGATGATTGCCGCTTTCGCTTTCATGTTGGTCCATCTCTCTCTTGTTGGCTGTGCCATCCCGCTCCCCCACCCAACCACCCAATGCGAGGGTACCCTATGGGTGGTTGGGCGGGGGAGCGTGATGGCACAGTGCCTAACACATAGATTTCTACTCAGCGGCGAAGGCGGCGCGGACCGAACCCAGGCCCTGGATCCGGGCCTCGACCACGTCACCGGGCGCGACCGGAGCCATCGGGCCGAGCGCGCCGGACAGCACGACGTCGCCCTTGGCCAGGGGCCGGCCGACCTTGGCCATGACCCGGGCCAGCCACAGGGTGGCGCTGATCGGGCTGCCCAGGCAGGCGGCACCGGCACCGACCGAAACCGGCTCGCCGCCGCGTTCCATCACCATGCCGCACAGCCGCGGATCGAACTCGCCCAGGCGCTTGGGCTCCTGGCCCAGGACGTAAAGACCGGACGAGGCGTTGTCGGCGACCGTGTCGAGGATGCGGATATCCCAATCGGCGACCCGGCTGCCGACCACTTCGATCGCCGCCACCGCGTAATCAACGGCGCCCATCACGTCGGCGACGGTCAACTGGTCGGAGTCCAGGTCATCGCCCATGACAAAGGCGATCTCGGCCTCGACCTTGGGCTGCAGCACCCGGGAGACGTCGATCTCCTCGCCCTCGGCCACGTCCATGTCGGCGAACAGCATGCCGTAGTCGGGCTGATCGACCCCGAGCTGTTTCTGCACCGCCTTGGAGGTCAGTCCGATCTTGCGGCCTACGAGGCGGCGGCCGGTTTGCAGCCAACGGTTGGTGTTGATCTCCTGGACCGCATAGGCCGTGTCGACATCGCCGCCATTGAGCAGGTCGCGGACCGGCGCGCAGGGCGTGCCACTGGCATGGGCCTCGAGCAGGAGGTCCGCCGCTTTTTCGATATTGCTGGTCATGGCATCCGCCCCTTCTAGAGTTTGATGCAGATATTCTTGAGTTCGGTATAGAACTCCAGCGAGTGGACCCCGCCCTCGCGCCCGATCCCGGACTGCTTGGCGCCGCCGAAAGCGGTCCGCAAATCCCGCAGGAACCAGGAGTTGACCCACACCAGGCCGGCTTCGATCTGCCGCCCGACCCGGTGGGTGCGGGCGCTGTTCTCGGTCCAGATCGCCGCCGCCAGGCCGTAGGCGGTGTCGTTGGCCATGGCGATCGCCTCGTCCTCGGAATCGAAGGGCTGGACGTGGCAGCAGGGGCCGAAAATCTCCTCCGTCACCACCCGGCTGGTCTCGGTCAGGCCGGTCCAGATGGTCGGTTGGACCCACCAGCCGCCGTCCAGCTCGCCGCCCATTTCGGGTACCCCGCCGCCGGTGACGACGGTGGCGCCCTCGGCCTCGGCCAGCCGGTAATAGCTTAAGACCTTGTCGCGGTGAACCTGGCTGATCAACGGCCCGAGATTGCTGTCCGGGTCGGTCGAGGGTCCCAGGACCAGGTCCTCGGCCGCCGCCTTCAGGCGGCTGACGAATTCATCGAAGATCGGGCGTTCGACATAGACCCGTTCGGTCCCTAAGCAGACCTGGCCGCAATTGGCGAATACCGAGCGCATGGTGCCCTCGATCGCCTTGTCCATATCGCAATCGGCGAAGACGATGGCCGGGTTCTTGCCGCCCAGCTCCAGCGAGATGTCGCGCAGGCCCACCGCCGCCTTCTGCATGATCGCCTGGCCGGTGACCGTCTCGCCGGTAAAGGTGATGGCGTCGACGCCGGGATGTTCGGTGAGAAACTCGCCGGTCGACTCCCGTCCGAAGCCGTTGACCACGTTGAAGACGCCGGGTGGCACCCCGGCCGCGTTCATCACCTCTCCCAGCAGCACGGTGGTCGACGGCGTCTCCTCGGAGGGCTTGACCACCACCGTGTTGCCGCAGGCCAGGGCCGGGCCGACCTTCCAGGTCATCAGCAGCAGCGGCAGGTTCCAGGGACTGATCACCGCGATCACGCCCTTCGGCGTCCGCACCCCGTAGTTCAGGGCGCCCTCGGCATCCGGTGTGTCGAGGTGGAAGGCCTCGGTCGGTACGTTCTTCACCATGTCGGCGAAGACCTTGAAGTTGGCCGCGCCCCTTGGGATGTCGATATGGCTGGCCAGCGATTGCGGCTTGCCGGTATCGGCGATCTCGGCCGCCAGGAAGTCGTCGAAACGCCGGTTGATCTCGTCCGCCACAAGGTGCAGCAGCTCGCAGCGTTCGCTAACCGGCAGCTCGCCCCACGGGCCCTTCAGGGCGGCCTTGGCGGCCTGCACCGCGGCGTCGACATCGTCGCGCGAGGCTTCATGGACGACGGCGATCTGGCGACCGGATTCGGGGCTGATATTGGCGAAGGTCCGCCCCTGCGATCCGGGCCGGAAGGTGCCGTTGATGAAGTTCATGACCTGCCGCGTGGCGGTCTCATCAGGGCGAGTTTCAGCAAGTGCGGTCATCTGCCACAGCTCCATGCTTTGGTTTTCCGTCGTCTTGCCCGAGAACGCGCCATGCGCATTTTCGGGTTCGGTTCTGTTCCATCCCGCATCGGACGCCCAACCACCCACAGGGTACCCTCGCATTGGGTGGTTGGGCGGGGGAGCGGGATGGAACAGGCGTTCTGCACCCAGACTGGCGGGTGCGGACCGGGCGGCCGGAGAGTGTTGCCGCCGGCCCGCTGGTCCCACCAGGCGCGATCAGGTGTAGACCGTGGTGAACGCGCCGGCTTCCTCGCCGGTGTGGTAGAAGATGCCCCGCCACAGCTGGTCTTCGGTCCAGGTCACCGGCGGCATGTCGGGCTGGGCCAGGTAGCCGAGGCCGGCAAAGGTCTCGTTGCGGTTGCCCGAGGGATCGAAGAAGTAGATCGTGTAGCCGCGGGTGATGCCGTGGCGCTGCGGCGTGACGTCGACCTTGACCTGGTTTTTGGCCATCACGTCGGCCGCCTTCAAGACATCATTCCATTCGTCCAGGAAAAACGCGACGTGGTGCAGCCCCATTTCCGGCCCGCCGACAAACGCAATGTCGTGCGGGGTCGAGGTGCGGAACATCCAGGTCGCTGCCTGGACATCGCCATCGGGGCCGGCCACCACCTGTTCGGCCAGGTAGAAGTCCAGTACGTCGCGCATGAAATTGGTGTTCTCGGCGACCTTGTTGACGCCCTTTTCCGGGTCCAGTTCGCACATCAACAGGGCATGATCCAGCCAATGGGCCTTGATCCCCTTGACGTCATCGGGCCAGGGTTCCGGATTGGTGGTGCCGACCGCCTTGCCGAGGAGTTCCTTTTCGGCAAACAGGCGCATCTCATGGCCGCTGGGCAGGTTGAACTTGATGCCGCGGCCGCAGGCCTGCATCTCGCCGGCCGCCATGTCGGTGACCGCGATGCCGTAATCGGTGATCCGGGCCTTCAGCGCGTCGAGGTCGGCATCCTTTTCAACCTTGTAGGCGATATGGTCCATGCCAGCCCGGTCGGCCTGGGTCAGGATGACCGAGTACTTGTCCCATTCGTCCCAGCATTTCAGATAGATATTGCCGTCCTGATCCTGGTCGGTCCGGGCCATGCCGATAACGCCTTCATAGTGGGCCAGGGCAGCTTCCATATCCAGAACCCGAAGGTTGATATGGCCAATCCGCATCACTCCCATGGTTCGATCTCCTCTCTTAAACCAAGCCGTATCTGCGCGTGTCGCAGACGGTCTTGCGCATTTTCCCTAGAACTTGCACGCTCACATCCGAGGTCGGATAGGTCCGACAGGCCAGGACGATGCCATCGGCCTCCTCGGTTTCGGAAACGTGTTGCCTGCTCATGGTGATGGTCCGGTAGGACCCGCCGGTGACGCGGACTTTGCAGACCCCGCAACCGCCGCCGTGACAGCCTGAAGGAATGCCCTTTCGGCCGATCCGGACCATGGCGTGCAGCAGGCTTTCGGCGTCGTCGCAGCCATAGCTCTCAGCCGTGTCGACGATGGTCACCTGATGTTTCATGTCCTGCTGCATTTCGTTGATCTCCAAGGCCATGATTCCGGAAGTAATATCGCTTGTCAATATTAATATCGTTTTTTAATCCTAAAAAACGATATTTTAAATTCGTTTGAAAACCGGGCTCTTGATCCGGTTCTCCTCCGCCGCGGTGACGAACTTCTCGGTGAAGATCCCCTCCTCGAACAGGCGCCCCTTCATCAGGGCACGGATCGAGGCTTCGATCATCGGCGGCGGGCCGCACAGATAGGCGCTGTTGCCCGCGAAACTGCCGGCAAAGGTGCGCTCCACCGCCTCGTGGACGAAGCCGGTCTCACCGTCCCAGCCGTCGGCGCCATTGGCCTCGGACAGGGCCGGCACGTAGGAAAAATTGCTGTGGCGGTCGGCCAGGTCCCGAAACAGCTCGCGGTCGTAGAGGTCGACCTCGCGCCGCGCCCCGTGGAACAGCCAGATCGGCTGACTGCAGCCTTCGTCCAACAGGTCCAGGATCATCGATTTGGGGCTCGACAGGCCACTGCCGCCAGCGATGAAGATCATCGGCTCGCCCCGCGACTTGCGGACAAAGAACTGGCCGTAGGGGCCGGCGAACCGCAACCGGTCGCCGACCTTGAGTTCGCGGTGGATCCAGCCGGTCGCCTTGCCGTCCGGGACCAACCGGATATGCAATTCGATCCGGTTGGGTTCGCACGGCGGGCTGGCGATCGAAAAGGCGCGCGCGCCCGCCACGCCCGGCACCGTCAGGTTGATGTATTGGCCGGCCTGGAACGCCACCCCGCCGCCGTCGACGGCCAGGGTGATGCCCTTGATGTCCGGGGTCAGGTCGACGATCCGTTCCACCGTTGCGGTGTAGTCGCTGACCGGCAGGCAAAGCGCATCCTCGTCCTCGTCGACATCGGCCTCGATCACCGTGTCCTCGTTCAGGGTACAGGTGCAGGCCAGGGTCTTGCCCTCGTCCCGTTCGGAATCCATCAGCGCGAAGGGAGACGCGTCGCCATGGTCGATCTCGCCCTCCAGCACCTCGACCTTGCAGGTCCCGCACAGGCCGTGGCCGCAGGCATGGGGCAGCCACACGCCCTGGCGCAGACAAGCATCCAGGATGGTCTGGCCGTCCTCGACTTGCAGGGTTTCACCGAGCGGTTCGATGGTCAGCTCATAGGCCATGGCGACGCTCCTCTTCGGTATCTGTTGATGTTCGGGGTGCTGTTCCGCCCCGCTCCCCCTCGCAACCACCCAAAGGGTGCCCTGGCAGTGGGTGGTTGGGCGGGGGAGCGGGGCGGAACGGGCTTCACGCCAAAGGCAAGCCAATCAAACGGTCGGCAGGCCCCCGACGCCGGTCAGGCCCGGAGTCCAGAACCGGATCATCGACTTGTGGCCGACACCGTTCTCCTTCAGCGACTTGTCCGGGTCCGGTATGACGTCCTGGCCGTCGATCTGCCAGCGCACCGAGGCCCAGTCGATCTTCTCGAAATCCGGGTGCATGCCATAAAAGGTCGGGATGATCTCGGCGATGATGGCGCCGAACGGCATCTCCGGGGGAAACGGAAAGGCCAGCGCGGCACAGAACATCAGATGCTCTTCCCAATGCAGGTAGACCAGCTGATTGCCGTGGAAGTTCTCCACACGGTCGCGGATTTCGATATGGTCTTCGTATCCGGGTTTCAGAGCGACAACGCCCATAACAACCTCCTAGAATTTGCTGTCGATGGCAGGCGGACCCCGTCCCCGGAACCCCGTGGTCCGGGATCCGCCGCTCGATTTGATTTCCCTTGTGTCTGGCCCGAAAGTCGCTTGAAACGACTTTCGGGGATGCTGTTCCGCACCCCTCCCCCGCCCAACCACCCATTGATGGTACCCTCGTGGGTGGTTGCACGGGGGAGTGGGACGGAACAGCCGCCTTCGAGTCAGACTCGTCGGCTACTCGGCCGCCACCGTGCTGCGCTGGCCCTGCCATTCCTCCCACAACGCCTGCTCGGGCGAGACGTTCTGGTCGAGATTGTCGGCGCCGAGGTTCATGCGGTACCACTTCAGCACGTCCTCGACATCGGCCCCGCCGCAATTGCCCTGGAAGATCTGGTGCACCGGCAGCCAGGACTGGGCGTACTTCTCGGGCTCATGGTCGAAGATGTCCTTGCAGCCGTCCGAGCAGAAATGGAAGGTGTCGCCCTTGAACTCCGAGGTCCGGAAGGCGATGGTCGTCGGGTCGCCCGGTTCGGTGTAGCCCATCGGGATCTGACAGGTGGTGCAGAGCTGCGGCAGGGCGTTGTTGTAGAACCGGTTGCCGTCGGCCTCCATCTTGGCCCATTGCTCGTAGCGCGGCCGGTAGTACTTGTCGAAGGACTCCGGATACTTCTCGCTGAGCCAGTTCATCTCCTCGTCCGTCGGCAGCCAGGTATGGAACGCCGCGGCGTGGGTGTACTGGTAAAAGATGCTCCAGTTCTGGTGCGCGATGTGGTCGCATTCGGCGGTCGCCACGTCGTGGTATTTCGGCGGCCTGAGGCCATAGCGGGCCAGGTCCTCGAACAGCGCACCGCCGGCCTGGGTGAAGTAGATCTCCCACGCCTCCTTCCACGACATGATCCGCTTGGGCAGCATGTAGTCCATCATCATGGCCACCAGGCCCAGCACCTTGTAGCCGCGCCAGAACCACTTATCGACCCAGCGCTGCACGATCGGCAGGTTGTCCGGGTGCTGTTCCAGCAGGAACTTGATCACCTCGATGCCGAGCGTCATGTGCCGGCTCTCGTCCGACTGGGCCGAGAACCCAAAGGTCACCGTCGCCAGGTCGCCGTTATAGGCGGCGCCCGACATGAACGGCACGAACAACAGGTTGGTCAGCACGTATTCGAAGGCAAAGCCGATCGCGATCATGTATTCGAAAGGGCCGGCGGTCCTGGCGTCGTCGAAGAACGACTTCGGTACCGACAGGTACCAGACCCGGTCATGCATGTGGCGGAACTCATGCAGGCCGTCGAAATACTTGTTGTAGTGCGAGTAGGTGTGGATCTGGGTCTGGGCGTGGCGCAGCTCGTCCAGCGACTGCATCTGGGCCGCGATCCGCGGACCGACGCCCGGCAGCTGCCGCCCGGCATGGGCGAAGCCGCGATGGGCCTGGTATTCCAGCGGCGAGACGCCGGTCAGGAACAGCTTGACCGCGTTGACGTAGCGCGGGTCAGAGAGGCCCAGCTGACCGTTGTTCTGGGCGAAGCTGTCGAGCACGGCATAGAGCTTGCGCTCCTTCTCCGACTGGAACTTCCAATAGGCGTCCATGGTCAGGCGGAACGGGTCCTGCCACTTGTCCCAATCCTTGATCTTGATGCCTTCGAACGTGGCCTCGGGGAACACCTTGTCCATCGGCTGGTAGCTGGTTTCCCAGTCCAGGCCGCGGGTCATCAGGTTGTAGCGCTGCTTGAGGCCGAGTTTTCTCTTCTTGGTCATGGTTCTAATCTCCCTCGTTCGGCCTGTCAGCGGTTCCAGGAGAGGGCGAAATAATCATCGTCCTCATCCAGATTGCCGGCCATCGAGATCATGGTCAGGTGGATTTCCTGGGGGTCCCAGTCGCGGCCGAGTTTCTCGGAAACGGTTTCGCGGTTGACGACCAGCCGGTCGGCCCGGTCGAGTTTCAGGGCGCCGGGCATCTCCAGCGTCTCGACGCCGGGATTGTCCTGCCGGATCGCCTCGACGATCTGCCGGCCTTCGCCGGTGTCCTGCAGGGTGATGGATACCAATTGGGTCATTTCGGGTTCTCCTGGCGTTAGGGGGTCAGACGCTGAGGCCGAGCTTGGCCGCCCGCGCGTTGAGGGTCTCGACGGCGCCGTCGACCGCCGCATCGCCGGCGTCGCCCAGCACATAGGCCGCCAACGGCCGCAAGGCGGAGGCAGTGCGGTCGCGCCAATCGGCGAACCAGGTGCTTAAGCGGGTGGCGTTGGCTTCGGATTCGGCCGCGGCGGTCTTGACCACCCCGTCGGCCCAGCGGCTGTGGTCGGCGAACCATTCGCTCATGAATTCGCTAAGCATGGAAACCGCCGCGGCGCCGTGCTTCTGGCCCTCGCCGTCGAAGCTTTCGTAGACCAGCGGATAGACCAGCCCGTCGATGACCAGGTTCTGGGCCACGAAGACCTCGAACCAATCTTCCAGCACCAGGCTGTCCTCAACCAGCTTGCGGACGCCTTGCCAGTAACCGGCGGTCATCCACTGGTCCTTGGCCCGATCCAGCGCCTCGCCATTGCCGCCGCTCAGGGCGATGCCGATCTGGCTGATCGTCTGGGCGATGCCCAGCTGGTCACCGGCGGTGAAAATCGCCGGGGCGGTGACCGCGGTGCCATAGCCCTGGTCGCAAATTTGGGCCGCGTTCATGTTGGCGCCCCAGGCGACGTGGCGCAGCGGCAACAGGTAGTTCTCCACCTTCTCGCGCCATTCCGGCGTCAAATTGTCCAGCATGTTGCGCTTCTCGACGAAATCGAAATGCCGCTCGGCGGCCTGGCGCATGCCGGTGCGCGAGATGTTGTAGGTGGCGTAGTAGAGCTGGCGCGGATCGCGCAGCGCATACCAGTCTTCCGTGACGATCGCCGTGCGGCTCGCGTCATAAAGCTCATATTGCGGCGCCCACAGCGGCCGGTAATGGAAATGGTCGGTGGCCTGGACGTCCAGCACGCCTTCCTCGTAGCGGGTGGCGGGACGGTCCTCGCCGAAACGGCGCGCGATGTGACCAAAGGTCTGGCGCCGCGGTTTCACGTTCAATGTCTTCAGATCGATGCTCACACCTGTCTCCCTTGTGCTTGGCCCGGATCGGGGCCGCGTTCGCTGAAACGTTGCTCTGCTCAAGTCCGGGGGATGCGGTACAGTCCCGGGGTCCTTTCGTCTGCGGCCGGCGGCACATCGCCGGTGACGATCTCGGCGCCGCTGTCGCGGCAGAACTCCTCGAAGGCGGCCTCGGGCATCACCAGTTCGACGCTCAGATCGGCGTCGTTCAAGCAGAACTCGAACTCGATGAAACGGCCCAGTTGCTTGCCGAGAATTCGGACATAGGCCTTGCCGATTTTCGGGGTAATGCGTGCCTGACCCATCTTCGCTCCTGTCTGGCGAGCGTCGGTGGTTCCGGTTCAGGGATCGTGAGAAAATCTCGAAGTACGAGAATAAAAACGTTATTTATTTTCGAGTGGATTTTCTGCTGCCGCGCCCTGCGAAGCCACGAAACGCTCTCTCCCTCTGGTCGTTCGATTTCGGCAATGCGGTTCGCCCGCACTCGCCTTTTGTTTTTTGGAAAACGCCAACTGTCGGATTGGGCGTTGGGTTTCCGCCCCTTTTAGAGCAAGGCCTATGCCAGACCACACCCGGCAAGTATGAATCTGGCCGTCGGCACCGCAGTCGTCTTGCGAATCGTTATTGGAATCAACGAGCTATAAATATCGATTTTTATACAAAACAACGACTATTGCGCCGCACCATTTTGTGCGCTGCGTCAAATCCTGGTAGAGATTTTTATATTTTTGCAAACTCTCCACGTCCTCTGATAGGCTGGTTTTGACAATATTATAACTCCACCGGTAGCCCGATGACCGACGAAACCGCCGATCGCCGCCTGCGCCCGTTCCACGAGGAGACCGAGGCCGGCATGGGCCTGCCGGAATTTTCGGACCTCTCCAGCCGCCTGCATTTCGCGCCCGAAGGGGGACGCATCTGGCTCGACAACCAACGCATGGTGCTGACCCATGTCATTGCCATGGCGACCTTGCGCCGCGAATTGGTGGAGACGGTCGGGGTCGAAGCGACCCGCGGCCTGCTGACCCGGTCGGGCTATGCCTCGGGGGTGCGGGACGCCGACTTCGCGGCCCGGGTGCGACCCGATGGCGATGCCTTCGACCTGCTGACTGCCGGCCCGGCGCTGCACGCCCTGGAGGGCATGGTCTCGGTCGAACCGATCAAGCTGGATATCGATGTCGGCCGCGGCCATTACTACGGCGAGTTCCACTGGCGCGATTCAGCCGAGGTCGATGCCCATTTGACCTATTACGAGCCCGGTACCGACCCGGTCTGCTGGACCCAGATCGGCTATGCCTGCGGCTATACCAGCCAGTTCATGGGCAAGCAGATCCTGTACAAGGAGATCGAATGCCGCGGCATAGGGCACCGGCAATGCCGCATCGTCGGCAAACCGGTCGAGGACTGGGCCGATCCCGAGCCGGATATCCACTACCTGCGAGCCGAGCCGAAGCAGATCCACCAGGTGCTGTTGCCCGGCGAGGCCGCCGTCCCGACCACCGAACAATTCCGCAGCCCGACCTCGCAGCACGTGCTGGGCAACCTGGTCGGCGCCTCGTCCGGCTTCATCAATGTCTGCCACCTGCTGGAAAAGGTCGCCTCGACCAACGCCACCGTGCTGTTCCTGGGCGAAACCGGGGTCGGCAAGGAGCGCTTCGCCCAGTCGCTGCACGCCATCAGCCGCCGGGCCAACCAGGCCTTCGTCGCGGTCAACTGTGCCGCCATCCCCGAGACCCTGGTCGAATCCGAACTGTTCGGCGTGGTGCGCGGCGCCTATACCGGCGCCACCGCCTCGCGCCCCGGACGGTTCGAGCGGGCCGAGAACGGCACCCTGTTCCTGGACGAGATCGGCACCCTGAACCTGACCGCCCAGGGCAAGCTGTTGCGGGTGCTGCAGGAAGGCGAATTGGAACGGGTCGGCGACAGCCAGACCCGCAAGGCCGACGTCCGGGTGATCGCCGCCACCAACATCAATCTCGAGGAGAGCGTCGCCCAGGGCCTGTTCCGCGACGATCTCTGGTTCCGGCTGAACGTCTTTCCGATCCATATTCCGCCGCTCAGGGAGCGACGCGACGACATTCCGCTGCTGATGAACCATTTCCTGGTCAAATATTGCCGCCGGCACGAACGCGACGTGACCGGCTTCACCGGCCGGGCGATCAGTGCGTTGCTGCAGTACGACTTCCCCGGCAACATCCGCGAGCTGGAAAACATGGTCGAGCGGGCGGTGATCCTGGCCAACCGGGACCAGGCCCTGGACATCCCCCACCTCTTCACCAAGGGCGAACAATACGGTTCGGCGATCCTTGGCCTGTCGCAACAAGGCACCCTGACCACTGCCGCCGATGATGGCAGCGATCAGATGACGGTCGATGCCCTGGTCGATAATTTCATCGCCGCCGGCCTGGATCTGGATACGGTGCGCGACCGGATGATCGTGCGGGCGGTCGAACAGGCCGGCGGCAACCTGTCGGAAGCTGCCCGCAGCCTGAACATGACCCGCACCCAGGTCGCCTACCGCTACGACAAGCTGCGCGGCTGAGGAGTTACTCGGTCACGGTGGCGGCGAGTTTGCTCGCAACCACGGTCACCGTGCGCTCGATGTGCTGGTCCAACAATTCGGCCAGCTCCTCGCCGTCGCGGGCCAGCACCGCCTCGTAGATCGCTTCGTGCTCGGCGTGGACGTCGCGCGGCACCGTGCTGTCCTTCAGCGCCAGCCGAATATAGCGGTTGGACTGGCCGTGCAGGATCCGGCGGAACCGGAGCAGCCAGCGATTGCCGCAGGCGCCGATCAGGGCATCGTGGAAGGCCTGGTTGCGCACCGCCCATTCCCGGGCGATCGCGGCGTCATCTTCGTCCAGCCGTTCCTCGACCTTGGACAGGCGATGAAATTCGGCCACCACCTTGGCCTCCCACTCGTCATCACCCTTCTCGATCGATTGGCGCACCGCCAGGATCTCCAGGGTTTTGCGCATGTCGGCGATGTCGCGGAAATCGTCGAGCGATATCTCGGCCACCCGAAAGCCGCGCTGGCCTTCGGTGGTGACCAGGGATTCGGCCATCAGGCGCGACAGCGCCTCGCGCACCGTGCTGGCGCTGACCCCGAACCGTTGCCGCAGCTCCTCGACCCGCAATTTCGTGCCGGGACGGTAGAAACCGCTCAATATGCCTTCGTGCAGTTGGTGGAAGGCGGTTTCGATCCGCGTCTTGGCAGCCGGGGCCGCCGCATCCTGTGCCCCGTTGTTCGGATCCGAAAGCTCGGTGACCATCAACTTCTGCTCCTACCGTTCAACACCATCACTATAACATATGATCGCTTTTTAGAATATAAATCGTTTTTTTGATATTTGTTTGGTTGTTTTTATGCTGGGGATGCTGTTCCGTCCCGCTCCTCCGCCCAACCACCCACAGGGTGCTCTCGCATTGGGTGGTTGGGGGGTGGTTGGGCAGAGGAGCGGGACGGAACAGTGTCACTCATGAAAGACTCCTAACGCCCGACCTGCAGCGCCCCGTCTTCTTTCAACCACTCCAGGACGATGTTGGACTGTACGTGCGACACCGCCGGATTGGGCAGCAGGACCTGGCTGATCAAATGGTTCATCTCGTCCAGGTCGGCCGCCGCCACCCGCAACAGATAGTCGGTCGCTCCGGTCAGCTTGCAGGCTTCCAGGATGGTCGGGTTGGTCTCCAGAAGTCGGGTAAAGGCCTCGATTTCCGGCTGTCCGTGATTGGTCAGCGAAACCTGGATGAAGGCCGAGATCCCCAGCCCGACTTTCCGGCGCGACAGCCTGGCATGGTAGGACCGGATGATCCCGAGCTGTTCCAGGCGCCGCCGACGGCGGGCGCATTGCGAGGCCGACAGCGCCGTCGCCTCGGCCAGTTGCTGGCTTGACAACCGCCCGTCCCGTTGCAGGGCCATCAGGATCTTGCGGTCGAAATCATCGAGGGTTTCCATGGGCCGTCTCCGGCATCGTCGTGCTGATTAAGAACTTTGCGCCACGTTATAGCATATTTCGACGCCTTTCTGCGAAATAGGTTCACTCAATCCCCGTATTTCTACCTTGTTTGCGCGCATCGAGCGCCGTTCTGGGCGCATTCTTTGCGTCAAGCAAGCCATTTAACCATCCTGCGGCGCATGGCCACTGTCGGCCGCAGCCCAAACCAGGCTTTCCGGCGCGGCCCCTGGCCCGTTTACGCCGCCGCAGGCGATCTTGGAGGAAAGCAATGTTGCAGAAGACCAATGTTGTCCCGGACGGTGTCTCGTTAACCCTGGAGACCATTGCCGAGACCGCGGCCAACGAAAACCTACAGGTCGAGATCACCGACGAGATCCGCAAGCGGGTCGTCGCCTCCCGGGAACTGCTCGACAAATTTGTCGATTCGGGCCGCATCATCTATGGCGTGACCACCAGCGTCGGCGGCTTCGTCAACTGGCTGGTGCCGCCACACCTGGCCGAGCAGGTGCAGAACAACATCCTGCGCAACGTTCAGTCCAATGTCGGGAACTACCTCGACGACCGCCATGTCCGGGCCGCCATGCTGGCGCGGATCAACTCGCTGGGTCGGGGCAATTCCGCGATCTCGCTGGAGAATTTCGAGAAGTACGTCGCCATGTACAATCGTGGCATTGTGCCCTGCATCCCGGAAAAGGGATCGCTGGGGACCAGCGGCGATCTTGGCCCCTTGGCCTGCATCGCCCTGGTCGGCACCGGCCAGTGGCGGGCCCGCTATCAGGGTGAGATCATGCCCGGCGCCGAGGCATTGGAAAAAGCCGGCATTCAGCCGATGAAGCTCTCCTACAAGGAGGGGCTGGCCCTGATCAACGGCACCTCGGTGATGGCTGGCCTGGCGGCCTGCGTCATCGTCGACGCCAAGACGCTGATCAAGTCCCATACCCTGGCCACCTGCATGAGCCTGGAGGTGCTGAAGGCCAAGATCATGCCTTTCCACCCGGCGGCCCACCGGCAGAAGCCCCATAACGGGCAGATCCGCATCGCCGATGCCATCTACACCACGCTGGCCGACAGCAAGATGATCGTCCAAGATGACGAGGTCGAGCAGTGGCTGAGGAAGATGGCGACCGACGAGCCGCGCGGCCTGGACGAGCAGATCGAGGATGCCTATTCGATCCGCGCCACGCCGCAGGTCATGGGCCCGGTGATCGACACCACCCTGTTCGTCGAACAGACCCTGGAGACCGAGGTCAATTCGTCCAACGACAACCCGCTGATCGTGGTCGAGGAAGGCGACGCGGTGCACAACGCCAATTTCCACGGCCAGTACGTCTCGAACGCCATGGACCAGCTGGCCATCGTGCTGGTCAACATGTGCAACCTGTCGGACCGGCGCAACAACCGCATCCTGCACCCGTCCCTCAACGGCGACCTGCCGCCCTTCCTGTGCCGTGACAATCCCGGCATGAGCCAGGGCGTCATGGGTGGCCAGTTCATGGCGACCTCGCTGACCGCCGAAATCCGCCACACCGCCGGCCCGATCTCGATCCAGTCGCTACCGTCGACCGGCGATTTCCAGGACCATGTCTCGTTCGGACTGGTGGCCGCGCGCCGGACCCGGGACACCCTGCGCGACGCCGCCCGCATCGTCGCCTTCGAGCTGATCTGCGCCTGTCAAGCGGCCGACATCCGCGGTATCGAGACGCTGAGTTCGGCGACCCGCGCGGTCCACTCCAAGGTCCGGGAGTTGGTGCCCTATCTGGACCATGACGAGCCGATGACCGACTATATCGAAGCGGTGGCCGAACTGCTGGCCAGCGGCGAACTGCTGGAGGCGGTGCCGGCCGAGTGTGCGGGCTACAACTGGTAGGAGGACGGGGCCATGACGGGCTCGGCTTCCCGCCAAGAGGTTGCGGCGGCGCCCTCGGCGTCGCCGATCCTCGCCACCTATCTGGAACGCACCCCGAAAAGCCGCGAGGCCCATGGCCGGGCCGAGGCGGTCTTGCCCGGCGGCACCTCGCGCCAGGCCGGCTATTGGGCGCCCTATCCGCTGACCTACGCCTCCGCCGAGGGGGTGTTCCTGCATGACGTCGACGGCCACCGGTACTTCGATCTGATCAACAACTACACCGCCATGGTGCACGGCCACGGCTATCCGCCGATCGTCGAAGCGGCCCGGCGCCAGGCCGGGATGGGCACAGGCTGGGCCGGCGGCAATCTGCTGCAGCTCGATCTGGCCGAGCAGATCACCGCCCGCGTCGCTTCCGTGGACCAGGTGCGGTTCACCAATTCCGGCACCGAGGCCGGGGCGCTGGCCTTCACCATCGCCCGCAAGGTGACCGGGCGGAGCAAGCTGTTGATGGCGCGCTACGGCTACCACGGTTCGCTGATGGAATTCGAAACCGGTTCGTTCGGCCATGAGGGGCCGGCAACTCTGCTGGCCACCTATAACGACCTGGAAGATTTCGAACGGGTCCTGGACCAGCATGGCGACGATATCGCGGCGGTGTTCCTGGAACCGGTGCTGGGGTCCGGCGGCGTGGTGACCGGCGATCCGGCGTTCCTGGCCGGGGTCCAGGCCGCGGCCCGCCGGGCCGGCGCCCTGTTCGTGCTGGACGAAGTGCTGACCCTGCGCTTTGCTTTTGGAGCGGTGCAGGGTGTCCACGGGCTCAGCCCCGACGTCACCATGTTCGGCAAGTTGATCGGCGGCGGCTATCCGGTCGGCGCTATCGGCGGCGGGCGGGACCTGCTCAAGATCTTCGACCCGGCGGACCTCGAGCTGTTCCACACCGGCACCTTCAACGCCAACCCGGTGACCATGGCGGCCGGTTCGGTGTCGCTGGGCCATCTGCAGCAGGCGGATATCGACCGCATGGGCACCGGCGCGGAAATCCTGATGACGGGCCTGAAGGTGGCCGCCGACAAGATCGGGCTGCCGTTTTCGGTCAACCATCACGGTTCCTGCCTGAACCTGTATTTCAGCCCGGAGCCGCCGCTATCGTCGATTGTCCGTGAGGACACCGAGCTGATCGGCAAATTCCACATCGCGGCCATGAATCACGGGCTGTTCCTGGCGCCAAGGGGCATGATTGCCCTGTCGACGGTGATGACCGACGGCCATCTGGCCGAGATCCTGGACCGCGCCGCCGCCGCCATGGAGGATACCGCCCGCGAAGCCGGGTAACGGCCCAGGTTTTGTTTGGCCCGCAAGTCGCATCCAACGACTTGCGGGACCGGATAGCCGCTTTCGTTTCAGGCTTTCAGACTTCGCCCCAGATCGCGTTGGCCGTTTCGACGACCAGTTCCAGCTTGCGGCGCTGGTCGTCGAAAGTGACGGTGTTGCCCTCTTCGGTCGAGGCAAAGCCGCATTGCGGTGCGATACCGAGTTGGTCGAGATCGGCGTATTTCGCTGCCTCGTCGAATTTGCGCCTGAGGTCGTCGACGCTTTCGAGGTCGCCGGTCTTGGTGGTGATAAAACCGGGCAGCACCCTTTGTCGGCCCTTGGGCAACAGGCGCAAGGGTTCCAGCCCGCCCGCCCGGTCGGTGTCGTACTCCATAAAGAAGATATCGACACCGGTCTTGTTGAACACCGCATCGGCGGCCGGGTCGTAGCCGCCCTCGGCCGCGTAGGTCGAGCGGAAATTGCCGCGGCACATGTGCATGCCGATCACCATGTCGTCGGGCCGGTCCTTGATCGCCTCGTGCATCATCCAGGCATAGCGGTCGATCAGCCAGTCAGGGTCCTGACCCTGGGCCTGCTTGTCGGCGCGGTGTTTGGGATCGCAGAGATAGGCGAAGAAGATGTCGTCCATCTGCAGGTAGCGGCAACCGGCGTCGTAGAATGCCCTGACCGCCTTGGCATAGGTCGCGGCGATGTCGGCGGTCAACGCCTCCTGGTCGCGATATTCCGGCGGCGCGATATCTTCGGGCGCGGTGCGGAAATGGCAGCAGCTGGGACCGGGGATCGAGATCTTCGGCGTGACCTTGGTATGGTCGGCGACATATTTGAAATGCGCCAGCATGGGATGGTCGTCTGGAAAGTCGAGCTTGGCTGTGATGGTGGGGAAGATCGGCCGCAACTTGACGCCGGCGAACTGCACACCCTCGTCCCGTTCCTCCAGGTCCAGCCCGGTCAGCATGCCCATGAAGTCGTAATGCCAGAAGGAACGGCGGTATTCGCCGTCGGTCACCGCTTGCAGGCCTACCGCCTCCTGCAGGCTGATGGCGTCGAGGATCGCCGCGTCCTCGGCCGCCTTCAACCGGTCGGCGGTTATCGAACCTTCCTCGAAGAATTGCTTGCGGGCCGCCGCGACGGATGCCGGGCGCAACAGGGACCCGACATGGTCGGCTCGAAAGGGTGGGGTATTGGCAATTGTCATCCGACGTCTCCGGTTCCAATGGTTTGGCCCGACATTACACCGAGAGCAGCAGGTTTCCCAGATCCCAGCCGATGGCCCGGTTCGATCCATCCGTGCCAGCGGCAACCCGTGCGTCGCACCGATGAAAACCGTTTGCGCCGTTTTTGGGCAAAAGCTAGTCTGACCGTGCGTTTCGTTAAGGTTGGCGGCAATTGGGCGGATGAAAATTTACCGGCACAAGGTCACGGTGGAGTGGGGCGATTGCGACCCGGCCGGTATCGTGTTTTATCCCAACTATTACCGCTGGATGGACGAAGCCACCTTTCACCTGTTCGACAGCGTCGGCCTGGGCTGGGAGGAACTGCGTCGGACCTATGGCGCGCCGGGCCTGCCGCTGATCGCGACCCAGGCCGAATTCCGCATTCCCTGTTTCTTCCGCGACCAATTGGACGTCGAGGTCGCCGTTTCCGCCTGGGGCAACCGTTCCCTGACGGTCGGCCACCGTTTTCTGAAAAACGGTGCGGTGGCGGTCGAAGGTTGGGAGAAGCGGGTATGGAGCGCCGGGGGCGCCGACGCCGACGGAAAACTGAACCCAGCACCCATTCCGCAAGCCGTCAAGGACGCATTGGATACCGGGAAGTGAGGGGCCGTCACGGTCGGGCCATGGTCCCCAGGCAGACCGAGACACAGGGAACAGCGGCGGCCGGCTAGGTCGGGGCGCGCGGACCTGCTACAATCTCTGCAAAACAATCAGAGGGAGGAAACCATGCTTAAGAGAACTACGTTGAAATTCATTGCCGCAACGGCGCTGGCGGCCGGCGGGATGCTGGCCGGCCAGGCGGTCGCCGCGGAATATACCTTCAAGCTGCACCACCTGCTGCCGCCCAAGGCGCCGGCCCAGACCAAGATGCTGGTGCCCTGGGTCGACCAGGTGCAGAAGAATTCCGGCGGCCGGGTCAAAATCGATATCTATCCGGCCATGTCGCTGGGCGGCAAGCCGCCGCAATTGATCCGCCAAGCTCGCGACGGCGTCGTCGACATCGTCTGGACGGTCAACGGCTATACGCCCGGACTGTTCCCGCGGTCGGAAGTATTCGAGCTGCCGTTTATCCACACCAACAACCCGGCCGCCACCAGCCGCGCCATGTACGACATGTTCCAGTCCGACCTGAAGACGGAATACAAGGGCGTCGAGGTGATGTTCCTGCACGTCCATGCCGGCCAGGCCATCCAGATGGTCGACAAGCTGGTCCGTTCGCCGGCCGACGCCAAGGGCCTGAAGCTGCGCATCCCGACCCGCACCGGCGCCTGGATCATCGAGGCGATGGGCGCAACCCCGGTCGGCATGCCGGTGCCGCAATTGCCACAGGCCTTGGCCAAAAAGATCGTCGACGGCGCCCTGATCCCGTGGGAGATCATCGCGCCCCTGAAAATCCAGAACCAGACCAAGTACCAGATCGAAGGCGCCAACAAGACCAGGTTCGGCACCACCACCTTCCAGGTGTCGATGAACCAGGCCCGTTGGGACAGCCTGCCGGCCGATATTCAGAAGGCCTTCCGGGATGCCTCCGGCCCCGATTGGTGGCAGGAAGTGGGCCGGATCTGGGGCGTCAACGACGACAACGGAATCAAGGTCGCGACCGCCGCCGGCAACGAGCATATCCAGCTCTCCGCCGCGGAAACCGAGGCTTTCAAGAAAGCGCTTGAGCCGGTGGTCGACAAGTGGATCGCCGAGGTCAAGGGCAAGGGAATCGACGGCGCCGCACTGGTCGCCAAAGCCCGCGCACTGATCGCCAAATATTCCAAGTAGGCATGACCTACCTGTCCGAACACCAGAAGCGGGCGGGGTTTCCCGACCTCGCCCGCCGGGTGATCACGGGCTGGGCGCTGGCCGGCGGCGTATTGTTGCTGGCGATCGCCTTGATGAATACTTGGTCGGTGGTATCGCTGTCGGCGCTTGGCTTCCCGGTTCCCGGCGATTTCGAAATGGTCGAGATCGGGGTCGCGGTGGCGGCCTTCAGTTTCCTGCCCTATTGCCAGTTGACCGGTTCCAATGTCACGGCCGACATCTTCACCGCCCGGGCCTCGCCCCGCTGGGTTGCGTTTTTCGCGCTGGTATCCAGCACCATCGCGCTTGGCTTTTCGGCTTTGTTGCTGTGGCGCATGTACGCCGGCATGCAGAGTTATATCGAGTACGAGGAAGTGACGACCATCCTCAACATCCCGATCTGGGTGGCCTTTCCGCCGACCCTGATTTCGCTTGGCCTTCTGGTCCTGGCTTCGGCCCTGACCTTGCGCCAGTCATTCCGCGACATGAAGCTGGGCTAGCCCGGCATGGGTGAAAACCTGTTCCTCGGCCTGGCCGGTCTGGGCGCATTGGTCGCGCTGATCGCCATCCGCATCCCCATCGCCTATTCGATGATCCTGGTCGGCGGCATTGGCGTCACCATCCTGAACGGGCCCGACATCTTTCTGGCGCAGTTGAAGAACCTAGCCTATGCCCAGTTCTCGATCTACGACCTGTCGGTGGTGCCGATGTTCGTGCTGATGGGAGCGATCGCGACCCGGGCCGGCCTGTCCAAGGACCTGTTCCGCGGTGCCAATGCCTGGCTGGGTTGGATGCGCGGCGGAGTCGCCATGTCGGCGATTGCGGCGTGCGCCGGCTTCGGCGCGGTCTGCGGCTCGTCGCTGGCCACCGCCTCGACCATGGGCCAGGTGGCCTTGCCCGAACTTCGCCGCTACAACTATTCCGGCTCGTTAGCCACCGGCACCCTGGCCGCCGGCGGCGTGTTGGGGATCCTGATCCCGCCTTCGGTGGTGCTGGTGATCTACGCGATCATCGTCGAAGCCAACATCATCACCATGTTCATGGCGGCGATGATTCCCGGCGTGCTGGCGGTGATCCTGTTCCTGATCACCATCGCCGTCTATGTCCTGGTCTTCCCAAATTCCGGGCCCAAGGGCGGTGTTGCCGAGCGCCAGGAGTTCATCGCCGCAACCCTGGGCGTGATCCCGGTGACTGTCATCTTCGGGCTGGTTATCGGCGGTATCTATTTCGGGTTTTTCGATCCCACCCCGGCCGCTGCGGTCGGCGTGGTGCTGGTCGCGGCCTATGGCGTTGGCCGTGGGGCGGTCAAGCTGGTGGACGTCAAGGAATCGCTGCTGGAGACCGCCCGCACCACCGGCATGATCTACCTGATCCTGCTGGGCGCCGAAATGCTGAAGATCTTCATGGCCCGCGGCGGCGTGCCGCAGGCGATGGCGGAATGGATGGTCAATTCCGGCCTGCCGGCCATGACCGTGCTGGTGATCCTGTTGATCGCCCTAATCCTGCTGGGCTGTCTGATGGACAGCCTGAGCATGATCCTGCTCGCCATTCCCTTCTTCTGGCCGGTCCTGGTGTCGATGAACGGCGGTGACTATGTCACGGCCAGCGACGCCGCCTTCGGCATGAACAACGAGGACCTGAAAATCTGGTTCGGGATCCTGGCCCTGATCGTGGTCGAACTCGGCCTGATCACGCCGCCGGTGGGGATGAACGTCTTCGTGATCTCGGCCCTGGCCGCAGATGTGCCGATGAAGGAGACCTTTCTCGGCGTCACCCCGTTCTTCTGCGCCGAGATGGTGCGCATCGCCATCCTGATCGCCTTCCCCGCCCTGACCCTATGGCTGCCCACGGTGCTGAGCGGCTAGAGCCTATCCCTTGCCGAATCTTTGCTCGGCAATCCGGTCCGACGCTTCGTGGTTGGGAAGACCGTTGGCGGCGGCGTAGTCGATGATCTCGATACAGGTGTCATAGATCTTGCGGACATTGGCAACGACCTGGTCGGGGTCGTGGCGGTACCATTCGGCATCGCAACTGATCAGCCCGCCGCCATTGGCGACATAGTCGGGCAGGTAGACGATGCCGCGATCGGCCAGGGCCTGGCCGTGGCGATCCTCGGCCAGCTGGTTGTTGGCGGCACCCGCCACCACCTTGGTGCTGAGGCGCGGGATGGTGTCGTCGTCGAGCACGGCTCCCATGGCACAAGGCGCGAAGACTTCGGCCTCGACCGCGTAGATATCGTCGGGCGCCACCGCCGTGGCATCGAATTCGGCGGCCGCGGCCTCCAGGCTGTCGGCATAGACGTCGGTCACCGTGATCCGAGCGCCGGCCTCGTGCAACAGCCGGCAGAGATTGGTGCCGACATTGCCAACCCCCTGCACCGCGACATGGACCCCGTCCAGCGAGCCGGCGCCATAGGCCTTTTCGACCCCGGCCCGGATCGCCTGCAGAACCCCCAACGCGGTCATCGGCGCCGGGTCGCCATAGCCGCCATCCTCCTTGCGCAGGCAGCTGACGCACTTCGTCTCCTTGCGGATCTCGGCCATGTCGAAGGGGTTGGTGCCGATGTCCTCGCCGGTGATATAGCGGCCGCCCAGGCTGTCGATCCAGCGGCCCATGGCATGCAGCAACTCCGGACTCTTGTCTTTTCGGGAATCGGCAATCACCACCGACTTGCCGCCGCCCAGGGCGACCCCCGCCATCGCCGCCTTGTAGGACATGCCCCGCGACAGGCGCAGCACGTCGGTGACGGCGTCGGCTTCGGTCGCATAAGGCCACATGCGGCAGCCGCCCAGGGCCGGTCCCAGATTGGTGTTGTGGATAGCGATGATCGCCTTCAGGCCGGCGGACCGGTCGTTGATGAAATGCACCTCTTCGTGGTCGTCAAATTCGTGGGACTCAAAAACTGCCATGACTGGCCTCCTTGGCTATACGGCCGGCACGAGGGGCCGGGTCTTGCGGATGGTTTGGCAAATGGCTTTGCTACCTGTCGATCCTGGTTGCCGCGAAATCGATTTCGGGGGGTCGGCCGAGGATGTGATCGGCGACCATGCGCCCGGTGGCACAGGCCAGGCTCCAGCCCAGATGCCCGTGACCGGTATTCACCACCAGATTGCGATACCGGGTCGGCCCCAGGATCGGGCGGTCGTCGGGCGTCATCGGCCTGAGCCCGCACCAATGCTCGGCGTCGTCCGGCGCCTTCAGGCCCGGATAAACCTCGTTCATCGCCGTCAGCAGCATGTTGCCGCGCCGGCGGTTTTCCGAGCGGTCATAGCCGGTGAATTCGACCGTACCGGCGACCCGGATGCGATTGCCCAGCGGTGTGACCGCAATCTTGCGCCCGTCGTCAATGACGGGGATCCGGGGCACGTCGTTCTGGCCCTGGGCCGAAAAGGTCACCGAATAGCCCTTGGCCGGATAGATCGGCAGCTTGAGGCCGGCGCTGCGACCGACCCGGACGCTGTCGCAGGCCAGCGCCAGCACATAGGTGTCGGCGGTCAGCACCCCGTCACTGGTGCGCACACCGGCGATCCGGTCGCCCTCGACCAGCAATCCCAGCACGTCCGTCCCATAGGCAAAGGACACCCCGGCCTTTGCGGCCAGCCCGGCAATGCCCTGGGTGAAGCGGTGGGCATCACCGCTGCGGTCGCCGGGATAATGGATGCCGCCGGCCACCCTGTCCCCGGCACCGGCCAGGGCCGGTTCCAACGCCCGACAGGCGTCGCCATCCAAGAGATGGAAGTTCAGCCCGAACTTGCCCAGCAGTTTGGCGCTCTTGGTCGCCGCCTGCATCGACACCGGATCGCGGAACACCTTCAGGGTGCCGTTGTCGCTACGGTCATGTTCGATACCGGATTCAGCGCACAGATCGTCCAGCAGGTCGCGGTTATAGGTTGTCAGCCTGAGCAGCACTTCGGCGGTTTCGCGCCATTTGCGCTCGGTACAGTTGCTCAGGAACTTCAGCGACCAGCCCATCAGCCCCGGCAGGGCCCGGGCCCGCAGCAGGAACGGCGCGTCCTCGTTGCCGAGCCAGCGCAGGATGCCGAGCGGCGTCCCCGGCGCCGCCCATGGGTCGCTCATGCTCGGCGTCACCAGACCGCCATTGGCGAAGGAGGTCTCCAGGCCGGCGGCTGGTTGCCGGTCGACCACGGTCACCGCTTCGCCGCCCTGCGCCAGGTAATAACCGGTAACCGTGCCGACGATACCGGCGCCCAGGACCAAAACCGCCACGGGTCTCCCCCTCCTTCCGCTCCGATCGCCGTCGCTACCCGGCAGCCCATTCCCCCGATTGACAAACCACCGGCCGGCGGCCGGCGGGACGATCTGTCACCCTTGACTAATAACCGATGATCTTGATAAAAACAAACAGTTGTTTGGTAAAACCGTCGACAAACATGAAAACCGTCTCAAGCAACCTGAACCAAAGGACGCTCGGCCGCATCCGGCATCGCTTTCGCCAAGCTGTCGGCGCCCACCATACCAAAAGCCGGGGAGGAAACGGTTCCGACCACCAATGGAAAACCGGCACAGAATGGTCAAATTGACGCGACAACTTAACCACATGCCTTGCGCATGAAACGGAGGTGCGAAATGGAACTTAAGAATGCAATTTTGGCAGCGGGTGCCCTGGCCCTGCTGTCTTCCGGCGCGGCGATCGCCGACGAGGTCAGGATCGGCAGCCTCGGCGCCATCACCGGCCCGATCGTCAGCCTGACCGCTGAGATCAACGCCGCCGAGCGGGCCGCCATCGCCGAAGTCAACGCGGCCGGTGGCATCCTCGGCAACAAGGCCGTGCTGGTCGAGGCCGACACGGCCTGCAACCCGCAGACCTCGGTCGATGCCGCCAACAAGCTGATCAACGTCGAGCGGGTCACCGCCATTGTCGGCGCGCTGTGCTCCAGCGCCTCGATCGCCGCCATGTCGAACGCCGCGTCGGGGGCCGGCGTGGTGATGGTGTCACCGGCCTCGACCTCGCCCGCGATCACCAAGCTGAAGGACAATGACCTGTTCTACCGGGTGGTGCCGTCGGATGCCTATCAGGGCGTGGTTCTGTCCAAAATGCTGCTGGCCCGCGGCGTCAAGAAGGTGGCGCTGACCTACATCAACAATGATTACGGCAACGGCTTCGCGGACAGCTTCCGCAGTTCCTTCAGCGCGGCCGGCGGCAAGATCGCCGGCGACCAGGTGCACGAGGAAGGCAAGGCGTCCTACCGCTCGGAACTGGCGACCTTGGCCGGCGGCGGGGCCGACACATTGGTCGTCCTGGCCATGGGCGACGGATCGGGCCTGACCCTGATCAAGCAGTCGTTGGAGTTGGGCCTGTTCAACAAGTTCGTCGGCGGCGACGGTATGCGCAGCGCCGAAATGGTCAAGACCATCGGTGGGTCGAACCTGGAAGGCACCTTCACCGGCACCATCCCGACTTCGATCCCGTCGGCCGAGGCGGACAAGTTCAAGGGCATGTACGGCGACGACAAGGCGTTCAAGTTCAATTCCGCCTTCACCGCGCCGGCCTATGACGCGACCATGCTATTGGCCCTGGCCATCGAAGCCGCCGGCGCCAACGACCGCAGCAAGATCGCCGCAGCCCTGCGCAAGGTGGCGACGGCACCCGGTGAAAAGATCGGCCCGGGCGAGTTCGCCAAGGCCAAGAAGCTGCTCGCCGCGGGCAAGGACATCGACTATGACGGCGTCGCCGGCCCGCACGAGTTCGACGCCGATGGCGAAGTGTCGGGCGTCTTCGCCGACTATCTGGTCAAGAACGGCAACCTGGTCGAAGGCGGCCTGTTGAAGTTCTGATCACAGTCTCAATACCAAATCAGGCCGCCCCGTTTCGGGGCGGCCTTTTTTTGGCTGCCGGCGCAGTTTCGCCCCCACCCCATCCCTCCCCCGTCAGGCAGGACGGATTACGAGATGGCGCACCACCTCGCCTGCCACATCCTTCGTGACGCCGCTGGAGCGGCACCAGCCGCGTCTCGAAGCAGGGCCGTTACAGGCGCTAATGCTCGCCCTTCTTGGGACCCAGGATGCCGCCCTCGAAGCGCTGCAGGACGAAGACCAGCACGAAACCGACGATGAACACCCGGACGAAGGCGGCGCGGGCCGCCAGATCGGCCGGCAGGGCACCGGCCACGATCTCGCTGGCCGACCAGACGATCCACATCAGGGCGGCGCCCAGCACCGCCCCCTTGTTGGACCCGGAACCGCCAACGATCAGCATCACCCAGACCAGGAACGTGGTGTGCAGCGGTTCGGTGGATTCCGGTCCGATGAACTTGACGTAATGGGCGGTCAGTGCGCCGGCCAGCCCCATGAACGCCGCCCCAGTGACGAAGGCGCGGGTGCGGAAGGCATCGACATCCTTGCCGATCGAACGCGCCGCCGCCTCGTTGTCGCGGATCGCCCGCATGACCCGGCCCCAGGGCGAGGTCCGGGCCCGTTCGGCCAGCAGGTAGACCGCGATCATCAACACGATCACCAGCCCCAGGAAGCCGAGTTGGCCGCCGACCCCGGGGATCTGCTCGAACGGTCGGGGCAGGTCCGAAATACCTAGGGTGCCGTTGGTGATCTCCTTGGCGTTCTTGACCACCAGGCGCAGGATCTCGGCGATGCCGATCGAGGCGATGGCGAGATAGTCGCTGCGCAGCCGGATGCAGATCCGGGCAATGCCGTAGGCAACGATGGCCGAGGTCACCATGGCGGCGGGAAACGAGACCAGCACCGGCATCTCGAAACCGCCGAGATGCCCCGGATGCGGTGCCGCGGCCAGGATCGCACTGGTATAGGCGCCGACCGCAAAGAACCCGGCGATACCGATATTCAGGATCCCGGTCAGGCCCCAATGCAGGTTCAGGCCCAGCGCGGTGATGGCATAGATCCCGCCCATGGTCAGCAGCGAGACGCCGTAGAGGAAATAGCCGTGTAGAATATCCATCGACATCAGAACAGCCTCCCCCGGAACAGGCCATGGGGCCGGAAAATCAGCAGCGCCACCATGATCGCGAAGGCGACCCCGGTCTTGTAGCCCGGCGAGATGATCGGTTCGGTACCGATCCAGGGATAGGTCGACAGCTCCTCTGCCAGGCCGATCACCATGCCACCCAACATGGCGCCATAGGGCTGCCCAATGCCGCCCAGGATGGTCGCCGCGAAGATCGGCAACAGCAGGTTCCAGCCCAGCATGGTCTGAAGCTGGGTATCCCAAGCGGCGAAGACGCCGGCCACTGCAGCCAGCGCCGCCCCAACGATCCAGGTGGTCCGGATCACCCGTTCGGTCGGGATCCCGGTCAGGCGGGCCAGTTCGGCGGAGTCGCTCATCGCCCGCATTGCCTTGCCGGCCCGGGTGCGCGAGAGCAACAGGTGGATGCCGAGCATCAGCACCAGGGTGCAAGCGATGATCCAGATATGCTTTTCGGCGATCATCAGCCAATCGAAGCGCAAGGGCCGGATGATGCGCCCGGCGGTATAGGATTCGATCTGAACCCCGAAGCCGAGTTGGACCAGCGACCGCAGCATCAGCGCGATGCCCAACGAGGACAGCACCGACACGATGGTCGGCCGGGCCCGGACCGGTTTGTAGCCCCAGCGGTCGATGCCCAGTGCCACCACCGCCGCCAGGCCGGCCGCGACCACGGCACCGGCGACCGGATGCAGCCCTAAACCGACCACGAAAGGAAGCGCCATATAGGCAGCCAGGGTCATCATGTCGCCATGGGCGAAATGGGCGAAGCGCAGGATCGAAAACAGCATCGAGACGCCGATCGCCCCTAAGGCGTAGATCGAACCCAGCACCAGGCCCGGGATCAGGTAGAAATTGATGAACTCACTCATCCTAAGACGCCTACCCTCCCAGAAACATTTCGGCGACGTCGGGCCGTTCCAGCAGCACCGCCGCGTCATCTTCGATGCGGTTTTGACCGTCGACCAGCACATAGCCACGATCCGCGACCTGCAGCGCCTGTTTGGCGTTCTGCTCGACCATCAGGATCGGCACGCCGGCGGCGTTGATATCCTTGACGATCATCAGCGTGTCGTGCTGGAAGGCCGGCGACAAGCCGGCGGTCGGCTCATCCAGCAGCAGCAGTTTCGGCTCCAGCATCAGGGCCTTGCCGATCGCGACCATCTGCCGTTCGCCCCCCGACAGGGTGCCGGCGGCGGCCCGCCGCCGTGCCACCAGCGGCGGGAACATCTCGTAGATCTCCCGCATCCGCGGCCGCCAGTCGTCGGTCCGGATATAGGCGCCCATCTCCAAATTCTCCTCGACCGACAGGTTGGGAAATACATTGCCGGTCTGCGGCACGTAGCAGATCCCGGACCGGACCACGTCCTCGGTGCTCATGCCGGTAATGTCGTCGCCGAAAAACCGGACACGGCCGGCCGAGATCCTGAGCAAGCCGAACACCGCCCGCATGGCGGTCGACTTGCCGGCCCCGTTGGGCCCGATGACCACGACGATCTGGCCGGGTTCGACGACCAGCGAGACCTCGTGCAGGATATCGGCCTCGCCATAGCCGCCCGAGACGCCGTCCAGGTGAAGTACCGGGCCGCTCATTGCGATTCTCCCAGATAGGCGTCCAGGACCCTGGGATCCTTGCGCACCTCGTCCATTTCGCCCTGGGTCAGAACACTGCCCTCGGCCATCACCACCACCGGCGAGCACAGCCGGGCGATCATGTCCATGTTGTGCTCGATGATGCAGAATGTGTAGCCGCGCTCCCGGTTGAGGTTGATGATCATCTCGCCGAGCTGCCCAAGCAGGGTCGGGTTGACGCCCGCCCCCGGTTCGTCGAGCAGCACCAGGCGGGGCTCGGCCATCATCGCACGGCCCAGTTCCAGCAGCTTCTTCTGCCCGCCCGACAGGGTGCCAGCCGGGTCGTCGGCGACATGGCTCAAGCCCAGGAACCCCAACACTTCGTCGGCCTTGACCCGGATTTCCTCCTCCATCCGCCGGACCTTGCCGGGCAGCAGCCAGGCGCTGAACAGGCGCTCGCCGGGCTGGCCGGTCGGCACCGTCATCAGATTGTCGCGCACCGTCAGGTGGGAAAATTCATGCGGGATCTGAAAAGTACGTACCAGGCCCAGGTCGAACAGCTTGTGGGATGGCAGGCCGGTGATGTCGGAACCGGCGAAGCTGATGCGCCCGGCGTCCGGCTTGAAGACCCCGGCGATCATGTTGAAGGTGGTGGTCTTGCCGGCCCCATTCGGGCCGATCAGGCCGGTGATTGAGCCGTCGGCGATGCCGAAGCTGCAGCCGCTGACCGCCCGCAGGCCACCGAAACTCTTGTGGATATCGGCGATCTGCAGCAGTGCGTCCGCCTCAACCCGGTTGTCCGCCCCCATCACCCAAGACCCTCACGCCACCAATTTTACGCCGCCGACCCCAACCGGGTCACCTCAAGCATCTTGCCGGGGTTCATGATGTTGGTCGGGTCCAGGGCCTGCTTGATGGTCCGCATTACCCCGACCGCGTCGCCCAACTCGTCGACCAGGAACTGTTTTTTGCCGAGCCCGATCCCGTGTTCGCCGGTACAGGTGCCATCCATGGCCAGGGCGCGTTCGATCATCCGGGCGTTGATCGCCTCGGCCTGGGCCACCTCGTCCGGGTTGTTCAGGTCGATCAGGAAGATCAGGTGGAAATTGCCGTCGCCGACATGCCCCAGCATCGGTGCCGGGAAGGGGCAGCTCGCCAGATCCTCCTTGGTGGCCATGATGCATTCGGTCAGGCGCGAGATCGGAACGCAGACATCGGTGCCCCACATCTCGGCCCCTGGGCGCAAGGCCTTGACCGCATAGGCGGCGTCGTGGCGGGCCTGCCACAGGCGGTTGCGGTCCTCGGCCTCGGTGGCCCACAGGAATTCGCCCGCGCCATGTTCGGCGGTGATGGCGCGGGTGATCTCGACCTGTTCGGCGGCCCCGGCCTTGGTGCCGTGGAACTCCATGAACAAAGTCGGCTGGGCCGGGTAGTCGAAACCGGAATAGGCGTTGGTCGCCGCCATCTGGACCTCGTCCATCAGCTCGACCCGCGCGATCGGCACGCCGGACTGGATGGTTTCGACCACGACGTTGACCGCGTCCTCGACCGACGGGAAGGCGACCACCGCGGCGGCGATGCTTTCGGGGATGCCATGCAGCCTGAGCGTGATCTCGGTCATGATCCCAAGTATGCCCTCGGAGCCGACGAACAGCCGGGTCAGGTCGAGCCCGGCGGCCGACTTCTTGGCTCGCCGCGCCGTCTTGATGATCTGGCCGTCCGGCAGCACCGCCCGGACCGCCATCACGGCATCACGCATGGTGCCGTAGCGCACCGCGTTGGTGCCCGAGGCCCGGGTCGCCGACATGCCGCCGATCGAGGCGTCGGCACCGGGGTCGATCGGGAAGAAGAGTCCGGTGTCGTGGATGTAGCTGTTGAGCTGCTTGCGGGTGACGCCGGCTTCGACGGTGCAGTCGAAGTCCTGAGGGTTGACCGCCAGCACCTTGTCCATCCGGCCGAGGTCGATGCTGAGGCCGCCATGGATGGCCGAGATATGGCCTTCGATCGAGGTACCGGTGCCATAGGCGATGACCGGGGTCTGGGTGTCGCGGCAGACCGCGACCAGGCCGGCCACCTCCTCGGTGGTCTCGGCGAACGCGACGGCATCGGGTGCCGCCTTGGCATGCCAGAATTCGTCGCGGCTGTGCTGGTCGCGCACCGCCTCGGCGGTCGACAGGCGGTCGCCGACGACAGCCCGCAACCGGTCCAAGGTCGAGGTGTTGATCGTCATCGCTGTCTCCCTGGTGTTTTCTTGTTCTCGCTCAGCCTTCGGCGAACTGGTCAAAGGCGGCCAGCGCCTCGGCGCCGTAGACCGCGGCCGGACCGCCGCCCATTTCGACCGCCACCGCAATCGCCTCGGCGACCTCACCCCGGGCCGCGCCTTTCTTGACCGCCGCGCGGGCGTGATAGGTGACGCAGCCTTCGCAATGGATCGCCACCGCGATCGACAGGGCCATCAACTCCTTGACCTTGCCGTCCAGCTCGCCGTCGGCGGTCGCCGCCGCCATCAGCCCGGCATAGGCCTTCATCGGCCCGGTCGCGGCCTGGTAGAGCGTGCGGGCCTGCAGATCGATCTTCTTGGCGCGTTCCAGGTGGTCGGTCATGGCTTGGTCCTTCCCTTAGGGTCTGGTTCGAAAGTCGCTAAGAGCGACTTTCGGGAGCGCTGTTCCTCACCCCTCCCCCTCCCAACCACCCAACGGGGTACCACCAATGGGTGATTGGGAGGGGGAGGGGTGAGGAACAGCCAAGTTCGAGCACACTCTCAACTCCCGGCAAAGGCGGCACCAGGGCATTCCAAATAGTCGGCGATATCGTTGATGAAGCGGGTGGCGTCGGCTCCGTCGATGAAGCGATGGTCGAAGCTGAGGCTGCACGACACCATCGGCCCCGCCTCCAACCGCCCGTCGACCACCCGGGGCCGCTCGCTGATCCGGGAGACCCACAGGATCGCGGTCTGGGGCGCGTTGATGACCGGCCGGGTCGAGATGATCCGGGCGCGCTCCAGATTGCCGGTGTTGGAGAGCGTAAAGGTGCCGCCACGGGTGTCGGTGACCTGCAACCGGCCTTCCCGGGCGCGCACCGCGACATCGGTGATGGCGGCGGCGGTTTCGAACAAGGTCTTGGCAGCGATATTGCGGATCACCGGCACCAACAGGCCGGCGTCCGAGGCGACCGCGATGTTCAGGTTGACCGCCCGGTGCAGCAGCAGCTCGCGCTTGTCCTCGTCGATGGTCGCATTGAAACGGGGATGCTCGGCCAGGGCGGTGGCAACGCATTTGGCGAACAGGGCCGCCGGGGTCAGGGCAATGCCCGCCTTTTCGGCCCGCGGCTTCAGTTTCGCCAACATCGCCAGAAAGGCGTCCGCCCGGGCCTCGAAATTCATCGTCGAATGGGCCAGGGTCTGGACTGACTGGCCGAGCCGTTCGAAGGCCACCGCCCGCACCGAATTGAGCGGCTCGCGGGTCACGTCGTCGCCGGTCGGCGGCGTTGGCGCCGGTTGCGGCTGCGGCACCGCCGCGGGGCGCGCCGCCGCCTCGACGTCGCGCATCAGGATGCGGCCGCCCTGGCCGCTGCCGCTCAGGCCGGCCAAGTCCACGCCCAACTCGGCCGCCCGTTTGCGGGTCGCCGGCGCCGCCACAACATTTTCGCTTGTAGATGCGGCAGGTACGGGTGCCGCTGGCGGTTCGGCCTTCGGTTCTGGTTCCTTCGCCACCGCCGGCACCCCGCCTTCGGTTTCGATCCGCAGCAACACCTTGCCGACCGGGACCGTGTCGCCCGGCTGCCAGCACAGTTCGGTGACCACACCGGCTCGTGGCGCCGGCAGTTCCACGTCGACCTTGTCGGTGCTGACCGTGGCCAGGTCATCGGCTTCCGTCACCTTGTCGCCGGGTGCCACCAGCCATTCGACCAACAGCGCCTCGCTGATCCCTTCGCCGATATCGGGGAGGATAAATTCGAAGATCAAAATTCAAACTCCATGGTGCGCTTGAGGGCGGCCCGGATGCGGCGGGCATTAGGCCGGTAGAGCTCGTCGCCGATGCTGAAATGATAGGGGACGTCCGGTGCCGCGACCCGTTCGATCGGGGTCTTCAGATAGCCGAATGCCTTCTCCTGGATGACCGCCGCCAGTTCGGCCCCGAAACCGAGGCTGAGCGGCGCCTCGTGCACGATCACCACCCGGCCGGTCTTCTTGACCGATGCCAGGATGGCTTCGATGTCGTAGGGGATCAGGGTCCTGAGGTCGATGACCTCGGCGTCGTAATTCCTTTCGCGGGCCATGTCCTCGGCGACCTCGGCCACGGTGTGGCGGATCGGCCCGTAGGTGATGACGGAAACATCCTTGCCCGGGCGGACGATTTCGGCCTTGCCGAGTTCCGTCGGCTGGCCATTCAGTTCGACCTCGCCTGACATCGCCCGGTAAAGCGGCACCGGTTCGGCGATCAGCACCACGTCGGGATCGCGCACCGCCGCGATCAGCATGCCATAGGCATCCTGCGGCGTGGTCGGGGCGACGATCTTGACCCCGCCATGGTGGACGAAATAGGCCTCGACGCTTTGCGAATGCCAGAGCCCGCCCTTGATGCCGCCGAAAGACGGTGCCCGGAACACCATCGGGCAGCTGTACTGGCCGCCCGAGGCCCAGCGGTAGCGGGCAGCGCAGAACATGATGTGTTCGAAGGCGTCGTGGATGAAGCCCGAGAACTGGATTTCGACGATCGGCTTCAGCCCATAGAGCGCCATGCCGACGCCGTGGGCGGCGATGCCCTTTTCGTCCAGCGGCGTGTCGATCACCCGGCGCGAACCGAAGCGCTGCTGCAGCCCGGTGCTGGTGCGGAAGATGCCGCCGGCCTGGCCGACATCCTCGCCCATCAGGACGACGTCGGGGTCGTGCTCCAGCTCATGGGCCATGGCGGCGTTGATGGCGTCGAGGACGGTCAGGTTCGGCATTGTCTCAGTCCTCCTCTCGCAAATCGTCGAGCAGGGCCGCCTTCTGTTCCTCCAGCATCCAGGTCATCTCGGCAAAGGTGTCGTCGAACATGGTTTCAGGCTCGGGCATCGGCATCGCCTCGGCCTCGGCGATAGCGGTCTGGATTTCCTCGTCGCAGCGGGCCCAGAGCTTGGTTTCGTCGGCCTCGGTCCAGTATCCCTTGCCCTCCAGGTAGGCGCGCAAACGCTTCAGGGGATCCCAGGCCTCCCAGGCGGCAACCTCCTCCTGGGTCCGGTAGAGGTCGGGGTTATCGGACGAGGTGTGGAAGCCGGTGCGGTAGGTCACCGCCTCGATCAGGGTCGGCCCTTCGCCCGCCAATTCGCGGGCTTCGCGGGTCACGGCGTAGACAGCCAGCGCATCATTGCCGTCGACCCGCAGATTGCGGACCCCGTAAGCATCGCCTTTTTCGGCGAAGCTGGCGGACGCGGTCTGGGTGCTGGTCGGCGTGGTCACCGCCCAGCCATTGTTTTCGCAGATGAAAACGATCGGCGGCTTGTGGACACCGGCGAAGTTGAGGGCACTGTGGAACTCGCCGCGCGAGGTCGAGCCGTCACCGAAGATGGTCAGGAACTTCGTGTCGTCGCCGCGGATCTTGGCGGCCCAGGCGGCGCCGGTGGCGTGCGGGATGTAGGAGCCGACCTGGGTGGTCATCGGCACCAGGTTGAGGCGCCGGTCCCCCATCAGGGTCGGCAGCCGGCGCCCCTTGTAAAGGTCCGGACCCCGGCCGAAGAACTGGGTGAACAGTTGCAGCAGCGGCGCGCCGCGCAGCAGGAACATGCCGGGATGGCGATAGCCCAGGAAGATCCAGTCCTGGGCGTCGAAAGCGATGGTCGCGGCGTTGTGCACCGCCTCCAGCCCGCGGGCGGGGATCCAGAACTCGACCCGGCCCGAGCGCTGCAGCCGCCAGCCGCGCTCGTCGATGGCCCGGACCATCACCATGACCTCATAAAGGCGGCGCAATGTTGCCCGGTCGAGGTCAGGCTCCGGCAGATCGCCGATCAGATTGCCGTCCCGGTCGAGGACCTGACGGATCCCCAACTCCGAAGCCCGCTCCAACAGGCAGGTCTCGCGCGCCGTGCCTTCACCAGCTACCGGCTTGCGTTTCGCACCCTTTGATTTGCCCGCCAAGGTTCGTCTCCCTCAACTCAAACAGCATAGCCTGAAAACGTTCGATCGCCGCCGGTCATCGGACCACCCCGCTCTTCACCACTTTGAGGAAATTGCGGGCGATGTTGGCCGGCGTTTCGCCGCCACTGCGGTACCAGACCTGTGACCAGTTCAGGGCACCCAGCATCATGACCCGCAAGATTCCGGCGGAAACGCCGTCCGGCAGATCCAGTTCCGCGATCAGTCCCTGAAAGCGCCTTTCGTAGTCGTCGCGCGCCCGGGTCAGATCGGCGGCGATCTCGCGGCCATCCTCCGGCAGCACCCGAACCATCACCTTGGCATAGGCGCTCTCGTCAAGGATGGCGTCAAGGTGCGCCGTCGCCGCCGCTTCCAGCCGGTCCCAAGGATCGTCGAGACCGTCGAGCGCCGCATCGATCCGCGCGGAAATCCCCTCCACCGCCTCGCGGTAGATCGCCAGTAGGAGATGTTCCTTCGACGGGAAGTGGTAATAGACAGAGCCCGGCAACATGGCGACCGCACCCGCGATGTCACGGATCGTCGTGGCGCGGTAACCCTGGGTCGCGAACAGTTTGGCCGCCGCGTCCATCAGGGCCCGCTTGCGGTTGCCCTCACGAACCGGTCGCGCGCCCTTACCGTCCTTCGGGCCAGCCTTGCCGCCCCGGACCCCTTTGCTGCGCTTTGCGGCGGACCCCATTTGACATTATGCTCCTGAAGGCCGGTAAAAACCGGCTTGCGAATTCACCAAACAATTGTTTGTTTTATTTTAAGCCGGAGATACGGTCAATAGGCAATCGGCGCGTGACTGCAAAACCGGCACGCCGATCCTGACCGGCGACCATATTCGCGACTTTAGCCGTGGCGTCGCGCGCGCCCGGCGATCGGGCGAAGCCTCAATGTGAGTCCGTCTTGCGGCGGGTTCGCCGGCGCCAGGCCGGCAGGGCGATCAGCAGGACGCCGATCAGCAACAGGCCCAGGGTCATCGGCCGTTCGACCATGAACATGACCCCGTCGGTCAAATTGACGGCGCGGGCGAAATTGTCTTCCAGCATGCCGCCCAGAATGAAGCCGATCAGCAGCGGCGCCAACGGGAAGTCGGCGAACCGCAGCACCGTGGCCGCGACCCCAAGGCCGACCAGGATCAGCAGCTCGGTGGCATTGTTTTGGCCGATATAGGCGCCGACCATGGTGAAGAACAGGATGAACGGGATCAGGTAGTTGCGCGGCACCGTCAACAGCTTGGCGATATAGGGGATCAGCGGCAGGTTGAGAATCAGCAGCACCACATTGCCGATATACATCGAGATGATCACCGCCCAGAAAATCGACGGATTGTCGACCATTAGCCTGGGGCCCGGGTTGACATTCAACGCGATCAGCGCCCCCAACAGAATGGCGGTGGTGCCCGACCCCGGAATACCCAGGGTCAGCAACGGCACGAAGGATCCGGTACA
This sequence comes from uncultured Sneathiellales bacterium, assembly GCA_964344385.1. GTDB lineage: Bacteria > Pseudomonadota > Alphaproteobacteria > CAYFNG01 > CAYFNG01 > CAYFNG01. The sequence goes on from CAYFNG010000006.1 coordinate 102,988, forward strand.
GGCTGCGTTGTTGGCGGTCTCGGGCGCCGCCAGGCCCTTGATCGAACCCTTGCCGAATTCGTCCTGCTCCTCGCCTTGCGCGATGTTGCGCTCGACCGCATAGCCCAGGAACGACGCGATGGTGGCACCGGCGCCGGGCATCACCCCGATCAGGAAGCCCTGGATCGACTGACGGCCGATCACCGGTGCGATCCGACGGGCCTCGTCGCGGGTCACACGCAGTTCCTTGATCGCCGCGCCCTTGCCGCCGGCGGTGCCGCGCTTGGGATCGAGGACCAGGAACAAAGCCTCGGGCAGGGCGAACAGCGCCATTGCCAGGGTGACGAAGCTGAAACCCGATTGCAGGTCCTGGAGTCCGAAGGTGAAACGCGGCGCGTTGAACAAGGCTGATTCGCCGACCGTCGCCATGATCAGGCCGAGCACTGTCATCATCAACGCCTTGGTCACCTTGCCTGACCCGGCGAATGCGGCGATGGCCGACAGTCCGACCACCATCAGGGCGAAATATTCGGCCGAATGAAAGAGCAGCGCCACCGTACTCAGGGCAGGCGCAAAGCCCAGCAACAGAATGGCGCCGACCGTGCCGCCGGCAAACGAGGCGATCGCCGCGATGGTCAGGGCCTTGCCGGCTTGTCCCTTGCGGGCCATCGGATAGCCGTCGAACGAGGTGGCGACGGTACCGGCCACTCCCGGGGCATTAATCAGGATCGACGAGGTCGAGCCGCCAAAAATGGCGCCGTAGTAAACGCCGGCCAGCAGGATCAGCGCGGCCGACGGATCGCCGATGGTGATCGCCACCGGGATCATGATGGCGATGATCGACATCGGCCCCAGGCCTGGCAGCATACCGATCAGGGTACCGATTAGGCAGCCGGCCACCACCAGCAGGAGATTCTGGACCGAAAATGCGGTTTGCAGGCCGATCAGGATGCCTTCGATCATCGCCCTACTCCGTCACCCCAGGAACCAAGGCAGGGGCCTCAGGAAGATCCCCAAGGTCTCCTGGATCAGGTACCAGATCGACCCGGCGGCGATTGCCGCAACCAGCAGCATCAGGAACGGCCGCCGCTCACCCAGAATCCAGCCGGTGCCGAACAGGAACAGCATGGTGGCGATCAGGAAACCGGCCGGGCGCAGCGCCACCGCGTAGAGGGCCATCGCCCCGATCAGCTGCAGCGCCTCGCCCACCCGGTACTGTCGCCAATTACCGAGGTCGAGTTCGCCCGATCCCTCACCCGCCTGACCCCCGGCAGGTTTGCGGCCGAACAGGATGATCAGGGCCAGCACAACGCCCAGCACGCTGAGGGCCATCGGCATGGTGTTCGGCAGGAACGCCATGTTGCGTTCGAACGGCAGTAATGGATAGGTGTAGGAGGCGTAGCCGTAGATCAATGACAGGACGAGGAAGATCCCGGCGATCCATTTGTCCAAGGCCATCTGCGTTTCCCCCCAGGTAAGCGGGGTTGTTCCCCGCCTGTTTTTTTTGAAATCGGGCCGGGGCACAACCAGGTGCCCCGGCCAGGTTGCGCCGAACTTAAAGGAAGCCCAGCTTTTTCATCAGGTCGCTGATCACCTTTTCCTGGTTGGTCAGGAAGGCGGTGAATTTATCGCCCGGATTGTGGATATTGACCCAGCCGTTGCGGGCCCGCACGGCTTCCCATTCAGGCGTGGCGTACATCTTGGCGATGGCGGCGCGGAAGGCGTCGGCCTTGGCCGCGGACAGGCCGGGCGCGCCGAAGAAACCGCGCCAGTTGACGAACTCGGCGTCATAGCCCTGCTCCTTCAGGGTCGGAGCGTCCTTGAAGGCGGCGACACGTTCGCCCGAAGTGACGCCGATGATCTTCACCTCGCCGGCCTTGGCCAGGGCGACCGCCTCGGAGAAGCCGGTCGACAGTGCCTTGATCTCGCCCGACAGGAGCGCGGCCATCGCCTTACCGCCGGCGTCATAGGGAATGTACTTGACCTTGGTCGGGTCCTCCCCGGCCGCCTGCATGGCCATCGCGGCCACCAGATGGTCCATGCCGCCGGGCACCGAGCCGCCGCCGATCGCGACGCTGCGGGGATTGGCCTTGTAAGCGGCCACCAGGTCGGTGAAGCTGTTGATCGGGCTGTCCTTGCCGACCACGAAGGCGGCATAGTCGCCGATCGTGCCGGCGATCATGGTCAGATCGCGGAAATTGTAGGGAAACCGTCCGACCAGGGACCGGATGACGATCGGGGTCGAATTGACCATCAGCGTGTCCTGGTTCGACTTGGCGTTCTCGATCAGGAAGCCGATCGCTTTGCCGCCGCCGCCGCCGGACATGTTCTCATAGGAAGCCGTGCCGACGATGCCGGACTTGGTCAGGGCCTCGCCGGTGCCGCGGGCGGTGCCGTCCCAGCCGCCGCCGGCGCCGCCGGGAATCAGGAAATGGATCTTGTCCAGGTCGGCTGCACTCACCGGGCCGGCGGACAGGGCGAACACAAAACCAAAAGCGGCCACGGTCAGGCCGCGAAGGGTGGCACATAGGGTCATGGTCTTTCCTCCCGAAAGGTACCAGTCGTTTATTTCGACCCGACCCTAGGCGCCCTAGCCTTCGCCAACCTTTCGCAGCCCGCGGTAAGCTTGATATAACGGTTGAAGTCCTGATCACTTGCACGGAGGGCGCGGTTGCGGGTTCTGCTGGTCGAAGACGACGCCATCCTGGCCGACGGCCTGATCCGGTCGCTGAAGCGGTCGGACTATGCCGTCGACTGGTCCAGCGACGGCGAGGAGGCCGAGGCGATCCTTAGGACCCAGGACTATGATCTGGTCGTGCTCGACCTCACCCTGCCCCGCCTGGACGGCCTGGCCCTGCTGCGCGGTCTCAGGGACCGTCGGTCGGCGACCCCGGTCCTGGTGATCACCGCCCGCAGCGAGGTTGAGGACCGGATCAAGGGCCTGGACCTTGGGGCGGACGACTACCTGACCAAGCCGTTTGAACTGGGTGAGTTCGACGCAAGGGTTCGGGCGCTGGTGCGGCGCGCCCAGGCCAGCGGCTTGGACCATCTGAGCCTGGGCGACCTAACCCTGGACATCACCGGCCGGCGCGCTTTCATCGGCGAGGTGCCCCTGGACCTGCCGCGGCGCGAATTTCACGTCCTGGAAGTGCTGATGGCAAGACAGGGCGGCATCCTGAACAAGGAACAGATCATCGACCACATCTCGGACTTCGATGAGGAACTGAGCCCATCGGCGATCGAAATCTACATCAGCCGCCTGCGCAAGAAACTGGAACCGGCCGGCGTGAACATCCGGGTCGTGCGCGGCGTCGGCTACATGCTGGAATGACCGGGAGCGGCCCCCGCACCTGGTCGATTCGCCGCCGGGTCCTGGCCTGGCTGTTCGTCGGCATGGCCCTGGTCTTCACGGCCAACCTGATCAGCGGCTATTACGGCAACCGCGAAGCCGCCGACAGCGCCTATGACCGGCTATTGCTGGCCTCGGCCTCGGCGATCGCCGAGCGTACCGCCGTGGGCGACGACAGCTTGCGGGTGGACATTCCCTATGCGGCGCTGGACATGCTGGCTTCAACTGCCCAGGACCGGGTGTTCTACGCGGTCTCCGGCCCCGATGGCGGCCTGGTCACCGGTTATGACGGCCTGCCCGAACCGCCGCACCCTCGCGGTGGCACCCCGCCGCCCAACCCGCTGTTCTACGACACCGTCTACAAGGGGGCGGCGGTGCGGGTCGTGGCCTTGAGGACCTTCGTCAGCGGCGCAGACCTTTCCGGCTGGGCGACGGTCCGGGTCGCCCAGACACGGGGCGAACGCGAGGCCCTGACCTTGGGCCTGCTGCGGCAAAGCGCGGTCTGGACCCTGGTTATCGCCCTCTTTGGCGCGATCGCCGCCTGGGCCGGGATCAGCCTGGGCCTGCGCCCCCTGGACCGGCTGGGCGAGGCCCTGGGCCGGCGCTCACCGGACGACGTGCGCCCGGTGCTGCACGAGGTACCGACCGAGTTCGTGCCCCTGGTCGGGGCCGTCAACGGCATGCTGGCCCGCATCGACAGCGGCTTCGGCGCCATGCGCCGCTTCATCAGCGACGCCTCGCACCAGTTGAAGACGCCGCTGGCCGGCCTGCAGGCACAAACCGAGACGGCCCTGCGCGAACGCGACCCCGAAGCGGTTCGCAAATCACTGACCCTGGTCGATGTCAGCGCCCGCCGGACCAGCCGGCTGGCCCAGCAACTGTTGAGCCACGCCCGCGCCACCGAACCGGCCCTGACATTCGGCGAGGTTGATTTGGCGCAGTTGGCCCGCCAGGTGGTATCGGACATGGACGGCCAGGCTCGGGCGAAGCATATCGACCTTGGTTATGAGGGCGACGCTGCCGCGCCTGTGCGTGGCGACGCCACCCTGTTGGGTGAGATGCTGGTCAATCTGACCGATAACGCGCTGCGCTATTCCCCGGCCGGAACCATGGTGACCCTGGCGGTGCGGCGCAACGATGGGGTGACCCACCTGTCGGTCGAAGACCAGGGGCCTGGCATCCCTGAGGCCTACCGCAAGGACGTGTTCGAACGGTTCGTCCGCTTGCCTGGCGCCCAGGTCGAGGGCTGCGGGCTGGGGCTGGCCATCGTTCGCGAGATCGCGGCCAGCCACGGCGCCCAGGTGACCTTGCATGATGGCGACGAAGGCGGCCTGGAAGTGCGGGTCGAAATCCCGCATGCCCCCGCCGGGGACGGTTGACATGCGCGTGTTGATCCCGGTGCTGATGGCCCTGATGCTGGCCCTGCCGGTGCGGGCCGAACCGGTCGTCTTCCCGGCGCGGGAGGCAACCAAAGAGACACTGGTGATTTACAGCTCCACCGACATCGACCGCATGGTCGCGCTGATTGCCGGCTTCCAGGCGAATTGGCCCGCCATCCGGGTGGACTATCACGAACTGGACACCATCGACATCTATCGCCGCGCGGTGGCCGAAATGGACGCCAATCTGCCGGGTGCCGACCTGCTGTTGAGTTCCGCCATGGACCTGCAGATCAAGCTGGTCAACGACGGTTACGCGACCGCGCACCGCTCGGCCGAGACCGAGGCGCTGCCCGGTTGGGCCAATTGGCGCGACGAGGCTTTCGGCATCACCTTCGAGCCGGCGGTGATGATCTACAACCGGTCGCTGGCCCCCGACCTGGCCGGCGTCACGACCCGGTTCGAGCTGGCCCGGCGCCTGGCGGCCGACGCCGCGACCCTGCGCCATCGGGTTGTCACCTATGACCCGGAACGAAGCGGCCTGGGTTTCCTGTTCGCCACCCATGACGTCATCCAGTCGGAGGATTTCTGGTACTTGGCCCGCAGCCTGGGTGACCTGGGGGTCGGCCTGGAGAGCGGTTCGGCGGCGATGATCGACAAGGTGGCATCGGGCGACGCGCTGATCGCCTATAATGTCCTGGGCTCCTACGCCACGGCGCGGGCGCGCGACAATCCGGACCTGGCGATCACCCTACCCCAGGACTATTGCCTGGTCATGTCGCGCATCGCGGTGGTCGCCCGGGGCGCCCGAAACAGCCAAGGCGCCGGCCGCTTTATCGATTTTCTGCTGTCGCGACAGGGCCAGGAACTGATCGCCGGCCCCGCCTCGTTGTATTCCCTGCGGGCCGATATCGAGGGTGAATTCACCGCCGCCCGATTGCGCCGGGAGGCACGCGGCCCGTTGATCCCGATCCGCCTGGGGCCCGGTCTGCTGGTCTATCTGGATCGGCTGAAACGCCGGGATTTCCTGGATCGCTGGCACCGAGCCCTGGCCCGGGAATAAACCTGCGGGCCGGCGTAACCGGTGTGAACGAACCATTGCGCTGCGTCGGTCATGGAGAGAAGACGGTGCGGTGTTCGTCGCGATCTCGGATGCCTTTGTTGAAGTGATACTTCGGCAAAAAATCCGCCGTTTCCCCTACGTAAATTTCCCTCTTGAAACCTTGCTGAGACAAACTATATCGTGATCGTGGATGCCCAATTGGGGTCCACAAATAGACGATTGGTAGGGCCGAAAAGCCCTTGTTGCATTGCTTCAACACGGAGGATGTGAGCCATGACGACGTACGACTTTTCACCGCTTTTCCGCACCACTGTTGGGTTCGATCGCCTGGCGCGTATGATGGACGCGACCATGAAGGCAGGCCGGGTTGGCGACGGCCATCCGCCCTACAACATCGCCGCGGTCGGTGAGGACCATTACCGGATCACCATGGCGGTGGCTGGGTTCGGTGAGTCGGATTTGAACATCGAGGTCCAGGGGCAGTCCCTGGTGGTTTCCGGCAAGTTGACGGAAGCCAAAGAAGATGCCCAGTTCTTGTACCAGGGCATCGCCACCCGCAGCTTCAGCAAGAAATTCCAGTTGGCCGACCACGTCAAGGTCACCGATGCCCGGCTGGAAAACGGCCTCCTGACCATCGACCTGGAACGGGAAGTGCCGGAAGCGATGAAGCCGCGCACCATCAAGATCGAACATGGTGCACCGGAGAGCTTGGCCGGCAAGGCTAAGAAGTTCCTCGATGGCGGCACCAAATCGAAAGCCAAGGCGGCCTAACAAACCTGGCAGCCGGGTGGCCTGAGGGTACGGCCACCCGGCCGTCGGTCCAGGTATTGTCTAGGTGACCGCAGTCGGCGGCTGCGTACCGTTCAGGCCACGCGCGGCACCCTTATCCCGTGATACAGTTTTAGTGGGGAGAGCGAAAATGGCTGTCACCCGACCCCTGGTGTTTGCCCTGGCGCTTGCCATGACCGTCCTGCAACTGGCACCGCTTCAGGCGGCGCTGCCGATGTTGGACGACAAGCGCGGGGTTTTGACCATCGCCCCGTTGCTCGAATCCACCACACCCGGTGTGGTCAACATCTCGGTCCGAACCCGGGTTGCCGTCGAGCAGAACCCGTTGATGCGCGACCCTTTTTTCCGCCGCTTCTTTGGCATACCAAACCAACCCAGTGAACGAGAGGCGATGAGCGCGGGATCCGGTGTCATTGTCGATGCCGCGCAAGGCTATGTCCTGACCAACCATCACGTCATCGACAACGCCGCGTCGATCCTGATCACGCTGAAAGACAAGCGCCAGTTCAAGGCCAAACTGATCGGTAGCGATCCAGGAACCGACATCGCGCTGCTGCAGATACCGGAGGAAGACTTGACCGCCGTTCCCATGGGTGATTCCGGCCGGATCCAGGTTGGAGACGTGGTAATCGCGATCGGCAACCCGTTCGGCATCGGCCAGACCGTGACGTCAGGGATTGTCAGCGCGTTGGGGCGCAGCGGCTTGGGCATAGAAGGATATGAGGACTTCATCCAGACCGATGCGTCGATCAATCCCGGCAATTCCGGCGGAGCCCTGATCAACAGCAAAGGCGAACTGATCGGCATCAACACCGCGATCATTGGGCCCGGTGGCGGCAATGTCGGGATCGGCTTCGCGGTGCCGTCCAACATGGCAAGAGCGGTCCTGACCCAGTTGGCAAGGTATGGCGAGGTCCGCCGTGGGCGGTTGGGCGTGGCGATCCAAGACCTGACGCCGGAGATCGCCGAAGCGCTGGCCATGCCCCATACCGGCGGTGCCATCGTCAGCCATGTCGAACCGGATTCGCCGGCCGCAAAGGCGGGTCTCCGACCCGGCGATGTTGTGGTCGCCGTCAATGACCGCACCATTCATAATTCTGCCGATTTGCGCAATCAGGTGGGCCTGGTTCGCAAAGGCGATACCGTCACCGTTCGCCTTCTTCGTGACGGTAGAGCGCTGTCGCTGACTGTGCAGATCGGTGATGCTGAGATCGCGGCGTTGGCGGGTGATCAGGCACTCCCTGAATTTGCCGGCGCGGTATTCGACAACGCACCCGCAGACGAGGGTCGGGCCGGGGGACGGAACGGCGTCGCTGTGCGCAGCGTCGAAACCGGCAGCCCAGCCTGGCGCTACGGCTTGCGTAAGGACGATTTGATCACCGCCGTTAACCGGGCGCCAACCCGGTCATTGGCGGATTTCACCAAGGCGGTCAAACAGGCCGGCCCCATCGTTGCCCTGAATATTTTGCGCAACGGGAACGAGCTTTTTCTCGTGGTCCAGCGCTAGCTCGGCAAACGTCGGGTCAGGGGGCGACCTGGTTCTGTCCCTGGCCCGACGGCCGCGCAAATGCCTCACAGAATCAAGACGAAGACCTTGCCGGAAAACCGGTTTTCCTGTAGTCATTGGGCGTCATGACGCCATGGGCCCGGAATAGATCGGCGAAGTTTTTCGCACTTGTTGCGGCTTGGAGCCTGGTGCTTCAAACCCTGGTCGCGGTGTTTGCCGTCGGCACCATGGCGGGCGTGGTGGAGTCCGACAAGGCGCAGGCCGGCACCCTGGTGATCTGCACGGCCCGCGGCCTGGTCCAAGTGACCGTGGACGCTGACGGCAATGTCGTCGAACCGCCGGTCGGCGGGTCTGAGCGGATGGGCGTGCAGGATTGCGGGCTTTGCGTCATGCACGGCGCGGCGGCCGCACCCGACAGCCCGCTTTCCCTTGCCGTTGTCCGGTTGGTGTCGACGGCGAAACTGCCGGTCGCCGCCCAAGATCTTCCCAATACCTCCAAGTACCGCCACGGGCTGCACGCCCGGGCGCCTCCCTTCCAGGCACTCTGATCAATCGCAGCGGCTCCGGCTGAAACGCCGGCTGCCGCCAGTTTGACCAACCGTGCCGGGGCGTCACCAATGATCGGTGAAAGCCCCTGGTGGAAGGAAAAGACACATGAACATTCACGTTGGCACTCGGATTGCCTGGCGCACCGAGCCGAACCGCCTGCTGCGTCAGCACGAGCGACTGTCGCGCGCGGTCTGGGAAATCGCTGAGCTGGCGTTGCGTGGCGACAATGCCGGCATTGCCGCCCAACTGCGTCAGATCTTCCAGGACTTGAAGATACATTTCACCGAGGAAGAGGCGATGATGGCCCAGTACAATTATCCCGGCCGTCGCCTGCATGCCAAGCTGCATCGCGAGATCCTGGCCGACCTGTTGGTCACCAGCACGCTGTATGAGCAGCAGGATCTGGCGTCGGTCAGTGACCGGCTCATCCTTCATCTGGAAAACCAACTGGCCGCCGAATTGGCGGAGGACGAGGACCTGTTCGCGTTTGTCACCCAGCGGGAAACCGCGGCCTGAACCGCGCAATGCGTCGGAACCGGACATATCGCAGATGTACACCGGCGCCAGTCTGGCTGGCGATGGTCGGCCTGTTGCTGCAATCGCTGTTGCCGTTCCTGTTGGTTCAGGCCGGCGCGGCTGGCCCCGCCCAAGCGGAGCAAAGCCCAACCACGGTCGTGGTTTGCACCGCCCACGGCCTGATGGAAATCGCCATAGAAGACGGTGGTGCACCTGGTGAACAAAGCGATGCCCAGCCGGCGAACACCGGTTTTTCGGATTGCACCGGATGCGCCTTGCCCGGCACCAACGCCCTGCCGCCGGTGTCGACGGGAAACATAAGCACGCCGCGATCAATCGCCTGCTGCAAGGTTCCCGCAGAAAACCGCCGTCCTGCCGCGGCTCGTTCCAATACCAATCGCAACCCCAGAGCCCCGCCCGAGAAGTCTCCTGACACCTACCGCGGTCTTTAGTCGGCCGCCGGCAAACAGCCGCGGGTAGTCGCGCGGCGAAACAAGTTTAGCGTTCGATACCAGGAGACAGCTTGATGAGATCCCTTATTCGTACCCTGCCGCTGTTGGCAGGCCTTGTGCTTTTGATGTTCACCAATGCCTTCGCCGCCGATTACAAGGTCGGCAATCTGACCATTTCCGATCCCTGGGCCCGCGCGACGCCGAAAGGCGCCAAGGTGGCCGGCGGGTTCATGTCCATCACCAACAATGGCGACCGGACCGAGCGGCTGATCGGCGGCTCCCTGCCCGGGGCGGGGCGCGTCGAGATCCACGAAATGGCGGTCGTCAACGACGTCATGAAGATGCGCGAGTTGCCCAACGGCCTGGAAATCAAGCCCGGTGAGACGGTGGTTCTGAAGCCCGGCTCCTTCCACGTCATGTTCATGGACCTGTCCACCACCCTGACGTCCGGCGACACCGTCAAAGGGCGTCTGCGGTTCCAGAACACCGGTCCGGTCGATGTCACTTACCAGGTCCGCAAGATGGGGGCCATGCGCCACGGCCACATGATGCATGGCGGCATGCACGGCGGCCACCACCACGCACCGCCGCCGATCGGCGTCATGGGTGTCCATTCGATGATGCCGGGGAAGGTCATGCTGGGCTACCGCCACATGCGCATGCACATGGATGAAATGAAACAGGGCAGCGACAAGATCGCCGCCGACACCGTGGTCACCACCGTGCCGAACCATTTCGCGGGCATGCCGGGTCAGCCGGCGACCATCCGCATCGTACCGACTGAGATGGACATGCAGATGGACATGGTCAGCGCCATGGTCGGCGTGCACGACCGAATCACTCTGGCCGCCATGGTGCCCTATGTGCGGAAGGAAATGACCATGCTGACCTATTCCGGCATGATGGGCACGACCCAGCTTGGCACCAACAAGATGAAAACGTCGGGGATCGGCGACGTCAAACTGGGCGCGATCATCAAGTTGCACCAGGGCGACAGCGGCACGATCAACGCCCGGGCCGGGTTCAGCGTGCCGACCGGCAGCATCACCGAACGCGGCACCATGTTGATGCCCAGCGGTATGTCGATGGTCGGCCGCCTGGCCTATGGCATGCAGCTCGGCTCAGGCACCGTCGATTTCCTGCCGGCGCTGACTTATATCGGCAAGCAGGACGCCCTGTCCTGGGGGGTCCAATACAGCGGCGTCATCCGACTGGAATCGGAAAACGACGAAAACTACCAGCTTGGCGATATCCACGAGCTGACCGGCTGGCTGGGCTATCGCTGGCAGCCCTGGCTGCAGACCACGGCCCGCCTGAGCGCCCGCACCGAGCAATCCATCGACGGCCAGGATCCGAATATCATGGGTCCCGCGATCGGCGCCGATCCCGACAATTACGGCGGCGAGCGCATCGAAGGCCTTTTGGGCGCCAATTTCCTGGTCCCCAGCGGCACTCTGCAAGGCCTGCGCTTCGGCGTCGAAGCCGGCCTTCCCTTGTACGAAAAAGTCAACGGAACCCGCCTGGGCGCCGACTGGAGCCTGCGCCTGGGTGTCACCCATCACTTCTAACCGAGGAGAAATGACAATGAACAGAACCCTTGCCGTCGCCCTGGCAACCGTATTGTGGGTCCTAGGGGCATCCCCGTTGCAAGCAGCCGAGTTCAAGACCGGAAACATAACAATCGATGCCCCCTGGACCCGGGCTACTCCAAAAGGCGCCAAGGTTGCCGGCGGCTTTATGTCCATCACCAATCATGGCAGCACCGCCGACCGTTTGGTCGGCGGCAGCTTCCCCGGCGCGGGCCGCTTCGAGGTTCACGAAATGGCGGTCGTCAACGACGTCATGAAGATGCGGGAACTGGTTGGCGGACTGGAGATCGGCCCACAGCAAACCGTGGTTCTGAAGCCCGGCTCCTACCACGTGATGTTCATGGACCTGGGCGTTTCCCTGAAGATGGGCGACACCATGCACGGCACCCTGCGTTTTGAAAAGGCCGGATCGGTGGATATCACGTACGAGGTGCGTAAGATGGGCGCCAAGAAACACGGCGCCATGCACAAGATGAAAAAAGGGAGCAACTGATGCGACGGGCGCCTTATGTATTCGCGATGGTCTTGGCCGTCGCGATCACCGGGCTGACGGTATGGCGCGTGACCGTACATGATGCCTGGCTGGCGTCGAAGACCATGGCCGCCGATCAAATCGGCGGCCCCTTCGACCTCATCGCCACTGACGGCAGCCGGACGACCAACGAGGATTTCCTGGGCAAGCCCTTTGCGATCTTCTTCGGCTACACCAACTGCCCGGACGTCTGCCCGACCAGCCTGATCGACATGAGCGACACGATTGCCGCGCTTGGCGATCGGGCGGACGAGATGCGCTACGCCTTCGTTTCGGTGGACCCGAAACGGGACACGCCGGAATATCTCGGCGATTATCTGTCCAGTTTCGACACGCGCATCATCGGATTGACTGGCTCGGCCGAGGCCATCGCCGACGTCGCCAAGGCCTATCGCGTCTACTACGAAGAGGTCCCTTCCAGCAGCGGCGATTATTCGGTCAACCACACCGCCACCACCTATCTGATGGGTGCGGACGGCCGGTTGCGGGCAACCGTCAGCTACCAGGAGGATCCGACCAAGCGCTTGGCCAAGTTCCAGCGGGTGCTTGACGGGGGCTGACGTATCCCGCGATCGCCCGCCCAGCCTGCGACCGGGCGGTTCCTGATCCCTATTTCAAGGCGCCGGTCAACCGGACCGGCCCACCAACTCCTGCAACATCGATCTTGACATTGGAACGTTCCAATTTATCCTAGCCTTCAAATAGGAACGTTCCAAGTATCTGCCAAGGCCCCGTTCATATGACGTTGCCGGCGGTGGAAACCGGGTTCAGGACTGAAAAGCGGGAGGAATTGATGGCAGGATGGGGGCTGGTCGGGGCCAGCACGATTGCGTCCCAGTTCATGATCAATGCGATCCGGGCGCAAGCCGGCCATGACGTGGTATCGGTCCTCAGCGGCGATGCCGACCGCGGCGCCGAATTCGCGGCGGCCCATGGCATCGACACCGCGCCCACCGATCTGGCGGCATTGCTTGCCGACGATCGCGTCGATTGCGTCTACATCTCCACCACCAACGAAAAGCACCGCGACCAGTGCCTGGCCGCCATCGCCGCCGGCAAGCATGTGCTGTGCGAAAAGCCCCTGGCCCTGACCCTGGCCGATGCGCACCAGATGGTCGCGGCCGCCCGCGACGCAGGCGTCGTGATGGGCACCAACCATCACCTGCGCAACGCCGGCAGTCACCAGGCGATCCAACGCCTGATCGACGAAGGCGCGGTCGGCGAGGTGCTGAGCCTAAGGATTTTCCACGCCGTCCACCTGCCCCCCAACCTGCAGGGATGGCGCATCGACAACCCGGCCGCCGGTGGCGGCGTCATTCTGGACATCGTGGTGCACGACGCCGATACGACCCGGTTCCACCTGGGTGAGGATCCGGCCAGCGTCGTCGCCATCGAACAGGCCAAGGGCATGGGCCGGGGGGTCGAAGACAGCGTCATGTCGGTATGGCAGATGCCGTCGGGCGCCATGGTGCAGACCCATGAATCCTTTACCCATGCCCATGCCGGCACCGGCATCGAGGTTCACGGCACCGCCGGCACCATCCGTGGCCGCAACGTCATGACCCAGAAACCGGTCGGCGAGGTCATTTTGACGACGGCAGAGGGCGAGCGTTCGGTCCCCTTTTCCGACCACGACCTCTACGTCCACGCCCTGAGCAAGTTCGCCGCGGCGATCGCCGGCAACGGCGAGCCGGCGGCCACCGGTCTGGACGGTATCAAATCCCTGGCCGTCGCGCTGGCGGTCAAGCAAGCCGCGACCTCGGGCCGGCGGGTCGAGGTCGACTACGGAGGCGCCGGTTGATGGCCGGCCCCAAACAAGTGTCGGCGGCCGATGCCGCGGCCCGCATCGGCGACGGCGCGGTGGTCACGGTGTCATCCTCGTCCGGCCTGTGTTGCCCCGACCTGGTGCTGGCCGCGATCGGAGAGCGGTTCGAGGCCGAAGGGCACCCCCGCAACATCACCACCCTGCACCCCATCGCCGCCGGCGACATGTACGGCATCAAGGGGATCGACCATATCGCCAAGGAAGGGCTGTTGGCCCGGACCGTCGCCGGCTCCTACCCCTCTGGTCCCTCATCGCTGCCGATGCCGGAGATCTGGCGCCTGATCGTCGAAAACCGGATCGAAGCCTACAACGTGCCGTCGGGCATCCTGTTCGATATGCACCGCAATGTCGCCGCCCGCCAGGCAGGCGTGCTGACCAAAGTCGGTCTCGACACCTTTGTCGACCCCAGGCTGCAGGGCTGTGCCATGAACGACAAGGCGGCGACCCGGCCGGTCGTCAAACTGGCCTCGTTCGACGGCGATGACTGGCTGCATTTTCCCAACCTCGTCCCCGACATCGCCATCATCCGCGCGACCACGGCGGACGAACGCGGCAACCTGTCGTTCGAACATGAGGGCGCCTATCTGGGGGTCCTGGATCAGGCGATCGCCACCCGCAATCACCGCGGCCTGGTGATCGCGCAGGTCAAGCGCCTGACCGCCGACGGGTCGCTGCGGCCCCACGACGTCCACGTGCCGGGCAATCTGGTCGACCTGATCGTGGTCGACCCGGATCAGCGGCAGACCACCGAGACCGACTATGACCCGGCAATCTCCGGCGAGGTGCTGCGCCCCTGGTCGTCCTTTGCCCTGGCCGAGCACGGCCTGGACAAGATCATCGCGCGCCGCGCCGCCATGGAACTGAAACAGGGCCAGACCGCCAATCTGGGCTTCGGGATTTCGGCGCTGGTGCCGCGGGTGCTGCTGGAGGAAGGTCATCCCCGCTCGGTCACCTGGGCCATCGAACAGGGTGCGGTCGGCGGCATGCCGTTGACCGGGTTCGCCTTTGGCTGTGCCGCCAACGCGGATTCGATCCTGCCCTCGCCGTCGCAGTTCGCCTATTTCCAGGGCGGCGGCTTCGACGTCTCGCTGCTGTCGTTCCTGGAGGTCGACCGTCAGGGCAATGTCAACGTTTCCAAACTGGGCAAGCGGCCCTATCTGACGGCCGGCTGCGGCGGTTTCGTCGACATCACCGCGCACGCCGGCAAAATCGTCTTCTCCGGTTATTTCGAGGCCGGTGCCGAATTCGACCTCGGCCCCGATGCCTTGCGGATCACCGCGCCGGGCAAATTCACCAAGATGGTCGACCGGGTCGAGCACGTCACGTTTTCCGGCCAGCGGGCCCGGGCCACCGGCCAGGACGTTCTGTACGTCACCGAACGCTGCGTCATGCGCGCCACCGACGATGGTCTGGTCGCCACCGAGGTCATGCCGGGGATCGAACCCGAACGCGATATCGTCGCGGCGTCGCAAGGTCGGGTTAGGGTCGCCGGCAACGCCGCGACCATGCCGACCAGCCTGTTGTCCGAGGCGCCGATGGGATTGGTGCCGTGAGCGCGGTCGGATTTGAAGTCCGCGGCCCGGTCGCCGAGTTTCACCTGGACAATCCGGCGAAGCTCAATGCGTTGACCCCGGACATGCTGGCCGAACTGGAGCGCCATTGCGCAACGGTCGAAGCCGACCGGGCGGTACGCGCCGTGCTGGTGACTGCGGCCGGCGACGGCCCGTTCTGCGCCGGCGCCGACATCACCGCCTGGGCCGACCTGTCGCCGGCCGATTTCGCCCGCCACTGGATACGCAACGGGCACCGGGTGTTCGATCGTCTGGCCCGCCTGCCGGTTCCCACCGTTGCCGCCGTTTCCGGCCATGCCTTCGGCGGCGGCTTGGAGCTGGCCGCTGCCTGCGATATCAGGGTGATGGCACCAAACGCCACCCTGGCGCTGCCCGAAACCGGGATCGGGGTTGTCCCGGGCTGGTCGGGAACGCAGCGCCTGGCGACCCAGTTGCCGCCGGCGGTGATCAAGGAAATGGCCCTGTTCGGCCGTCGCATCGACGCCCAGCGTGCCCTGGCATTGGGGTTTGCCGCCGAAATCACCGAGGACCCGCGCGCCACCGCCCTGGCGATGGCCGAGACGGTTGCCTCGAAGTCACCCGACGCCACCGAAATTGCCAAGTACATGATTGCGGCCGCCCTGGACGAGGACCGGGCGGCGATGATCGACGCCCTGGGCAGCGGTTTCGTTGCTTCGTCCGAGGACAAGACGGAAGGGGTGGCCGCATTCCGCGAAAAGCGCCGCCCCCGGTATTTGCCGTCATGAAGCGGCCCGACCGCACCCCAGGCGGCACGTGTTTGCAACCAAGATGCGGGCCAACCGCACGACAACTATCCGGCCGCCGAGACCGGCAACCCGCGGCCCAAGTTCGTTCAGCCATTCAACGGAGGAAACATCAGATGAAGAACACAGCAACAATGGCCCTGTCGGCGATGACCGGCCTGGCGCTGACGGTGTCGGTCGCGAGCGCGGCCGAGGTCGAAGTCCTGCATTGGTGGACGTCGGGCGGCGAAGCCGCCGCGCTCAACGTCCTGAAGCAGGACCTGGAAGGCAAGGGCATCAAATGGAACGACATGCCCGTGGCCGGTGGCGGCGGCGAATCCGCGATGACCGTCCTGCGCGCCCGGGTCACCGCCGGCAACCCGCCGACCGCTGTGCAGATGCTGGGTTTCGACATTCTGGATTGGGCGGACCAAGGGGCGCTGGCCGACCTCAACGCGGTCGCCAAAACCGAGAATTGGGACGCCGTGGTGCCGGCCGCGCTGCAGAAATTCGCCAAGCATGACGGCAAGTGGATTTCGGCGCCGGTCAACGTGCATTCGACCAACTGGGTCTGGGCCAACAAGCAGATCCTGGACAAGATCGGAGTCGGCCAGCCCAAGACCTGGGCCGACTTCGTCGCCGCGATGCAAAAAGCCAAGGATGCCGGTTTCACCGCCCTGGCCCATGGCGGCCAGGCCTGGCAGGAAGCCACCATGTTCGACGGCGTCGCCATGTCGGCCGGTGGGCCGGATTTCTACAAGGCCGCCTTTATCGACCTTGACCCCAAGGCCCTGTCGTCCGGCGCGATGCTGGAAACCTTCAAGCGGATGAAGACCCTGCGGAGTTTCGTCGACGCCAATTTCTCGGGCCGCGACTGGAACCTGGCCTCGGCCATGGTGATCAACGGCGAGGCCGCCTTCCAGATCATGGGCGACTGGGCCAAGGGTGAGTTCCTCAATGCCGGCAAGAAGCCGGGAGCCGACTTCCTGTGCTTCCGGGTACCGGGCTCAGAGGGCACCGTGACCTTCAATTCCGACCAGTTCGCCATGTTCAACGTCGGCGGCAGCGGCGCCGCGCCGCAGGCCGAATTGGCCAAGTCGATCATGTCGCCGTCGTTCCAGTCGGCCTTCAACGTTGTCAAGGGTTCGGTGCCGGCCCGGACCGACGTATCCGACTCAGCGTTCGACGATTGCGGCAAGAAGGGCATGGCCGAACTGGCCTCGGCCGCCAAGGCCGGCAAGCTGTTCGGGTCTATGGCCCATGGTCACGCCAACCGGGCCGCGGTGAAGAACGCGATCTACGACGTGATCACCGCCCATTTCAACGGTGAGTTCGACGCGCAGACCGCGGTCGACGAACTGCAGGACGCCGTCTCGCTGGCCAAGTAACCGGCACCGGCACTGGCAACCGGCGCCTGCGGGTGCCGGTTGCCGAACCGGGCAAGGTGGCGGCGCGTCTGGGGAGGCAGTGATGGCGCAGTCCAGGACAGGTACGGACTTCCGGACCCAATTGCAGAATTGGGTCCCGAAACTGGTGCTGTCGCCGTCGCTGGCCCTGGTCCTGGTCTTCGTCTACGGCTTCATCCTGTTCACCCTCTACCTGTCCTTCACCGATTCCCGGATCCTGCCCAGCTACGACCTGATCGGCTTCACCAACTACGAAAAGCTGTTCCGCCTGCGCCATTGGTCGACCGCGATTACCAATCTGGGCGTCTTTGCCGGCCTGTACATCGTAACCTGCACGGTGATCGGCCTGTTCCTGGCCATCTTCCTGGATCAGAAGATCCGTGGCGAAGGGGTATTGCGGCCGATTTACCTCTATCCCATGGCGCTGTCGTTCATCGTCACCGGCACCGCCTGGAAATGGTTCCTGGACCCCGGCATCGGGATCGAGAACACCATGCACCTTTGGGGGTGGGAGAGCTTCAGGTTCGATTGGATCAAGAACCGCGATTTCGCCATCTACACCATCGTCATCGCCGCCGTCTGGCAAACCTCGGGCTTTGTCATGGCGATGTTCCTGGCCGGGCTGCGGGGCATCGACAACGAGATCGTCAAGGCGGCGCAGATGGACGGCGCCAGCAACTTCCAGCTCTATTTCCGGATCATCATCCCGCAGCTCAGGCCGGCCTTCCTGTCCGCTTTCGTGATCCTGTCGCACCTCGCGATCAAGTCCTATGACTTGGTCATCGCCCTGACCGGCGGCGGCCCGGGCCGGGCCACCGAGCTGCCGGCCACGTTCATGTATTCCTACACCTTCACCCGCAACCAGATGGGTATCGGCGCCAGTTCCGCGGTCATCATGCTGATGACCATCGCGGCGATCATGATTCCCTATCTCTACGCCGAACTTCGGGAGCGGAAGTGATGGCCGCCGCCTCCACCGACACCGTCGTCCGGACCGGCCAAGTGACCCGGGTGCTGATCTATCTGGTGCTGCTGCTGTTCGCGCTGTTCTACCTGTTGCCGTTCGGGATCATGGTTTTGAATTCCCTGAAACCGCTGGACGAGATCCGCGGCGGCAACATGATGGCCCTGCCCGAAACCTGGACCCTGGCGCCCTGGGTCTCGGCCTGGTCGTCGGCCCAGATCGGTGTCGAACCGACCGGGCTGAAACCCTATTTCTGGAATTCGATCAAGATGGTCGTGCCGGCGGTCATCATTTCGACCTTCCTTGGCGCCCTGAACGGCTACGTGCTGACCAAGTGGCGCTTCCGTGGCGATACCATTTTGTTCGGGCTGATGCTGTTCGCCTGCTTCATCCCCTTCCAGATCGTCCTGATCCCGATGGCCCGGCTGTTGGGAATTTCCGGCCTGGCCGGATCGACCCCCGGGCTGGTCCTGGTCCATGTGGTCTACGGGCTGGGCTTCACCACCCTGTATTTCCGCAACTACTACCAGGCCTTCCCGACCGAGCTGATCCGGGCCGCCCAGATCGACGGGGCCGGTTTCTTCCGGATCTTCCAGCGGATCCTGCTGCCCAGTTCCGGGCCCATCATCGTGGTTTCGGTGATCTGGCAGTTCACCAATATCTGGAACGACTTCCTGTTCGGGGCCTCGTTCGCCGACCTGGACAGCCAGCCGATGACGGTGGCGCTGAACAATCTGGTCAGTTCGTCGACCGGGGTGAAGGAATACAACGTCCACTTTGCTGGCGCCATTTACGCGGCGCTGCCCACGCTTCTGGTTTACGTCGTCGCCGGCCGCTATTTCGTGCGCGGGCTGATGGCCGGTTCGGTGAAGGGTTGAGCAGATGAGCTTCCTGAAAATCGATAACGTCACCAAATCCTATGGTCCCGTCGAGGTGCTGCACCAGGTCGACATCGCCGTCGAAGAGGGTGAGTTCCTGGTCCTGGTCGGACCGTCGGGCTGCGGCAAGTCGACGCTCTTGAACCTGATCGCCGGCCTGGAGGAGATCAGTTCCGGCGAGGTCGCGATCCGCGGCCAGCGCATGAACGGTGTGCACCCGTCGAAGCGCAATATCGCCATGGTGTTCCAGTCCTACGCGCTGTACCCCAACATGACGGTGGGCCAGAACATCACCTTCGGGTTGGAAATGCATGGCGTGCCCAAGCCGGAACGCGACCAGGCCATGCGCGACGTGGCCGAGATGCTGCAGATCCAGCAATTGCTGGACCGCAAGCCCGGGCAATTGTCCGGCGGCCAGCGCCAACGGGTCGCCATGGGCCGGGCCCTGGTCCGCAACCCCGATGTCTTCCTGTTCGACGAGCCGCTATCGAACCTGGACGCCAAGCTGCGGGTCGACATGCGGACCGAGATCAAGAAGCTGCACCAGAAGCTTGGCACCACCATCGTCTATGTAACCCACGATCAGATCGAGGCCCTGACCCTGTCGACCCGAATTGCGGTGATGAACAACGGCTATGTCCAGCAATTGGGAACCCCGAAGGAGATCTATGACAGGCCGGCCAATCTGTTCGTCGCCAGTTTCATGGGATCGCCGTCGATGAACCTGATCCCGGCCCGGGTCGAGACCGCCGGCGACCGGCTGGTTGCCGAAACCGCCAACGATACCCAGGAGCCGGTCCGCCTGGCGTTCGACAATGGCGACGGGATCCTGCGCGACTATGTCGGCCGCGACATCATTCTGGGCGTGCGGCCCGAAGCGATCACCGATCCGGAAAGCGCCGACCGCAACTCGCGGAACATCCAGACCTTCCGGAACCGGGTCGGCGTCACCGAACCGGCCGGGTCCGACACCTTCGTGATCAGTTCGCTCGGTGGCAAAGACTGTGTCGCGCGGATGCGGGCCGACGCCGATGTGCGGGCCGGCGAGGTGGCCGAATTCGCCGTCAACATGGACCGCGCCGTGCCCTTCGACCCCGAAACGGAAGCGCGGATCGCCTGATGTCGGCGGCAATTCGAAGTTCCTTGACACCTGTCCGGTTGGATTGCCCGCCATTCCGTCGACTGGTACGTGATGAATGAAGACCTGCCCAATTCGGCCGCGGTCAATCCGGCGCTGACGATTGCCGCCCAAGCCTTGCGGGCAGCCAATCACCTGCGTCAAAGCGGCCGTCAGGCCGAAAACAGTATCATGGGACATTGAGATGGCGGAGAAGTTCGACTTCATCATCATTGGCGGCGGGCCGGCCGGGTGCGTGCTGGCCCGACGGCTGATCGATACGGCAAAGGTATCGGTGCTGCTGTTGGAGGCCGGCCCCAATGACAGCCACCCCTATATCAAGTTCCCGGCCGGATTCACCAAGCTGACCGGCACCAGCCATAGCTGGGGCTATGAAACGGTGCCGCAACAGGGACTGCAGGACCGGCCGGTCTGGTATCCGCAAGGCCGGGTCCTGGGCGGCGGCTCGTCGATCAACGCCCAGGTCTATACCCGAGGCAATCGCTGGGACTATGACAATTGGGCGGCCCATGGCTGTGCCGGCTGGTCCTATGACGAGATCCTGCCCTATTTCCTCAAGGCCGAAGACAACAACCGGTTCGCCGATGAATTCCACGGCCAGGACGGTCCGCTGAAGGTCTCGGACGCCATCCCCCACAAGCTGACCACCGCCTTTGTCCGGGCGGCGCAACAGGCCGGGCTGCCCTACAATCCCGATTTCAACGGTGCCCGACAATTGGGCTCCGGCTTCTACCAGGTGACCAACCGGGACGGCCGGCGTTGCTCGGCGTCGACTGGATATGTCGACCCGATCCGCGGCGCCAAGGGTTTCGAGTTGCGCACCGCCGCCCATGTCACGCGTATCGAACTGGCCGGCGACCGCGCCGTCGCGGTCCACGTCAAACAGGGCAACCGCGAAACCCGGATCGAAGCGGCCAAGGAAATCCTGCTGACCGCCGGCGCCATCGGCAGTCCCCGCACCTTGCTGCATTCCGGCATCGGCCCGGCCGAGGACCTGAAGGCAGTCGGGGTCGACGTGGCGGTCGATCTGCCGGGTGTCGGGCAAAACCTGCAGGACCACATGGACGTGTTCTGTGTTTCGGAATGCTCCGGCAATTACAGTTTCGACAAATACAAGCCCTGGCACATGGCGGCCTGGGTCGGGGTGCAATACCTGCTGTTCGGCACCGGGGTCGTGGCCTCCAACATCTGCGATGGCGGCGGTTTCTGGTACGCCGACGAAGACGCGCCGGCCCCGGACGTTCAGTTCCATTTCCTGCCCGGTTCGGGCCTGGAGCACGGACTGGAGAAGATCAAGAACGGGGTCACCCTCAATTCGGCCTTCCTCAGACCACGGTCGCGCGGATCGGTGCGCCTGAAATCCAACAACCCGTTCGAAAAACCGCTGATCGACCCTAACTATTGGGGCGACCCTTACGATGTCGAATGTTCGGTCAAGGCGTTCAAACGAACCCGCCAGATCATGAGCCAGGACGCCTTCCGGCCCTACATCAAGGCGGAATCGATGCCGGGCCCGAACTGCCGCAGCGATGACGACATCAAGGAATATGCCTATAAGTTCTCGAAGACCGACTACCACCCGGTCGGAACCTGTCGGATGGGACCGGTCGACGACCCGGAGACGGTGGTAGGCCTCGACCTCAAGCTTAAGGGTATCGGGGGATTGCGGGTCTGCGACAGTTCCATCATGCCCTTCCTGAACTCTTCCAACACAAACGCGCCGACCATCATGATCGCCGAAAAGGCCGCCGACATGATCTTGGCGGAGCACGGCATGTGAGGCGGCTCATGCGGCATCGGGCAAATCGGTAGCGGTACGGAGCCAAGGCGAACGATGGTGAAACGCCCCACGATCAAGGATGTTGCCCGCCGGGCCGGCGTCTCCAAGTCCACCGTTTCCCTGGTCCTGCGCAACAGTCCCCTGGTCAAGGGCGAGACCCGCGACAAGGTCAACCGTTCGATCAAGGATTTGAACTATGTCTACAATCGCTCGGCGGCGACCTTGCGCGGCTCCGGTTCCGGCCTGGTCGGATTGGTCATCAACGATTTGAGGAACCCCTTCTTTACCGAGTTCGCGATCAGCACCCAGATGACCTTCCTGCGCCACGGCTATGCGACCGTGATCGCCAACACCGACGAAGACCCCGACCTGCAGGAAAGCGTCGTGGCATCGATGCTGGAGCATGGTGTCTCAGCCCTGTTGATTTCACCCAGCTATGGCGGCAAGCCCAAGGTCTTCGATGCCATCGCCCGGACCGGGATTCCAGCCATGCAGGTCCTGCGGCAGGTCGATGAACGCACCGATCTTTTTCCCTTCTTTTCCATGGACTACGAGGCCGGCGGCAGGCTGGCGACCCAGCACCTGCTTGACCAGGGCGCCAGGCGCATCGCGTTTATCGGCGGTTTGGCGGAACGGCCAGTCACGTTGGAACGAATGGCCGGGTACGAACAAGTGATGGCCGAGAACGATTTGCCGACCTGTGCCTTTCACGGACGGCCAACCCGAGCCTTCGGGCACGACATGGCCCATTCCCTGGTCGGCGATGCGTCCGAGATCGATGCGGCGCTGTGCTTCAACGACCTGACCGCGCTTGGCATGCTGTCAGCCTTTGCGCAAATGCAGGTCGCGGTGGGGAACCGCATGTTGGTGGTGGGATTTGACGACATCGCCGAAGCAAGGGAGGCCTACCCGTCCCTCAGCTCGGTCTGTTGCGACCTTGATGGGTTCGGCCAGCAGGCGGCGACCATGATACTCGACTGGTTCGATACCGGCACGCGGCCGCAAAGCGTTCGTCGGGCACCTGTCAAACTGGTGGCCCGGCAGTCGAGCGGAGCGGCATAGGGCGGACCGACCCAAGTGCCTGGCCCGAAAGAGGTTAGGGAGATCGCGATGCTGCGCCACTGCGTGTTTGTTCAATTCAAGAGTGATTTCAGCCGGCGGGAGCGGCTGGAGGCGCTGGCCGCATTCGCCCCGATCGTCGCGGAGGTCGACGGCATGCTGGGGTTCGAGTTCGGCCCCAATCTCGATTTCGAGGCCAAGTCCCAAGCCCATGCCGAGGGTTTCATCGCCACCTTCCGCGACCGCACCGCACACCTGGCTTATGAAGCCCACCCCATCCACGTCGCGGCGGGTGCCCGCCTGGTGGCCATGGCCGAGGGCGGCCATGACGGCATCCTGGTCTTCGACCTTGACGTTTCCCGCAACCCGAGGGGTGAAAGTTGATTGCTCCGGCCGGCTTGGCGGCAGGCTATTTTGATTGCGGTAGGTAGAGCTCCACAGTGGTGCCACGGCCGACCTCGCTGTTCACCGCGATATGGCCATTCGACTGCTTGATGAACCCGTAGACCATGCTGAGGCCCAACCCGCTGCCAACGCCGACGTCCTTGGTGGTGAAGAACGGTTCGAAGATCCGGTCCAAGACGTCGGGTGGGATCCCCTCACCGGTATCTTGGATCGCGACCCTGACAAAGTCCCCAACGGCAACTTCCTCATGTCGTGCCGCGAAGGCCTGATCCAAGTGGGCGTGGGAGGTTTCGATCGACAGGTTGCCACCGCTCGGCATCGCGTCCCGGGCATTGATGGCCAGGTTGACCAAGGCATTCTCGAACTGGTGCGAATCGATCATGGCTGGTCGCAATTCGGGGCCGAGGTGCAAGGTGATGGTGATCGCTTCGCCAAGCGTCCGCCGCAACATGTCTTCCAAACCCAGGACGAGGTCGTTCACCTGGGTCGGCTGCGGCAGGAGAATTTGCTGCCGCGAATAAGCCAACAGGCGATTGGTCAACGACTTTCCGCGGTCGATGGCCCGGGTGATCGCCTCGGCATTGCGCCTGGCAGGTTCGTTGTCGGTAACGTGATCCGCCAGCAGTTCCGCATTGCCGATAATCACCGCCATCAGGTTATTGAAATCATGGGCCACGCCGCCGGTCAACTGGCCGACCGTCTGCAACCTCTGAGCCCGCTGGAGCGCCGCTTCGCTTTCCCTTAGCTGCCGTTCATTTTCGGCACGAACCGCATGCAGATGCCGCATCCGCAGGATGACAAACGTACCAATGACAATGAGCAGAAGGACCCCCAGGATTTGCACGACCTCGGCCGCCCTGGTGATCTGGCCGGTATCGCGTTCCCGCTTAACCAGAAGCGCTCTCTCAACGTCATCCATTTCACCGATCAACGCGCGCAACCGGTCCATGGTCAGCTTGCCGGCGTCGGTCGCGACAATCGCCAGAGCCGCTTCCAAGCCTTTGGTTTTGCGCAATTCGATGGTCAGGTGCAGTTCCCGCATTTTCTCGGCCACCAACGGGTCGATCTGGTCCAGCCGAAGCTGTTGACTCGCATTGTCGGCGGTGAGTGTCCGCGCCTCGGCAAGTGCGCTCGCCAATCGCGAACTGGCTGAGTTGAAGGGTTCAAGATAATGGTCCTGGCCGGTCAGCAAGAATCCCCGTTGACCGGTTTCCGCGTCCTGCAGGACCGACAGGACACGGGTGAGCACCGTCTTGACCCGGTGCGTATGTGTGACCCAGCGCTGGGCCTGCTTGGCCTGTTGGTTGATCAACGTCCCGGCAATGACGATCAGGATCAGGATCGGAATCGCGGCTGCCAGGCCGCGCCAACCGGTGTTCCCGATCCGGCTTTCCGACTGACGCGCAACTGGTGACATCTGCCTCAAAACGGCCCCGTGCTCTGCAACTTTTCACCGAAAAGGCGCGGAAT
This sequence comes from uncultured Sneathiellales bacterium, assembly GCA_964344385.1. Taxonomy (GTDB): domain Bacteria; phylum Pseudomonadota; class Alphaproteobacteria; order CAYFNG01; family CAYFNG01; genus CAYFNG01. The sequence continues at coordinate 127,931 of CAYFNG010000006.1, forward strand.
AATATCAACGGAGAATAGGAGATGGGGTCTTTTTTTGTGGTTGCCGGATTTTGCCGCACCATCGAGGCGGCGGCACGCACGTGCCTGGCTGGAATCTGTCTGAACCTGGTCGAAACCGGCAATGCGCCGGTTGACGTCAGCCGATCGGGATACCCAGTTCCGAAAGCGCAAGGGGGCGGACCGGTTGCGGCTTTGCGTTGGCCGCGGTAACCCCTTCGCCGCACAGATAGTCGACACCCGATGAAGCGGCGGCGGCAACGCGCCCTTTGGAATGCAGGCCGGTGGCAAAGGTCCGCATCTTGAGGCGTTTGGCCATCCTGACCGAGTTGTTCAGCAGCGTCATGATCTCAAAGTCGCTCAAATCGGACAGTTCGAAATTGAACCCGAAACCATGGGCTTCGGTGTTCGCCAGGGCTGAGAAGTAGGACCAATCTTCCGGCACCCGGCAAACCACGGTACGGCAGAACCGCTTCATTGCCTCGTGCACCGCCCGGTTCGGCGCATCGCTCTTTCCGTAAATCACCTCCCACACCAGGTAGCGTCGCAGGCTGTCAGGGATCGCGTTGCAATGGGCCAGGTATTCGCCGCCGGTTTCGATGCGCCGCAGCGTCGACAGATGGGCCGGGACCACGAACAGCCCCATTTTCCGCGCCCCGACCTTTTCCATGGCGTCTTCTATCGTGGTGGCCAAGACATATCGGTCATAGGCGGCGACCAGGGACGGGGCGGCGTCGTCCGGTATCAAGGACTCGCCCAGATACGTCACGCCTTCGATGCCGATATACAACGACGCCCAATTGCCGCTGACCAGATTGTTCCCGGTCTGCCACAGGGGTGAATAGGAAACCTGCAGTTCGGGGCCGTCCTGGGCAGCTTCGAGCGACTCCGTCCAATCCGAGAGGTCCTGATCCTCCTGGAACCAGCCCATTTCAGGGCTCCGCGAGCCGTTGCCGGCCCCATTCGTCTTGGGGTCTTTGCCACTCAACGTCGCAGCTACGTCGCCCAGTTTCGGATCGAATTGTAAGGGGGATCCCTCCGCCGCCATCAGTTTCTTCAATCCGGCATCGCCGCGCGCCCTGAGGTTCGGCGTATTGCGGTCAAACAAAGCCGCGTCGATCAGCAATTCACCGGAGCTTTCGAAGGCATCGTCCAAGGCGTCAAACAGATCGACTTTTTCGAACGACATCTTCCCGTCGACCTCGGTAACCGCGACCCTGAGATCGACTTCCGCGAGGTCGGCCGATTTGCCCAGCAGGCGTTCCATCACTTGCTGGGCGATGTTGACACAGACCGTCTTGGCCTCGTCTTCGCTTAGCTTCGGGAAGACGGTCAGGTAGGTGTGGTCGCTGACGATGAAGAAGAAGTCTTCGTCGTCCATATGGTGGGACAGAATCGACTGCGTAATCCCGTGAACCGACGTGGCCAGCCGCGGCCACTTTTCGCCGGCCCGCTCCTTGATGGCCTTAAGATTGAGAAAATGCAGCCGGCCGCTAATCAGCGCGCATCCCTTTGCCTTCAGGATTTCCACCCGTGACTTGAACTCGGCATTCGTCACGCCGATCTGGCTGAACAGCAGCATAGACGGATCGATGTCGCGGGATTGGTGGGCGGATCTGCCAGCTTGCGGGTCGCCCGTTGTCTCCTCGCCCTGCACGAAGAAACGCCGCATGCGCTCCAAGGCAGTGTTGGATTGGGGCTTGGTCTGCATGGTCACCTACGCCTTCAACCCGCCAGCACTGGCAAAGCGGTGGCCAACAGCCAAGCCGAACGGGTTTCAAAAGACGTTTGAGTGAGGTTCTTCTCGAAGCCGTGCATTCGCAATGTTCCCTTATTAGTCGAACTGAACAGACCCCTGCGGGAAGCCAGTGTTACCGCAAACGCCTGCTTGGACCGGCCCATCGTTCTGCAGCTCGGCTTGCCGTTGAAACCACTTGAAAAAACCTACCACCTTCGGCCAAGCCTCCACTCCTCACAAAATCAAAGTAGGGGATATTTCTTTCTATATCCTTACGGTTGGAGTTAAGCTCAAGAATTTCCGCCGATTAAAATTTCATGTATTCTTAAAAATACTCGTAATATCGCTGCTTAACATTCTAGGTTTTTTGGCAATATCTGGGGCTTTACATGCGTTATTTACTGAAACAGGCAGCCGACGAAAAATAAACCCGCAATATTTACTGCATTTTCCCAAGTAAATTTGGCCTAGGTAATAATCCATATCAATACGCTTTTTACCTATATTTTTGTGAATTTGGATTCGTCCCGATTTCAATTTCACGTTCAGGTGACGACGGACATCCTCCCGCATGGCGTGCGGCCAATTTCTGAGTGTTTTTATTTCGTTTTAAAACCCGTATTCCGGAAATCCTTCCTTAAGGCATATCACGAATAATGCCGGTTCCAGGTGAGGATCAGTCTGTATCTTTGGGGAATCGATGCCATGGATCAGGCCGGTCCGACCGCCAAGACAAACCGTATGGACCAAGCGATGCCCAGACTAGAATGGCGAGACGAATTCAGCCTCAACGTGAAACTCATCGATGATCAGCACAAGGAGCTGATCCGGCTGGCGAACCTCCTGCACGAAGCCGCCGAAAACCATTGGGACGATGGAATCGTCGAGGAGCTGATCGAAGGGATAACGGCGCACGCCGCCACCCATTTCACCGACGAGGAAGCGGTATTCCGCAATGCCGGTTATCCGAAAATCGCCTACCACGAACAAGAGCATCAAGTACTGGTGCAGGAATTGATGGAACTGAAAGAGGATCTGGCGCTTGGTTTCGTTCACGTTGCCGGTGAAATCTCGGACTGGGTCTGGCGCCGGGTCATTCCGCACCTTTTGAACGCGGACAAAGCCGCCGCCGATTGGGTCCGGTCGGTCTCACCGCAGGGTGGAGCCGTGAAGAGTTTGTCGCATCCGCAACCCCAATGCGGTCCTGCTAAGCCAGACCCCGACAAGGCCAGCCTGCCCGTGTAGACGCCAGCCAAGTCTGGCTGCGTCAGGCGCCGTTTGGAGCCTCTGCCGGACGCACGCCCTTCAGCACCGACCCCAGTTCCGCAGCCCGAAACGGCTTGGTCAGTTTCGCCACGATCTTGTCTCCCAACGCGGCGGCAAGCTGTTCCGCGGCCTGTAGGTAGCGGCCCTGATAGCCGCTCATCAGAACGATGGGCGCCCGGCATTGGCGGGCGGCCAGCCATCGCAGCAGTTCTATCCCATCCATATCCGGCATCACCAGGTCCATCACGATCACCGAGGCATCGTGTTGGTGCCAAAGCTTCTGGAATTCCGTGGCGTTGGCGGCGATGCAGACGTCGAAGCCCTCGGCTCCGGCGATGCGGCTGACCAGCTTCGCCATGTCGGGATCGTCGTCGACGACGATCAATTCGGGTCTAGCCAAGGTTCGCGACCTCCTTATCGAGGGTTTTGCGGATCGCTACGGCAAGCTCATGCCGGCTGTAGGGTTTAGCGAGGCAGTTTCGCGACAGTGCATCGAACAATTGCGGGTCGAGCTCACAACCACCGTCATTACGCTTACCGGCAAATCCTGTGGCCAGCAGGACCTTGAGTCCCGGATGATCCTTCAACGCCTTTTGCGCCAGCTCGTAGCCATCAATGCCCCCCGGCATCACCACATCGCTGAACACCAGATCGACCGGCTCGTCGGCATCCAGGACGTCCAGCGCTTGTTTGCCATTGGCCACCGACAAGGTGTGATAGCCAAGGCCTTCGAGAATTGTGACGGCCGCCTGCCGCAACTGATCCTCGTCATCGACGACCAGGACGGACTCGTTGCCACTCGGCGCTGCACCGTCCGCCAGGTCCGCGCGCAGGCAGACCGCCGTCGATGCCTCGTCCGCCCGCGGCAGATAGATCCGGATCGTCGTTCCCCTTCCCGGCTCGGAATAGACTTTGATGTGCCCGCGCGACCGCTGCACGAAGCCGTAAACCATGGCCAGGCCCAGCCCGGTACCCTGTTCCATCGACTTGGTGGTAAAGAAGGGTTCGAAGATCTGGTCCAAGATCTCCGGCGACATGCCGCAACCGGTGTCGCTGACGGAAATCACCACATGATCGCCCGTCCTGGCACCAGGCGTCTGCTGAACATAGCCCTCGTCGAGCGTTTTGTTGGCGCTTTCGATCACCAGGAAACCACCATTGGGCATCGCATCGCGAGCCTTGAGGGCCAGGTTCAGGAGCATATCCTCGAAATCGCCGGGATCGACATTGACCGGCCAGATATCGCTGGCAAGGTGGGTGTTGACGGCGATCGCGGCGGTCAACGACCGGGTGATCAGATGTTCCATGCCTCCGATGAACTCGTTGACATTGACCAATGACGCGCTACCGAAATCGATCCGCGAGAAACCCAACAGCTTGCGAGTCAGTTCGGCGGCACGCTCGGCGCCTTCCAGGGCCGCCTCGGCGTATTCCTGGGCAACCGGATTCTCGACAATCTGACCCATCAGAAGGTCGAGGTTGCCGATAATCACTCCCAGCTTGTTGTTGAAGTCATGGGAAATGCCGCCGGTCAATTGACCGACCGCTTCCATTTTCTGGGCGCGCCGGATCTGCTTCTCCAACTGCTTCCGCTCCGAGATGTCGCGGATGATGGCGGTAAAATGATGCTGCCCGGCCGCCATCCACCTTGATACCGAAATCTCGACCGGCATCTCCCGTCCGTCCTTGTGCAGGCCGATCGATTCGATCCCGGTGGCGGCAGGCTCCTGGTCGACAAGCGTAAGGGCGCGCCGAAAACTGGAGCCATGTTTGGACCGCAACGACTTGGGCACCAGTTTCGAAATCCGTCGCCCGACGATCTGGTGTTCGGCGTACCCGAAGATGCGCTCGGCGGCCGCATTCCAGAACGTTATCCGGCCCTTCGCGTCCGCAGAGATGATAGCGTCGCCCGCGGTCATCGTCGCGACCCGGAACCGCTCCTCGCTTTCCTGCAGCTTGCGCTCGGCCAGGATCCGATCGGAGATATCGATGATACTGACCGGGATATTCGTGAATTCCGTCCGGACCTTCGGTATCCGATAATAGATGAGGGCATGGAAAGCCCGACCGTCGAGCGAGCGAAATTCGGCCTCCGCGCGGAAGACATCCGCACCGCTCCAGATCGCACATAGTTCATCAACGAACACGCTGATCGTGTTGGGTCCGAACGTGTTGGTGATTTCCGCCAGGAACTGGTCCTCGGCGGCCGCGCCAAACAGCTTCAGCGTCGCCTGGTTGACGTGATTGATCTTGACCCTGGCTGCCAGCTCCCAGGCCGCACCCGGATTTTCGTCAAGGTACTTCCTAAGGTCGTGCACGCCCAATCCGCGAAGCTCTTCGAGGGCGAGGTGCAGATCTGACATGTCCTCGTTCCAGATCGACACTTCGGTGTTTTCGAACAGCCCCTTGGACCTGCTCTCCCGTTCTGCCAGGGATGCTTCCGTCTGTCGCCTTGTTTCCACCTCGCGTTCCAATTCGGCGGTGCGCTCCCGAACCTTCGTCTGGAGATCGGCCTGATGCTGCAACAGGGCGCCTTCGGCCCTCTCCATCGGGATGATCGCGGACCGCCGCACCACCTCCCACAACAGCCAACCCAGCACACCGGAGACTACGGGAAACAGGACCGCCAGCAGGACTCGGTGCGCCAGAATATTGGCGGCAACCAAATCGAGGTCGCGCGTGACGTCCAGGACCAGCAGCAATCGGCCTTGGTGCGTAATTTTCTCAATGATGTGGTCGGTCTGCTTCGCCGGCAGCTGGGCCTTATAGCGCGCCAGGATAAAACCGTTTGGCGCCGACGCGGTAACCTCCGCCACGAAATTCGAGCGGCCAGCCCAGAACAACAGATGCTCCTCGACGGTGCGGTATTGGTGTTTCAGCAGGTGTTCGCGAACCGAATGGCTCAGCATTTCCAATTCCGACCGGGTTTGCTGGTCGAGATGTTCGCGCTCGGCCCGGGCATGAAAATGTTCCGAAGTGAAAAAGCTGGCCAGCACAACGACTGCCGTGGTGAAAAACACGGAGACCAGCGCTGCCTTGCGCGGTGAAACCCGCTTTGCGGCGGTCATGGCTCCAGCCCCCGCCGCCGAAGTTCATTTAGCATGCGCCGAATTTTCCAGTAGTCACCGTCATGGGCCGGGACCATTTCGGTCACGCCAACCTTGATGGCTTGCAGGATGTGGGCGCCTTCCGGAGATTGATGAAGCCGCAACAATGCTTGGCGGAGTTTTTCGACCCGTTCGTCCAGGACCGTCGGGCCGGCGATAAACAAATGCTCGGCAATCCGAGGCGTGTTTTCCAGAACCCGCAGCCCTTGGTCGCGGTACTTCTCGTAAACGTCGTCGCTGATCGCCCCGGCATCGAATTCGCCCATCAGGACACCCAAGGCGATGTCTTCGTGACTGGGTACAAACGTGTAGGCTCCCAGATCCGGCAGATCCAAGCCCGCGGCCACGAGAAGATGGCGCGGCACCAGGTACCCCATGGTCGAATTGGGGTCGCCGAACGCCATGGTCCGGCCGCGGAGGTCTTGCAGCGACCCAATGCGGCCGCCCCGTCGTGTCACGATGTAACCGGTGTAATCCGCCCTGCCGCTGCGGCTAAGCCTGGCCAGAATGTGCTGGGGGCCATAGCGCTTGGACAACCGGACATAGGCACCCGGACCGATAAACCCGAGATCCGCTTTCGCCGACCCCAGCTTTTGTAAATGGGTCTGATAGCTATCGGAGATCTCGACAGTGACAGTGACGCCGGCGGCCTTCCCCAGATAGTCGGCCAGGGGCTGGAAGCGCGCCATCAGATCGGCTGCAATCAGATAGGGGTGCACCGCTAGGGTCAGGTGATCACGTGAGACCGCGGGCCGCTCGGCCAGCAACAGACAGGCCGTCACGACAAGGAATGACAACCAGCGTTCCCGGCTGCTCCAACGCAACCAGGGCAATGTCAAGAGCCTGTGGGTCGACGACCGCAAAGGCCTGCCTCCTGAACTCTAGGCCGGGTGTCCGCCAGTAACGGCGGCACCGGCTCGCTAGCAGGTTTCGCAAAATCCGCGGCGGCCAAGGCCGCCGGCACCTCTCCTTAAAGCGTCCCTGCAGTTAGGCTCAGTTCGGTTACTCCAACCTCGTCGCTAGTTTTCCACTTCTGCGTCTAAATCATATCGGTTGCACGATCGCCTGCCTTGATCGCGATCAAATTCGACCTGATACATCGGGTAGGCCCGCTATGGTTAACGCCTTGAAATCGATACTGTGAGTTCGGGTTTACGGCAATTCGGGAACGACCACCGGTTGACCGCTGCTGTCATTGCATGTGAAATCAAAACAGGTTCGCCTAAAGCCGGGACCGGCGCGGCCCGCCTTAAAACCGCCACCGAAGCCTGATCAACATTGTTGGGCCGGGCCCACCACATTCGACCAAGGTCCGAAACATTCGCGAGGCCAGGAGATAGGGAGCAATGATCCAAAGGAAGCTTTTTGCTCGTCTCGCCTTGTTCGTTGGATTGCTGCTGACTATCCCCGTGACCTCGGCGCCGTCCGTCGCCGATCAATTGCCGCCCATATTGAAGACCACGACCGCAGGCCCGGTGACGGCCCTTTTTGGCGGTGGTGGAGACACCGAAACGCCATTGGAGTTCCGCATCACCCATCTGTGGTTCCGGTTTGCCGGCGATGACCGGGACTATCCGTTCAAACCGCAAGGCGAACTCGATTTCAGCGATGGCCGCTTTGAGATCTTCTCGCCGGACGGAAGGCGGGTTGTGCTGAAACAGGACCGCTTCGGCCCCTATCACATCGTCATTGTCGACCGGCTGAAGGACTATCTGACCGGCCGGGCAATGCCGTCCGACGTGGTCGGCCGTCCGCCCCGGGCAGGTCAAGTGGCGGCGGTTCACGAGAACGCCCGCTGGCTGTCGGCGGAGGAGTTGGAATATCGGCTGGTCTGTTGCGGCGAGCCCGAGACCAAAGTGCACAAGGTGCATTTCTGGGGCTATCAGCCGAAATCCACCCTCGACCTGGTAACTGACTATCGGCCTGGTATTCGCGACCGACTGAACGACCTGCCGATCGGGTCCGACGACCTGGTGTTGGTCGCCAAAGAATTTCTTACGCTGGCCGACGCGGCGCAGGACGAACCCGGAGACTGGTATCCAGGCAACGTCGCACAAGGGGCGGAGCCGCGAGAGTATGTGCCCAGCGATGCCGAGCTGTTGGCCGCCGAACTGGGCGAATGGCTTGTACAATCGATACAACGGGTCGGTTCCGCCGAGGCGAAGGGACGGCTGGCGGCAGCCGGCGTGGTTTTGGACGGGATCACCTACAAGCGGTTCGCCTTCCGCCACGCCGACGTGATGGGCAGCGGCCGGTATTTCTATGCCTCTGCGCCGGAGAGGGTGCGGGTGCGGTTATCCCAGGAGGACGGCATGAACGACACCGTGGTGGGTTCCGCCTTTTTCGAGTCACCGAAGTCAGCGGTCGATCAGATTCGCGAAATGCTGCGGGCCAAGGATTGGCCGCGACTGACCCGCTACTACGATTTGACCGGCACCGACATCGATCCCACCGACCTGAACTCAGGCGCTTTCTTCTGGCGTGAAGACCGGCCCGAGATTGCTCATCCCGGCGGCTTTTGGCGCTACAAGCACCCCTTCCCGCCCAGCTTCCGTTATCAGATGGCGGAGCCTGAGACCGATGCCGGCATCGTCACCGTGCACCTGATGATCGAGATCGACCAGGGCGCCGGATCACCGACCCAGGCCGGATTTCAAACCTTCCGCCTGCGCCGCAGCGATAATGGGTACCAAGTCTTACCTGACTAGCCGGGAATGGTTCCCAAAACCGTCGGGTAATGAGCGAAGCTTGTTGTCCGGCGGCAAGCGCGAACGCGCGTCGGCGCTTATGCGCCGGAAGCCCAGCGAGCGGAGGCGAGCGCCCGGCGCTTGAGGGACCTAACAACGGTCATGAACCATGACCGTTGGGATTAAGGCATGCCCATGACGTTCTGCATCATGCCGAACGGGGAGAAGGCGCGGGCGCCGCGGTTGACGTCATAGGCCAGATGGCCGAATTGCCGGTTCATGACGTGCATGTTGCCGGTCATCACCGTGACGTCGCGGCCCAGCGTCCGCATCTGTTTCGAAATCACCGCCATGTCGCCGCGCACCGCCATCATCTCGGTGTTCATCGACGCCATCGATTCGCGCATCGACGCCACGTCGGTGGCCATCTGGTGCTGGGTCAGGGCCATATCGGCCATGTGGTCGGCGACTCCGGCCATGGTCCGGGTCATTTGATCAAGATTCTTGGCGATCCCGTAAACGGTCCAGGTAAAGAACCCCATCACCAGCAGGATACCCACCAGCGCCAGCCCCTGCACCGGGTTGCGGCAGACGGTCTTGAACATGGCGGCACCCCCCACTTGCTACTCAAGCGACACATAACATTAGATGGAACGCATATAAAACGCACGACAAATCCCTGAACAACGCCGCCCCCTAATTCTCGGCCCGGTCGGGGTCCGCTTCCGCGGGCATCCCCACGGAAGGCGATTCAGGTTCCGGCTCCGCTTTGGGTTCGGTCTCTGGCTCCGTTACCGGCTCGGGTGCCGGGGCCGCGACTGCCGCCGTATGGATCGACCCGGACGGGTCGGTATAGGCGCTGTTGAGTTGTTGAACATGACCCGACACTTCGTCGCGCACCCGCTGCAGCTTTTTGCGGGCGAGCCCGCTCCAACCCACCGGGCTGCTGCGCAGGACGCTGAAATACGGCTTGGTGTTGGTCAGAAAGGCCTGCATCAGGTTGAAATCCAAAAGGCCGGTCCGGGTCGGCAGCTTGGCTGCGATGCGGCGACCGATTATTCCCCGCAGCCAGAAATGGGCGGCAACCAGGATCGCGCCCAGCCCGGCGATCGCCCCAATCCGCAAGGTGAGGTTTTCGCTGAGCGTCGCGATCGCCGCGTCCGCCCCGTCGCTGCCCGCCAGGTACCAGGCTGTCGCGACCAGCGCTGCGATCACGGCTACCACCACCCCGTCACCGATGCCGACCCATTTCGACCAGCGTTTCAGGGCGGCCTTCAAGGCCGGCACGATCTCGCCCTCCAACTCGCTGGCCGCGGTCTCCAGCATGGCGATGATCCGGTAGTTGCGTTCGACCTCGACATCGTCGATACGCTTCTGGATCCGGGCCATGTCGAGATCGCGCTTGGCCTCGTAACGGGCCCGCAGGCCGGCATCGGCAATCGGCACCGCGGCATCCTGGTTGAAAATGGTGTAGAAGCCGCCGGCAGTGAGGCCGGCTTCGGCCATGGCGCGCTGCCAGGCAGCGACCACGTCTTCCGGGTTGTCCTCGCGGGCGGTGGTGTCGATCTGATTCAGGATGTACAGGAACTTGCCGGCATCGGAGCGACCAACAGTGTCGCTGACCAGGTGCTTCAGGGTGTCCTGCATCGCGCCTGGTTCCGGATGGCGGGCGTCGAAGAACACCAGCACCAGGTCGGAAAGGTTGATGATGTGTTCGGTCAGGCTGAGCGTCGCCCGCCGTTGGTCGTCGGCATCGAAGCCCGGGGAATCGACCAGGATCTTGCCCTTCAGGACCGGCGCCGAGGCGGTCTTAAGCTGCAGATAGGTCTCGATCCGCTTGCCTTCGCCGGCGGTGGCGGATTCGATTTCGCGGCTCATATTGTAGAAGGGAAAGCGGGGGTCGGCGTCCAGCGCGGTGCCGGGCAGAACCCGGTTGCCGTCACCGGCCCCGAAGCACAGGATGGTGAACTTGTCGTCGACCGCCTGGTTGCCGGTGGCCTGCAGCTTCTCGCCGAGATACTGGTTGATGAAGGTCGATTTGCCGCTGGAGAAGGTGCCCAACACGCTGATCAGGGGCCACCAGGGGATGCGGCTGACCAGGGAGTCCTGGCGCTTGAGCAGCCCCATGCGGTGGAGGATGCGATCGAAACGGTAGAAGGTCGGCAGCACGTTCAGCAGCGCCGGGTTTTCCGCCTTGAGATGCGCTTCGAACGCCTGCAGCCGCTGACTGCGTACATTGCTGCCGGCCAACCAATCGATCATCATTCGCCCCCCGGGTTCCTATACATTCGCACTGATATCAGAAATCGCCTTCGGCGCCACGCTTCAGCACGTCCTGCATGATCGCCTTGACCTTCAGGGCCTCTTCCTTCAGCTCCGGCGGCAAGGGCGTCCCGCCATGGATCATCATGTCCATGTTCAAAGTGTAGATCCAAAGCTGGCCGGTCTTGTCCTCGACCAGGCTGATCCGGCACGGCAGATAGGCGCTGTAGGCGTCCGAGTAGTCCATCATCTTGAAGGCGGTCAGCGGGTCGCAGAACATATAGATCTTGGCCACCCGCTGTTCCTTGCCGGTCATCGATTCGACCTGCTTCCACAGCGGCAGTTCGCCGACATTCTTGATGTTGTGCTCGTTGGCGACCAGGCGGATGGTGTCGTCGACATCCTCGAAGCTCAAGCTTTCTTCGACTTTCGACCGCCAAACGGTCGCCTCGGCGGCGTTGCCGGTTTTCAGCAGGTCCTGGAACATCTGCACATAGGTGTCCCAGGCCTTGTCGTCGAACTCGGCGAACCGGGCCCGCATCGAATGAAATTCGGGATAGGCCAGGGCCACGCCAATGATCGCCAACAGGCCGATCACCGCCAAAATATTGCGTAAGACATTCATTTTTTCCCTCCCCCTTTTCGTTTGTTGCCTATTGCTTTCCGCCGCTCGGCATCAGGGCCTTGCGCAAACGGTCGCTGATATCCGTGGCACGGTCCGGCGCCAGCCGTTGCAGCACCCCGACCAGGGCATGGGCCTGGCCCGGAGAGCGCCCCTCCAGCAACCGCATGGCGGTCTGGTAGAACTGTTCGGCCGCATCGTCCATCCTGCCCTGCGCATAGTACAGGTTGCCCAACTCGCCGCTAAGCTCCGGCCGCGTCGGGTAGCGGTCCGCCAATTGCAGATAGGTGCTTTCGGCGGTCTGGTGGTCGCCCGACCAGAAGGCCCGCCGGGCCGCGATCAGGCCGTTGCGAAGGTCGATTTGCGGCATGGTGCCTCGGTCCGGAACCGGTGCCGATGACGGTGCGGGAGCTGGCGCAGGTGCCGCAGCCGGTTCGGTCGCCGCAACGTCCTGGGCCGGCGCGGATGCCGCCGGTTGCGGTTCCACGGCCGGTTCGGCGGGCACCGCCGCGGGAGCCGAGGATTGCGACACGGTCGGTTCCCTGTCCGTGGTCGGGGCCTGGCTCAGATAGGGCCAGCCGAACCACAGGCCGGCGATGATGGCGGCGGGAAGCGCCAGGCTGAGCACCGGATGGTTCCGCACCCAATCGAAGCCTTTCATGATCGCCTCCGTGTTATTCGCATGATCTAGGTCGCGCCGAAGACCGCCGCCGCCAGGGCATCGACTTCGACCGCGGCCTTGCCGCTGGGCTCCAGTTCGAAGACCGCCAGGCCTTCGCTGAATGAACGGCGGAAAGCGATCCGCTGACCCAATTGGGTGGACAGGACCTTGACCCCGTCCAGGGACTCGAGTGCCGCCAGCGCCTCGCCGTTTTCGCGGCTCGCCGGATGGGTGTCGGCCCGGTTGAGAAAGGCCAGCACCTCGGGCTTGCGACGGCCCTTCGAGGCTTCGGCAATGGTTCTCAGGAACCGTTGGGTCGACCAGATATCGGCCTGGCTGGGCGCCACCGGGATCAGCACCCGGCCGGCCCGCGCCAGCGCCGTTGCGTGCACCGCCGCCTCGCCCAGGCCGATATCGACCAGGACCTCGCCCTGGGCCCGCGACGGCAGTGATGTCGCGACCTCCAGGGCGGGATCATAGCCTTCCTCGACCCGCACCTCGGCAGCATCCTTCAGGCTGGCCTGCGGATCGACATCGCAGACCCGGACCGACCGGCCGCGTTCCAGCAGCCAGAGAGCCAGGTTGAAGGCAACCGTGCTCTTGCCGGTCCCGCCCTTCAGATTGCCGATGACGGTAATCATCGGTCTCAGTTGGTCGGGGCCGAAGGTCCGCGCGGCGGTGCCGGCGGCTCGACCTTGTGGAAGTTCTCCGGCGCCTCAAACAGAGAGGCGTCGGGTTCGCCGATCCGGATATTGCTCAAACGTCGGACCGACCCGTCCGGGTGGTTTTCCTGAACCGCCAGGCCGATTTCCGGGTCGAACAATTGCACCGTCCGATTGACCAGCCCACCGGCGGCCAGATAACTGGTTTCCCAACGCTCCACCATACGGCCTTCATACCGGGACGTGCCGATCAGGCTGGCATGGATGGCCCGTCCGTCGAACAGTTCCTGGCGGATCGGCAGATTGCGGCTGGCATCCCACCAGACATAGATGGGCCCCGGGGCCTTGGGCAGTTCGATGCGGTACTTCTCGGTATCGATGGCTTCGATCTTTTCCTTGGACACTGCCTCGCATTTGGCGTCGCGCATCACCTCGCACGGCTTGCCGGGCGCCAGGCCGGGCAGGTATGGGGCGGCTTCCGCGGTGCGTTCCATATAGGTGCGCCGCAGCGGCATGACAGTGATCACTGACTTGTCGCCGGCCCGGAAGATCTCGGCCACCGGCATGCCCTGGTGGCGGTATTCGAACCGCACGCCTTGGGCACCGACATAGACTTTGCCATGCTTGGCGCCGTACTGCGGGTGGTGCTGGGTGGCATCGGCCGTGAAAGAGACGCTGCCGGCCATGGCGGCACCGCCAGCCAACAGCATGGCTGCGCTCAACGCTCCGATCAAAACTCGCATGGTTAGGCTCCCTGCTGTGGTTCAAATTCGAGCTGGTGTGACGCCACGCCGGAGAGGTCGACGTGGCGTCACGCCAGGCTCAGTTGGCGGGCGCAGCCGGAGCCGGAGCGGCCTGCGGCGCCACCGGGGCCGGATAGCCGTACGGAGCGCCATAGGGAGCGACCGGAGCACCATAACCGTAAGGAGCGCCATAGCCGTAAGGGGCGCCATAACCGTACGGTGCACCATAGCCGTAGCCGCCATAAGGGTAGCCGTAGCCGCCATAGGGGTAGCCGCCATAACCATAGGGATGGCCGCGGCCATAGCCCGAACCGGACCCGCGGAAGTTCATGCTGAAATCGCCGGTGCCGTCGCCCCAGCCATTCCACGGGCCACCACCCCAGCCGGGGCCGCCCCACGGCCCACCGCCCCACCAGGCGCTGGCCGAGCTCATCGGGACTGCAACTGCGCCCAGGGTGGCGGCAACTGCCAACACTTTAAGCATCTTCCTCATCGTGACTTCTCCTCTATCAATTCCCTCGGATAAGGTTGGGCGCCGGATTGAGGGAGGATCTCCGTCACCCACGGGCCGCCTCGGGCCCGTATTCACTCAACTCACCAAAGCCTTGGCCCCCAACCACCGGTCCAGGGGCCATGCCAACCGCCCGGCGGTAACAGGCCGGTCGGCGACAGAAAGGGATCGACCGGTCCCGGGCCGATCGGACCCGGAAAGCCATAGGCCGGCGGCATCGCTGTGTAACCAGGATGGCCATAGCCGTAGTACCCGGTCGGCGCGCCCCACGCCCCTGCGACCGGCGGATAGCCGGGCGGCGGGGCAAAGCGCGGCGCCTGATCGGTTTGGGTCTGGCGCGGCCGGGCCGTGGCGACCGGTGCCGCTTGCGGCGGTGTGTTGGCCGGGGCCCAGTTGTTGCGGTTGGCAGCCGGGGCCGGGGGCGCCGTCCAGGGGCCGGGTTGGGCCGCAAGGTCGCTGCGCCACGGATTGCCCGGTTGGGCCAGGGCGGCATCGGCCAACAAGGTGACCGTAGCCAGGCCAAGCGCCAGTCCGATCGCGGTGTCGCGGCGCTGCCTCATGGCCGCCTCCACCACGGGTTCCGGCCGGGTTCGGGCTGTTGGCCGCCCTGCCAGCCATAACCGCCCTGCATGGCATTGGGCGCATAGGCCGGTGGCCGAGACGGGTAGGGATAGCCATAGCCGGGCGCCGGCTGCCGCTGTTGCCAGCCATAACCGCCGGCCTGGGGCGGCATCGCCTGCGGCTGCTGCCATGGCTGCCGTGCCGGGGCCTGCGGATAGGGAGTAGCGGCCTGGGGTTGAGGGGTCACGGACCGCGGATAGGGCGCAGGCGCCTGGGGATACCCCGTCCGTGGTTGCGGATACGGTGCCCGGGCTTGCGGATAGGGAAAGGCTGCCTGGGGCTGCTGCGGCGCCTGGTTCCACTCATAGGGCGCGGAGGCCTGGGGGTAACCGGCCCGGACCTGCGGATACGGCGCCGGGGCCTGCCGGTAAGGCATGGCCATCCGGCTGCCGGGCATGGCGGCGCGGGGCTGTCGCGGCGCGCTCCCCTGCCAGGGGCTAGCCTGCGGCGCCGGTGCATATTGCGGCTGCGCTGCCGGCTGGGCCGGTGCCGGGGCGAACTGCGGTTGCGCCGTCGATTGATTTCGGGTCGGAGCCGGCGCAGGCGCAGCCATCGCCGCCGGCGGCAGGGACGGCTCGGCCCCATCGGGATGTTCGGGGTCGTAGTCCAGCGGCGGAAAGGCGCCCAGCCTGGAGCCCATCACCGGCGGCAGCGCCATTGACCGATAGGGTCCGGGCGGTGGCGGCGGCACTTCGGCCTGGGCCAGTGACGGTCGCGGATTGACCGGACCGGCTGCCTGGGCGGTGGCAACGGCCGCCAGGGCTGCCAGGGACGCGGTGATCAATATGGTCTTGTGCATGGCGCCCTCCCCTATTCGCTGCCCGAACTGTCGTCGACCAGCTTCCGGTTGAGGCGGATGCCCCGACGATTGCGCCCCGACGGGCGCTTGGCCGTGCGCTTCGGCGTGATCTCGATATCCGTCGCCTTCGCGGTCTTGGGCTTGGGACTGGCCTTGGACTTCGGCTGAGCCGGCTTGGACCTGGCTGGTTCGGCGGCTGGCTTCGCTTTCGTCGCCGGCGGCTTGGCGGTGGTCTTCTTCTTGGCCACGGTCTTTTTGGTCGTCGCCTTCTTGGTCGCCGCCTTCTGGGCGGGCGCTTTCTTGGCCGTGGCCTTCTTGGCCGCTGTCTTCTTGGTCGCTGTCTTCTTGGCTGTGCTCTTTTTGACCGTGCTCTTCTTGGCCTTGGCCTGGGGCTTGGGTTCCGGCGCGGGCGTCGCCTCCGGCTCCGGCACGGGTTCCGCTTCAGCTTGCGGCGCGGGATCGGCTTTTGGTGCCGGTTCGGGTTCCACCGCGGCCCGGACCACCGGGGCCGGAGCTTCGGCCGGCTGCGCGGCCGGGGCCGGGGCCGGGGCCGAGTTCACCACCGGTTCGACGCTCGGGGCGGCCCCGGCGGTGGCCGTGGCCATGGCCGGCTGCGGCGTCGGTTTCAGCTTGCCCAGCAGTTCCCGCAGGAACAGCCACAGGAAGTAGGGCAAGGCCCGAAGTGCGTAGAACGCCATGGTCAGCCAGCCGGCGACCGGTCCCAGCTTGGCAAACAGCGCCTTGATCCCCATCCAGGCGAAATACAGCAGCGCCCGCACCGCGTAGAAGGCCATGGTGGCAGCGGTGATCAGCTTGGCGCCCAGCCCGGGTTCGTCGGAGGGTTCCAGCGCGCCCGGAGCGTCGGAGGCGTCGACGGGCCGGCCATCGGCACCCAGCGCCGGCGCGCCCGGCAGGCACAGCGCTTCGGCGGCCCGGACACAGCTCAACGGGATCACGAACAGGGTCAGCAGGGTCGAGACGATGGCCCCGAACATCAACGAAATCGCCATGCCCTGGAAGATCGGGTCGGTCAGGATGACGCTGGAGCCCGCGACCAGGGCCAGGGCGGTGATCAGGATCGGCCGGGTCCGGGTGCGGCAGGACTGGATCACCGCTTCGTGGACGTCCACCCCGGCCGATACCGCCTGACGCGAGAAGTCGACCAGCAGGATGGAGTTGCGGACGATGATGCCGGCCAGGGCGATGAAGCCGATCATCGAGGTGGCGGTGAACTCGGCGCCGAACAGCCAATGCCCGGGGATGATACCGATCAGGGTCAGGGGGATCGGCGCCATGATGATGCCGGGCAGACGGAAGTTCCCGAATTCCCAGACCACCAGCATGTAGATCAGGACCAGCGCCGCGCCGAAGGCGATGCCCATGTCGCGGAAGGTCTCATAGGTGACGGTCCACTCGCCGCCCCATTCGAAGGCCGAGGCGAAACTGTTGGACGGCGGGCCGAGATAGTGGCCGACCACGCTGACCCCGTCCGGCGAAGTGTAGTCGGCCAGCAGGTCCTCGGCCTCGAACATGCCGTAGATCGGTGCCGCCAGACGCCCGGCAACGTCACCGGTGACGAATTCGACCGGCCGCAGGTCCTTGTGGAAACGGATCGGGTCCTGGGTGATCTCGCGGAACCGGCCGACTTCGGCCAACGGCACCAGCGTTCCGTCGGCGGCCGGCACCGGCGTCTCGCCCAACCGGGCAAACTGCGCCCGCACCCCAAGCGGCGCCTGCAGCACGATGTAGCGCGGTTCCAGGATATTGCCGACCTTGACGTCGCCCAGCTTGTAACCACCCATCAGCATGTCGATCTGGTTGTTGACGTTCTCGACCGAAACCCCGCGCCGGATCGCCTTCTCGCGGTCGACGTCGAAGCGCCAGACGGCGTAGGGTTCCTGCAGGAAGTTGTCGACATCGACGATGTTGGGCGCGGCCTCGAAGATCTGGGTCACGTCACGCGCCACCTGACGGCGGGTCTCGGCGTCGGGACCGTAGATTTCGGCCACCACTGTCTGCAGCACCGGCGGCCCCGGCGGCATTTCGACCACCGCGATGCGGGCGCCCAAGCGATGGGCGATCGGGGTCAGGACCTCGCGGGCCTGGGTCGCGATCTCGTGGCTGGACCGGTCGCGGTCACTCTTGTGCAGCAATTGCACCTGGATGTCGCCCTGCCAGGACTCCTGGCGCAGATAATAATGACGGACCAAGCCGTTGAAGTTGAAGGGCGACGCGGTGCCGGAATAGGTCTGCACCGCCGTGACCTCGTCGATTTTCAACAGCTCCTCGGCCAGGCGCTGGGTGACATTGGCGGTGGACGGCAGCGCCGCGCCTTCCGGCAAATTGACGACGACGTTGAATTCCGGCTTGTTGTCCAGCGGCAGCATCTTGACCGTGACGCTGGTGGCGTAGAACAGCACGAAGCACAGGATCAGCGTCACGTACATGCCGACCCGGAAGGCGATGCCCTTGGCCCGGTTGTCGATCAACGGGGTCAGCATGCGCCGGAACAGCACTTCCAGGCGGGCATTTTGGTTGTGTTCGCGATCCTGGAATTTGGCCAGCTTCTCCAGGCTGGGCTTGATCCGCATCGCCAGCCACGGGGTGAAGATGAAAGCCGCGAACAGCGAGAACAGCATCGCCACCGACCCCAGCACCGGAATCGGGCGCATATAGGGGCCCATCATGCCGCTGACAAAGCCCATCGGCAGCAGGGCGGCGATGACCGTGAAGGTGGCCAGGATGGTCGGGTTACCGACCTCGCGCACCGCATCGACCGAGGTCTCGGTGTCGAAATCGCCACGCAGCAGCCAGCGCCGGTAAATGTTCTCGATCACCACGATGGCGTCGTCGACCAGGATGCCGATCGAGAAGATCAGCGCGAACAGCGACACCCGATCAATGGTGTAACCCAGCAGCCATGCCGAGAACACGGTCACAAGAATCACCACGGGGATCACGATCAGCACCACGATCGCCGGCCTTAAGCCCAGGAAGAACCAGATCAGCAGGGTGACGGCACCGGTCGCGACGAACAGCTTGAACAGCAGTTCGTTGACCTTGTCGTTGGCGGTCTCGCCATAGTTCCGGGTAATCGCCACCTGGACGTTGTCGGGGATGAAGCGGCCCTTCAACTCATCGACCTGGGCCAGGACGGATTCCGCCACTGTGACGCCGTTGGTACCCGGTTTCTTGGCGACCGCGATGGTCACCGCCTGGGCGCCGACCGGGGCCTTGACCTCGGCATCCGGATAGGCCGGGCCGGTGAAGTATTGCACCAGGTTGCGCGCCTCGCCCGGTCCCTCGATGACATCGGCGACGTCCGAAACATAGACCGGGCTGCCATGGGTGGTACCGACCACCAGGCGCCGAATGTCGTCGGCGTTCTTCAGGAAGGCGCCGGTGAAGACTTTGAAGTTGCCGTCGCCGCTTTCGACATAGCCGGAGTCACGTTCGCTGTTGGCACCGCGGATGGTCTGGGCCAATTGCGCCAGGCTGACGCCGTAGCCGGACAGGCGTTCGGGATAGGTTTCGATGCGGATCTCTTCCAGCCGGCCACCAACGATGAAGCTCTGGCTGGTGTTGGGGATCTCTTTCAGGCGCTGCAGCACGTCCAGGGCGATCAGGCGCAGCGCCGCGTCGTCGACGTCGTGGCTCCACAAGGTCAGCGTCACCACCGGTACGTCGTCGACCCCCTTGGGCTTGACCAGCGGCTGCGAAACGCCCGGCGGGATCTTGTCCATGTTGGACATCAGCTTGTCGTAGAGCTTGACCAGCGAGGTTTCCATCCGCTGGCCGACATCGAACTCGGCCGTCACCATGCCCTGGCCGCGCTGCGAGGCGGAATAGACGTGCTTGATGCCGGGGATCTCGCTCAACATCCTTTCCAGCGGATCGACGGCCAGGCTGGCCACCTGTTCGGACGACGCGCCGGGATAGGTGAAGAAGACGTCGACCATCGGGACCGAAATCTGCGGGTCCTCCTGGCGCGGCGTGAACATCAGGCCCAGGAACCCCATCGCCAGGCTGGCGACCAGCAGCAGCGGCGACAGCGGCGAATGAATGAACGCCCGCGCCATGCGCCCGGCCAGGCCCAGGGCGGCATCGCCGCCATTGGCGTCTTCCGGCCTCTGCGTGACGTCCGTCTGGTTCATAACTCCTCCCTCTGCCGGCTTGTTTTTTGAGCCGTGGTTCTGCTTAACGTGCCTTGATGGCGCCGGAAACCAGTCCGGCCGGCGGGTTGACGATGACGGTCTCGCCGCCCTGTAGGCCGGTGAGAATGCTGACCTGATCCTCGCTCGAGGCGGCGCCGACCCGGACCATGCGGAACGAAATCCGGTCGCCGTCCAGCACATAGACACCGGGCAAACTGCCGCGGCGTACCAGAGCGGCCCGCGGCACGACCGAAAGCTGCCGGGCACTGCGGTCGGGGTGCGGGATCCGCACCTCGGCATACATGCCGGGCCCACCGGCAACGCCTTGCGGCAGGTCGAACTTGACGGTGACGGTGTGACGCGAAGCATCAGCGATCGGGAAAATCTGCGACACCCGCGCCTGCAATTCCTGCCCCCGTGCGTCCATTCGCACCGGCACCAACTGACCGCGATGCAGGCCGGTCACCAGGCGCACCGGCACCTCGGCCTTGACCCTGAGGTAGTCGGTATGGGCAAAGCGCAGCAGCGGCCGGCCGGGCTGGACCGTGTCGCCAATCTCGACCAGCTTGGCGGTGATGGTGCCGTCGAACGGTGCCAGCATGCGGGCATCGCGCAGCCGCGCATCCAGGGTATCCAACTGGGCCCGGGCCTGCATGGCTTGCGACTGGGCCCGGTTGAGGCCGCTGAGCCGGCTGTAGAGGTCGGCCTGGCGATCAATCCACGGCGACCCCAAACCGGTCATGTTGGCCATGCCGCGCGTGAAGAAGGCGTCGAACATCGACGGCATCCCCATGCCGGGCGACCGGTTGATGTTGTTCATCTGCGGCGACCACAGTTCACGCGAATACTGCACCCGCGCGTTCTGCATCGCCGCGTCGGCGTTGTAGATATTAGCGAGCGCGGCCCGCCGCTGGGCCTGCAGGTCGTCATCGTCGATCCCGATCAGGATCGAGCCGCGTTGGAAGGCATCGCCCTCTTCGCCGGCCAGGTACATCACCTGTCCCGCAACCTGGGCCGCCAGCGTGACTTCCTTGTAGGGAACCACGGTGCCGCCCAAAGTGACCGTATCGCCGATCGTCTCGACCGTGACCTTGGCGGTCTGGTAGTTCTGGGCCAGGGTCGGCGCGGCGGTCAGGGCGACCAGGGTGGCGGCCAGCGCGAGGGCGATCGGCGGGCGCATGGATCAGCTCCTCGCCATCACGGAGAAGCTCTTGACGAACGGGCCAGCCATGCGCGGGTCCTTGATCATTGCCGCATAGTCGCCGACCTTGAAGCGCAGCTTGCGCGAGGTGTAGGCCATGCCCAGGCCCATCAGCCCGGGCGGCTTTTTCAGCCAGGACTGCCAGTCCTTGGGCGATGCCCTGAGGTCCCAGTTCAGTTCCTGGCCTTCAAAGGCGCCGGCGGCCACCGCCTTGCCGTTCTCAACGACCAGCACGGCGCGCGGCTCGTCCTCGTCGTTGAAGCCGTAGCCGATGGTCGATTGGAAGGCGATCTTTTCCAGCTCACCCGACAGCTCTGGCTCGGCATTCCAGGCGTCGCGGTAGCGTTCCATCCATTCGACCGAAAACATTTCCGACATCTTTCCCTCCTTGTTCGACGACCCGCGGCTCGCGTTTTAACCATCTTGTTTGCACGACCCGTGCCAAAGTTAAGTGCCTGAAATTAAACAGTGTTTTTTTGTTGCATGCGTTGAGCGTTGCACCACCTTTGACCTGCGATTCACTCTCGAAATCGCGCTAATCAATTGATTTATTAGGGTTAATTTGGAGGCGCAACAGCGTGCAACATGTTGCGCAACAGTCGAAATGCTGGCAAACTGTGGAAAAATACGAATCAGGGAGGATCGGCATGGATCCGATCGACAATATGGTGCCCCTGATCGAGGCAGTCGTGTCGTTCATGAACGAGGGCGTGATCATCGCCACCGAGGACGGCGAGGTCCTGTACCAAAATCCGGCTGCCTGCGAGATGCTGGGCATGGCGGTCAACGAACCGATCAGCCGGCTCGACCAGATCGGCAATTTCGATTTGCAGAGCGAGCTGCAATGCGCCGCGCGATCGATCGGCGAATGGCCACGGCCCGAGGGGCTGGGGTTCGGCAGCGCCGGCGGCTTCGTGCGCTTCGAGCGCAATGTCGACGCCAAAGGCGTCAACCGCACGTTGGAATTCCACAGCGGTTTTGTTCAGGTTTCCAGCGAGGGTCGGCCGCTGCGCCTGGTCATCACCCAGGACCGGACCGAGCAACGCAACCTGGAGGCCCTGGTTTCAGGCGCCAAGAACGATTTCATTTCCGGCGACCCGATCATGTTGCAGATCCTCGACCGGGTCCAAAAGGTGGCGCCGACCAAGGCGTCGGTTCTGCTGCAAGGTGCGACCGGCACCGGCAAGACCGCCCTGGCCCGCCTGATCCACCGGATGAGCGACCGCGCCGACCATCCCTTTATCGAGGTCAACTGCGCCGCCTTTCCCGAGGCGCTGATCGAGTCGGAGCTGTTCGGCCACGTCAAGGGCGCCTTCACCGGCGCCGGTCAGGCGCGCATCGGCCGCTTCCAGGCGGCGGACGGCGGCACCCTGTTCCTAGACGAGGTCGGCGAGATCCCGCTGCACCTGCAGGCCAAGCTGTTGCGGGCGATCCTGGAACAGGAATTCGAAATGGTCGGGTCCGACAAACCGATCCAAGTCGATGTCCGGGTGATCAGCGCCACCAACCAGCCCTTGCGCGATATGGTTGACGAAAACCGTTTCCGGGCGGACCTCTATTACCGGTTGGCGGTGATCCCGCTCAACATCCCGTCCTTGAAGGAGCGGCCAACCGATATTCCGCTGTTGTTGAAGCACTTCTGCAACAACTTGGTGGCGCGCGGTTTTCCCGACGATATCGACTGCACGCCCGAAGCGATGCGGCTGATGATGGACTACCCCTGGCCCGGCAATGTCCGGGAGATGGAAAACGCCGTCCAGCATGCGGTGATCTGTGCCGTCGACAAGGCGGTGATCCCGGAAAGCCTGCCCCAGGACATCCGGGAATACCAGCCCAGCGCCGGGGTCACCGGGGACGACGACCTGGCGGCACTCCGACAGGCGACACTGCGGGCCCTGCGCAACGCCGGCGGCAACAAATCGCGCGCCGCCCAGGATTTGGGCATCGACCGGACCACGCTGTGGCGCCGCCTGAAACGCTTCGGCATCGACCCGAATCAACTCGAAACGGTCGAATAGCCTTACTCGGGAGAGTGTCAAGTTGGGGAAGCGCCTAAATGATGGCGTGGCGCACCTTGGCCGACACCCATTCGCTCAAAATCACCGTGGCAATGATCACCAGCAGGATCAGCGACACCTGGGTCCAGGCCAGGTTTGTGATCGAGGCATTCAGTTGCAGGCCGATGCCGCCGGCCCCGACCAGGCCCAGCACCGTGGATTCGCGGATGTTGATGTCCCAGCGGAAGACCGAGATCCCGGCAAAGGCGGGCAGCACCTGCGGCACGATGCCGTAGGCCGTCACCTGAGCGCCGCTGGCGCCGGTCGCGGTTACCGCCTCGACCTGGTTCTCGTCGATTTCCTCGATCGCCTCGTACAGCAGCTTGGCGCAGAAGCCGATCGAGCGCAGCCCGATGGCGATCACGCCTGCGAACACCCCGGGGCCGATAATGGTGACCAGCATCAAGGCCCAGATCAGCGAATTGATGGAGCGCGACGAGACGATGATAAAGAGCGCGATCGGGCGCACGAAGGCGACGCTGGGCGTCGTGTTGCGGGCGGCGCAATAAGCGGTCGGCACGGCCAGGATGATCGCCATCACGGTGCCCAATGTGGCGATGTTGATGGTATCCCATACGGCGACCCAAAGGGTGTCCATATAGGACCATTTCGGCGGCACCATGCGGGCCGCCATGTCGGCGGCCTGGCGGGGCGCGTCGAGGACGAAAAACCACACTGTCTTTTCCGACATCAGTTGCCAGCAATAGACGAAGATCGCGGTGACCACCAGATAGCCGGCCCAGACCGAAAACTGCTTGTTGCGGTCGCGCCGCTGCCAGACCTTGAGGCCGCTGGGTTTCTGCCGTACCGCCATCACTGCACCTTCTTGCGGACATAGCCCGAGGAATATTCCACCGCCATGACGATGCCGATGATGACCAGCAGGATGGCGGCGGCGGAATCGAATTCGTAGCGGTCGAAGGCGGTATTCAGGGTGGCGCCGATGCCGCCGGCCCCGACGATGCCGACCACCGCGGACTCACGGAAATTAATGTCCAGGCGGTACATCCCCAACCCGATCATCCGTGGCAAGACCTGGGGCTGGACCGAATAGTTCAGCCACTGGAACCAGTTGGCGCCGGTCGCCTTGACCGCCTCGGCCTGGACCGGGTCCATGTCCTCGATATCCTCGGCCAGCAGCTTGCCGTAGAAGCCGACCGTGGCGATGCTCAAGGTCAGGAAGCCGGCGAACGGGCCGAACCCGAACAGCTTGACCATGAAGATGGCGATGATGATCTCCTGGAAGCTGCGGGATACCGCCAGGACACCGCGGCAGAACAGGTAGATCGGCTTTGGCGCCAGGTTGCGGGCGGCGCCCAGCCCCACCGGGATCGAAACGGCGATGCCGACAACCGTCGAGGTGACGGTCATCCACAGGCTCTCGTAGATCCCGTCCAGGATCTCCTCCCAGCGCGACACGAAATCGGGTGGGAAGAACGCGGCGATAAACTTATGGCCCCGCGGGATGCCCTCTGCGACCCGGGCCCAGTTGATCTCCATGGTGCCGAAAGCCAGGGCAAGATAGATCGCAACCCCGATCGTGAGGCCCCAGCGCAGCCTTGGGTTCCTGATCAGCGGCGGCTTTTTCCAGAACCGCGGGGAGAAGGTCGAGGTGCTCATCGCCCGGTCAGGTCAGGCCGGCCAGGCGGTCGCGGTCGGGCTCTTGGGCCGAAGTCTCCGCCGGCACGGCGGCGTCGGCAAAGTCCTGCCCGCCGGTCTCGTCGTCCTCGTCGACCTTTTCGATGGTCGCCTCCCAGTCCTCCTCGCCGTAGATCTGGGTCAGCACCTCGGGCGTCAGCCCGTCCGGCGGACCGTCATAGACGATCTCGCCCAGTTGCAGCCCGACGATCCGCTCGGCGAACATCTGCGCCAGCAGCACGTCGTGAATGTTGATGATCGCCGACAGCTTGCGCTCCTTGCACAGCTCACAAACCAGCCGCATGATCTGGCGCGACGTCTTGGGGTCCAGGCTGGCGGTCGGCTCGTCGACCAGCAGCAGTTCCGGGTCCTGGATCAGGGCACGGCAGATCCCGACCCGCTGGCGCTGGCCGCCGGACAGCTCGTCGGCCCGCTTGTCGCACATATCGGCCAGGCCGACCCGCTCCAACAGGCGAAAGGCCTCGTCGATATCGGCCTGGGGAAACTTGCGGAAATAGCTGCGCCAGAAGCCGACATAGCCGAGCCGGCCGCTGAGCACGTTCTCCATCACGGTCAGCCGCTCGACCAGGGCATATTCCTGGAAGATCATGCCCATCCGCCGGCGGGCCTTGCGCAACTGTCCCTGACCGATGCCGGTCAGTTCCAGATCGTTGAGCAGCGCCCGGCCCGAGGTCGGTTCGACCAGCCGGTTGACGCAACGGATCAGGGTCGACTTGCCGGCCCCCGACGGGCCGATCAGGGCCATCACCTGGCCGTCCGGGATTTCCAGGTCAATGCCCTTCAGGGCAAGGTCGCCGGTCCTGTACTGCTTGACCAGCTGTTCGAGACGCAGCATCACACCCCCCGCGTCGACCCATGCGGCCGACCAATCTCCCAAGACCGGGCCTCGGTCACAGCCCGAAGCCCGGCCCCTTGGAAGGTTACGCTAGTTGTCGGTTATTTACACGCGTAGGAGACGCCATTGGCCGCATCGATCTTGCGAATGACGGACCAGTCGGATTTGTGGTGGATGCTGACGAAGCGACCCTCCTTCTTGAACTCCTTCTGCAGGTCCGAGCCTTCCCATTTGAAGGTGAAGAAGGCCTGCTTGATCTTGGCCACCAGCTCGGGGTGCAGATTGTGGGCATGGCCGTAGCCGGTGGTCGGGAAGGTCTGCGACTTGTAGATGGTGCGGATCTTCGCCGGATCGACGACCTTGCGGTCGATCATCCGCTTGAGGACCGAGTTGGCGACCGCCGCCGCCTCGTAGTCCTTGTTGGCGACGCCCATGATCGAGTTGTCATGCTTGCCGGAGAAAGTCGCCTTGAAGTCCTTCTCCTTTTCCAGACCGAACTCGGATTTCAGCAGGGCCGAAGGCGCCTTGAAGCCGGAGTTGGAGGTCGGCGAGGTGAAGGCCAGCGAGCGGCCCTTGATGTCGGAGGGTGACTTGATGGCGCTGTCGGCCGGGACGATAATTTCCATCTCATAGCCGAAGGACCCGTCCTTCGAGGCCATCATCGCGAACGGCACCAGGCCGGCGCAGCTCACCGCGACCGGATTGCCGCCGGTGTTCACGCCCGCGATATGCAGGCGGCCGGACCGCATCGCCTCGTACTGGGCGGCGTAGGACTGCACCGGGAAGAACACCACCTTCTTGCCGGTCACCTTGGACATGTGCTGGATGAACCCGTCCCAGACCTTGGCGTAGACCGCCGGGTCCTCGACCGGGGTATAGGAGAAGATGACGGTGTCCGGATCGACCCAGTCCTTCGGGTCCAGCGGCAGATCGGCAACCTGGTCCCGGTTGCGGTCGCAATACTGTTTGTCCAGCGTACCGCGATAGCAGTCCTCGGCACTTGCCGGCGCTGCGGTTACGGCGGTCATTGCCCCAGCCATACCAATAAGGGTCAGGCAGGACAGAATGGCGCGAATTCTCATGAAATTTCTCCCTGTGTGACTTGCCGGTTTCACTCATCAACCAACGAAATGCTCGGCTGAAAAGCGATTTGTGACATTTTTGTGTAAAAAAAATTACAGAGCCGGAGAGGCGGTTGCAATCGGAATCTCGCGCCGGCGCAACATGGCATGGTGGGTGTTGTGACCAAAACGGGGGAATTGGCTGCTGT
Source organism: uncultured Sneathiellales bacterium (assembly GCA_964344385.1). Lineage (GTDB taxonomy): Bacteria > Pseudomonadota > Alphaproteobacteria > CAYFNG01 > CAYFNG01 > CAYFNG01. The sequence goes on from CAYFNG010000006.1 coordinate 154,783, forward strand.
CGCGGCGCAACTCAGCCAGGACCGGACTGACCATCGATCGGTTCAGGGCGGCCAGGTCATCGAATACCACTTCGTTGCCGAAAAAGGCGCCCGAAGCCTTGAGGCCGGATCGGTTCCGCCAGGCCACCGGCAGATAGCAGAGCACGTTGCGCACCCCGGGCAGCCGGGCCAGGATCGGCGGGTGATGGGTGACGTAGTGCCGGGCGAAGGCCGCGTCGTCATCGGTAGGGCCGAAATAGCGGACGACGAACGAGAGTGGCGCCGTGCGCGGGACCGGTTCGCCTTGCGCGATCGGGAAGTCCTGCACCTGGAACACGTCCAGCCCCGGCGGCCGTTCGGCAATCGCCGCAACCGCGGCAAAACCGTCCGCGGCAACCAACGCCTCGGCCGCTGCCACGGTATCGACATCGATCTGGACCAGCAAGGGCGGCGGCACCTCGTCGCCGAACACCAGCACCTCGCCGGCCGCGGGGTGGAACAGATCGACGGATTTGACCTCCGGCCGCACCGCCAGAAACGCCAGCGCCCGCTCGCGAAACGCCTCTTGCAGCCGGGGTGCCAAGGTGGCCGGCCTGTCATAGGTCAGGAACAAGGCAATGGTCATGTCACAAGGTCATCTGGTTTGCCGCCCGCTGCCAGGATAACCGATCAGACCACCCCCGCCAGACTTTCGAATTCAGCCCCGCCGTGCAAACTTGACGGGCGCAAAGGCTTCGCCTAGGTAACTGCCCATGGCCAAGCTGGAAATCATCGCCGCGCCCGATTCGCGCCTGAAGGTCAAGTCGAAACCCGTCAAACGGGTCGATGACGAGGTGCGCCGGCTGCTCGACGACATGCTGGAGACCATGTACGCCGCCCCCGGGATCGGCCTGGCGGCGATTCAGGTCGGGGTGGCGAAACGGGTGATCACCGTCGACGTCAGCAAAGAGGAAGAAGAGGCGGCGCCGATCTGCCTGGTCAATCCGGAGATCATCTGGGTTTCGGACGAGGACGCGACCTATGAGGAAGGCTGCCTGTCCCTGCCCGAACATTATGCCGAAGTCACCCGCCCCGCGTCGGTCGAGGTCCGCTATCAGGACCGCCAGGGCGAGATCCGCCATTTGAAGGCGGACGGCCTGCTGGCCATCTGCCTGCAGCATGAAATCGACCATTTGGACGGTATCCTGTTCGTCGATCATGTCTCGGCGCTGAAGCGCAACATGATCCTGCGAAAATTGGCCAAGGCCAAACGACAGGGTTCCCTGGTCGGAGCATGAGGCCATGACCCGGCTGCGCCTGGCCTTTCTGGGAACACCCGATTTCGCGGTCCCCACCCTGGCGGCGCTGATCGAAGCCGGCCACGACATCGCCTGCGTCTACAGCCAACCACCGAGACCGGCCGGCCGCGGCAAGAAATTGCGCCCCTCGCCGGTCCACGCACTGGCCGAACGACATGGCCTGACGGTCCGCAACCCGACCAGCCTGAAGAACGAATCGGCGCAGGCCGAATTTGCCGCCCTGGACCTGGATATAGCGGTGGTGGTCGCCTATGGCCTGATCCTGCCGGTTCCGATCCTCGAGGCACCGCGGTTGGGCTGCCTCAACCTGCATGCCTCGTTGCTGCCGCGCTGGCGCGGTGCGGCGCCGATCCACCGCGCGGTGATGGCGGGGGATGCGGAAACCGGGGTTGCGGTGATGCAGATGGAGGCCGGCCTGGACACCGGCCCGGTGCTGTTGGAAGAACGGCTGCCGATCGCGCCCGACGCCACCACCGGCGACGTCCACGACACGCTGGCCGAGATGGGGGCGCCATTGATGGTGCACGCCCTGGCCGGCCTGGCGGCCGGCAACCTCGAAGCAACGCCACAGCTTGAGGACGGTGTCACCTACGCCGCCAAGATCGACAAGGCCGAAGCCCGCATAGACTGGTCGCTCCCGGCGACCAAGATCGACCGACAGATCCGTGGCTTGAGCCCCTATCCCGGAGCCCGATTCACCCATGACGGAACCGAAATCAAGGTATTGCGCTCGTCCCTCGCCGAAACCGGACCCGGCCGACCCGGCGAGGTGCTGGCGGACGACGATCTGGTCGTCGCCTGTGGCAAGGGCGCGGTTCGCCTTCTGGAACTGCAGCGGCCAGGCAAGGCGCCGATGGATGCGGATGCCTTCCGGCGCGGCTATCCCCTGGCCGCCGGCGACCGGCTGGAATAGCGACAGTGCCACGCTATCGCCTGACCCTGGAATATGACGGGCGCGGCCTGGTCGGCTGGCAGCGCCAGGCCAACGGGCCATCGGTCCAGGCGGCGTTGGAAGCAGCGGTGACCGCCTTTTCCGGCGAGAGCGCCACCGTTTATGGCGCCGGCCGCACCGATGCCGGGGTTCATGCCCTGGGTCAGGTGGCGCACCTGGATCTGGAGCGGGATTGGCCGGCGGCGACCGTGATGAACGCTGTCAACTTCCACCTCAAACCGGCGCGCATCGCGGTGCTGGACTGCGCCATTGCGGAACCCGAATTTCACGCCCGGTTCTCAGCCACCGGCCGCCGATACCGTTATCGCATCGTCAACCGCACCGCGCCATTGGCCCTGGAGCGGGGCCGGGCCTGGGTCAGGCACCGCGCCCTGGACGCGGAGGCCATGCACCGGGCGGCGCAGCACTTGGTCGGCCGCCACGACTTCACCACGTTCCGGGCCGTCCACTGCCAGGCCAAATCACCCTGCAAGACACTGGACCGCCTGGACGTGCGGCGTGACGGCGACCAGGTCCTGGTCATGGCCGAGGCCCGCAGTTTTCTCCACAACCAGGTCCGGGCCATGGTCGGCACTCTGGTCCAGGTCGGCGAAAGCAAATGGGCGGTGGACGATGTGGCGGCGGCGTTAGCGGCCCACGACCGTTCGGCCTGCGGCCCAACCGCTCCACCGGACGGGCTCTACTTGGTCGGCGTGAGTTATTCCAACGTTCGATAAGCCTGGCTTATCGGGCGGAGGCAAGCGCCCGGCGCTTGAGGGACCAAAAGACGGTCATCCCAGATGACCTTTCCAGTTCCTAAACCCGGCGGTAGCGATAGACCTGTTCGGCCGCCGATACGCCTTTCAGATGCGCGGTTTCCGCCTGGCCGCTATAGCCCGCGTCCGCCAGCAGGCCGGGCACCACTTCGTCGTCATTGAGCGACCGGGTGACGCAAATGTCGCCGGCATCGGCCAATCCCTGGACACGGGCCGCGATATTCACGGTCTGGCCAAAATAGTCGAGGCTGCTGCCGGCGTTGATCGCCAGCGCCGGCCCGGCATGCAGGCCAACCTTCAGGCCGACCTCGTCACCATGGCGGTCATGGGTCAACTCGCCCATTGCCCGCATCATCGAGATCGCTGCCCTGATGCCTTCACCGCCCTGGGGAAACGCCGCCATGATGGCATCGCCCATGGTTTTGATGATCGCCCCGGAATGGCCGCGCACCACCTGCTTCAAGGCGGCGAAATGATCCTGGACCAGGCGGTATGCGGCCAGGTCGCCTTCGCGGTCATAAAGCGCTGTGGATCCCTTCAGGTCGGTGAACAACAGGGTCAGGCTGCGCAGCTTCAGTTTCAGGTCGGGCGCCAGTTCGTGCAGGTCGAAACAGTCGCGGAACGCCTGGTTATTCAAAAGATGCTTGCCGGTCAGGCGGCGGCCGAACTCCGGCGGATGTTTGTGAATGATCGCCATCGCCGCCTGGACGTCGACCTGCAGCACCCGGCACCACACCGGCTGGTCGGTCCGGTTGGCGACGGTCAGCTTGGCATCGCCGGCCGCCAGATCGCACGCCGCGGGCGAAAAGCCCCGGTCCGACAGGGCAATTTCCTGGGCGGATTCCGACCCGCCCCCGTCGACCACCGTCAGATCGCCGCCCGCATGGGTATCCAAACACAGCAGCCGGTAGATCTGGCCGGGGTCTGCCCGGAAGGCCAGGGTCCCGACCGCACCGGGCTCGATGCGGGCGTCGGCCACCGTTTGGGTTTCGTGGAATCCGCGCCACAGGTCGCGAGAGGCAAAGCTGGTCGAGGTGTAGTAGTGGTGATATGTGGCGAAGTCACGGTGCGGGTTCAAGGTTGCGCTGGCCGGGTTGTAGGCAAAGCTGACTTCGACGGTATCGTCCAGCACGCTGGCGGCATCGCGTTGGCAGATTGAACAATGGACGGTGTTTTCGGCCACCCGGTCGATATGGGCCACGCTTTGGGTGATCGCCCCGCACATCGGGCAAACCATGCCCCATTCCAGGTCAAAGAGGCCCAGCTTGGCGCCGTGCACGAACAGGTCGATCGCGGTATCCGGCTGGACCCCGGCCGCCTCGGCGAAGTGAAAGGCGTTGATCCGCGCCGCCTCGAGCGGTGGCAGCACTGCAAGTTGGTCCGCGAAACGCTGTAGGTCGTCGTGGTGGCAGCCGCATCTCGCCGCCGCGGTTTCGAGAGTCGCCGGTATGTCCCGCATCATCGCTGCCTCGCCGCTTTGTCTCCCATTAATGTGAGGCACAAGCAGGACAACGGCAATATGGCGAAGCGAAAAGGTTCTGGCAGCCTGCTAGTGGATAGTATTTATCAGATGGTGCCCATAGGATCCCATATCCCGCTTTCTCGCCAGGAGAGGTCCCGCCGGCGATGCTGGCGCATCGTCAAGGGTCCTCGACACAGCGAGAAGCCGGGATATGGGACCCGCGGGGCGGCTTCCCAAGCCCGCCGGACGCGTTGCCCGACGCTTGTGATGCGCCAGCATCACGGCGCATCGGGCGCCTTTCCGGGCGGACTTGGGAAACCGTCCTATGGGTACCATCTGATAAATACTATCCACTAGACCGGCATGAGCCGGTTCAAGCCCTGTTCCATCAGCAGGTTCAGGATCACATTGAGCGCTACAATGCCCGCAGCCGTCCCGGCGGGCGCCTGCAGCGCGGTCCGGGCGATAAACCAATCGTAAAATGCCACCCAGGCAAAGAGCAGCAGCCCCAGCAGGTTTGCGACCTGATCAACCTCCAACCAGAGCAGGATGGAGACCGGCAGAAACAGGCCGGTCTGGATGAGTTGGGACCAGTTGATAGCTATGATGAATGCGCCATATCCCGCACCGAGGCCTAGGAAACGCGTCACCCAGATCATCACCACCGGGAACATCACCCAGTGCAGCACATAGGAGATCCCATGCACGACCCACAACTGGGCCGGTGCCGGCGATAGCAACGGGTCGTGGTTCATCACCACCATCAGGGCGAAGATCGGCAGCATCAACAGCGCAGCCGCAAAGCTGCGCCAGAAACCCACCACGGTCAGGTTGAACAGCGCCATCCCGGCGGGGTCCCGCAGGGCCAGCCGCCAGGCACCGCGAATTGAGCCTGTGAATTCCAGCCAGCTTGGCATCAGGCGGTGAAAAAGCGCGTCAACACCCCGTGGTAGATGTCGGTCAGCGCCTCCAAATCGGCCACCGGAACCCGCTCGTCGATCTTGTGCATGGTCTCACCGGCCAGGCCGAACTCGGCGACCGGGGCAAAATTCTTGATGAACCGCGCATCCGACGTGCCGCCGGAGGTGCTCAGTTCGGGCGCGGCCCCGGTGCGATCGCTGATCGCTGCCGCCAGGATTTCGGTAAACCGCCCCTCGTCGGTCAGGAAAGGTTCGCTGCCAAACTCGATATCCAGCCGGTATTCACCGCCCACACCGTCGAAGCAGTCCCGCAACCAGCGCTCCAGCTTGGGTCCGTCATGTTCGGTGTTGAAGCGGATGTTGAACACCGCGGCCGCACTGGCCGGAATCACGTTGGTCGCCGGATTGCCAACGTCGATCGTGGTGACTTCCAGGTTCGACGGCTGAAAATGCGGGTTGCCCTGGTCCAATTCGACGTCGGTGATCGCGGCCAGCATGGCGATCAGGCGCGGGATCGGGTTGTCGGCCTGTTGCGGATAGGCGACATGCCCCTGGGTGCCAAGGACGGTCAGGCGTCCGGTCAGGCTGCCACGACGGCCGATCTTGGCCATCTCGCCGACCCGGCGCGGGTTGGTGGGTTCGCCCACCAGGCAGGCATCGATGGTTTCCCCACGCGCCGCCATCCAATCCAGCACCTTGACCGTGCCGTTGATGGCCGGTCCTTCCTCGTCGCCGGTGATCAACAGGCTGATCGAGCCGGGAACCTGGCCGTCACGTTGGCTCAGAAACCGGGCGGTCGCGGCGACGAAACAGGCAATCGCCCCCTTCATGTCGGCCGCACCCCGGCCCCACAGCATGCCGTCCACCACCTCGCCGGCAAAGGGGCCGTGGGACCAGCCGTTTTCGCTGCCCGGTGGCACCACGTCGGTGTGTCCGGCAAAACAGAAATTCGGCCCCGCCGTTCCCAAGCGGGCATACAGATTGTCGACGTCGGGCGTATCCGCCTCCGAAAAGGGCAGCCGGTGGCAAATGAAACCGAGATCCGCCAGGGCCGCCGCCAACACGTCCAGGGCGCCCGCATCCGCCGGCGTTACCGACGGGCAGCGGATCAGAGCCCGGGCCAGGTCCAGCGGTTCGCCGTGCGCGACCAAGCGGAGTCAGTCCCTAAGCAGGTCGTTGATCGAGGTTTTCGACCTGGTCCTGGCATCGACATGCTTGATGATCACCGCGCAGTAGAGATTGGGGCCGGGCGATCCGTCGGGCAGCGGCTTGCCCGGCATGGTCCCGGGCACCACCACCGAATAGGCCGGGACGCGGCCGTAGAAGACCTCACCGGTGGTCCGATCGACGATCTTGGTCGAGGCGCCGATGAAGACGCCCATCGACAGCACCGACCCCTCTTCGACCACCACGCCTTCGACCACTTCCGAGCGGGCGCCGATGAAGCAGTCATCCTCGATCACCACCGGCCCTGCCTGCAGTGGCTCCAACACGCCGCCGATACCGGCACCGCCCGAGATATGGCAATTGGCGCCGATCTGGGCGCAGGACCCGACCGTGGCCCAGGTATCGACCATGGTGCCGCTGCCGACATGGGCGCCCAGGTTGACGAAGCTGGGCATCAGCACGACACCGGGCGCGATGAAGGCGCTGTGCCGCACCACGGCCCCGGGCACCGCCCGGAACCCGGCCTCGCGGAAACGGTTTTCGCCCCAACCCTCGAACTTCGACGGGATCTTGTCCCACCAGGTGGCGCCGCCCGGGCCACCGTCGACCACTGCCATGTCGTTGAGGCGGAAACCCAACAGCACCGCTTTTTTCAGCCATTGATTGACGTGCCAGCCGTCACCCGTCTTCTCGGCCACCCGGGCCTTGCCTTCATCCAACAGGTTGAGCGCGGTTTCGACCGCATCGCGGATTTCACCGCCGGTGTCGAAAGTGATTTCGTCACGGCGTTCCCAAGCATCATCAACGATCGCGTGAATTTCCTCGGCGGACATGGCGGCGCGTCTCCCTCTTATTGTCTGACTGAATAAGCGCCAACCGCGCTTTTCGGGGCGCTGTTCCATTCCGCTCCCCCTCTCGACCACCCGAATACGGGACCCCGGTGGGCGGCTGGGAGTAGGAGCGTGATAGAGCAGCGACTTTCGAGTCAGACTCTTACGTTCCGGGCGCAGACAATAATCCGCCCATGGGGGGAGTCAACTGTTGGCGATGCGCCCGCCCGCGCTGATTTCCGCCAGCCATGCCGGCAGGTCTCGAACGATATGGTCAATATGACCGCCATCCGCCCCGACCCGGTCATAGCCGGCGCCGGACGGCACCCAGACGGTGGTCATGCCCAGTTCGGCCGCCGGTTCCAGGTTACGGGCAATATCCTCGATCATCGCCGCGGTCGATGCCGTGATGGCGTACCGATCGATCAAGGTGCGATAGGGGTCGATGTGCGGCTTGGGTTGGAAACCGGCGGCCACGATATCGAAGATCCCGGCGAAATGGTGCATGATTCCCAGATAGCCAAGCACGTTTTCGGCATGCCGGGACGACGCGTTGGTGTAGATCCATTTGACACCGGGCAGCCCGCCCAAGGCCGCGTCCAGGCCGTTTGCATCGGGCAGCGGCGAAAGGTCGATGTCGTGGACATAATCCAGAAACCGTTGCGGCGCCAGGCCGTGGACCTGCATGAGGCCGTTCAAGGTGGTGCCGTAGTTGAGGAAAAAGCGTTTTTGGATGTCCTTGGCGGCTTTCGGTTCGACCCCCAGGAAATCGGAAATGAACTCGCCCATGCGGCGGTCGATCTGGTCGAACAGGCGACAATCGGCCGGGTACAGGGTGTTGTCCAGGTCGAAGACCCAATGTTCGATCTGATCCAACGGACACGCGTCCGGGCGTTGTTTGTCTTGTCCTATCATGATCCCCAATGTGCCGCGCAGATGAGACGCTGGCAAGATCGCTTGGTTGATTTGGTATTATACACCGTCAATGTTTCTACAAAATTAACCATACAAAACAGATAGTTAGGCTCGCGGACCGTGGCTCGGCCAGGTTCTGGCCAAAAGTATGAGGACTTCAATTACCGACCAGCCGTGGCGGCCCATGCATACGGTCCTGCCCAGTCTGAGGCGGCAACCGAAGCGGAACAGACAACGACCTTGCGTCCTTCGGACCGGTCCCGCGCCGTTTCTGCAACTTCGATTACAAGCGTCCCCGCAATTCGCATCACGGAGAGACACAATTTGAACCCGCGAGCATGCCTCCGCCGACAGGCTTAATCCGCTGTTAACCGGCTACCTGTTAAAAAAATAGGAGATATGGGCGAAATTTCGTCCCAACCAGTTGCGTTAGACAGTAGGCGACGTGGCAGCTACAGGATTGACCACGGTAGAAACGGTGTTAGACCGGCGAGGCGAAGTCTCGCCGGAGCCGTCGCTCCTGGATGGATTGTCAGGCCCCGCAATAATCGTTTCACGCGACGGGGCGCTGGTGGCGCACAATGACAAGGCCGCTCCCCTGCTCGACGCCTTGCGCCGCAATGATCCGCCGTTGAGGCAGGCGATTGCCGAGGTCAGGCAGTTCGGGGGGTCGAAACAGTTGAGGGTCGCCAGCAACCATGGCGACGTGACCTATTTCGACACAACGGTGCTGCCCTTCGTCGTGCCCGGACTGGACGAGCCCAGCGCCATTCTCCTGCTGGCGCGCGACAACACCTTGGAATGGAACCTGATCAACGCTTTGGTCGCCTCGCGCGGGTTGTACAAGGACTTGGTTGAATGTTCCAGCGAGTTCGCCTGGGAAACCGATCGCAACGGCCGCTTCAATTATGTCAGCCCCAGGGGCTATCTCGGTTATTCCGCCAAGGATTTGGAAGGGCGGCTGGCGATCGATTTCCGACATGCCAACCAGGGCCCCGAGGCGCCCTTCCCCTTCACCTCGTCCGAACCCTGGGACGACGCCGAAGTCTGGTACCAGCGCAGCAACGGCGACGCCGCCTGCCTGCTGGTTTCCTCGGTGCCGCTGTTCAACGATGACAATGAATGGATCGGCGGGCGCGGCGTCTGCCGCGACATTTCCCAGGCCCGGGCACGCGACCAGGCCCTGGCCCAGGCCCAGAACCGCGAAGATCTGATCAACAAGATCGCCGACGTGATCCGGGGCGAATTGGATCCGTCGCGGATGCTGCCCCGGGCCGCGTTTCTGATCGCCTCGACACTTTACGCCGCCCAGGCCTGGTTCCTGCGCAGCAATGGCAATGGGCTGTTGGTCCCCATCCTGGCCCTGGGCGAGCGCGGCGACAAGGCCATCGACGAGGCCATTGCCGGTTCGATCGCCGCGGTTCAGACTGGCCGTGGCTTCCGGCCCGACATCGTGTTCGAAACCGACCAGTATCGCGGCCTGGCCTATCTCAGCGACTATCATGGCGAGGTCAACGGCGCGATCTGTATCGCACGCCCGGCCAGCGCCCAGCCTTTTGCCGAGGAAGACCGGGCGATCATGAGCGAGATCGCCAAGCATCTCGGCATGGCGGTGGCGCAGCTCAGCTATCAGGAGCAATTGGCGCACATGTCGCGGGTCGACGACCTGACCGGGCTGGGCAACCGGCGGGCCTTCAACGAGGATGTCGGCCGGCGCCTCAGCCATTTGCGGCGGCACCGCCGCAGGGGCGCCATCCTGTTCATCGACCTCGACAATTTCAAGACCGTCAACGACCATCTGGGGCACGACAAGGGTGACGAACTGCTGCGCCGGATCGGCGAGAAGATCAGCGGCAACATCCGGGTCGGCGATATCGCGGCCCGCCTGGGCGGCGACGAGTTCGTCATCTGGCTGGAGGAAACCGGCCCGCGCGGCGCCGAGGCCAAGGCCCATCGCCTTTTGCATGACCTGGAATTCGCCAGCGACTACACCGTCGACCCGGCGCGGCCCATATCGATGTCGATCGGCGTGGCGGTCAGCGACTACAAAATCAACCAGTCGGTGGCTGATCTGATCCGCCGCGCCGACCACGCCATGTACCAGGTGAAACGGGCGGGAAAACGCGGCATTGCCGTGGCGTCCGAGAACAATGCGGCGGAGGATGGCAGTGCTGAATAAACTCTTGGGCGGTCGGAAATCCGGGCGAAAGCGGTCCGGCAAGGTAGCTGGCGACGGCACCGCGGTGCAGCCGCTGGGCTATGACGAAGAAAAGCGGCTGGCCAGCGACGGCGACATCGAAGTGCGCCGCGCGATCGCCCGGCGCGAGGACGTCCAGCCGGAGATCCTCTACTACCTGGCCGAGGACGAGGCCTGGGAAGTGCGGCGCGAGATCGCCGGCAACACCGCCACGCCGAGCCAGGCCAATGTCCTGCTGGCCTATGACGAAAACGCCGATGTCCGCTGCGACCTGGCCCGCAAGATCTCGCGGCTGCTGCCCGATCTGTCGCCGACCGAGCAGGTGCGGGTGCGGGAAACCGCGATCGAGGTGCTGGAGGTCCTGGCCGACGACCAGTTGCCCCGGGTCCGCCAGATCATCGCCGAGGAGCTGAAGCACACCCTGTTGGCGCCCCACGGCCTGGTCAAGCGCCTGGCCAAGGACATGGAAGCGATCGTCCACGCGCCGGTCCTGGAATACTCGCCGTTGCTCAACGACGACGACCTGCTGGAGATCATCAAAAGCGGCTCGCCGTCCACCGCCCTGGCCGCCATGTCGCGGCGCGGCACGGTCTCGGAACCGTTGTCCCAGGCGATCGTCGAGACCATGGACGTGGACGCGATCTCCAGCCTGCTGGCCAACGGCTCGGCCCAGATCCGCGAGGAGACCCTGGACCAGGTGATCTCGCAGGCCGAGACCACGGCGACACTGCACAAGCCGCTGGTCATGCGCCGCGACCTGTCGCTGCGCGCGGTCCGGCGGATCGCCGGTTTCGTCGCCTCGTCGCTGGTCGACATCCTGGTGCAGAGCAACAAACTGCCGCCGACCCTGGCTAGCGAGCTGACCAACTCGGTGCGCCAGCGCATCGCCACCGGCAAGGGCGAGGCGGCCAGCGCCGCCGAACGGGTCGAGGCGGCGATCGCATCCGGCGAGCTGGACGACGAATATGTCGCCGACGCCATCGAACGCGGCGATACCGAATTCGTCACCCAGGCCTTTGCCCAGCGGGCCGGCCTGCCCGGCGACGCGGTGGCCGAGATCCTGGAAGGTGACAAGCCGCGCCTGATCGTCGCCCTGGTCTGGAAGGCCGGCTTCTCGATGCGGGTGGCGGTGCGGGTCGAAACCCGGATCGCCCGGATCAAGCCCGAGGCCATGCTCTACGCCCGCGACGGGGTCGACTTCCCGATGACCGCCGCCGAAATGTCGGCCCAGTTCGACTACCTGACCGCCTGACGCGCCGCCCAACCTGTCAGAACCGGCCTTTTTTTCGCTTGCAATTGGTTTAACGTCAAACTATATAGTTCAACATTGAACTATATACGGAGACCATCATGGCCCTCAACCGCCGTTCGCTGCTCAAGCTCACCGGTGCCGCCGCCGTCATCCTGGGCGCCGGCGGCGCCAGCTTCGTCCTGACACGCAGCCCCGACAAGGCCCTGGCGCCGTGGGCCGAGGCCGGCGCCAGCTTTTCCGACCCCCGCCTGACCGCCTTGTCCTACGCCATCCTGGCCCCCAACCCGCACAACCGCCAACCCTGGCTGCTCGACCTCAGGACCGAGGGTGAAATCACCCTCTTCTGCGACCCCGAGCGCCTGCTGCCGGTGACCGACCCGGAGAGCCGCCAGATCGTCATCGGCCTGGGCTGTTTCCTCGAACTGCTGCGCCTGGCCGCGGCCGAGACCGGGCACCGGGCCGCCATCGACCCGTTCCCGGACGGCGAGCCGGGCCGGCACCTCGGCGACCGGCCGATCGCCCGCATAAGCTTCCGCCCCGACAGCGATGTCGCCAAGGACCCGCTGTTCGCCCAGGTCCTGAACCGGCGCTCGAACAAGGAGCCCTATGACACGGCACGCCCGGTGGCGGCGGCAATGATCACCGAGCTGGCGGCGGCCGCCGGCCCGGGGGTGACCGTCGCCGGCTCGACCGCGCCGGACCGCCTCGCCGCCTTGCGCGACCTGACCTGGCGCGGCATGGAGATCGAACTGACCACCGAGGACGCCTATATGGAGAGCGTCCACCTGATGCGCATCGGCAAGACCGAGATCGAGGCCAATCCCGACGGCATCGACCTGGGCGGGCCGTTCCTGGAAAGCCTGGCGGCGCTGGGGATGCTGACCCGCGAGACCATCGCCGACACAAAATCGACCGCCTTCCAGCAGGGCCTGGACATGTTCCGCAGCCTCTGCGCCTCGGCCATGGGCCATGTCTGGGTGACCACCAAGGACAACGGCCGCACCACCCAGCTTGACGTCGGCCGCGCCTGGGTCAGACTCAACCTGGCGGCCACCGGCCTGGGCCTGGGCCTGCACCCGATGAGCCAGACCCTGCAGGAATATCCGGAAATGCGGGAGCTCTATGACGAGGTGCATGGCCTGCTGACCGGCGGCAGCGGTGAGCGGGTCCAGATGCTGGGCCGGCTGGGCTACGGCCCCGACCTCGGCCCCAGCCCGCGCTGGCCGGTCGCGGCGCGGTTGATCAAGGTGTGACGGATGAGGGTGTCATGAGTAAGGCCGTAGGGGAGCAGGATGCGCCGGGTGGCGGCGACAAGGGTGAGGGCATGCCGGGTGGGGGGAAATCGGGCACGGCCGGGCCGGACCCCGTGCTGTTTGCCTTCTTCAACGAGATCGGCATCATCAACCAGCTGTCCCGCACCCTGTTGGAGCAGGTCCTGCCCGATGGCCTCAAGCTCTCCCATTTCGGGGTGCTGAACCATTTCGCGCGGCAGGGCGGCCAGCAGAGCCCGGCCCATCTGGCCCGCGCCTTCCAGGTCACCAAGGGGGCGATGACCAACACGCTGCAGAAGCTGGAGGCCCGCGGCCTGGTCGAGATCGTGCCCGACCCCTGGGACGGCCGCGGCAAGCTGGTGGCGATCACCGAACCCGGCCTGGCCGCCCGCAACCGCGCCATCGCCGCCCTGGCGCCCGGCCTCGCCGAACTGCAAGCCGCCTTCGACACCGAGAAGTTCGCCGCCGCCCTCCCCTTCCTCATGGACATCCGCGCCTATCTCGACCGCCGCCGTGATGAGCGGTGATTGGGGGGTGGGTGGGTGCGTGGGGTGGTCCGGTATGCTAAGGCTGCGGGAACGGGGTTTTCGGTGACATAGTTCTCGGTGGTTTTTCGTGACAACGGTGCAATTGGACTAGGTCGGTCACTCTCCTAGCAAGGTTTAATGAGGCTACACCAATACAGACGGTGAAGCCTAAACCCGGAACGCGACCAACCTAAACCATTTACACCGTGTCACCGCAGCCCCCCAATCCCACATTGCGGAAAAAAGTGCAGTGTCACCGTAAACCAAATCCTCAAGCGCCGCCGTGCGCCCCTTCAGGTGATCGCGGATCTCGGAGCGGAAGGGCTCTGCACCGCCCGTCACTTGCGGCGCCGAATACTCAACCATGCCTTCCGCCGTCCGCAGCCGACCCGTCCGATTGCCGTTGCGGTACGCGCCTGAGCCGCCACCGTGTTCGTAATACTCCCGACCCACCGCGTCAGTTGCCTCCCCTTCAAGCGCCTCCTCAACAATCAATCGCGTTGCAAGCTTGATCAGGTCAGCTCGGCCCTCCGAAGAGGACAGGCGCCCCTCAATCAGATCGGAAAGTTGCTGACGACTGTGCATCGATGCCGGTACTCTCTTGACCATGGGGTGCGTCCTCCTGCTGACCAGATCGGCGCCAACCGATCCAGCTGTTTGAAAATGCATCAACAGGATGCACCCCTTTTCAAATTTCCAGCAAGTTTAGGACTTCACCTTCTCAAAAGAACTCTTAGCTGTAATACTATGTCGCTAGGCGTTGGTATTGGGGGAAGAAATACGTGAAGGTTTTTATTAGCTGGAGCGGGAAGCGTAGCCAGGCGCTCGCACAAACTCTGCGAGAATGGCTACCGCTTGTTTTGGATTATGTGGAGCCTTGGGTCTCTGAAACCGACATTGCGGCAGGCGATCGGTGGGCACAAGCGATCGGAGCAGAGCTGGAAGCTTCCAATTTCGGCATAATCTGCATCACACCTGAAAATCTCACGTCACCGTGGGTTTTGTTTGAAGCTGGCGCACTGGCCAAATCCATGCAGGACGGGAAGGTCATTCCGCTTCTATTCGGCCTTGAGTTTAGCGACATTACCGATCCCCTCGCTCAGTTTCAGGCAAAAAAAGTCGACCAAGCCGGCCTTGGTGAAGTGATCCATACGATAGAGAAAGTTTCCGGCAACAAGAATCGTGAGGACCTCATAAAGAGGCGCTTCAATGGTCTTTGGCCCGACTTCGAGAAGATGATCGAGGAAATTCCGGATCGCGCGCCGACGGAAAAACACATGCGGCCGCAAACAGAAATTCTGGAGGAACTCGTAACCGGCGTTCGCGGACTGGACTCGCGGCTGCATGATTTCAGCTCGGAAATTATGGAGAGAGAACCACGGCGTTATCGCCGCAAATTCCGCCGGCTTCATCCGAAAATGTTCGATGAAATGACGCATCGGTTTTCTTTCGATGAAAGCGATCCGATCGTTTTGCTCATGCTTGGGGGCATGCTTCGGGAGGATGTGCCTTGGCTGGCAGAGATTTTTGTCGAGACCTATCGGGAAATTAGATCCGGTGGCGCGGAGCGCACCGAACAATCGATACAACGTTTGCGGCGTATCATGAAGATGATGCGCAAGGGACCGTTCTTTGAAATGTTCATGATCGAGGAGTCAAAGGAAGCCCACATGATGATGATGGAGCTCCCAATGTTCATTGATGAAGCACTTCATATGTACATGAACAATCGCCTCCCACCTGAAATAGAAGAAGATCGGACCGAGGGAGAGAATTGACGAATGGGTCGTCCGGCAGGATGGATCGGAGGGGGAGCGATAGATGGTTTCAAGTGAGGATGACGATCTTTACCGGCGTGTGAGACGGCTGGAGGGCTTGATTGCAGTTCTGATCGCAACGGATGATTTCGAATATCCTGAGGCGGATTTTCTCATAAGGCGGTTGCTGGACGATTTTGACCGGATCGATTCCAAGGAATTCTCATATCTGTTGAGAGACGTGCTGCGCTTTCGCGGTAGTGATAAATACCCGAGACGAAGTTCGATTTTCAGGCGCGTCGATGAGCTATCCGAGAGGACATCCGAGCTTTCGCGGCGACTCGACCAGATAACGTCACTCAATAACAAAGAAAGCTTGGCGGTCCAATTTCAGGAATTATCTCGTGAGGTGGATCGACTGTCCAAGGACGCGAGTGCAATCCGGCGCGAGACATACGAAAATTTTGTCATCGACACCATGGGGCTTGATCACACGAAAGTTGCTCAAACCAGATATGCTCCCGTTCGGGTATATATCAGCGAGGACAGCCCGAAATTGGTCGAAATCGTGGAGCGGGCAGTCAAGTCCTATACTGAGCATCTGGGCTTTATACCTTCAGCGGAATACCCGCCCGAAAAAGGAAGTTGGTATAAGAGGTGGATCGCAAAATCAAAAGAAGCGCTAAATTCTAAGGAGGCGGAAGACGCCTTCAAAAAAGGCAAGCGCGCCATCGAACTTGCGACAATCGACAAGCGAAGAGCCGAAGTGAACAGGGAGAACGCTCTGGCGGCCGGCGAGTTCATCAAGTCCATCGAAAACGTCCCGAACGCAGTCGCCCAGTTCGGTTCCCTGTTGATCATCAAAGCCAGGGGCGCTGACGGAGAGTGCAGCGTGATGACCCGTGTTCTTTCTGAACGCGAGATGGAATTTATTGAGAGCAATCAGGATGTCATGAAGGATGCGGGTAGCCTGCTGGATAAGCTTGCGCAGGTGAAGATCAGCAAGGACACCACGATAAGGCTAGATAGCGAGCAGAAACCTTAAGCCATCCGTAAATCGTGTTCATGATACCAACATGAGAATGATCAAATTGTACAGATAGGGTAATCACCTGACACTACCGCCCCATGCGCGCGCGTGCGCGGGGGGGGGGGGGGGGGGTGATTAAGCGGTTTTCGCCTTTGTCATCTTGCTCGGTTTCTCCTTTTTCGGCAATCCGTCCTTGAATGCCTTCACCGGCGTGCGGCCCTCCATGCCGCGTCCCTGGTGCGGCCGGCGGGTGTTGTAGCCGACCAGATAGGCGTCGAGGTCGGCCTGCATTTCGTCGACGGACTCGTAGAACTTCTTGCGCCCCATGACCCGGAAGTGCTCATCCAGCAGGGTACGATGCAGGCGTTCGACGTAGCCGTTGGATTGCGGCCGCCGGACCTTGGTGGTGCGGTGCTCGATCCCCTCCAGTTGCAGGAACAGCTCGTAGGGATGGCGATCCGGACGGCCGCAGAATTCGCGGCCGTTGTCCGACAGCACCGTGTCGACCCGCGCGCCGTGGGCCTCGAAGGTGGGCAGCACGTCGTTGTTCATCACGTGCACCGCCGTCAGCGGCAGCTTGGACGTATACAGACGCCCCCAAAATATCGGTGACAGTGCATTTAAAATATCGGTGACAGTGCATTTAATCTTCAAATCAAATAAATGCACTGTCACCGAAATCGAAATAATGCCATTACCGAAATCGAAATACTCCGAAGGCATTTTGGTGACAGTGCATTTTTTTAAATAAATGCACTGTCACCGTTATTTCCCCGCATACTCTTTCCTCCCATTTGGCGAAACGCTATGCGCCTCATCTAGCGAGGCATTTGGTTGCGGACTATTATAGTGTTACCATCCGCCCGTGTCTTTGCTTCGGTCGTCATAGGTTCAGCCCGTCGTATCGCACGGCCTGCGCAACGTGCTGCAATCCGGAGTTTCGGTGACACGGTGTTGCACCGATAAGAGGTCTGACCGAAACAACCTGGGAGCTTAGGATCTAGACGCATGAGCAATGGAAGTTCAACACTGCAATATCTCCGTCATTTGGAGGTACGAGATAAGAGCCTTGTATTACGACGGTTCATGCCGGGTGATCGGTTCCACCAAATCGTTTCTTCGCAGACACTTTTTTTTCCGACCGCGAAGAAGTTTGGATTACGGTGACGCTGCACTTTTTTCCGCAATGCGGAATTGCCTACATTTAGCCCAACCCCCCAACAGACGTCCTAAGCCGGCACCTTGAGCCGCACAGACCCCTTTTGGACCACCAGGAGCTTTGACGCCCAGGGCCGCCAGACCACCAAGACCGATACGAACGGAAACCACAGCGTGCGCCTACAGCGCACCGACGAAATTTGGTCGCCTACCGCCTCAGTTCGACCCTACCGGAATGAGTGGCGGCCGGAAACTGACCAGATCAACCGCCGTTGACCCAGTTGTTATCGACTTTCACCGAGCCGCAATCCATTCTCGACAGATAGCCAAAGTCGCTTCCGGCATGTTTGTCGGCAAGGGCGAAGAGTGTTGCTATGGCCGTTGATGCTTTCAGGCGTTGGCGGACAGTGGCTTGTCGTTTGCCATGTCGCCAATCCTCCCATCGGCCGCGGGCTTGCACCCTCAACCTGCCGGTTTTGTCGCTTTCTTGCAGTCGCTGGCAAAGTTCAACATGCCGCCGCAATCGAATACACCGCCGCCCTCTTTGGCCTGTGACGGTGTCCGACCGGTGCGGATATCCACGAGGCGATCGGCGATGCCGGTGTATATGGTCCGGTTCAATTCCTCTGCCGGCGGGACGCCCGTGGTGGCGGACACGGCTAATTTTTGTTTTTCCTGCCACAGGATGTTGCCGGTCTGTGCGTCGACCAACGTCGACGTGATGTTGTTGGTTGCTTTGACAAAACCAGGGAACATCCTCGAACTGTATTAAAGTTCCTGTATTTCAATGAGCAAGCCTATCTCAGCGGCTTGCGCACGTGCGAGGCGTGAGACGGGGTTACGGTGACAGTGCATTTAATTGCTACGTTGCCTGAATTCTGATAATCCTGGGTTATGGCTCGACTGGCACGCGTTGTTCTCCCAGGCTTCCCCCACCATGTCACCCAGCGCGGCAATGGCCGGGCGACGACGTTCTTTGGTGAGCAGGACTACCGCCTCTACCGCGATCTTCTGGTCGCCCAGTGCCGCGAATGCGGGGTCGGGATCCTGGGCTGGTGCCTGATGCCCAACCATGTCCACCTGGTGCTGGTACCGGCCGATGCTGACGGCCTGCGCCGGGCGCTGTCGCAGGTCCATCGCCGCTATGCCGGCCACATCCATGCCCGGGAATGCCGGACCGGGCATTTCTGGCAAGGGCGCTTCGGGTGCGTTGCCATGGATGAGGATCATCTGGTGGCCGCCCTGGCCTATGTCGCCCTCAACCCTGTGCGGGCCGGCCTGGTGAAACGGGCCCAGGACTGGCCCTGGTCGTCGGCCCGCGCGCTCGCGGACGCTAGGCGGGACCCGGGCATTGTCGATGTCGGGGCGGTGTCGCCCTATCGCCGGGCGGTGCGGGATCTGGTCGCCGCCGGTGAGGAAGACGTGAGGTTCGAGGCGCTGCGCCGGGCCGAAACCATCGGGCGCCCGGTCGGAGACGCGGGCTTCTTCAAACGCGCCGAAACCCTTACCGGACGAACCCTCGCGCCCGGCAAGCGCGGCCCGAAAGGGAAGGTCGGGGAAGACGAAAACTAATTGAATGAACTGTCACCGAAATACCAATTTCTGTCGAATCATGTGGAACTGGAGATTCTGACACCAGGCAAGCAAACCGAGTTCTTCGACCTATTGTCCCGCGGCATTCGAGAGTTCGCCTGACATCGTCGGCTTCCCTCGGGTTGCCCGGTTGCTGGCTGGCGACAGAGGCATGGCCGTCATTCCACCACGACCCGCAATCCAACCGGAGGCACCCCCCGAAAGGGACGCTGGCAGGGACAAGTTGGTCCAAAGGCGATGTGTCCCGCGCGCCGCGAATTTGACGGGGCCACGGGTGCGCGACATATTGGTGGTCCGGTCCTACCAACCCTCTGAACCGATGGACAGATTAGATGCCTTTTGACCAAGCCACACTCGACGACCTTGCCGCCAGGTATACCGACGCCTGGAATTCAAAGGTCCCGGAAAATGTCGCCGCGTTTCACCTTTCCACCAGCCGGATTTCCATCAACCGCGGCGAACCTTCGGTTGGCCACGAAGGTATCACGGAGATGGCGGCCGGGTTTCACGCCGACGTGCCGGACCTGCGGCTTCAGTGTGACGGCATTCGCGGGGCGGGACAGCACGTGGTGTATCTGTGGACCTTTACCGGACACGATGTGAATACCGGCAATCCCTTGAAGGTCAGCGGCTGGGAGGAATGGGACCTCGATGACAGCCTGAAGGTCACGTCCGCATTGGGGTGGTTCGACGCGGACGACTACCAGCGCCAGGTCGACGGGGCAACCGGCTGATTACAGTGGCGCCGGCGTTGCAGCGATTGCCGCTTGGTGGCCGCCAAGTCTTTTCGGTGACACTTATTTTTCGGTGACATTTCGGTGACAGTGTATTCAATATGAATCAATTAAATGCACTGTCACCGATATTCCATAGCGCCGTCCCCGGCCATCTGTTTGGCGAATAGTCATGGGTTCCTTCCTTTGATAGTCAGACGGTGGCGTGGCCCGCATCGATCCAGGCCTGGGTGCCGCCTTCGACCCAGTTGACGCGCGCAAAACCGAGCCTGGCAAGCGCCGCGGCCGCATGCGCGCCCATCGGCCCGGCATGGCAAGTGGTCACCACGTGAAGCGAGCGGTCGGCGAAGGCGGCGGGCAGGTTACCGGATTCCAGATCGGCGAGGGAGATCAGGCGGGCGCTCGGGATTCTGCCGGTGGTCGCCGCAATTTCCGGCGCCGGGCGCGGGTCGACGAATTCGACACCGGCCCTGCCGTGGAAGCTTCGGGCCTGGTCGGCCGAAATCGGGGTGGCGGTCGTGTTGTCGACGGCTCCGTTGTTGCCGCAGGTCGTCATGGGTCTTTCTCCTTGGTTCAGATTGCGTCGGCCGGGAGGCCGGTGTCGCGAAGGGCGCAGGGTGCCCGGGTCATGGATCGGCCTCCCGGTTCGGATGGGTCAAAAGCTGAGCGTGGCGGCGCCGTCGAGGATCAGCGCGTGCAGCGCCGGCGAACCGACGACCTGGGCCCCGTCGATGAAGTCACTGTCGTCGTAGCCGCGCACCTTGGCGCAGGGCGGGCAGACCAGGATCCTGCCGCCATTGGCCATATGCTCGTCGATGAGGTCCTTCAGCGGCGGATCGAACGGGTTCATGCGGACATTGTCGGCCGCGCCCTTGCGGACCACGTCGACGCCGGCGCTGACCATGAACATGGTCACCTGCTGGCCGGAGGCGATGCCGGTCTTGGCAATGGTGAAAGCGACGGTTGCCCGTTCGTCGTCCAGCCCGCGCGACACGACGATGGCCAGTTTTTTCGGTTGATCTTGCATTGCGGTTCTCCTTTTCGATTTGAGCCCGGGTTTCGGATGAGGCCCGGTCCAGGCCGGATTGCGGTGCGGTGGTTGCTGCCTTGATCTGTTTCACATACCAACTGGTCGGTATGTTTGCCATACCAGATGGTATGCCGTCAACCAAAAATCCGTACTATCCGGAATGTTTTTGGTAAAATATTGTTTTTATTGAATAAATATAGACTGCAAAAACTTGCTTTTTGAGGGTATCGGCCCTATAATCAGACCAAACAGTATGGGGATACATATGACCAGCAAAGCGGAATCGACTCGTGAGCGTCTCTTGGCGTCAGCCAAGAAGGTGGTGATGTCGAAGGGATTCGCCGGGATGTCCATCGACGATGTCCTTAAGGAAACCGGCCTGACAAAGGGCGCCTTCTTCCATCATTTCAAGTCGAAGGCGGACCTGGCCGATCAGTTGATGCGATGGTACGCCGATGGCGACATGAAGATGTTCCGCACCTTCATGGCGATGGCCGAAGCGGCCTATGACGACCCAATGAAACAGCTTCTGAAATTCCTGACCGACATCGAGGAATATCTCAGCGATCCCGAGAATCCCCCCCGGGGCTGCATGTATGCGCTGTACACCTACGAGGACAATCACTTTGAAAACGACGTGAAGGCCTTCGTGGCTGACACGCTGCAGGTCTGGACGGCGATGTATATCCGCAAGTTCCAGGAAGTGATCGATCGCTATCCGCCGGCACGGCCGGTGACGGCGAAAAAACTGGCGGAAATGTTCGTCGCGGTGATCGAGGGCGGTTTGATCCTTGAACGCGCCTACCGCAACCCGGGCCTGACGGCGCGCCAGTCGGAACAGTTCAGGGAGTATGTGGCGTTGCTGTTTCCCACCGCCGATGTGCGCCGCGTAGCCTGATCGGCAGGAACCGGCAACGGTGCCGCGGACCTTCGTTTGCGGCTTCCTTCACCCCTCTCACGACCACGACATCCGCCGCCGCCCGCAGTCGAGCCGGCAGGCGCGGGATTGCGGTAACGGGTTCACGGCGACAGCGCACCCAATACCGTGCCATTCCCAGCGGCCGACCTACCCACCGCCCACCGTCACCTTGGTCGCGACCAGGTCGTCGATCTCGGCGGCGGTGAAGCCGGCCTCGGCAAGGATTTCGCGGCTTTGCTGGCCCAGCGTCGGCGGCAGGTCGCGGATGGTCGACGGCGTCTTGGAAAAGCGAAGGGGCGGATCGGCAAAGCGCAGCGTGCCCTCGGTCGGGTGCTCGACCGTATGCCAGAAGCCGGTGGCGTCAAGCTGCGGGTCGGTCAACAGGTCTTCCATGGTCTGCACGACCATGACCGGGATGTTGTTGGCATCCAGGTCGCGCACCCATTCGGCGGTGGGGCGGGTGGCAATGATTTTTGCGAGCGTGCCATAGACCTTGTCGGAATTCGAAACCCGCGCCGTGTGGGTGGCGAAGACCGGGTTCTGCAGCAGTTCCTCGCGGCCCGCCAGCTTGAAGAAATCGGCCCAGTTCCGGTCGGTATAGGGCAGGACTGCCAAGAAGCCGCCATCGCCGGTCTGGTAGGGCCGGCGTTCGACATTCATCAGCCGGGCATAGCCCATCGGTGCGATCGGCGGTTCGAAGGTGGCGCCGTAAAGATGCTCGACCATGACGAAATCCACCATGGTTTCGAACATCGGCACCTCGACCGCCTGGCCGCCGCCGCCCCGCTCGCGGTGCACCAGGGCGGCAAGGACCGCCGACAGGACCGCATAGGCCGATGTCTTGTCGGCGATCAGGGTGGGGACGAAGCGCGGCGTCCCGGCGACCAGGGTCTGCATGTCGCAAACCCCGGCGGCGGTCTGGATCACGTCGTCATAGGCCGGCTTGTCGGCCAGCGGACCTTCGGCCCGAAAGCCATAGGCGCCGCAGTAGATCAGGTTCGGATGGTCGGCCTTGAAACTGTCATAGCCAAGCCCGAACTTGTGCATAACCCGGGGCCGCAGGTTGTGCATGAAGACATCGGCGGTGGCGATCAGCCGCCGCAGGGCCCGCAACCCGTCCGCCTGGGTCAGATCGAGAACGATCGATCGCTTGTTCCGGTTCGAGGTCAGATAGCAGGCCGCCATGCCGGGATTGCGCCCCGGGCCCATGCCGCGGCTGATATCGCCCTGGTGGGTCTCCACCTTGATCACGTCGGCGCCCATGTCGCCCAGCATCTGGGCCGCCCAGGGCCCCATGATCACGGTGGTCAGATCGACCACCCGTATCCCGTCCAGCGTTCCGTTCATGTTTCTTCCCCAATTATGGCTTAGCGCGCCCCTCCCAGCCCCAAATCCCCGTCCGGCCCGATCTCCGGGTCCAGGGGATAGATCGGGCGGCGGAGGTCGCGGAAGGGGAACTGGGCGTAGTCGGAGCTGCAGACACCGGGACCGGCGACCAGGACGATGTGGCGGGCGATCGGTTCGAAGCCGGCCCGGAAATGCTGGCGCGACTTGATCAGCACGAAAGACTTGGCGGCCGGGTCGATGCCGGCATGGGTGAAACAGCCGGTGTCGAACGGTTCGAAGCGCTTTTCGCTGACCACGATATCGGCCCAGCCGGCGTCCAGCACCGCGGTCCGGCCCATATTGGCCGCCAGCCCGGTCATCATCGGACCGGTGATGGTGAAGCGGCCGTCGGTGATCCGCCCCACCCGGCCCGAGACGGTCAGGGGCCGTCCCTTCAGTCCCAGGGCCGGCATATCGGTCTTGCCGCCAAGTTCGAGGGTGATCTCGGCGCCCTCCCCGGCCGCGATCATCTGGGCCACGGCATCGGGGTCGCAGATCGGGCCGGCGGCCAGGTCATTGAGGCCCTGACGCCCGGCCTCCTCCAGCACCGCCATGATGTCCTGGTTGCCGCCGGCGCCGCAATTGTCGCCATGGTCGGCCAGCACAACAGGTCCGCCGTCCAGGGCCTTGGCCCGGGCGATGGAGTCGGCCATCGGTTCGATCGGAAAGACGAAATCGGCCCGCCGCGCCCACGCCGTCTCCAGCAATTCGTCCAGCAGGTCCGGCGCGGCAGCGCTCATCCCGTCGCCGATCACCACGCCACTGAGCCCGACATGGGGAATGTCGGCCAGCGGGAAGCCGCCGAAGACCGACGCATTCAGCACTTCGCCGGAGGCTTCGGCGGCGATCGCCCGGTCCATGATGTCCTTCATCGGCTGGGCCGCCGGGGTCTGGCGCAGCATATGGGTCAGCATCGGCAGGCTGCGCCAGTGGATCCGTGGCCGGACGCTGCCGTCCAGCGCCTTGAGCAAGGTGCGGCCGGCCCTCTCACCGGTCTGGTACATGTCGACATGGGGATAGGTGCGATAGCCGGTGACGACGCTGGCGTTGTTGATCATCGCCGCGGTCAGGTTGGTGTGGAAGTCGAGCGCCACGGCGATCGGCAGGTCGGGGGCGATGTTTCGGATGCGGCGCAGCAACTCGCCCTCGCCGTCGAAATGGCTCTCGGTGACCATGGCCCCGTGCAGGTCGAGCAGGGCGGCATCGCAGCCCCGGGCCACGGCGGCGCAGATCGCCTCGCAGATCGTATCGAAGGCCTGGTCCGCGACCTTGCCGCTGGGATGGGCATTGGCCGCCACCGGCACTGCGACCTCGGCCCCGACCTCCCGGGCCAGGTCGAGATAGGCGGCAATCGGCGTGTTCGTGCCGGCGACCGAGGCAATTGCCGCGTCCCCCGACGGCACCTGGTCGGAGCCGCGGGACCGGTCGAAGGCCGCGAGCGGCGTGGCCAGCGGCGAGAAGGTATTGGTCTCGTGCCGCATCATGGCGATGACGAATCGCATCGGTCCTCCTGTAGTGGCGCCGCCAGGTCGGGTTGGGGCTCATCGGTTTCACAGAGCGCGCCGCTTCCCCCCACCCTGGCCCTCCCCCTCCAGGGGGGAGGGGAAAGTGGCTGCCTTATCTGTGGCGTAAACCCCCTCCCCCTTGAGGGGGGAGGGATGGGGTGGGGGTGAGCCATGGCGCCTAGTCACCACCAGTCAACCGCCGCCACCGAGACCACACCCCTTACCCGGCGCGGTCGTAGGGCGCCCGCCCCTCGTCGTCGACCAGGTGGCAGGCGACGCTGTGCCGGTCGGTGATCCGCCGCAGCGGCGGGTTTTCGGCCAGGCAGGCATCGGTGGCGAACGGACAGCGGGCGGCGAAGCGGCAGCCGGGCGGCAGGTCGATCGGGCTGGGCGGGTCGCCTTCCAGGCGGATGCGCCCGCCCTGGTCGCGGACCACCGGATCGGCCGACGGCACCGCCGAGAGCAGGGCCCAGGTATAGGGATGCAGGGGCTTGCGGAACAGGCTCAACCGGTCGGCCTGTTCGACCACCTGACCCAGATACATCACCACGATCTCGTCGCAGATGTACTGCACCACGCCGAGGTCGTGGGAGATGAACAGGTAGGTCAGGCCGAACTCCGACTGCAGGTCGCGCAGCAGGTTCAGGATCTGGGCCTGGATGGCGACGTCGAGGGCCGAAACCGGTTCGTCGCAGACCACCAGCTCCGGCTGGCTGGCCAGGGCCCGGGCGACGCCGATGCGCTGACGCTGGCCGCCGGAGAACTGGTGCGGGAACAGGGCCTGCTGTTCGGGCCGCAGACCGACCCGGCGGAACAGTTCCGCCACCCGCTCGTCACGCTGCTTGGGCTCGCCGACCTCCATCAGGTCCATCGGCTCGCGGACGATGGCACCGGCCCGCATGCGCGGGTTGAGCGACGAATAGGGGTCCTGGAAGATGATCTGCATGCGGCGCCTGGCCTGGCGCAGATCGTCGCCGTCCAGTTCGTGCAGGTCGAGGTCGTCCATCCGCACCGCACCCGAGGTGATCGGCGCCAAACGCATGATCGCCAGCGCGGTGGTGGTCTTGCCCGAACCGCTTTCACCGACAATGCCGAAGGTGGTGCCGCGTTTGACCGAGAACGAGACCCCGTCGACCGCATGCACGTTGGGGTGCGGCGCGAACAGGTGCGGCCGGGGCAGCGGGAAGTGGACCTTCAGGTCATCGACCTGCAGCAAGGTGTCGTTGCCGCTCATGCCGCCGCCTCCCCCTGCTCCAACCAGCAGGTGATGTCATGGCCTTCGCCGACCTGGTGGCTGGAGGGCATCTCGGCCCGGCAGCGGTCATCGGTATGGGCGCAGCGCGGCGCGAAGGGACAGCCCTTGCCCAGCTTGGTCAGGGGCGGCACGACGCCGGGGATTTCGGTCAAGGGCGGCCGTTCCGGAGAGGGGTCGCGGGTCAGGTGCGGCACGCAGCTGATCAGGCCCCTGGTATAGGGATGCCGCGGGTCGCCGAGGATATCGTCGACCGCCGCCTCCTCGATCTTGCGGCCGGCATACATCACCACCGTCCGCTTCGCCATTTCGGCGATTGCCCCCATGTCGTGGGTGATCAGGATGATCGCGGTGCCGGTGCGTTCCTGCAGGTCCTTCAACAGGTCGAAGATCTGGGCCTGGACGGTCACGTCCAGCGCCGTGGTCGGTTCGTCGGCGATCAGCACCCGGGGCTGGCAGGTCAGGGCCATGGCGATCATCACCCTTTGCCGCATGCCGCCCGACATCTGGTGGGGGAATTCCTTGACCCGCTTTTCCGGGGCCGGGATGCCGACGTCACGCAGCATCTCCACCGCCCGGTCATGGGCGTCGGCCTTCGAGAGCCCCTCGTGCAGGCGGGCGGTCTCGGCGATCTGGTTGCCGATCGTGTAGACCGGGTTCAGCGAGGTCATCGGCTCCTGGAAAATCATCGAGATCTCGTTGCCGCGGACCTGACGCATGCGCGCCTCGCTGGCCTGCAGCAGATCCTCGCCGTCCAACAGGATGCGACCCGAGGCGATGCGCCCCGGCGGGATCGGCACCAGGCCCATCACCGAGAGCGCGGTGACGCTCTTGCCGCAGCCGGACTCGCCGACAATACCGAGGGTCTCGCCGGGTGCCAGCGAGATGTTGAGCTTGTCGATGACCCGGGCAATGCCGTCGCGGGTCTTGAACTCGACTCGCAGATCCTCGATCTGCAACAGCGCGCCGGTACTCATCTTTCCCTCAGCTTCGGATTGAAGGCGTCGTTGAGGCCATCGCCGATCAGGCTCATGGCCAGCACGGTCAGGAAGATGGCGACGCCGGGGATGGTCACGGTCCAGGGCGCGTCCAGCAGATAGTCGCGGTTGTCGCCGATCAGCTTGCCCCAGCTCATGATGTTGGGGTCGCTGAGGCCCAGGAAGCTGAGCGCCGCTTCGAACAGGATCGCGACGCCGACGGTCAGGGCGGCATTGACGATCAGCGGCGGCAACGCATTGGGCAGGATAACCAGCCAGATGATGCGGCGGTCGCGCGACCCGATCGAGCGCGCCGCCTTGATGAACTCAAGCTCGCGGATGCGCATGAACTCGGCCCGCGCCAAGCGCGCGACACCGGTCCAACTGACCACGCCGATGGCGATCGCCACCGTGGTCAGGGTCGGCGAGAACAGGGTGACCAGCACCATCGCGAGCAACAGGGGCGGCAGGACCTGGAAGAACTCGGTGATCCGCATCAGCACCTCGTCGACCCAGCCGCGGTAGTAACCGGCCAGGGAGCCGATGGTCAGGCCGATCACCAGGGTGATCGCGGCCGCCGCCCCGCCGACCGCCAGGGTGGCCCGGCTGCCATAGGCGATGCCGACCAGCAGGTCGCGGCCCAGATTGTCGGTGCCCAGCGGGTAGCCCTCGGTGCCCGGCGGGCTCAAGGGCACCCAGACGATTTCGAACGGGTCGTTGGGAAAGATGATCGGCGCCAGGAAGGCCGACAGGATGATGGCGACGAAGATGATGAAGCCGACCACCGCGGCGTAATTGCGCACGTACATGCGCAGGAATTCGACAAACGGATGCTCGATCTCGATCAGGTCGATATCGTCGTCGCGCGGGGTGGTGCTTTGGGTTGTCTCGGTCATTTGTGCCCCCTCCTCACGCGGTTCGCGACATGCGGATCCGCGGATCGACGATGCGGTAGGCAAGGTCGGTCAGCAGATTGAAGACGATCACCACCATCGCCGAGAAGAACAGGATGCCCATGATGGTCGGGGTATCGCCGCGCAGGATCGAATCGAACGCCAGGGTGCCGAGGCCGGGCCAGGTGAACACGGTCTCGATCACCACCGCGCCCGAGAAGATGTGGCTGAACTGCAGGCCGGCGATGGTGATCACCGGGATCACCGCGTTGCGCAGCGCGTGCTTGTAGATCACCACCCGTTGTTTCAGGCCCTTGGCCCGGGCGGTGCGAATGAAGTCGGAACCCAGGATGTCCATCATGCTGGCTCGCGCCAGGCGGCTGTACTGGGCGAGGTAGATGGTCGCCAGCGACAGCACCGGCAGGAACAGGTGGTGCAGCACGTCCAGGTAATATTCGATTGTCCCCTTGGGCGTGGTCGGTTCGGCTAGGCCCGAAAGCGGCATGATCCCCAACCAGGAGACGAACAGCACAATCAGCAGGAAGGCGGTCCAGAACACCGGCGCCGAAAATCCGACCAGGGCCAGGATGGTGATGAAATGGCTGAACAGGCCGTTCGGCTTCTGCGCGGCGATGACACCGAACAGGGTGCCGATAAAGATCGCCAACAGCAGGGCCGTGACCACCAGCAGCAGGGTCGGCCCGACCCGGTCGAGGATCAGATCGGCGACCGGCATGTTGAAGTAGAAGGAACTGCCGAGGTCGCCCTGCACCACCTTGCCGACATAGGTCAGGAGCTGGATGTAGAAGGGCTGGTCCAGGCCGTAGGAGCGGCGGATCTCCGCCATCACCTCGGCGCTGGCGCCGCCGGCCTCGCCGGCGAGGGTTTCGGCGATATCGCCGGGCACAAGGGACAAAAGAATGTAATTGAAAACGATGACGGCCAGCAACAGCCCGACCGCATAGGCCAGCCGCTGGAGAATGACAAAAAAGAAACGCATGGCTTGAGGTCCTGTCGATACGGGGCCCCGACGGTCCGGAGTTCAGGTCTCCGAACCGCCGGGTCAGCCCAAGGTCACGCCATTACGGGAAGCGGCGTGATCGCTACTGCTTGATGTAGACCTCGTCCCACGGCGCACAGGTTCCCCAGATCGAATTGATCGGCGGGTTGCCGACGCGCTTGTTGTAGATCGTGTGGTAGGGCGAGGTGTGCAGATAGGCGATCGGCGCCTCGTCGACGACCATCTTGGCCATGTCGGCATAGAGCGCCTTGCGCTTCTCGATGTCGAACTCGGTGCCCGCCTTCTCCATGATCGCATCGACGTCGGCGTTCTTGAACTGTTGGGTGTTATGCCAGGGCACGCCCTTGCGGATGTTGGAGGAAAGATAGGTGCGGTGGACGCCGATCACCGGGTCGCCCCAATTGAAGACGGAATCCAGGGTCATGTCGAAATTGTGCTGGGTCACGGTCTTCAGCCAGCCCCGGAAATCCGCCGAGGCCTTGATGGTGACGTCGACGCCGATTTTCTTGAACTGCGCCTTGATCACCTCGGCCTTGCGCTTCCAGGTCGAACCGGCCGGGATGTAGTCCAGCGTGGTCTTGATCCGGACGCCGTCGGAATCCGGCTTGTAGCCGGCTTCGTCGAGCAGCGCCATCGCCTTTTTGGGATCGTAATTGTAGGACTCGACCGCATCGGACGCGAAGATGCTGCCGGGATGGATCGGGCCGACCGAGCGCTGGGCAAAGCCGCCGAACACCACCTTGATGATGAATTCCTTGTCGACGCCATAGGCCAGGGCCTTGCGCACCCGCTTGTCGTTGAAGGGTGGCCGTTCGGTGTTGAAGGCCAGCCATTCCAGCGGACCGATCGCCGAATACCCGTCGGGGGTCAGGCCGAGATGCTTGCTCTTCTTCAGCCGCGCCAGCATCTGGGGCTCGGTCTCGAAGGCGGTCAGGTCGGCTTCGCCCTTCTCCATCGCGATGATGCGATTGGTGGTTTCCTTCATCTTCTTGTAGACGATCCGGTCCAGATAGGGCTTGCCGTCCAGGAAGTATTTGTCGAAGCGCTCCATGATCACGTATTCGCCGGGCTTGTGCTCCTTCAGGACGAAGGGACCCGAACCGACCACGTTCTGGCTGTTCTGGGGATGCTTACGGATATTGTCGGTGTTGCCATAGACGTGCTTGGGGATCACCACGCCAAGCTGCGACGACATGGCCAGCAGGATCGCCGGGTGCGGTTTGCTGAGCTTCACGACCGCGGTCATCGGGTCCGGGGTCTCGACGCTTTCCACCGCGCCGTACATGGTTTTGAACGGGTGGTTGGCCTTGATGGTCGCAATCGAGAAGGCGACGTCTTCCGAGGTGATCGGATGACCGTCATGGAAGACCGCGTTCTCGCGCAGTTTGAGGGTCACGCTAAGGCCGTCATCGGCGACCTTGAAGCTTTTTGCCAGATAGGGCTGCGGGTTCCACTGGTCGTCGAACCGCAACAGCGCGGCGAACAACTGGGTGCCGGGAATGCCGGTCGGGGTGCCGGATGCGATCGCCGGGTTGAAGTGCCCAGCCATCAGGCGATAGATGAAGGTCAAGGTGCCGCCGCGTTTCGGCTCATCGGCCGTCGCGAGGCCCGGCAACACGCTGGCCGCGGCCACCACGGCCGCCACGGCCGCGGCAAGAATAGTATGTCGACGAAGTCGCATTTGAAGTCCTCCCTATGCGATCCCACTGGCGCGTGGGCTTGCCCGTTTGGCTGACCGCCCGGTTCTTTTTGCGTCGCGCCGCGCCGCGACCGGACAGTCGAGTCCGTTGTTGGTGGAGAGCGTGGAGCTTAAGGACATACCGATACGAGTCACGCCCCGGAACGCGTGAGATTCGCCCTCGACCAAGATGGTAAATTGTTTCGCATAGGAATGAAAGTGATCTAGGGCCAACCGATTTCCATCTTTGGGGCCAATCTTTTAAGTGGTTGGTTTGACAACAAATAATTCGTGAACGAATTAAAAACAGCTGATATCGGTGACTGGCAATTCGGCGTCGAACAACCCCAGGCGGCCGAAGCGACCGGCGACGCACTTAAAGGGTACCGGCCTTAGATGCCCAGGTAGCGGTGCAGGATGTCCTCGTCGGCCAACAGATCGGGCGAACCGCCGGTCCAGACGACATGGCCTTTTTCGATGATGTAGTGGCGGTCGGCGATGCGGGTCAAATGATCGACGTTCTTGTCGATCACCAGGATCGCCTGGCCCTGGGACTTCAGGGCCTCCAGCGCCGCCCAGATGTCGCGGCGGATCAGCGGCGCCAAACCCTCGGTCGCCTCGTCGAGGATCAGCAGTTTCGGGTTGGTCATCAGCGCCCGGGCGATCGCCAGCATCTGCTGTTCGCCGCCGGACAGCAGGTTGGCCATGCTGGAGCGCCGCGCCGCCATCGCCGGGAACATCTCGTAAACCCGCTCCGTGGTCCAGGCGTCGGACCGGCCGTAGCGGTTGGCCGCGGTGGCGACCAGGTTCTCATGGACGTTGAGGTTGGGAAACACCTGCCGCCCCTCGGGCACCAGGCCAAGGCCGACCCGGGCGACCTGATAGGATGGCAGGTTCGAGATGTCCCGGTCCTCGAAGGTCACCGTCCCGGCGCTCTTCTGCACGATGCCCATGATCGAATTGACGGTGGTCGTCTTGCCCATGCCGTTGCGGCCCATCAGGGTGACGACCTCGCCGGCGCCAATCTGCAGGTCGACGCCGAACAGCACCTGGCTGGCGCCGTAGGAGGTTTCGAGACCGGCGACTTTCAGCATCGCACCCTCACACCGCTTCGTCGCCGAGATAGGCGGCGACCACTTCCGGGTTGCCGCGGATCGTCTCGGGCGTTCCGGTATCGATCAGCCGGCCATAGACCAGCACCGAGATGCGGTCGGCCAGCGCGAACACCGCATCCATGTCGTGTTCGACCATCAGGATGGTGATCGAGCCCTTGAGGCCCTCGAGGAACGCCACCATGCGGGCCGATTCCTCCGGCCCCATGCCGGCGGTCGGTTCGTCCAGCAACAGCATGCGCGGTTCGATCGCCAGCGCCATGGCGATCTCCAACTGGCGCTGTTCGCCGTGGCTCAGGGCGCCGGCCGGGGTTTCCGCCCGGTCGAGCAGGTCAAGTCGCTCCAGCACCTGGTCGGTGGGCCCGGTCAAGGCCGGATCGTCCGCCGCCGGGCGCCAGAAGCGATAGGAATGGCCGGCATGGGCCTGGACCGCCAGGGCGACGTTCTGGCGCACCGTCATGTCGCGGAAGATGCTGGTGATCTGGAACGACCGGGCCAGGCCACGCAGGGAGCGGGCATGGGTTTTCAGCCGGGTGATGTCGGACCCGGCGAAGACCACCCGCCCGGCATCCGATTTCAGGGCACCGGTCAGTTGCGCGATCAGGGTCGTCTTGCCGGCCCCATTGGGTCCGATGATCGCGTGGACTTCGTTGGTTTCGACCTCGAAGCTGACATTGTCCGTGGCGGTGATGCCGCCGAACGACTTGAATAGGCCGCGGATTTCAAGCAGCGGTTCAGCCATTGCCGCCCCCACGCGATCCCGGCAGCAGTTCGACCAGACCGTTGAGCCCCTGTTTGGCGAACAGCACCACCAGGATCAGCAGCGGCCCGAAGACCAGGTGCCAGTGTTCGGTGATGCGCGACAACAGCTCGTGCAGCATCAGGAAGACCGTGGCCCCCAGGATCGGTCCGAACAGACTGCCCATACCGCCCAGGATGACCATGAACATCATCTCGCCCGAGCGGGTCCAATGCATCATGTCGGGGCTGACGAACTTTTCCATATTGGCGCTCAAGGCGCCGGCCAAGCCGCAGATCATGGCCGCGATCACGAACGACGCCAGCTTGTACTGATAGGTCGGGTAGCCGACCGCCTGCATGCGTTCCTCGTTCGACTTGACCCCGCGCACCACCATGCCGAAACGGGAATTGACGATGCGGTACACCAGACCAAGCACCAGCACCATGACCACGAAACAGAGATAATAGAGGGTGATGCGGTCCGAGATATCCAGGCCGAACGCCGCGTCGCCGCCCAGGGGTATCTCGAACTCGCTGCGGCCATAGATCGGCAGGCCGTCGTCGGAGCCGTACTCCTCGGCGCTGACACCCAGGTAATAGACCATCTGGGCAAAGGCCAGGGTGATCATGATGAAATAGATGCCGCGGGTGCGCAAACAGATGGCTCCGATCACCACCCCGACCAGGCCGGAAAACAGCACCGCCAGCGGAAAGGTGAGGAAGCCGTTGAACTGGTCGTAATAGGCGAAGATGCCGACCGTATAACCGCCGATGCCGAGATACATGGCGTGGCCGAAGCTGACCATGCCGCCATAACCAAGGATCAGGTTCAGGCTGAGCGCGGCAATCGCCCAGATCAGGATCCGGGTGAACACCTCGATGAAATAGGGCTGGCCGATGGCCGGCGCCCAGACCGGCACCGCCGCCAGCAACACCAGCACCGCGGCGTAGATCCATCCCTTGGGCGTGTTCAGTGCCGACAGCATGCTCTAACGGGTCCTGGGCGGGAACAGGCCCTGGGGCCGGAAGAACAGGACCAGGGCCATCAACACGTAGATCAGCATCGACGACAGCGCCGGGCCGGCCGCTTCGGCGGCGTTGGGCGGCAGGAAAACCAGCAGCAGGACGTCGAGAAAAGCCCGGCCCATGGTGTCGATCAGGCCGACCATCAAAGCGGCGATGAAGGCACCCTTGATCGAACCGATGCCGCCGATCACGATAACCACGAAGGCGGTGATCAGGATCTGTTCGCCCATGCCGCTTTCGGCGCCCAGGATCGGCGCCGTCATCATGCCGGCCAGTCCGGCAAAGGCGGCGCCCATGCCGAACACCACGGTGAACAGCAGCTTCACGTTCGAACCCAGCGCCATCAGCATGGTGCGGTTCGAGGCGCCGGCGCGGATCAGCATGCCGAGCCGGGTCTTCATCACCAGGTAGGAGAGCGCCGCGGCGACGATCAGCCCGACCGCGATGATCATGAAACGGTAAACCGGATATTCGATCCCCAGACCCAGCGAAACCTGGC
This sequence comes from uncultured Sneathiellales bacterium, assembly GCA_964344385.1. GTDB lineage: Bacteria > Pseudomonadota > Alphaproteobacteria > CAYFNG01 > CAYFNG01 > CAYFNG01. The sequence continues at coordinate 188,619 of CAYFNG010000006.1, forward strand.
CTTCGAGATAGCTGGGCACCTGCATGCTGAGCCCGTCCAGCGGCCAGATGATCTGCACCAGTTCGTTGAAGAACAGGATCAGGCCGAAGGTGGCCAGCACCTGGTCGAGATGGTCGCGAATGTAGAGGGTCCTGAGTGCGATCAATTCAGTGACCACGCCGACCGCCAGCACCATCGGGATCGACAGCAGAACCGCCAGAATGAAGGACCCGGTCTCGTTCATGATCATGGCGCAGAAGAACGCCCCGATCATGTAGAACGAGCCATGGGCCAGGTTGACCAGGTCCATGATGCCGAAGACCAGGGTCAAACCCGCCGCCAGCAGGAACAGCAGGATGCCGAACTGCACGCCGTTCAGGCACTGCTCGGCAAAGAGAATCCAGTTCATGATCGACCGAAAGACTGACCGGAATTGAAGAAATACGCGACGGGGGCGTCAACCGCCCCCGTCCGTATTCAGGCCCTAGGCGCCCGACCTACATCTTGCAGTCTTTGGCGTAGGGATCGACGTGGTTTGAAAGCACGGTCTTGCCCAGCGACGTGGTCCAGTTGCCGTCGGCATCGGTGACCACCTTGCGCTCGTAGAAGTTCTGGACCGGGAAGTGGTTGCTGCCCATCTTGAACGGCCCGCGCACGGAATCGAACTTCGGATTGGCCAGGGCCGCCCGCATCGCGTCGATGTCCTTGATGTTGCCGTTCACCGCTTCGACCGCCGACTTGATGTACATGATCGCATCATAGCTCTGCGCGGCGTAGAAGCTGGGATACTTGCCGTACTTGGCCTTGAAGCCCGAGACGAACTTCTTGTTGGCGGGCGCATCCAGGTCCGGTGCCCAGAACATGGTCATGCCGGCGCCGACAACGCCCTTCATGCCGGCCTTTTGCAGCCGCGGCAGGCTGAGCGAATCCAGGGTGTAGACCGAATAGAGCGGGATCTTGCCGTTCAGCCCGGCCTGGGCGTACTGCTTGAGGAACGCCGGGCCGTGGCCACCGGGATAGAAGATCCAGACCGCGTCCGGACCGGCCGATTTGACCTTCGACAGCTCGGCGGACCAATCCTTCTGGGCCGGCCATTTGGTCATGTCCTTGCCGACCACATTGCCCTTGAACGAGCGCTCGACGCCCGACACCATGTTCTTGCCGGCGGCATAGTTCGGCGCGATCAGATACAGCGACTTGACGCCCTGCTGGTTCAGCAACTCGCCCATCGCCATCGGGATCTGGTCATTCTGCCAGGAGATGTTGAAGAAGTTCTTGTGGCAGCCCTTGCCAGCCAAGGGCGACGGCCCGGCATTGGCACTGATCAGGATCTTGCCGGCGTCCAGCACCGTGCTGGCCGAGGCGAGCAGCACGTGCGACCAGATATAGCCGGCGACGATGTCGACATTGTCGCCGCGCACCAGCTTCTCGGTCTTCTGCTTGCCCTTCTGCGGATTGAATTCATCGTCGCCGAAGATCACCTCGGCGTCCAGCGGCCCCATTTTGTTGCCGATATGCTCCATCGCCAGGTTGACGGCGTCGCGCATGTCCTTGCCGATCACCGCGGCCGGCGTGGTCAGCGTGGTGACGAAACCGATCTTGATCTTGTCGGCGGCGGCCGGTGCCGCGGCGAAGGCCACCAGGGGCGCCACCGTCAGCGCCAGTTTGACAAAGGGTTTCATGCGAAAAAACCTCCCTATTTTTTTCGTCTTACGTTGTCGTTGGCGTTCCACGCCGCCCAGGGCCCGTGAATACGCGAGCGCCGATTGTGTCACGACGGAACCTCTTGGGCAATTGCTATACCCGTCCCACCGGTCCGAACGATTCCAACATCGAACCGCCGGAGGCCCTAGCCACACAATTCGGCAAAGAGGTACGAAAATATCATTTTATACCGGAAACAAGCAACAAGAAATCCCGGGCCCGCCGTAAGTCACCAGCCCAGGAAAGACCTTAACGCTGGAATAAGAGCGATTATTCCTACATCAAAGGTAGGTGAGCCAGGTGTCGGCAGGCTCCCGATCGGTGACCAGGCGATTGACCGGGGCATCGGGGTCGCGATAGCCGATCGCCATGCCGCAGAACAGCATCAGGTCCGGATCCGCGCCGACATAGTCGGCCACGGTTTTCGGGTAGCGCGACCAGGACTCCTGGGCGCAACTGTCGATACCCTCCTCCTGCAGCAGCAGCATCACGGTCTGCAGGAACATGCCCAGATCCGACCATTGCGGCGGCCCCATCATGCGGTCCAGGAAACAGAACAGGCCGGCGGGCGCGCCGAAAAAGCGGTAGTTGTTGAGCAGCCATTGCAGCCGCGCCGGCTTGTCTTCGCGGGCGATCCCCAACAGGGCGTACATGTCCTCGCCGCATTTGAAGCGCGACGAGCGGTAGGGTTCCTTCAGCTTGGCCGGGTAGATCGTGTAGTCCAGGTCTTCCGAGGCCCCGGACGCCAGGGCGGTTTCCATATGGGCCTTGAACCGGTCCATCGCCTCGCCCTGCAGCACGAAAATCCGCCAGGGCTGGACATTGCCGCCCGAAGGCGACCGCACCGCCTTGGCCAGAACCCGGTCCAGGACCTCGGCGGGGACCGGGTCCGGCAGGAACGCCCGGATCGAGCGTCGGTTCGCCACCGCCTCTGAAACTGTCGTCATTCTCCGTCCCCTCCCCTTTGTTTTTGATCGAACAAGCGCAAGTCGTGCTTGTTCGGGATCGCCGTTCCAGCCCGCTCCCCTCCCAACCACCCAACAGGGTACCATCAATGGGTGGTTGGGAGGGGAGCGGGATGGAACGGCCACTTGCCGATCACGCACCCATGGCAAGCACGATCTTGCCCTCTGCCTTGCGGTCCAACTGATCCCGCAGCACCCGCGCGGCGTCTTCCAGGCCACGGACCGAAACCGGCGCCGGGGTCAGGCGCCCGTCCCGTACCATGTCGGCCGCCTCGTTCTGGATCGCCATGGCGTAGTCGCCGCGATGGCGGAGGTTGGCGCCCCAGTCGACACCGACGACCTGGCACTGCTTCAGCAGGGTGATGTTCAGGCCGACCTTGGGGATCGTGCCGCTGGCGAACCCGAACACCAGATGCCGCCCGCCCCAGGACAGGCTGCGCATCGCCGCCTCGGCCGCCGCGCCGCCGACCGGATCGACGACCATCTGCAGGCCGCTGTCCGACGTCATGTCCGCCAGGTCCCGGCGCCAATTCTCGGCGGTGTAATCGACCGCCAGATCGGCGCCCGCCGCCAGGGCGCGCGCGCGCTTCGGCCCGGAGGAGGCCGCCGCGATCACCCGGGCGCCAAACGCCTTGGCCACCGCCATGGCCGCCAGGCCGACCCCGCCCGACGCGCCCAGGACCAGCACGGTTTCGCCGGCCACCAGCCCGCCCCGGTCGCGCAGGCCGTGCAGCGTCGTGGCGTGGTTCAGCAGGAACCCGGCCGCCACCGAGGAGTCCATATTGTCCGGCACCGCGACGCATTGGTCCGCCGGCGCCGCCAATTTTTCCGCGAAGGCTCCGGCCGACAGGTTGCTCATGACCCGATCGCCCACCGACCAGTCGGAAACCCCCTTCCCCAAGGCCGCCACCCGGCCGGCCATTTCACCGCCGGGAATGAATGGCAGCGGCGATTTCACCTGGTAGAGGCCCTGGACCATCAGGCCATCGACGAAGCCGACCCCGGCATGGGAGACGTCGATCAGGACCTCGCCCGGTCCGGGAACCGGGTCCGGTACCTCCCTGACCTGCAAAAGATCCGGTGGCCCGAACCGCTCGCACAACACGGCACGCATCGCCTAGTTATCCTTGCGAAACAGCATCTGCAGCCCGGCCTTGCTGTCGCGCACCCGCTTGATCGGCGTGAAGCCATGGGCCGCGAACAGCCGGGTCAAATTGGCCTGGTCGAAGAACTGCACGTGATAGGGCGGGCTGAAGACGTCCCATTCCTCAATGTTTTGCGGCCGGTTGGGGGTGGCGCTGTCGGGGGTAGTAACGAAGACAACCGCGCCCGGTGCCGCCGCGCCCTCGACCAAATTCATGAAGGCGGGCAGGTCGTTGACATGCTCGATGATCTCGGAGGCATAGATGAAATCATAGGGCGCGCCGATCAGGTCGAGGGCCCGGTCGAACGACGCCGCGTAGAAACGGCATTTGGGAAAATGGCGCTTGGCATAGGCAATGGCGCCGCCGCTGACGTCCAGGCCGGCCGCGTCGGCGCCGCGCCGCCTGAGCGCCTCGACCATGAAACCTCCACCACAGCCGATGTCCAGGGCCCGGGCGCCACCTCTGACATAGCGCCAGAACCGGAACGCCCGCCAATAGCTGCGTTGGCGGCGGGACTGGGCCTTGGGATAGAAATCGGCGGTGATCTCGTCGTCGTCGGTATAGATGCGGTTGAGGTCCGCCTGCGACGGCATCGGGTTCAGGTAGATGAAACCGCAATCCGCGCAGCGCCAGAAATCATACCCGTCCTTGGCGACAAGATAGTCCGTCGCCTCGCCCCGGCACACGGGGCAAGCCGAACCCAAATCGGCCGGGCTTTTGTCACTGTTTTGCGGGGTAGATTGAAGGCGTGCAGCCATATGCGAATTCCGCTCGATCGGCAATTCCAGCGGTGGCTACCGCTGTTGCCCCGTGGTTGTCGTCCACGACGCAACACATAGCGGATCACTCAGCCAAAGACAATTGGCCACAATCAAGCCAAGAGCAGGTTGGGCAGGTAGGTGGTCAGGGGCGGAAACAGGACCAGGACGGCGAGCAACAGGACCAGGGCGATGATGAACGGCAACAGTTCGCGGACCACGGCCAGGATCTGGGCATCGGCCTGCGCCCCGGTCAGGTAGATCAGGAACCCGACTGGTGGCGTGATCAGGCCGAGCAGGGTCGCCAGCACCGCGACCACACCGAACTGGGTCAGGTCGAGCCCGACCGCGTTGGCCGTCGGGACCATCAGCGGCACCAGGACCACCAGGATGGTGACCGGCTCCAATATGGTGCCGGCGACCAGCAGGGCGAGCGCGAAGATCGCCAGGACGAGCGTGGGATCGCCGGTCATGCCGCCGATCCACCCGGCCAGGGCCTTGGCAAGGCCCATATTGCCAACGATCCAGATGAACAGCCCGGCCACGGAAATGATTGCCAGCACCTTGGCCGCGTCGCCGCCCGCCTTGATAACCGCCCGCCACAATCCGGCAAGGTCCAGTTCGCGGTAGATGAAGACACTGACCAAGACCGCATAGACCGTCGCAACGGCGCCGATTTCGGTCACCGTGGCAACACCGCCGACCAAGCCGATCACCACCAGGACCGGCATGGCCAGCGCCAGCAGTGATGCGGTGCCCGCGGCAAGGACCTCGCGCCACCCGGCCCAGCCGCTGGCCGGGTAGTTGCGCCGGCGGCTGATCAGATAGGAGGCGACCAACAGGAACAACCCCATCAGGATACCGGGCACCACGCCACCCAGGAACAGCTTGCCGACCGAGGTCAAGGCGAAAAGGCCGAACACCACCAGGGGGATCGACGGCGGAATGACCGGGCCGATGGTGGCGGACGCGGCGGTCACGGCCGCCGCATAAGCAGGGGAATATCCCTCCTTTTTCATTGCCGGGATCATCACCGACCCGATCGCCGCGGCATCGGCAGCGGCCGAGCCCGAGACACCAGCAAACACCATGCTGGCCAGGATATTGACATGACTGAGCCCGCCCCGGACGTGACCGACCAGGGAGCGGGCAAAGCGCAAAAGGCGGCGGCTGATGCCGCCCTGGTTCATGATTTCGCCGACCAGGAAGAAGAAGACGATGGCGGCAAAGTTGTAGCTGTCCAGCCCTTGCACAAAGCCCTGGGCGACCACCGCCGTCGGCACTTTCGGCCAGAAGGCGACCGCATAGGCCGCGGCGGCACAGGCCATGGCAAGAAACACAGGGACCCGCAACATAAGCGCCGCCAAGAGGACGCCGAACAAGACGAGGAGTTCGAGAATCACGCGACCGGCTCCCCGGACGTCAGATCGCGCCAGAGGTTGAGCACGGCGGCGAGGGCGAGGCCGGCCCCGCCGGCCGTGATCGGGTAGTACTTGACCGAGGCATCGATCTCGAGGCTGCCGAGATCCATGCCGGAATAGACCTCCAGCGTGCCCAGGGACACCGTCACCAAAGCGACGCCGGCGACGCAGGCCAGGCTGTCGACGGCACGGGCGGCCCAGGCGCGGCCGACCGGCGACAGGGCGGCGCCGATCAGATCGACGGCAATGTGCGACCGGGTCAGCCACAGGTAGACGATGCCGGTCCAGGCCAGCCAGATCAGCGCCATCACCGAGACCTCTTCGACCCACAGCACCGCCGAATTGAAGAGGTATCTGAGGACCACCTGGGCAAAGGCCAGACAGACAAGGCCGGCGACCAAAATGCCGATCAGACGGCTTAGGAACCAGGTCGCCGCCTGGCGCAGTCCCGCCTCCATTGCCTCTCGCCCTCCCTATGCGACAACATGCCGCCGCCCGGCGGTGCCGCTCAAAACACCGTCGTCGGGGTACGGACACACGCCGGTCGAACGCCGGATTATTTCATGGCGTTGATCTGGTCGTACATGCCTTTCGGCCAGCGCTTGCCGTCCCAGGCTTCGACGATCGGCCGGCCAGCCGCCTTGAAGGCCGCGATATCGGGCTCGACGATGGTCATGCCCTTTGCCTTGGCCTCGGCGAACATGGCGTCGACCTCGGCCGGAAAGGCGGTGCGCGCCTCCTGGTTCGCGGCATCAGCCGCGGCCATGACCCAGCCCTGCTGTTCGGCGCTCAGCGAGGCCCAGCGCGAGCCACTCATCCACATGCCGATGGCCGAATGGATGTAGCGGGTGCGGATGAAGTATTTCTGCACCTCGGTCAGGCCGGCCTGGACCACGGCGTCGATGCCGTTTTCCTGGCCGTCGACCAGGCCGCTTTGCAGCGACTGGTATAGCTCGGAACCCTTGACCGGGGTCGGGCTGGTGCCCCAGGCCTTGAAGACCTCGGTGATCGCCGGGTTGAGCGGGGTGCGGATCTTCATGCCCTTCATGTCGGCCGGGGTCATCACCTTGGTGTCGCGGGTCGACAGTGCCCGCGGCGGGCGGTCGCCCAACGGACCGAGATATTTGATGCCGGTGCCCTGTTCGGCCTTGGCCATCATGCCCTTGAAGACGTCGCTGCCCAGGAAGGTGTGCAGATGGGCCTGGTCGCGGAACAGATAGGGCATGGTGGTGATGAAGAAGTGCCGTGCCTCCTTCATCGGCAGGATGGCGCCGATGTCGATGACGTGCATGTCCAGGCTGCCGGCGCGCAGCTGCGCCCACAGCTGGACCAGATTGCCCAGCGCACCGCCGGGGACGATATCGACGTCCATAGTCCCGCCGGATGCCGTCTGCAGGTGTTTCTTGAAACGTTCGGCATTGATCTGGAACGAACTGGTCGGTGGCGCCACATGGGCGATTTTCAAGGTCACGTCCGCCGCCGGTGCGGCAGTTGCAGCAAAGGCCAGCACGCCGGCCGCCATCGCCACTCTGGTCATTTGTTTGATCATTATCTTTTCCTCCCTGTGTTTGTGTTGTTAGTGTTTCCCCCCAAGATTGGCCGCTGCCTTCACCCAATGCGGCAGCTCAAACCGCCGTCCACCGGCAGCACCACTCCGTTGATGTACTTGGCCTCGTCGGAGGCAAGAAAGACTGCCGCGGCCGCGACGTCCCAGGGTTCACCCATGCGGCCGGTCGGCGACTGAGCGTGGCGGGCGCGTTGGCGTTCTTCCCCAGATCCGTAGTGATCCGCCATGGCGTCTGAGCCGCGAACCATCGGGGTATCGATCAGCCCAGGCAGGATCGCATTGGCCCGGATGCCGGCGCCGGCATGTTCAACAGCGATGGCACGGGTCAATTGGTTCAGCGCCGCCTTGGAGGCGCCATAGGCAGCCAGCGGATAGGGACCGATGCCGATGCTGCCGATCGAGGAGATGTTGACGATCGCGCCGCCGCCCTGGTCCAGCATGTGCGGCAGGGTGAACTTGCAGGTCAGGAAGGCGCCGGTCAGGTTGACCTCGAAGATCCGCGACCAATCCGCCAGCGACATGTCGACGGGGCCGCCGAAGCTGCCGATCCCGACATTGTTCTGCAGGATGTCGATGTGGCCGAACTGCGCCCTGGCCTCGGTTACCGCCCGTTCGACGTCGTCGTCCCGACAGATATCGGCCTGCAGCGCGATGGCGGCATGGCCTTCATCGGCGATCAGCCGAGCGGTCTCGGCCGCGGCCTCGGGGTCAACGTCGACCGCCGCCACAAGGGCGCCCTCGCGGGCGAAGGCGATGGCGGACGCCTTGCCGTTGCCGATGCCGGGGCCGGACGATCCCGCCCCGAAGATCAGCGCCGCCTTGCCAGCCAGCCGCCCGGTCATTTGACGCCCTCCCCGCCGGTCGCGGCCGCCTGGCGATGCGCCATATAGGCGGCGTAGGGGGTGCCGTTGCTGACCAGCATGCCGCCATCGACGTCGAAACTGGCGCCGGTACACATGCCCGATTTCGGGCCGGCGAGAAAGACCACCATGTCGGCGATGTCCTGGGGCCGGACCCAGGCGCCCAGCGGGATCAGCTCGGCGGTCCTGGCGCGGGCATCCGCCGAAGTGACACGTTCGACCATCGGGGTGAGCACCGGTCCCGGGCAAACCGCGTTGACCCGGATGCCGTACTGGGCCAGTTCGAAGGCGGCATGGCGGGTCAGCCCGAGCAGCGCCGACTTGGCGGCCGTGTAGTTGACACCGCCATGATAGGAGATTCGCTTGCCTGCGATCGAAGCGATGTTGACGATGCCGCCCCCCTGCCGCATCAGGCCGGGCAGCGCACCCTTCAGGCAGTGGAAGGCGCCGCTGAGGTTGACGTCGATCACCCGCTGCCAGCTCTCAACTGTCATGTCCATGACGGTCTCGGTGGTGCCGATGCCGGCATTGTTGACCAGCAGGTCCAGGGTCGGGAAATCCTGGCCGATGCGGACGAAAATATCCGCCACCGCTGCTGCATCGGCCACGTCGACGCCATAGGCCCGCGCCCCGGGGATCGGTTTGGCGACGGTCCGCGCCGCGTCCGCATCGATGTCGAGGATGGCCAGGGCGGCACCCTCTCCGGCCAGGGCCGCGGCTGTGGCGGCGCCGATACCGCTGCCGCCGCCGGTCACCACCGCAACCTTGCCGTCAAGACTGCCGCCCAACACCCGTCACCCCCTGTCCGCCGTGAACCCAGCGGGGCTAGGATTCGATTTAATAACGAATGTTAGTAATAGCATGATTGCCGCCTCCGATCAAACCGGGGCGCCGACGGTGCGACGCACCGCGTCGGCGATATCCGCCGCATCCGGCAGATAGGCCTTTTCCAGATCGCGGTGGAACGGCACCGGCACGGTCGGCGGCGCCACCCTGAGGATCGGTGCCCGCAGAGCCGAAAATGCCTGCTCGGCGGCCAGCGCGACAACGTCGTTAGCCGAACCGCCCGACTTGACAGCCTCGCAGGCCACGACCAGCCGGCCGGTCTTGCGGACCGAGGTCAGCACCGTCGCCTCGTCCAGCGGCACGATCGTCCTGAGGTCGACCACTTCGACATCGATGCCCTGGGATTCCAGCTCGGCCGCCGCCGCCAGGGCGCGCTTGACCATCAGCGCCGAGGCCACCACCGTGGCGTCGCGGCCCGGGCGCTTGACCGCCGCCTGGCCCAAGGGAATCACCTGTTCGGCATCGTCGTCGACCTCTTCCCGCCCGGCGTGGTAGAGCGCCATGTGTTCCAGGAAGAAGACCGGGTTGTCGTCGCGGATCGCCGCCTTCATCAGGCCCTTGGCGTCGACCGGGTTGGACGGCGCAACAACCTTGACGCCCGGGATGTTGACCAGCCAGGAATGGAAGTCATAGGCATGGCCGTGAAACGGGCCGACGCCGTATTTCGCGCGCACCACCAGGGGCACCCGGACCTTACCGTCGGAATAGTAGTGCATGGCACCGCCGTCCAGGCCGAACTGGTGGACCACCAGGCCGAGGAATTCCAGGAACATGATATCGACCACCGGCCGCTTGCCCTGCATCGCCGCACCGACCCCGGCGCCGACGAAGCTCCCCTCTGAGAGCGGCACGTCGATGACCCGCCCCTGGTCGCCGAACTCCTCCCAGAGTCCATAATTGGACCGCAGGGGCCCGCCAAAGGCACCGACATCCTCGCCCATGACGAAGACGTTGCGATCGCGGCGCATCTCCTCGGCGATCGCCGCGACGCAGGCTTGCTGGAAGGTCATCCGGGTCATTCTGCCGCCCCTATCTCGCGTACACGTCTTCGATGCCCAGGAGCTCCGGCCCCGGGTCCGGGTCGGCCTGGGCCTCGGCCATCGCCGTCGACACCTCTGCGCCGACCTCGTCGTCGATCGCCGCCAGGCCGGCCGCGTCGACCACCCCCTGCTCGACCAGCCGGTTGCGGAAGGCCGCGATCGGATCGCGGGCCCGCCAGGCCGCGACCTCGTCGGCGTCGCGGTAGTCCTCGGCATCGGAATAGAAGTGACCGGCCACCCGATAGGTGACCGCCTCGATCAGGGTCGGTCCGCCGCCGTCACGGGCCCTGGCGATCGCCGCCTGCACCGTGTCATGGACCGCCAGCACGTCATTGCCGTCGATCTCGAGCCCCGGCATGCCGTAGCCCGCACCCCTGGCCGCGATCGAGCCGCCGATGCCGTTGGCGGCCGGCGTCGAAATGGCGATCTGGTTGTTCTGGCAAACGAACACCATCGGCAGGGCCTGGGTCGCGGCCAGGTTCATCGCCTCGTGGCAGTCGCCGCGGCTGGAAGTGCCGTCGCCGAACACGCCGATGGCGACATGGCCGCTGCCGTCCAACTTGGCGGCCAGGGCGGCGCCCGCAGCATAGGAGAGCGGCGGCCCCAGGGCGCCGGAATAGAGCCCGATGATGTTGAATTCCGGCGGGCCGCAAACGTCGCTGCGGTAGCGGCCGCGGTTGTAGCTGGTGGCCTTGCCCAGGATGCCGGCCAGCAGGCGACGCAGATCCGCCCCCTTGGCGTAGGCCGCGACGACGCTGCCGCGATAATGGGGCGCCACCACGTCGCCGGACTTGAGGCCATGATAGACGCCGGCGACCACCGCCTCCTCGCCTTCCAGCCCGTGCCAATGACCGTCATGGGCGCCGATCGCAGCATCCAGCGTCCGGGTCAGCGTCATCAACCGGTAGAGATCGAGAAGAACCTGGTTGCTGGCCATCTTGTGCCTTTCCCCGAATTGCCTTGCCGGACCGCCTCTATCCGGCGGGATCCAGACGCCCGATGACGGTGCCGATGCGCACCTCGTCATCCGCGTTGTGCAGGATTTCGACCAATTGGCCGCTGGCCGAACTGTCGATTTCGATATTGACCTTGTCGGTCATCAACTCGACCAGCAGATCGCCGTCGGCGACCTGATCCCCGATTGATTTGTGCCAAGCGACGATGGTCGCCTCGGTGACCCCCTCGCCGATCTCGGGTACGGTGATGTCAAGCGTCATTCGCCCCCCCTGCCGCAGGATTGGAGTTGACCGTGGCGCCGCCGGGTTCGGCGATCGTCCGCGCCAGATCATCGAGGAATTGCGAGGCCGGATAGCCGTTGATCGCACAATGGTCGAAGGTCAGGCTGAGCGGCAGCAGCCAGCCCGGAACCACCACATCGCCCCGCACCACCGGCGCCCGCCGGACCGCACCCACCCCCAGTATCGCGGTCTGGCCCAACGGAATGATCGGGGTGGTCCAGCGGACCCCCGGCACCATGCCGGCATTGCTGATCGTGAAGGTGGCGCCGCGGACCTCGTCCAGGCCCAGTTTCCCGACCGCGCCTCGGTGCCGCAGCTCAATCAGGGCCTGGGCGATCTCGGCGACCGTCAGCCGGTCCGCCTGCTTGATCACCGGCACCACCAGATTGCCGTCCGGCAAGGCCAGGGCGACACCAATATTGATTTCGCCGTAAAGGTCGAGTTCGCGATCCCGGCGGACCGCATTCAGCTTGGGATGCCGGTGCAGGCAGGCGGCGGTCTGGGCGATCAGGGTCGCGGTCAGGGATCCACCTTGGCCGAGGGCGCCGGCACCGGCCATCAACCCGTCGGCGTCGGCCTCGCCCATGATCGTGACCGGTGCGTTGACGTCCAGGCTGCGCTTGAGGTGGTCCGCCGCCATGCGCTGCATCGGTCCCAACGGGATCGAACGGTCGACCTTCGCCTGCCCGGGAAAGGCTCCGCCTCCGTCGTCTGTACCGTTTGCGTCCATCGCTCCCTCGAAATTACTAACAAATGTTAGCAACTTCGATTCCTGGGAGTCAAGCCGGGGCCGGAAACCGACGCCCCGGCGGGATCGTGGCGGAGTTCAGCCGCCGCCCTTGGCGCGGGCCTGATCGATCAGCTTGTCGAGCATGCAGTCGAACGCGGCGGTCTCTTCCGCGGTCAAGACCTCGCACACGGTGTCCGCCCAGGCCAGGCCCTGGGGCGCGATGGCCTGGAACAGGGCGGCACCGTCGTCGCTGAGTTCCAGCAGGGTGCGGCGTCGGTCATTGGGATCGACCCGCCGCACCACCCGGCCCTGGCGTTCCAGTCCCTTGACGCCGCGGCTGACGTTCATGATGTGCAGCCCGGATTTCTCGCATATCTCGCTGACCGAAATGCCGCGATTTGCCGATAGCGCAATCATGATCCGCCATTCGTTGAGGGTCATAGAGAACCGCTTGCCGAACCTGCTGAAGAAGGGTTGGCCGATCAGATTGGCCAACAGCAAGACGCGGTAGACCGGCGTCGCGGACAGCGCGCCGACCAGTTCCTCAAACTTTGAGTCGTCGTGTTTGTCTGACATGCGGACCTACTTGAACACCAGATCACCGGGTAGCGCGGTTTAGCAAGATTTTGCAATCGAATTCAAACATTGCAAGCTGGGTGGCCGGCGGCACTTCTTGCACCGTCCACCGAAAGGCGACTACAAGTTGCTCATCGGCACGACGTGCCGAGCGGTGTCAACCGAGGTGGACGTCATGGCGGCATTTCCCAAATTCGTTCAGTTCAACGAAGAGGGACCCAGGGAGGGTTTCCAGATCGAGCGGACGATCTATCCGCTGGAACAGCGGGCCGCATTGATCGACCGGCTGAGCGAGACCGGCCTGACCCGGATTCAGGTCGCGTCCTTCGTCAGCCCCAAGGTGGTGCCGGCAATGGCCGATGCCGGCGAGCTGTTCACGGTCATCCGGCCCGCCCCCGGGGTCCGGCACACCGCGCTCTGGCTCAACCGCAAGGGCTTCGAGGCCGCCGCCGCCCTGCCCCAGGTCGACCTGGACCCGAGGCTGATGTTCTACACCACCGACGCCTTCAGCCGGCGTAACAACAACCGCACCGCGGCGGCGATGCGCGACGAGCAGGCCGATTGGCTGGACCTCTATCTGGACCGGGGCCTAGGGCTGGAAACCGCCTATATCATGACTGCTTTCGGCTGCAACTTCGCCGGCCCGGTGCCGATCGCGGCGGTCACCGACCTGGTCCGCTGGATCGTCGACCTGTGCGCCGATCGCGGCGTCGAACTGCCGCAGATCTTCCTGGCCGACACCGTCGGCTGGGCCAATCCGGAGGATTTGAAGCGGCGGGTCGCGGCGGTCCGCGAACTGGTGCCCGAGGCCCGCATCGGCCTGCACCTGCACGACACGCGCGGACTGGGCGCGGCCAATGTCTATGCCGCGCTGGAGATGGGGGTCGACCTGTTCGATGCCTCGGTCGCCGGCCTGGGCGGCTGTCCCTTCGCCGGCCATGGCGATCACGGGGCGGCCGGCAATATTTGCACCGAGGACATGGTGTTCCTATGCCATGAACTGGGCATCGAAACCGGTGTCGACCTGGAGAAGCTGATCGAGGCGGCCCGCTTTGCCGAAACCGTGATCGGCCGGCCGCTGGCCGGGCGGATCATGCATTCCGGCACATTGGACGCCTACCGGGCGGGAGAACGCGCATGACTGAAGAGGTTCTGTTCGACATTGCCGACGGCATCGCCACCATCACCATCAACCGTCCCGACCAGCGCAATGCCATCAACCTGGCGGTCGGCAACCGGCTGTGGGACCTGTGGGACGAGGTCGACGGCAATCCCGACATCCGCGTCGCCATCCTGACCTCGGCCGATTGCGGCACCTTCTGTGCCGGCATGGACCTGAAAGAGGCGGCCCGGGTGCGGCGCGACGAAGGTGTCGATATCCTGAGCCGGTTCCGGGATCCGTTCCACACCCGCATGCGGTCGGTCGAAAAGCCGATCATCGCGGCGATGACCGGCAGCCTGATGGCGGGCGGCATGATGCTGACCCTGAACGCCGACCTGCGGGTCGGTCTGGCCGGCACCAAGGTCGGCATCACCGAGGTCAAGGTCGGCCGCGGCTCGCCCTGGGCGGCGCCGGCGCTGTCGATGCTGCCGCAGCCGATCCTGATGGAGATGGTGCTGACCGGCGAGCTGATGCCGATCGAGGCGGTCGCGGCCTACGGCTTCGTCAATTATGTCGAAGCGACGCCGGACGCGGTCCGCGACCGGGCCGGCGACCTGGCAGCGGCGATCGTGCGCGGCGCCCCGCTATCGGTCAAGGCGGCCAAGGCCAGCGTGCGGGCGACCATGGACCTGGGCTGCCAGGCCGGGCTGGAGCGCGGCAACCAATTGCACGAAGAGGTCTATGCCAGCCAGGACGCCATCGAAGGCCCCCGCGCCTTCGCCGAAAAGCGCCCGCCGGCCTGGCAGGGACGCTGAGGGTTTGATGGGAGGCAAGGCGATGAGCACGAGCATCACCTGTGGCGAGGCCACCATCCGGTTGCTGGCGAAGTACGGGGTCACAACCGTCTTCGGCATCCCCGGCGTCCATACCCTGGATTTCTGCCGCGGCCTGGACCAGGGCGTTACCCACATCCAGGCCCGCAACGAACAGGGCGCCGGCTTCATGGCCGAGGGTTGGGCCCGGGCCACCGGCCAGCCCGGAGTGGCGTTGGTGATATCGGGACCGGGCGTGACCAACGCGGCAACCGCCTTGGGCCAGGCCTATGCCGACAGCCTGCCGCTGCTGCTCCTGTCGGCCGAGCCCGACAGCCACACCATCGGCAAGGGCTGGGGCGTGCTGCACGAGGTCACCGAACAGAAAAAGGTGACCGAGCCGCTGACCGCGTTCTCCGCCACCGCGCATCGGGCCGCGGACGTGCCTGAACTGCTGGCCCGGGCCTTCACCCTGTTCGCCAGCGCCCGGCCGCGGCCGGTGCATATCTCGGTGCCGATGGACGTGCAGGCCGAACCGGTGGACGAGGACTGGCAGCCGGTGGCGCTGCCCGGCCGTCCGGCACCGCATCCAGAGGACGTCGCCGCGGCCGCCGCGCTGCTGGCCGAGGCCGAGCGTCCGCTGATCCTGACCGGCGGCGGTGCGGCCGGCGCCGGGGCCGATATCACCGCCATTGCCGAGCGGATGGCCGCGATCGTGGTCGCCTCGACCGCCGGCAAGGGGATCGTCGCCGACGACCACCCCCTGTCCCTGTCGGCCGCGACGGTGCGGCCGGAAGTCATGCCGCTGCTGGCCGAAGCCGATGTCGTCCTGGCCGTCGGCACCGAGCTTTCGGAGACCGACAGTTTCATCCCGCGCCTGCCGATCAAGGGCCGGCTGATCCGGGTCGACTTGGATCCGGCCAAGCTGACCGATCTCTATCCGGCCGAGATCGGCATCGCCGCCGACGCTGTGGCGACCATGGCGGCGCTGAAAACAGCGCTGGCGGATCATGCCCCCCGGGACCGAGGCCCGGCGGAAGCCGAAGTGGCGGCTCTGCGGCGCGGGATCGCCGGCAACCTCACCCCCTCGGAACAACGGCACGCCCAGGTTCTTGCGGCCCTGGCCGAGGTGGCGCCGGCCGGCACCATCTGGTCGGGCGATGCCTGCCAGTTGGTCTACACCGGCGCCTTCGCCATTCCGGTCAGGGAGCCGCGGACCTGGTTCTACCCGGCCGGTTATTGCGCGCTGGGCAATGCGCTGCCCAACGCGATCGGCGCCAAGCTGGCCCGGCCCGACCGGCCGGTGGCGGTGATGGTCGGCGATGGCGGCTTCATGTTCACCATGCCAGAACTGATGGTGGCGGCCGAGCACAGGTTGCCACTGCCGGTGATCATCTGGGAGAATGGCGGGCTGAAGCAGATCCAGGACGACATGGACGCCCGCGGCATCGCCCGCACCGGGGTCGAGGGCCTAAACCCGGATTTCACCGCCCTGGCCCGGGCCTGCCACTGCTACGGGGTCAAGCCCGACAGCCGGAAGGCCTTGCAAACCGCCTTCACCACCGCCCTGACCGCCAACCGCCCCACCCTGATCGTGGTCGAGGAGCGGGCGAGTTGGTTGGGGTAAAACGACGGGCTCCGATTCCTAGCAGGCTGCTGAAAAACGCCTCGCCTTGTTGTCTTCATCGTGATTCTCTGATTTTAGATGATGAGGAGGTTGTGATGCGGGGATCGGATCATAGGAACGGTAGTTTATTCAGCTATGTGGATCTTGAAGATCGGGTTCCGCAGAGGCATCCGTTGCGTCTGATCCGCGAGATCGTGAATGATGTTCTGGCCGGTCTTTCGTCTGAATTTGGGCTGATCTATTCATCGACGGGCCGCCCTTCGGTCCCGCCTGAGAAGCTGTTGCGCGCGCTGTTGTTGCAGGCCTTTTATTCGATCCGTTCCGAGCGTCAGTTGATGGAGCAGTTGGACTTCAATCTGCTTTATCGCTGGTTTGTCGGCCTCGGGTTGGATGACGGGTTGTGGGATGCTTCGACGTTTTGCAAGAACCGGGACCGATTGCTGCAGGCGGAGATCGCGGCGAAGTTTCTGAGCGGCATTGTCGGGCATTCGAGGGTCAAGCGGCTGTTGAGCCAGGATCATTTCAGCGTTGACGGGACGCTGGTTGAAGCCTGGGCTTCGATGAAGTCGTTCCGGCCGAAAGGCGAGGATGATGATGGAGCGCCGTGTGGCCGTAATAAGGAACGGGATTATCGCGGCGAGCGACGCAAAAACGACAGCCATGCCAGCACCACGGATGGCGACGCCAAGCCGTATCGCAAGGGATCGGGCAAGTCGGCACAGCTCTGTTTCATGGGCCATGCCTTGATGGAGAACCGGCATGGCTTGGCGGTTGGCGCCACTCTCACCTTGGCGAGCGGCACGGCGGAGCGGGACGCGACATTTCCGATGCTCGATCAGGCATCGCCCAATCCGGGGGCAACCTTGGGCGGCGACAAGGCCTATGACGTCTGGCGCTTCAAACAGGCGCTGAAGGAACAGGGTATCATCCCCCACATGGCCATGCGCCGGGAGGTTGGCTGGGGTGGTCTGCCGATCCCCAAACCACCTGGCTATGATGCATCTCAGATCAGCCGCAAGCGCATTGAAGAGATCTTCGGCTGGGTCAAGGCCATCGCCGGTCAGGCCAAGACCAAGTTCCGGGGCCGAGACCGGGTCGCCGCGTCCTTTACCCTGGCGGTGGCGGCCTATAACCTGGTCCGCCTCCCCAAATTGCTGGCGGCATCGCCATGACGGGCGTGACCAGCTCCGTCGTCGGCAAATGGCGGATTGTCGGAGCCGATCTTTGGGATCGCGACTATCTCGACTTGGTCGAACCGGCCTACATCGCTTTCGGCGACCGAGGATATGGCGACTTCGCCTTTGGATGCGTCACCGGCGCCATGGAATGCGAATATAGCCCCAGCATTATCTACTTCACTTGGGATGGCATGGACGAAACGGATGAAGTTTCGGGCGATGGTTCCGCCGAAATCAGTGGCAACGACACCCTCGAAGTCGAGATCCGTTTCCGGCATGGAGACGAAGCTATCCTAAAAGCCAAGAAATGGTGAGTTTTTTTGGTAGCCTGCTAGGGCCATGTGGCTTGGGAGTTTTCGTTGTTGATCATAGAGCGAAAGGGCAGCTGAGCGGAGCCCATGCGTAGCTCAAGCGAAGCTGCCCGTGTTGCCAGATAGGCCGCCGGCGTTTGATAGCCGAGGGCCGAATGCGGCCGAGCGGTGTTGTAGTGGACCCGCCAGGCTTCGATCACTACCCGGGCGTACGCCAGCGAAGTGAACCATTCCTCGTTCAGGCATTCATCTCGGAACCTCCCATTGAAACTTTCCACGAAGGCGTTCTGTACCGGCTTGCCGGGTTCGATGAAGTGCAGCTCGACGCCGGTGCGTTGGGCCCACTCGAACATCGCCCTGGAGGTCAGCTCGGGGCCATTGTCCATGACCATGCATTGCGGCAGGCCGCGGTGCGTCGCCAGGTCATCGAGAAAGTGGGTCAGCCGCTCGCCGGAGATCGACAGGTCGACGATCTGGCCGGGACATTCCCGACTGCAATCGTCGATGACGTTGAGGATGCGGAAGCGACGGCCGGAGGCCAGCTGGTCGGACATGAAATCCAATGACCAGCACTGATTGGGTCGCGTCGGCACCGCCAAGGGGAGGCGATCCCGACGCGGCAGCCGCCGTCGCTTGCGCCGGCGGACCTGCAGACCTTCCTCGCGACACAGTCGATAGGTTCGCTTGGCGTTCACCACCAGGCCCTCAGCCCTCAGCCCTCAGCCCTCAGCCCTCAGCAAAACATGCAGGCGCAGATAGCCATAGCGCCGATAACGTGCCGCCAGCTCCTTCAGACGACCACGCAACGCCGCATCCTCCCGAAGCTTGCACCGATACTGCGCCACAGAACGGGACAGCCCCACCAGCCGGCAGGCACGACGTTGGCTGTAGTCGCGCCGATCCATCAGATAGCCCACGGCGTCACGCCGGGCCGCGGGCTTCACCAGGTTTTTTAACAACAGATCTTTCAGCGCCGCGTTGTCCAGATGCGCTTCCGCCAGAAGACGCTTCAGCTTGGCGTTTTCGGCCTCAAGGTCACGCAGCCGCCGCGTACCCGACACCTCCATGCCGCCATACTTCGACTTCCAGCGATAAAACGTCTGCTCCGAGATGCCGTGCCGCCGGCAGACCTCCTTCGCCGTGCCACCCGCCTCGTGCTCCTTCAGAACGCCGATAATCTGTTCTTCCGTAAACCGTTTGCGCTTCATATCCAGGTCTCCCTTCCAAAGTCTGTCCGGGAAAACTCTCAATCGCAATGGCCCTGTTTAGGGGGAGAAGGTCACAAGATTGACACAGAACTTGAGAACGTTGGGCCATAGATCCCACTCAATCTGAGATGCTCATTCGGTTCCATACTGGCGGCCTGAGGAAATTCTTTGCATATGGCGGTCAAGCCGTTGAACCCCACTTCCGGAACGGTGAGCGGAGTAACAGCGGTTCATATTAGGCACATCTACATCGACGAGGCGAGGAAAGTCGGCGGTGAAGGCTTCAATTCATTCGGCGAAGGGTAGGTTCGAGATGACCAAGATGGAGCCGCGCTCATAGCGCTGATTGAAGACCTCGACGAGAAACCCAGCGCCGGTCTTGCTGAGCAGCGCGAAGTCGAGATTACCGAAGATCAAAAGCCTGTATGCGACGAGCCGTACCTGGGAACGAAGGAGACGCCTCTCGTTGCGTGCCTCCACGGGGTCGGTCGAGGCAACCAGCACCAAAGCTCGGCAAACACCGCGAGCAATCTAGAAAAGGCCATTTCCCCGCGTGCTAAACCCTTTCAGCACGGCACCGAATGTCTTCGAACGACCATCCAGGGACTTCCTCATGCGTTAAGACCGTTCCTAAATCTTTCGAGAGCTGTCAAACCGATGCAGCTGCAGCACCATTTTCTCCAGTATTCTTGCCTTATACAGCCGACAGATTCCCATCAACCCAGTGGATCAAACAGCCTCATCGTAGCCTTTTCTTGGTTCGTTGGATTAAGCTCTCGCAACCAATTAAGTGCCACCTGCCCGCGCCACCCTCCTGGCATGAGAGAATAACCTGAGAAGGTGCCGGAGCAACATGTTGCACATCCTGTCAGGAAGGATCTTGTTGACGATGTACCAGGAAAAAAGAAGATAAGCCGGATAGGTCGCAGGCTGGCCCCGCCACGCTTTCCAAGTTCGAAACAACCCAGAATACGTATACAATTGGGGATGGCGTTCGCGAATCAAAGCCCAAAGCTGAGAATGCGAGTGGTTGGAAATACTCTTCAGCATTCCTCCACTGAGAATGCGGTAGTGAAACAACGGTTCGGGAAGGACCACCCCATGGTAACCGCGCTCGCCCAGCCTAATGTTGAATTCCCAATCTTCATAGCCTTTGCGCATGGATAGGTCGTATCCACCCACTTCTTCCCATAGCCTTTTTGGTACAACCAAACTATAGGGCAGTTGGTTGAAGAACAGCTGTTCTAAAAAATTGTACGATTTCTTTAGCACCCCCTTCAGTTCACCTTCCATCGTCATGTGAGTGCAAACAAAGGCGACATCGGGACTAGCTTCCAATAGCGCGAGGGTTTTCTCCAGAAACGTGGGGGCGATCCAGTCGTCGCAGTCGAGTGGCAGCACATACTCGCCCCTGGCGGCTAGGAAACCTGAATTCCGGGCACCCGGTAGGCCGAGATTTTTTTGCCTCACGATGCGGATGTCGTCAGGCAATTTCTCAAGAAACTCAATGGTGGCGGGATCGCTTGAACCATCATCGACGATGACGATTTCTAGATCTTCAAACGTTTGAGCCCGAACACTCTGCAGAGCGCAATCGAGATAGAGGTGGGCATTGTAACACGGCAAAATGACGCTGACTTTAGGGCAACCCGGCATGGTCAAAATTCGCTTAGCTTAAATTGTTTCGCTGGACGCATTCGGCCCAGATTTCGCCCCACAAGGTGGACAGTTCCACTATCTTGAGTCCAGCTTCAGCTATTTCCCGCTGGAACTGGTCGAGCCGATGCTCAATCTTGTGGTCCGGGTCCGAGAAATAGCCCACCTGAAGTTCCTGTCGCAACGGCATTTGCCAGTCACGCTCAAACAAAGGCACGCGAACCAATACACAACTCGGCTGAGCGGTGACCAGCAATGTGCGAAGGAAAGGCACACGGTCGTCAATATGTTCCAAGACGTTGGAGATCACCACCACGTCAAAGCCCCCGTCCGGCAAGTTTCGGCAAACATCGGCCTCAATGAAAGACAGGTTCGGCGGGTTGTTGGCGGCCCGAGCCTGATTCAATCTTGGCGCGTCCAGGTCAACCCCCAGCACTTTCGCAGCCGGCCGAGCCCTGGCGATACTCCGTGCAACCGCACCATACCCACAGCCGATGTCTAGAACCCGGGCGTTTTCGGCTACCCGGTCTATGAAAAAATCATGGTATCGCGTCAACCGGTGCTTCGGATGTTCGCCCCGCCCATAAGCCATGGCTCGTTCGTTGATTACCATTGACAAACGGTCTTGCAAGGCGAAAAGCCGCCGCAAACCTGCTGCCGGGTTTGACTGCCGCGATTCCAGTACGAATAGCCCGAAAAAAAAATTTTCACGAAGTCTACCGGGAAGCAACCGCCACAGGGTCGACAAAACCGTCGCCAAATATAATATAGCGGCCTTTATCCTGGAAGAACCTGAAAGGATCATTCGGTTTCCTTCGTCAAGCGTAAGAAAACACGTTTGTGTTGCTCGATCCAATGGCCGATGTCGAAATGCGAAACCGCTCGGTTGCGGGCTGCCGCCGCCATGATCCGATGATGGTTTGCAACTTCGTACATTGCCGCGGCAAGGTCCCTCGTCCCGGGCCACCATGGCACATCATACTGGTCAGGTGCGGCTATTCCTGCGCCAGCGTCTGCGCCAACCAATTCGGGAACGCCGCCACTCGCCGAATAAACCACCGGGAGCCCACATGCCAAAGCTTCCAAAACTGCGTTTGGGCATGGGTCGTTGTGCTTGGTCATGATATAGGCATCGGCAACTCGATAAATCGCCGGGGCGTTCTCTTGCGTATAAGGCCCGAGAAGCTCCACCATCGACGAAATCCCGAGCCGGTCCGCTATGTCTAAGACCTCGGATCGCAAGCCAGCCTCTATCCAGCCGGCAATCACCAATCGTGCCTCAAAACCCTCGGCCAGAACCCTGGCCAACGCTTTAACTGGGCCGGTTACACGGTAGGCGAGATGCCGTCCGATCTTGCCGGTTACAAGAAAAGTGAACGGCTTTCTTTCATGTTGTGTATTCCGAGGTGAAAAATGAACCGTGTCCACAGCGTTGTAGAGAATTTCTCCCGGCCCTTGGCGCTCACCTAGGAAGCGATCAGCGGAACGGCGGCAGAAGTCGCTTTGCCAGAATACGTAGTCAGCGAGATGGTAGGGCTTGGCCATCCTTGAGTTCTGCGACTGCCAGTCACCGGAATACCAAGCCGGATAGAACACGCCGTCTTGGTTATGAATGATAGGTATTTTCTGCCGTTTCAAGACATGCAGTGCAGCAGCCGGGAGGTAGGGCGTGTTGCTCAACAGATAGACAAGTCCGTACCTCCATTTTTGTTCCGGGAAATATTGTTTCAGCCGCTTCACCTTGACAAGCGGGCCGCCTATATCTCCGGATCGTGCGCCACCGTAGAATACACCGAGGCCCCGCCGTTTCGGCAAGAGCGCGTTGGCCAACACGGTCGATCCGAGAGCGATACGATACCCGCTCCGCAGGAGCGATTTGACAAAAGGATCTCTCTGTCCACTCATGTCATCGCTCACGACTATACGGCTTCACAAAACTCGCCTCGGGCAGGATCGCCCAGTTGGCCAGATTTCCCACACTGGTCTTGCCGACGGAATGTCGCCAGCACAAGAAACTAGCCAACAAGGCCATGTCTCGGCTTACGCGCAACAGCCAAGAGCATATGAGCGACCCACCATCCAGGAACAAAGGGCGCCAAGACGACGCTTAGCCCCTTGGTGAGAATCCACTCATAGGGCAAACCGAATTCGTGGTGCAAGCTTCGCAATACCCCTTGTCGTTTGTGGACGGGTTGAAACGAAACCAACTCGAGACCGGCGCCGGAAAGCTCGCGCCCAAGCTCTGCACGCGTAAAGCGATACTGGTAGAAATGTTCCTTGGCCTGTGCCGGCTTTGGTTTCGCGCCAATCGCTCGCAGGCTCTGTCGCAGATTGTCGAGCGGCACCGATATAAACAACAACCCGCCAGGCTTCAATATTCGCAAGCCCTCCCGGATACAATCCTGCGGCCCTGCCTCGAAATGCTCGAAGACCCCCCAAGAAAAATAGGCGTCGAAACTTTCCGGCTCAAAACCCGTGCTACGAATATCGCCGGATACGAAATTGGCCTCGGGAAATCTGTTGTTCAGTTGCGCCACCGTCTTGCGGCTGATGTCCATTCCTACGGCATCGTATCCCTGCCGTCGTAGAAACAGTACCCAATCGCCGAGCCCGCACCCGCCGTCCAGAATGCGAGCGCCTCGTCTTAAGTCGGCCAAAAACGGCGCCATACACCGGTACTCTTCCTTCTTGGCAATGCCGTCAATCCGACCCTGAGGTCCGCCCTCATTTTCCCAAACTCGCGTCCAGTAGTTTTCGACGAACGCCGATTCATCGTTGTAGTCGAACTCGACGCCTAGATAGTCCTTACGCATGTCTCACGTCCGCAGAATTCATTCAGAGCGACATTGCAGGTGACGTCAAGTTGCACCGGACTACCGGTATCGTTGAGCGTCCACATCGGTTCAAGCGGCGATATCATCGTGCCAGGAACGGGCGGACAATATGTTGCCAATGCATGGCGGCCACCGCATCGACGCTGCAACGCGCAACCGCATCACGCGCGTTTCGAAGCAGCGCTTTGGCCTCACTGTCAAGGTTCACCGCGTCGACGATACCTCGCGCGAGCGCCGAGGAATCGCCTGGATCTGCCAAAAAACCGCCAACCCGATGTTTGATGATATCCGGAGCCATGCCGACACGGGTCGACACGACCGGGATATCCATCGCCATACTCTCCAAAATCCCTTTCGGACCGCCTTCTTCTCGTGACGGATTGAGATACACGTCCAGTGCGGCGTAGGTCGCCGGGAGGTCTTGATAATCAGCAACGAATTCGTGTGCAAAGGGTACCCCTGCCTTTGTTAGGCCCTCCTTGACATAGCCACGAGCCGGTCCCGTCAGGAGCGCGAAAATCGGCAACTCCCGAGCGGCCATCGCCAACGTTTCGATCAACACGTCCGGACCCTTGATCAGTTTAGGTTCCAATCCGTTGCCCCAACCAACGCCGTCTTTTTGAAACGAGCCCACCACTATCGAGCCTTCGGGCACGCCAAGTCGCCGGCGTGCCGCCAATCGCTCCGCCTTGGTCGGAGGTCGAAAAAGAGAAAGGTCGATAGGAATTGGAATGCGAACGATTTTCTCGGCCGGCACACCCCAATCCAGCAATCGGGTTTCAACAATCCTTGCTGACGTTACAACCCGGTGTAATCGCGGCGTCGATGCCAGAAATATATCAATTTCGCGAGCCACGGCGGCGCCGTCCTCAGGTTTGCCGTGGTAGAAAGTGGCTACGAAATTGTTCGACCGAGCAAGCCAAGGGCCCCAAGCCAACCATTGATAGTGTGAGAAAAAGTGCACCAGCGAATGCACCAACTGCGCGGGGCGTTCAACGATGGAGCAAAGGCCGGGGGAAATCTCTTCAATGCCCCTGCTGACCAGGATGCCATCCCAACGCGTTGCCCAATTAGCACCTTCAACAACATAGCTGATCGGCCGTTTGGGAGGCCGAGTAAACCCGAGCCGGTCAAGTAGGGACACAGGCGCGGAAGCGAACCTGTACTTGTTCATTATGTAGGTCTTCCTCGCCGACTAAAACGGCCACATGCTGCGCAGAGCCTTGGTTGGACTGCGCCATAGCCTGCGGGCGCCAACAATCTCCGCGCGTTCCAGGTCAAGGCTATGAAATAAATCGAGCCAACTCCGGGCCATTCGCGTCGCGGTGTGCGGGTAGGACGTCATTTGCACGACCAAGTCATGGTAATTCTTAATAAGGCGCTCCAGTGCCGGTGGGAATTCCTCGCTATTTGCAAAGGAAATCCCGAAACCTTCGCAGTATTCGGGCAAGCAACCGCTCTCGCGGTAGAGCAATGGCAACCCACACAAAGCCCCCTCGTTTTGGTGGTTTCCGCCCGGCTCTCCGATCGACCCTGTGACATATGCGTGATGGGCCTGCAGTTCCCGGGCTAGATCAACGCCATCAAGCGGTTTCAAATGGCGCGCATGCTTGAATGCGAAGCCAGCAGGGAGGTTACCGACATAGGTGAATTCGATGCGGTTCCGCCAAGCCGGGTCCGCGAGCATGTCATCGAGTTGTCGATAGATATCGAAGCCTTTGTATTCGTGGTACCCCCAATGATGGGTGACCAGGCGCAATTGGCCCTTTCCCTGCCACGGCGTGAATCCGGACGGGTTAAACATGCGCTCATCGGCGCCATTTCGCACAACGAACCATGGTTGGCGCAAATGGCGTTGCCAAACAGGCAGAAGCGAAAGCCATTCGCCGACAAACACGGTAACATCCGCAACATAGTTAGCCCGTACGAGTTTGTGGTTGATAAACGCTTCGTTTTTCCGTTCGTCGCACTCGTTGATGCGATGGATCGCCAACGCGTTCGGATTGCGGAAAGTTAAATAGCGCAGGATCGCCCCAGCCGAAAATGTGACATTGGGCGATCGCAACCTGGGGTCGGTCATGAGAAGGAAATCGATGTCGTCATCGGCGAGTTCGTGAACGACAGTGTGGCCGGCGCGCCTCAGTGCTTCGCAAAGCGCTGCAACAAACCGATTTCCTCCGCCCCATGGACCAGAGTAGGGACGCATGCCGATTGCGATCTTCATTGCGCTTTTCCCGGAACCGGAGTCGACAAGACGGCTTCGTCTTGCAAGTCAGCCCCTTCCTATAACCGTCTTGACGATTCGCTTGGCGAGGCGACCGCTGTTCTGGATTTGAGCCTTCCACCGATCGAACGAAGTTGGATATACGGCCCAAGGCGGGTCGCCGAGATAGTGATCGCAGGCATCGTAAAAGTCCACCGAGAGGGGATCGATGCGAAAGCGGTGAGTCATCGATCCGCGCTGATGTGCGAGAAACGGTACACCGTCCCATTGGAACTCGTCGTGGTATGGGCTGGTGCCATTGAGGGCGCAGCAGTCAACGTCCGTTGGCTTAACGATATCGAGCGCAAAGTATGGGATCTCGTTCTCATGCAGGTAGGACGGGATCTGCCAACCGGTATCTTTTACGACAACGTGACCAATCGGAAGGTTGTAGATTTCCGACAATTCAAACGTCGTAACCGGTATTTCATTGGTTTTGTCGGGACGAACCTGGAGCTTCGAGAAATCGTATTCGGGTGACAGAGCCATCCAGGTCGTTGTCGGCTTTTTCTTGTATTGCTGATATTTCGTTTCTCCCGAGCTGAAACCCCCGATATCTTCAAGCCGGGTCCCGATAATGCCGTAGCACGGTCCTTCGGTCATGGCTGCTACGATGCGGTCGTCCCAGTCCTCCATCAGCATCACGACATCGGTATCGGCGATAACGTTAATTTCGCCGGGCAACAAATTGGACAATGCCATTTCAATGGCTTGAGCATGACCACTTGACCCGCGCCCGAACGGCAGTTCATGTACGCTCGCAACCTGTCCGAAATCTGCAACCGCACGCGCACTTTTTCGGTCAAGGCAATAGGCGTGAATTCGGACGTCGTTGCCGGGACTGGTGAATGCCGCATAGTTTGCTTGCATGTACCGGAAATAGTTGATCGAGTTGGCCGATACGGTCGCATGAATACTTATTTTCATTGATCGAGGTCCGTTCCACCCGCCTTGCATGCCACCCGAGGTTCCATCCAGGATAACTGTCGAAACCTTTTTCGGCAGCAGGTTAGTCCCGGGTGAACCGGTATCGTCATCATTTCGAAATCATCCCGTTCACGGGACAGGCGTTCAATGGCCAAGTACCCGTCACCGCATCGTTCCTGAGCCGTGGCCGCATCATCTATCGGATGGGTATCGTGCAACAGGATCAAGCCATGCGGCCGCACGAATGGCAGCATACCGCAAAAATCAGCCTCTACAGCCTGTTGGGAATGGTCTGCGTCAATGAACAGCAGATCGATATTCACCGGGTCATTTTCCAATTGACAGACAAATTCCTCGCTTGTCGATGCAACAAACCTAGCGTTCGGGGCTCCAATCATTTGATCGCCGGCTTTTGGGTCCGCGTCAACTCCGATGGCTATTTCGGCAAATTGGGTCATACGGTTGAATAACCCGCACTTGTAAATTCCCAACTCGACATACACTGCAGGCTTGATGACCGAAGCCAAATGAATGATGAAGTCTTGATGCCATTTGGCATCGCCTGCGAGATTGGGTGACAGGTCTATTACCGGCACACCTAGAGGCCGAACTATTCGTGAGATTATCTTGCCGACCGCGCGACGCATTGCCTTCACTCCATGCCTGGGTGTTGTGGGCTTACAGTTTTCGCCAACTCGGCAACCATTTCCCCGATGGTCGGCAAAGCCCCGAATCCCGCGGCCGCCCAAACCCGCTCATTCACATCCGGCCGAATGGTGGTCAATGTTCGGTCAATGGTCTCGGCGGCCGGTGCCGCTCGAATGGTGACATCCTCACGACCGAACGCGTTAGCAAACAATCGAAGCAACTCTTCTTTGCTCACGGTATCTGCAGGGACAATGTGCTGGACGCAGGGAATTGCAAGCTTTTCGGAGATAATCCCCCGGCACAGCTTGGCAAAATGCAACGTCGTAGTCCCATTCCACTGGTGGTTCGTAAAGCCTTGAATCTCCGCCGCATATGGCCTGGTCAAGAACCAGTTTAGGAGCGAGACACCCGTTGCGCGTTCCGGACCGACAATCGAGCAACGAAGATTGATTACACCGTCGGTGGAGACTTCCCCAAGACTTTTCGACTTTCCATATACGTCAACGCAATCGTGGGCAGCCCGCTCATCGTATTTGCCGACGGATCCGGAATAGACGCAATCAGTAGCAACCTGTAGTAGCTTTACGCCACAATAGTTGGCAACACGGGCAAGCATTAGCGAAAACACCGTATTGATGCGCACTGCTTGCTCTACGTTGTCGGGACAGTGTTCATCGATCCGCTGCTTAATCAGGCCGATCGCGTTAACGACGGCATCTGCACCGCGCAACAGCCGCTCAAGCTGGTTTGCGTCGGCGCCGAGCGCATCGAACGCCGTCCAGCCTATTTCGGGCATTGCGGCAGCCTGCGACACGGCCGTGGATTCATCACGCAAGGTCGCAAGAATGTCGTAGGTCGGATCTTGAGAGAGATGCCGAACAAGCATCGACCCTAACATCCCATTCGCTCCTAGCACCACTACGCGCATCAGGTCCTAGCGCTCCACTTGTTTCGAGGGTTGTCGTCAGGTTCGACGAGTTCCACTATTTGGTCGGCGATTTCGCGTAGAGCCCGACCATGAGTGACAGCGACCATCGTGCACCGGCTCTTCAGTTCCCGTAGTGTCGAGATCAACACCCCCTCGGCATCGACATCAAGGTTGGCTGTCGGTTCGTCCAATAACAAAATTCGTGGTCGACGCAATAATGCCCGGGCGAGAGACAGACGCTGCTTTTGGCCAGCCGACAGACCTTCGCCCTGTTCCGTCAACGCATATCCCAGACCCTTTGCCAGCGCAAATTCACAATGGGCAAGGCGCAAGGCGTCTTCCATCTCCTGGTCCGTCGGAAGCTCAGGCAACCCGAAGCCGAGAAAATCGCGAAGAGAGCCGGGCACAACAAACGGGTCGGGCCCTACATAAGCTATTTCCGCAAGCAACCTTTGGCGGACCGCCGAAATAGGCTGAGGGTCGTCCGGGAACAGCACCTCTATGTGTCCGGTCTGAGCTTCGAGTACGCCCGCAAGAAGGAGCAGCAATGTGGTTTTTCCAGCACCCGAGGGACCGACGACAACCACGGCCGAGCCGGGTTCGATTGTTAAGGAGAAGTCGTTGACGAGTGGGAGTTCTTTTTCGAAGCCGAAACTCACACCTTCAACCCGCCATCCGACGGGAGCATCGGAGCGCGGTAAACAGTCCGAGGTTTCTTGCTGTTGTGTCCCTTCTTCAAGAAGCACATTGGCATGCTGCCTTCGCCATTTACGCAAGATCCTGTACCGCGTGAGATTGACACGAGTATTTGCGGTGACTCGGGCGATGTCCGAGAGATTTTGAAACAACCGTAGGGCGAGATAGAGATAGGCGACGATCTTGCCTCGGTCATCGCCAAATACCAAGCTGCCTGCAAGCGCAATTGCTATTAACACGACCATGGCAAATAGCTGCGGAATCGCACTGCGGGCAGATGCCAAACCGTAGTAGGACCTTGAAGCACGTTCGTAAGAGCCTATCAGCGATCGACTTTGCCGCTCTTCTTGGGTTGTGAGACCATGTATGCGCAAGAAGAGAGAATTTTTCACACCAGAAGTCAGCCGATCTATTGCAGATGCCAATGAACGCTGCTGAACGGCGGCAACGTGGTTTATGCGACGATCGATCCAACGGTGTAGCGGTGCGGCAAGAATAACGATGGCCGCCAAGCCCAATGTAACCGGTGCGGTATAGACTCCGAGCACGACCAGGGTGGCCAATGTTAGGACTACTCGGCTAGCGAGATGAAAGACGTTGCTTGCAACTGCCGCCGAGCCGACCAAAACATCGTTAAACAACGTGGTGAACTCACCGATGGAAGACTTGCCGTAGGTCAAGGCCCAACGTCCAATATCGCGACGTTGGTTGCTATCGAACGTCACGCCACAGACACCTGTTGCAAAACCGTTGACCCACATCGTGCCGACGCGCAATGTGCCCAGAACAAGCAACAAAGTGGCCTCAAATTGCGGCGACCGTATCTCACCCAACACCAGTGTACTGGCCGAAGTGGGGATCAGTTCAACCGCGCCGAGGAAACGCTGCAGCATGACCGCAAAGCTCAGATCGAGTAAGAAGACGGCCAGAGCCGACGCAAGAGTAAGAGTTCCCCATTTCAATGTTCGGGGCCCCGCGATCTCTGTGAACTCGACCACCGGTTCGGTGAACCGATTGAATTTCGGTTTGGCGCCCATCATTGCTCCAGCGCGCGCACGACAGTCATCCAATCGTCGCGCTGCCGCATATTTTCAGCAGATGCGACCATTCGATTGCGCCGCTCGACAGGGTCCATACCCTCGATTTCGGCGATCAGCTTTGGCACCTCGGTTACATCGCGGAAGGTATACACGGTGGGAAGTTCAGAGATGGCGTATGCTTCCGATTCGTCCTCGTGATCGCGCATGACGAATGTTCCACGTGCAGCAACCTCGGTTTCCTTTATCCAGAGTGCATTGCGTGGCGTGAGTTTGCCGTCGACCAACCACGGAGACGCTTCGGTATGAACGTAAATACGCATTTCTTGAAGGTTTTCTAGATACTGCTCGTATGGGGTGCTGGCCAGCACCTCAACCTCCACACCAAGCCGGCCCAGTTCTTCGTAGAACTCGCGCCTGTGGGGATGTAGGGTGCCTTGAAATCCAAGACGAATAGATCGTTCGTCCCATTCAGGTCCGGCGCTGCACAATTCCGGTAGCATACCCATGCGCACGAATTGGACGGGCAAACCATGCGCCGATACGATTTCGGACCACCATTGCGACGTGACCAGAAATTGCTCAACCTTGAGCTCGGCCGCAATTGTCTGGTAGGCACCTCGCCAAGGCGACTCGTCCATGAACGCTTGCCAAACATCCTGCTCGTAGATGTGCAACGAACGTCCACGGAGCAGTCTTTTCAATGCAGGCAATATCGCGACCAGAGTTCGCAGACGCAGGACACTTAGAATACAATCGTATCGCTTGAGTGGAAGATAGGGCAGCAGCCGCAGTTCCCGAGCCGAAACCATCGTAACGGTGAAATTTCGTTGGAGCGTGGCCGCCAATTGGCGTTGGTAACAATTTGAGCGGATGTACCTCCGACTGTCCACGAGCAACAAGAGACGCCTCATGTCGCCAGAACCTTGTGGATCTTTCGCTGGACGCTGGGTTTGACGGCCACCGGAACAACTCGAGACTTGCGCGTCGCCCTATAACCGAGAGATTCCAACTCTTGGTCGGAAGCGTAACTTGCCATCACCACGCGATTCCGATCCGACCACGAGACAAGTGCGTGATAAAGGCCGCCATCGTACATTCCGACCAGTGGATGCTCCTGCATCATCTCGCGAAAAAAATCTCCTTCGCTGAAATCGCCGGCTTCGGCCAATCGTGCAAACACTGCCTCAAGCGCAGACAGGCGATTTAGCGCCGGTAATTTGGCATGCAAATTCGAAAGGTGAACTCTTTCGAAATCGGGAACCTTCCGAAACCAGGCTCTTTCACCAGATACCGCATTAGACAGCGCTATGGACGAACGCTCGACATGAAAGGGCAAGCGCCGCAAGCGCTTGTCGTAGCGCATACGCCAACGCACTGAAAACTCCTGGGTGCGCACACAAGCCGCCCGCTTCTCAACATCAAGGAAACGCTCGCACTCCGCCAACGGCGCAAGCGCGTGGTGGTACAGGTCGGACTCAACGATGTAAATATACCGCAGATCTCCGTCAACGAGGTCACCTCGATTGTCCAGGGTCCATTTAATTGCCGACCAATAGCCGTCGTTCGATGTGGAACGAACTAGGGTGCACCCAGCCGGCGCCAGCGCCAGATGATCATCATAGGTCGACGCATTGTCATAGATCACGAAGCGCTCGGCGAGCCCGGCCGCCGGCGCGAGTTCCGCCAAATTTCGCATGACTTTGACCGCCAGGTCGCGCCGCATTTCGTCCCGCGAGCAGGTTACCAGCAACATCATCGTGGATGCCGGCATGCTCACCCTTCGTTTTCCGTCAGTTGACGCCATTCGTCGGCCAGCAACCCCATCAATACGATGTCGTAAAACCTGCCGTCGCGGAAAATTGCTTGGCGTGACCTGCCTTCCTCGCGAAAGCCCAGCGTTTTGTAAAGCTTTAGTGCGGCATCGTTGGATGCCGTCGTTTCCAGACCCAAACGATGCAGGCCACATTGATTGAAAAGATAGGCAAGGAAGTAGCCGTACATTTCCTGTGCAAAACCCTGGCCGCGCAACTCGCGTACGACATCAGCTCCGACATAGGCATTGCGATTCCACAAATCGATGCGATCGATGCGAAACAGGCCGACAAAGGCATCGTCACTGCGGCGGCGAGCCGCATAACGCCGCGACGAACGCGAAGTAGACACCGACTCGAACCAGCCTTCCTGCTGCGGTTCGGAGACATGTGAGATATCCGTCAGGCGGAAAAGCGTCGTATCATCGTTGTGCAAAAGGCGCGCAGGCTCGATATCCCGCCGTTCGATAAGCCGAATTTCGAGACGTTCGGTTCCATTACCGTTGACTGTCATAATTTTCGCCCCTTTTTTGCAACTTTGCGCGCAAAATGATCGACCTTGTCGGTCCTATCGGGGTCTTCCGATAATTGTATGAACCGATTTTCGAATTGATCATCGTTGTAGTCAAAACTGCGTCGCAGTCTCCAGCCCGCCGTCATCGCACCGGCAAGTGCCCATTCGCGCCCCTCGTCGCCACGGTCGAGCCATACTTCCGCAGTCCTGGCGATGACATCATCTTGGCGCTTGAGCGCCCGATGCAATCCAAAATGGAACGCTTGTCGCGGATGCGGCTGCCTGCAATGCCATCCGATCGGAGCCAAGTGGGCAACCACTTCGCCCTTAAGCACCCGTTTGTGGCCTGTGTCGATACGGTCCGCATACAGGCGATCGGTGCCGTTGCGGAAAATTACCTGCGGCGAGAAAGAATTAAGCCCTGCAATGAGACCATCAGTAAAAAAGTCGTGCAGCAAAATTTGCGCGCCAGTTACATCCGGGTCCCGAAACAATTCTGCAATTTCCATCAGCGCTGTACTACGCGCCAGAATGGTATCCGCATCAACTTTGACGAAGATATCATGATCCAACCGCACCTCTGCCCAAGCCCGCCACAAACCGTTGTGCGCTTCCAGTTCGCGTAGGCCACTGATGACATGATGGGTTACACCCACCCCGGTTTGAGAAGCAATCGCCTCGCAGCAGGCGTCGAACTCGGCCTCGCCACTTGACATCGTGCCGACAAAAACTCGTGCTTCCTTGGTCACGTTGCTAAGGCATGGACGCGGGCGGCAATATGGCGGCAATCTTCATCCGAAAGCCACCAACCGCACGGCAAGGATATTTGCCGTTTGGCAAACAGCCTGACGCCCGGAAGATCAACGCAACTTGACGCGAAGGCGGAATATGTATCGTTCGGCAGGTGCACGAGGCCGGCGCCAATTCCTTCGGCGTTTAGCCGTTCCAGAAGGCTGTCTCGGTCGATAGCATCGTCGGCGAGCAACGCTGTATAGACCCAGTAGCTGGACCCCGCTGCCTTAGGGATTTGCAGCGGTCTGATGGTGGTCGAACCGGCGAAAGCCCGATTGTAGATGGTCGCGTTGCGGCGATGTAATTCGATTAGTTCTCTGATATGGGGCATCTGCGACAAACCGATGGCCGCCGCCACGTTGTTCATGTTGAATTTATACCCGACGTCGCCTGGTTCTATGTCCGCGTCCCAGCGTTGCCCCCGCCATTCGCCCTTTTCGTCCTTGTGCCTTTCCCGATCGTACCCGAACCATTTTAAGCGCCGCGCGTAATCCAGCTTGGCCTTGTCACGAACCACCAACGCACCACCGTCACCGGACGACAGATGCTTGATGGCCTGGAACGAAAAGCATGTCATGTCGGCAAAATCCGCGATCGGCTGGCCCCGCCAAGTCGCACACAACGCGTGAGCGGCATCCTGGATCAACGGCAGGCCGTGGCGGCGCGAAACCTCGCCAAGTGCCTCCAGGTCGCACGGCGTTCCCGCCCATGCCACACACATGATTGCTTTGGTTTGCGGCGTAATCCGGCGCTCAATATCCTCTGCCAAAATCGATCCCGTACTCGGGTCCATGTCGGCCCAAACAATCCGGGCGCCCAGATTGTGGATTGGTGTGTTGGTAGCAACGCAGGTCATCGGGGTGGTAACGACTTCCGTTCCCGGCCCAACACCACAAACCTTCAGCGCCAGGGTAAGCGCACTGGTGCAGGAATTCAGCAGAAACAGCTGTTCAGTTCCAAGCAAGTCCGCGATCGAACGTTGAAACGAAGCTACTTGTTCCCCCTCATTGAGGAAACCTGATTGAAGCACGGTTCTTAGCTGTTCGAGCGCTGCTTCGACGTCCACATGGACTTTGAACATAGGGTATTTCATTGGTTCGTCCGTACTGGGGTCGGAGCAGCGATTTCCTCGATCTCGCGCCCGACAAACTCGGACAAACCGCGGGAGAAAATCCCAATCCGCTCGAGGTATTCTTCCAAGCCCTCGATACCGAGAACATCCTGATCGGACGAGTAGCCGAAGATTTCCGTCGATGCCTCGGCCGAGGAATGTGCCGGAGCCATTCGGTAGTAGGTGCCATCGAACGTGCAGCGCACGGATTCGGGCTCGCTGATCAATGCCTCATGTAGTTTCTCGCCTGGCCGCATACCAACTATTTTGATTTCCTTTTTGTACCGTCTAGCGAAGATTTTGGCCAAGTCGATAATACGCATTGACTTTAGCCTCGGCAGCCAGATTTCGCCCGAATCGGCACCCAAGGCCGTCGCCGCAATGAGGTCGATACTTTCGTCGAGCGTCATAACGAATCGCGTCATTTCCGTGTGCGTCACCGTGAGGCAATCGGCGTTCTCCGCCTGCCATCTGAAAAGCGGAATGATTGAGCCGCGGGATTCCAGCACGTTGCCATACCGCACGCCGATAAAGCGTGGTTTCTCGAACGCCAGGCTCTGGCTGGTAACCAGCCGTTCGGCAATCGCCTTGCACATGCCATAAACATTGGCCGGCGCACACGCCTTGTCGGTCGATACCATCAATACCGAGTGCAGCCCTTGCAGCCGATCTGCCTGCCTCGCGACGACATCGATAACGTTCCTGATGCCCAGGATGTTCGTCTGAATGCTTTCGAAGGGGGTTATTTCGCAGGTGTCGACCTGCTTAAGCGCCGCCGCAATAACGATAATGCTCGGCTGGAACCGAAGAGTAGCTTCCAGCACACGATTCTCGTCGCGTATGTCGCCAACTGCATAGTCTATGGCTGCCGGGCCGACATGGTTCCGAATTGTCCAATGTTTTGCCTCGTCGCGTGAGAACAACATCAAGGCGTTTTGTGCCGAGAGGCGCCGGACCAAAGCCTGACCCAGCGAGCCGGTACCTCCGAACACAAGCACACGTTCACCAGAAAGGGTTACCGGATCTGCCATGTTTGCTCCAAAATCACAACACTTGTTCCCAATCGTCGGTTCGTATTCCGAACCGCGTCAAATTCCTCCGCCGCCAAAATCAACGCTTGATTTCGGGTGCTGTCCCTTGACACTCCGCGACGCACGGAAGATCGGCAAGCCGTATCCGCGGAGAAAACAGAGCCTGCGCCATCATTTCGCCAGGTCGCAGATCCGGGCAAAGAGACCCGTAACTCGAACCTGTTTTTCATCTGAGGAAACGCGCTGAGAACCAAATTCACCGGCATCTCCTAACATTGTGCTCCAACGTATTCAAGATTGGCCACCCGCTGATCGTCCCTCCCGTCCTTCCTTGATTAGAGCCCCGCGCAAAACACCAATGATTTGGTCCTGTGTTTTCTCATCGAGATAGGGATGCACTGGTAGGCTCAAAACACTTTTCGCAAGTCTATCACTGACCGGCAAACCACCCGGTGATCTCGGAAAATCAATGTATCCGGGTTGTTGGTGCACCGGGGTGGGATAGTAGACCACCGAAGGCACGCCGCTGGCTTCCAGCACTTCCCGGACTGCGTCGCGATTATCGACTTTCAACGTATACTGAGCCCAAGCTGAAGTCGCACCACCAAGCAAGACCGGCACCTTGGCGAGATCCCTCAGCGCGTTCGAGTAGCGTTGCGCAACCCTATTGCGTGCTTCGAGTTCATCTTCGAAAATAGCCAATTTTTCGATCAATACTGCTGCCTGGATGGTATCCATTCGGCTATTGAGTCCCACGCGCACGTTGTCGAACTTGTTGCTTCCTTGGCCATGATTACGAAGACTACGCAAGATGTCCGCTCGCTCGCCGTCGTCAGTCATCACCGCTCCGCCATCACCGTAGCAACCCAAAGGCTTGGCCGGAAAGAAACTGGTCGTGGTCCAATCGGCCAACGTGCCGACACGGTGGAGGTTGAGGCTGCCCCCTACCGCCTGAGCGGCATCGGCGATTGCAACTA
Organism: uncultured Sneathiellales bacterium; assembly: GCA_964344385.1. Lineage (GTDB taxonomy): Bacteria > Pseudomonadota > Alphaproteobacteria > CAYFNG01 > CAYFNG01 > CAYFNG01. The sequence goes on from CAYFNG010000006.1 coordinate 224,914, forward strand.
GGCCATGCGCGCGCGCCACTGCATTGAGCAGCAGGTAGTCCGCCGGCTGTCCAAAAAGATCGACGGGGATCACGGCACGCGGTTTCAGACTAAGTTCCTTCGCACGGCCAATCGCTGCTTCGAGACTGCCCGCGTCCATATTAAATGTATCGGACCTCACATCGACGAATACAGGCGTGGCACCTACCAACGGGACGACTTCCGCCGTGGCTATGAAGGTCATAGACGGGACGAATACTGCGTCTCCCGGCCCAACTCCTTCGGCCATTAGCACCAATTGCAACGCATCCGTCCCATTTGCACAGCAGACGACGTGTTTGGCGCCGGTGAAGGCGGCAAGTAGGGCTTCGAATTCGCCGACCTCGCGCCCCATGATGAAGCCACAATGGTCGACGACCCTTGAAATGGCAGAATCCACTTTGTCGCGAATGCGGTCGCGCTGGGCTTTCAAATCCACAAAAGCGATCTCAACTTCGCCCATCTGTTCCTTTACATCGCCCATTTGGCCTAAGCTCCCCTTCGTCAGGCCTTGACGATGCGATCACGCAAATCAGCGACATTCCGCGTGGCATTGCGTGTGTCCACGACCATTTTGCTGCTCCCGACCAAAAGCCCGTAGTCCAAGATGTCGTGGTCCGTGGCGATAAGAGCCGCGTCATAGGATGCGATTACCTCTGACGTAAACGCGACCGACCTGCGGCCCGTCAATTCAGGATGGCCGCGCGAGGGTTTTATTTGGGCGATAAAGGGGTCATGGTAGTCCACCTCGGCACCGCGCTCTTCCAGCATCCGCATCAGGACCAGCGACGGGCTCTCGCGCATGTCGTCGACGTTCTTCTTGTAAGCCAGTCCGACGATCAGGATGCGAGCGCCATTGAGCCCCTTGGCGAAGCGCTGGTCGAGTTCCTCCGCCAGCCTACGCACCACATGCTCCGGCATCGCCGTGTTAATTTGGCCGGCCAACTCGATGAAGCGAGTGGAAATTCCAAATTCCCGGGCCTTCCAGGTCAGGTAGAACGGATCAATCGGAATGCAGTGACCGCCCAGGCCGGGGCCGGGATAGAAGGGCATGAAGCCGAACGGCTTGCTCTTGGCGGCATCGATCACCTCCCAGATGTCGACGCCCATCTTCTCGTAGACCACCTTCAATTCGTTGACGAGTGCGATATTGACCGAACGGAAGATGTTTTCCGTCAATTTGACCGCTTCCGCCGTCGCCGTTGACGACACCGGTACAACCCTGGCAACGATCTTGCCATACAGAGCCGATACGAGCGCCATTGCGGTCTCGCCGTCGCCGCCCAACACCTTGGGGATCGTCGCGGTTTCGTAGTTCGGGTTGCCGGGGTCCTCGCGTTCGGGCGAATAGGCGAGAAACAGGTCGACGCCCGAGCGCAGGCCGCCGCGTTCAAGAATGGGGCGTAATTCGTCATCGGTGGTGCCGGGATAGGTGGTCGATTCCAGGACCACTAATTGCCCGGCCTTGAGGTGCGGCTGGATCGTCTCTGCGGTTGCGGTGACAAACGAGAGATCCGGTTCGCGGTGGCGGTTGAGCGGCGTCGGTACGCAGATCAGGATGGCGTCGACTTCTGCGATATCCGAAAAATCGCTGGTTGCCCGGAACCGACCACTTTCATTCAGCGCCACGATATCCGTTGAAGGTATATGCCGGATATAGGACCGGCCCGCGATCAACTCCGTAACCTTGGCCTCATCGACATCGAACCCGATCACCGTAAAGCCGTTGCGGCTCAAGGTACGAACCAACGGCAGTCCGACATAGCCCAATCCGACCACGCCGACGCTGGCGGTCCCATCTTCGAAGCGCCGGTGAATGGCCGCAACGTCCGCTGCCGCCGGCTGGAGGCACTGTATCTGATCCATCACGCTTCCTCGATATCCCTTCGCGCCTTTTCCACGCTACCGCAGCCCGGGTGAAACTGGTCACCCGGATGGCTCTCCCATAGGACAAGCAGCGCGGCGTCTCAGACGACCGCCGCCAAAGCTTGAGCCGGTGTGCTGACACGCACCTGCCGCCCCAATAGGTCAAGCAAAAGTACGACACGTTGCTCACCGCTCATCTCGACCAGCAGGCCGGTGTACTCAGCGAACGCTCCTTCACTGACTTGCACCCGATCGCCGATCGCCAAGTCGGGCGGCAACAATTCAACGACACCGTTCTCGTCCTCGCATTCACGGATGCTGTCAATCACACCCGGTGGTAAAGCTGCCGGCTGGCCGCCAAAACCGACCAGCGAAACCACGCCGACGGTGCCGTTGATTGCCCGCCAGCGAGATTTTTCAAGGTCCAATGCGACGAAAAGATAACCCGGAAACAGGGGGGCGGACACGATTTCGGTCCGCCGGGCGTGTCGCCGCCGTTTCCGAATTCGCGGTATGTAGACGTTAAACCCTTGATTGCACATATGAAGCGCAGCCACGTTCTCGGCCCGCACCCTGGTCTGAACTGCATACCAGCGCCTACTCATCGCCGTCCCCGCTTTGCGGCCGGCGCGCCACCCTGAGCAACGGGACCGTGACGATTGCCGGCTCGGGGTAGACCTCGGCCAACCGGTCATAGGCCTGTTGCGGGATTTGGGCATCGGCGACGATCACCGCATCCAGCTTCGGTGCCTCGGACAAGGACGCATGGACATCAAGGTGGTGGAATTGCTGCTGGTTGCTGCCCGGTGCGATGACGCAGACCAGGGGGATCTTGGCCTCCTGCGCCGACAGCAACGCGATCTCGGCCAGTTCCCCGGCACCGTAGATCGCCACCCGGACGACCTCCCGGCGCTGCAGGTCTTCGCAGGCATCGGCATATTCGCTCCGCGCCCGGCGGAAGAAATCCAAGGAACTGGTAAGGTATTCCGAAACCAGGCGGCTTTTCTCCAGGAACCCCTTGGGCGTGACAAAATAGACGTAGCGCCGGGCCGGCACCGTCTGGACCTTGATCAGCCCCTTGCGAATGCAGCGCTTCAGCAACGCGTTGGTCAACCCCAGCGCCACCCCGATCCGTTCGGCCAGGTTGCGTTGGGACAGATTCTCCTGGTCGTCGATGGTCGCCAAAAGGTCCATCATCGCCTTGTCGCTGAGCGAGAAATCGTCCTGTGTGTCCCGTGCAGACGGCATCGGCATCCCATTCGGCGGGCCGCCCAACCCGGCGCCCGCGGGCTTTAGTGTTCATGCCATGAACATTGGTCGGAACATAGGCCGGCCGGCCGCCAGTGGCAACCCCTTTCGTAGGACCGCGCCACGAAATTACCGGTTCGGCACGCCGCGGGCCGGGTCCAGCGAAGACATAACCGGCCAGAGACGCACCGCGCCGTGGCGACCGGGACCGATTTGTGGTTTTTACGCCCAAGACTTGATCAGCGGCAGCAAAATCACGCAGATTTGCAGCCGCGCCCGCGACAGCGCCGGGCTGCGTACGGGAGGGAGAGTCAGGTTCAAATGACGGAAATCGGGAAGGTTGGCATATGCGGCGCCGGGGGGACGATGGGAGCCGGGATTGCGCTGGTTGCGGCGCGGGGCGGGTTCGAGACCTTGTGTTTCGACCTTTCGGCCGAGGCCCTGGCCGGCCAGCGGCGGGCGGCTGAGGGATTTTTTGCCAAGTCGGTGGCGCGCGGCCGGATGCGGCCCGAGGATCGCGACGCGGCGCTGGCCCGGATGCGCGACACCACCACGCTCGAGGATCTGGCCGATTGCGACCTGGTGATCGAGGCGGTGTTCGAGGACCTGGAGGTCAAACAAGAGCTGTTCGCCGAGCTGAACCGCATCTGCAAGCCAGGGACCCTGTTCGCCTCCAACACCTCGACCCTGTCGATCAGCGAGATCGCCGGCGGCAGCGGCCGCGACGAACAGGTGGTTGGCATGCATTTCTGCCTGCCGGCCCAGCTGATGAAGCTGATCGAGATGTCCCGCGGTTTCCGCACCAGCGACGAGAGCTTCGCCGCCGCCAGGGCCTGGGCCGAGGCAGTCGGACAATTGCCGGTCGAGACCCAGGACAAGCCGGGCTTCATCCTCAACGCCCTGCTGGTGCCCTTCAACAACGACGTGATCCGGGCGGTCGAGGCCGGGCTGGCCAGCCCGGAGGCGATCGACCTGGCGATCACCTCGGCGCTCGGCTACCGGATGGGGCCCTGCACGCTGCTGGATCTGATCGGGCTGGACACCCAGATCCGGCTGGGCGAGGCCTTCCATCCCGTGACCCTGAACCCCCGGACGGCGGTGCCGCCGCTGCTCCGTCGCATGGTGGCCGCCGGCCAGTTGGGCAACAAGTCGGGGCGCGGCTTGCTGACCGCGCCGCTGCCCGCCAAGGCGGCCGAGAGCCCCGCCTACCAGATCATCGCCACCAGCCCCAGCCGGTCCTTCCCCGATGGCGGGCCGTTCGTCGACGGCGCCACCGATGGGGGCGAGGTGGCGGTGCATCTCGGCGGCGGCCATCGGCCGGACCCGAACCGGACCGCCGTGCTGGTCGAGCTCGACACCGAATGCCTGGGCGTCCATACCGGCGAGGCGATGGGGACGGAAGGCGACAACCGGCTGGGTTTCGCGCGCTACCGCAATGGCGACGATGCGCCCACCAACCTGATCGAACTGGTGCGCCAGCCTGGCACCGACCCTGCGGCGTTGAGCGCCGCCCAGACCGTATTCGAGGCGGCCGGCTTCGACGTCGCGGTCTGCGCCGACCAACCGGGCCGCATCGTCGACCGGCTGGTGCGGCCGAAATACAACGACGCGCTGCGCTTCCTGGACGAGGGCCTGGCCAGCGCCGCCGATTTGGACACGGTCTGCCGCCTGGGCCTGGGCTACCCCGACGGCCCGCTGGAACGGGTCGCCCGCGGCGGTCTGGCCCGCCATTTCGACATCACCGACACCCTGTACCGCCTGACCGGCGACCAATCCTTCGCCCCACCGCGCCGCGCGGTGGTGGCCAAGGCGCGTGCGGACGGGGGATAAGCCGGAGCGGGCCGCGATGGATAGCGGCATCCCGGCCGCCGCCGACCGGGCGTGGGATTGGCCCAAACTTTTATGCTCACTCCGCATAAGGAAGGTCCAATGAAATGCATTGGACAGCATGCGCCGGCCTTGCTTTGCTTCCAGTATAGAAAAGCGCAGGCGCCCGACGCGCAGGCTCCGGGCCCTGCCGTTTGCAGGAGGTGCATATGATGAAATTTCCCATCAGGCTATTGGCGGCCGGCACCGTGCTGGCCGCCGCCCTGGCGGCCGGACCGGTCCTGGCGGAATTTCCCGAAAAACCGATCACGATCATCGTCGGCTTCGGCGCCGGCGGCGGGGTTGATTCCATTTCGCGGGCGGCATCGGACGCGCTGTCGAAAAGCCTTGGCCAACCCGTTATCATCAAGAACAAGCCGGGTGCCGGCGGCGGGCTGGCGGTGACGGCGGTGAAATCGATGCCGGCCGACGGCTACACCCTGGCGGCGGCGATTTCGACCACCGTGTCGTTCGATCCGCACGCCAGCAATGTCTCTTACAAGGTCGACGATTTCACCTATGTCGCCGGTTTCGGGGTGTTCCCGGAGGCCCTGGTGGCGTTGCCAAGCAGGAAGTGGAAGACCTTCACCGACGTGGTCAACGCCGCCAAGGCGAGCAAGGACGGCCTGACCTATGCCTCGACGACATCGCTGGACCGGGTGGTGCTGGCATCGGTCGCGGAAAAGGAAGGCGTCATCTTCAAGCCCGTCCCCACCAAGGGCGGTGCGGAAGCGGTGGCCCAGACCCTGGGCGGCCATGTCGATTTCGCCTACAGTTCGGGCACCTATTACGCGCAAGCCAAGGCCGGAAAGCTGCATGTGCTGGCCGGCCTGGGGACCCGTCCGGTGCCCGGTTTCGAGAGCGCGCCGACCCTGAAGGCCCTGGGCTACGACATATCGAGCGTCAACATGGTGGTCTATATGGTGCCGGCCGGGGTTCCCGAAGCGGTGCGGGCGAAACTGGTCGCCGCCTTCCAGGCCGCGTCGAAGGCGCCGGCGGTTCAGGCCTTGCTGGCCAAGCGAAACATGGGCACATTTACCCCCACTGGCGCGGAAATCGACAGGTTGATCAAGGGCCAGAGCGCACAGTTCGGCAAAGCACTCGGCAAGTAGATGACGGAAACCGACGATCGCGATACCGGCCCGCGGACCCTGCTGCGGGCCGGTATCGAACTTGCGGTCGTCGGCGGCGCCAGTCTGCTGGCGATCTTCTGGGTCATTCCCAGCCAAACCACGCCGGGCGAGAATTTCGGGCTGTCGCCGACCATGGTGCCGATCGTCTGCGCGACCGCGATCGGGCTGTTGGCGCTGCTGCAGTTCGCGGCCGGCATCCTGCGGCGGGCGGCGCCGCAACCGGGCGGCGGCGGCTTTGCGGTCGCCGGCGCGGTCGCACTGGCGGCGATTATCGGCGTCGCCGTCATCGGCGCCGCCGGCCTGATCTGGGGCGGCCCGTTGATCGCCGGCCTGGTGAGCCTTGGCATCGGCGAACGCCGACCGGTGGTGCTCGGCGCCATTGTTGGCGGCGCCGCGGCCATCATCCTTTTCGTGGAATGGTCGGGGATCTAGGCCATGGATACCATGCTGCTCGGCGTGTCGGACGCCCTGGCCCTGCCCTCGCTGGTGGCCATCCTGGGCGGCATCCTGCTGGGATATGTGGTGGGCGTGCTGCCCGGCCTGAGCCGACCGGCGGCACTGGCCATTGCCGTGCCGATCACCTATTCCATGTCGCCGATCGCGGCGATCGCGTTTCTGGTCGGCGTCACCAAGTCGAGCACCGCCGGCGGCGCCACCGGTGCGATCCTGCTGAACACGCCGGGCGAGCCAAGTTCCGCCGCCACCTGTTTCGACGGGTATCCGCTGGCCCGCAAGGGACAGGCCACCCGGGCCCTGAAAACCGCGTTGTACGCATCGGTGTTCGGCGACGTGGTCGCCACCTTCATTCTCATCATCCTGGCGGCGCCGCTGGCCAGTTTCGCCCTGAAGATGGGGCCGGTCGAGATGACGGCGGTGATGATATTCGCGCTGACCTTCATCGCCGCCCTGTCGGGGGCATCCCTGGCGCGGGGCATGATCTCGGGCGTGTTCGGCATTTTGATGTCGACGGTCGGGCTGGACCCGGAGAGCGCGACCCCGCGCATGACCTTCGATCAGATCGAACTGTTCGACGGCATCCCGCTGGTCGCTGCCACCGTCGGCATGCTGGCCTTCACCGAAATGCTGGTCCAGGCCGAGGCATTGGTGCAGCGTCGCAAGGCCCGGGAACCAGACACCAAGATGCCCACCGAACCTGAAAAGCGGCTGTTCTGGCGTGACATCAGGCGCGTCGCGCCCACCACCGTCAGGGCGACCGGCATCGGCATCGCCGCCGGCATCATTCCCGGCCTCGGCCCGACCATCGGGGCGTTCCTGTCCTATGCCATCGCCAAGAAGAGCGCCCGCGCCGGGGACGCGTTCGGTAAGGGCGATCTGAAGGGCGTGGCGGCCAGCGAAGCGGCCGACAACGCGGTCCTGCCGGCCAGCCTGATCCCGCTTTTTGCGATCGGCCTGCCGGGCAGCGTGTCGGCGGCCATCCTGGTGTCCGCCTTCATGTTGCACGGGGTCATTCCGGGGCCGCTGGTTTTCGAGCAGCACCCGCGCCTGATCTACGGCATCTATTTCTCGATGATCGTCGCCAGCCTGTTCATGCTGATCGTCGGGCGGGTCGGCCTGACCTTCTTCGCCAACATCATGCGGGTCCCGATCGCCACCATCATCCCGTTCGTGGTGCTGTTCTGTGCCGTCGGCGCCTATCTGGAGCGCGACACCGTGTTTTCGGTCTATGCGATGATCGCGCTTGGCGTGCTGGGTTATCTGATGCAGCGCTTCGGCTATTCGGTGGTCACCTTCCTGATCGGCTTCGTGGTCGGTCCGTTGTTCGAACTGTCGCTACGCCAGGCCCTGATCGTGACCAACCACGACCTTGGCAGGATCGTCGACCATCCGATCGCCATCGGGTTCCTGCTGGCGACGGTCGTGGCGGCGGTCGCCTTTCTGCGCCCAACCACCAAACGGAACGGCCCTAGCCCCTAGCCTGGCCGACCGGTCCGCGCACCCGGCGGTCCGATGCCGCGTGCTTCTGCAGCAGTTCGAGAAAGGCCGGCAGGCTGGCCGGGCGATAGAGATTGGGGTTCCAGATGGCCGAGACGTCGGCTTCGGTCTGGCACCGGTCGGATTGGATGGGGATCGCCTGGCGGATATATTCGGTGTCCTGCGCCGATGACGAGACCACGGCGACGCCATGGCCGTCATGAGCCAGGGCGCACAGCGTGTGGGTACTGTCGCTTTCCAGAAAGATCCGAGGGCGCACGCCATGGGCGGCGCAGGCCTGGTCGAACAGATGCCGGGTGAGGAATCCGCGCCGCATCAGCAGGAAACTGTCGCCGGCGATGTCGTCCATCCTGATCGCGCTGGCGCCGGCTCGGGCATGGCAGGGCGGCAGGACCGCGAACAGCCTGCCGGTGAAGAGCTTTTGGCCGACCAGCGCGTTGTTGACGCCGAGATAGGCGGCCACCAGGTGCACGGTACCGTGCTCGACGAACCGGACCAGGTCGTCATTGTGACCTTCCGAGACATTGATATCGACATTCGGGTGCCTGGCGCCGAATTCCGAGATCACCGGCGACAGCAGCCAGGCGATGGTCTGCGGCGAGGCACCGACCCGCAGCAGACCGGTGTGGCCCTGCTTCAGCCCGTAAGCTCGGTTGGTGAGTTCCTGGGCGCGGTCGAGGAGGCCCGCGGCATGCTTCAAAAGGTCTTCGCCCTCGACCGTCAGTATCAGCCGCTTGCCGATCCGCTCGAACAGTTTCACCCCCAGCTTGCGCTCCAGGGACTGGATCTGCCGCGACAAGGCCGGCTGGCTGAGATGCACCGCCTGGGCCGCCTTCGAGACGTTGAGGCGTTCGGCGACGGCGACAAAAAACTGCAATTCCCGAAGTTCGAACATGCCGGATTCCAATCGCCCGTAAATGCGAAACTTGCATGAAAGAATAGCCGTTAAATGCATTGGACAAAAGATCGGACAGCGCGACACACTCGAGCCGTGATAGGGCGGGTGGCGCGATGAAGGTCTGTCTGAACGCGGATGTCGGCGAGAGTTTTGGGCGGTACGAACTCGGCAACGACGCCGCGCTGATACCGCTGATCTCGGCCGCCAGCATCGCCTGCGGCATGCATGCCGGCGACCCAACGGTCATGGCGCGGACCGTGGCGCTGGCCAGGAAGGCCGGCGCGTCGATCGGCGCCCATCCGGGGTTCAACGATCTGTGGGGGTTCGGCCGCCGCCAGTTGCGCATGTCGCCCCGGGAGGTCGAACACCTCGTCACCTATCAGATCGGGGCGCTGCAGGCGATCGCCGCGGCGCAAGGCGGCCGGATGGCGCACGTCAAGCCGCATGGTGCGCTCTACACCATGGCCCACGGATCGGCGGACCTCGCCCGGGCCATCGCGCAAGCCGTTTACGCGGCCGATGCCGGGCTTATCCTGATCGCCGGTTCCGGTTCCGAATTGTCGCGGGCCGGGGAGAGGGCCGGCCTGGCCGTGGCCCATGAAATCTATGCCGACCGCACCTATGACGACAGCGGCGCCCTGTTGCCGCGCCGGCAGCCGGATGCGGTCATCCGCGATCCGGAAGTCGCCGCCCGGCGGGTTCTCGAGATGGTCCACCACCGTGCCATCTCGACGGTTGGCGGCAAACGCATCCCGGTCCAGGCGCACACCATCTGCATTCACGGTGACGAAGCGACGGCCGTGGCGACAGCGACCGCCATCAACCACGTGTTCCGGGAAACCGGCGTCGAACTCTCCCCGCTGGAAGCCCTAATGTAAGCACCGAAGCCCCGCTCGGCCGGCGCCGCCCGCCGCGCATCACCACCAATCAAAAGCCCCCGAAACCGTATCGGTTCCGGGGGTTTGAATTGGTAGCGGAGGAGGGACTCGAACCCCCGACACGCGGATTATGATTCCGCTGCTCTAACCAGCTGAGCTACTCCGCCGCAATGGGTTTGGGGCGCGCCGCTGGCGGGCGCCCTGGCAGGGGATATAATGGCCGAAATGGGCCGGTGTCAAGCGGCCCGCAAGCGGGAGGGCATGCACGGGATGTTGGAGCAATTGCCGGCGGCGGCGGCCGCCATGCCGGGGCTGGCGCGGCGGGGGCGGTATGTCACCCTGGAGGTGCTGGTCGGGGTCGGCGAGGAGGACTTCATCGTCAGCATCGAACGCGGCGCGGTCGCAGGGGTCAGGCGGCGGCGGCTGGCGATCGAATCCGGGGTCTTTGCGGTCCGGGCCGCCGCCGAGGTCTGGGCCGAGCATTGGCGTCCCCTGCCCCGGCGCGACCATCACGACCTTTTCTCGATGCTCTCGTCCGGCCTGGCCCGGATCGACGGCGACCTCAAGCCGTTCATGCAGAACCTGCTCTATTTCAAGGACCTGCTGGCCGCGCCCCGGGTCCTGACCCGGGCGGAGGGCGGCCGATGAGCGGGTTCGAGCCGATCGTCGGCCGCTATCTGAACCTGGATGTGGCGGGCCGCGACTGCCGCCTGTATGTCGAGGAGGCCGGCCAGGGCATCCCGCTGCTCTGCCTGCACACCGCCGGCGCCGACGGCCGCCAGTTCCGCCACCTGATGTGCGACGCCGCGATCACCGAGCATTTCCGGGTAATCGCCTTCGACCTGCCCTGGCACGGCAAGTCCAACCCGCCGGTCGGCTGGCAGGACGAGGACTATCGCCTGGACACGGGGTCCTACAAGCAGGCGGTGGCGGACGTGGTGGCGGCGCTGGAACTGGAGCGGCCGGTGCTGATGGGCTGTTCCATGGGCGGCCGGGTGGTGCTGCACCTGGCGCTGGACCGCCCCGACGACTGGCGGGCGGTGATCGCCCTGGAAGGCGCCGACAGGCTGGAACCCTATTACGACACCAGCTGGCTGCACCGGCCCGACGTGCATGGTGGCGAGGTCTCGGCCGGCTATGTCTCGGGCCAGATCGCGCCGCAAAGCCCGGACGAATATCGCTGGGAGACACTGTGGGCCTACATGCAGTCGGGCCCCGGGGTGTTCAAGGGCGATCTCTATTTCTACTGGCAGGACGGCGATTTCGACGACCGCTCGCCCCGGATCGATACCGAGCGGTGCCCGGTCTATCTTTTGAGCGGCGAATACGACAATTCCTGCACCCCGGAGCGCATGCTGGCGACGGCGGCCCGGATCCAGGGCGCCAAGGCGACGGTGATGGACGGCATCGGCCATTTCCCGATGTCGGAAAACCCGGACCTGTTCCGCACCCATTTGCTGCCGATCCTGGAGGAGATCCGCCATGGTTGAGAGGGATCTGGCCGGCTTCCGGGCCAGCCTGGCGCAAGACGGCCCGCCGGCCGGGCTGACGCCGCCATTGCTGGGCCTGTGGTGGCAGGGCAAGGGGGAATGGGACCGGGCCCATGCGACCGTGCAAAAGGACGGCAGCCGCGCCGCGTCCTGGGTCCATGCCCATCTGCACCGGGTCGAAGGCGATCTGGGCAACGCCGCCTACTGGTATGCCCGGGCCGGCCGCGAACCGGCGACCGGTGATTTGGACCGGGAATGGGCCGCGATCGCGGCGGCGCTGCTTAACGAAGGTTGAGTGCCGGCAAAACAGACCAAGGCCCCGCCAGGGGCCGAGGCAAGGCCGAACGGCCGTCGGCGCTTATGCGCCGGAAGCCCAGCGAGCGGAGGCGAGCGCCCGGCGACTGAGGGCCAATCACCGGGCATCATCGACGACTGGTGGACAAGCCCCTAATCCCGGAAATTCACGTATTGCAGGGGGTGGTCGATCTTCATGTCCTTGACCAGGGAGATGACTGCCTGCAGGTCGTCGCGCTTTTTGCCGCTGACCCTGAGCTCGTCGCCCTGGATCGCCACCTGGGTCTTCAGCTTCGACTTCTTGACCGCAGTGACGATCTGCTTGGCCAGGTCGCGGTCGATGCCCTGCTTGATGGTCACCGTCTGGCGCAGGGTGCCGCCCGACGCGGCCTCGGGCTTGGCGTAGTCGAAGGCCCGGTGGTCGACCTTGCGCTTGGCCAGATAGCCGCGCAGCAGTTCCTGCACCTGGCGCAGCTTGAGGTCGTCATCGGCCCGGATCAGCAGGGTCTCGTCGGTGCGCTCGATGGCGCATTTGCTGCCCTTGAAGTCGAAGCGGGTGCCGATCTCGCGCATCGCCCCCTGGATCGCGTTGTCGACTTCCGGCAGCTCGGTGCGTGAGGTGATATCGAAGCTCGGCATTGTCTTCCCGATCCTGTGTTGAAAGTGGCTGGAGTTATGCCCCGGCCGGCCAAGTCGCGTCAATGATGCCGCCACCCAGCAGGCGGGACCCGCGATAGGCGACGCAGGCCTGGCCGGGAGCGACACCGGCCTCAGGCGCGGCGAGAACGACATCGAGGCCGCCATCGGCGGCCCGTTCCAGTTGGGCCGCCACCGGATCCTGGGTCGAGCGCAGCTTGACCGAAACCGGCCCGGCATCGGCCCAGGGTGCGATGTCGCCGGCCAGCCAGTTGACCTCGCGCAGGTTGAGGCGGCCGACCATGACGGCGGCCCGTGGCCCGACCACGACCTGGTTCTCGCCCGCATCCAGGCGCACCACGTAGAGCGGCGCACCGCCACCCAGGCCGAGACCGCGGCGCTGGCCGATGGTGTAACCGATGATGCCGTCGTGTCGGCCCAGGACCCGCCCGTCCAGATCGACGATATCGCCGGGCTGGCGGGCGGTCGGGTGCAGCTTAGCGATGGTTTCGGCATAACGCCCTTCGGGCACGAAGCAGATGTCCTGACTTTCCCGCTTGGCCGCCACCGGCAGATCCAGTTCGGCGGCCAGCGCTCGTGTGTCGGCCTTGGTCAGGGCGCCCAAGGGGAAGCGGGTGAAGGCGAGCTGTTCGGCGGTGGTGGCGAACAGGAAATAACTTTGGTCCTTGGCGCCGTCGGCGCCGCGATGCAGTTCCGGCCCCGCCGGTCCTTGAAGCCGCCGGGCGTAATGGCCGGTGACCAGGGCAGCCGCGTCCAATTCGCGTGCCTTGGCCAGCAGATCGCGAAACTTGACCGTCTGGTTGCAGCGGACGCAGGGGATCGGCGTCTCGCCGGCCAGGTAGCTGTCGGCAAAATCGTCGATCACATCGCGGCGGAAGGCGGCTTCGAAGTCCAGTACGTAATGGGGGATGTCGAGATGTTCGGCCACCCGGCGGGCGTCGTGGATGTCGCGCCCGGCACAACAGGCGCCTTCGCGGCCGACCGCTTGGCCGTGGTCGTAGAGCTGTAGGGTGATGCCGATGACCTGGCAGCCATGGCGCTTGAGCAGCGCCGCCGACAACGAGCTGTCGACGCCACCCGACATCGCCACCACCACCCGGCTACCCGGTTCCAGATCTGTGAGATCGACTTGGGTCATGGGCGCCAATATAGGCGGCTTCAAGATCTCGGCAAGGTCCGGCGCGCCAATTCAATACGTATCGAATTGGCGATCGAAACCGTTCGGCGTGTTATCCGCTGTCCCGCCCCAGATAGGTGAACCAGTCCTTGGTCGCCTCAGCGATGCGGTCCTCGGTCCAGACTGGCGCGTCGCGCCAATAGTCGATATTTTCCAACATGATGGCGACACCATCCTCGATCGGCACCTGGGGCTGCCAATCGATCTCGGACGTGATACGTGACGTATCGGCCATGGTGCAATCCGGTTCGCCCGGGCGTTTCGGGATATGCACCTTGTCCTTGGCGCCCAACAGTTCGACCAGCCGGTTGACGCTGACCGCCTTGCCGGTCCCCAGATTGTAGACCCGGTCGCGCACCGAAGACTCGGCGGCGGCGCAGATCCCGGCCGCCACGTCGGTGACGAAGGTGAAGTCGCGGGTCTGTTCGCCGTCGCCGACGATGGTCAGCGGCTGACCGGCCAACATCTGGCCGAGGAACACCCCGAATACCGCGCCATAGGCGCCCGAGGTCCGCGCCCTGGGCCCGTAGACATTGAAGAAGCGTAGGCTGACCACCGGCAGGTCGAAGACCTGGCCCCAGTGCAGCACCGTCTGCTCGCCGAGAAATTTGGTCAGGGCATATGGGTATTGCGGGCGGATCTCGGCTGTCTCCGGCGTCGGATAGGCGTCGGGAATGCCGTAGCAGGACGACGAAGCGGCATAGACGAAGCGCCTGGCACCGGCCGCCCGGGCCGCCTGCAAAACGTTGTAGGTGCCGGTCGCATTGGTGTCGAAATAGGCGTCCGGGTCCTGCATCGAGGGCACGATGTCGGCCAACGCCGCCAGGTGGAAGACCCGATCGGCCCCTTCCAGCGCCGGCACCGTCGCGTCCCGGTCGCGGATATCGGTGCGGCTGACCTCGACCCGTTTGTCGCCGGCCAGATGGGCCAGATTGTGCATGCCGCCGGAGGCGAAATTGTCGACCACCCGGACCCGGCGGCCGCGGGCCAACAGCGCATCGACCAAATGGCTGCCGATAAACCCGGCCCCACCGGTCACCACGTCCAGCGGTAAACCCATATCGACCCTGTCGTTCATGGTCCTGTCCTTCTCATTTGCCGGCAAGGGATTCACTTAGGCCACAGGCGCCGGCCCGCCGCAAGCGGAGTTTCGGCCCGTCCGGTCGGCGCGTCACGGTGTCGGGATCAGAGGAAGTCCTGCAGCGTCATTTCGTTCAGCTGGCTGAGCACCCGGTACGATGCCTGCAGCGCCGTATTGTCCTGGTTCAGCCGGGTGATCGCCTCGCCGGCGTCGACGTCCTTGATGTCGGAAATGAAGATCGTGAGGAAGGTCAGTTCTTCCGTATGCCGCTGCTCGACCGTTTCGAGCCGGGCCATCCTGACACCGTTGACCGCGACGTCGGCGTTGAGCTGTTCGGCCGCCGCCGTGATGTTCGCCAGCTCGTCGGTCAGAAAGTCGCGCTGGTTGGTGGAAAGCGGCGTCGAAAAGGCCGAGCCGGGGGTATAGGGATCACTACCCGGCAGGGTACCGGCATTGTATCTGAGGATCCGCTGGATCGAGGTCAGGATGCCGGTTCCGATATCGCTGGCCAGGATACCGAATTCCATGGTGTCGTTTTCGCCGACCTTCTGGGTCTGCTTGATCTGATTGTTGTTGAACGCGTCCGAAATGTTGGTCAGAGCCATCAGATCGGCCGGCGTGGCGATCGCCATCGGCGCGGTTTCGGTCCGGGTGCCGCCAAAAATGTAGCGCCCGTCCAGCCGGGTGTTGAGAATGCCCAGCGCGTCGAGCAGCGTGTCCTCGATCTTCTCAACGAAGGCCATCGGCGAGTTCAGATTGATCGCCTCGATGATGTCCTGGCGGATGCTGTTGGCGGCGCTGGCCAGGCTGTCCATGTTCTGGTTGTAGTATTCCAGCCGGAGCTTCAGTTCGGCGTTCGACTTTTGGTAGGTCTCGGTCCGGGATTTGGTCGATTCGGCGCTCAGCATGGTCGACAGGTCGCGGCCGAAATCCTTGAACTGGCCGGCCCGGTAGCCGCTGGAAATCTGCATCTGGTCGTCGACCACCCGCCGCTGCTGCTCCAGCATGCGGGTGACCAGGATCTGGGTGTGGCCGAAGGTTCCGACGCGGGTCATGTTACGTCCCTTCCCTCAATTCCCCTACAGGCTGAGCAGCGTTTCGAACATCTCGTTGGCGGTCGAGATGACCCGTGCCGCGGCATTGTAGGTGTTCTGATAAATCACCATGTTGGCCAGCTCCTCGTCCAGGTTGACGCCGCTGACCGAGTCCGATCGCGCCTTCAACTCGTCCGACATGGCCGTTCGGTCGGTCTCCAAGGTTTCGGAGTGCGCCGCCTGGACGCTGACCGTGCTCATGATCGTGTTGGCATAGTCGCCCAACCAGGTCGACACGCCAGCCAAACCGCCGGCAGCGCTGAAATTGACGGTCTGCTGCGCCAATTGCTGCAAGGCCACCGCGCCGCGCCCGTCACCCATGGTCAAGGCCGGATCCGGGGCCGCAACGGTGGTGTCGAGGTCGGCCAGTGCCATTCGCGACGGGTCGGCCTGGATAGTGCTGACCACCTGCATGCCACGGGCGCGGTTGGCACCGTATTCCGGGCCGATGCCGAACATCCGGGCAAAGGTCACCCCGGTGGAACTGCGGTCGGTGGTGTCGGCAGAAACCCACACATCGTAACCGGTGAAGCTGGCGACCGGCGTGAAGCCAAGCGCGCCGTTGCTGTCCAGGGCCCAGGTGCCGTAGCCGCTGGTCTGAGTGTTGAGGTAGGTCACAACGTCGTTCATGGTGCCGCCGCCGACGGCCGAGAAATCCAGGCTGAAGCTCAAGGCATCGGTGTTGTTGGGCCCGCGCAGCACCATGTTGACCACCCCGGAAGACCCGAAACCGTGGGCCGAACCGGTGGCCAGGCCGGTATCGTAATGGGCTTCCGCGGTCGCCTGCATCAGATCGTTCATGCCGAAGAAGTGCGAAAAGCCTCGGCCGCCGCGGCTGCTGGGCGTCGCGCCCTGCTGGATCACCACGCCCTCGCCGGTGTTACTGCTGGCAAAGGTCAGGGCGCCGGTCGACGACAGGGTCAGGCTGCGGCCCGCCCCCAGATTGGCATTGAGGTCGGTGATCAGGCTGCCGATCGTGGTGCCGCTCAACGAACTGGCGGCACCGCCGTTGACGGAATAGGTCCCGGCCGTGAAATCGACCTCGACACGGACCGCCAGGGCGTTGTTGGTATCGGTGACGGCAAACGTCACCTGGCCGGTAAAGCCATGGGAATCGGTCGACAACAGGCCGGTTGCGCGGCCACTCAGCGAACTGGGCGGCGGCACCGCCGAACCGTCGTTGTGGATGGCGTTGATCTGGTCTGCCAATTGCCCGGCCAACTCGCCCAGTTCGGCCGCCAGGTTCGGCAGCCCCTGGTCGCGCATGTCCAGCCAACCGCGCAGGCGCCCGTCGGTCACCGCGGTGTCGATGTTCTTGCCAAAGGATTCGACGACGCCGGTCACCGGGTTGATCTTGTTGGCGGTGATCTGCGGCACCTGGGTATTGGGCGCGAAGGTTCCCCGTGCGGTATAGGTCAGGGCGCGGGTCACGTCGTCCAACAGCACCACGCCGCCGGTGGTGGAAATGCCCATGCCACCGTGCGAGGTCTGGAAGGTGCGGATGTCGATCACCTCGGCGATTTCCAAAATGGCCTGGGTGCGCTGATCCTCAAGGGTCGATACGTCGCGGCCCATGGTGCTGTTGGAAATGATCCGGGCGTTCAGGTCGTGGACCCGCAAGATGGCGTCGTTGACCACCTGGATGTCGGTCACGATCTGCTGGTCGGCTTCGCGCCTGAGCAACTGGATCTGGTCGGACAGGCGCGAGATCTCGGTCGTGAAATTCTGCATTTCGGTGAGGGCGCCAAGCCGCCTGATCAGCGAGTCCGGTTCCAATGACAGGTCGGCCAAACTGTTGAACAACGTGTCCAGCCGACCGGGGATCGACGTGTTGTCATTGGGGTCGCCGAACAGGACGTCCAACTGGTCGTAGATCTGGTTGGCCGCGTGATAGGTCTGGACCTGGGACAGGGCCGACCGGTACTCGCGCCGGACGAACTCGTCAACCACCCGTTCGATGGACGAAATCTTGACGCCGGCCGGCTGCGACCCGACGACCTGGCCCTCCAGGTGCACCACTTTGCGGGCATAGCCGGGGGTATTGACATTGGCGATGTTATCGGCCGTGGTCCTGAGCGCCGCCTGCGAGGTGTTGAGGCCGCTGAGGGCATTGCGCATGACGCCATCGATACTCATGACTTTTCTCCCCGCACAGCCGCACCGGGTTCAACCGCGGCGGCAAGAATTTCCGCCCTGGCGATCCTCGCCATCGTCGCCCGGCAAACGCTGCCGAGCTGCTGGCGGTCGCCCCGGGTGCGGTATCTTGCCGGCATACACATGGCCAACCCATTGTGTTTGTTGAAATATCCCGACGTGCTTTGGTACACGGCCAATCCGTTCGCTAAGCCAATTCCATCATTCCGACCAACAACTCTGCAAAGTCGGGGCCAATCAAAAGACGATGGTTCGCGCCGACACAAAGAAACAGCGGCCAGGAAACCTGGCCGCTGTGCGTGATTTGGATGTTTGACCGGTGGCCGGTTGGGTTCAGGTGTCGGCGGTTTCCTCTTCCGCCGCCGCCGCATCGTCGCCTTCGACGATGCCGTTCAGAATATCGAGATTGTGTTGCGCCAGCTTATGGCCCTGTTCGGCGGCCCGCTGCAGATAGTATTTGGCCTGCTCAACATCGGGGTCCCCGACCACACCCTGGACCAGGAGAACGCCCAGATTGTACTGCGCGGCGGCCAGCCCGGCGTCGGCGACGGCCTTGTAAAGCTCCATCGCGCGCTGGTAATCCTGCTCCATTCCGACACCGTTCTCGGCCATCACCCCAAGGTTGAAGACCGCGACCACATTGCCGGACTCGGCGGCGGTGCTGTAAAGCTGGACCGCCTTCAAGTAATCCTGGGTGACCCCGCTGCCCTTTTCGTACAGGCCAGCCAAGTTGCAGGCGGCTGCGGAATGGCCCTTATCGGCGGCGCGGGTGTACCAATAAGCGGCCTCGGCCGGATCCTCAGGGGTTCCGAAACCCACCCCGTACAGGACGCCCAAGCTGTATTCCGCTTCCATATGGCCGCTTTCGGCAGCTTTGGTGAAGAATTCGCGGGCCTTTTCATAGTCCCTTTCGACACCTTTGCCGGTGCCATACAAAAGACCCATCTGAAAATAGGCTTCCGCGTCACCATCGTTGGCGGCTTTGCGCCATTGGTCCAGGGCCTGTTGAAAATCGCCCCGGTGATAGGCCTCGTTGGCGGCCGCCATTGCCACGTCTTCCATCGGCCACACTCCTTGGGGTAATCGTAAAAAATATCGCGGACAGGAGAGCCTGTTACCGCATTCCAAGAAAGCATTAACCAAAACGGCTTAAAAGACTGTTAATCCTAATTACCGGGTTTGGACGATGGTAGTCATCGCCAAGATTCGGTCCACAGAGATTTAGAAAAGACCTCCCTGGTCTTTGCATATCTGACCAGTCCGGCAATGGCAGGCGCGACCCGGCAAATCTTTCCATTGTGGTCATTTCTGCCCGCCTCCCCTGCCATTCAACGCTTGGGTGGCCTTTTGTTTTCAATGCGTTGTCGGCGATCCGCAATTGGCCCGGCACTTGCTAGCCATGCTCACAGGCAATGAACTTGCGAGCAGGATCATGGAGATATTTTCCCTTGAGGCGTTGCGGGCAATACTTCCCATTCGGCCGGATCTGGCCGACACCGAGCGTGACGACTCCTTCCTTGACCATATCGCTCGGCTGCAAGAGCGCATGAAGGAAGAGGATCGGCTGGTGCGGGAGCGATCACCCCGGACCGACCCGATCGACGATGCCGAGGCGCAACCACCGACACCACGGCCGGACCTGCACCCGCCAGCGGAAGAAACGGCGGCCGCGACCGGGTCCGAAGACCAGAACGGTGTGGCGGTGACTGACAATGCGCCGCCGGACGCGCCCCGCGAAACGGTTGACGCCGGACCGCAGGACGGCAGCACCCCGGCACCGCAAGCCCCGGCCCAGGATCAAGCGGCAAATCCGGATTCAGATATGGCCGGGTCGCCGCAGACCGCGGCCCAGGCGACCGACGCCCCGTCCGCCAACACCGCGGCGACAACGCCGGTCGCGCCCACCGCGCCGCCGAACCCGGCCGCGCCCGTGGCCGAGGCGACCAAAAAGACCGACACCGGCCAGACACCGACACAAACCAGTACGGCCACACCGACCGCAACTGCGCCGACCGGCACCGGCACGTCCACGCCGGACAGCACGTCTACCGTCCAGGCCACCGCCACCCGGACCCCGCCGGAGACACAAATCCAGGTTTCGGCGGCGGGCAACCCTGAAACGGTCGGCACACCACCAGCATCCGGAACCGCCGCAGCGTCCGGCCAAGCCCCCGGCGCCGACCCATCCGCCGCGATGGCCGGCCCGGACGCGCAAACCGCCGCGGCCGCCGCGGCAACCACATCAACCGGATCGCAGACCCCGTCAACGCCGCTGCCATGGGATGCGCCGTTGATCCCGGACCTGGAACTGGTCGATGCACCGCCGCCCTTGACCGCGGGCAATCCTGTCGCGGTCGGCGCGAACGCGGCCAAAAACGGCAAGGGCCTGGCCTGGGCGGCGACAACGGGATCCGCCAACGCCAAGAAGCACGGCCTGTTCGCCAAGTTGGAGGGCATGGCGGCGCAACCGCCCACACCACCGGGCCTGGCGAACGCCGGCAAGATCGACCCGGCGACGCTTGCCGCACCGTTCCGAGCCGAACTGTCCGGCCAGGCGACCGCTTCATCGGCTGGCGAGGCGATAACCGTTACCACCGACGGTCTGCCGGCGATCGGTGCCAAACCGGCGATCGCACTGGCCAAGGCGCATAGCCATCAGATCGCGACCCGGAACCCGGCCGTGGCGGCACGAGCCACCCAGCAGATCAGCGTACAGATCGTCCAATCGGTCAAGGCCGGGGTCGATCAGGTGCAGGTCCGGCTGGACCCGCCGGAACTGGGTCGGGTCGACGTCAAGATGCAGGTTTCGGATGCCGGCCGGGTCGCCGCGGTGATTTCGGTGGAACGGCCCGAAACCCTTGAGATGTTGCAACGCGATTCCCGCGCCCTGGAACGGGCCCTGGCCGATGCCGGTCTGGAGACCGACGAGAACGGCCTGAACTTCCATTTGCAGGGCCAAGGCAATGACGGCGAAGCGCTGGCCGGGGGATCCGGTAGCGACGCTGACGGCAGTTCTTCGGAAGGCGAGGCCGCGGCCGCAGCCGCGGTAACCGCCACGATGCGCATGTCGGTGCACGACGGCGCCCTGGATATCTCGGTCTGACCATGACCAAAACGCGACAAGCGAGGTAATATGGAAATCCCAGCATTTGCTCCCAATTACGCGAGCGGCGCCGCCAACTCGGCGGGGTCGGCACTGTCGAAGAACTACGACACATTCCTGTCGCTGCTGACCACCCAGCTGCAGCACCAGGATCCGTTGGAGCCGATGGATTCCAGCGAATTCACGTCGCAGTTGGTGCAGTTCAGCTCGGTCGAGCAGTCGATCCTGACCAACAGCAACCTGGAAAACCTGCTCAATCTGGTCGCCACCGACCAAGCCACCAACGTGGTGAACTTCATCGGCAAGGAAGTCGAAGCGTTGGGCGACACGGCAACGTTGAGCGGTGGGGCGGCCTATTGGAGTTATGACCTGTCCGCGGAAACGGCATCGACCGAGATCCGGATCACCGACGCCAACGGCAAGCTCGTCTATCTCGGCGCCGGCGAGCAGAGCAAGGGCCAGCACGGGTTCACCTGGAACGGCCTTGACAACAACGGTGTTGCGCAACCCGACGGGACTTACGCGATCACCGTCATCGCCAAGGACAGCAATGGCGACACGGTCAGCACGACCACCGGCATTCGCGGCCTGGTCACCGGTGTCGAAGGCGTCGATGGCGTGCAGCACCTGATCATCGGCGGGGCCAGGGTCCCGCTGTCCGATATCACCAAGGTTTCCATGGCGCCAAGCCAGCCGGGAGCCTGAGGACGAGGTGAGTAAGCGGTGAGGCGGACCCCGCACTCGCCACGAGGAATGACGAACACCTGAGCGCCAGCGGCGCCAGGATCAGAAGGGAGTAGGAACTATGAGTTTATACGGCGCAATGTTCTCCGGGGTGTCCGGTCTGGCCGCGCAATCCCAGGCCATGGGGGTGATCTCTGACAACATCTCCAACATGAACACGGTGGGCTACAAGTCGTCGACCTCGCGGTTCGCGACACTGGTCACCACCCAGGCTACGGCAACCCGCTACTCACCGGGCGGCGTGACCGCCTATCCGAACGCGCTGATCGACCGGCAGGGGTTGCTGCAATCTTCGGCCTCGGCCACGGATATCGGCATCTCGGGCCAAGGGTTCTTCGTCGTCAACACGCTGTCACAGCCGACCGCGACCGACGGCACCTGGCTGTTCACCCGCTCCGGCTCGTTCACCACCGACAAGGACGGCTATCTGCGCAATGCCGCCGGCTACTATCTGATGTCCTGGCCGGTGGATTCGGCGGGTGCCATCCCCAGCAACCGAAGCGATCTCAACGTTCTGCAGGCAGTCAACGTCAAGGGACTGACCGGCACCGCGGCTGCGACCACGACCGTGTCGATCGCGGCCAACCTGCAGGCGTCGCAGGCCGTGTCCACCCAGGAAGCCACCTATAACGCCGCTGTGTCTGCCACCAATATGGCGTCGGGCAACGTGACCCCGGACTTCGAACGGTCACTGCAGATTTACGATTCGAAAGGTGGTACCCGGACCCTGACCATTGGTTTCCTGAAGGACAATGTCGCCAACCAGTGGCACGCCGAGATCTATGTCGAACCGTCCACCGACACGACGGCGACGGACGGTCAGATTTCCTCCGGGATCGTGGCCTTCAACACCGACGGCACCCTGAACCTGGGCAGCACTACCCTGTCGACCAGCCTGTCGATCACCTGGGCATCCGCCTTGGGCCTGGCCAACAGCTCCCTGACCCTGAGCCTCGGCACCGATGGCCAGGCGGATGGGATGACCCAGTACGACAGCAACTCGCTGCTGATCTCGACCGACGTCAACGGCAAGTTGTTCGGGTCGCTGTCGGGTGTCAGTTTCGACCAGGAAGGCTGGGTGACGGCGTTGTTCGACAACGGCTCCCAGACCCGGATCTTCAAGACCCCGATCGCGTTGTTCCAGAACCCTAACGGGTTGGGCAACCGCAGCGGCAACGCCTGGATCGAGACCGATCAGTCGGGTGATTTCAACCTGCTGGAGGCCGGTACCGGCGGCGCCGGCGCGGTGGCGGCCTCGTCGCTGGAAGCCTCGACCGTCGACCTGGCGGAAGAGCTTTCGAACATGATCATCTCGCAGCGGGCCTATTCGGCGTCCGGTAAAATTATCACCACCGCCGATGACATGCTGGAAGAGCTGATCAGGCTGAAACGTTAACCTTTGTGGGGCGCGGCAAAGTACCACTGCCGCGCCCCACCCGTTAGTCCAGGATTAACTGTGCCTTTTAGTCATTTCTTAAGTCGCCGTTGGTAGCTTGCTAGCACCTTGAGTGAGGAAAAAAACGCTATGACCAACAAGGACGTCAGTACGGCAAGCATTATCGGCCCGTCGGGGAAGCCTATGACTTTGGACGATCTGCCGCCGTCGAACACCAAGCGCTGGGTGATCCGGCGCAAAGCCGAAGTCGTGGCCGCGGTGCGTGGCGGCCTGATCAGCCTGGACGAGGCGTGCCGGCGCTACACGTTGTCGGTCGAGGAGTTCCTGTCCTGGCAGCGAGCCATCGATCAGCACGGTTTGGCCGGACTCAGGGCGACCAGGATCCAGGACTATCGGTTCGAACCGGCGATCCGCGCCGCCAACTGAAGCCCGTACAATTTGAACGATTGTCTGTAACTCTCCTGCGTAACCGGTAACACCACCACACTCCCTCATCCCCCGACCTTTTTCGCGACCCGTCCACGGCCCGAAGCGGCCGCTTGCAAACTGCCTCGATCCGACGTGCGCAGCCGCTCCCCCATGTGCGCCCGAGCCGAAATTCCCGGTGCCAAAAACTAGGCAAAATTTGCCGGCAATTAACCGGATGTTCACCGTCAACGGCAATCATACAGGCAACGGCATGGCACAAGGCCGCCTGGCCCAATCAGCCATGCTCTGTTGTGAGGTGAGGATAGTCGTTTGAACGGTTTACCGGATGTTCTCCGAAATCTAGGTGTCGGGCGGTTGGTCGTCATGGCCGGCGTCGCCGCAGCAACCCTGGGTTTCTTGTACTTCGCCACCATGCGGTTGGCGGCCCCGCCGATGGGCTTGCTGTATGGCGGCCTCGAACTCGACGATTCGGCGAGCATCGTCGAGAAGCTCGACGCGATGGCGGTGCCGTACCAATTGCAAGGCAATGGCTCGCAGATCATGGTGCCGTCCGACCAGGTGCTTCGACTTCGGATGTCGATGGCCGCCGAGGGGCTGCCTTCGGGCGGTTCGGTCGGTTACGAGATCTTCGACCGCTCCGAATCGCTGGGCACCACCAGCTTCGTGCAAAACATCAACCGGCTCAGGGCGCTGGAAGGCGAGATCTCCCGCACTATCCGCACTATCAAGGGCGTGGCCACCACCCGGGTTCATCTGGTGCTGCCAAAGCGCGAGGTGTTCCGCAGAGAGCCTCAACAGCCGACCGCGTCGATCACCGTTTCGATGCGCGGTGGCAATCGCTTGACGACCGGCCAGGTCCAGGCGATCCAGCATCTGACCGCGGCGGCGGTCCCCGGCCTGTCTCCCAGCCGGGTCTCGATCGTCGACGACCGCGGCACGCTGTTGGCCAACGGCATCGCCGAAGAAGACAATGTGGTGTCGGCAACCGGGCGTCTGGACGAAATGCGCCTGGATTTCGAGCGTCGCCTCAAAAAATCGGTCGAGGACCTGTTGTCGTCGATCGTTGGCCCCGGCCGGGCCCGGGTCGAGGTCACGGCCGATCTGAACTTCGACCGGATCACCACAAATTCCGAAACCTATGATCCCGACGGGCAGGTGGTGCGATCCAGCCAGACCGTGGAGGAGCGAGGCAGTTCCGAAGAAAACGACGCCCAGGGCACAGTATCGGTCGCCAACAATCTGCCCGACGCGGAAGAGACGGAGCAGGAAGCCGGCCCGTCCAACGCCTCGAGCTCTTCGCGTACCGAGGAAACGGTCAACTACGAAATCTCCAAGACAATCAAACAGGCCCTGCACGAATCCGGCACTGTCAGTCGGGTTTCGGTCGCGGTTCTGGTCGATGGGAATTATGCCACCGACGCCGAGGGTAACCGCACTTATCAGCCGCGCAACGAGGAGCAGCTGGAACAAATCGCCACCTTGGTGCGATCGGCGATCGGTTTCGACGGCGAACGCGGCGACCGGGTTGAAGTGGTCAACATGCGCTTCATCGAGGCGGAGACCACGCTGGAAGCGGTGGAAGAGAGCTTCTTCGACGTTATCAAGCGCGACTATCTGAGAATCCTCGAGATCTTCGCCCTGGTGGTGGTCGGCATCCTGGTGCTGTTCGTCGCGGTCCGCCCGCTGATCAACCGGACGTTTGCCACCCAAACCGCCGGTGCCGGATCCCAAGCCGGCGTGCCGGCAATCAGCGGCGGTCAACCAACGCCGCAAATCACCGGTGAAAATGGAGAACCGGTCGCCCTGCCCGGCCCGGAGGATGAGGCCGCGCCCGAGGCACTGGCTGCCAGCCCGCCAGCTCAGCCGGCCCAGATCCAGTCGATGATCGATATGGCCAAGGTCGAGGGTCAGGTCCGTGCATCATCGCTGAAGAAGGTCGGCGAGATCGTCAACAACCACCCGGAAGAGGCAGTCGCGATCATTCGCACCTGGCTCTATGACAAACGCTAGAAGGATGCCTTGAATACTATGGACCCAAAATCAGGTCTCGCCAGAATTCCCGGCACCCAGAAGGCCGCGATGATCATGCTTGCCTTGGGCGAGGAGTACAGCACCAAGGTCTGGCCGCTGCTGGACAACGACGAAGTCAAGGAAGTCTCGCAGCAGATGGCCCATCTGGGCAACATCGACCCGGCCTTGATGGAAGCGCTGTTCGTCGACTTCGCGTCCCAGATCACGGTCGGCGGGTCGCTCCTCGGTTCCTTCGAGAGCACCGAGCGCCTGCTGCAAAAGAGCCTGCCGCAGGATCGCGTTGACCTGATCATGGAAGAAATCCGCGGTCCGGCCGGCCGTACCATGTGGGACAAGCTAGCCAACGTCAACGAGACGGTGCTGGCCAACTACCTGAAGAACGAATACCCACAGACGGTCGCCGTGATCATGTCGAAGATCAAGTCCGAGCATGCCTCCCGGGTGCTGTCGGTGTTGCCGGAAGAATTCGCCATGGAAGTGATCATGCGCATGCTGCGCATGGAATCGGTCCAGAAAGAGGTCCTGGACAAGGTCGAACAGACCTTGCGGATCGAGTTCATGAACAACCTGGCCCGCACCAACCGCCGCGACAGCCACGAGCTGATGGCCGAGATCTTCAACAGCTTCGACCGCAACACCGAGAACCGCTTCATTTCGGCCCTGGAGGAACGCAACCGCGACGCGGCCGAGCGGATCAAGGCCCTGATGTTCACGTTCGAAGACCTCAACAAGCTGGATCCGTCCGGCGTCCAGACCCTGCTCAGGGTGGTGGACAAGGACAAGCTCGCGCTGGCGCTCAAAGGTTCGTCCGACACCTTGCGCGACCTGTTCTTCTCCAACATGTCCGAGCGCGCCGGCAAGATCCTGCGCGAGGACATGCAGGCGATGGGCCCGGTCAGGCTGCGCGACGTCGACGAGGCGCAAATGCAGATGGTCAACCAGGCCAAGGAACTGGCACAGCGCGGGGAAATCATGCTGGCCGACAGCAAGGGCGAAGACGAGCTGGTTTATTAAGGGGAAGCACGTGACGGAAGCCACCAAATACCTGTTTGAAAACTCATTCGAATCCGCCGAGCGACGGGCGGAAAAGGAAACGGCACCGCCGCCGCCGACCTATTCGGAGGAGGAACTGGCGACCGCCCGTGCGCAAGCCTTCGAGGATGGCCGGAACGCCGGCATCGCCGAGCATCAGGCCGGGTTGGATGAGGCGGCGGCGAGCCTTCTGGGCCGGATCGCCGACCAGTTGACCGAACTGGCCAACACCTATGGAGCCGAGTTCGAATCCCAACGTGAATATGCCGCCCAGTTGGCGATCCGGGTGGGTCAGCTGCTGGCCCGCGAACTGATCGAATTGCGGCCGACCGGCGAGATCGAGGGTATCGTCCGCGACTGTCTGGCGGAACTGCGCAGCGAACCCAAGTTCCTGGTCTACACCAATCCGGAACTGCACGCCGTTCTGGAGGAGAAATTTACCGAGCTGCCGGCCCAGGTCGGAACCACCGCGGATATCGTCGTGGTGTCGGACGCCGACATCGGTTTCGGCGACTGCCGTATCGAATGGTCGGCCGGTGTGGCGGTGCGCGACGCCGACGGCCTGTACGCCCGGATCGAAGATATCGTCAGGCGGCGGTTCAGCGGTGACCCGCAAGGCGCCAGCTCACAGCCGCCAAACCATGGCGAGGTCGCAACGGATACACCGGATGACGACAATCAGGAAGACCTGCCCCACCTGCCGAGCGATTTGCAGGAGCGGCTCCGCGCGGTCAGCCTGGAAGCCTTTGAGGATGGGGCCGAGCCGGCACCCGACGAAGGCGATGCAGCGGCTGCTCCGGTCCTCGACGCGGCAACGAACTGACCGACCCGGAACGGGCGGAAAAGAAAACGGTAATGGAAAGATACGATGTCGGATAACGAAGAACTCAACCTACCGGACCTGAACCAGACTGCGCCGCCCCCACCGGAGGGTGACTTGGAACTGGACGGTACGGGCGAGGAAGCCGGCGAGCCGGAAAGCCGGACCGCCGGGGACCTGGAAGCGGTGTTTGAAATCCCGGTCAAGGTTTCGGCCGTCCTGGGCAAATCGTCGATGCAGGTGAGCCAGCTGCTGAAACTGGGCCGTGGCGCCGTTGTCGAGTTGGACCGCAAGGTCGGCGAAGCGATCGATATCTACGTCAACAATCGCCTGGTGGCCCGCGGCGAAGTCGTGGTGGTCGACGACCGGTTGGGCGTGACCATGACCGAAATCATCAAGGGCGACAGTTCGTGAGCGTAGCCGACACACAAGCCGATTCCGCGGCCGAGGCACCAGCCGAAGCGCCGGTCCGCCAACGTCGCCCCCTGCCGTCCGCACGACGGAACCAGGAACCGACCCATGTCATCGACCTGGCCACGCTGTTTGGCCTGGCCGCCAGTTTTGCCTTGATTGTCGGCGCGATCGCGCTCAGCGGTTCGCTGGCGTCGTTCGTCAACGCACCGGGCATCCTGATCGTCTTCGGCGGCACCTTGTGTGTCATCCTGATCTCGTTTTCCGGGCGCGAACTGATCCATGCCCAGCAGGTCATCCTGAAAACGGTGATACGCCGCCCCGGTGACCTGACCGCGTCGGCGACCAGGCTGCTGGAAATTTCCGAGCGCACCCGGACCGCTAAGCTGGAAGGCCTGAAGGCCAGCCTGCCAAACCCGGCCGACGAGCCGTTCCTGACCCAGGCGCTGAACCTGGTGATGGACGGCACCAAGCCCGAGGAAATCGAACGCTTGTTGACCCAGGACCTGGAAGCCCAACGGTCCCGCCATGCCAAGAGCGTCGCCATCCTGCGCCGCGCCGCCGAGGTTGCCCCCGCGATGGGCCTGATCGGCACGCTGGTCGGCCTGGTCCAGATGCTGTCCAGCCTCAACGACCCGTCGCGGATCGGGCCCGCCATGGCGGTGGCGCTGTTGACCACGTTCTACGGTGCGGTGCTGGCGAACCTGGTGTTCGCGCCGCTGGCCACCAAGCTGGAGCGGAATTCCGACGAGGAACTGATGCTGAACACGCTGCAGGCCATGGGTGCGGTTTCGATCGCGCGCAAGGAAAACCCGCGCCGCCTGGAGATCCAGCTCAACACCATCCTGCCGCCCACCAAGCGGCTCGACTATTTCGACTAAGGCCAAGGGAGAATTCGTATGCGTTTGCTCATTATCGGACCGCTGAACGGACAATTCGGCACCGCGAGCAAGATCGCCATCGCGCGTGGCGCCAAGGTCGGCTACGCCGAATCCGTTGACGACGCGCTGCGCAGCCTGCGCTCAGGCCAGGGCGCCGACTTGGTGATGGTCGATGTCAACCTGGATGTCGGTCTGCTGGTCGCCAGCCTGGAGAGCGAGCGGATCAGCCTGCCGGTCGTCGCCTGCGGGATCGGCAACGATGCCAACGCGGCGGTGTCCGCGATCCGCGCCGGCGCCAAGGAATACATCCCCCTGCCGCCGGAACCGGAGTTGATCGCCGCGGTTTTGGAGGCGGTGGCCGAGGAAAGTCATGCCCTGATCTATCGCGACCCGCGCACCGCCGACGTTGTCCGGTTGGCGGAACAGGTCGCGACCAGCAATGCCTCGATCCTGGTGACCGGCGAATCCGGCACCGGCAAGGAGATCCTGGCCCGTCACGTTCACGCCCGCAGCAACCGGGCCGCCAAGCCGTTCATTTCCGTCAATTGCGCCGCGATCCCCGATAATCTTCTGGAATCGGAACTGTTCGGCCACGAGAAGGGCTCGTTCACCGGCGCCGTGGCGCGCCGGATCGGCAAGTTCGAGGAGGCGGACGGCGGCACCCTGTTGCTGGATGAAATCAGCGAGATGGACCTGCGCCTGCAGGCCAAGCTCCTGCGTGCCATCCAGGAACGCGAGATCGACCGGGTCGGCGGCAACAAGCCGATCAAGATCGACATTCGGATCATCGCCACCTCCAACCGCGACCTTGCGGCGGAAGCCGCGGCCGGCAATTTCCGCGAGGACCTGCTGTTCCGCCTGAACGTTCTCAATCTCCGGGTCCCGCCATTGCGCGAACGGCCCCAGGACATCTCGGCGCTGGCCGAATTCTTCGTCGAAAAATATTCGCGGGCCAACGAGATTTCGCTGCGGCCGATCGCCGATGCAACCATGGACGAACTGCTGCGCAATCCGTGGCAGGGCAATGTGCGCGAACTGGAAAACACCATGCACCGGGCGGTGCTGTTGGCCGCAGGCGATACCATTGAACCCGACGCCATCCGCCTACCCGACGGCAGCCGCCCGTCCTTTGCAACCCAGCAAGGTGCCGGCCAGGCCGCGGGCGACCGCGCGCTTGACGAAGACGGCGACGGGCACCGGCATCTGGTCGGCCGCACCGTGGCCGAGGTCGAGCGTGACCTGATCCTGGAAACCCTGACCCATTGCCTGGGCAACCGCACTCACGCCGCCAACATCCTGGGCATTTCGATCCGGACGCTGCGCAACAAGCTGAAGCAATACAACGAAGAAGGCACCATGGTGCCGCTGCCTGGCGAAGGCCGCAAGGCGGTGGTCTGAGTAGCATAGCGACGGTCCTATGAGCGACACCGAAATCCAGGCCTCGGACGCCGGCGGCGGCCAGGGCGATTTCCTGGCTGGCATCGCGCGGATGCTGCGGCGCAGCGACTATGCGCTGGCGATCGGCGTTGTCTGCATCCTGGTGGTGCTGATCCTGCCGATGCCGCGTTGGCTGCTGGACGCATCTCTGGCGCTGTCGATCACCTTCTCGGTGCTGGTGTTGATGACCTGCCTGTTCATCGCCCGGCCGCTTGATTTCAGCTCCTTCCCCACCGTGCTGCTGATCGCGACCATGCTCAGGCTGGCCCTGAACCTGGCCTCGACCCGGCTGATCCTGGCCCATGGCCATGAAGGCACGGCGGCTGCCGGACAGGTTATCCAGGCCTTCGGCAATTTCGTGATGAGCGGCAATTTCGTTATCGGGATCATCGTCTTCGCGATCCTGATCATCGTCAATTTCGTGGTCATCACCAAGGGTTCGGGACGGATCGCCGAGGTCGCGGCCCGGTTCAGCCTGGACGCCATGCCGGGCAAGCAAATGGCGATCGACGCCGACCTGTCGGCCGGCCTGATCGACGAGGCGGAAGCCCGCAACCGGCGCAGCACCCTGGAGGACGAAAGCACCTTCTTCGGCGCCATGGACGGTGCCGCCAAGTTCGTGCGCGGCGACGCCATCGCCGGTCTGCTGATCACCTTCATCAACATCATCGGCGGCATCATCGTTGGCGTCGCCCAGATGGACCTGACCTTCACCCAGGCATCGGAAAGCTACATCCTGCTGACCGTCGGTGACGGGTTGGTGTCGCAGATCCCGGCGCTGATCGTGTCGACCGCGGCGGGCCTGCTGGTTTCCAAGGCCGGTGTCGTCGGTTCCGCCGACAAGGCCCTGTTCGGCCAATTGGGCGGCTATCCCCAGGCGCTGGGCCTGAGCTCGGCGGTGATGACCACCCTGGCCCTGCTGCCCGGCATCCCGATGCCGCCTTTCCTGCTCCTGGCCGGTACCACCGGCTATCTGGCCTGGCACCTATCGAGAAAACAGGCGGAAGAGGAAGTCGAGGAGGAGCGCCGCCAACAGGAGGAGATCCAGGCCCAGCCGATCGAGGAACCGATCAGCACCGCGCTGGCGATCGACGACCTCAGGCTGGAACTGGGCTACGGTTTGCTGCCGCTGATCAACGACACCCGTGGCTACAAGCTGACCGACCAGATCAAGGCACTCAGGCGGCAACTGGCCAGCGACATGGGTTTCGTGATGCCCAGCGTACGCATCCTGGACAATATGCGGCTGCCGTCCAACGGCTATGCGATACGGGTCAAGGAAGTCGAATCCGGTTCCGGCGAGTTGAAGGTCGGCCACCTGTTGGTCATGGATCCGCGCGGCGACGCCATCGGCCTGCCCGGCGAAGCCACCACCGAACCGACCTTCGGCCTGCCCGCCATGTGGGTCGAGGAAAGCCTGCGCGAAGAGGCCTCGTTCCGCGGTTACACCGTGGTCGACCCAGCGACAGTGGTGACCACCCACCTGACCGAGATCCTGAAGGAGAACATGGCCGATCTCCTGTCCTATGCCGAGACCCAGAAGCTGCTGGATGAACTGCCCAAGGAACACCAGAAGCTGATCGCCGACCTGATCCCGCAGACGATCACCGTCAGCGGTGTGCAGCGGGTGTTGCAGAACCTGCTGGGCGAGCGCATCTCGATCCGCGACCTGCCGGCGATCCTGGAAGGCGTCGCCGAGGCCGCCGGCTATACCCAGAACACCACGCTGATGACCGAACATGTGCGTTCGCGCCTGGCCCGCCAGATCAGCAACGCCAACATCGACGGCAACGGGTCGGTGCCATTGCTGGCGCTGAGCCCGGAATGGGAACAGGCCTTTGCCGATTCCCTGATCGGTCAGGGCGAGGATCGCCAGCTGGCCATGGCGCCGTCGAAGCTGCAGGACTTCATCGCCCTGGTGCGCGAAAAGTACGACTTGCTGGCCGGCCAGGGCGAGACCCCGGTGATGCTGACCAGCCCGGCGATCCGGCCCTATGTGCGCTCGATCGTCGAACGGTTCCGTCCCACCACGGTGGTGATGTCACAGAACGAAATTCACCCCAAGGCCCGCCTTAGGACCCTGGGACAGATATGAACGGGATGACGTAGCCAGATGCGTCTGAAGACCTTCAGTGCCGACACGCAAGCCGCCGCGCTTAGCCAGATCCGCCGCGAACTGGGCGAGGATGCCCTGATTCTGTCGACCAATACCGGGCGCAACGGTCACGGCGTCCAGGTGGTTGCCGCAGTCGAAGACACGGTGGAATTCAACGAACCCGCGCCGCCGGACGTCATTCAGGACCTGCCGGTCGATCCCCGTATCGGCGACCCGGGCGGCGACGGCGCGTTGCTGGACCAGGCCCTGGCCTATCACGGCCTGCCCGATTGGCTGCGCCGCCGCCTGTGCCTGACCGGTGGCGCCGTCACCCATGGCGACGGCTCGCTGGAACTGGGCGCGGCGCTGGGCGGGCTTTACCGGTTCGAGCCGATCGGCGACCTGGCCGGCCAGTCCTTGATGTTGATCGGTCCGCCGGGCGCCGGCAAGACCGTGACCCTGGCCAAGTTGGCGGCCCGCGCCGCAGTCCAGGAGGTCGCCGCCCAGATGGTGACCACCGATACCAGACGGGCCGGCGGCGTGGAGCAGCTGGCCGCCTTCACCCGCCTGATGGAACTTCCCCTGGCCGTGTCCGGCACCCCGCAGGAACTGGCCGATACCCGCGCGGCGATGACCGGCGACCGGCCGGTCCTGATCGACACGCCCGGCACCAACCCGTTCCACCACGGCGAGAAGGCCGAACTGGCCGAACTGATCGCCGCCAGCGGTGCCGAACCGGTGCTGGTCCTGGCCGCCGGCGGCGACGTGTTCGAAGCGGCGGAAATCGCCGAGGCGTTCGCCGGTCTGGGCGCACGCCGGATGATCGTCACCCAAATCGACCTGGCCCGACGCCTGGGTGGCATGATCATGGCCGCCGAATCCGCCCGGCTGGCATTCAGTGAAATCAGTATCACGCCTTCGGTCGCCCAGGGCCTGAACCGGGTGAGCGCCGTGTCGTTGGCGCGCATCCTGTTGCGTGATCCGACCCAACCCGAAACCCGCCGCAAGCAGAATGGGGCCGACGTATGACCGCCCAGCCGTCCATCATCTCACATCCGGCCGCCCGCCCCCGGGCCGCCAATCTGGTCACCATCGCCTCGGGCAAGGGCGGGGTCGGCAAGACCTGGCTGGCCGTGAGCCTGGCCCATAGCATCGCCAACAGCGGACGCCGCGTCCTGGTGTTCGACGGCGATATCGGCCTGGCCAATGTCGATATCCAGCTCGGCCTGGTGCCCGAACACGATCTGGGCCATGTCATCGGCAAGGGCATGCGGCTGGCCGATGCGGTAACCCCGGTCGCCGGCTGCGGCTTTGACGTGCTGGCCGGACAATCGGGTTCCGGTTCCCTGGCCCGTTTGGCCGAACCGCGGCTGATCGCCTTGCGTGACGAGCTGCTGGCCACCACCCGAGGCTATGACCTGGTCCTGATGGACCTTGGCGCCGGGCTGGAAGGTTCGGTGCCGGTTCTGGCCCAGGCAGCGGCCAGGACCCTGGTCATCACCACCGACGAGCCGACCTCGCTGACCGATGCCTATGCCTTCGTCAAACTGCGCCACCGGCAGGACCGGCAGGCGGACATCCGGATCGTGGTCAACCAGGCGAAATCGAAACAAGCCGGCGAACGCACCTATGCCAAGCTGCTGAAGGCCTGCCAGACGTTTCTCAAGATCAGCCCGCCACTGGCCGGCATCGTGCGCCACGACGCCAAGGTCGGTGACGCCATCCGCCACCAGGCGTCGCTTCTGGTCCGGCACCCCAATTCGGCCGCGGCGGCGGACGTCGAAACCATCGCGCGCCGTTTGTTGGACGGCGGATGAGCGACGTCGTCCCACCCAAGCCCGGCGCCACCGGGCAGGCGGTTCAGCGGGTTGCCGACACCTATCACGGCACCGCCGACCAGGGACGCAATTTCGTCAAACCGGTTTCGCCAGCCGCCCCGGCCGGCACCCCGACCTCGAACCCGCCCGCCCCGGCGGTCAGCCTGGCGGCATCGCTAATCAAGCTGGTCGAAGGCGCCCGGCTGGAAGGCAAGGTGATCGGCCGTGCCGCGCCCGGCATGGTCCTGATCCGCACCAACAGCGCCGTGTTCGAGGCGGCCACCGACCAGCCGATGCCGCGTGACGCCAAACTGGTCCTGCAAGTGTTGAAAACCGGCCCGCCTTTGAGGGTCGCTTTGCTGAGCCAGGACGGCGCCGCCCTGCATCCACCCCGGACCATGGCCCTGGAGATCGTTCAGGGGCGGGCCGAACAGGTGCAATCCCTGCCGCCGGCCGGCCAGAACGTCCCGGGTCGCGCACCCCTGCCCCAGCTTGGCCAACCTGCGCAGCAGCCGCATGCGCCGGCGGGCCAGCCGCAACCGCTGCCCGGCAAGCCGCCGGCATCGCTGCCCGCAGGCACGCGCGGCGTCCAGGCCCTGTTGCAGTTGGGTCGCGTCGAGGCCGTGGTCCTGCCCCAGCCGGGTGGTGAACGGCCCTTGGTCAGCAGCCTGGCCGACCTGGTCCCGCGCACCATCGGCCAGGCCTGGAAACCGCTGCTGCCGAACACCCAATTGGTCCTGCGGGTGGTCGACGTGCAGCCGCCTGCCCAGAACCAGGCGACCACCGCCGGAACCACGTTGCGGGCGCTGTGGCGGGCGTCGCAGGAGATGGTCGGCAGCCAACCGCCGGATCGGCTCACCGGCACCGTGGTGCGGGCCGAGACCCCAAGCGGCCCGGCGCCGCGTGTGGTGGTCAAGACGCCGGTCGGCAATCTGGCCGTGGCCAGCAACGCCGACCTGCCGCCCGGTACCCGGCTGACCATAGAAGTGGTGGAGACGCGGCCGCCGCCGGCACCGCTGCCCACCGGACCGATCGACCCATTGGCGGCGCGCGAATTGATCATGCGGCTGGGCAATGATTGGGAGGCGATGCGCCGGGCGATCGCCGAACTGGCTCGCCAGGACCCTGCCGTGGCGCGCCAGATAACCAACCAGGTGCTGCCGAACCTGGGCCCAAGGCTGACCAGCGCCAGCCTGTTTTTCTTCAGCGCCCTCAACGCCGGCGACCTGACCGGCTGGCTGGGTCGCGGCGCCGCACAGATGCTGGAAAACGCCGGCCGTAGCGACCTTCTGAGCCGTCTGGTCGATGATTTCGCCCAGCTTGGGCGCCTGGGTAGCGAGCCGGTCGCAGGCGACTGGCGGGCCATCCTGATGCCGCTGTGGGACGGGCAGCAACTGCATATGCTGCGCCTGTTCAGCAAACAGCAGCAGGGCGGCGGCGAAGCGGAGGGCGAAGACGGCGAAGGCACTCGTTTCGTCATTGAACTGGACCTCAGCCGCTTGGGCCCGATGCAACTCGACGGGCTGTTGCACCGACGCAATCTCGACCTGATCCTCAGGACCCGGCGGCCCCTGGTCGACACCATGCGCCGAGACATCACCGGCATCTACCAGGCCTCCCTGGAAACCACCGGTATGGACGGCAATCTGGTCTTCGAGACCGCCGACACGTTCCCCATCTCCCCGACCCGCGACCTCAACCAAGCCACTGCTGGCCAGGCTCTGACCGTCTAGGGCGATCTGCCGCGAAAACTCTGCCGTTTGATATGGGAATCACCCATCGGCAACAGTGGACTTCCTATTTCCCAATGTCACAGCAGGCGGGCGGTGGGAACGGGATTGCCCCCTGTCGACGCAACCGCGCGCCGAGCCGGTCGGCATAGGCGTGGGCAAACGCCTCACGCTCGCCGACCGGGCGCGCGAAATAGTCCGCCCCTCCCGACCGCCCGTGGCGTTGCCAATCGACCCAGTGCCCCAACTCGTGGAGCAGCGTGCGATACAGGATCCCCTGGCGCACGCTGCCCGGTGTGAAATGGACGGCATAGCCGCGCCGGTCCTCTTCGATGGAATGGCCATCCGCGCGCAAACGAGCCAGTGCCCGTTGACCATCCGGGCTCAGCTTGCGTGGCCAGACTAGCGGTCGGGCAAGATCGGTCGCCTCGATGACAATCGCTGGACCGCGGTACCGGCCAAAATCGGCATCAAAGAGCAGTCGTCCCCATACCGGGTTCAACTTGGCCTGCTTCCGAGTGGGCTGGCGAAACGCGATGATCCTCAGACCGGCCAACTCTTTGGACGGAGCCTGCGCCAGGAGATGGGCAACATCTTCCGGTGAGCAGCCATAGGTGAACCCCTGCGCGGGTGTTTCGCAAAGGCAGACGAGCTCTTCGCTGTTCAAATCAAACCTGACAGTCCTTGCCGGACTAAGGCGTTCAACATAGGACCGCACCCGGCCGTCCCGGTCCAGCCAGGTTTCCGGGATTCGCATTCGGTTCGACCGCCCCTGCCCGGCCCTTTCGGTACCGCTGTTGCGGTTGCGGCGCTCTGGCCGCCAGGTCATCGCCATGCCCGCCTCGAACTTCGGTTTCCGCCGGCTCGTAAAATGCCGGCCACCCAATCAGGCAATACTGGTGGACAGGTCTTTCCTTTTGGTTTGCCTGGTTCCAATTACGGTTCGATCTCTTGGTAGATCCGGTCGCGGAGTATGAGGTCGACCCAGCCCTGGATCACCCTGCCGTCGTTTTCCAAAAAAGGGCCCACTGACCTGACCCGAAACACCATGGAACAAGCCCAATGCAGGTGTTTTGGGTTGGGGACGGCGCGGAAACTGGCTAAGGTTTCGCCGCCGCTTTGGTGGCAGTTCGCATTCGAGCCTTGTTCTGGGAGGGATACCAGGTGACCAGCGATTCCGGCGGCCCAACTGGCCGCATCGAGCGCATGACCGTAACCGTCCTGTCCCTGCCGGTGCGCAGCGCCCGCAACCATGGCATCGGCGCGGTGGCCGGTGCCATCCGCAACGTCGTGGTCAAGCTGGAGACGGCGGACGGCCTGGCCGGATGGGGCGAGGCCTCACCCTGGCCCGCCTTCACCGGCACGGCCGAGGCCAGCGCCGCCGCCCTGGACGTTCACTTCCGGCCGCTGGTGGTCGGCCGGCCGGCCTCGGCCGTCAGCCGGATCATGGCGGATGCGGACGCCGCCCTGGTCGGCCATGGCGACGCAAAGGCGGCCCTGGAGATGGCGCTTTACGACCTGATGGGGCGCGAACGCGGGGTGTCGGTCAGCGAATTGCTGGGCGGCCGGTTCCGCGACACCATTCCCTTGAGCGTTTCGATCGCCAACCCGGATTTCGATGCCGACCTGGAATTGGCCGAGCGGATCGTCGCCGACGGGGTGCGGCTGTTCAAGATCAAGACCGGCGTGGCCGGCCACGATTTCGATCTGATGCGCCTGGAGACCCTGAAGCAGCGTTTCCCCCAGGTCGAGATCCGCATCGACTACAATCAGGGCCTGACACCGCTGGAGGCGATGCGCTACGTGCCCGACATCGACCGCTTCGAGCCCGGCTTCATCGAACAGCCGGTGCGGGCGCCCAACTGGCAGGCGATGAAGGCGATCCGCGCCGCCATCCGCGCCCCGCTGGTCGCCGACGAGAGCATCTTTGCGCCCGCCGATGCCCTGCGCGCGGTGCGCGAGGGGATCGCCGACGTATTCAGCGTCAAGATCATGAAGTCCGGCGGCATGCGCCGCGGCCAGGAGATCGCCGCCATCGCCGCCGCCAACGGCACAGCCTGTTATGGCGGTGACATGTTCGAGACCGGCCTGGCGCATCTGGCCGGCGCCCATATGTGCGCCGCCACGCCCAATATCTCGCTGGGCTGCGAGTTCTACCAGGCGACCTATTACCTGGAGAGCGATATCCTGGCCGAACCCTTCCCGGCCACCGACGGCCAGGTCACGGTTCCCACCGGCCCCGGCCTGGGCATCGACGTGGACGAAGACAAGGTCCGCCACTTCGCGGCAGGTGGTTAGACCGTTTCACCGCATCTGAGGGTCTTGCCGAGAGGCCCGGTCTCCCAGGTGGCGGTCGACCGGTGTTACGGGCGGGGCTTGGCCCCGTGGGTTCCTGGGACGCCACCCCCCCACCCTAACCCTCCTCCGCCCGGGGGGAGGGGATTGCCACCATGAAGTCCGCGAAATCATCTCCCTCCCCCTTGACGGGGGAGGGCTGGGGTGGGGGTGCAATGGCGGAGGTTTTCAAGACAACGAAATCCTCTCGCCGACTTTAAAGAGTGAGCGTCACCAATTTAGGCGTCACCAATTTGCACCGGCGCCTCCTTGGTCGGACCCATTCACTTGCTGACCGTCTTGAAGCTGCCGCCGGTGATCGCTGCTCGGGCTGTCACGACCTGGTCGTGGGGGACCCAAAGGGTGAGCGCCGTCGGCCGGTCAGGATCGCCGGTGAGGAACGGGGTGACGTCCTGCAGGGCCGCGGTGGCACGCTGGAAACTTGCCTTGTCCGGCGCGGCCAGGGGCACGAACCCGGTCCGGGCGGCCCAGCCGGCGATTTCGGCGTTCGAGATGCAGCCGATCGCCAGGCTGCTGATCGCGCAGCGGCCGCGCGCCGCGTCGCGCAGGTGGAAGCCAAGATGCGCCGCCAGCTTGACTGCGTCGTCGGCCCCCGCATCCGCGAGCCAGCCGGCCGGCAGCGGCAGCCCGGCCCGCACCGCGTACGCCGACCGCAGACCGGCGCTGTCCAGGCCGCATTCGCGGTCGTCGGCCAGGCAAGCCTGCGCCCCGAGCTCGACCCGGTCGAGGGCAAACAGGGCAATGTCCTGCAGCGCGCCCAGCATGTCCAGGGTCGAGAGGCCAGCGCCCAGATCGGTCGCCGCCAGTGGCTGGAAGGTCACCGTGCAGTCGGCCGGAGTCCCGGCATTTGAGCACGTTGCGACAGGGAGCTCGAACTTGGCCGGGGTGGCGAAGACCGCGCCGATATCGTCATAGACCGTACGATAGAGGCCCCAGGCCGCCGCGATCTCGTCGGTTTCGCCGGGATCACCGGTCAGGGTCTCGCCACGCGGGAAGTTGACCAGGGTCTGATAGGGCGTGATCTCCAGGGCATAGGCCTTGGGGCTGTCCTTGGCGTCCACCGCCAGGTCCTTGATCCGCTGGATGATCTCATCCTTGTCGGCGGGCAGCGGCTTGCCGCTGCCGCCGGCCTGGTAGAAGGAAATCGAGCTCTTGGCCGATTGCTGCTGGCTGCCGGTGGCGGCGTTGAACGCGGCATCGACCTTGACGCCCCAGCCGGCGCCACTGACGCTGGCCCGGACGGATTCGGTTTCGCTGCGGCTGCTGGTCTTGATGTCGATCACCGCAAACGCTTCGGCCCCGGTCATCACCGCCGAGACATAACCTTCGCCGCAGGTCGCCTGGAAGGCCTCCAGGTCACGGCGCGCCAGATTGGCCGCCTTGTCGGTCAGGACCACCGCATCACCCAGTTGGCCGCGGGCATTTGCCTTCGGGGCCGCGAACAATGCGCCGTTGCGCACCTCGGCCTCGATGACCATGGTCATCGAATAGGAACTGACCTTGGTGTCCTTGGCGAACTTCGCCTTGCCCGAGGCCTTGTAGCCGATGGTCTTGACCGAGACCGACGACGAGATGTCCATCGAACTGGTCAGTTCCTGACTGTCGCGCACCTCGTCGACCTGTACGGTGGTTTCCTGCGCCGGATCGGATTGGCGCTCGAATTCGACGCAAACGGTGGGAATCGCCTGGCCGCGCCCGACGCTCCAACCCCAGCCGAGGTCGAGGCCGGTCTCCGGCGCCTCGACCATGAAGGCCAGATCAACGCCCTGGCTGTCCAGCCTTTGCTGGGCCGTGGCGCGCCGGCCGAAGGTGGTCGCCTCAGCTTTGGCCGAGTCGCCGTCGGATGCCGCAATGGCCGAGATTTCGTCGCAGCCGGTCAACAGAACAAGAAGCAATGCGCCCGCTACGGGCGCCAGACGGTGCACGCTCATCCCAAGATCCCCTTAGTCGTCGCGATTTTCGTTTGCACGAAACACACGCGTCCCCGCGCCGCGGCGCCCTTCCCCAAGAACGCCGGTATAAGCAAAGTGGTGCAAAACTATTGGGAGTCAATTCCGGCCCGGTTTCACAACCGGGCCGGGCGACGGGGTTTTGCAGCCGGAAACCTGGCCGGTTTACGCCGATTTCCGCCTTATGTAGTGGTTGGTGGCGATCTCGTCGAGTTCGAGGGTTTCGCGGCGGTCGCGTTCGCGCTTGGCCCGGGTCTGGCGGGCGGCCTCGGCGATCTCGTAGCGCTTGAGTTCCTGGAAGGCCAGCCGGACCTCGGTGGTGGCGGTAACGATCTCCCGTTCGACATCGGCGATCGAATGTTCGATGGTCTCGCGTTTCTGGCGGACCGCACCGGAAAATCCGGCATAGGCGAAGGCAACGTCCTGGTGGGAGCCGGCGTAGCTCTGTTCCTCGCCGAGTTGCCGGTCCAAGGCCTCGAGCTTGGCGCAGAGTTCGTTGCGCAGGCCTTCCAACTCACCCAGCTTGCGCCGCTTCTCGTTGAGCTGCCATTTGTGCAGGCGGATCAAGGTCCCCAGATTTTTCATTGTTGATCATCCCCCTCAATCAGGCCGGCGGTGACGGCCGGCTGTTCGATCGTTCCGGCTTCTCCCAAAATCTCAGCCAATTGGTGATAGCCTTCGTCCAAAGTGACGCACAGGTCCTTGTCCTGAGCCATGAATTCTTCCAATGCCGGGTAATAGTGGATGGCTTCGTCGACCGCCTGGTCGGCGCCGCTGCGGTAGGCACCCAGCCGGATCATCTCAGCCATGTCGTCGTAGGTCGCCATCAGGGCCTTGGCCCGGGTGACCAGTTGGTTTTCGGCATCGTCGTTGCATTTGGGCATGGTCCGCGAGATGGAGCGCAGCACATTGATCGCTGGAAAACGGCCACGCTCGGCGATGGCCCGGTCCAGCACGATATGGCCGTCCAGGATGCCGCGGACCGCGTCGGCGATTGGTTCGTTGTGGTCGTCGCCTTCGACCAGAACCGTGAACAGGCCGGTGATGGCGCCGGCGCCGGTGCCGGGCCCGGCCCGTTCCAGCAGCCTGGGCAGTTCGGCGAACACGGTCGGGGTATAACCCTTGCTGGTCGGCGGTTCGCCGCCCGACAGGCCGATCTCGCGCTGGGCCATGGCGAACCGGGTAACGCTGTCGATCAGGCACAGGACCTGTTGCTCGCGGTCGCGGAAATATTCGGCCAAGGTCATGGTCAGATGGGCCGCCTGGCGCCGGAGCAGGGCCGACTGATCCGACGTGGCGACGATGACGATGCTGCGGGCCAGACCTTCCTCGCCAAGGTCGTCGGAAATGAACTCCTGGACCTCGCGGCCGCGTTCGCCGATCAGACCGACGATCGAAACGTCGGACGCGGTGTAGCGGGCCAGCATCGACAGCAGGACCGACTTGCCGACGCCGCTGCCGGAAAAGATGCCCATGCGCTGGCCCTGGCAGCAGGTCAGGAAGGTGTTCATCGCCCGGATGCCCAGGTCCAGCTTGCCTGCGACCCGGTTGCGGGCATGCGGCGACGGCGGCTGGGCCCGCAGGGAATAGCCTTCCGGGCCACTGATCAACGGGCCCTTGCCGTCGATCGGATTGCCCATGGCGTCAATCACCCGACCGAGCCAGGAAGGGTGGGGATAGATCTGGGGTTCCGCCTGAATGATTTCGGCCGGGCAGCCGATACCGATACCGTCGACCCGGCCGAACGGCATGACCAGCGACCGGCCGTCGCGAAAGCCCACCACTTCACCCAGGGTAGTCGCGCCCGACCGGGCCTGCATCCTGACCCGCGAGCCGATGGCCATACGGTGGGCTGTGCCGTCGATTTCCACCAACGTACCCTGCACGGCCACCACACGCCCGGACACGGTGTATTCCTCAAGTCGGCCGAGTTCGGCCAAAACACTTTGCACGCTGTCGTCTCCCCTTTACTGATTCGGCCCGCCGTCCACCGCCGGTTAACCGGTGGGGCCGGACTTGCCCGAACCGTTGCGATCGTAAAGAACACTGCTTAAAACGTCGTAAAGCCAATCGCTTAACGCGCATTATAGGCGTAAAAAAAAGCTACCTTTTCTCCCCGATTTTCGGCAGAGTGCTGCCGGTGTTAACCATTTCTTAAGTCCATTGGTTAACCATGGATCGTGAGGAGGGCGCGACATGCGAGTATTGCTTATTGAAGATGACACCTCGATGGCCAAGAACATCGAGTTGATGCTGGGGGCGGAAGGTTTCAACGTCTACTCCACTGACCTCGGTGAAGAAGGCCTCGACCTCGGTAAGCTCTACGATTACGACATTATCATTCTGGACCTGAACTTGCCGGATATGCACGGCTATGACGTGCTGAAGAAACTGCGTTTGGCCAAGGTCGAAACGCCCATCCTGATCCTCTCAGGCATGACCGAATCCGACAAGAAAATCAAAGGCTTGGGCTTTGGTGCCGACGACTACCTGACAAAACCCTTTGACAAGGGCGAGTTGGTGGCGCGGATCCATGCCATCGTCCGGCGGTCCAAGGGTCATTCGCAATCGATCATCCGTACCGGCAAGTTGACGGTGAACCTAGATACCCGCACCGTCGAGGTCGAAGGTCAGCGCCTGCACCTCACCGGCAAGGAATACGGAATGCTGGAGCTGCTCAGCCTGCGCAAGGGCACGACGCTCACCAAGGAGATGTTCCTGAACCATCTCTATGGCGGCATGGACGAGCCGGAACTGAAGATCATCGACGTCTTCGTCTGCAAGCTGCGCAAGAAACTTGCCGCGGCCACCGAAGGCGACAATTACATCGAGACCGTTTGGGGACGCGGCTATGTCCTGCGCGATCCGCCCGAGGACAAGGAAGAGCGCAAGCAGGCAGTGGCCGCCGGTCGCTGATCCCAGCTCATATCACCCTCCGACAGCAGTAACCGGGCCGCCTTGTTCAGGCGGCCCTTTCCTTTGCAGAACAGACATGCTGTGTCAGGCAGATCGCAACCGGCCGGTCGGCGACGGTCGGAACCTTAGTGGGGGGTTTCCTTGGTCAGGGTGTAGACGCCGCGCTTGCCGGAAACCGGGTGGAACTTGTTGGATACACCCAGCACGGTCTCGGCGCCGCCCAGGAACAGGAAGCCGTCGTTCGGCATCTGTCGGCTGACCCGTTCCAGCACGTCCGACTTGGTTTCCTGATCGAAGTAAATCAGGACATTGCGGCAGAAGACCACGTCGAAGCCGCCCAGCGACGTAAAGCTCTCAAGCAGATTGCATTCCGAGAACTTGACCATGGCGCGGATTGAGGCATCGATCTGCCACATCTCGTTGACCTGGGTGAAATAGCTCATCAGGTAGCGGATCGGCAGGCCGCGTTGGACCTCGAACTGCGAGTACAGGCCGACCTTGGCCTTGTCCAGAACCTCGGCCGACAGGTCGGTGGCGACGATTTCGATGCGCCACCCGGCCATTTTCGCGGCCAGGTCCTTCAGGATGATGGCCAGGGAATAGGGTTCCTGCCCGGTCGAGGCGGCGGCACACCAGATCCGGATGGTCTTGGTGCTCTGACGCGCCTCCATCAGCTCGGGCAAAACATGCTCCTGAAAGATGTCGAACGGCTTGGTGTCGCGGAAGAAGAACGACTCATTGGTGGTCATCGCCTCCGTGACGTCGCGCATCAGGGGTTCGTCATTGCCCCGGCGTAGCGCCGCGACCAGATCCTCGAGCCCGGCCATGCCGCGACGGCGGGCCAGCGGGACCAATCGACTTTCCAGCAGGTACAGCTTGTCAATGGTCAGGACCAGCCCCGATCGAGCCTTCAGCATCGAGCTGATCATGTTGAAGTCAGTTTCGTTCATCAGACGCCACCAACCATGAACTTGTTTATGGTCGCCGCCATATCGTCCAACGGCACCACCGCACTACACAGGCCGCCGGTCGCGACCGCGCCGGGCATGCCCCACACAACACTGCTTTCCTCGTCCTGGGCGACCACGGATCCGCCCGCCTTGACGATCTCCTGGCCGCCGGCCAGGCCGTCATGGCCCATGCCGGTCAGAATCACCGTCAGCACGTTGGGACCATAGACCGGCACCATCGTGCGCAGCATCACGTCGACCGCCGGCCGACAGAAATTCTCCGGCGGGTCCTGGTTCAGTTTCAGGACCACGTCGGTCCCCGACCGGGCCACCGTCATGTGATGATCGCCCGGCGCGAGATAGATGCGGCCCGGTTCCACCTTGGTACCGGTCTCGCCTTCCTGGCACGGCACTTTGCTGATCCGGGTAATGTGCTCGGCCAGAATGGTGGTAAAGGTCGCCGGCATGTGCTGGGTGATCAGGACCGGAACCCTGAGTTTGCCGTCCAGGTCGCCCAGGACCTTGAACAGGGCCTGCGGACCACCGGTCGAACTGCCGATCGCCAGCACGTGGGGGCGATGCATGGACGGTTTGCGCAGGATGATCGGCGCCGCCCCATAGAGGCCGCTGCCGGACGGTGCTTTTTCGGCAACCTTGCTTTCCCGCAGGACCGGGCGCGGCACCACGCCCTTGGCCGAGCTCTGGCGCGCCGCGGCGCCCAGCGCTTTGACCTTTTCCAGGAGTTCCCGGCGGA
The DNA here is from genome assembly GCA_964344385.1 of uncultured Sneathiellales bacterium. Classification (GTDB taxonomy): domain Bacteria; phylum Pseudomonadota; class Alphaproteobacteria; order CAYFNG01; family CAYFNG01; genus CAYFNG01. The sequence continues at coordinate 269,571 of CAYFNG010000006.1, forward strand.
AAACATCGATCGCGTCGCTGTCGCGTGTCGAAGTCGGCTTGGGCAGATAGTCGGCCGCGCCCAGCGACATCGCCCGCACGCTGATCTCGGCGTTTTTCAAGGTCAGGGTGGACGCCATGACCACCTTGACGCCAGGCGACGCTTCCAGCAGCTTCGGTAGGGCGGTCAGCCCGTCCATCACCGGCATTTCGATATCCAGAATGATCACGTCAGCCGGCTGACGGCCCAAGGTCTTGATCGCCTGCTCGCCGTTGCTGGCGGATCCAACCACGGCGATCTGCTCGTCGGTTTCCAGCCACCGTGCAATGAGACCACGGATGACCGCGGAATCGTCAACGACAATCACACGATACGGCTCTTGGACCTGAGCCGTTCCGGCCGGCAGGCCAACCCTGTTTGGTTCTGCGTTCACCTAAAGCAATCCTACTTGCGAGAACTTCGCCTCGATGATTTCACGGTCGAACGGCTTCATGATGTATTCGTCGGCACCTGCCTCGACCGCCTCGCGGATGTGGGGCATGTCGTTTTCGGTGGTGCAGAACACGACAACCGGCTGATTGCCGCCGGCCGAGCCCCGCAAGGCTCTGAGGAATTCGATACCGCTCATCACCGGCATGTTCCAATCCAACAGAATGGCGTCCGGCATTTCCCTTTCGCAGGCGTTGAGAGCATCTTGGCCGTCAACGGCCTCGACGGTCTCGAAGTCGAGCTCCTCGAGAATGCGACGCGCGACCATGCGGATCACCTTCGAATCGTCGACTATCAAACAGGACTTCATACTATTTTCCCCATCTCCGTATGTGGAAGGAGTTCAGGAACCGGGCCCCGCCTTAGGCTGCCGAGGCCTGGCGCAACTCAAGCAAACGGTCGACCTCCAGGACCACCAGCAGCTTGCCGTCCAGGCGGTAGATGCCGCTGGAGACCTGCTGCCACCGCGAATCCAGCGTCGCAGGATTGCGTTCATAGCTTTCGGGCGGCAGGCTCATCACCTCGCCGACCGAATCGATCAGCAGGCTGTAGGGCTCGCCGTCATATTCGACCACGACATGCATGCCTTCATTGTCATCCTCGAGCGCCGGCAGGCCCAGCCTGCGGCGAACATTGATGGCAGTCACGATCCGCCCCCGCAGGTTCAGGGCGCCCTCGACTTCCGGTGGGGCCAGCGGAATATGGGTCAGCCGCTGCGGCCCAAGCACGTCGCGGACGGACAGGACCGGGATCCCGAACAGCTGATCCATGATCGTGACGGTGACATAGTCGTGCCGGCGTTCTTCGCTCATGCCGCACCTCCTTGCTGCGAGAGGGTCTCATTGAGGGTCGCGAGCAAGGCGTCGCGGTCCAGTTTGGTCAGGTATTCGGTGAAGCCGACGGCCCGCCCGCGATCGAAATCCTGCTGGGTGGCGTGGGTCGTCAGGGCAACGATTGGCGTGTCTTGCCAACGATTGTCCGACTTCACTTCCTTGGCAAAGTCGAAGCCGCTCATGCCGGGCATTTCGATGTCGCTGATGATGACATCGAACCCTTCGCCATTCTCACGTAGCATCAGGGCCTCGTCGGCGGTTTCCGCCGTGGTCACGTCATAACCGGCGACGGTCAGCAGCGGGACCAGCATGTTGCGGAAGAAGGCGCTGTCGTCGACCAGCAGCAGACGCTTGGGCTGGGCTTCGTTGCCATAGGCGTTGTCGGTGTCGAGCTGGAACCAGGCCCCGAAGGCGAGGTTCAGGTAGAAGCCGACATCGATGATTTCAGTCGCCTTGCCGGCCACCACCGAGGTGCCCAGCAACCCGTCGCGGGCAGCGGCAAGCTCGACGTTGAGCCGGTCCTCCACGATATCGACGATTTCGTCGACCACCAGGCCCATCGAGCGGTCCTGATCGGTGAATACCAGGATCGGCTGGCGCCCATCGCTTTGCATCTCGGCCTGGTCGTCGATCTTGACCAACGGCATCAGGCGGCCGCGATACTGTACCACCATGCGCCCGTCGGACATTTCGATATCGTTGACATCGACCTCTTCGAGGCGGGCGACGATCGACAACGGCACGGCCTTGGGCTCGTCATTGCCGGCCCGGAACAACAGCAGGGCGGTGAGTTCGTCATAGTGGCTGCCGGCCCTGGCTTTACCGCCGTCCTCGTCCGCGTCTTGGTCAAGACGGACCTCGCCGCTGGCTTCGGCAATGCCATTGGGATCGATGATCATGATCACGCTGCCATCGCCCAGGATGGTGGTGCCGGAATATACCGTCACGTCGCGCAGCAGCGGCGCCACCGGCTTGACGACGATTTCCTCGGTATCGAAGACCCGGTCGACGACAATGCCGAACGTGTAGTTGCCGACCTGGGTGACGACGATGAACGAATCCTGGGGCACGGCCTCTTCGTCGGTTTCGAACGAAGTGTCGCCGTACTGCAGGATGTCACGAAGATAGACCAGTGGCAGCAGCCGGTTGCGAAGGCGCAGGACCGGCGTGTTGTTGATGGTCTCGATGGTGTGTTCGCTCTCGGCCGACACCCCAACCAGTTCCAGCACGCTGAGTTGAGGGATGGCGAAGCGTTCGCTGCCGCATTCGACAATCAGCGCCGACACGATCGCCAGGGTCAGGGGGATCTTGATGACGAAGCTGGTTCCACGACCTTCCTGGCTCTTCAGTTCGACCGTGCCGCCGATCTTTTCGATATTGGTCCGAACCACGTCCATACCGACACCGCGACCGGAGACCGCGGTCACGGTCTGGGCGGTCGAGAAACCGGCTTTGAAAATGAACCGCAGAATCTGCTGGTCCGACATGGTTTCCAATTCGGCTTCGGTGGTGACCCCGTTGTCGAGCGCCTTCTGCTTGATCTTTTCGACCGGCAGGCCGCGCCCATCGTCGGTGATCTCGATGTTGATCTGGCCGCCTTCATGGAACGCGTTGAGGACGATCTTGCCGGTTTCGGACTTGCCCGCGGCAATCCGATCGGCGGTCGGCTCCAGGCCATGATCGGCTGAATTCCGCACCATGTGGGTCAGCGGATCCTTGATCAGTTCCAGGACCTGGCGATCGAGTTCGGTATCCGCACCCAGCATCTGCAGGTCGATCTTCTTGTCCAATTCGTGGGCCAGATCACGCACGATGCGCGGCAGCTTGGCCCAGGCATTGCCGATCGGCTGCATGCGGGTCTTCATGACACCTTCCTGCAGCTCGGTCGTGACATGGCTAAGCCGTTGCAGCGGAACCGTGAATTCGCTGTCTTCCAGGCCGCGCACCATCTGCAGCAGCTGGTTGCGGGTCAGCACCAGTTCGCTGACCATGTTCATCAGGTTTTCCAGGAGGTCGACATGGACCCGGATCGACTGGTTGGCCACCGAATGCTCCGGCGCCTTTCTGGCCGTGTCCTTTGCGGCAGTTTCGCCGGTCGCAGCCGCCGGCTTGGGTGCCGGAGCGGGATCCGCGGCCGGTGCTGCGGCGGGTTCGGGTTGTGGTTCCGGTTCGGGTGCCGGCGGGGCCATATCCTCGGGCCCGGGTGCTGCCAGAAACGCGGCTTCGAGTTCTTCCAGAGAGACTTCGCCCGGTTTCAGCGCCCGCCCCAGGCTGGAGTCGATATCCGGGTCGACCGCGGCTTCGGCCGCCACGGGCTCCGGCTCTTCAACCGGCTCGGCGACCGGTTCCGGCGCCGGCGGTTCGGGTGCCGGCTCCGCCGCCTGGACATGGCCGGCGGCCATCGTGTCCAGCCTGGCGATCAGATCGCTGTCGTCGCCTTCGGGCTCGGCCTCAGTCTCCTCCAACACGCCCAGGATTTCCTTGATCCGATCCATGGAATGGAAAATCAGCGTCACCGCGTCCTCGGTGACCGGCAGGTCGCCATCGCGAAATTTGCCCAAGACATTCTCGCCGGCATGGGCCAGGGTTTCCAGCCGCGGCAATCCCAGGAATCCGCACGTCCCCTTGATTGTGTGCACCAACCGGAAAATGTTGGCGATCAATTCTGGATTGTTTGGGTTTTGTTCGAGGTTTACGAGTTCAGTATCAAGGGTGGAGATGCTCTCGTTGGTCTCAGTGAGGAATTCACTTAACAGATCATCCATGGTGGCTTCCTTACATCCCGGGGCGTTTCACGGTGGCGCAGACCGTGACGCCGGGCGGGGGTCTGCGATACCAGGAATTGCCCGCAGAATGCGGGAAACAGGTTAAAAAGCTCTAAAGACTAACGTGTTGGCGGGCAACAAGATCCGTGGTTTTGCGCGGGCCTGAATGTAAGTTTGACGGATTTCCAAACCGTTCCGGCAATCACAACGGAATCCACCCGTTAGGCGATGGTTTCACTGGATATTTCGACCCGGTTCTCGTCGCTGGCAATGGTCACTTTGGCGCCCAGGTCCGCCGCCAACAGCCGTGCCATGTAAGCTTGCGCCGACCGCGAATCGAGGCCATCCAGGTCAACGTCCTGGGTTGCCGCTGCCAGCTTGTCGGGGTCCAACCGGGCACCGGTGCCTTCGGCCACGACCCGCAAGTCGTGACGGCCGCCGCCGCCACTGAGCGACACCCTGAGATCGCCGCCCCGGACCAGGGCCTGGGATCCGATAAGGACCAGATTCATGAGCAGCTTGACCACCGCCTTCGGCGCGATGGCCGGCTCAGCCACCGGCCAATCCAGTTTGATTCGCCCGGCACGGAACATACCGTTGGCGGCCTTGATCGCCTCTTCGATACGAATTTCCTCACCCATGCCGCCGGCCGCGCCAAAGGCGAGCCGGAAGAAGAGCAGCCGTCCGGCCGCTTCGCTGGCGCTGTGAGCCATCATCTCCAGCGCCTGTTCGCGCATGTCCGGGTCGTCCTCTTCGGCCAGCATCTCGATTCCGTTGTTGATCGCACCGACCGGGCTGACCAGGTCATGGCACAGGTGCGAGCAGATCAGAGCGGTCAAATGCAGGGCGTTCATGGGAGGCCTCCGGGACAGATGTCGTATCTATTATTGCAAGCTTCGCGTATAGCGAAATGGTTAAACCCGCCTTAACTTAGGTTAGCAGCTTCCCGCCCGGACAGGAATGGCCGGGGGCAGCTTCAGGGCGGCGACACCCGGGCTTGACCGGAACGCTCGGGGTTCGGAAAATCGATCGGCGACAAGGGTTTCCGGTCCGCCAATGGAGAAGCGCTATGGCACAGGACGAAGCCGCGTTCCAAGTCCCGAAACGGCCCGGCCGGCACCGGGGAGGTGGCCTGGCCGGACCAAAGGGCCGGCAGGTCGAACCCCAGGCACGGGAAGACTTGCGCGCCTGTTTGGGCGGCGTCGAGCCCAGGCGCGATCTGTTGATCGAATATCTGCACCGGCTGCAAGACCGCTTTGGGCACCTGACGCCCCAGCACCTGGCGGCTCTGGCCGAATGGCTGCGATTGGCCCAGGTCGAAGTCTTCGAGGTGGCCAGCTTCTATCACAATTTCGTTATTTCGACCCCGGACGGGCCGGCGCCCAAGGTCAAGGTCTGCGACGGCCTGAGTTGCGCCCTGGCCGGGGCCGAACAGCTGCGCGATTCGCTGGCCAACCACCTGGGTGCGGACACCGCCGCCGCGACCGGCGCCTGCATGGGCCGCTGTCATCGGGCCCCGGTGGTCCGTATCGGCAACCGCTATGTCACGGAAGCGGCTGTGGGGGCGGTCCAGGCGGCTTTGTCGGACGATCGCGACCCGGACCCTGCCAGCGGCTGGATCGACCTGTCAGCCTATCGCGAGGGCGGCGGCTATAGGTTGCTGTCCGATTGCCTCACCGGGCGGATGACGGCGGAAGAGGCCATCGCCGCCCTGGACGCGTCACAATTGAGGGGCCTGGGCGGGGCCGGCTTCCCGGCCGCCCGGAAGTGGCAGTTTGTCCGGGCCGAGCCGGCGCCGCGCTATCTGGCGGTCAACGCCGATGAGAGCGAGCCCGGCACCTTCAAGGACCGCTACTATCTGCTGCGCGACCCGCACCGCATGCTGGAAGGGGCGCAGATCGCCGCCCATGTGGTCGGGGCGAAACGCGTCTACATCTACCTGCGTGATGAATACCCGGACGTCCGCGGCGTACTGGAGGCGGCGATCGCCGAGTTGGACGGGCTCGACCTCGATCTGGTGCCGTTCGAGCTGCGCCGCGGCGCCGGCGCCTATATCTGCGGCGAGGAATCGGCGATGCTGGAAAGCCTGGAAGGCAAGCGCGGCTTGCCGCGCCACAAGCCGCCTTTCCCGGCCCAAATCGGCCTCCATGGCCGACCCACCCTGATTAACAATGTCGAGACCCTGTATTGGGTGCGCGACGCCATCACCGGCGGTGCCGACTGGAACCGCACCGAGGGTCGTGGCGGCAGCCGGGGCCTGCGCAGCTTCTCAGTCTCGGGCCGGGTCGCCAAGCCGGGCGTTTACCTGGCGCCGGCCGGCATCACCGCGGCCGAACTGATCGCCGAGTATTGCGGCGGCATGGCGCCGGGGCATGAGCTCCGGGCCTATCTGCCGGGCGGTGCGTCGGGCGGCATCCTGCCGGCAACCATGGCCGACCTGCCGCTCGATTTCGGTACCCTTGAACCCCATGGTGCCATTATCGGGTCGGCGGCGATCATCGTGCTGAGTCAGGCCGATGATATCGGCGCGGTCGTCGGCAATCTGATGCGGTTCTTTGCCGACGAAAGCTGCGGCCAGTGCACGCCCTGCCGGCTGGGTACCGCCAAGGCGGCCGAGATGCTGGCCGCCGGCGGCGCCGATCCCAACCTGCTGGCCGAACTGGCCAATGCCCTGGCCGACACCTCGATCTGTGGCTTGGGCCAAGCGGCGGCAAATCCGATCCGATCCGTGCTCAGCCATTTCCCGGAGGCACTGTCATGAGCGGGCCGATCACCTTTACCCTGGACGGTGAGAGCGTCACCGCCGAGCCGGGGGAGACCCTGTTCCAGGTGGCCAAGCGTCAGGGCAAGACCCTGCCGCACATGTGCTCGGGCCTCAATCAGCACTATCGCGCCGACGGCAATTGCCGACTGTGCGTGGTGGAGGTCGAGGGCGAGCGGACCCTGGCGGCATCCTGTATCCGCACCCCGGCACCGGGCATGACCGTCCATACCGGCAGCGACCGGGTGCGGCAGGCCCGGTCGACCCTGATGGAGTTGCTGGTCGCCGATCAGCCAGCGCGCGCCGACCACCCCGACCCCGGTTCCCGCTTCTGGGCCCTGGCCGACGAAATGAGGGTGAGCGAAAGCCGCTATCCGTCCGCCCCGGGCCCGGTCATCGATACCAGCCATCCGGCCATCCGGGTTGATCTGGCGGCCTGCATCCACTGCACCAACTGCGTCCGCGCCTGCCGCGAGGTCCAGGTCAACGACGTTATCGGCATGGCCGGCCATGGCGCCCATACCCGCATCGTCTTCGACCAGGGCGACGCCTTGGGAACCAGCACCTGTGTCGGCTGCGGTGAATGCGTCCAGGCCTGCCCGACCGGTGCCCTGTTGCCGGCGGCGGAGACCGCCCTGGCGGCGGCCGACCGCGCGGTCGCGTCGGTCTGCCCCTATTGCGGGGTTGGCTGTCAGCTGGAATTCCGGGTCAAGGACGAACGCATCGTCGCGGTCGAGGGCCGTGACGGGCCGGGCAACGCCAACCGGCTGTGCGTCAAGGGGCGCTTCGGCTTCGACTACGTCGCCAGCCCCGACCGGTTGACCACGCCGCTGATCCGCAAGCCCGGGATCCCGCGCGAGGCGGTTGCCGACCTCGACCCCGCCAACCCGTTGAGCCATTTCCGCACCGCGACCTGGGACGAGGCGCTGGACGTCGCCGCCGCCGGCCTCAAAGCAATCCTCGACCGGGACGGGCCATCGGCGATGGCCGGCTTCGGCTCGGCCAAGGGCTCCAACGAGGAAGCCTATCTGTTCCAGAAACTGGTCCGGACCGGGTTCGGCACCAACAATGTCGACCATTGCACCCGGCTGTGCCACGCCTCGTCGGTGGCGGCACTGATGGAGACCATCGGCTCGGGCGCGGTCACCGCCCCCTTCACCGACGCGCTGCAGGCCGATTTGATCATGGTCATCGGCTGCAATCCGTCGGTCAATCACCCGGTGGCGGCCAGCTTCTTCAAGAACGCGGCCCAGGCGGGCAAGACCCTGGTGGTCGTCGATCCCCGTGGCCAATCCCTTGATCGATACGCAACGCATCGCATTCAGCACCGACCAGGATCTGATGTCGCATTGCTGAACGCCATGCTGCATACGATCGTCTCCGAGGATTTGATCGACCGCGACTATATTGCCGAGCATACCGAGGGATATCAGGCACTTGCTGATTCCCTAGCGCCGTTTGCGCCCGAGGCGATGGCCGATGTCTGCGGTGTCGACCCCGATACAATTCGCACCGTTGCCCGGGCCTACGCCACCGCCGAACGATCCCTGATCTTCTGGGGCATGGGCATGAGCCAGCACGTCCATGGCACCGACAATTGCCGGACCCTGATCTCGCTGGCCTTGATGTGCGGCCAGATCGGCCGGCCCGGCACCGGCCTGCATCCGTTGCGGGGCCAGAACAACGTCCAGGGGGCCTCGGATGCCGGGCTGATCCCGATCGTCTTCCCCGACTACAAGGCCTGTGACGACCCGGAGCACATCGCCCGGTTCGAGGAGTTCTGGGGCGCCAAGCTTGACCGCAAGAAGGGGTTGACGGTGGTCGAGATCGCCGATGCGGCCTATCGCGGTCAGGTCAAGGGCCTCTATGTCATGGGCGAGAACCCGTTGATGTCGGACCCCAACCAGAACCACACGAGGGCGGCCTTCGCCAATCTGGAGCACCTGGTGGTCCAGGACATTTTCATGACCGAAACAGCGTCTTACGCCGACGTGGTGCTGCCGGCCTCGGCCTGGCCGGAAAAGGACGGCACGGTCACCAATTCCAACCGCCAGGTGCAGATGGGACGGGCGGCGATCGCACCGCCCGGCGATGCCCGGCAGGACTGGTGGATCATCCAGGAGATCGCCCGCCGCATCGGCCTTGACTGGAACTACACACATCCCAGCAACGTGTTCGCCGAGATGCGCGGCTGCATGGCCTCGATCAAGGGCATTACCTGGGACCGGTTGCAGCGGGAGAACGCCGTCACCTATCCCTGCGACGACGAGGCAAAACCGGGCAAGGCGGTGCTGTTCGGCGACCGCTTCCCGACCGCCAGTGGCCGCGGCAAGTTCGTGCCGACCGAGCTGGTGCCGCCGGACGAGCGGCCCGACACCGACTACCCCCTGGTGCTGACCACCGGGCGGATCCTGGAACATTGGCACACCGGCGCCATGACCCGGCGCACCGAAGTGCTGGACGCGCTGGAACCGGAAGCGGTGATCTGTGTTTCACAGGGCGATCTCGACGAACTGGGCCTGGCAGCCGGCGCCGCGGTCACCGTCTCGTCGCGCCGCGGCAGCATCACCGCCAAGGCGCGGGTTGACGGTGCGGTGCCGCGCGGCGTCGTCTTCGTGCCCTTCTGCTTCAACGAGGCGGCGGCCAATCTGCTGACCAATCAGGCGCTGGACCCGTTCGGCAAGATCCCCGAGGTTAAGTTCTGCGCCGTCCGTCTGGCGGCGGCTTAAGCGGATTAGGTGGGAACCGGCCCGGGTACGGTGCCGGTTTGGCTGGCGGTTAGCGCATCAGCGAACGGGCGATCATTTTCGCCTCTTTCAGGGACATGGAAGCGATCGGGTCGGCAATTTCCTCGATCGCCATGGCCGTCGTGCCGCCGCGTCGCAGAATGCTGGCGCAGCGACGAAGCAACGCCGCCTTTTCGACCGGCACTTCGAGTTCGACCACTGCCATGCGCGGTTCCATGATGACGTCGGATGACCTGCCGGTCGAGGATGCCGAGGGCTCCGCCCCGAGGATCGACTCGCCACGGATGTGGCGGCCCAACATCATGTCGCTGCCGATGATATGGTCCTGCAGCCAATTGCCCAGGAAGGCCATCAGCTTTTCCGGGTCGATGGCGCGGGAATTGTTGACGAACACCTTGCGTATGGCATGGACCTTCCGCTCCAGCTCCCGGTGTTGGTGCTTGTGCGCGCGCAACAGCGGAAAGCCGTAATCCTCCATGATCCGCTCTTCGTGGTGGAAGTGATCGGTGACGTAGTGGGCCAGGCCGCTGATCGCGTTGCTGAGTTCCGACCGCACCATGCCCCGCTCCAAGGCCTGGCCCAACAGATTGACCAGATCGAACAGGTTTTGGTGTTCGGTGTCGATCAACCGAATATGGATTTTGTATTCGTCGGACCACTTTAATTGATGCATGCGCGGCACCCCATGCCACCGAACGGCCAATCCCGGCATACCAATTCACCGCGGTGCCTGCCAACGCCGCGGGAAATCTCGGTGGTTCGCAACAATTTTGCCTAAACCTTGTTAAAAAAGGGCTTACGAGACTGACTTAAGCCATATGCGGGCGTCGGTCCCTGGCAAGGCGCGGTCGGGGGATTACGGTCTTTAACGAAACAAAGTGCCGGAATCCCCCGAATTTTCGTCACGCGTCAGTTGGTTCCCAACAGATGGCCGCCATAGGGGTTATCGATGACGATCCGCCATTCACCGTCGCCCTGGCGGCGCAATACAGCCACCGACAGGCCGGTATCCGTGAGCTTTTCCCCATTGGGCGCGGTACCGGTCATGGTCCAGGGCGCGATGTGCACGGCCAGGTCACCGGACACGAACACCTGATGGCCGGAATATGCGAACCGGGGGCTGACCGCGAACAGTTCCCGGAATTTGGCTACGATCTGTTGCCGGTCCTCGACCGGCTTGTCGGGTTGAAACACGATGTTCGACTGCGCTTCATAGGCTTGCATCACGCGGTCGATGTCCTTGGCGTGAAACGCCGCCGTCATCGCTTCCACAGCGGCCCGCACCTGGCGTTCCGCCGGCGTCATGGTCTTGGGTTCCCCGGCTTTTGAGGGGTGAGATCCAGCCACCACGGCGAGGGCCAGGGCAATGGCCTGAAGAGTTCTTGTCATTCGCTGTCTCCATGTCGGTTCCGTTTTGGGCGCAACCGGACGGAAAGCCTGGTTGCCTTGAGTTAGACGTCGGCAAGCGGGACGGTGTGACGGATTACTTTTCCAGGGTGACGATCTCGGCAATCCTCGCAGCAAGATCTCTGGGGCATGGAAAGTCGGGCATCGCCTTTTGCAGGTAGGCGGTGGCGAGTTCGCCCTTCAGGTCGTCGACCGCCGCGATCACCGACTGGTAGTCCGGCGCATCACCTGGCTGGAACAGGGGCGGGTCGGCGGACACCCGGCCCAATGCCATGGCCGCCGGCAGCCGCCTTGGGCAGGTACATTTGGCTTGGGTATTGACGATGCCGCAGGCGCGTGCGGTGAAGGCGACCACCTGGCGGCGGGCCCGGGCCAGTCTTTGCCGGTAATTCGCCTTGCTGACCTCCAGAACCTGGGACGCGGTATCGTGGTCGAGTTCCAGGATCTCGCCCAGCACATAGGCGATCCGGTGTGTGAGATCGAGGCACAGCAGCATGGCCATGGTGCACGACACCCGCAACTGGTTGAGCATCACCACATCGTCCGCCGCCGGCCCGGGATCGGCGACCAGGCCGGATTCGAGATCGCTTTCGAACAGGGGGAAGGTCAGCCCCTGGTCCTTCGCCGACACCTTGCGGGCGGTCAGCAGATAGTTGACCGCCACCCGGTAGACCCAGGTGTTGAAACTGCTCTGGCCGCGGAAGGTCGATAATTTGGTGACCACCAGGATCAGGATTTCCTGGGCCGCCTCCAAGGCGTCCTCGGGGTTGACCAGCATGCGCACCGCCAGGCGGTGGACCCGGTCCTGCACCGCCCGTACCACGGCTTCCAGCGCCGCCTCGTCACCGGCCTGCGCCTGTCCCACCAACTGGTCCAAAGACTCCTCGGGTAAATTGCTCATGTCATCCAGCCTCCGGCACATCCTACCGCAAAGTTAGACGGCAAATCCCGGGCCGGTGTGACAGAAATTGTCTCCGAGGTGAAAACCGACCGCCTTCACCCGGAGGCAGCCAACTGGCGGGCGATTTCGCGGAACAGGGTAACGGCTTCGAATTCGTGGGGGTGGAAGTTCTCGTCGGCACCGGTTTTGACCACCACCAGATTGGCCTTAGGGTCGACGTAGATCATCTGGCCCCATATCCCGATGGCGGCGAAATCGCTGTCTGAGCCGCGCGGCAGCCACCATTGGTATTGGTAGCCCCAATCGCCATAGATCCGACCGCGCCGCAGATAGTCGCGGTCGGGCGTGGTCGCCGCCGTCAGCCAGCGTTCCGAGACAATGCGCTTGCCGTTGAACCGGCCGCCCTTCAGCGCCATCATCCCGAACTTGGCGTAGTCCCGCAAGGTCGCGTTCAGGCTCATGAACCCCAGCTCGGTGCCATGGAGATCGAGGCTCCAGAACCCGTCGCCGGTCATGCCCATAGGCTGCCACAGCTTCTGCGCCATGATCTGGGTCAGGTCCTGTCCATAAAGCTTGCGCAGCAGCATGACCAGCGCCTGGGTGTTGATGGAAGCATAGTAGAATTCCGCTCCCGGCGGGGACTTGGAGCCATAGTCCAGGATGACCTGATCCAGGGGACGCAGGAAGACAAACAGCTGGTCGAACAGCGTATAGGCATCGGACTTCGGATCATCATATTCTTCCGAAAAGTCGATGCCGGAAGACATTTGCAGGACCTGGGCGATGCTGGCGCCAGCAAAGCCTGTGTTGTCCAGCTGTGGGAGGTATTTGCTGATCGGGTCGTCGACGCTGGCAATCAGACCCTCGTCAACCGCGACACCGACCAGGGTCGAGACGAAGGACTTCACCAAGGAAAACGAAGTCGCCTTGGTTTGCCTGTCGTAGCCGTGGTCGTAATATTCGTGGACGATCGTGCCATCCTTAACCACCAGCAACCCGGTCGTATTGGTCCGTTTCAGGAATTCGTCCCGATCCCTTGTTTCGCCTGCGAAGGTATAGGTGGTCGCGATGGTTCGCGGTGCGAGCGGTAGTGCATATGGCGTGTCGGATTTGGCGATCCGACGCGATGGAAAGATTTCATCCATATGAGCGAAATTGTGGATGCGCCGGTCGGCTGCGAACAAGGTCAGCTTGGGCTCGGCATACAGGAACCAGACCGGCAATGCCACAATCGCCACGATGGCCAGGATGGCCGCCACTATCATCCTCCGTTTGGTCAAACGCATAAAACTCTCCATTACTCGTATTTTCGGGAAATCACGAAATATTGATTCAGGTTCGCGCTGTCCACGAGATCCGCAACACGCGGCCTTTCCTCTCCTGTCTCCGGTTGCGGCCAGGGTCAGCAGCAATCCAGCCAGTCGGTGATCACTCTCAGAAGCCCGGCAACCCGCTGCTCGTCGATGCGGTAGAACACCTCCCGATCCGCCTTTCGCGACGCCAGGACGCCGGCACGCTTGAGGATCGCGAGATGCTCCGACGCCGTGGACACGGCGATACCCGCCCGTTCCGCCACATCGCCAACCGTGTGTTCCTGCTTGTCGGCAAACACCTCGAACACGATGACCTGGCGGTTGGCGTTGGCCAGGCTCTTGAAGAATTCGAGGAATTCCCCGTCATGGCGCTCCAGCATCGACCCTCCGTTACGTCATTTCGGAAAATAACGTAATAACTCGGGCTGTCCAGGCTTTTCTTGGGTGCGTTGCAATCGCGGATCGGTGCCGCCCTCGTCCGGTTTGGGCATTCCAGCGCGCACCGACCGGCCCCGCCGAACCGAGCGCAAACGCCCCCTTCGGCGGTGCATAGCCGCCCCCCGGTCTCGCCACCCTGCCTACTTGATGCCGAATTTCGTGAGAAAATTATTGACTAACAATAATTTTTGATCGAATTTTGGTTCGATCAACATATTAGGAGTGTCACCGCTATGGGAACATCTGCCGGAGCAAACCGGGCGCTGCGCGTCGCCGCCACCGTCATTTTGAGCGCTTGCCTGTCGTCGAATCTGGCCGCGCAAACCTCCGAAACAGAGGGCAACCGCGCGGTCAGCCTGGGGATCGGCCTACCCAATGACCAGCCTTGGCAAGGCCATATCGGGGCCTGGGTCGGCCTGATGCCCGACTACGAAGGATCGAATGACACGGAAGCCGCCATTGTCCTCCCCATGGTCGACATTGCGCAGCGGGACTTTCTGTTCGTACGCGGGGCCGGGATCAACCCCAATGACGGTGACGCCAGCCTTGGCTGGCAGGCCCTGAACTTGGTTTATGCTGAGCGGGGCGTGCGAAGATTCAGCCTGTCGGTCGGACCGCTGATTCGCTTTTTTCGGGGCCGCGACCAGGATGCCAATGCCGCCCTAAACCAGCTGGGCGATATCGACGACGGCATCAGTGGCGGTGGTTTCCTGCAATTGCGGGCCGGCGGCTGGTCTGCCGACCTGTCCGCTGTGTCGCGCGAGGCCGGCGCCGCCGGAGGCGGGCTGCTGGTTTCGCTGCGGACAGGCTATACCGTACGCCTCGGGCCCCGTCTGTCGATCACCCCCGGCGCGTACGCCAGCTGGGGCGACGACGATCTCATGCAGGGCCTGTTTGGCATCAGCAGCACCCAGGCGGCAAACAGCCCTCACGCCCGGTTCGATGCCGATGCGGGCGTGAAGGATGTCGGCATCACCGTTCGGGCCGACTACGCGCTGGGCCGCCATTTCCTGATCCGGGGCGAAGCCGGGTACCAACGACTGACCGGAAATGCCGCCGACAGCCCGCTGGTCGACGGCGCCGGGTCGGCAAACCAGTACCGGGCCCTGCTGGGCCTTGCCTATCGGTTCTAGGCCGGGGATGATCCCCGGGGCGCAACATGATTTTTGAGGAAACCACCGTCAAGGGCCGAAGGAGGCCACAATCCCATGAACAATATCCAGCGGACCAGCCAGAGATATGTGGTGCTTACGAACATATTGATCGTCAGCGTACCTTTGATCACCTTTCTCTACTGGGTCGGTTTCAATGCCTTGCCGGATGGTTTCCACGCCCACCTTCCGGCCCGACCGCAAGCTGCCTTGGCCGCCTGGCAGATCGCGCTGGCCCTGTTGGTCTCGGCGCTCCCGACCGGCGTCGGTCTTTTCGGCCTGATCACCTTGCGCACGCTGTTTCGCCTCTATGCCACGGGCCAGGTCTTCACCGCCCGCAATGTCACCTGCTTCCGCCGGCTGGGCTATGCCCTGATCGCCTGGGTGGCCGCGTCAATCCTGTTCACGCCGCTGATCAGCCTGGTGCTGTCGGCTGCCAACCCCCAGGGCCAGCGGTCGGTCGTCGCCGAGTTGGGGGTCTCCGATTTCGCGGTACTGTTCATCGGCGGTGTCGTACTGATCGTCGCCGCCGTGATGGATCGGGCCTGCGAAATGGAAGCCGAACAGGCCTACACGATATAGGTGGTGCCATGGCAATCATCGTGAACCTGGATGTGATGCTGGCCAAACGCAAAATGCGGTCGAACGAACTGGCCCAGCGCATCGGCATTACCGAGCAGAACCTGTCGATCCTGAAGACCGGCAAGGCCAAGGCGATCCGCCTGACCACGCTCGACGCCATCTGCAAGGCCCTGGACTGCCAACCCGGCGATCTGCTGGAATTTCGCGACGTCGCGGACGAGGATTGACTCCGCGAGTGAGGCCCGTGAGATGCGAGGGCAGCGGCCGCAACGTTCCCTGACGACGTAAGACCTAAGCCAGGATGGGTCAGGCCCTCCACGCAAAACCGCTTTGACATCCCATGTTATTTAAGTCAGTATTACTGACCTATTTTTGCGGAAAGGAAACAGATCATGGGGTGGGATGCGCGGTTTTCTGCCGAGGCCGGACGGGCCACGGCGTCCGAAATCCGGGAACTGCTGAAAATCGTGTCGGCGCCGGGGGTGCTGTCCTTTGCGGGTGGGGTTCCCGACCCCGGCCTGTTTCCCCTGGATGCCGCCAGCCGCATCCGGCACGAGATCGAAGCCGACGCCACGTTGCAGCGGCAGGCCATGCAATATGCCCCGACAGAGGGCTACGAGCCGCTGCGGCAGCGAATCGCGGCAACCGCCATTGCCGGCGGGCCGACGCTGGACCCTGCCAATATCCTGGTGACAAGCGGCGCCCAGCAATCGCTGACCCTGCTGGCCGCCGCCCTGATCGATCCCGGAACCGCGCTCGCCGTCGAGGACCCCAGCTATCTCGGCGCCCTGCAGGTGTTCGGCAACCGCGGCGCCCGGTTCCTCACCCTGGCCATGGATGAGGACGGTTTGCAACCCGAGGCGTTGGAGGCCGCCTTCCGCGCCGGCGCCCAGCTTCTCTACACGATCCCCGATTTCCAGAACCCGACCGGTGTCACCCTGTCGGAAGAGCGGCGCACCAAGCTGGTCGAACTGGCCCATCGCTACGGCGTGCCGGTGATCGAGGATATCGCCTATCGCGACCTCTATTTCGATGCGCCGCCGCCGCCGTCGCTGCTGGAGATCGAGGTTGCGGGCCTGGGCACTGACGGCTGGCAGCGAGACGGGCTGGTATTGCAGGTCGGCACCGCGTCGAAGGTTCTGATGCCGGCGCTGCGGGTCGGCTGGACCATCGCGCCGAGACTGCTGATCGACAAGCTGGTGTTGCTGAAACAGGCCAACGACCTGCACAGTTCGACCGTCAACCAAGTTATCGTCGAACGGCTGACCGCCGCGATCCAGCCCGACCATACCGAAACATTGCGCCGCGCCTATGGCGGCCGGCGCCGCGCCATGGTCGATGCCCTCAGACGGCACATGCCCAATTCCGCCCGTTTCACCGAGCCCGGCGGCGGCATGTTCGTCTGGGTCACCCTGCAAGAGGGATCGGACGCGCGGCGCCTGCTGGAGACCGGTCTCGCCGAAGATAAAATCGCCTTCGTCCCAGGTAGCGCCTCGTTTGCCAATGGCGGCGGTGAAAATACCCTTCGCCTCTCCTTCGCCACCTGTGACGAGGCGGAGATTACCGATGGAATGAGCCGGCTTGGGCGTCTGATCGGCAGGGCTATGACCCAATAACACCCAATAGGCGCAGCGTGTTTCACATCATTCACGGGGTTCCAACAAGGGGCCATTCTTTCAATGGGGTCTGACCCTATTGATTTTCAGACCCCATTGATTTTCGTGGCCCATATGTTGGAAGCCAGTGTGCCGGCTTTAGATCAGTTCACCGCGGAAAGGTGGACTTCCGGCCGGCGTTAAGCAGCTTGGCCGCACCAGTTCAAGGGTACAGACCACTCCCAGAAACGCCGCGCCTATTTCAAAGGGGTCTGACCCCATTGATCTGTTTTTTGCTGACTTCAACGCCGTGGCGGATGCCTAGTTCGCACCAAAGCGTTTGGATTTTTGGAAAGCCGCAGATCGCCGGTCCCCACCCCTCTTCAATGGCAAAGAGCGTCGGCCCGATTTCCGTTCGATCTCGGCCTTGAACCGGTCGCCCCCCAACGGCCAAGCCTTGTTGGTTGCGTTCCGGATTTCCGTCAAATCCTCCACATCAAAGCCCTTTTCGAAGAGATCGCGATACGCGCTGTGACGCTCGGCCGGTTGGGATCCCAATCGCCGATAGACCGGGTGCGGCGTGAGAAGCTGATCCACGGCTTGCCCGGTATTGCCGCGGTATGAGGACCAACAATAATCGACCGGGTCATCGACCAAGCCACGTGCCCGAACCGGATTCAGTTCAATGTAACGCGAACAGACCAAGAAATAGCGTTCGCTGTCGATGAGGGTGGCACGATACCGCCCCTCCCACAATGTCCCCTTGAGTCCGTATTTGTCGTTGAAGTAACGCACATAGGAGCGGCCGATCGCCTGCATCGTTTTAGAAAGCCCCCGCTCCTCCTGCGGCGTTACAAGCAGGTGGACATGGTTCGGCATCAATACATAGGCGTGCAGGTCACAGGCGTTGGCGGCACAGGCTGCCCCAAGCTTCTCAAGGAAATACCGGTGATCATCGTTGTCCCGAAACACGCGAGCCCGATGGTGGCCTCTGCTGATGACATGTTGGGTGTAGCCAGGCAGGGCGAACCGAGCGAGTCGCGCCATAGCAGGAATCTCCCGAAAAGTGATCGAATGAGGAGAGTGTAGGCGCCTGGCAAGTTCAAAGCAACGGATCAAAGGGGTCAGACCCCTTTGATACCAACAGCTCTCCTGCGCCGTGAAAACTCTCGCTGGATTGTGGTGGGCTCTAAGATTCTGGTTGGGTGTCGGTTTCAATCCAGCCATCGGTTTTTTCCGGCAGGCGGAACGGCAGAACTTGGCCGGTTTCCAAGTCCATAAGAAAGAACCCCAGATTGCCGTTACGCGAGGCATCAAGGGCATAGGCAAGCGTGCCACCATCCGCAGAAAGCGAATAGCCGGAAAGATAGGCTCCGGCCTTTGTCAGGCGCCGAGCGGCGCCCTCTTGTTTCAAAGGTCGGACGACGCCATCAGTATCGACGATACCAAGCGCGCTCTCCCACAAAAAAAGGTCGTAATTAAAAGGAGCTCCAGCGCCGACACCATCCATTTGGTTGGTTCGCATAGTGTATACGATCCGCCGACCGTTGGCCGACAATTGCAAACTGACTACCCCCGGCATGGCCGTCAAATATTGTTTGGAATCTGGCCTCGAAATATCAACCACGACACTTGTCGTATCGGTATGAGGGGTATGGCTTTGATAACTGAACACCACATGTTGGCCGCCTGGCAAAATGAAGGGTCGACCGTAGCTGTAGGCGTTGAGATTTGTGATCTTCGTTTCAACGCCGGTCGTCATGTCGAGCACACAGATCTCCTGGTCACGCAACCTCCGGACATTCCCCCTGTAAGGCGTATAGTACCGTTCCGACAAATAGCCCGCTCAAACATAGGTCAGTTTCCGCCCATCGCTTGAGAACGCGGGTGAAAACCGAATACCGGCACCGCTGGTCAGGATGCGAAAACCCGAGCCGTCAGCGCCCATCACCGCTATGTGCCGGTTGTCCGTTCCGGTCTCTGATACCGGGAAAGCCAATAAGCGGCCGTCCGCTGAGAATCCGGGCGTCCCCCAATCGCCACCGGAACGGTTCCGATACTGCCTGAGTTCGCCCCCTTCAAAGCTGTAGATCGCGATCGAACAAGGGTCGGGCCACGAATCGCACACCGAATAGGCAAGCAGTTTACCGTTGGGCGACAGCGACCAGGATACAAGGCCCGCCTGACTGTAAGGACCCAAACAGCCGCCAAGGGTCAACAGGCAGAATAGTGATAGGAACAACCTTGGAAGCGGCATCCGTGTGTGTTTCGTCGTATTTTCCCGATTCCCGGTGCCGGTCGAGTACGCTTGCTCAAGTGTCAACCAGCTACATCCACACGCTGAACGGTATAACATATATACCCGTTTAGGATTGATGCATGTCAACGGCGCCTGAGGCTGGCAGGTCAATGGTTCCCCGCCGCCGGCTCTGCTATTGTTGGCCTCGACAGTGACGGCGACGGGGAACAGGAGAAAATGGACAGTCTTTGGTCGGACGAGGACGCGGCGGCTTGTGTCGCACGCTATGGCGAGGCCGGGGTGGCGGAGGATCTGGCGCTGCGGGTCTATAGCACCCGCCTGCTGGGCGGGGACCCCCGGCTGGTGCTGCATGGCGGCGGCAACACTTCGGTCAAGACGGTGCAGACCGACTTGCTGGGCGAAGCGCACGAGGTGCTGTGCGTCAAGGGCTCGGGCTGGGACATGGCAGTGATCGAACCGGCTGGCCTGCCGGCGGTGAAACTGGCGCCCTTGCGCAAGCTGGAGGCTCTGGACCGGCTCAGCGACGAGGACATGGTCGCTTTCCAGCGCGGCAATCTGCTGGACCCGGCCAGCCCCAATCCGTCCGTCGAAACCCTGCTGCACGCCTTCCTGCCCCACAGGTTCATCGACCATACCCATGCGCTGAGCGTGCTCAGTCTATCGGATCAGCCGGACGGCGAGGCGATCTGTGCCGAAGTCTACGGCGAGCGCATGGCGGTTGTTCCCTTCATCATGCCCGGCTTCACCCTGGCCAAGGCGGCGGCCCAGGTGTGGCGCGACGACCCGCAAGTCGAAGGTCTGATCCTGCACAAGCACGGCATCTTCACCTTTGGCGACACCGCGCGTGAGGCCTATGAGCGGATGATCGAGATGGTGTCCCTGGCCGAGACCAGGATCGCCGCCGCCCCGGCCAAGACCTTCGCGAGCGCTGCCCTGCCGACCCGGGCCGCAAGCCCAGCCGACGTGCTGCCGATCCTGCGCGGCGCCTTGTCGATCGATCGCGGCGACGGAAACTGGCAGCGCCTGATCGCGGATCACCGCACCAGCGATACGATTCGTAGCTTTGTCGATGGGACCCAGCTTGCCGACTACGCCACCCGTGGCGTGGTCACCCCCGACCATATCATCCGGACCAAGAACAAGCCGCTGATCGTACCGCCGCCAGAACCGGAGGGGCTGGAGGAATTTACCGATCAGGTGCGCGGCGCCGTTGCCGACTATGTTGCCGAATACCATCGGTATTTTGCGGAAAACAATGCAAATCAGGCGAATCCGAAGACCGAGTTGGACCCAATGCCGCGGCTGGTCCTGGTACCGGGCCTTGGGCTGGTCGGCTTCGGCAAGTCGAAAACCGAGGCTGCGATCGCGGCCGACCTGGGTGTCGCCGCGATCGATACCATTTCCGATGCGGAACGTATCGGTCGCTATGAGGCCTTGGACGAGGCGACCCTGTTTGACATGGAGTATTGGTCTTTGGAGCAGGCCAAGCTGGGCAAGGCGGCCGAGAAACCATTGGCCCGGCAGGTGGCGCTGGTGACCGGCGGCGGCGGGGCGATCGGCGCCGCGACGGCACGGCTGTTCGCGGCCAACGGCGCCGCGGTGGCGGTGGCCGACCTGGACGGTGACCAAGCCGAAGCGGTCGCCGCCTCGATCGGCGACGCGGCCATCGGGATACAGGCCGACGTTACCGATCCCGACCAGGTGCGCCACGCCTTCGATGCGGCCTGCACGGCCTTCGGCGGGGTCGATATCGTCATCTCCAATGCCGGCGCCGCCTGGCCGGGGCGGATCGGTGAGTTGGACAACGCGGTCTTAAGGCAGAGCTTTGAGCTCAATTTCTTCGCCCACCAGTCGGTGGCCCAGAACGCGGTCCGGGTGATGCGGGCCCAGGGCACCGGCGGTGTACTGCTGTTCAACGCCTCGAAGCAGGCGGTCAATCCGGGCCCCGACTTCGGCGCCTATGGCTGCCCCAAGGCGGCGACGCTGTTCCTGTCGCGGCAATACGCGCTGGACTATGGCCGCGACGGCATCCGCAGCTCGGCGGTCAACGCCGACCGCATCCGATCCGGCCTGCTGAGCGACGAGATGATCGCGACCCGCTCGGCCGCCCGCGGAGTGAGCGAGGCCGACTACATGGCGGGCAATCTGCTGGGCCGCGAGGTGACGGCCGAGGACGTCGCGCAAGCCTTTCTGCACCAGGCCCTGGCGATGAAAACCACGGCCGACGTCACCACCGTTGACGGCGGCAACATCGCCGCCGCGCTCAGGTAAACCGCCGCGCCAGCCCCTGTTGGGTGAGGTTGCTACGATCAGACGAAATCGACGGAAACGATCTCGTAGTCCTTGGAGCCTTTTGGGGTGGTGACCTCGACCACGTCGCCGACATTCTTGCCGATCAGGGCCCGGGCCAGCGGTGCGGTGATCGACAGCAGGCCGGACTGGATGTCGCTCTCGACCTCGCCGACGATCTGGTAGGTGGACTCCTCGTCGGTGTCGCAATCGGCCAGCACCACGGTGGCGCCGAACTTGACGTTCTCCCCTGAGAGCGTGCCGACGTCGATCACTTGGGCCCGGCTGATTTTGTCCTCGAGAACCGCCAGCCGGTGCTCGATGAAGCTCTGCCGCTCCTTGGCGGCGTGGTATTCGGCATTTTCCGAGATGTCGCCATGGCTGCGCGCCTCGGCGATCGCCTTGATCACCGAAGGGCGTTCGACCGTCTTCAGGGTCTTGATCTCGTCGCTGAGGCGTTCATAGCCTCGGGCGGTCATTGGTACCTTTTCCATGCCGCTCCTTCTCGTCTCTCTGGCTCATCTCTCTGGGGTCGGCGGGTCACAGGGAAATCCGGATCACCGGGCCGTTGGGCACACAACAGGCCACACGCCCCGAGCGGTTACGATCGGGACGATCTATTAGTGTAGGATTGCAAGGGCGCGACTTCAAGACCACCGGACCGTAAAGTCTCAATTGCCTGGGTCGCCGCCCGAATCCCGGAAACCGTCGTGAAATAGGGAATCCGGTTAACCAAGGCGGTGCGCCGGATGGTGTAGCTGTCGCGGATCGCCTGGGCGCCCTCGGTGGTGTTGAAGACCAGATCCACGTCGCCGTTCTTCATCACGTCGACGATATGGGGCCGCCCTTCCAGCACCTTGTTGACGCGGTCGACCTTGAGCCCCGCCTGTTGCAGGGTATCGGCGGTGCCGCCGGTCGCAATCACCGTAAGGCCCATGGCGATCAGTTTTTCCACCAACGGGATCATGGCCGGCTTGTCGCGGTCCTTGACCGAGACGAAGGCGGTACCGGTGGTCGGCAGATCAGTGCCGCCGGCCAGTTGCGACTTGGTGAAGGCGCGGGCGAAATCCTTGTCCAGGCCCATGACCTCGCCGGTCGAGCGCATCTCCGGGCCCAGCAGGATGTCGACGCCGGGGAAGCGGGCGAAGGGGAACACCGCCTCCTTGACCGCGACATGGCCCAGTTCGCGCTTTTCCAGCCCGAAATCGGCCAGCCACTCACCGGCCATGATGCGGCTGGCGATCTTGGCGATGGGGTAGCCGATCGCCTTGGCGACGAACGGCACCGTGCGGCTGGCCCGGGGATTGACCTCGATGATGTAGATGGTCTCGTCCTTGACCGCGTATTGCACGTTCATCAGGCCAACCACGCCCAAGGCGCGCGCCAAGGCATCGGTCTGGCGCTCGATCTCGGCGATCACCGTTTCGCTCAAGGTGTGGGGCGGCAGCGAACAGGCGGAATCGCCCGAGTGGATGCCGGCCTCCTCGATATGCTCCATCACCCCGGCAACGAAGGTGTCTTGGCCATCGGCCAGGCAGTCGACGTCGATTTCGATGGCATCCTGCAAATAGCCGTCAATCAGCACCGGCGAGGTGCCCGAAACCCGGACCGCCTCGCGCATGTAACGGGCCAATTGCTCGCTGTCGCGGACGATCTCCATGGCCCGGCCGCCCAAAACATAGGAGGGGCGGATGACCACCGGAAAGCCGATCTCGGCCGCGATCGTCCCGGCCTCCGCCTCGCTGAAGGCAATGCCGTTGGGCGGCTGGCGCAGGTCCAGGTGCTGCAGCAGCTTCTGAAACCGCTCCCGGTCCTCGGCCAGGTCGATGGCGTCCGGCGGCGTGCCCAGCACTGGCACCCCGGCGGCCTCCAACCCGGCAGCCAGCTTCAACGGCGTCTGGCCGCCGAACTGGACAATCACGCCCAGTAGCTTGCCGTTTTGTTGTTCGACCGCCACGATCTCCAACACGTCCTCGACGGTCAGCGGTTCGAAGTACAGCCGGTCCGAGGTGTCGTAGTCGGTCGAGACGGTCTCCGGGTTGCAGTTGACCATGATGGTCTCGAACCCGGCCTCTTTCAGTGCATAGGCCGCATGGACACAGCAATAATCGAACTCGATCCCCTGGCCGATACGGTTGGGGCCGCCGCCCAGGATGATCACCTTGGTGGCGTCGCTGGGCCGCGCCTCGCATTCCGCCGGCCGGCCGCCATTGCCTTCATAGGCCGAGTACATATAGGGCGTCTGGGCCTCGAACTCGGCGGCACAGGTGTCGATCCGCTTGAAGACCGGCCGCACCCCCTTGGCGCGGCGCAGCTCGGCCACCTCGGCCTCGCCGGTTCCGGCCAACTCGGCCAGTCGGGCATCGGAAAAGCCCAGCTTCTTCAGGCGCAGCAGCCCGGGCACGTCATCCGGCAGGCCGTTTTGCTTGACCCCGTCTTCCGCCGCGACGATATCGGCCATCTGGCGCAGGAACCAGGGCTCGTACTTGCTGGCGGTGGCTATCTCGTCGACGCTGAGGCCGTGGCGGAAAGCCTGGGCGATGACCAGCAGCCGATCCGGGGTGGGTCGGGAGAGGGCGGCGACGATCTGTTCGCGGTCCGGCTCGGTCCCGCCAGTGCCGATCTCGATCTCGTTGAGGCCGGTCAGGCCGGTCTCCATCGAGCGCAGCGCCTTTTGCAGCGACTCCGCGAAACAGCGCCCCACCGCCATCGCCTCGCCGACCGACTTCATCGAACTGGTCAGCACCGGTTCAGCACCGGGGAACTTCTCGAAGGTGAAGCGCGGCACCTTGGTGACCACATAGTCGATGGTCGGCTCGAACGAGGCCGGGGTAACGCCGGTGATGTCGTTGTCCAGCTCGTCCAGGGTATAGCCCACCGCCAGCTTGGCAGCGATCTTGGCGATCGGAAAGCCGGTGGCCTTGGAGGCCAGGGCCGACGACCGCGAGACCCTGGGATTCATTTCGATGATCACCAGCCGGCCGTCCTTGGGATCGACCGCGAACTGCACGTTCGAGCCGCCGGTATCGACGCCGATCTCGCGCAGCACCGCGATCGAGGCGTTGCGCATGATCTGGTATTCCTTGTCGGTCAGCGTCAGGGCTGGCGCCACGGTGATCGAATCACCGGTGTGCACGCCCATCGGATCGACGTTTTCGATCGAGCAGATGATGATGCAGTTGTCGGCCCGGTCGCGCACCACCTCCATCTCGAATTCCTTCCATCCGACGATGGATTCCTCGATCAGGACTTCGGTGATCGGCGACGCGTCCAGTCCGCCGGCGACGATCTGGTCGTATTCGTCGCGGTTATAGGCAATGCCGCCGCCGGTGCCACCCAAGGTGAAGGAGGGTCGGATGATGGCCGGCAGGCCGATGGTGTCGATCGCCTGGCGGGCCTCTTCCGCGCTGTGTACGACAGCGCTGCGCGGCTGTTCCAGACCGATTTTCTGCATCGCCGTGTGGAACAGCTTGCGATCCTCGGCCTTGGCGATGGCTTCCTGGCTGGCGCCGATCAATTCAACGCCCAGCTCATCCAGAGTCCCCTGCTCGGCCAGTGCCAGCGCCGTGTTCAGGGCGGTCTGGCCGCCCATGGTCGGCAGCAGCGCGTCGGGCCGTTCCTTGGCCAGGATCTTGGCGACGAATTCCGGGGTGATCGGTTCGACATAGGTGGCGTCGGCGACGTCCGGGTCGGTCATGATCGTTGCCGGATTGGAATTCACCAGGACAATGCGGTAGCCCTCGGCCTTCAGGGCCTTGCAGGCCTGGGTCCCGGAATAGTCGAATTCGCAGGCCTGGCCGATAACGATCGGCCCGGCCCCGATGATCATGATCGACTTGATATCGTCCCGCTTCGGCATCCCGGTTTCCTATATCGTGGCCCGGTGGCGGTTCCCACCCCCACCCCATCCCTCCCCCCTCAAAAGGGAGGGGGCGCATTCGGCACCACCAGAGTCCCCTCCCCCCTGGAGGGGGAGGATTAGGGTGGGTGGGAACGGCGCCTCACCAGTCACCGCGCCGCCTCCATCAGTTTGATGAACCGGTCGAACAGGTAGTTGCTATCCTGGGGGCCGGGTGAGGCTTCGGGGTGGTACTGGACGCTGAAGACCGGCTTGCCATCGAGCTTGAGGCCCTCCAGCGTGCCGTCGAACAGCGACACGTGGGTCGCCTCGACCCCGGCCGGCAGGGTGTCCTTGTCAACCACGAAGCCGTGGTTCTGGCTGGTGATCTCGACCTTGCCGGTCAGCAGGTCCTTGACCGGCTGGTTGCCGCCGCGATGGCCCATATGCATCTTGGTGGTGGTCGCGCCCAACGCCAGGGCCAGCATCTGATGGCCGAGGCAGATGCCGAACAGCGGCAGGCCGGCCGCCAGCACGCCCTGGATCATCGGCACGCTGTAGGCACCGGTGGCCGCCGGATCGCCGGGGCCGTTTGACAGGAAGACGCCGTCGGGTTTGCGGGCGAGGATCTCCTCGGCCGTGGTCCAGGCCGGGACCACGGTGACCCGGCAGCCCACTTGCACCAGGCCGCGCAGCATGTTGCGCTTGATCCCGAAATCAACCGCCACGACGTGGAAGCGCGGCTCCGGCGCCGGCGCGAACCCGGACCCCAGGCGCCACAGCCCGTCGTCCCAGCCATGGCTTTGGCTGCAGCTGACTTCCTTGGCCAGGTCCATGCCTTCAAGCCCCGGCCAGGCCGCGGCCTGGGCGGTCAGCGCATCCAGGTCGAAGCGTCCATCGGGGTCGTGGGCAACGACGCCGTTGGGCGCGCCGCCGTCCCGGATCAGCCGGGTCAGCCGCCGCGTATCGACACCGGCGATGCCGACCAGGTTCATGCTCTTAAGCCAGGCGTCCAGCGGTTTTGCGTTGCGCCAATTGGCCGGTTCCGTGATATCGCAACGGATCACCAGGCCCCGGGCGGCGGAAGAATCGCGCTCCAGATCTTCGGGGTTGGTGCCGACATTGCCGATATGGGGGAAGGTAAAGGTAATGATCTGACCGGCATAGGACGGGTCGGTCAGGATCTCCTGGTAGCCGGTCAAAGAGGTGTTGAAGCAGACCTCGCCGACCGCCGACCCGGTGGCGCCGATGCCCCAGCCCCAGAAGCGGGTTCCGTCAGCCAGCACCAGAACGGCCGTCATGCCGGGTTCCGGCGGCGTGGCGGTGTCGCTGGCGATATCGGTCATGTCTGTGCCTTGAAACTCGGGCCTCCGGCGCCGACAGCCTGCCCATCGCCACGCGGAATTGCGCGGAACATAAGCAAGATCCCGGCTCCCGTCAAGTCCGGCCGTTTGGCGTATTATTTATTAAAAACAACAAGTTATCCGAAAGGACCTATTTACCTTGCGGGAACGGCCCCGATGGCCTTTATTGTCCCCAACCAGAAACAAGCGGACTGAATGGACGCCATGTTACGTGAACAGTTGAGCCAGGCGCTGAAAGAGGCGATGAAAGCGCGCGACGCGCGCCGCACCTCGACCCTGCGCCTGATCCTGGCGGCGCTGAAGGATCGCGACATTGCCGCGCGCTCCGACAATGACGGCGAACCGCTGGGCGACGCCCAGATTCTCGAAATGCTGACCAAAATGGTCCGGCAACGGCGCGACTCCATCAAGATGTACGAAGAGGGCGGCCGGGTTGACCTGGCAACCCAGGAGCGCGAGGAGATCGAGATCATCGAATCCTTCCTGCCGGCCCAGATGGACGACGACAAGGTGGAAGCGGCCTGCCGCGCCGTGATCGACGAGGTCGGCGCCGAAAGCCTGAAGGATATGGGCAAGATCATGGCCGGGTTGAAGGCCAAATATGCCGGCCAGATGGATTTCGGCAAGGCCAGCGCCGTCGTCAAGCAGCTGCTGAGCTGATATAGTGGGGCCGTAGGGAGGCACCGGCACCGGCCCGGTGCCGACGAGAAAAAGCCGAGGGCAATGGCGTTACCTGCACGATTTCTCGACGAGCTGAAGGCGCGCGTCGACCTGGTCGATATCGTCGCGGCCAAGGTCAAGCTGCAGCGCCGCGGCCGCGACCATGTCGGCCTCTGCCCGTTCCACAAGGAAAAGACGCCGTCCTTCACGGTCAGCCCGGACAAGGGCTTCTTCTATTGCTTCGGCTGCCAGGAGAAGGGCTCGGCGATCGACTTCGTGATGAAGACCCAGGGCCTGGAATTCCTGGAAGCGGTCGAACGCCTGGCGGCCCAGGCCGGCATGGAGGTGCCGCGAGCCACCCCGGAAGACCAGGCCCGCGAGCACCGGCGCCAAGGCCTGCAGGAGGTGATGGCGGCGGCGCAGGCCTTTTTCCAAGCTCAGTTGAAAGGCCAGGCCGGCGCCCGGGCCCGGGCCTATCTCGACGGGCGCGGCATCGGCGCCCAGGCGATCGAAAGTTTTGGCCTGGGATACGCGCCTTCGTCCCGCCACGCCATCGAACCGGCCCTGGTCGCCCGCGGCGCCCTGCCGGACCAACTGGTCGAAACCGGCCTGTTGATCGCACCCGACGACGGCGGCGAGCGGTTCGACCGGTTTCGCGACCGGGTGATGTTCCCGATCCATGACCGCCAGGGCCGGGTGATCGCCTTTGGCGGCCGCGCGATGAGCAGCGACGTCAAGGCGAAATACCTCAATTCGCCGGAAACCCCGCTGTTCCACAAGAGCCGGGTCCTGTACAACGCCCACCGCGCCCGCGGCGCGGCGCATCGCTTGAGTACCGTGATCGTCGCGGAAGGTTATATGGACGTGATCGCCCTGGCGCTGGCCGGGTTCGAGCACGCGGTCGCGCCGCTGGGCACCGCACTGACCGAGGAACATATGGCCGAGCTGTGGCGGATGGCGCCGGAGCCGGTGCTGTGCTTCGACGGCGACCGCGCCGGTTGGAACGCCGCGATCCGGGCCGCGGAGCGCAGCCTGCCGCATCTCAAGCCCGGCCGGTCGTTGCGTTTCGCGGTGCTGCCTGCCGGCGAGGACCCGGACAGTCTGGTGCAGCGCCATGGGCCGGCGAGGATGGCGGAGGTGCTGGCCGAGGCTTTGCCGCTGCACGAGGTTTTGTGGCGCAACGAGTTGGAGAGCGGCCCCACCGACACGCCGGAACGCCGCGCCGGTGTCGATAAGCGGCTCAAGGACCTGGTATTCCGAATCAATGATGAATCGGTTCGTAACCATTACTTAAGGCATTTCCGCGAGCGTTCGAGACAGGCCTTTGGCGCAGGTGGCCGCGAGCAGGCCCGTGAAAGCGGGCGGCGCAACCGGGGTTGGACCCCGCCTGAACCCAACCTGCCGCCCGCCGGTGGTGCCAGCCCATCACTGAAACAGCGGGTTGCCAGCGGTCGATTTAGCCAGGAGGAGTTGCTGGTCGCCGCAATCCTCAACCATCCGAGGCTGTTGGATCTGGTCCATGAGGCTTTCGCGGAGGTTCACCTGACGAGCCGGGAGCTTGACAGCATGCGACAGGAAATCATACATATCTCGGCTCGCGATCCGGGGCTTGACGCGACGGGGTTGAAGCGCCACCTGTCACAACGAGGATATTCCCAGATCGTAGACCGGCTTGTCGGGCGGAACGCACACGCGATGGATAAACAGATCCGGCCCGAAGCGTCGTTGGAGGACGCATACGAGGTCTGGAATCACACCTTGGCACGGCACCACAAGGCGGTCTTGAGAGCAGAATTGGACGCGGCGGTGAGAAGTTTGGGAGAAAACTTCTCGGCCGAAGAGTATGAGAGAATCGCTGCCTTGCAGCGGGAAATTGCGGCTGCCCCGGGCGACGAAGCGGATTTGGCGCAACGGGGTGGGCAGTCGGCCGGCAACGCCAAGCGGCCCGGCCATTGATGGATCGCCCGTCCCGGTCTGTTGGGACGGGCCGTTAGTGTCTGTTCGGTTCGCTGGCCTTTTTTAACCAACGGCTTTGGCGGCCGACATAGCGCTGGGGAGTGTTACCTGAATGGCGAGCAAGAGTGCCCAAGCGGCGGAAGCCCAGGATCGTCGGGAAGAAAACACCGACAGCCCGCTCATCGACAGCGCCGTCCAGGCGGTCAAGAAGATGTTGGCCAAGGGCAAAGAGCGCGGCTACATCACTTATGAAGAGTTGAACCAGACCCTGCCGCCCGACCAGGTGTCTTCCGAGCAGATCGAAGACACGATGACCATGCTGTCGGAAATGGGGATCAATGTGGTCGACGGCGACGAGGCCGAGGAACAGCCGGCCGACGAGGCCAAGGACGAGCCGGAAGCGGTCGGCAACACCGCGGGCGCCGACCTTGACCGCACCGACGACCCGGTCCGCATGTACCTGCGGGAAATGGGTTCGGTCGAGTTGCTGAGCCGGGAAGGCGAGATCGCCATCGCCAAGCGCATCGAAGCGGGCCGCGAGCGTATGATCGGCGCGATCTGCGAAAGCCCGATGACCATCCGCGCCATCGTTGAATGGCATGACGACTTGATGAACGACGCGATTCTGCTCAGGGACGTGATCGACCTGGAAGCCACTTACGGCGCGGTGCCGGACGGCACCGACGAGGCCGACCCCGAAGAGGGCGAAGACGGGGAAGACGGCGAAGACGGTGAAGCGGAAGCCAAGGACGAGGACGAGGGCGAGGCGTCGGAAGGCGAAGACGAAGGCGAGGACGACGAGGACGACGAGGAAGAGGAAACCAGCATTTCGCTGGCGGCGATGGAAGCGCTGCTGAAACCGGACGTGCTCGACACCTTCGAACAGATCGCCAAGACCTATAAGAAACTGCACAAGCTGCAGGAAACCCGTCTGGCGGCGACCCTGAACAATGACAACATCACGCCGGCCCAAGAAAAGCGTTACGACAAGCTGAAAAAAGAGCTTATCGAGTTGATGGAGCACGTCCACCTGAACGCCAACCGCATCGAGGCGATGGTCGACGAGCTTTACGGCACCAACCGTCGCCTGATGGGCCTGGAAGGACAGTTGCTGCGCCTGGCCGAAAGCCAGAAGGTCAGCCGCGAGAGCTTCCTGAAGCACTATTACGGCGGCGAGCTGGATCCCAACTGGCTGGACACGGTGGGCACGCTGAAGGAGCGCGGCTGGAAGAACTTCGTCAAGAAGGAAGCCAAGCGCATCCAGGAGATCCGCGACAAGATCGCCGAGGTGTCGGCCCAGACCGGCATGCACATTTCCGAGTTCAAGCGCATCGTGCACACGGTGCAGCAGGGCGAGCGCGAGGCCAGCCGGGCCAAGAAGGAAATGGTCGAGGCGAACCTGCGGCTGGTGATCTCGATCGCCAAGAAGTACACCAATCGCGGCCTGCAGTTCCTCGACCTGATCCAGGAAGGCAATATCGGCCTGATGAAGGCGGTCGACAAATTTGAATACCGCCGCGGCTACAAGTTCTCGACCTACGCCACCTGGTGGATCCGCCAGGCGATCACCCGCTCGATCGCCGACCAGGCGCGCACCATCCGCATCCCGGTGCACATGATCGAGACGATCAACAAGCTGGTCCGCACCTCGCGCCAGATGCTGCACGAGATCGGCCGCGAGCCGACCCCGGAGGAGCTGGCCGAGAAGCTGGGCATGCCGCTGGAGAAGGTCCGCAAGGTCCTGAAGATCGCCAAGGAGCCGATCAGCCTGGAAACCCCGATCGGCGACGAGGAAGACAGCCATCTCGGCGACTTCATCGAGGACAAGAACGCGGTGCTGCCGCTGGATTCAGCGATCCAGTCGAATCTGCGCGAGACCACCACCCGTGTGCTGGCCAGCCTGACCCCGCGCGAGGAGCGGGTCCTGCGCATGCGCTTCGGCATCGGCATGAACACCGACCACACCCTGGAGGAGGTCGGCCAGCAATTCTCGGTCACCCGCGAGCGCATCCGCCAGATCGAGGCCAAGGCGCTGCGCAAGCTGAAGCACCCCAGCCGCAGCCGCAAGCTGCGTAGTTTCCTGGATACATAGACCGGGCAGACAGATATGAAACAAAGGCCGGGGCCGATCCCCGGCCTTTTTTCTGTGCCGGCGCCACCAGCCCGATCAAAGCGGCGGGTGGTAGACACCCCGGAAGCCGGTGCTGCTGAGCAGTTGGCGGACCAAATCACTGTTGATCGGATTGGTGCTGCAATAGTAGCCCGACACTATGGCGTTTTTTGCATTGCCCTGGGCTGCGTAATCGGAAAATTTGCAATACCAAAAGACACAGTTGCGATGATCGGCGGAAAGATGGCGGATACCAGTCGGACCCAACGGTCCAGTTTCGATATACGCCCGACCCAAGGAGACCTTGGCACCCGGCAGGCCGGGCAAGCGACTCAGCCGCGGCGTCAGTGTCGGTTCTCCGATCAAGGGATTGCCCATTACGGCCCGTCCTCCAATCACCCGGGCCACGGCATCACTTGGCCCCACCCAATGGAGCAACTCCATTTCGTTCCGGCGATCACCGGTGGTTCCAAGTTTTGTCCATTTGAGGCTCAAACCAAGTTCTTCGCCACGGAATATCAGCCTTAAGTCGTGACGCGCGGTTTCCTGGAAGGTGAACCCGGACGGCTTCGGATTGGCTCCACAAGCGGCAAGAACCATGCAGGAAACCAACATCGCAAGATTGCGAGTTCTCCAGCCCAGATACATTTTTTGCTTGTATAACATAACAATACAATACGCAAAAATAGCGACAGCGCAATGCGCTATGCAGGTGACCGCGTCCTTGGCTGGATGCGACCTGGACCGCAGCTTTTTCATTGCCGGCCAGTGCGAGGGTTTTGTTATGCTGACACCAGCGTTGGAAACAGGCGGGCCATATTCATGCAAACATTGCAGTCGGATGTCATAGTCGTCGGGTCGGGGGCGGCCTGACTGATGGCGGCGATCGCGGCGCGGCAGGCCGGCGCGGCGGTCACGGTGATCGGCAAGACCGCACCCGGCAAGGGCACATCGACCACCCTGTCCGTTGGGTCGTTTGCCGGCCCTTGGGGTGGCCAATCCGTCGAGACTTATACCAAACGAACCCTGACCGCCGGCCGCGGCTTGAACGACACGGCGATGATCGCGGTGGTGGCGGCCGAAGCCCCGGACCGGTTCCGCGACCTGGTCGATTGGGGCATGCATTCGAAGTCGGCGCCCGGCTATTTCATGGCCCAGCCGGACGACCCGGACAGCGAGCTGATGCCGGTCTGGGGCCGGGAAATCGTGCGCTGCCTGGTTGCCAAGGCCGGCGAGTTGGGGGTCGAATTCGTCAGCGGCCTGACCTTGCGCGCCCTGCGGGCCGATGCGCGCGGCGCGGTTCTGTCCGGCTATAGCGCGCGGCGCGGCGAATGGCTGGAGTTGAAAGCCGGCGCGGTCGTGTTGGCGGCCGGCGGGGCCGGCGGCCTGTACCTGCACCACGACAACCCGCAACGCATCACCGGCGACGCCTATGCCCTGGCCTATCAGGCCGGCGCCGTGCTGCAGGACATGGAATTCGTGCAGTTCTACCCGATCTGCATCGCTGAACCCGACAAACCGCCCTTCCTGATGTCGCCGGAAGGAGCCGATCTGGGGCGTATCGTCGGGGCCGACGGCACCGACATATTGGACAAGTACGGCATCACGGTGCGACCGGCCGGGACCCATGCCAGGGACCGGCTGTCGCAAGCGCTATTTCAGGAGATCGGTCAGGGGCGCGACGTGTATCTTGACCTGACCGGCGTCGCCAAGGACGATTTCTGCGCCGATCCAATCTCGGAAACCAAATGGACGTTCCTGGGCAAGCGCTACGATGCCTGGAACCGGCCCCTGCGGATCGCGCCGATGGCCCATTTCACCGGCGGCGGTGCCTGCACCGACCTGTCGGGCGCGACCAGTGTCGAGGGCCTGTTTGCCGCCGGCGAGGCGGTCGGCGGTGCCCACGGCGCCAACCGTATGGGCGGCAATTCGTTGACCGAGTGCATTGTGTTCGGCCATCGGGCGGGACGGGCCGCGGCGGATTGGGCGGCAGGGCGTGACCGTGGCCAGGCGGCTGAGTTCGACGAAATGAAACCGGTGGCCACCGCCGGTCAGCCGAACGGCACGGCCGAGGAATTGAAACGCCAATTGAAGACGGTGATGTGGCGCCGCGGCGGTATCGAGCGCGACCAGGCAGGCCTGGAGGATGGGATCGTCGAGGTTGGCGCGGTCGCCGCCGAGGCCGCCAAGACCGATGGCATCAACGAACCCCGTCAATTCGAACGCCTGTTGGAGGTCCAACTGGGGGCCCTTGCCGGACGCCTGATCCTGGAAGCAGCCCTGCGGCGCCAGGAAAGCCGAGGTGGCCACTTGCGGACCGACTTCCCCGGGGTTGACGACGACAACTGGCGCGGCCATTTGAAGGTCGTGAACCGGAACGGGGAACCGAAATGGTGGTTCGAGGCGTTGGACCCGGTCGCGACGGCGCCTGAGCGCGCCGCCGAATAGCCCGGTTTGACCGCGCGTTGCGCCGCCCTATTTCGAAGGATGCAATGTTGACCGTTGATCGCCGTACCTTTCTGACCGGTGTTTCGGCCCTGGGGCTGAACGCGCTGCTGCCGACCACGCCGGCCCTGGCCATACAGCCAAGTAAGTTGGTTGCCGGCCCGTCCAGCGCCAGGCTGCTGGGCGAAGACCAGCCGGCAACCGCGGTGTGGAGTTATGGCAACGGCGTTCCCGGGCCCGAATTGCGGGTCAGGCAGGGCGAAAAGCTGCGCATTGAGGCGGTCAACCGCCTGGCCGATGAGACAACGGTGCACTGGCACGGGCTGCGGCCCGTCAACGCCATGGACGGCGTGCCCTATCTGACCCAGCCGCCGATCGAACCCGGGGGGTCCTTTGCCTATGACATCGAAACCAAGGATGCCGGCACCTTTTGGTACCACCCGCATGTCAACAGCGCCGAACAGGTCGGGCGCGGTCTGTCCGGTGCCCTCATCGTCGAGGAGCCGGAACCGCCGGCTGTCGACCGCGACGTGGTCTGGGTGCTGGACGATTGGCGCCTTGGCGAGGACAATGCGCTGGCACAGTTCGACGGCAATCTGCACGACGCGGCCCATGCCGGCCGGTTGGGCAATGTCGCCACCATCAACGGCCTGGCCGGACGCCCCTTCACGGTGCAGAGCGGTGAACGGGTCCGGCTGCGCCTGATCAACGCCGCCAACGCCCGGATCTTCGGCCTGGACTTCGCCGAACACGCGCCCTGGCAGATCGCATTGGACGGCCACCCCATCGCGCCGGCCCGGCGGCCCGGCGAACTGGTGGTGGTGCCACCGGGGGGACGGGTCGACCTGATCGTCGATTTTACCAGCCGGCCTGGCGACAGTTTGAGGGTCTACGATCGTTACTATCAACGCTTCGCCTACCCACTGACCACGATCGCCTATGGCGACGCGGCACCGGTGCGAAGCGTCGCCCTGTCACCACCGGCCGCCTTGCCGGCCAATCCGGTGGCCAAGCCCGACCTGGCGGCCGCGGAAGCCCATGAAATGGTTTTCCAAGGCGGCGCCATGGGCCGGATGAGCGAAGCGCGCTATAAGGGCAAGACCCGGTCGTTGCGCGAATTGGCGGCCATGGGCATGGTCTGGGCGGTCAATGGTGAGGTCATCCCAAGAATGACGCCGGACGATCTCGGCCAACCGATGCTGTCCTGCAAGTTGGGTCGGACCTACCGGCTGAAATGGCGCAATGACACTGCCTTCGACCATCCCATCCACTTGCACGGCCATTCCTTCCACCTGCTGGCCCGCAACGACCAAGC
Source organism: uncultured Sneathiellales bacterium (assembly GCA_964344385.1). Taxonomy (GTDB): domain Bacteria; phylum Pseudomonadota; class Alphaproteobacteria; order CAYFNG01; family CAYFNG01; genus CAYFNG01. The sequence continues at coordinate 304,769 of CAYFNG010000006.1, forward strand.
GATGCGGGATCCGATTGTTCTGGATACGGTTTTGATCCCGGCCGGCCAATCGGTCGACATTGCGTTCGTCGCCGACAATCCGGGCGACTGGGCCCTGCACTGCCATGTGCTGGAACACGCCGAGGCGGGCATGATGGGGTATATCCGGGTCGGCTGAAGCTGCAGCCTGAAACGCCACCAATTCGCATTTTACACAAATTGATTGTGATCAATGCCAACATGGTAAATTTGTGGTGATTTAACCGCAAATCCAAGGACAGTCTGTCCAACAACAATCATCCTTTTGGCAGGTACGAAACCACGGGCAACTGGTGTCGCGTTGCGGCGCCGTTGACGAACCGCTGGCGCCTTTTGGCGTAGGCGGACACTCGCAAGGCTGTGCATGCTGAGAGGAGATTCGGGGATGCCAAGTCGTTTCATAACTTCCGCTACAATCTGTTTGGCGTTCGGACTGCTGACATCGGGGCCGCTGGCGGCGGCAGGTCCGGGCGATTGGTCAGAAATTCCATCGACAACGGTCAAGCTGTTCTATCCCGGGCAGTCGAGTTATGCCTGGATCGTTGGCGACGAGCACAAAAAAGGCAATGCCAAGGTCAAGGAAGGCAAAAGCTGCACAAGCTGCCATGAGGATGAGGAAGAGAGCCTTGGCGAACTGATTGCCGCCGGCGAAAGACTGGAACCCGACCCCATTGACGAGAAACCCGGCACGGTCGAACTGAACGTCCAGGCCGCCCATGATTCCGAATATCTCTACCTGCGCTTCCAGTGGCAAACCGCCAGCGAACGCGAAGGTCGCATGCACAACATGATGCGCTTCGACGGCGAAGGCTGGGCTTTCTACGGCGGGCACCAATGGTCGGAGGCCGTGGTCGATCGCGAAGAGCCCGCGCTGTACGAAGACCGGCTGGCGATCATGCTGGATGACGGCAACGTGCCGATGTTCAAGGAGCATGGCTGCTGGCTGACTTGTCACGATTCCATGCGCGACATGCCAGACGAACCCGATTCGGAAGAGGTCGCGGCCCACGCGGTGCTGGGCGCGAAGATGAAGAAAAAGGACATCCGCAAGTACCTGGCGCTCACCCGTGACGGCGAAGACGCCGCCTGGGATGCGGTCAAGGACGAAGCCGCGATCGGCAAGTTGCGGGCGGAAGGCAAGTTCCTCGACCTGATGCAATGGCGGGCCCATCGCAGCAACCCGGTCGGCATGGCCGATGACGGTTATGTCCTGGAATACCGGAACTTCGATGCCGGCAACAAGATGTTCAGCTGGAACGTCGACCGCGAAACCATGACCCCGAAAATGATGTTCGACGCCAGCAAGAACGGCGCCGCCGCCTTGACCGAAGGGGATTTCGACGACCCCGAGAAGGCCATCGCGCTGATCGAGGGCGAGAACGCGGTTCCCTATGACGCCGGGGCCGGCTTCAAGGAAGGCGATATTCTGCCCGGCCGGTTGCTCAGCCGTAGTGCGGCCAAGGGTTCGGCCGCGGACAACGACCAGGCGGAAGGTAGTTGGGCCGACAGCACCTACACGGTGGTGTTCCGGCGGAAACTGGATACCGGCCACCCGGAGGATGACAAGGTCCTGAAGAAAGGATCGGTCTATTCGGTCGGCTTCGCGATCCACGATGACAACGTCACGGGCCGCTTCCACCACGTTTCCTTCACCAAGAGCCTTGGTATCGGCACCGACGCCGACATCACTGCAGTCACGTTGAATTAGTCCTAAGCGTGTCGCCCCTCGGCTGGCCCTGAGGCCAGCCGGGACAGGGGCGAGCACGCGAGGGTGGAGGTATCAAAATGTTCGATAACCTTTCCATTCCCCGTCGTTGGATCTTTGCTGCGGCTGGGGTCGCCCTGGTTCTGATCATCGGCTTCGTGCTGGCGTTCGAACCGGTGACCCGCAACTACGTGGCGGTCAACGACCTTTGCACCTATTGCCACGGCAAGAAACCCTACGAACCGACCTACCGGCTGTCGCTGACCAGTCAGCACCCGCCATCGCCCAAGGAAGGGCAGCGCACGGCCCAGTGCATTGATTGCCACCTGCCGCGCGGGGTCATCAACACCGCCTATGCCTATACCCATTTCCTCAGTTTCACCGATCTGTTCGGGCACACCCGCGACCGTGAAACGGAATGGGCGGGTGAATGGCTGCCGCAAGCGGCCGCGGCCTCCTATCGGGTGCGCGACCGGCTGCATGAATATGACAGCATGACCTGCCGCAGTTGCCATGACGAAGCCAAGATCAAGCCGAAACGCAAGCGTGGCGTCAACGCCCACAAGCGCGCACTGGCCGAGGGGTCAACCTGCATCGAGTGCCACGACAACATGGTGCATCAGTTTGTCGAGGTGCGCGAAAACGCGTTCCAGAAGACCGCGGCGAGGGAATAGACGGCCCCGAACCGGCCCTGCCAGGCCGGAAACCAGGCTGAGTGATCGAAAGGTCAGTAAAATGAGCGATATCAAAAATCGGAAAGAGGGTCGACGGACGTTCATCAAGGCCCTTGCTGGTGGCGCCACCGCGGTGGCGGCGGGGTCGACCGCAATGGCGACGTTGAGCCCGGACGACAAAGAGAAGAAGAGCGATGTCACCCCCGCCCATTACGGCATGGTGATCGACATTCGCAAATGCATCGGCTGTCACTCCTGCACGGTCGCCTGCAAAAGCGAAAACAGGGTGCCCCTGGGGGTTAACCGGTCCTGGGTCGAATATGTCGAGAAGGGCGCCTATCCGACGGTGGGACGTTCCTTCCTGCCCAGGCTGTGCAACCATTGCTCCCAGCCGCCCTGCGTCCAGGTCTGCCCGACCAACGCCACCTACAAGCGTGAAGAAGACGGCATCGTTGTCGTCGATGCGGGCCTGTGCATTGGCTGCAAGTACTGCGTCCAGGCCTGCCCCTACGATGCACGTTTCCTCAATCCGGAAACCACGGTTGCCGACAAGTGCAATTTCTGCATCCACCGGGTCAAACAGGGGCTGGTGCCGTCCTGCGTCAACACCTGTGTCGGTGGCGCCCGCCTGTTCGGCGATCTGAGCGACCCCCATAGCGAGATTTCGAAAGTGTTGGCCAACAACCGGGTGACAGTGCTGCGCCGCGCCATGGGAACGATGCCGAACGTCTATTACATCGGCGCCGACCATACCGACGAAATCGATGCCCAACGGCCCGATACGCGCCACGTCAGGGTCATTACGCACCGCCGCAAGCGGCAGAGGAGGTAGTTGTGTCCGATCATCTGACTTGGGGTTTACCCGTAATTCTGTACCTTTTCCTGGCTGGTTTGGGCGCCGGTACGGTGGCAGTCAGTGCATCCGTGCTGTTGCGTGGCGGCGGCGGCGGTTTTGCCGGCCGGCACCACACCATCGCCCAGTACGGCGCCTTGATCGGACCGATCCCGGTGATGCTGGGGACGTTCCTGATCATCTTCGAACTGGGGCGCCCGTTCCGTTTCATGAACCTGCTGAAAGTGGTCAACCTGTCGCCGATGAACATCGGCTCCTGGCTCTTGATGCTGTTCATCACGGTCAGCATCGTTTACGCTCTGGTCTTCCTGCCCTGGCCGGAAGCGATCCGCAACCGGGTGGAGTTCCTGAAACGCCCCCTGGCCTGGGCCTGCGTGCCCCTAGGGATCGGTGTCGCGGTCTATACCGGCATTATGCTGGGCGCCATGCCGTCGCGGCCGTTCTGGAATTCACCGATTCTGGCGCTGATCTTCCTGATCTCGTCGCTGTCGACCGGTGTCGCCACCCTGATCCTGGCCCAGACGTTGATGGAGCGAGTTCCGGCCGACGATGCCAATGCCAAGAAGCAGTTCCATCAAAGCGCCTATCTGCTGACCGCTTCGGACGTGCTGCTGATCGCTTTGGAACTGATGGCGATCTTCCTATTCGTGCTGTTCGCCCATCTGACGGTCGGCGACGTCAAATATGCCGCCAGCGTCATCCTGCCGGGTGGCGATCTGGCCTCGCTGTTCTGGGTCTGGGTGGTCCTGGTGGGCCTCCTGATCCCCGGCATCATCGAGATGGCTTTTGTCGTGCCCAGGCTGTTGTACCACCGCGAATACAAGGCACCTCGGTTTATCGAGATCGTCGTTCCGGTGGCCATCCTGGTCGGCGGCTTCATGCTCCGCTACGTGGTCGTCGTCGCCGGTCAAGTCACCGGCCCGGTGGGACTCTAGAGATAATGGTGGGATACCATGGTTAGTCGACGTCAATTCATGCAATTCACGGCCGCGGCGGCGGCGGCGGCACCCGCCTTTACCGCAAGCGCAGCGACCCTGAAAGCCAAGCTACCGCTGAAACAGGGCGGTGAGAACTACAACTACTATACCGGCACCAAACGCAAAGCGGTGCCCACCGCGTGCGCCATGTGCGCCAGCCGCTGCCCGGCGATCGCCTATGTCGAAAAGGGCTTTGTGGTCAAGCTGGAGGGCAACCCGGAATCGGTCCGAACCCGCGGTCTGATCTGCTCAAAGGGCCAGGCTGCCATCAACCAGGTCTACGACCCCGACCGCATCCTGTTCCCCATGCGCCGGACCGGCAAGCGCGGTGACGGCAAATGGGAACGGATCAGTTGGGACGAGGCCCTGGACGACCTCGCCGGCCGCCTGAAGGCGATCCGGGACGCCGGTCATCCCGAGAAACTGATGCTGCACTATGGCTGGATCTCAGCCGCGGCAGACCGGTTGATCAACCAGGTTTTCATGCCCAGCTTCGGGTCCAAGACCATCTCCAGCAACATCTGCCACGGCCAAAGCGCCCGGCAGACCGCCCATGAGCTGACCTGGGGCGGCGCTACCGACAATTGGGACTTCGACAAGGCACATTACGTCCTCAATTTCGGCAGCAACGTCATGGAGGCGCACACCAACCATGTCGCGCTGGCGCAACGACTCTCGTCGGCGATCGCCGAACGGCAAGTCAAGATGGTGACCTTCGACGTCCGCATGTCCAATACCGCATCCAAGTCCAATCAGTGGGTTCAGATCCTGCCCGGGACCGATCTGGCGGTGGTGCTGGCGATGTGCCACGTGGTGCTGAAAGAAGGCCTCAACAAGGGTGCCGGAGAGGAGTTCCTGGACTTCTGCAAGGTGACCGAGAACGCAGGCGCCACGCGTGCGGAAAAGATCGCCGCGCTGAAGGCCCATTTCAAAAAGTTCACGCCGGAATGGGCCCAGCGCATTTCCAAGGTGGACGCGGAAACCATCCGCGAAATCACCCGCGAGATGTGCGCCAACCAACCCGCCTGCATCATCAGTTCGCGCGGCGCGATCGCCCATTACAACGGTGTCGAGACCGAACGTGCGATCCAGATGCTGTCCGCCCTGACCGGCAATATCGACGTTCCCGGCGGCCGTTGCATGGCGGTGGCGCCGAATTGGACCTTCCCCACCGGCCCGAAGAATAAGCCGGAACCCAGGGAGCTTGAGATCCTGAACGGCTTCCAGGGCGATGCCGCCCTGCCGCTGAACGGGGTCGACAGCCAGATCCTGCGGCTGATCAAGGACGGTCAGGCCGGCCGGCCCGAGGTCTATATCTGCTACAATCACAATCCGGTCTACGCCCATGCCGACGTCAAGATGAACATGGAGATCCTGAAGGATGAAAACCTGATCCCCTTCACGGTTGCCGTCACCCCGTTCTACGACGAATCGGCGGCGCTCTCCGACCTGATCCTGCCGGATGCGACGTTCCTGGAACGCTTCGATTTCGAAGACGGCGTCGCGGCCGACCAGGTGCCGGAATACTATATCCGGCAACCGGCGATCGCGCCGCTGGGTGAAGCCCGTGATTTCAAGGATGTCTGCTGCGACCTGGCCAAACGTCTGAGGATCAAACTGGGTTTCAAGTCCGCCGAGGACTTCGTCGCCAAGACCTGCAAGAAGACCAAGGTGATCAAGAAGCGGGCCCGCGGCTTCAAGGGCATGCGTAAAAAAGGCGTGTGGCACGATCGCAAGGCCAACCCCACCTATTTCGCCTACAAACAGGAAGTTTCCGCCGAGCAACTGGCTGGCGAAAACGTTCTGTTCGACGCGGCCACCGGTGTTTACTGGGACTGGAAAGAGGCCCATGTGGCCAGCCGCGAGGAGGCGGAGCGGACCGGCTATCGGGCCGCCACCGGTTCCTGTAACGGCTATATCGGCCAGAAGATCGGCGACAAGGTCTATGTCGGCTTCAAGCCGGGTCAGCTGAACAAGACCGGCTGCTTCGAGATCTATTCCGAGATCCTGAAGGAGAAGGGATATTCCGCTCTGCCATCCTTCATCGCCGAGCCGGAGCAGTTCCCCGACTCAGCGGACAAGCTGACGCTGACCACCTATCGGGTCAACACCCACACCTTGTCGACGTCGCAGAACTGTAAGTGGCTGAGCGAGGTCTTCCACTTCAGCCCGGCCTGGATCAACCCGAAAACCGCCGCCGCCAAGCAAATCGAGGACGGAGACAAGATCAAGATCCAGTCCGGCATTGGCGAGATCGAAACCGTGGCCAAGGTCACCGAAACGGTGGCCCCTGGCGTGGTGGCGATTTCGTCACATGGTGGCCATTGGGAATATGGCCGCTATGCTTCCGACAGAGCCGCCCCGTTCGGCGCCGAAGATGCGTCGGATGAGAAGCGGAAATGGTGGAAACAGCAAGGCGTCCACCCCAATTGGATCATCCCCGTCGCTGTCGAGCCGATCAGCGGCCAGCAACGGTGGATGGATATCCAGGTTAAGGTTGTCAAAGCGGCCTAAAGGACCCTGTCATGCGCCCGAATATGCGACCGCACACAAAAGCCCCTTATAATAGCACTCTGGCGACTGCGTACGCCCTAGTGCGGCGGTCGCGGGCGCCTGGCAATTCCCGAGAAGCGCACGGCGTGCAACCAGCTTGGGAGGAGTTTTTGTACAACCGCAATGATCGGCCCGCCGAAATGCCCGACCAGGGGAGATGGGTGAGCGATCCGGTCAAGCAATTGGAAAAGAGGTGTAGCGTGTTTGACGAACGGAAAAAGTATCGGATGACCGCCACGCGATGCGTGATGGCCATCTTCTCCCTGGTCGGCTTGCTGGCCGGCCTCGCGATCCAGACGCCTTTGGTGCAGGCGGCAGAGAATTTGTCGTCAATCGCACGCGGCGGCCGACTATACGACAACTGGTATGTCGAGGTCCGCGACCGCGCCCCCATGACCACCCACCCGGCCTACCCGAAGAACGGGTATTTCGCCCGCGACCCCGAAGCCACCTGGCGCTGTAAGGAGTGCCATGGCTGGGACTATCTGGGTGACAAGGGGGCCTATCGGCGCGGCCCGCACTATACCGGGATCAAAGGTATCCGCGGCATGTCTGGTGCGCCGCAGGAACGGATCGTCGAGATCCTGAAAGACGACAGCCATCGCTATGGTGACCTGCTGGATGAGCGTGACCTGCGCGATCTGGCCAATTTCGTTGCGGACGGCCTGGTCGACATGCGCGACTATATCGACGAGGCATCCGGCGAGGTGAAGGCCGACAACACCAAGGGTGCCGCATATTTCGACAGCATTTGCGGCAACTGCCACGGTTCCGACGGCCAGACCTTCAAGGAAATCCCGCCACTGGGCCGGATTGCAATCGTCGATCCCTGGCAGAGCATGCACAAGATCCTGAACGGACACCCGGGCGAAAACATGCCGGCGTTGCGGGCTTTCGACAACGAGATTGTGGTTCAAATCCTGGCCCATACCCAGATGCTGCCAACCCACGACATGATCACGTCGCTGGTCCGCGGCGGCCGTCTCTATGACAATTGGTACATCGAGACCGACACCCTGCCGCCGCGCTACAAGCATCCGGCCTATCCGTCGGACAAACAATTTGCCAACGACTACCCAACCACTTGGCGCTGCAAGGAATGCCATGGCTGGGACTACAAGGGCAAAGACGGCGACTATGGCCAAGGCCAGCACAACACCGGCATCAAGGGCATTTACGCCATGGCCGGCGAAGACCCGGCCCGGATCGAGAAGGTGTTGCGGGATGACTTCCACGCCTATGAAGGCAAGTTGAAGGACAAGGACTTCGCGGATTTGGCCAACTTCATCAGCCGCGGTTTGGTCAACATGGACCGCCACATCAACCGCGATACAAAGGCTGCGAAGGGGAGCCGCTACGCACGCGAATCCTTCTTCAACACGATCTGCGCCAGCTGCCACGGGCGCAGCGGCACCAAGATTACCACGATGGTGCCGTTGGGTCGTATCACCAACACCAGTCCATGGAACGCCTTGCACAAGATCATGCACGGGCATCCGGGTGAGGAGATGCCGGCCCTTCGCGTCCTGTTGGAAATGGGCCCATTGGTCGACATTCTGGCCTACGCCCAGACGCTGCAACGCAGCCGGTAGAGCACCAGCTACCGGTACTTGAGGGGGCGGCGCCCGGGCGCCGCCCCATTTCTTTCCCCTATCCCATCTCAGTCTTCGGCACCGGCACCCACCGCGCGTTCGATGCTGTCGAACCCATCGTCGGCCAGGCGCTGGTCCAAACGCCGCAGAATCCGCCCGACCAGGGACGGGCCTTGATAAATCAAAGCGGTATAGAGCTGAACCAGACTGGCACCGGCCAGGACCTTTTCGTAGGCGTCATCGCCACTGGTGACACCGCCGGTACCGACCAACGGGATCCTCCCTGCCGTCAACCGATACATCTCTTTGAGTTTGGCCGTTGCCAGATCCATCAATGGCCGCCCGCTCAACCCCCCGGATTCGGCGGCATTGCGGTTTTTCAGGCCCGCGGGCCGCGACACCGTGGTGTTGCCGACGATCAGCCCGTGGACTTGGTGCTCAAGAGCCAGTTCGGCGATCGCAGTCGCTTCGTCGCGATCGATGTCCGGGGCGATTTTCAAGACCAGCGGCACGCCGCTGCGCGGAACTTCACCGACCCGTGCCAGCAGTTCGGCAAGCTCGCTCCTCTGCTGCAGGGCCCGCAGGCCCGGCGTGTTCGGCGACGACACGTTGATCACCAGATAGTCGGCATGAGGCGCCAAAGCGGCGATCCCCTGCTGGTAATCGGCAACCCGGTCGACCGTGTCCTTGTTGGCACCGAGGTTCACTCCGACGATACAGCTGCCGCGGCGGCGGGCGCGCAGGCGAGCTTCGGCGTAAGCCAGTCCCTTACTGTTGAAGCCCATGCGGTTGATCACCGCCCGGTCCTCGGGCAGGCGAAACAGTCGCGGCCTGTCATTGCCCGGTTGCGGCCTGGGCAGGATGCTGCCGACCTCGACGAAGCCGAACCCCAATCGCGGCAGCATATCGACCGCGTTGGCGTCCTTGTCGAAGCCGGCGGCCAGGCCGATCGGATTGGCAAAATCGCGTTGCCAGACGCGGATGCGAAGCCGCGGCAGGTCGGGGGCCCCGCGGCCCGGATAGAGACCGGCGGCAAGTAGCCCCAGGGTCAGCCCATGGGCGGTTTCCGGTGGCAACAGGCGGACCAGCCCGGTGGCATGGCGGAACAGGTCCATCAGGCGTCGTCCGCTCCCTTGAACGGGAGCACCAGCATCCAGGGCAGGGTTTGGCGCCGATTGGCCTGGTATTGCGACAGGCCGATGGTCATGCCCTGGTGACCGTCGCGGGGTTGCGCCCGGTAAGTGGCGAATATCCGGTCCCACCAAGGCAGGTTGAAGCCGTAATTGCTGTCGGTTTCGTCGTGGTGAACCGAATGGTGGACGCGGTGCATGTCCGGAGTGACCAGGAACCAACGCAGATAGCGGTCGAGCCGGGGCGGTAGCGCGATATTGCCGTGGTTGAACATGGCGGTGCCGTTGAGCAAAACCTCGAACAGCACCACGGCCAGGACCGGTGCACCCAACAATGCGATCGCCGCCATCTTGATCAATTGGCTGAGGATGATTTCGAAGGTGTGAAAGCGGGCACCGGTGGTGACGTCGATATCCGGGTCGGCATGGTGCACCCGGTGCAGGCGCCACAGCAGCGGCACTTTGTGGAACGCCACGTGCTGCAGGTAGATCAACAGGTCAAGCAGCGCCGCGGCCAGCAGGATTTCGAACCAGGCCGGGCCATCCACCCGATTGAACAGGCCCCAGCCCGCGTCCGCCGCCATCTGCGCGATCCCGACACCCAGGATCGGGAAGATGAAACGCACGACCAGCGTATTGAGCCCGACCAGCGCCAGATTGTTCAGCCATCGCAGACCCTTGACCGCCACCAGCGTACGTTTGGGCGCAAGCATTTCCCAGGCCGCAACCAGGCAGAAGATGCCCAGAAAGGCACCAAGGCGTATTTCCGGCTCGTGCTGGCGCACCAGTTCGTACATGCAGGTTTCCCGGTCCAGTGTTCGGCGCCACTAATATAGGGTCCGAACCAACCGATGCGAAAGTCGCCAATGGAATAGCCGTTCAATTTTTGCCGAAGGGCTGGACAAATCGCGGCCCTGCCCAATATTTCCAGTGACCGCTTCGCAACCGACGATTAAGAGCGACCAGTGGAACCACATCCCACCTACCAGCAGACCAGCCACGCGATCGAGGTTCTGGTGCAGCCGATCTATCTGGATGAGCACTCGGATCCCGGTGAGCACCAATATATCTGGGCCTACAACATCGAGATCCGCAACAGTGGCCAGGAAACCGTCCAGTTGATCAGCCGCTACTGGCGGATCACCAACGCATTTGGCCAGGTCGAAGAGGTTCGCGGCCAGGGGGTGGTCGGCGAGCAGCCGGTGTTGGAACCGGGCGACGCCTTCAGCTACACCAGCAGCGCGCCGTTGACGACGCCGTCGGGGATGATGGTCGGTACCTACCAGATGCGCACCCAGAAGGGCGACTGGCTGGAAGTATCAGTCCCGGCATTTTCCCTGGACAGTCCGCACGAAACCCCCAAGATCAACTGAACGCAGGCCCCGCCGCGCCACGTAAGGAGAAGTGTCCGTGCCGAACGTCAAGACAGCCAATCTGGCCCCGGTAACTGATGACCGCCCCAGCCGCGCGGAAGCCGAAGACGCCGTTCGTACCCTGCTGAAATGGGCCGGCGACGACCCCGAGCGAGAAGGCCTGATCGGCACCCCCGACCGGGTGGTGCGGGCCTATGAGGAGTACTTTTCGGGCTATGGCGACGATCCAGTGGCTTATCTGCAGCGCACCTTCGAAGAGGTTGAAGGTTATGACGAGATGATCGTGCTGCGCGACATCCAGTTCGAATCCCATTGCGAACACCATGTCGCGCCAATCATCGGCGTCGCCCATGTCGGTTACCTGCCGAACCGGCGGGTGGTCGGGATCAGCAAGCTGGCGCGGGTTGTCGAAGCCTATGCCAAGCGGCTGCAGATCCAGGAAAAGATGACCGCCCAGATCGCCAACACCATCGACGAGGTGCTGAAACCACGCGGCGTCGCCGTGGTGGTCGACGCGGCCCATCACTGCATGACCACCCGCGGCGTCTACAAGCCCGGCGTCACCATGAAGACCAGCCGCATGCTAGGCGATTTCCGTAGCCACGCCGCCACACGGCGCGAATTCCTCGCCATGATCGGCGACAAGCGGTAGCGGCCCGCCAAAGCAATTCAAGGCATCCGGCTTTCGAACCACTGCGACCGCCTTCTGACACCAGTGCTCGACGCCTTGGGTGCAGGCAACCCTTGCCGGTGACATCAAATGCCGGAAATTACTGCCCGGCATCCCGACACCCTGATCGCAATCCTTCGCAGTATTCCGTGGCCGCAATCTGGCGTGGAATTTGCGTGTCGCTGCCCATCCATCAGTTCAAGTAATTTCTTTACAAGGGGAAGCAGATGTCGATCAGTATCGGTCACGCGACGTACCATTCCACCCATGCCATCGGGGCCCGGAAGACGGAGGCGATCGATGGCGCAAGCGTGGCACAGCGAGCGGAAAAGAACACCCGGAACAAGGCGCAGGCGGCCGCCGGTGGTGGGCCCGTCAAGCCCCTGCTGTCGGCCGAGGATCAAAGGTTGCTGTCGATCCGCGGACTGACCGCGTCCGAGCGCAGCAACTACGAGGCCCTGCTGGCCCGGTTCCACGGCAATCCGGGCCACCGATCCGACCCTATCGGGTTCCTGGAAACCCTGTCGCCCGAGGGAATCAACCTGCTGCGCCGGGCCCAGTCTCTGGGTGACGGCACGCCCATCGACCTGACAACCATGAGCACGGAAGAGGCGATCAACTTCATCGTGCCGCATTCCGGCAAGGTCGACCTGAACAATGATGGGATGATCGGCGGCCCCGGCGGTTCGTTGACCTTCACCTTCCCGCCGCCCAACGCGCCACAATCGGTCAAGGACGCCTGGGACGCGGCCACCGTGGCGATGAGCGAGGGCGACAAGATGCTGCTATCCGGCCAGTTCATGTCCCTCAATTTCCTGGCCAATTTCCAGCGGGCCTCGGACGGCAGCTACACGGTTACCGAACCGGGTGACAGCGGATGGCGCAACCCGTTTGCCGCCGAGGGTTTCTCGTACGGCGACGCCGTCGACGACCTGCTGGCCAATAACGAAGCGTCGCGCCCCAGCAATACGGCCGAAGCCCATCGGCGCATGAAAGGGCTGTTGGAGCAGTTGCAGGCGAGTTTTCGGGCTCACGGAATCACCTGATCTTCATGCGTTGACAAGGCAGTTCGTTTTCATATAGTGGCCGAATGTCCACTATATTAGACGATCTGACCGTGAACATCGCCGCGCGGGTCCGCGCCGAACGCGAGGCGCGGAGCTGGTCGCTGGCCGATCTGGCGCGACAGTCTGACGTCTCGAAGGCCATGATCAGCAAGATCGAACGCGGCGAATCCAGCCCGACGACGGTGGTGCTGGGCCGCCTGTGCGGCGCCTTCGGCCTGACCCTGTCGACCTTCCTGACCCGGGCCGAGGGCCATGGCGGGCGGCTGGTCCGGGCCGGCGAACAGCCGAGTTGGACGGATGCCGACAGCGGCTGCGTCCGCACCCTGGTCTCGCCCAACGCCGGCGGCCCGATCGAAATCGTCGCCGTCGACCTGCCGGCCGGCGCCGAGGTTCGGTTTCCGGCTTCGATCTATTCCGTGTTCCACCAGATCGTCATGGTGCTGCAAGGCCGCCTGACCCTGGCCGAGGGCCAGGCGACCCACCAACTGGAGGCCGGCGACTGCCTGGAACTGGGACCGCCGAGCGACTGTGTCTTTGCCAATCGCGGCGAGGATAGCTGCCGCTATCTGGTCGCCGCCAGCCGAAGGGGAGCCGCGTGAGACCCATTGAGACCATTCCGGCGCCGGCCTATGCCCGCCACCTGTTGCCCTATGGCCGCGACTTCGCCGCCGACCTGATCGTCCGGGCCGAGGGGTCGTACCTGTTCACCGAGGACGGCCGCAAGATCCTGGATTTCTCGTCCGGCCAGATGTGCGCCACCATCGGCCACAGCCATCCCAGGATCCTGGACGCCCTGGAGCGTGGCGGCCGCGGCGTGATCCACCTGGACAGCACCATGGTGTCGCCGGACGTGGTGGCGCTGGCCGAGCGGCTGTGCGGGTTGCTGCCGGAGCCGCTGAACCGGGCCCAGCTTCTGAACACCGGCGGCGAGGCCAACGAGGCGGCGATCCGCCTGGCCAAGATCGCGTCGGGGCGATTCGAGGTCATCGGCCTGGCCGGATCATGGCACGGCACCACCACCGGGGCCGCCTCGACCACCTATGCCCATGGCCGCAAGAAGTACGGCCCGGTGATGCCGGGTTCGCTAGCCATACCGGCGCCCAATTGCTACCGCTGCCCGCTACGCCAGGCGCCGGAAAGCTGCGGCCTGGCCTGCCTCGACCTCGGGTTCGAGATGATCGACGCCACCTCGGTCGGCGAGGAGGCGGCCTTGATCGTCGAACCGGTGCAGAGCGCCGGCGGCATCATCGATCCGCCGGCGGGTTATTTCCACCGGTTGGCGGAGCATTGCCGGGCGCGCGGCATCCTGCTGGTCTACGACGAAGCCCAGACCGGCCTGGGCCGGATCGGCGATTTGTTCGGCTTCGAGCAGGACGGCGTGGTCCCCGATATTCTGACGCTCTCGAAGACCTTGGGCGGCGGTCTGCCGTTGTCGGCGGTCATCACCTCCGACGCCATCGCCGCCACGGCCCGTGACAACGGCTTTTCCCACTACACCTCGCACGCCTCGGACCCGCTGATGGCCACGGTCGGCCTGGCCGTCGTCGATGTCATCCTGGGCGAGGACCTGACCGCCCGGGCGGCCGAGAACGGCACCTATCTGAAGGACCGGTTGACCCGATTGCAGGATCGGCACGAAGCGATCGGCGACGTGCGCGGCCGCGGCCTGTTGCTGGGGGTCGAGATCGTCGCGGACCGCGCCAGCAAACAGCCGGGCCACGACTTGATCGCCGACCTGACCGAACGCTGCTATCGGTTGGGCCTCAACATCAACCGGGTCGGCGGCCCGCACGCGGTGTGGCGGGTGGCGCCGCCCCTGACCATCACCCGGGACGACATCGACCTGGCGGTTGATATACTGGATCAGGCACTGACGGAGCTGGATTGAAACCGGGGAGAGATTGATGCGGGCGTTCTGGTACGAACGGGGCGGCGACGCCGCCAGTGTCCTGACAAGCGGCCAGTTCGACGACCCCATGCCTGAGCCCGGCACGGTCCGGGTCCGGATCGCCTATTCCGCGGTCAACCCCTACGATACCAAGAAACGGGCCGCCGGCGGCGATATCGGGCGGTTCGGCCGGGTCATCCCGAATTGCGACGGCAGCGGCGTCATCGACCGGGTCGGCGACGGCGTGGCGGCCGACCGGGTCGGGCAGCGCGTCTGGCTGTTCGGGGCGCAGGTGACCCTGGCCCACGGCACCGGGGCCGAATACTGCGTGCTGCCGGATGCGCAAGCCATCGCCATGCCGCCGGGCTTGAGCTTCGAGGCGGGTGCCGCGATCGGGATCCCGGCCGTGACCGCCTACCGGGCGGTGTTCGCTGACGGCGCGGTGTCCGGCCAGACCATCTACGTCGCTGGCGCCACGGGCGGGTCGGGGCGACGGTGATCGCCGCCACCGGGTCCGATGCCAAGGCCGCGGGACTGAAGGAACTGGGGGCCGACCATGTGGTCAATTACCGCGATGAGGATCGGGCCAAGCAGGTCCAGGCGATCGCCGGCCGGGACGGCGTGCACCGCATCATCGAAGGGTCGTTCGGCACCAATATCGCCTTTGACGCGGCGGTCCTGGCCCGCCACGGCGTCATCGCCGCCTTCGGCTTCGACGATGTCCGCGACCAGGCAATGCCGCATCTGCCATTGATGCTGAATAACGCGGTGCTGCGCTACATCGCCATCTTCTTCATGGACGACGAGGCCAAGGCGGCCGCCTTCAACGGCATCAACCAGGCGATCGCGAGGGGCAATTTGCAGCACCAGATCGGACGGACCTACGATTTCGATCAGATGGCCCAGGCCCATCACGATGTCGAATCCAAATCGGTGGTCGGCGCCGCCCTGGTGAAGGTCGATCCGGCTTAACTAAATCTGGAAACCAGCGGATGGTGAGTTTCACTCATCGTCCGCTGGCAAGCGCGAATGCGCGTCGGCGCTTATGCGCCGGAAGCCAAGCGAGCGGAGGCGAGCGCCCGGCGCGTGAGGGGCCAAACAACGGTCATGAACCATGACCGTTGGATCACTTCCTCATCGCAGCCTTGATGGCGGTTTCCGGCAGGGCGTAGGTTTCGCCGATGCTCAGAATGATTGCGTTGTCTTCGCCATAGCCCTGGTCCCGGGCCGCCGCCTTGAAGCGGTCGGCGGTGGCGAAGGGATCTTCCAGGCTGAGCTTGATGGTACCCCAGTGCATGCCGATGCCCTTGGCGACCCGCATGTCCTGCAACAGGGTCACCGCCTCCTCCGGAGAGACATGGACCGGCTTCATGACCACCGGCGGGTCGAAGGCGCCGATCGCGACCAGGGCCAGGTCGAACGGGCCTTCCTTGGCCCCGATCTGACGGAAGACCGGGCCATAGCCGGTATCGCCCGAAAACCAGATCCGGGCATCGTCGGCATAGAGCCCAAAACTGCCCCACAGGCTCTTGTTTTTGTCGAACAGGCCGCGGCCGGAGAAGTGGATCGCCGGTAGCATGCGGACCAGCAAACCGTCGAAGCGACGCTCCTGCCACCAGTCCAGTTCATGGACGTTGCGGTAGCCCAGTTCGCGCAGGATCGCACCGACCCCCAACGGCACCACCGCCTGGATGCGGTCCTTGCCTTCGATCGCTTCCAGGGTTTCGGTGTCGAGATGGTCGTAGTGGTTGTGGCTGATCAGCAGCACGTCGACCGGCGGCAGTTCGGCCGCGGTCATCGGCGCATCTGCGTGGCGCCGCGGTCCCAATCCGGCCGGCCCGGCGACCTGGCCCAGGAAGGGATCGGTCAGCACGGTCTTGCCACCGGTGCGGATGATGAAGGCCGCATGGCCGAGCCAGGTGGCCGACGGGTTGGGCGCCGCCAACGCCGCGACCTTGGCCTCGTCCGCCGGCAGGACGTGGCCGGGCGGGTTCCGGACATCCGAGAAGTCGAAGATCATCTTGGCGAACAGGTCGACCATGTCGAAGAAACCGGCCGTCTGTTTGGGGCTGCCCGGCGGGTTGTTGTAGGTGCCATCGGCATTGTGATGCAGTGGCAGGTCGCGGTCGGCGACCCGGTCCATGGCGCACGCGTTGGCCAGAGGCAGGCCCAACGCCACCCCGGCAACCGCCAACCAGGACTTGACCCGGCCGCGCGCTGCTGAACCCGGTTGGTCCGCCGAATTGTCCGCAAGTCGTATCTGACCCATGTCCCCGTCTCCCTGCCGTTCCACGGTCCTGCTCCAACAGCTTGTATTTACGTTTCCGACAGATTATGTCAAGTCACAATTGACAAAAAAGATAGAAAATGTCAAATTCATGCTGCCTACCGACAGATGACCTGATGCGTAACCGCCAACCCCAACCCGGTAAGGCCGGTCGCCGATGATCGCTGCCCTTGCCACCGCCCTGGTCCTGTTCGATGTCCTGAATTTGGTGACCAAGCTACCGCCGCGCAAGCCGCTGGCCGCCGTCACCGTCTTGGCCCCGGTGACCGCCTTCGGCATCCATGAATACAGCCATATCCGCGAGTTTGGCGGTCGCTTATAACGCTGACCATGACCTGAGGCGAGAAACGGGGTATTTTCCGGCCCGGCGGTGCCGGTGTGCGCCGCGTCGGTCGATGGCGGGAGTTGGACGGGCGTGCTGCAGTTACGGTTGATCCTGTTCGTGGTCAGTATCCTGTTGACCACCTTCGGTGCGGCGATGCTGGTGCCGGCGCTGTTCGACCTGGCGGTCGGCCACGCCGACTGGCAGGTCTTCCTGGCTGCCGCCGGGACCAGCCTGTTCCTGAGCATCACCCTGATGCTGGCGACCCGGCAGCGGGCCCAGCGGTTCAAGCTGCAGGTCAAGGAAGCCTTTGTCCTGACCACCACCGCCTGGATCCTGATGCCGGCCTTCGCCGCCCTGCCCTTCGTCTTTTCCGAGCTGTCGCTCTCGTACACCGACGCCTTTTTCGAGGCGATGTCGGGCCTGACCACCACCGGGTCGACGGTGATCACCGGCCTCGACCACGCGCCGCCGGGGATCCTGGTCTGGCGGGCCCTGCTGCAATGGCTGGGCGGCATCGGCGTGGTGGTGATGGCGATCGCCGTCCTGCCGCTGCTGCAGGTCGGCGGCATGCAACTCTTCCGCATGGAAAGTTCGGACCGGTCGGAAAAGGCGATGCCCCGCATCACCCAATTCGCCGCCGTGTTGGGCCTGATCTACCTGGCCCTGACCTTTGCCTGCACCATCGCCTATTGGGGCGCCGGCATGACCGCGCTCGACGCCATGGCTCATGCCATGACCACCATCGCCACCGGCGGTTTTTCAACCCACGACCTGTCGATGGGACATTTCGACGACGGGCTGATCGACTATATCGCCGTGGTCTTCATGCTGCTGGGCAGCCTGCCGTTCGTGCTCTACCTGCAGACGGTGCGCGGCCAGCCCTGGCGCCTGTGGCGGGACAGCCAGGTTCGCTGGTTTTTCACCATCGTCGTCCTCTGCGTCGCCAGCATGGTGGCCTGGCAGTATTTCTGGCTCGACCGTGACGCCGCCCTGGCGCTCAGACACGGCACCTTCAACGTCATCTCGATCATCACCGGAACCGGCTATTCCACCACCGACTATGGTCTGTGGGGGTCGTTCGCCGTGGTCGGGTTCTTCTTCTTCATGTTCATCGGTGGCTGCGCCGGGTCGACCTCGTGCGGCATCAAGATCTTCCGCTTCCAGATCCTGGCCGAGGTGGCCAGGACCCAGATGTCGCGGCTGCTGCGGCCGCACGCGGTGGCGGTCCCGCGCTATGACGGCAGGCCGCTGAATGCCTCGGCAATTGACTCGGTGATGAGCTTCTTCTTCCTGTTCGTCCTGGTGTTCGGGGTCCTGACCCTGGTGCTGACCTCGCTCGGCCTCGACTTCGTGACCAGCCTGTCCGGGGCCGGCACCGCGATCGCCAATGTCGGCCCGGCCCTGGGGCCGACCATCGGGCCGGCCGGGACCTTCCAGTCCCTGCCCGATGCCGCCAAATGGGCCCTGTCGATCGGCATGCTGTTGGGCCGCTTGGAGCTGTTTACCGTCCTGGTCCTGTTCACGCCCGCATTCTGGCGCGGCTGACCGCGTACAACCGAAAGAGAGAGATCATGGGTCAACGTCTGACGCCAACCGAAATGCTGGACAAGCTGGTCGCCTTCGACACCACCAGCCGCAATTCCAACCTGGCGCTGATCGGTTTCATCGCCGACTATCTGGGCGGCTTCGGGATATCGTCGGAGATCATCCACAGCCCGGACGGCGACAAGGCCAATCTGTTTGCCACGGTCGGGCCGGAGCGGTCGGGCGGGATCGTGCTGTCGGGCCACACCGACGTGGTTCCCGTCGATGGCCAGGATTGGTCGTCGGACCCGTTCGCCATGATCGAAAAGGACGGGCGCCTGTATGGCCGCGGCACCGCCGATATGAAGGGGTTCATCGCCTGCGTGCTGGCCATGGTGCCGGACTTCATCGCCGCCGATCTGAAGCTGCCGCTGCATTTCGCCTTTTCCTACGACGAGGAGGTCGGTTGCCTGGGGGTCGGTGGCCTGATCAATTTCCTGCACGGCCAAACCTGGCAGCCGCGCCTAGTCATCGTCGGTGAGCCGACCCTGATGAAGGTGGTTAACGCCCACAAGGCCTGTGCCGCGTACGAGACACGGGTGACCGGGTTGGACGGTCATTCCAGCGCCCCCGAGCAGGGCGTCAACGCGATCGAGTATGCCGCCGAACTGATCGGCACATTGACCAAGATGGCGGCCGAGCTTAGGGATCGTGGCGACGAATCCGGACGCTTCGACCCACCCTATTCCACCCTGCAGGTCGGCACCGTCCACGGCGGCACCGCCGCCAATATCATCGCCCGGGAATGCCGCTTCAAATGGGACTTCCGCGCCCTGCCCTGGACCGACGTGGACGAGGTCCCGAACCGGCTGGCGGCGCTGGTTGAAGCGGATCTTTTGCCGCGCATGCGCCAGGTCCATCCCGGCGCGATGATCGAGACCACGACCATCGCCCGGGCGCCCGGCCTGTCGCCATTGGAGAATTCACCCGCCGAGAGCCTGGCCCTGGCACTGACCCGCAGCAATGACGTGTTCGCGGTCTCCTACGGCACCGAAGCCGGCACCTTTCAGGAAGCCGGCGTACCGGCCGTGGTCTGCGGCCCGGGCAGCATCGATCAGGCCCACAAGCCCAATGAATTCCTCGCGCTTTCGGAACTCAACGCCTGTACGGACTTCCTGCGCCGCCTCTCGGATTACGCCGCGTCGTAAGAGACTGTATTGAATGTGGCTGTTCCGTCCCGCTCCCCGTCCCAACCACCCATTGATGGTACCCTAGTGGGTGGTTGGGACGGGGAGCGGGACGGAACAGAATCTCCGAAAGTCGCTTCGAGCGGCTTTCGGGCCAGACACTGAACGGCCGAAGATCTGTATTGCCCTACTTCAGCCAGCGCTTGAAATAGGTGGCGATTTCCCGGGCCAGGGTCGCGTCGACCGAACGGATCAGTTCCTTGGTCATCTTGTAGTAGACATCCTCGCGCTGATTGAGGCTGGCGTTTTCCGGCACCGAATTGGTCTTGCGGGCGGTGGCGGCGACAAAGGCGTCGCGCCTGGCCTCGACGCTGCGGACCTCGACCGTCACAGTCAACGTCCCGTCATAGCGCTCCGACTGGTCAACGGTGAACACGCCTTTCAGTCCCTTGGACTTTTTCAACTGGGTCTCGACCACGCTGGCATCGGAAATGATCACCCGGGCCACTCCCTTGGTGCCGACGGCGACCAGCCGGTCGCGCGCCCATTGCTCGGCCGCCGCGGCCGGCGTGTAGGGGAAGTCATGCTCGACATTGGGTGCCTTCAGGGGCGGCAGGTAGGTGTTCAACACCTCGACCTTGGCGACATCCAGCTTATAGGGCTCGACATCGGTGAATCGGATCGGCGGATAGCTGGGCACCGTCGGCGTCTCGCAGGCCGTCAGAACCGATGCCATCGCCAACACCGCCAGCGCAACACGCAACATTGCCATGATCCCCCTCCTTCTCGGCGCGGCCGGCAAGACCGCGGCCGCCCGGTTCAATCGCTATCCGTTCCACCCACCGGCAATGCCGCCACCTCGGCGTCGGTAAACTGGTAGGTTTGGTTGCAGAATTCGCAGTTTACCACGACCTCGCCATCGATGGACATGTCACGGCGTTCGGCCTGGGAAAAACGTTCCAGGACATGGGCTACCTTTTCTCGGCTGCATTTGCAACCAAAGGCCAGGTGGGTGGGTAAAAAGACCCGCACCTGGTCCTCATGAAACAGCCGGAACAGCAGAGTTTCGGGCGCCAGATCCGGGTCCAGCAATTCGTCGTCGCGGACCGAACTCATCAGGATGACGCTGCGCCGCCAATCATCATCGGCTTCGTCGCGCGCGAAATCGATCCCCGCGGAGCCGCTTTCGCCAGGCAGCCGTTGCAAGATAATCCCACCGGCCCGCCAGCCGGCGTCATCGCGCGGTGCCGCCGCCAGCCGGACGCAGGTGTCGATCTGTTCCGACTGGCGGAAATAGGCGTGCACGCAGTCGGCAAGGTCGGCCCCGTCCAGCGGCACGATCCCTTGATAGCGTTCGCCCTTGCCGGGGTCGACGGTCAGCGCCAGATGGCCACCGCCCAACAGGCGCGGCACCGGGGCGCCACTGCCGGCCGCTTCGGCCGCGGCCAATTGCTCCTCATCGAATTTGGCGTAGCCGCGCACGCGGCCCGACGACATCAGATCGGCGACCAACAACCCAACCGGTCCGTCACCCTTGGTCTGCAGAGTAAAGCCGCCGTCCAGTTTCTTCGGATTGGCCAGGACCGCGGTCAGGGCGAGCGCCTCGAGCAGCAGGGCCGACACACTGTCGGGATAGGCGTGCTGGGTGACGATGCGGTTGGCGACCGTGCCAAGGCGCACCAGGCGCCCGCGCACGCCGGCCCGTTCCAACTGGAACGGAACAATCAGATTGTCGGGTACTTCTGTTGCGGCCATCGCAGGCGGCCTTCCATTTCTAGGCAGGACAGTCCCGCCGGCAGCCGCCATGCTGACAGCAACCGGTAAACAAACCTTAGTGTATGACCCGAAAGTCGCTCTACGCGACTTCCGGGTCAGACTCTAACCCATGCACCAGGCAAGAATGGCCTTTTGGGCGTGCAGCCGGTTTTCCGCTTCGTCGAACACCACCGATTGCGGGCCGTCGATCACGCCAGCCGTCACCTCCTCGCCACGATGCGCCGGCAGGCAGTGCATGAAGACGGCATCCGGCCCGGCCAGGCCCATCAAGCGCTCGTCCACCTGATAGGGCTTCAACAGATTGTGGCGGTCGCTGGCGGCATCGCCCATCGACACCCAGGTGTCGGCAACCACGCAGTCGGCGCCGGCCACCGCCGCACCGGCATCGGTCGTCCACTGCACCTTGCCGCCCTGATCGGCGGCCCAGTCCATCGCCTGGCGGCTGGGCGCCAATTCGTCGGGGCAGGCCAACCGGAGCTCGAAATCGAACCTTACCGCCGCATGGATCCACGAGGTCGCGACATTGTTGCCGTCACCGGTCCAGGTCACCACCTTGCCGGTGATCGGACCGCGATGTTCCTCGAAGGTCATGACATCGGCCATCAACTGGCAGGGATGGCTGGCGTCGGTCAACCCGTTGATCACCGGCACTGTCGCATGGGCGATCATCTCCTCGATCACCTCTTCGCCGGTGGTACGGATCATGATCGCATCGACATAGCGCGACAGCACCCTGGCGGTATCAGCCGGGGTCTCGCCACGCTGGAGCTGCATGTCGGCCGCGTTGAGGACGATCGCCTGGCCGCCAAGCTGGCGCATCGCCATGTCGAACGAAACCCGGGTCCGGGTCGACGGTTTCTCGAACAGCATCGCCAGGACCTTTCCGTCCAGCAGCCGGTCGGCATCGACCGCGCCACGCGGCTGTCCCGCCCTGGCCTGCTTGCGGCTGTCGGCCTGGTCGAGGATCCCACGCAAGGTCGCCCCGTCCAGCTTATCGAGATCGAGAAAATGCCGCGGCCCACTCATGTCTCAAATTCCGCAAAGACGGATTCGATAATCTCGACCGCCTCACCGACCTGGGTTTCGTCGATGATCAGCGGCGGTAACAGCCGGATGACATTGTCGGCGGCCGGCACCGACAACAGGCCACGGTCCCGCAGGCGGTCGATGACCTCGCCGCAGGGCGGTACCGTCTTAATGCCCAGCATCAGGCCTTCGCCGCGGACCTCGGCGACGACCCCGCCATGCCGGTCGGCCAGCATCGCCAATTGTTGGCGGAAATGATTGGCGACCTGCACCACCCTTTCCAGGAAGCCATCTTCCAGGACAACGTCCAGCACCGCATTGCCGACACTGGTCGCCAGGGCGTTGCCACCATAGGTGGTGCCATGGCTGCCCGGCGTCATGCCGGAAGCCGCCTCGTCGGTAGCCAGGCAGGCGCCCAAGGGGAAGCCGCCGCCAATGCCCTTGGCGCTGGCCATGACGTCGGGCGTGACCCCGCTCCATTCATGGGCGTACAGCTTGCCGGTGCGGCCCATGCCGCACTGGACCTCGTCATACATCAACAGCAGGCCGTTCGCGTCGGTGATCTCGCGCAGCGCGGCCAGGAAACCGGACGGCGCCGGCCGGATGCCGCCTTCGCCCTGGATCGGTTCGACCAGGATGCCCGCGGTTTCCGGCCCGACCGCCGCCTTGACAGCGTCGACATCGCCGAACGGGACCCGGTCATAGGCATCCAGCATCGGCCCGAAGCCGCCGGTCAGCTTTTCGCCGCCGGCCGCCGCGATGGTGGCCAGGGTGCGGCCGTGGAAGCAGCCGTCGAAGGTGATCATCCGGTAGCGTTCCGGCTGGCCCTTGTGGTGGTGGTAGCGGCGCACCATCTTGAGGCCCGCCTCGATCGCCTCGGCGCCGGAATTGCAAAAGAACACCTTGTCGGCAAAGCTGGCGGCGACCAACCGGGCGGCCAGCCGTTCCTGCGGCGGGATGTGATAGAGGTTCGAGGTGTGCCACAGCTTGGCCGCCTGGGCCTGCAGGGTCTCGACCAGGTGCGGATGGCAATGGCCCAACGCCGAAACCGCGATGCCGGCCCCGAAATCAAGAAAACGCCGGTCGTCCGTATCGTAGAGATAGCATCCCTCGCCGCGCTCGAACGCGACATCCGCATAGGCGTAGGTCGGCAGGATTTCCGCAGTCACTTCAAGCCTCCACTCTGGACGATTTGGGCGTATTTCGCGCGATGGGCACGTATTTCAACCGGCCCTCCGGGCACCGGAAACCTGGGAGTATCTGAACCCGGCCAACACCTGTCAACGCCTGATTTTCTGCCGACTTCCAAAGATGGCGACGGTGCGGTCCCGGGGGCGGCGGCTTGACAGATCCGCCCACTTCGCCGTAATTAAGTACTCAAATACCAAATAAAAACGGATTTGCTGGGAGGGCGTTATGCGGGAAGTCAGGCTACATGGCCGCGGCGGACAGGGCGCCGTGCTGGCTTCGAAGATCCTCGCCAAGGCCCTGGTCCTCGAAGGCTTCAACGTCATGGCGATCCCCTCCTTCGGGTTTGAACGCCGCGGCGCGCCGGTGGTCTGTTACCTGCGCTTTGCCGATGCCGAGATCCGTGCCGTCACCAATATCTATACGCCCGACACCATCCTCAGCATCGACCCGACGGTGGGTCGTGCCGTCGACATCTTCGCCGGCATGCGGGCTGGTGGCACCCTGATCCAGGCGACCAAGAAGCCGCTGACAGAGGTTTCCCGCCCCGATCATGTGCGCCGGGTGGCGCTGTGCGATGCGGTCGGCATCGCCCGCGATCTGTTCGGCCGCCCGATCACCAACACGGTGATGTTGGGCGCCTATGCCAAGGCAACCGGCATCGTCTCCCTGAAAAACGTCGAGGCAGCGCTGGAAACCGCGAATTTCCGGGATGCGGCACTGGACCAGAACCGCGAGGCGGTGGACCGCGGCTATGCCGAGACCCAGGTCTTCGACCTGAACGAGGCAGCGGCATGAGCGGGACTGCCGCCAAGCCGCCGCGCGACCCCAGGCGCCAGCACCTGCCCGACAACATGTGCGCGGTCGCCACCGAATTGAGCACGATGTTGGCCGGCGACTGGCGGGCCGAGCGCCCGGTGGTCGACCGCGACAAATGCGTCAAATGCGCCACGTGCTGGCTGTATTGCCCGGTCCAGTGCATTGTCGAACGCCCGACCTGGTTCGACATCGCCTATGTCGCCTGCAAGGGCTGCGGCACCTGTGCCGTCGAATGCCCCCAGAACGCCATCCAGATGGTCGAGGAAAGGGACGCTTGAGCCATGGCCCGGGTTCTGACCAAAGAGGACAACCGCGACCGCATCATCGTCTGTGACGGCAATGAGGCGGCGGCCTGGGGTGTCGCCTGCGCCCAGCCCGACATGGTCGCGGTCTACCCGATCACGCCGCAATCGTCGCTGGTCGAATATGTCGCCCAGTTCATCGCCGACGGCATCATCGAGGCCGACCTGTTGGACGTCGAAGGCGAGCATTCGGTGATGAGCGTGCTGCACGGCGCCTGTCTGGCGGGCGCGCGCACCTATACCGCGACCAGCGCCCAGGGCCTGGCCTTCATGTTCGAACCCTATGCCCGCACCCCGGGGCTGCGCCTGCCGATCGTTGCCTCGCTGGTGACCCGCGACTTCATCTCGCCGACCTGTGTCTGGGGCGGCCAGCAGGACGCGATGACGGTCAAGGAGGTGGGCTGGGTGCAGATGTATGCCGAGAACTGCCAGGAGGTGCTGGACACCACCGTGATGGCCTATCGGGTCGCCGAGCACCCGGACGTGATGTTGCCGGTCAATGTCTGCCATGACGGCAACTACCTGTCCTATGGCGTCCAGAAGGTGGCGGTGCCCGACCGGGCCGAATGCGCCGACTTCCTGGGTGAGAAGTTCGTCAACTGGCACGCCTGCCTGGACCCCGAACGCCCGATGGCGGTGGACCCGCTGATCGGCGGCGCCGGCGGCGCCGGCCCGGCCAGCTTCGTGCGTTACCGCAAGGGTCTGTGCGCCGGCATGCAGGCGGCGCTGAGCGTGATCGAGGAGGCCCATGCCGAATGGGCCGAACGGTTCGGCCGGTCGCATGCGCCGCTGATCGAGGAATACCGCCTGGACGATGCCGACTATGCCCTGATCACCATCGGCTCGATGTCGGGTGCTGCCAAGGATGCAGTCGATGCGGCCCGCGAGAGGGGCGAACGGGTCGGGGTGATCCGGATCAAGACCTTCCGGCCCTTCCCGGTTGCCGCGATGGCGGCAGCCCTGGCCAAGGTCGAGACGGTCGGCGTCGTCGACCGGGCGGTCAATTACGGCTGGAACTCGGGGCCGGTCCACCAGGAGGTGCTGGCGGCGATGGTCCATACCGGCGAGATCCGCCCGGTGGTCAGCTTCATCGGCGGCCTGGCCGGCGCCGATATTACGCCGGACCATTTCACCCATGCGATCGACGTCACCGCCCGCGCCTGGGCCGGCAGCATGCCGAACGGGCCAGTCTGGCTGAACGAAAATGATTGAGGCGCCGATGCGGGCTGAAAGGCCTCACCCCCCCACCCTGACCCTCCCCCGCCAGGGGGGAGGGGAAATTTCCGGTGCTGCCTGCGCCCCCTCTCCCTTGACGGGGGAGGGTTGGGGTGGGGGTGGAGACACCGCGAAGGCCGAGGAGATTAGCCATGGCCACTGACCCCCATGTCATTATCGGCTCGTCCCATGCGGCGCTGGAGGCGGCGGCGGCGATCCGTCAGACCGACAGCGAAACACCGATCGTGATGCTGGCCAAGGACGACCGCCCGCCCTATTCGCCGACGGTGCTGCCCTATGTGGTCTCGGGCCGGTCGGACCCTGGTACGGTGGACTTGCGCGATCCGGCCTGGTTCGATGCCAATGCCGTCGATTTCCGTGCCGACAACGCGGTCACAGCGGTGGTGCCAGAGCACCACAAGCTGACCCTGGCGTCGGGCGAGGCGCTGGAATATGGCAAGCTGCTGCTGGCAACCGGCGCGGCGCCGGCGGTGCCGCCGATCCCGGGCCTGGACCAGGTGCCGTTCCACACCTTGCGCAGCATGGCGGACGCCCAGGGTTTGCGGGCCGGTTTCGCCGACGCCAAGCGGGCAGCGGTGCTGGGCGCCGGCCTAGTGGGCATGCACGCGGCCGAGAACCTGGCCGAGGCCGGCCTGGCTGTCACCATCGTCGAGATGCGCGAGCATGTCCTGCCGGCCTATTTCGACCGCACCGCCGCGGCGATGATCGAGGCCGCCTTCACCGCCCATGGTGCCGAGATGCGGATGGGCCGCGCGGTCACAGAGGTGCAGCCGCTGGAGCCGGGCTGCCGGCTGCTCCTAGACGATGGCGAGGCCATCGATTGCGACCTGTTGCTGGTCGCCACCGGAGTCCTACCGGTGATCGACTATCTGGACGGGTCCGGCATCGCCTGCGACGCCGGTGTCCTGGTCGACGACCTGATGCGGACCAACACCGCCGATATCTGGGCCGCCGGCGACGTGGCCCAGGCGCGCGACTTCTTCCGGAACGGAACCTCGGTGATCGGCATCCTGCCCAACGCGGTCGAACAGGGCCGCATCGCCGGCATGGACATGGCCGGCGATGACTTCGTCAAACCCTATCCCGGCGGCGTGCCGATCAACACCTACCGCTTCTTCGGCCAACAGGCCCTGTCGGTCGGCCTGGCCGAGGCGGGTGACGACAATTGCGAGGTGGTCATGCAAAACGCCGACGGCCGCTACGCCAAGATCATCCTGCGGGACGGCTGCCTGCAGGGGATTTCCGGCATCAATACCGCCTTCGACACCGGCATCATGTGGCAGCTGATCCTGCGCCGCATCGACCTTGAGCCGGTCAAGGACGACTTCCTGGCGGCGCCGATGCAGGTCGGCCGCCGATTGATGTCGCAAAACTGGCGCTAAGGAGGGTGAACGGCATGGGCATCGGCTACAACACCATCGCCTTCCAGGCCGAGCAATGCGACGGCTGCGGCGATTGCATGACCGCTTGCGCAAGTGCCAAGGATAGCGGCAATCCGGCCAATGCAAGGTTGGACATTCTACCTGACGGCAATGGCGGTTTCGAGCTCGCCCTGTGCCGGCAATGCGGCGATCCGAAATGCGTCATGGCCTGCCCGGCG
This sequence comes from uncultured Sneathiellales bacterium, assembly GCA_964344385.1. GTDB lineage: Bacteria > Pseudomonadota > Alphaproteobacteria > CAYFNG01 > CAYFNG01 > CAYFNG01. The sequence goes on from CAYFNG010000006.1 coordinate 332,539, forward strand.
GCGGCGCTGGCCAAGAATGGCGACACCGGCGTTATCGACTGGTCGGCGGCGAAATGCGTCGACTGCCTGCTGTGCACGGTGGGCTGCGCCTATGGCGGCATCCAGTTCAACGACCAGGCCGGCCATGTGGTGAAGTGCGACCTGTGCGACGGCGAGCCGGCCTGCGTCGCCGCCTGCCCGCACGAAGCGCTGGAACTCAAGCGGGCCGGTGAGATCTACAACCGGGTCGGGGCGGACGAGGATCTGTTCGTCCCCGGCCTGTCGGCCTGCCAGGGCTGCAACTCCGAACTGCTGATGCGCCATACTTTGCGCAAGCTGGGCCGCAATACGGTGGTGGCGGCGCCGCCCGGCTGCATCCCCGGCATGGGCTCGGTCGGTTATAACGGCCAGACCGGCACCAAGGTGCCGATCTTCCACCCCTTATTGACCAACACCGCGACCATGCTGGGCGGCATCAAGCGCTATTACAATCGCGTGGGGCGCGAGGTGCAGATGCTGGCCCTGGCCGGTGACGGCGGCACCACCGATGTCGGCTTCCAGTCGCTCTCGGGCGCCGCCGAGCGCGGCGAACAGATCCTCTATATCTGCGTTGACAACGAAGGCTACATGAACACCGGCATGCAGCGCTCATCCTCGACCACCTACGGGTCCTGGACCTCGACCACGCCGGTCGGCGAGCAAATGCGCGGCAAGACCCAGGACGCCAAGGACGTGCCGTTGATCATGATGGGCCACAAATGCGCCTATGTCGCCACCGCCTCGTTAGCCTTCATGGAGGATTTCTACGCCAAATTGGAGCGGGCCCAGGAGGCCTCGAAGCACGGCTTCGCCTATATCCACGCCTATTCCCCCTGCCCCACCGGCTGGCGCTTCCCCTCGGCCCAGACCAACCAGGTCTGCCGGTTGGCGGTGGAGACCAACTTCGTGCCCTTGTGGGACTACACGCCGGACCAGGGCCTCAACTTCACCCGCGACGTCGACAACCCGCGCCCGCTGAGCGACTACCTGAAGCTGATCGGCAAGTTCCGGCACCTGAACCAGGACCAGGTCGCCCATATCGAGACCAAGGTGAAGGAAAAGCTCGGCCTTCTGAAAAGCCTGGCGGAGGCCGGCGGCCGCGCCGAACTTGCGGGGCGGGTATAGGGTCGACAACGCCTGCCACATCCTTCGAGACGCCGCCTTCGGTGGCTCCTCAGAATGAGGAGGGACCGGTGGGTGTTGAAATGTGGGTATTTGCCGCCTGCGTCAATCCCTCCTCATCTTGAGGAGGGCCGATAGGCCCGTCTCGAACGATGTGAGACGCGCTTTCTCCTCAGCTCTTCAGCTTATACCCGGTGCGGAACAGCGCATAGGCGCCGACCAGTAGGGCGACGTCGAGCATCGCCAGCACCACGAACCCGATCGCGACGCTGCCGTCGGCGTGGCCGATGACGCCATAGCGGAAGCCGTCGATCATGTAGAAGAAGGGGTTGAGCTGGCTGAGGTCATGCCAGACGCCGGGCAGGCGTTCGACCGAATAGAAGGTACCGGACAGGAACGACAGCGGCGTGATGACGAAATTGGTCACCACCGACATATGGTCGAACTTCTCGGCCCAGATCCCGGCATAGAGCCCCAGCAGCGACAGCAGCAAGGAGGCTGCGACGGAGAAGTACAAAACCGCGGCCAGGCTGTGCAGGCCGAGCGGCACGAAAAACGCCATGGCCAGCGCCACCGCCGCCCCGACCACCAGGCCGCGGGTGGCGCCGCCGGCGACATAGGCGAAAACCAACTCGCCCGGCGACAAGGGCGGCATCAGCACGTCGACGATATTGCCCTGGACCTTGGAGACCAGAAGCGAGGACGAGGTGTTGGCGAAGGCGTTCTGGGCGATCGCCATCATGATCAGCCCAGGGGCCAGGAACTCCAGGAACGGGACCTCGCCGACACCACGCCCGGCACCGCCCAGGGCCAGGGAAAAGATCGCCAGGAAGATCAAGGTGGTGGTCACCGGCGCCGCCACGGTCTGCATGAAGACCCTGAGGAAACGCAACACCTCCTTGGCATAGAGGGTGCGCACCCCCAACCAGTTGATCCGGCCGATCACCCGGACCCCGGGTTCCACCATTGCTTGGTTCATCGCCATCGCCTCCTCGAGCGTCGAGCGGGCCATACCCGCCATCAACCGCGCTGCCGGCCAAGTTGCGCACCCGGCGGCCAAAGTCAAGGATCACACGCAACGGGGCACGCGCTGGTTCCCTTGACGGGTCAGACAGGCCGTGCGAAGAGCGTGCCGCGACGATCGGGGAGGCTTGAGTTGCATCAGGACGACCATGTCAAGGGACTGCTGATCACCGGTGGCGGGGTGCTGGCGATCACGCCGGACAGCCTGCTGGTGCGCCTGATCGACGCCGACGAATGGACCCTGCTGTTTTGGCGCGGCGTATTGACCGGCGTGGCGATGCTGCTGGTGCTGGTCGCCCTGCAGCGCCGGAAACTGATTTCACATATCCGGGATATCGGTCCGGAAGGACTGGCCTATGCGGTGCTGTTCACTGCCAGCACGATCCTTTTCATTCTCTCGCTGAAGCGGACCAGCGTCGCCAATACCCTGTTTATCGTCTCGACCTCGCCGGTGTTCGCCGCGCTGATGGCCCGCTTCATTCTCGGCGAGGCGGTGTCGCGGCGGATCTGGGCGACGATTGTGCTGGCCCTGGTCGGCATCGCGGTGATCGCCAGGGGCAGTCTGGGCAGCGGCTCGTCGGTGCCGCTCGGCGACGCTGCAGCGCTCGGGGTTGCGATCTGCATGGCCAGCGCCTTCACCCTGGCGCGCAGGCGGCGGCGGAGTTCCATGGTGCCGGCGATGATGGTCTCGGCCTTTCTATCGGCCACCATCGCATGGCCGCTGGCGACACCGGCCCTGGTGGCGGGCGATAATCTGGTCTATCTGGCCCTGATGGGCCTGGTGGTCCTGCCGGTCAGCACCTGGGCGCTGGCCCTGGGGCCCCGTTACCTGCCGGCGCCGGAGGTCGGGTTGATGCTGCTGCTGGAGGCGGTGATCGCGCCGCTGTGGGTGTGGTGGGTGATCGGCGAAACCCCAGCCACCGCCAGCCTGGTCGGCGGCACCATCGTGCTCGCCACCCTGGCGATCTTCAACCTGTTGGCGCTCCGGCGGGTGGGGTAGATAGATCAGCCCGCCCCGGATATCCGAAATCGGAAGAGCGTTAGCACGTTATTAGCAGGCTGCGGAAGGCCGCCCCAATCCCTACCCCGCTGGCGCCGGGTCCTCGGCCAGTTCCTGCCAACGGTGGCAGGCGACGTCGTGCTCCAGGCCAAGATCAGCCAACGCCGGTTCCTCTTTGCGGCAAATGTCGATGGCATGGGGACAGCGGGTCTGGAACTTGCACCCCGGTGGCGGGTCGGCCGGGCTGGGGATCTCGCCTTCCAGCTTTTGGGCCTTGCCGCTGTGGTCCGGGTCCAGCGAGGGAATGGCGCTCATCAGCGCCTTGGTATAGGGGTGGCGCGGCGCGGCGAACAGCTCGCGGGTCGGGGCGGTCTCGACCAGGCGCCCCAGATACATCACCGCGACATGATCACAGACATGGGCCACGACGCTAAGGTCGTGGCTGATAAACAGGAATGTCAGCCCCATGTCCTTTTGCAGTTCCTTTAGCAGGTTCAGCACATCGGCCTGGATCGACACGTCAAGCGCCGCCACCGCCTCGTCGGCGACGATGAAACGAGGGCTGGAGACCAGGGCCCGGGCGATCGAGATGCGCTGGCGCTGGCCGCCGGAAAAGGCGTGCGGGAAACGGCGCAGGTGCTCCAGGTTCAGCCGACACTTGGCGGCGATCTCGCGCACCCGCTCGTCGGTCTCGGCCCTGGTCGTGGTCAGCTTCATCACTTCCAGCGGCTCGGCGATGATGTCGCGCACCGTCATCCGTGGGCTGAGCGCGGCATAGGGGTCCTGGAAGATCAGCTGGGCCCGCTTCCGGTAGTCCTTGAGCTCCGGCTTGCCGATCCCGGCCAGGTCGTACTGAACCTCGCCATCGTCATAGGCGACATGGCCACGGGCGATCGGCACGGCCCGCAACAGCGCCCGGCCGAACGTGGTCTTGCCCGAGCCGCTTTCACCAACCAGGCCGAAAAACGACCCGCGCGGAATGTCCAGCTTGATGCCCTCGACGGCGCGGACGATCACCTTGGGCGAAAACAGGCCGCCGCTGATCGGGAAATGCACCGACAGATCGCGGGCGGTGATCAGGGGCCTGGCGCCGGTCTCGCTCATGCCGCGCCTCCCTGATCGTCGATCGCCCAGCAAGCGGCGGAATGGCCGTTTTCCAGATCGTGCATCACCGGAACCTCGCGGTCGCAGCGGCCGGTCATTGCCACCGGGCAGCGGGTGTGGAAGACACACCCGGCAGGCCGCTCCAACGGGCTTGGGATATCGCCGGACACCGGGGTCAGCGGCGCGTCCAGGTCTTCAAGGTTGGGCAGGGCGTGCAACAGGCCCTGGGTATAGGGATGGGCCGGCTTGCGGATAACCTCGCGCACCGGGCCGTGTTCGACCACCCGGCCAAGATACATCACCGCGACATTGTCGGCGGTCTGGGCAATCACTCCCAGGTCATGAGTGATGAACAGGATCGCCATATGGAATTCGGCCACCAATTCCTTCATCAGCTCCAGCACCTGTGCCTGGATGGTGACGTCCAGCGCCGTCGTCGGCTCGTCGGCGATCAGCAGCTTGGGCTGGGTCGACAGCGCCATCGCGATCATCGCCCGCTGACGCATGCCGCCGGAGAATTCGAATGCATATTGCCGGAAGCGCCGGGCCGCGTCGGGGATACCGACCCGGTCCAGCATCTCGATCGACAACTGCTCGGCCTCCTTTTGGGTCATCGTGCCATGCAGCAGCAGCTGTTCGACCATCTGGTCGCCGATGGTGATCGCCGGGGCGAAGCTGGCCATCGGTTCCTGGAAGATCATCGAAATGGCACCGCCGCGGATCAGCATCATGTCCTTGGCCTTTTTCAGGCTCAGGACATCGACCTCGCCGCCATTGGCCCGCAGGGTGATGCGGCTGGCCGGGTCGTAGACCGTGTTGTCGGCATTGAGCTGCATTAGCGATTTGGCCGATACCGATTTGCCAGACCCGCTTTCGCCAACCAGACCCAACACCTCACCCGGCGCGATTTCGAACGAGACCCCGTCCAGGGCGGTTATCAGCCCTTCGTCCGTCTTGAAACGGACGGTGAGGTTATCAACGCTGACGACGGGCTGGTTCATCATTTGTGACTCGAATAGGGATCGGCGGCGTCGCGCAAACCGTCACCGACGAACACGAAAGCCAGCACCAGGGCGACGAAGAAGATGACCGGGATGAAGTACCACTGGTAATTCAACAGCACATCGGCCTTGGACACGTTCTGCATCAGCGCGCCCAGGGAATTCACCGGATCCTTCAGTCCCAGCCCGATGAAGCTGAGCGCGGTTTCAGAGCGCACCGCATAAGGGAAGGAAATCATCAGATCGACGATGATATAGCTGGTGAAGCTGGGCAGCAGATGACGGCGGATGATGTGCCCGGGCGGTGCGCCACACAGTTCGGCGGCCAGCACGTATTCCTGGGACCGTTCGGTCAGCAAATGGGTGCGGATACGCCGGGCCAGGGTCGGCCAGCCGACCACCCCCAGGATGATGGAAATGAAGAAGAACCGGGTTTCGGAACTCCATTCCTCGGGGATGAAGGCAGCCAGGGCCATGAACAGCGGGATCGCCGGCACGGTGCGCACCGCGTCGGTGATGGTCTGCAGCACAGTATCTATCCAGCCCCCGAAATACCCGGCGACACCACCGATGATCAGGGCCAGGACGAACGAGATCAGGACCCCCAAAGTGCCGACTGCCAGCGAGGTATAGATGGCGTGCAGGGTGCGGGAGAAGATGTCCTTGCCGGACGCGTCGGTGCCGAACAGATGGATTCCCCCCTTGTCGACCCCGAACAGGTGCAGATCGGATGTGAATAGCCTGAGATCGGCATCGAAGGCTTCGCCGGGCAGGTCCCAACCGATCTTGATCAGGCTGTATTCCCAATCGCGCACGAACAGTTCGACATAGCGCCGCTTGTCGCGGTTGATCGTGGTGACCCAACGGAAATTGGTCTTGATCGAACGGGTCCGCTCGACACTGTAGATGAAGGGTCGGGCCGAAAAACCGTTTTCATCCCAGAATTTCGGGATCTGCGGCGCGCCGTTTTCATATTCCTTGTCGCGGCCGGCGATGGTCGGGTCATAAGGCGACAGGAAGGGCGCGAACAGACCCATCAGGACCATGAGGATCAGGGCCCAGCCGGCGATCATCGCCGAGCGGTTGCCTTTGAAGCGGGCCCAGATCAATTGCCCCTGGGAAGCGGTGAAATAGGCTTCCTTGGCTTTCTGGTCGGCCGCCGCGGGGTTGGTCGTCGTGGTGTCGGTCATTGCCTAACCCATCAGTCCGCGGCGCACCCTGGGGTCCATCAGCGCCAGAAGGATGTCGGTAATGAAATTCAGGAACACGATACTGCCGGTCAGCAGGAAGATGATGGCGCCGGCCAATTGCTGGTCGTTCGATCGGGCCAGGGATTCGATCAACAGCGCGCCCGATTCGGTCAGGGTCAGGATCAGCGCGATGATCGGCAGTTCGTTGAAAATCCTGTTGAGGTCGAAGCCCAGCGAATTGATCACCGGCCCCAGGGAATGCCGCGCCGGATAGCGCCACAACAGGCGGCGGCCGGAGATGCCGCGCGCCGCCGCCGCGGTGACGTACAGCTTGCCGATCTCGTCCAGCATCAGGGCGCGCACGGTCTGCAGGGCAAAGGCGGTCGCCGACCAGCCAAGAATGAAGATCGGCAGCCAGGCGCGGGACATGAAGTCGCCGAACTTGGCCCAGGACCAGGCGGCGTCGCGATATTCCTTGGAAAACAGGCCGGTCAGCGAATCACCGAACAGTACGGTCGATATCAGCATGATGATCAGGGCCAGCAGGAAGTTGGGCAGGGCCAGGCCGAGATAGCTGACGAAGCGCAGGGAATGGTTGGTCCAGGCGCTTTTCGACGTCGCCGATATGATGCCGACGGGTATGGCGATCAGATAGGAAATGATCAGCGCCACCATGCAGATCCCAAGCGAGATCCAGAACTTGTCCTTGAGCAACTGGTTGATGTTGAGGCGCAGGATGCAGCTGTCGCCGAATTCGCCCTTGAAGAAGACGTTGCCGACCCAACTGCCCCATCGGATGAGGAACGGCCGGTCCAGGCCCAGGCGCCGTTCCTCGGCCTTGATGTCCTCGACAGTGATTTGGGCGCCTTGCGTGTTCTTGAAGGCGAGGTAGCGCTCGGCGCAATTGCCAGGCACCAGCTCCATCAAGGTAAAAACAATCAACGACACGGTCAGCAGGGTGATCAGCGCCATCCCCGCCCGCATCAAGGTGAATTGAATAAAGTTCGCCATTGGTCACCGCCCGACCGGACCGGCGGCGTTACTGGTAACGCAGCGGCCCGGGGCCGACCCGAAGCGGGTGTCCCGGGCCGGGCGCCAAACGCACCCGGCCCGGGTTCCGCCTCAAATCAGCAACTCGCCCCTATTCGTCCAGGAACCACTGGAATCCCCGGTAGGGGAAGGTCCGGTAGTACTCGTAGGACGCCGTCTTGAATTCCACGAAGTTCTTCAAGACGTTGCGGTGGTAGATCGGGTCCGTCGACTGGACGGTGCCGATGAACAGCAGATTGCTGACCAGGTTCTCGACCATGCGGGAACCCAGCTTGTCGGATTCCGGCGTACCGGCCGGGGTCGACTGGAAGGCGTTGACGTCGGCGATCAGTTGATCGACATAAGCCGGCGGCTTGACGCCCTTGGTCCCGTTCGATTCGACATATTCCGCCCACAGCATGCCGACGCGATGGCCGAAATAGTTCTCGAACGGCGGCACCCACAGCTCGTTGTTGCCGAGCACGATGCCGAGCGGCTGGCCCTTCTCCCACATGCCGACGTCCAGCTTGTTCGACGACTGGGCCGAGCGGTATTCGTCCGGCGTCACTTCCTTGACCGTGGTTTTGATGCCGACATTGGCCCAGTACTGGCCGACCAGCTCAACCACCTGGCCGGAGATGCCCTGGGTGGCAAACTGCATGTTCAGCACGATCTTCTCGCCGTTCGGCAGTTCGCGGATGCCGTCGCCGTCCTTGTCTACCATGCCGATTTCGTCCAGCAGCTTCTTGGCACCGTCCGGATCAAATTCGGTGGCGAACTTCTGCCATTTGGGATCGACGAACTTGGGCAGCGGCGAGAAGCCGGTGTACTGCTGCGGCGTACCCTGGCCGAAATAGGCGACCTCGTTCAACTCGTCGCGGTTGATGGCGATCGACATCGCCTTGCGGAAGCGAATGTCGCCGAACACCTGACGCTTGGCCGGGTTGTCCGAAGTAACGTTGAACGAGAAGGCGTGCATCGCGATCTTCGGCTTCAGATGCACCGTGTAGTTGCCCTTCTCCTGGTTCTCCAACAGGATCGGCGCATCGGAAAGCTGCAGGGATTGCGACTTGTAGTCCGCCTCGGCGTTGACCAGCTTCAGTAGCCGAACCTGGTTGTCGTTGGCGTAGATCTCATCCATCTCGTTGATGTACGGCAGCTGATTGCCGGCCGTGTCGACGATGAAGAAGTAAGGGTTGGCGACGTAGTGCCGGCCCTCGGTGGTGTCGGCAATCGTCAGGTGGCTCTCCAGGGTCGGGACCACCGCCTTCGGCAGGTTCTTGACGATCTGCGGGCTGTTCAGCAGCGGCGACGGGGTGTCGGTCCAGTCGGAGTTGCCGAAATAGGCCTTGATCGCGGCCAGGCCGTTCTCGAAGCCCTGCGACTTAGCCAGCTTGTCGGCATCGGGATTGATGTCCGGATGATACTGACCCAGGAAGTGCTTGGGCTGGAAGCCTTGCGCGAACGAGGTCGCGAAATGGGCTAGCAGGCCCGGCTTCGGCGCCGGCAGGTTAAACCGCACCGTCTGAGGGTCCAGGACATCGACGGTCATCCGCTTGCCGGCGACCAGCACATAATCCTTCGGCTTTTCGATGACCTTGGAATCCAGCGACAGATTGTCGTACCAGAACTTGACGTCCTCGGCCGTGAAAGGCGCACCGTCCGACCATTTGTGGCCCTTGCGCAGCTTGAAGGTCAGCTGGGTGTAGTCATTGTTCCATTCCCAGCTCTTGGCGACCATCGGCACGATGGTCTGCAGGTCGTCGGAATACCGCACCAGGTTGACGTGGCGAACCGACAGGAAGTCCGAGGTGCCGGCTTCGGTGGCGTTGGACAAGGCGTCCAGCGTGCCGCCATACTTGCCGATCGCCGCGTAAGGCGCGACGACCAGCGGCTCCTCCGGCAAACGCTCGGCCAGCGGCGGCAGCTTCGGATTGCCCTGGATACGCGCGTTCAGGCCATCCATGGCCGGATTGCCCGTAAAGCTGAGCTTGCAGCCGGCAAGCTTCTCGAACTCCGCCAGTTCATACTGTTGCGGATAGGCGCCGGCCGGGACGCCTTTGCCGTCGGCAACGGTTACGGCCGGGCATGCGGCCAAGGCCGTCGTGGATGTCAGAGCCAATGCGGCTACGGTAGCGATGAAAAGGTGCTTCATTGCCCCCCCTAGTGGACGTTGGTTATTGAATGCCCGAAATCGTAGACTCGATCCCGCTTCGTGAAAAGCGCGAATGAATTTCGGACGGTGCAGGAAAATCATGATTGCCGTGTTTGTTTCGGCAATCCGCCCCGAATATCAAGCCCCGACACCGCCCACTCTTGTTTGCTGTTTCGGTACGGCGGGCCGCACCGGCAAGTCGAAACCGTTCGAAAACGGCGCAACGATGTGGGCTGTCGGCATGGGTGCTTTGTACCCGGATTGGATCGCTGATCCACCGCAGGACATTGGCCAGGCATTGACCCGAACCACCCTAAGCCTGCGAAATCCGCCAAAGCCGATTTGACACCAAAGGGTTGGTGCGCCTGGTCGAGCCCGATCACGACCTTGTCGCGGTGTTTGAAAACCTCCCAGTTTTGACCTTTTGGCGAAAGTCTGAAACCAAGACCGGCCGCAGTCAAGATCGATCGAAATCGGTCTCTTTCGGTTCCGCCCTTTCGTTTCGCCTCCTGTCTAGCACCACGATGTGACAGGCCCACGACAATGGGTCAGCAGTGAAACGATCCGTTCGCCGACCCGGGGACCCGCCGATTGGCTTGATCTTCTGAATCATGGGTGCAATTGCCTCGAAACCATGGGGCCAACGGCATGGGGACAAACCACCCACAACTTAAAGGTTTGGCAATCGCTTCTCCGTAATCTGTGCAAATTCGCCGCTTCTAGATGCCATGCCAGACCGGAAAAGCCATCATGCGCCCAGCCTTATTCAGCCCATTCGCCCTGTTGATCTCCACCGTGATCTTTGCCCAGGCCACCTTCGCCGGTACGCCGGCCGATCAAGCGGCGCGTTTCGTTGACCGGCTGGGACGGGACGCAATCGCGCTCCTGAAGACCGAGACGATGTCGGCAGAGGAGAAGGAAAACGGGCTACGCGCCCTGTTGCGGGCCGGCATGGACCTGCCGCGGATCAGCCGCTACGTGCTGGGCAATCACTGGAAACGGGCCACGGCGGAACAGCAGGCGGTCTACCAGGAGGTTTTCGGCAATTACGTGTTGCTGACCTATTCCCGGCTGATCGCAACCCAACGGGTGACAGGGTTCCAGGTGACTGGAACCGAAAGCCCGAAGGGCAAGGACGTCTTTGTCCATACCAGCATCGACCGACCGGACGGCGAGACTCTGAAATGGGTCTGGCGGGTGCGCGAAACCAAGCGCGGCCCCCGGATCATTGATCTTGCCACCGGCGGGGTCAGCCTGGTGGCGACCCAGCACGCCGAGTTCCGTTCCGTGGTCGCCGCCCAAGGCCTGGACGGGCTGATCGCGGCCTTGCGGAAAAAGATCTAGCCCGCAACTCCCACCCCGTCGACGGTAAGGGAGTCGACCCTGCTGGTATAAAACGCCATCAAGTCCTTGAGGACCGGAACCTCATCATAGGGGGCCGGATAGGCCCAGACGGCGTTTTCCGTCCTTCTGTCCCCGACCACGATCGACCAATAGGCGGCGTTGCCCTTGAATGGGCAGAAGCTGCTGTGGTCGGTCGCCTGCAGCAGCGTCTGGTCGACATCGGACTTCGGAAAATAGACGACATCGGCGTGCGCGGTTTCCTTTAGGACCAGGGCCTGATCGCTGGCCGCTACCGTGCGCCCGGCGAACCGAACCTCGCAGCGGCCCGGTGCCGGCTGGAATTCGAGCCGGTAGCCGGGATGCTTTGCGTAGCCCGGTCCCGGATTGGCGTTGGTCTCTGCCATGACTATCTATCCTAGGTGACGGTGTCGGACAAAGATAGCCGCGATCACACCGCCGGACCAGCCGGTGCGCATATGGGGAGGAGCAAGCATGGAAACATTTGCCGATATCTGGGCCCGGGCGGCGGGCCGAAAAGGCGGCGACGACGCGCTGGAAACACTGTTGCCAACGGTCAGAAAGCCCGAGGAATTGCGCGCCGAACCCGACCACCGCTGGCTTGCCAACTTCACCAAGCGGATCTTCCAGGCCGGGTTCGTCTGGAAGGTGATCGAGGCCAAGTGGGACGGGTTCGAGGATGCATTTGGCGGCTTCGACCCGGGGCCGCTGGCGATGATGTCGGACGATGACCTAGACCGGTTGCTGAGCGACACCCGCATCGTCCGCAACGGCCAAAAGATCCTGAGCGTCAGGGACAACGCCGCCTTTCTGGTCGATCTGGCCCGCGAGCATGGATCAGCCGCCGCGTTTTTCGCCGACTGGCCAAACGCGGACTATGTCGGCCTGTTGGAAGTGATGAAAAAGCGCGGCAGCCGGTTGGGCGGGGTCACCGGGCAATACGCGCTGCGCTTCATGGGCAAGGACAGCTTCATCCTGAACGACGATGTCTGCACCGCCCTGATCCGTGCCGACGTGGTCGACAGGAAACCGACCTCGAAAACCGCGCTGGCTCAGGTCCAGAACGCCTTCAACCAGTGGCAGGCGGAGTCTGGGCGCAGTTTCGCCGCCATCAGCCGCACCCTGGCCTGCAGCATCGGGGACTAGGGCTTAACCCGCTTTCAAAGAGTTTGCGGCATCGGAATGCCGTACTTTTCGAAACAGGGAATCAGACGCGGTGGAATGTCCGGGTGCAAGCGGACGCCGCGATCAAGGCAGTCATTGTAAAGCGCGTCCGCCTTGTCACCGGGCATGCGCACGTGATCGAACCCCGATCGCGGCGGTGTGTCGCGGCAGAGCTGGCCCAGCGCGGCCATCTCGTTTTCCAGGCCGGCCAGACCGCCAAACGCAGCCGGATCGATCAATTGCAGGAAGACCGTGTTGCCGCTGCCCTCGCCGGATGCCCGGCCCTGGCCGGCCAGGCCCGAGGTCAGGGCCTCGACCAGGATGCCGAAGGCGAACCCCTTATGGCCCAGCGCCGCGCCGCCCAGTGGCTGGATCGCGCCGGGCGGGTCCGTATAAATGGTTTCCGGATCGGCGCTGTCGTGGCCTGAGGCGTCAACCAGCCAATGCCCCTCCAGATCGATACCAATCCTGCGGGCCCGTTCGATCGCCCGGTTGGTGGTGCTGGAGGCCGAGGTATCGACCAAAATCGGGTGGGCGGGCGCCGGCACCGCATAGGCAAAGGGGTTGGTCGAATAGCGCGGTGCCCGGCCGCCATGGGGCGCGACCACCGCATTGCCGGGCGCCGAAGCGGTAAGCAGCGCGAAGGCGCCCTCCAAGGCGGCGCGGCGAACATAGGTGGCCAGGCAGGAAATGTTGCCAGCCCGACGCATTGCGACGCAGACCACCGGATGGACGCCGAGCCGTGCCTGGGCCAGGTCCAGTGCCCGCAGCATCGCCCATTGCCCAGGCAGGCGCTTGGCATCCAGCAGCACGACGCTGCCCCGGTCCGAGATGATCTCCGGTTCGCCGTCGGTGCGCGTGGTCCCGGCCTCGATGCCCGCCAGATAGGCGGGCACGAACTGCAGGCCATGGGTGGAATATCCCATCATGTCTGCTTCGACCAGTATTTCGGCCACCGCCCTCGCCACCGGCTCGGCCAGGCCGGCGGCCACGTACAGCGCCTCTGTAGCGGCAATCAGTTCCTCGTGACGGTAGCGTCCTCCCATGGCCTCAATCCGTGCCGCCGCTGCGCATTTCCTTTAAGAGGCAGGCGTAGAGTTCGTCATCGCGGACGATGCCAACCAACCTGTCGCCGTCCTGGACCAGCACCGGGCGGCCGGTTTTGACCCGGGCTTCGATCAGCGGCTTCATCGGTGTCGCCGGGGCGGCGACGGCGATCATGTCGGCCCCTAGGTCGGACCCGCCGATTTGCGCGCGCGGCAAGTCTCCGGCGCCATCAAACAGGCCGTCTGGAACGGCATCGGTCCGCAACATCAAGTCGCCGGCACGGAGCACGTTCAACGGGTTCATATGGGCGACAAAATCGGCGACATATTGGTTGGCCGGGTTCAGGACAATTTCCTGCGGCACCCCGTATTGCACCACCCGTCCGGCCTCCATGATCGCGATCCTTGTGCCGATCTTCAGCGCCTCGTCAAGATCGTGGCTGACGAAGATGATGGTCCGCTTGAGGCTTTTCTGCAGGTCCAGGAGTTCGTCCTGCAGATGGGTGCGGATCAGCGGATCCAGGGCGGAAAACGGCTCGTCCATCAGGAGTGTCGGCGCTTCGGTCGCGAAGGCGCGGGCCAGGCCGACCCGCTGCTGCATGCCGCCCGAAAGCTCGTGCGCATATTTGTCGGCCCAGGCATCGAGATGCACCAGTTCGAGCTGGCGGCGCACCCGTTCGGCCCGCTCGGCTACCGGCAGCCCGGCCAGTTCCAGGCCGAAGCCGACATTCTGTTCGACGGTGCGCCAGGGCAGCAGGGCGAACTGCTGGAACACCATGGCGATTCGCTGGGTTCTGAGCCGCCGGAGCGTCGCCTGGTCGCAAGCCGCGACGTCGATTTCAGCCTCGCCGTCGCGCACCAGCACCCGCCCGCGTGAGGGGCGGTTGAGACCGTTGACCGCGCGCAGCAGCGTCGATTTTCCCGAGCCGGACAGGCCCATCAGAACGCAGATCTCGCCTTCGCCGACATCCAATGTGGCATCGGCCACTCCGACCACATGGCCGGTCTGTTCGAGGATTTCGTCCCGTCCCACCCCTTGGTCGAGCAGCGCCAGGGCGCTGTCGGGCTTGTCGCCGAAGATGATGTCGACTGCCTGGAATTGAACCGCCGCGTCCATGGTCAATCCTTCTCACCGACCGACGCGCGGCCGGTACGACAGATCCGGTCGAGCACGATCGCCACCACCACGATCGCCAGGCCGGATTCCAGCCCCATCGGCACGTTGACGCTGTTCAGGGCCCGGACCACCGGCTTACCGAGGCCGTCGGCGCCGACCAGGGCGGCGATCACCACCATCGACAGCGACAGCATGATGCATTGGGTCAGCCCGGCCATGATCGTCGGCAGTGCGTGGGGCAATTCGATCTTCCACAGCAATTGCCGCGGCGTGGCGCCGAAGGCCTGGCCGGCCTCGACCAGGGACTTCGGCACCGACGAAACGCCGAGATGGGTCAACCGGATCGGTGCCGGCACCGCAAAGATCACGGTGGCGATCAGGCCCGGCGCCAGGCCGAGACCGAACAGGACCAGGGCCGGGATCAGGTAGACGAAGGTCGGCAGGGTCTGCATCAGGTCGAGGACCGGCCGCAGCGCCCGGTAGAGCCAGGGCCGGTGCGCCGCGGCAATGCCCGTCGGCACCCCGACCAGCATCGAGACACCGGCGGCGCCCAGCACCAGGGCGAAGGTTTCCAGGGTTTCTTGCCAGAAGCCCTGGTTGATGACGAACAGCAGACCCAGCGCGACACCGAGGCTCAGGCGCCAGGAGCGCTGCAGCACCCACGCCAGTCCCGCCGCCAGCACGACCACGATGAAGGGATGGGGCCAAGCCAGTATCGCGATCATGCCTTCCAGGCCGGCTTCGATGCCCAACGACAGCCCGTCGAAGAACCAATAGAAATAGTCGGTCAGGAAGTCGAAAAACGCCTTGCCCCACCGCCCGATCGGAATCTTGTTCTCGGTCAGCCAGTCCATCGGCCCATGCCCCCCGGTTACGCCCCGCCGATGATAGCGGAAGGCGGCAATGTCAGGAAAGGAAGCAGCATCGATCCGGCCCGGTCAGACATGGCCGGGCCGGGTTACAGAGGAAAATAAGGCGCCTACAGCCCCAGCTTGGCCTTGACCGCCGCCAGCCCGTCGCCGCCCGAAGCGGTGGTGACCCCGGCGAGCCAACCGTCAACCACGTCGGGATGCGCCTTCAGCCATTTGGCCGCCGCCTTGTTGGGGTCCTCGCCCGCATCGAGGATCGACGCCATGATCTCATTCTCCATGGCCAGCGAGAACTTCTGGTTCGCGAGCAGCTTGCCGATATTGGGGCAGTCCTGGGTATAGCCGGCGCGGACATTGGTGTAGACCGTGGCGCCACCATAGTTGGGTCCGAACACGTCATCGCCATCCGACAGATAGGCCATCTTGTAGTTGGCGTTCATCGGGTGGGGCTCCCAGCCCAGGAAGACGATGTCCTGCTTGCGCTTCACCGCCCGGCCGACCTGGGCCAGCATGCCCTGTTCCGAACTTTCCACCAGATCAAAGCCCTTGAGGCCGAACTGGTCGCCCGTGATCATGTCGAGAATCAGCCGGTTACCGTCATTGCCCGGCTCAATGCCGTAGATCTTGCCGTCCAGGGAATCGCGGAACTTGGCGATGTCCTTGAAGCTCTTAAGGCCCTTGTCGAACGTGTACTGCGGCACTGCCAGGGTGTATTTGGCACCCTCCAAATTGACACCGACGGTCTCGACCGTGCCCTTTTCGCGGTAGGGCTTGATGTCGGCCTCCATGGTCGGCATCCAGTTGCCCAGGAAAACGTCGATATCCTTGTTCTCGAGGCTTTTATAGGTGACCGGCACCGACAGCACCTTGACGTCGGCCTTGTAGCCGAGCGCCGACAGCACCACCGAGGTCGCGGCCGTGGTGGCGGTGATATCGGTCCAGCCGACATCCGAGAACCGGACCGTCTGGCAGGACGCCGGATCAGCGGCCAGGGCCGGCAGGCTAGTGGCGGCAATAAGCGCGGCGCCGGCCGCGAGCCCGGCCAGGGACGAAGAGCGAAAACCCATGTGAAACCTCCAAATCTCTTGTTGCATCGCCGAACCGGTCATGGTCGCCCAAACGGTAGCGGCGGGGTTGTTTTTGGAACCGGCAATCCGGAACAAATCACCTAGCTTTGGATGCAAACTCCGATGATTCGCAGTTTGTCGCAGTGAGTCGCATTTGCAAAGTCTCTTGTCGCCGAAAGCGGCGAAACTCTCGCCTCGCGTCAACACCCGCGCTAGTTTTTGTACCTGCAACGACAGGAAAGCGACAATGGCAGGCAAATGGCGGGCAATCGCCCTGTTGTCGGCATGTGAGGTGTTGGCACTGGGGCTTTGGTTCTCTATGTCGGCAGTGGTCCCGGCATTGCGCGCCGCCCATGATTTGAGCGACTGGCAGGTGTCGCTGTTCACAAGTGCGGTTGGGATCGGTTTCGTCTGTGGCACGCTGACCAGCGCCATGCTCGGCCTGGCCGACCGGTTCGACCCGCGCCGGGTCTTCCTGGTTGCCGCCTGGGCCGGGGCGGCAGCCAATGCCGCGATCCTGGCCATGGACCCGGCCTCGCCGATGGTCATCGTCCTGCGCTTCGTGACCGGCGCCGCCATGGCCGGGGTCTATCCGGTCGGCATGAAGATGGCGGCGGGCTGGGCCAAGGCCGATACCGGCCTGCTGGTCGGGCTGTTGGTCGGGGCGCTCACCCTGGGTTCGGCGGCGCCTCACCTGTTCAACGCTCTTGGCGGCGTCGACTGGCGCCTGACCCTGGTGCTGGCCAGCGCCGCCGCGCTGCTGGCCGGGTTGTTGATCCTTGGCTTCCGCCTCGGCCCCAACCATGCGGTGGCACCACGCTTCCGGCCCGCACTGGCGGTGCGGGCCGTCACCGACCCGGCGACCCGGCTCGCCAATCTCGGCTATTTCGGCCATATGTGGGAACTCTACGCCATGTGGGGCTGGATCGGCGTCTTCCTGCAGGCGAGCTTCGGGCGCACCTTCGCCGATCCGGGCAGCGCCGCCTTCTACGCCAAGCTGGCGACCTTCGCGGTGATCGGCGCCGGCGCCCTGGGCAGCCTGTTGGGCGGCCTGGTCGCCGACCGTATGGGGCGGACCACCCTGACCATGGCGGCGATGGCGATCAGCGGCGGCTGCGCCCTGGTGGCGGGGTTCCTGTTTGGTGGCAATCCCCATCTGCTGATCGGGCTGTGCCTGATCTGGGGGGTGGCGGTGGTCGCGGATTCGGCCCAGTTCTCGTCCTGCGTCATCGAACTCAACAGCCCAGACACCATCGGCACCATGCTGACGGTGCAGACCTGCGCCGGCTTCCTGCTGACCTTCGTGACCATCCACCTAATCCCACCGCTGGTCGCCGCGGTGGGTTGGCAATACGCCTTCATCGCCCTGGCGCCGGGGCCGTTCCTTGGTGTCCTGGCCATGGCCCGCCTGCGCGCCCACCCGGCCTCGACCCGCATCGCGGGAGGACGTCGGTAAGGTTGGAGGTTTGGGAGCGGGTGGCCGGGCGCTTAACACTCGACCACATTCACCGCAAGACCGCCTTGGCTGGTTTCCTTGTACTTGGCCAGCATGTCGCGTCCGGTGTCGAACATGGTGCGGATGGCACCGTCCAAGGGCACGAAATGGGTGCCGTCGCCCTGCAAGGCCAAGGAGGCCGCGGTCACCGCCTTGACCGCGCCCAGCGCGTTGCGCTCGATACACGGTACCTGCACCAGCCCGTCGATCGGATCGCAGGTCATGCCGAGATGGTGTTCCAGGGCGATCTCGGCCGCATTCTCGACCTGCATGTTGCTGCCGCCCAGCACCGCCGCCAGCCCGGCCGCCGCCATGGCCGAGGCCGATCCGACCTCGCCCTGGCAGCCGACTTCGGCCCCGGAAATCGAGGCGTTGTGCTTGATCAGCCCGGCGACAGCCGCCGCGACCAAGAGAAAACAGCGGACATCCTGTTGCTTGGCGCCGGGGCAATGGTCCAGGTAGTAGCGCAAGACCGCCGGCACCACCCCGGCGGCCCCGTTGGTCGGCGCCGTGACGATGCGCCCGCCGGCGGCGTTTTCTTCGTTCACCGCCATGGCATAGACGCTGATCCAGTCCATGACGCTGTGCTGGAACTGCCGGTTGTCACCGGTCTGGGCCTGGAGTTTGGCAGCGATATCGCCGGCCCGGCGTCGGATTTTGAGGCCGCCCGGCAGACAGCCCTGCGCCCCCAGTCCACGGTCGATCGCGGCCGCCATTTCGGCCCAGATGCGGTCGAGCCCGGTATCGAGATCGGCCGTGTCCAGAAACACCGCCTCGTTGGCCCGCTTCATCTCGGCCACGCTGAGGTTGGCCGCGTCGCCCATGGACAGCATCTCGGCCGCCGAGTGGAAGGGATAGGGACAGCGCGTGCCACGGTCGGCCGCGGTACCGCCACGGTCGGCCTCCAACTCGCCGCCGTCCAGCACGAAGCCGCCGCCGACCGAGTAATAGACCCGGACCAGAAGGGTTTCGCCCGTTGCATCGAAGGCGGTGAAACGCAATCCGTTGGCGTGGCCGGGCAGTGGCGGGCCGTCGTCAAAGGTGATCTCGCATGGCAGCGGCGGAAAGCCGGGCACCGGCAGCGGTTCATCCGGGGCCATGGCGTCGAGTTGGGCGCCCAGGGCCACCGGGTCGACGGTTTCCGGCTCGCCGCCCAGCAGGGCCATCAGGATCGCCCGGTCGGTGCCGTGGCCACGCCCGGTCAGCGACAGCGAGCCATAGAGGCGCGCCTCCAGCTTGTGGACCCGGCCTGCTTCCGCCAGGGCGCGCAGTTCGGCCAGGAACCGGGCGGTCGCCACCATCGGTCCGACGGTGTGCGAACTGGACGGCCCGATGCCGGTCTTAAAGATGTCGAACACGCTGAGGAACATGGCCGCTCCCTGTCAGCCGGTTTGGCGGAACGACAATTGAAACCGATCGCAGGGTGAACGATCCATCCCAAATTCGACCCGTCGCGGCGTCGGCGCGACTTCCCCACAACTGGGAATTGGTGCCGGTTAGCGGGCGTGGACCCGCATCTTCATGGGGCCCTGGGCGCGGCCGTTGATCAACTGTTCCAGATAGGGGTTGTCGGCGGCGTCGATATCGGCGGTGGCGCCGGACCACACGATATGCCCGTCGTGAATCATCGCCAGCCGGTCGTACTGGTGGCGGGCACTGGTCATGTCGCCGGTGATCGAGAGCGCGGTCGCGCCCAGTTCCTGAACGCACTTGTTGATCAGCCGGTTGATCGCCAGGGTCATGATCGGGTCCAGCCCGGCGGTGGGGTCGTCCAGCATCAGGATTTCCGGGTCACCGGCGATCGCCCGGGCCAGGCCGACCCGCTTCTGCATGCCGCCCGACAGGCTGGCCGGGAAAAGGTCAGCAACGTCGGCGCCCAAGCCCACCTGCAACAGTTTTTCGACCGCCAGGTCCTTGGCCGCGTTGCGCTGGATGCGCTTGGTCTGGATCAGCTTGAAGGTGATGTTCTCCCACACCGGCAGACTGTCGAACAAGGCGGAGTGCTGGAACAGGATGCCAAAGCGCTCCATCAGCTTGATCCGATCGGATCCGTTGAAACGGGCGGTGTCGACCCCATCGACCTCGATCCGGCCGCTTTCGGCCCGGTGCAGGCCGATGATCGCCTTCATCAGGACCGATTTGCCCGACGCGGCGCCGCCGATCAGGACCGTGTTCAGCCCCTCGTAAACGTCGAGGTCGATGCCGTCCAAAACCCGGTTGGCCCCAAAGCCGAGGCGCACATCGGTCAGCTTGATCTTGACGGCTGGCGCGTCGCTCATCTTCCGTCCCCTTCCTGTCGGCGTCTCATCGATAACCGATCACCACGAAAATTGCCAGCGTGCCGGTCCTAGCGAGGCGCAAGCCGTTCCGCCAGCGCCGCAACTGCGTCAAAGAACTCCTGCCGCGCCGTGGCGGCATAGGGGTTATCCCGTTCGATCGCATTGAACAACTGCTCGCTGTCCTCGCGGATGAACGAAACCGCTTCGGTCAACAGGTCAAAGCTCTTCGTGGTTTGGGCAAAACGTTCGAGTCCGAGTTCAATGAATATCCGGCCCAACAGATGCGTCAGGCCCTGAACGTAAGCCAGTTCCCGGTCATGGGCTTCCGGCGTGGTAACGATGACGTCCAGTCCGAGACGGGCGCTCAAGAACTCGCCAACCTGTGACGCCCGGTTTCCCCTGATCTCACAAACCGAGATTTTCAATCCAGTAATGCCGCTATCACCGCTTTGCGGGCCAAACAGAGGGTGGGTGCAGACGATGTCCACGCCGGCTGGCAGTGTTTCACGCAGGATCCGCGCAGGTTTCACCTTTACCGACGCCGTGTCGATCACCAAAGACCCGGCTTTCACCAGCGGGGCGATTTGACGGCAAACCGGTTCTAACACCTGAACCGGAACGCACAGCAACACGATGTCGCAACCGGCGCATTCCGACATGGATGCCGGTCGCACCCCGATGCGGGGAAATTCACCCCTCGATTCAATATCGGGATCACATACTCGAACGTCGAAGTGCGGTTTGAGGTGGTGCAAGGCAAATCCGCCAAACGCCCCGGCGCCGAATAGACCAAGTGTCTTGCGAGCCATTCACCAATCCTTTTGGGAGTTTTTAGTGAGGAACCGAACCTAGCGGGTTCGAACGGCCGGAATGCCGAAACCAATAGCCCAGGCCGGGCAAAACCACAATGTCCACCCGCCCAGCTTGACTTGCCCCGGCCGCGCCGCTACTTTCCCTGCCATGATTGGTCGGTTTTCAGGACTTTCGCTCGCGCTGCGACTTATCGTCCCGGCCCTGGACTAGGGTCGGGTCACTACGTCTGCCCGTTTGACATGTTCTGAACTGCCTGCGCGCCATGTGCACTGCTGAACCAAACTCAACCATCCAGATCGCCGAATTTCAAACCCTTGACCGGGCGATCCTGGCGCGCGCCTGAATTCCGGAGTCTTCCATTATGACCATGCCGATTCACAAATACCGACCGTTCCAGCCGATCGACCTGCCCGATCGCACCTGGCCCGGCAAATCCATCGAACGCGCCCCGATCTGGTGCAGCGTCGACCTGCGCGACGGCAACCAGGCGCTGATCGAGCCGATGGACCCGGCCCGCAAGCTGAAGATGTTCCAGTTGCTGGTGCGGCTCGGTTTCAAGGAGATCGAGGTCGGCTTCCCGTCCGCTTCGGAAACCGACTTCGCCTTCGTCCGCCAGATCATCGAAGAGAATATGCTGCCCGACGACGTCACCATCCAGGTGCTGTGCCAGGCCCGTCCGCATTTGCTGGAGCGCACAATCGAGGCGATCCGGGGCGCCCGCAAGGCGATCTTCCACCTGTACAATTCGACCTCGGAACTGCAGCGCCGGGTGGTCTTCGGCGAGGATCGCGCCGGCATCACCAAGATCGCGGTCGAAGGCACCAAGATGGTCAAGTCGATGCTGGACCGGGTACCGGACACCGATGTCCGCTTCGAGTATTCGCCCGAGAGTTTCACCGGCACCGAACTCGACTACGCGGTCGATATCTGCGAGGCGGTGATGGACGTCTGGGAGCCGACGCCGGAGAAGCCGATCATCCTGAACCTGCCGGCAACCGTCGAGATGGCATCGCCCAACATCTATGCCGATCAGATCGAATGGTTCGGCCGCAACATCAAGGACCGCGACAGCGTCATCCTGAGCCTGCATCCGCACAACGACCGCGGCACTGCCGTGGCCGCCGCCGAGCTGGCGGTGATGGCCGGTGCCGACCGCATCGAGGGCACCCTGTTCGGCAATGGCGAGCGGACCGGCAATGTCGATATCGTCACACTGGGGATGAACCTGGCGACCCAGGGGGTCGATCCCAAGCTCGATTTCTCGAACATCTCCGATGTGGTCGATACCGCCGAATACTGCAACCAGTTGCCGGTGCACCCGCGCCACCCTTATGCCGGGGAACTGGTCTTCACCGCCTTTTCGGGCTCGCACCAGGACGCCATCAACAAGGGCATGAAGGCGCTGGAGAAAGCCAATTCCGAGGTCTGGGAGGTGCCCTACCTGCCGATCGACCCCAAGGATGTCGGGCGCAGCTATGAGGCGGTGATCCGGATCAACAGCCAGTCGGGCAAGGGCGGGGTCGCCTATATCCTGGAAACCGACTACGGCATGAAGCTGCCGAAACCGCTGCAGGCGAAGTTCAGCCAGGTCATCCAGGAGAAATCCGATGCCAGCGGCAAGGAGATCATGCCGTCCGAGATATGGGGCGCGTTCCAGGAGCACTATGTCAACCTGTCGTCTCCCTATGAGTTGGTCGATTTCGTTTCGACGATTTCGACCCATGCCTCGGAGCTGCAGACCTGTGCGGCGGTGATCCGCCAGGACGGGGTCGAGCACAAGCTGTCGGGCACCGGCAACGGTCCGATCGCTGCTTTCGTCACCGCGTTGCGCGATCATGCCGGCATCGACTTCCGCTTCATCGACTACGAGGAGCATGCCCGTGGCGCCGGCTCCAGCGCCGATGCCGCTTGTTACGTGCTGCTGCGAACCGCCGACGGACTTGAGGTCTATGGTGTCGGGATCGATCCCAACATCATCACCGCATCGATCAAGGCGATCGTCAGCGGCGTCAACCGGCTGCTTGCCGACCTGGCCTGACGGACATCATGGCGGCAGACGACAAAGCCGATCGGATCGCCGAATATTTGCTGGAACAGTACCGCCGGCAGCAGCCATTTGCGCCGCTGCCGCCGGAGTTGATGCCGGAAAGCCTCACCGTAGCCTATGCCGCGCAAGGCCGCTTCAATGCCCAGCGCATCGCGGCCGGGGCTGGGTCGGTGGCCGGCTGCAAGATCGCGCTGACCGCCCCGGTGATGCAGCAGATGGTGGGTATCGACCATCCCTGCGCCGGGGTAATCCTGTCGGGCGCCGTGCATCACGGCGCCGCCCGGGTCCGGGCCGAGGACTACCAGAACCTGGGGATCGAGTGCGAGATCGCGCTGCGGCTGGGTGCCGATCTGCCCCCCAACGGCACGCCTTACGACCGGGACAGTGTCGCCGAATCGGTTGCCGCGGCGGCGGCGGCGATTGAGATCGTCGACGACCGCAACACCGACTACGGCCGGGTCGACGCGCGGTCGCTGATCGCAGATAACACATTCAACCGGGGCTGCGTTTTGGGACCCGAAATGACGACCTGGCGGGATTTGGACCTGTCGGAGGTGCAAGGCGAGATGACGATCAACGGCAGCTCGGTCGGCCAGGGCGTCGGCGCCGACGTGCTGGGCCATCCATTGGCCGCCCTGGCCTGGCTCGCCAATCTGATGGCCGACCTGGGCACGCCATTAACGTCCGGCATGATCGTCATGACCGGCAGCGTCGTCGCCACCAAATGGCTATCCCCCGGCGATACGGCCATCGCCCACCTGCACGGTCTCGGCGAAGCTCAAATCGTGGTCGACTGAAGGTCAAAACCTTAACCGGGCGGCGCATGTGACGCGCCAACCGAGGCCGCTGTTCCATCCCACCAGACCGAATTTCGGTGCCATCGCCTGGCGCAACCGCCATAATATCGTCAAAGAACCGAAAAAAGCGTTGGGGGAGTGTGCGTGAGGCGTTTGGCGATCGTCAATCCGGCGGCCCGCAAGGGCGGCGTCGGCAAGGACTGGCCACAGATCGAAGCCAAAATGGCGGCGGTCGACGTGGTTCCGGAAGTGAAATTCACCAACGCACCGGGGGATGCTACCGGCTTGGCCCGCCAGGCCGCGGCGGATGGGTTCGATCAAATCATCTCAGTCGGTGGCGACGGTACCAACAACGAGATCATCAACGGTCTGGTCACCGACGACAGCAACCCGACGCCGGACATTCTGTTCTCGCCATTGCCGGTGGGGACCGGCAACGACCTTTGCCGCACTTTGGGTTTCTTCGCCGATGACGGGGCTGGCTACCGCGCCTTGGCCAATGGCGAGGCCCGGCGCATCGACCTTTTGAAAGCCAGGTGCCGGGCCGAAGGTGGCGGCACCAACACTAGGTACGGCGTGCTGCACACCGCCTTCGGTGCCGCCGGCGAGATCGCCTACCGATCCGACCGATCGCGGCTTTTGAAGAAACTGGTCGGTGACCTCAGCTATTATGTAGTGACTTTGCAGGTGGCGCTGACCTACCGGATCCGGACCATCGACCTGACCATCGACGATGCGCCGTCCGCGCGGCAGATGCTCTTCACCGGCCTGGCCTGCAACAACCCCTATGCCGGCGGTTCGATGTTCATCGCACCCGACGCCAGCCTGGAGGACGGCGTCCTGGACCTGGTGGTCTTCGGCGACATGCCCCGGCGAGACATCCTGTTCAAGCCGCCCAGTTGGTTCCGGGCCGGCCAGCACGTCCATCATCCGAACGTCGAAACCGTCACCGGCCGCCGCTTTCATTTGGATGGGGATACGACCATGCTGGTCACCCTGGACGGCGAAACCGCCGGTCGCCTCCCCTTGACCGTTGACGTGCTGCCTTCGATGCTCCAGGTACTGGTGTGACGCCAACATCAGCCGGACCCGCCGCCATGCCAAACCCAACCATCGAATCCCTGTTGTCGCGCCGCTCGGTCCGGGCCATCGACATGATCGAGCCGGGACCGGACGCGGCGGCATTGGAAACCATTCTGACCGTGGGTTTGCGGGTCCCCGACCATGGCAAACGGGCGCCTTGGCGCCTCCATGTCATCGAGGGTGAGGCGCGGGAGCGGCTGGGTGAATTGTTCGAACGGCGCTTCCGCGACAAGGAACCGGGCCTTTCGGAAGAAAAGTACCAGATGGAGCGGGAGCGGCCGTTACGGGCACCGGTGATCATTGCAGTGATCGGCTGCATCCGACGGATCGAGAAGATTCCCGCCTTCGAACAGCGGATGTCGGCGGCCGCGGTCTGTCAGAACATCCTGAACGCGGCCCATGCCCTTGGCTTCGCCGCCCAATGGATCACCGAATGGCCGGCCTATGACCCGATTGTGCGTCAGGCCTTCGGCCACAAGCCGAACGACGACATTGTCGGGTTCATCTATCTGGGCAGTGCCGCCGAGAAAACCGAGGACCGGGCCCGTCCGGCCATCGTCGACGTAGTCAACTACTGGCAGGCCCCCGAGTGACCGCCCTGGCCGGCGGTCCCAGGACAGGGGCCGCGGCACCGCTGAAGGGCATCGCCTGCATGGTCGGCGGCATGGTCCTATTGACCACGAACGATGCGATCATGAAGTGGCTGTCGGCCGGTTATCCGATCGGTGAGATGCTGTTCCTGCGTGGCCTGACCGCGACCGCCGCGATCCTGGTCTTTGCGCGCCTGACCGTGGGCTGGGGTGCCCTACGTCTCAACCGGATTGGCGGCAACGGGCTGCGGGCCGCCCTGGTGGTGGCTTCGACATTCCTGTTCATCACGTCGCTCAGCTTGATGCCACTGGCAGATGCGGTGGCGATCGCCTTCGCCGGGCCATTGCTGATGACCATGTTGGCGGCGCTGCTGCTGGGCGAGCGGGTCGGCTGGCGGCGCTGGGGTGCGGTGGTGGTCGGCTTCATCGGCGTCCTGGTCATCACCCGACCCACAGGCGAGGGGCTGGGCCTGTTGGCGCTGCTGCCGCTGGCCGCGGCCTTGTGCGGCGCGCTACGCGATATCGTCACCCGACGCCTGAGCTTCAGCGAATCGTCCCTGGCGATCCTGACGATCACCACGGCGGCGGTGACCCTTTCCGGTCTGGCGACCCTGCCCTTCGGCTGGCGGATTCCGACGCCCGGCGATATCGGCCTGTTCGTGGCCACCGGCCTGCTGTTGTGCGCCGCCCATTACCTGCTGATCGAGACCTTCCGTTTCGCCGAGGTCGGGCTGGTGGCCCCGTTCAAGTACACCAGCATTATCGGGGCGATCGGATTCGGCTACCTGTTGTGGGGTGACCTGCCGGACGGCTGGACAATCCTGGGCAGTGCCCTGGTGGTCGCGGGCGGCCTTTACATCTGGCACCGGGAACTGGTCCTGCAAAGAAACCCGGGTTCCTGAACGCGCTTACCCGCTGGCACCGGCGGCGGATTTGTGCTTGGCTGGCGCCAAGGGAAGATTTGCCACTAATATCAAGGGAGGCAGGCATGAAGGCCTATCAGGTAAGCAGTTTCGGCGAGCCGCTGGCGCTCAACAACTGGAGCAATCCGGAGCCAAAGGGAGCCGAAGTCCTGATCAAGGTCACCGGCTGTGGTGTCTGCCATTCCGACGTCCATCTGTGGGAGGGCTTTTTCGACCTGGGTGGCGGCCGCAAGCTGGAACTCCAGGGCGGCAATAATGGCCTGCCTTTCACTCTGGGCCATGAAATCGTCGGCGAAGTGGTTGCGATGGGGCCGGACGCGGACGGCGTCGCAATCGGCGACCAGCGGGTGGTCTATCCCTGGATCGGCTGCGGTGACTGCCCGGTCTGCGACAGCGGCGAGGAGCAGCTCTGTGGCCGGCCGCAGGCGCTGGGCATCAATGTCGACGGCGGCTATGCCGACCATGTTTTGGTCCGCGACGCCAAGTACCTATTGGATTACACGGGCCTGCCCAAGGACCTGGCCTGTACCTATGCCTGTTCCGGGCTGACCGCCTATGGGGCGTTGAAAAAGGTGGCGGGCCTGGACGCTCGCGATTCCCTGGTCCTGATCGGCGCCGGCGGGGTCGGCCTGGCCGGTGTGCGATTGGCCAAGGCGGTGACCGGCGTGGCACCGATCGTCGCCGATATCGATCCGGTCAAGCTGGAGGCCGCCAAAACGGCCGGCGCGGCCGAGGTGATCGATTCCAGCGATCCCCAAGCCCTGAAGACCCTGCGCGGCTTGACCAGCGGCGGCGCCGCGGCGGCGATCGACTTCGTCGGCTCGGACAAGAGCTTCAGCTTCGGCGACCGTTCGCTGCGCAAGGGCGGCAAGCTGGTCATCGTCGGCCTGTTCGGTGGCGCGGTGACCCTGCCGGTGCCGCTGATTCCGATGCGGGCCATC
Source organism: uncultured Sneathiellales bacterium (assembly GCA_964344385.1). Lineage (GTDB taxonomy): Bacteria > Pseudomonadota > Alphaproteobacteria > CAYFNG01 > CAYFNG01 > CAYFNG01. The sequence continues at coordinate 359,774 of CAYFNG010000006.1, forward strand.
ACCATCCAGGGGTCCTATGTCGGATCCCTGCAGGACATGCGGGAACTGCTCGACCTGGTGCGGTCGGGTGAGATGAACCCAATGCCGGTGGCGCCGCGACCCCTGGAGCAGGCGACCGACACGCTGACCGATCTGCGCGACGGTAAGATCGTCGGGCGGGTGGTGCTGCAGCCCTGAACCGTCGACGGGCCCGTCAGGAGCGCTCCAGGATGGTCACGGCGCAGGCCGCTTCTTCAAGGCCGATGACACCGCCACCGTTTTCCGCCAGCGCCAGACCGGCGCCCGTGACCTGACGTTCGCCGGCTTCACCGCGCAACTGGCCGGTCAGCTCGTCGATCATCGAGAGCCCGGTGGCACCGACCGGGTGGCCCTTGGAGACCAGCCCCCCTGAGGTGTTGACCGTGATGCGGCCGCCGATCGCGGTTTCGCCGGCCTCGACCGTCGGCCCGCCCCGGCCGGACTCGCAAAAGCCCATCATCTCGATCTGGTAGACCTCGCAGAACGCGGTGGCGTCATGCACCTCGGCGACCGAAATGTCACCGGGTGAAACCCCGGCCATGGCATAGGCGCGCTGGGCCGCGTGCCAGCTCAAACCCGGTTCGTCGGGGCGCCGGTATTTGCCCCCGGAGAGTCCGATGCCGCGGATCCGGACAGCGCGGTCGGCGATGCCGCCGCCGAGGCCGCGCAGATAGTCGGCGGAGCAGACCAACGCGGCAGCCGCGCCGTCGCCGATCGGCGCGCACATGGAACGGGTCAGGGGATAGCTGACCGGGCGGTCTGCCAGGACATCGTCGACGCTGAGTTCGAAGCGGTACTGGGCCTTCGGGTTGCGGGCACCGTTGTTGTGGTTCTTGGCCGCTGCGGCTGCGATCTGGCGTCGGGTGGTGCCGTGGGCCTGCATATGGTGGCAGGCCTGCATGGCATAGGTATCCATGAAGATGGTCCGGTCGGCACCCGGCGCGAAGGGCTTGCCGCAGGCTTCGCCGGCGGCGGCATAGTGGTTCAGCCATTCCTGCTTGTCGAACACATCGATACCGGCGTCGAAGCTTGCCTTGACCTTGTCCGGCTCGCCGGGGCGGTGGATCTTTTCGACCCCAATCGCCAGCGCCAGGTCGGACTGGCCACTGATCACCTGCAGCCAGGCGCCGTGCAAGGCCATCGATCCGGTGGCGCAGGCATCCTCGACATTGACCATCGGCGCCCGTTCCGGAAACAGGCCTTCGCGGACCAGCGGCGTGAAGCAGACCTGGCCGCGGATCGATCCCTGCCCCTCCAGCCACATGCCGCAATTGCCGAAATGGGCCATGCCGATGTCGCGGCCATCGTCCATGCCGGCATCAGCCAGCACACCGAGATAGGCTTCCCGGGTCAGGTCCTTGTAGCTGCGATCGGGCCATTTCCCGAAGCTGGTCGAATAGGTTCCGATGATGAAGGCGTCCGCCATGGCCCGTTCCCTCTGCCTGGTCATCTTCCGATTTCTTCGACCTTAGCCTGCATTTCTCACACCGTCGATGCCCTGCACGCCGCTGCCGGACGAGCCGGCCAAACATTGCAAGGCGGCGGCCGAACGCTTATGTCATTCATCATCGGCCCGGTTGGACGGGCCCGGGACGAGGGAGTTCAAGGTCATGCGCTTACCGTTTCTGCCCCTGATCGCCATAGCCTGGCTGGCCGCCGCCCCCGCTTGGTCGTTGAATATCGAAGACCGGGACAAGACCGCACCGACAGTGTTGGAGCAGGCTCAGACCACCGAACAAGAACCTAAGCAGGACGGTGACGATCCCACCGCCCTGGTTCGCGAAGGTGCCCAAAAGATCATCGATGCCTTGCGGTTCTTCATCGACAAGATTCCGCAATACCACGCGCCCGAGGTCAATGATAACGGCGACATCATCATCCGCCGCAAACACCCGGACCGCGAGCCGGATGAAAAGAAGAAGGAAGACGACGAAGGGCCGAAGAAGATCTAAGGGTTTAATGGGAAGGAGGGTCCGTCCCGCTTCCGAAAACGAGGTTCGCACCTTTTTGTCAGGCGCTAAGCCCGGCTGGTCGACCTGAGGATATCGTCGATCACCCGCTCCAGTTCCTTGATGGTGTTGCAGCTCTTGGCGACATGGCAATGGGGCCGGTAGCGGAGCATCTCGGAATCACCGCTGCCCCAGGCCACTTCCGGTTCCGGATTGAGCCAGACCAGGCGCCGGCTGCGCTGGTAGATCGTTTTCAGGATCTCGACCCGGGGGTTGCCGTAGTTGGAGCGGCCGTCGCCCAGGATGATCACCGTGGTGTGGCGGTCGATGGCATCGAAGTAGTCGCGCTTCAGATCCTCGAACGAACGTCCGTAATCGGTGGGCCGAAAACCGATCTTGGCCAACACCGCCGGAATCGCCTCTTCGACCTCATGGTTCTCCAACTCTTCGCTGATTTCGACCAGGTTGCCTGAGAAGGCGAAGCTGCGGACCTGGCTCAGAACCTCGTTCAGGCTGTAGAGAAACATCAACAGGAACCGCGCCGCGGCCGCCACCGATCCGCTGACATCGCAGATCGCCACCACCTTGGGTCGTTCGACCTTCTTCTGCTTCCAGAACGCCTCGAACGGGATGCCGCCATGGGGCATGCTGGCCCGCAAGGTACGTCGCACATCCAGCTGGCCGCGCCGGGAACGCTTGTGGCGCTGCAGATAGCGATCGGCCAGCTTCCGGGCCATGCGCCGGACAATGTGGCGCATGCGCTCATAGTCGCGTGGATCGATCTGGGTGAACCGGGTTTGTTCCAGAAACTCCTCGCGCAACTGCTCGCCGGCCGCCCGGGCATAGAGTTCGTATTGCCGCTCGACGAAGGCACGGGCCTCGGTTAGCAGGCGCTGGCGCCCCTGGGTCAGGGCCTGACCGAGTTGGGCGCCGCCTTCGACCTGGCCGCGATCAACCGCGGCAATCATCTGTTCCAGTTCGCGTAGACCCATGCGGTCGAGCATCCGCCGGGCGAAATAGCCGCGCTGGGTGAAGAAGCGGATATTGCCGACCTCGACCGCATTGGCCGCCGCCTCCATCGCCGCGGCCAGGGCCTGGCCGTCACCGTCGAGCAGCATGTCCGCCAGTGGCAGGTCGGTATCCGGCCTTTCCTCCGGTGGCAATTGGGCGCTTGCCGCTTCCGCGGCGGCGAATTCCTGTCGGGCAAAGAACAGGTCGAAGGTTTCGGCAAAGCGGGTTTTTTCCGCCACGGTCTTGGCCATGGCCATACCCAGTGCGTCCTTCAGCAGTTGCCGGTCGGAAAAGCCGATCCGGGCGGCCACCAGATTAGCGTCGATTGCCTCGGCCACCGAGACCCTGACCTCGGCGGCGCGCAAGGCGCGGATGAAGGCTTCAAGCGGTTGTTGCACGGGGGCGGCCCTCTGCCGCCTTGGCCGCGGTCCGGACCAGGTCCCGTACTTTGGGGCCGGTCTCTTCGATATCTTCCTCGAACTTCAGGATGACGTTCAGCGTCTCCCTGACCAGGGCTTCGTCCAGGCTCTCGGCGTGCAGCAGGACCAGGGCCCGGGCCCAGTCCAGGGTTTCGCTAATGGATGGCAATTTCTTGAGGTCGGCCTCCCGCAGTGCCTGAATGAAGGCGACCAATTGCCGGCGCAGCCGATCCGAAATGCCAGGCACCCGAGCGGCGACGATGCGCTCCTCCAGTGCCGCGTCGGGCAGCGGGATATAAAGATGCAGGCAGCGCCGCTTCAGGGCGTCGCCCATGTCGCGGGTATTGTTCGAGGTCAGGAAGACGATCGGCGGGGTCTTGGCCCGCACCGTGCCGATCTCGGGGATCGTCACCTGGTAGGCGGACAGGATCTCCAGCAGGAAGGCCTCGAACTCCTCGTTCGACTTGTCGACCTCGTCGATCAACAGGACCGCGCCGGCCTCTTCCTGCAAGGCGCGCAAGAGCGGCCGCGGTTCGAGGAACTGTTCGGAAAAGAAGACATCGGAAAAGCCGTGCAGGCGCTGCATCGAGCTGTCCAAGTCATCGGCCCCCTTCAGGATGTCGCCGATCTTGTCCTTCAAGACCTGGGTGTACAGCAGCTGCTTGCCATATTTCCATTCATAAAGCGCCTTGGCCTCGTCCAGCCCTTCGTAGCACTGCATGCGGATCAGCGGCAGCCCCAGATAGGCAGCGGTCGATAGTGCCAGTTCGGTCTTGCCGACACCGGCCGAACCTTCGACCAGGATCGGCTTGTCCAGGCTGCGGGCGATCAGGATCGCCGTGGCGATCTCACGCGATGCCATGTAGGAGACCGTGGCCAGCCCGTCGATGATCTTTTCGACGCTGGCCAGGCGGCTGTCGCGGGCCTCGGTCACCTGCTCCCGTCCTGTTTCATCAGTTCCAAGCCCCATTTTGCCGCCTTGATCCGGTGCACCGATTGCGCGATATCCAGCGACTTGGCCACGTCGCGGGCCATCTGTGTCTCGCCCGGCGTGACTTCAATCCCGTCCTCCTTGATACGGGCTCCGAGCTGGCTTTGCAAACTGGCCAACAGGCCGCGGAACCCGGCCGTCAACTGATCCAGCCGTTCGGGCTTTTCGTCATCCCGGTCCAGGCATCTGGCCAGCTCCTCGGCCAGCACATCCAGGGCGCTGGCCATGGCCACCAGTTCCCCAACCGCAACCGGGTCCTGGAGCCGCGGCGCAAACCGGTTGAGCTGCCAGCGCGCCGCTCCGGCCAGTGAAGCGCAGGTCATGGCATCCTCGATGCTGCGCATGCGCATGGAAATCCGCGCGAACGCCGTGTCCGCCTCACCCAGCAGATTGGCTGCCGGGACCCGGCAGTCGGTCAGCTGGATCCCGCAATGGGGCGATGGTTTAAGGAAGTCCACCGTCACGCCGGGGGTTTCGGTGAAACCGGGCCGGTCCCGGGTCACCAGCAGTGCGGAAAAGGTTTTGCGTCCCCCCGCCTGACCGGTGATCGCCAGCACCACGAACAATTCAGCCAGCGGACCGTTGGTCAGATAGGCTTTCTCGCCGTTCAACACAAAATCCTCGCCGGACCGGTCGGCGACCGTCGCCAGATGCTTTGGGTGGGCCCCGGCCCCGGGTTCGGATATCGCCACCGCGAGCGAGGTCGCGCCCGAGGCCAGCCGGGGCAGCCACATTTGGCGCTGCTCGGCGCTGCCCTGTTGCAGGATGTGAAGTCTGGCACTGAGATTGTGTCCAAGCCAGGTCAGGGTCACCCCGAGATTGCCACCCTGTTCGGTCAGCGCGTGCGCCGCGCCGGCCACGGCGCGATAGTCGCCGCCAAGGCCGCCGAACTTGATCGGGACGGAAAGGCCAAGCAACCCCGACTTGGCCAGCGCCTGCCAGATCTCGGATGGAAAGGTCTCGGCCTGGTGCAGGGTTTCGCGGCCCGCGATATGGGTGCGGGCAATCGAGGCCATCAACTCGGCCGCGGCCTTGCGTTGTTTCGGGGTCACGGTTTGGGACGCCCGGCGGCCATGCGGACGGCCCGGTAGGTGATCACCGTCTCGCCGCGTTGGTTGACGATGTCGTTCTGGCTGGTGACGATCCCGCGCCCACCCTTCGAGGTTGGCCGGATATCGGTGATTTCGACGATGGCATGGACGGTGTCGCCGGCCACAACCGGCGCCAGCACCTTCTTCTCGACCTCCAGCAGCGCCAGGCCGGTCCCCTGGATCAGGGTCTGGCAAATGATGCCTTCGATCAAAGTGTAGGTCAGTGCCGCCGGCGCCACCCGGCCGTTCGCGCCGACCCCCTGGCCGAAGGTCTGGTCGGTGAACAGGATCTCGGTCATCCCGGTGACCCCGACAAAGGCAATGATGTCGGCCTCGGTCACCGTGCGTCCCAGGGTCCGGAACCGTTCCCCGACGGTCAGGTCATCCCAATAGGCGCCGATCCCGAACAGTTTGGGTTCGCTTGGCGTGTCCGACATGGTCCGGCTCCCCTTCGCTGGTGCCGGCGCCCGGGCAAACGCCCGGATTTCGGCACATGGTTCGCCGATGAATTATTCGGATATGAAGCAAATGCGCAAGCCCGAAGGCCGGACATTCATGCAATGCCCTTGAGGACGCTGGTTATGTCGGCCTTCGGCGGGTGCGGTCGCCGATGGTTCAGTCAGCCTGATCCTTGGCTTGGTCCTTGGCCTGTTCGATTGCCTCTTCGGCGCCGTCATAGATCGGCTGCAGGCTGTCGCGGGCGCACTCGGTTGCCACCTCGACCATCTTGCCGGCCTGCTCGAAATACTCGGTGGCCGCCTGTTTGGCCCAATCCTGCTGCAGTTCCGCGGCCTCGCGCCAGTCTTCGCATTTGACCAGGGCATGACCGAGTTCAGCGTCGCGCTGCAGCCGAAGCCTGACGAAACTGGCCAATTCGCTGTTCAGGGCGGCTAAACCACTGGCCTGTGCCTGATAGGCATCACTGAAGGCCTTCAGGGTGGTCCCATTGAAACTTGCCATGAATTCGCCGGGGCTGGCGGGGAGGTTGGCATTTGTCGCTTTCTTTGCCGCTGGCATCATCGGCCTCCTATCGCGTGGAACGGATGTCCGCAAATCCTTTCATAAACCTTACTCTAAGGTGATATCTTGATTCAAATCAAGGATTTATAACGATTCTGACGAAACCGCCGACGACCCTGTACGCGGCCCTTGCTGATCACCTATGATGATCGAAACCGACCAAGCTGGGAGGGTGACCGACCATGCGTGCCTATGAAATCGTCTCCGACAAGGGACCGGCGGCGCTGGCTTTGACCGAGCGACCGGCCCCATCCCCCGGACCCGGCGAGGTGCTGGTCCGGATGCGGGCCAACGCCATCAACTATCGCGACCTGGCGACCATCGAGGATCCGGTGGCGCGCGGCCTGCCCTACCCCAGGATCCCCAATTCCGACGGGGCCGGAGAGGTGGTGGCCGTCGGGCCAGGTGTCACCAGCGTGGCGCCCGGCGATCGGGTTGCGTCGTGCTTTTTTCAGGCCTGGCGGGACGGGCCGATCGACCAAGCGGCGATGGACAGTGCCTTGGGTGGTGCGCTGGACGGAGTTCTGGCCGAGCTGGTGGTGTTGAAGGAGGCCGGGGTCATCCCGGTACCGGACCATCTCGACTTCGGCGAGGCGGCGACCCTGCCCTGCGCCGGCCTGACTGCCTGGAACTGCCTGTTCGACCAGGGTGGCCTGAGGGCCGGCCAGACCGTGCTGCTGCTGGGCACCGGCGGGGTATCGGTCTTCGCCCTTCAGTTCGCCAGGATGTGCGGCGCCAGGGCGATCATCACCTCGTCGTCGAACGACAAGCTGGACCGTATCCGCGAACTGGGCGCCTGGGCGGCGATCAACTATCACGAAACCCCGGACTGGCAGGACGCGGTGTTGGACCTGACCGGCGGTCGCGGCGTCGACGTCACGGTCGAGGTCGGTGGCGCCGGCACCTTGGAACGGTCGATCGCCGCGACCAAAATCGGCGGTACCATCAGCCTGGTCGGCATCCTGACCGGCGGCACCATCAACCCGGTTTTGGTGATGCGCAAGTCGATCCGCCTGCAAGGCGTCTATGTCGGCAGCCGCCGCATGTTCACCGCCATGAACGCCGCCATCGCCGCCAATCGCATCCACCCGGTGATCGACCAGCGCTTTGACTTCGACGAGGCGCGCGAGGCCTATAAGGCGATGCGCGAGGCCGGCCATTTCGGCAAGCTGGTGATCGACATTCCCTGAACCCCTGGCCTGACGGAGCACGCATGGTAAACCCGAAGCTGTTCACGCCGCTAAACTTGCGCGGTACCACGTTGAAGAACCGGGTGGTGGTGGCGCCGATGCACCAATATTCCGGGATCGACGGCTTCCCCACCGACTGGCACCTGATGAACGCCGGCCGTTTCGCCACCGGCGGCGCGGCCATGGTGATCATCGAATCGACCAAGGTTGAACGCCGGGGCTGCGGCACGGTCGGCGATCTCGGCCTGTGGGACGATGCCATGGTGCCGCACTTCGCCCGGCTGGCCGGGTTCATCCGCGACCATGGCGCGGTGCCGGCGATCCAGCTCGGCCACAGCGGTCGCAAGGCTCGGCGCCAGCGGCCCTGGGAAGGCGCCCGGCCCCTGGCCCCATCGCCTGAAATAGCCGATTGGGAGGCCTGGGAGCTGGTGGCGCCCAGCGCTGTTGCCGAAGGCGATGACCCGGAACCGCGCGCCCTGGCGCGCGACGAACTGCCGGGCCTGGTCGAGGCCTGGGGGCGGGCCGCGGCACGGGCCGATCGGGCAGGCTTCGAGGTGCTGGAGATTCACGCCGCCCATGGCTATCTGTTGCACCAGTTCCTGTCGCCGGTCGCCAACCGGCGCAACGACGACTATGGCGGCAGCCTGGCCAACCGCATGCGGCTGCCGATCGAAGTGGTCGAGCATGTGCGCGAGGTTTGGCCGGCCAACAAGCCGTTGTTCATGCGGTTTTCGGTCGCCGACAACGCCGGCTGGACCCCGGAAGACAGCGTCGCCCTGGCCCGCGCCGTCGGGCCCAAGGGTGTCGACGTCATCGACTGTTCGTCCGGCGGCATCAGCGGCGGCGCCGGCACCGGCGCCGGGCCCCTGACATACGGCTATCAGGTGCCGTTCGCCGAACAGGTGCGCACGCAAGCAGGCATCATGACCATGGCGGTCGGGCTGATCGTCCATGCCGAACAGGCCGAGGGCATTCTCGACCAAGGCCAAGCCGACCTGATCGCCCTGGCCCGGGAACTGCTCTATAACCCCAACTGGCCGGTCGACGCCGCCCGCAAGTTGGGAGTGGCGGAGCCTTTCGACTTGATGCCGGACCCGTACCGCTATTGGCTGGCCAAGCGATCCGAGGCGGTCGTCGACCTGACGCCGTCGACCGGCAACCCGACGCGTCCTGGGTAAGCGTGTCGATGACATGACCCAGGCAGTGGACATCCGCGACAGCCGGGCGAGCGACCTGGCCGCGATCGAGCGGCTTTATCCGGAGGCGTTTCCGGACGAGGACCTGCTGCCGCTGGTGCGAGAGTTGTTGCAGGCCGGCCCCGGTGTCCTGTCCCTGGTCGCCGTGGCGGATGGTGTGCTGGCCGGGCACGTCGCCTTCACGTCCTGTACTGTCGCCGGCCGCGCCGATACGGTCGCCCTGCTGGGGCCGCTGGCGGTGGCGCCGGACCGGCAACGTCAGGGCATCGGCGGCGCCCTGGTCCGGGCCGGGCTGGAGCGTCTTGAGGCCGCCGGCACGGCGCGGGTCTACGTGCTGGGCGACCCGACCTATTACAGCCGATTTGGTTTCACCCCGGATGGCCTTGTCGCGCCGCCCTACCTCCTGCCCGAGGAATGGCGCGGCGCCTGGCAGTCCTTGAGCCTGGGTGACGGTCAACAACCGGCCGGCGCGCTGGTCGTCCCGCCGCTCTGGCGGCAGCCGACGCTGTGGGGCCCTTGATCAAACACGGGTGTCGAACCCCGACAGGGGTCAGGACATCACCGCGGCCCGGTGCTGGCGCAGTTCCCCCAATGCCTGGCGGATCACCGAGGCGGCGCCCCACAGAAACAGACTGGCCATGCCGAGGCCGACCAGAATATCGGGCCAGGCGCTGCCCAGCCCGGCCACCGCAAAGGCCGCGGCGATCACCGCGATGTTGTTGATCGCGTCGTTGCGGGTGCACAGCCAGACCGAGCGGATATTGGCATCGCCGTCACGGAACCGGTAGAGCAGCAGGGCGCTGCCCAGATTGGCGACCAGCGCGGTGACGCCAACCCAACCCATCACCGCCGCATGCGGCTCCGGCGGCCGGAAACCGGCGGCCAAGGCGCTGACCAGCACCGTGCAGCCCAGCACCGCCATGGTGATTCCCTTGATCAGCGCCGCCCCGGCCCGCCATTGCAGGCCCTTGTTCAGCACCAGGAGGCTGATCCCATAGGTGAAGCTGTCGGCCAGGAAATCCAGCGCATCGGCCAGCAGCGATTGGCTGTGCGCCTCCAGGCCTGCCGCCACCTCGACCGCGAACATGGTGATGTTGATCGCCAGCACGACGACCAGCACCCGGCGCATGCCGGTCGCCGGCGGCGTCTCAGGGACCTCGCAGCAACCCGCCGCCATGGTCAGGCCTCGTCCTCGACCGGTTCGCCGACATGGGCGACCATGTCTTCGATGACGCAGCGGATATGGTCGTCGGCCGCCCCGTAATAGACGTACTTGCCGCGCCGCTCAGGCGCCACGATCCGGGCCGCCCGCAGGAGCCGCAAGTGGTGGCTGACCGAGGACTGGCTCAAACCTAAGCGTTCGGCGATGTGCCCGACCGATTGGGTATGGTCGAGGCACGCCAACACCACGCGCAGGCGGGTCGGGTCGCCCAGCATGCGGAACATATCGGCCAGCACCACCACATCGTCGCGGTTCAGCCTTTCGCCGCCCGGTGATCCGTCCTCGATCTTCGCCAACGCCATCATCGTCCTTCACCCCTCCAGCCTCATCAAACCACGATCATGTTGAATTACTATACATGATCATATGATCATATGTAAAGGGTCGACACTTTGCATTCTCCCTTGTTACCCGGTGGGCACGGCGGGAGGTGCCAATCCGATGCTGGATCGGCAAGGAAAGGGGAGACGGGTTAAATCCGCCTTGCGTTGCCGGCCTTGACCCGGCGCAGCGGGATAGAGGATTCGATCGAGGCCACGCCTTCGACCCGGGTCAGCTTGCCGGTCAGGAATTCCTCGAATTCCACCAGGTCGGCGGTCGCGATGCGGATCAGATAGTCGCGGTTGCCGGTCATCAGCCAGCAATCGACCACTTCGCGATAGCTGCGGACCTTGGCTTCGAACGCCTTCAGGGCATCGTCGATTTGCTTGTCGAGCTTGACCGAGACGAAGACCGAAACACCGAACCCCAGCTTGGCCTCGTCCAGATCGGCCGAATAGCCCTTGATGATGCCACGCTCTTCGAGCAGCCGGACCCGGCGCGAACAGGGCGACGGGCTGAGCCCGACCCGCTCGCTCAATTCGTGGATCGACAGTCGCCCGTCGGTCTGCAACTCCCTCAAGATCGCCCGGTCGATGTCATCAATTTTAGCTGATTCCACCATCTATTGATGATAATACGAATGAAACCACCAATACAACGGCGTATTTCAGTGAATACGCATGCACAAGATGGCGAAAACCGCCTAGGATCGGGAAAAAGGAACAGAGGATCCCATGCCGATTTTGGACAAAGCCGAATTGGAGGCTGCCGCACGTCTGGTCTACACCCAGATGCCCCCGACACCGCAACATTCCTGGCCGCTGATCAATGAGGCCGTGGGGGCCGAAGTCTGGGTCAAGCATGAAAACCACACGCCCACCGGCGCCTTCAAGATCCGCGGTGGGATCACATATATCGACTGGCTGAAACGCACACATCCCGAAATCGCCGGCATCTGTTCGGCCACCCGGGGCAATCACGGCCAAAGCCAGGCCCGCGCCGCGACGGCGGCTGGGCTGACCGCCAAGATCTATGTCCCGAAGGGCAATTCGGTGGAAAAGAACGCCGCCATGCGGGCATTCGGTGCCGAATTGGTGGAGTTCGGCGGTGATTTCGACACCGCCCGCGAGGAGGCGACACGGGTCGCCGAGGCCGAGGGCTTAGTGCTGGTGCCCCCGTTCCATCTGGAACTGGTGCGCGGCGTCGCGACCTATGCACTGGAGCTGTTCACCGCAGTCGCCGACCTGGACACGGTCTATGTGCCGATCGGCTGCGGTTCCGGCATCTGCGGGGTGATCGCGGCGCGCGATGCCCTGGGCCTGAAGACCCAGGTGGTGGGTGTCGTTTCCGAGCGGGCCCAAACCGCCAAGCTTTCGGTTGAGGCGGGCCGGCTGGTCGAGACCAACAGCGCCAACACCTTCGCCGACGGCATGGCGGTGCGGGTCCCGGTCCAGGAGGCCATCGACATCTACGGCCCGGGCGTCGAGCGCATTGTCGCCGTCACCGATGACCAGGCGGCGGAAGCGGTGCGCCAGTACTTCCGTTTTACCCATAACGTCGCCGAAGGGGCCGGTGCGGCGCCGCTGGCGGCCCTGATGGCCGAGCGCGAGCGGATGGCCGGCCGCAAGGTTGGCCTGATCCTCAGCGGCGGCAATATCGACACCGATTGGTTCACCCAGATCCTGAACGGCGGAACCCCTAGCGCCTGACCCAAGACCGACCATGGAAAAACACAAGCTGACGGATCTGGCCCAATTGGAGGAACGCATCCTGTGGCTGGCATCATGGATGATCCACCACGCCAACCATGTCCGCCCGGCGGCGGAGTCCGAGGTCAAGGTCGGCGGCCACCAGGCCTCGTCGGCGTCGCTGGCGACGATCATGACCGCGCTCTATTTCGACGTGCTGCGGCCCGAGGACCGCGTTGCCATCAAACCCCATGCCGCGCCGGTCTTTCACGCCATCCAGTACCTGGCCGGCAACCAGAGCCTGGACCAGATCGTCGATTTCCGCGGCTTCGGCGGGGCGCAAAGCTATCCGTCGCGTACCAAGGACCGCGACGATGTCGACTTCTCGACCGGCTCGGTCGGCCTGGGCGTGGCCCAGACCCTGTTCTCGGCCCTGGTGCAGGACTATGTCACGGCCCGCGGCTGGATGCCGGACCGGCCCAAGGGGCGCATGGTGGCGCTGGTCGGTGATGCCGAACTGGACGAGGGTAGCATCCACGAGGCACTGCTGGAGGGCTGGAAGCACGGGGTCCGGAACTGTTGGTGGGTGGTCGACTACAACCGGCAATCGCTGGACGCGGTGATCCGCGAGGGCCTGTGGGCCAAGTTCCAGCAGATGTTCGAGAATTTCGGCTGGGACGTGGTCGTGCTGCGCCACGGCACCCTGCAGCAAGCCGCGTTCGCTGAGCCCGGCGGCGAGCATCTGCGCCAATGGATCGAGGCCTGTCCCAACCAGCTCTATTCGGCCCTGACCTTCCAGGGCGGTGCGGCCTGGCGCCGGCGTCTCTTGGACGAAATCGGTGAGCGGAACGGCATTGCTGCACTGCTGGAGCGACGCAGCGACGAGGAACTCTCCGCCCTGATGACCAATCTCGGCGGCCACGACCTGCCGATGCTGCTTGAAGCCTTCGAGGCAGCCCGGCGCCACGACCGGCCGACCCTGTTCCTGTGCTACACCGTCAAGGGCTTCCGTCTGCCCTTGGCCGGGCACAAGGACAACCATGCCGGCCTGATGACACCGGACCAGATCGCCGGCCTGCGCACTGCGCTCAGGGTGCGCGAAGGCCATGAATGGGACAAGTGGGAAGGCGCGACCGATCCGGACCGGCTGGACGCGTTCGTGCAAAATGCGCCGTTCTTCGCCCAAGGTCGGCGACGTCTCGGTGCGCCACCGGTGCCGATCCCCGAACGGCTGCTGGCGATCACCACCGGCGCGAAGCCGAACTCAACCCAGATGGGGTTCGGCCAGATCCTCAACGAGATTGCCCGACGAGACGACGAGTTGGCTCGACGTATTGTCACCACCTCACCCGACGTGACGGTGTCGACCAATCTGGGGCCATGGGTCAACCGACGGCGGCTTTTCGCGCGCGAGGAAATGGCCGATATCTTCAAGGCCGAGCGCATCCCCTCGACCTTTAACTGGGAGTTCACACCCGACGGCCAGCATATCGAACTGGGGATCGCGGAATCGAACCTGTTCATCCTGCTGTCGGCGCTGGGTCTGTCGCATGACATCAACGGCGAGCGCCTGCTGCCGATCGGCACGGTCTACGACCCGTTCATCCTGCGGGGCGCCGACCAGTTGAACTACGCCTGTTACCAGGATGCCCGGTTCCTGCTGGTGGCGACACCGTCGGGCGTCAGCCTGGCCCCGGAAGGCGGCGCCCACCAGTCTGTCGGCACGCCCCTGGTCGGCATGGCCCAGGACGGCCTGGCCGCCTTCGAACCGGCCTTTGTCGACGAGTTGGCGGTGATCCTGCGCTTCGCCTTCGACTATATGCAGCGCGACGGCGACCCGGTGCGTGACCCCAATACCTGGCTCCGCGACCTCACCGGCGGCTCGGTCTATCTGCGCCTTTCGACCCGGCCGCTGGAACAGCCCTCGCGCGAGATGACGCCCGAGCTGGAACGCGACATCGTCGGCGGCGCCTATTGGCTGCGCCGCCCCGGCCCCAATGCCGAGATCGTCATCGCCTATACCGGCGCAGTCGCCCCGGAAGCCATCAGCGCCGCCGGTCTGATGGCCGAGGACCGCCGCGATATCGGCCTGCTGGCCGTGACCTCTGCCGACCGGTTGAACGCCGGCTGGACCGCGGCCCAGCGCGGCCGTGAACAGGGGATTGGCCACGCCACCTCCCATGTCGAACGGCTGCTGGCCGACCTGCCGTCCCATTGCGCGCTGATCACGGTGATCGACGGGCATCCGGCGACGCTGGGCTGGCTGGGCGCGGTCGGCGGCCACCGCACCCGCTCCCTCGGGGTCGAGCATTTCGGCCAGACCGGCACCATCGCCGACCTTTACCGCCACTACGGCATCGACACCCAGGGCATCATGCGGGCCGCCGAGGCCATGACCCGGGGACGGCCCCTGCGGGCTCTTCGCCTGGCCTGAGGGTTCACGCCGGGTCCCATGAGGCTTTGTGCCGGCAGACGGTGAGCCTTACCGGTCCGGATATTCGGTGACGTCGCCGCTGCGATTGTCCAGGGTCATCAGGGCGTCGTGGTAGCTGATCTCGGGCCGGTTGCCCCAATGCGCCTCGGCCCGCTGCAGCCAGGCCGCGTCATGGCCGGCCTCGGCATGGGCCCGGCTCTCCCAGAGATAGATACCCACCGCGGTGCCGTCTTCGGCCAGTGTGTAGGTCTTGCTGACCAGGCCGGGAAAGCCGGTCCAGCGCTCCAGCGTGGTGCGGGCATCGGCCAGCACCTCGGCCCGGGTCATCCCACGATGCACCCGGAACCGCACCAGTTCGACAATCACGATTCCTCCAAAATCAATTTTTTAGCAGGAAACGGAAACAATAACTCCTTGAAACAAAAGTAAATACAGAATTGGGATTCAGCCGGTGCGCTGGACCATCAATTTTTTCAGCTCGCCGATCGCCTTGCCAGGGTTGAGGCCCTTGGGGCAGGTCTTGGCGCAGTTGAGGATGGTGTGGCAGCGGTAGAGGCGGAACGGGTCCTCGAGGTTGTCGAGCCGTTCGCCGGCCATCTCGTCGCGGCTGTCGATCACCCAGCGATAGGCGTGCAGCAGCACCGCCGGCCCCAGGTAACGGTCCGAATTCCACCAATAGCTGGGGCACGAGGTCGAGCAGCAGGCGCACAAAATGCATTCGTAGAGCCCGTCCAGCTTGGCCCGGTCGTCACGGCTCTGCAGCCGTTCCTTGTCCGGCGGCGTCGGCGAGGCGGTCTTCATCCACGGCTCCACGGATGAATACTGGGCGTAGATATTGGTCAGATCCGGCACCAGGTCCTTGACCACCGGCTGGTGCGGCAGAGGATAGACCTTGACCGTATCGCCGGGAATCTCGTCCATGCCCTTGGTGCAGGCCAGCGTGTTGGTGCCGTCGATGTTCATCGCGCACGAACCGCACACCCCTTCGCGGCAGGAGCGGCGGAAGGTCAAGGTCGGGTCGACCTCGTTCTTCAGCTTGATCAGCGCGTCCAGCACCATCGGCCCGCAATCGTCCAGGTCGACGGTGAAGCTGTCGACCCGCGGATTCTGGCCGTCATCCGGATTCCAGCGGTAAATCTCGAACGTCTTGGTCCGCTTGGCCCCTTCGGGCGCGGGATGCACCTTGCCTTTGCCGACCTTGGAATTGGCGGGCAGCGAAAACTCAACCATGGGATCGTCCTCCAGCGCGCAGCATGGCGTCAGTAGACCCGCGCCTTGGGCGGGAAGTACTGGACATCATCGGTCAGGGTGTAAGTGTGGACCGGGCGGTAGTCCATCTTGACGCCGCCACCATCGTCCAGCCAGCTCAAGGTGTGCTTCATCCAATTGTCGTCGTCGCGGTCGGGATAGTCCTCGCGGGCGTGGGCGCCGCGGCTTTCGGTGCGGTTGGCGGCGGCCACCATGGCGACCTTGGCCTGGCGCAGCAGATTGTCCAGTTCCAGGGTCTCGACGAGATCGGAATTCCACACCATCGAGCGGTCGCTGACCCCGACATCAGGCCACATCTGCCAGACCTCCTCGATCAGCTTGACCCCTTCGTCCAGGGTCTCGCCGGTGCGGAAGACCGCGGCGTTGGACTGCATGGTCCGCTGCATCTTGTCGCGGATCATGGCGGTCGGAGCACTGCCCTTGGCGTGGCGCAGCCGATCGAAGCGGTCGAGCGAGGCGGCAAAGGCGTTCTCGCCCAGCTCCTTGTGGCTGCTGCCGGGTTTGACCACTTCCGCCGCCCGTTTGGCGGCGGCGCGGCCGAACACCACCAGGTCGATCAGCGAGTTCGAACCCAGCCGGTTGGCGCCATGGACCGAGACGCAGGCCGCCTCGCCCAAGGCCATTAGGCCCGGCACCACCGCATCGGGATCACCGTCCTTCAAGGTCACCACCTCGGCCCGGTAATTGGTCGGCACCCCGCCCATGTTGTAGTGCACCGTGGGCAGCACCGGAATCGGCTGTTTGGTGACGTCAACGCCGGCGAAAATGCGGGACGATTCCGAGATCCCCGGCAGCCGCTCGGCGACCACATCCGGGTCCAGGTGATCCAGGTGCAGGTAGATATGGTCCTTGGCCGGCCCGACGCCGCGGCCCTCGCGGATCTCGATGGTCATGGCCCGGCTGACCACGTCGCGGCTGGCCAGATCCTTGGCCGAGGGAGCGTAACGCTCCATGAAGCGCTCGCCTTCGGAATTGACCAGATAGCCGCCCTCGCCGCGCACCCCTTCGGTGATCAGGCAGCCGGCCCCGTAGATGCCGGTCGGGTGGAACTGGATGAATTCCATGTCCTGCAGCGGCAGGCCGGCCCTGAGTACCATGCCGTTGCCGTCGCCGGTGCAGGTGTGAGCCGAGGTGCAGGAGAAGAAGGTGCGGCCATAGCCGCCGGTCGCCAGCGCCACCATATGGGCGTGGAACATGTGCAGGCTGCCGTCCTCCAGGCACCAGGCCAGGACGCCGCGGCAGGCGCCATCCTCGTCCATCACAAGGTCGAGAACGAAATACTCGATGAAAAAATCGCTGTCGTAGCGCAGCGACTGGGTATACAGGGTGTGCAGGATGGCATGGCCGGTGCGGTCGGCAGCGGCGCAGGTCCGCTGCGCCGTGCCCTCGCCGTAGCGGGTGGTCATGCCGCCGAAGGCGCGCTGATAGATCTTGCCGTCCTCGGTGCGGCTGAACGGCACCCCGAAATGCTCAAGTTCCAGGACCGCCGGCACCGCTTCGCGGCACATATATTCGATGGCGTCCTGGTCACCCAGCCAATCGGAGCCCTTGACGGTGTCGTACATGTGCCAGCGCCAGTCGTCCTCGCCCATATTGCCGAGTGCGGCCGAGATCCCGCCCTGGGCGGCAACGGTGTGGCTGCGGGTCGGGAAGACCTTGGAAATACAGGCGGTCTTGAGGCCGGCCGCGGCCATACCCATGGTGGCACGCAGACCCGCGCCGCCGGCGCCGACAACGACCGCGTCATAGCGGTGATGGGTAATGGGATAGGACTCAGACATGACGCTTCAGCCTCCGAACGCGATCCGCAGGATGGAAATGATGCAGGCGAGGCCAAGCAGCACACAGCCGCCACCGACAAACAGCTGGACGGTGATCTTCATCCATTCGATGTGGACATAGTCCTCGACCACCACCTGCATGCCAAGCTTCAGGTGGTAGAAGACGGTAATCACCAACAGGATGCCGAGGCCGGCGACGAAGGGATGGCCGAGCACCGCCTTGGCGGTCTCATAAGGCGCCCCGACCAGCGACAGGACGAAGGTGGCAAAGACCAGGATCAGCGGCACTAGGGCGATCGAAGTCACCCGCTGGTGCCACCAATGTTCGGTGCCGCGTTTGGCCGAACCCAAGCCCCGGGCGCGGGCCAATGGTGTCCGCAAGCTCATCTCAGCCTCCCAACAGCCCGTAGGCCATGAACCAGGAAATGAAGGTCAGCGCCACCGACGCCGCCACCATCAGGATGCCGGTCTTGGTAACGCTGTCGGGGTCGTAGCCGTAACCGGCGTCCCAGACCAAGTGCCGGATGCCGTTGCACATGTGATAGAACAGCGCAAAGGTGAAGCCGAACAGCACCAGCCGGCCGAACCAGCCGGCCAGCCAGCCTTGCACCAGTTCGAAATAGGCCGGCCCCGATGCCGCCGACATCAGCCACCAGGCCAGCAGCAGCGCACCGAGCCCCAGAAACACACCGGTCATGCGGTGCAGGATCGACAGGAAGCTGGTCAGCTGGGGTTTGTAGATCTGGATATGCGGAGAGAGCGGACGTTCGACGTTCGCCATTGGACAACCACCCCTTTTGTAGGCGTTCTCAGCCTGAAAGCCGAGCCGCATATTAGGCCGTGCTGTGCTTAAGTCAACGCCGCGGCATCAGCACCCAATAGTCGAGATCCAGGACCACCGCGGGATCGCGCTTGCCGTCCTCGCCCTGGTCGGGGAAGTCGGCGCAGGAACGATCCTTGGTCGCCAGGGTGCGCAGCCGCAGGGCGCCAAGGCCGGCACGGCCCAGAAGTTCAGCCTGGTCCAGGACTTCCGTCCAGGCGTAAATCGTGTCGCCGGCGAAGGTCGGCGCGGTATGGGCACCGCCGTTGATCGCCGCGACATGGACCGCATTGGCCAGGCCATTGAAGCTCAGCGCCCGGGCCAGGCTGATGATGTGGCCGCCATAGATCAGGCGGCGGCCGAAGCGGCCCTGGCCCTCGGTGTGCTGGTTGAAGTGCACCTTGGCGGTGTTCTGGTAGAGCCGGGTCGCCATCATGTGTTCGGCTTCCTCGATGGTCATGCCGTCGACATGGTCGATCCGCTCGCCGGTCTGGTAGTCGTCCCAGAGATGCGGGCTGCCGGCCAGTTCACAGTCATAAGCCGAGAAGTCGCTGCCCTGGGGCGGCGCCAAATCGGCGGCCGGCACATGATCGGCCAATGTCGGCACCACCGCTTCCGGCGCCGGGGCGCCGGCGTCACGCTTGCGCACCATCACCCAGCGGACATAGTCGATCACCGTATCGCCGGCCTGGTCGGTGCCGGTGGAACGGACATAGACGGTGCCGGTCTTGCCGTTGGAATTCTCCTTGAGCCCGATCACCTCCGAGGTGGTGCGCACCGTATCACCGGGGTGGAGGCGTTTCAGAAACCGGCATTGGGCGTAGCCGAGATTGGCCACCGCGTTGAGCGAGATGTCTGGCACCGTCTTGCCGAAGATGACGTGAAAGGCCAACAGGTCGTCGAGCGGCGCCGCAGGGTAGCCCAGCGAACGGGCGAATTCGTCGGATGATTGTAGTGCGAAGCGGCAGCCAGTCAGGGCCAGGTACAGCGCCTGGTCGCCCGCCGTCACGGTCCGCGGCGTGGCATGGACCAGCGCCTGGCCGATCCGGAAATCCTCGAAATAATTACCAGGATTGGTCTTGCCCATGGTCTCACACCTCCGTCCGTTCGGCGATCGCCTCGGCCAACGCCACCAGGCGTTTGGCCCCCTCGACGTGCAGGTTTTCGATCAGCCGGCCGTCGACCATCACCACGCCCTTGCCTTGCGCCTCGGCCTCGGCGAAGGCGGCGATGATCTTGCGGGCCTGGGTCACCTCGGCCTCCGACGGCGCGAAGACCTGGTTGCAGGGGTCCAGCTGGTTGGGATGGATCAGGGTCTTGCCGTCGAAACCGAGTTCCAGGCCCTGGGCGCAGGCGGCGCGGAAACCCTCCGCATCCTTGAGGTCGAGGTAGACCCCGTCGAGGATGGTCAGCCCGAAGGCCCGCGCCGCCAACAAACAGGTGCCCAGGCTGGTCAGCATCGGCAGGCGCATCGGCGTGTGGGCCGCGTGCAGGTCCTTGGCCAGGTCCGAAGTGCCCATCACCAGGCAATCCAGCCGCCCGCCGGCGCCGGCGATCTCCTCGGCGTGCAGGATGCCGAGTGGGGTTTCCATCATGCACCAGATCCGGGTGGTCTCAGGTGCGCCGGCCGCCGCCATCGCGGCCTCGACCTCGGCCAGGGCGGCGGCGCTCTCCACCTTGGGCACCAGGATCGCGTCCGGCCCCGCCTTGGCCGCCGCCGCCAGATCGTCCCGGCCCCAATCCGTGTCCAGGCCGTTGATCCGGATCACCAGTTCGCGCCGACCGTAGCCGCCGCCGGCCACCGCCGCCGTCACCTGGTCGCGGGCCTGGGCCTTAGCGTCCGGCGCCACCGCGTCCTCCAGGTCCAGGATCAGGGCATCGGCGCTTAAGGTCTTGGCCTTTTCCAGCGCCCGCGGGTTGGAGCCGGGCATGTAGAGAACGCTGCGGCGCGGTCGGACGGCCTGCATATCGGTTTCCTTGAATAGCTGTTGGCGATGGTTCGCTGGCGAATATACGGATCAGGCGACGCTTCTCAAGCGCCTTTCCGGCCGGCCGTTCAAACCTCGCGCAGCCTTGCCGCGGCCACGTCGAAGGCCTGCATCAACTGGTCGTGCCGTTCTTCGATCCAGGGTTTCAGCCCGGGATGGGTGAGGATGAAGAACTCGTTGGCCCGCACCGCCGCGACCACCAGCCCGCCGACCTGATCGGGGTCGAGGCCGGTCTCGATATGCTCGCGCAGGGTCGCACCGCCGGCCGGGGCATCCGCCGGCAGGGCGCCGCCGAACCGGTCGGGACGGTTGCGGCCACTCTCATGAATGCGGGTGCGGACGAAGCCGGGGCACAGGACCGACACCCCGATACCCTCCTCGGCCAGCTCCAGTCGCAGGGTCTCGGAATACCCGACCGCGGCGAACTTGCTGGCGGTGTAGACGCTCAACCCCGGGGTCGCCATCAGCCCGGCGACCGAGGCGGTGTTGACGATATGGCCGCCCTCGCCGTGGGCCAGGATCAGCGGCAGGAAGGCGGCCAGCCCGTTGACGATGCCGCCCAGATTGACCCCCATCACCCAGTCCCAATCGGCCTCGGTGGATTCGGCTGCCGGCCCACCGACAGCAACGCCGGCATTGTTGCACAACAGGTGCACCTTGCCGAACCGGTCGGCGACCGTGGCGGCCGCCTTCTCCATGGCGCCCAGATCGGCCACGTCGGCAATGACGGTCAGCGCCTCCGACCCGTCCTCGCGAAATTTGGCCGCCGCCCGGTCCAGGGCGCCCTGATCGACATCACCCAGCGCCACCTGCATGCCGGCCCGGGCCAGATGGCGGGCGATCGCCAGCCCGATGCCTTCGCCGCCGCCGGTGACAAACGCCACCTTGCCGTTGAGATCCTTCATATCGCTAGTCCTTGGCCAGGGGCGACCGCTCTTCCTTGACGACCAGCATGCCGACAAGGCCGACCAGGAAGAACGCCAACACGACGGCCAGGCCAGCCCGCTGGCTGGCCGCTGCCGCGGTAACAATACTGACCAGCAGCGGCCCCAGGAAGGCTGTCGCCTTGCCGGTCAAGGCGTATAGCCCGAAGAATTCAGTGGTCAATTCCGGCGGCGACAACCGTGCCATCATCGAGCGGCTGGCCGCCTGGGCCGGGCCGACGAAGATGCCGAGCAGCGATCCCCAAATCCAGAACCACATCACCTGCTCGACGACCACAGCCCCCAACGCGGTGACGATCAGGCCGACCAACGAAATCATGATGGTGCGTTTGGAGCCGAGGAAATCGTCGATCCAAGCGAAACCGAAAGCGCCAATGCCGGCGGTGACATTCAGTACAATCCCGAACAGGATCACTTCGGACAGTTCCATGCCGAAGGTCCCGGCTGCGTAAATCCCGCCAAAGGCGAATACCGTCGCCAGGCCGTCGGCATAAATCATCCGCACGATCAGAAATCGGACCAGATTGTCATATTGGCGGACGTTCTTCAGGGTGACCACCAGGTTCTTGAGGCCGATCGAGACCTTTTCGCCGACCCCAAGCTTGCTGCTGCGACGGTCCGGCGTGAAGGCGAACAGCGGCCAAGTGAAAGCCAGGAACCAGATCGCCGCCAAGGGTCCGACCACCCGAACATGTTCGGCACCGTCCTTGGTCAGGCCAAACAACGGGTTTTCCGCCTGGACGAAGCCGACCAGCGCCACCACCATGGCGCTCAAACCGCCGAAATAACCCAGGCCCCAGGCCCAGCCGGACCAGCGCCCCAGCCGTTCCTCGGCCACCAGGTCCGGCAGCATGGCGTTGTTGAAGACGATGCCGAATTCAAAACCGACGGTGGCGATCACCACCCAGAACATCGCCCAGGCGATGGATCCGGGGTCGGGCTCGGCGTACCACAACAGGAAGGATCCGACGATGCACATGGCGGTAAAGACCGCGATGAAGGGTTTGCGCGGCCCCCCGGCATCGGCGATCGCCCCCAGAACCGGTGCCAGCACCGCAATGATAATCGCGGCGACGGTGTTGACGTGGCCCCATAGCACCTGACCCTGCACCTTGTCGCCGACGATGCCCTGGCTGAAATAGGCGGAAAACACGAAGGTGATGATGAGCGTGGTGTAGGGCGAATTGGCCCAGTCGTACAACGCCCACGAAAACATGCCCCGTTTACTGGTAATAGCCGCCTCCCCGAAGCCTTTGATCTTCTGATACCCGTTGCTACGCTGCGCGAACTGTGACAGACCGGATCGGTTGGCGCAAGTCGCCCGCAAGCCAGAGATTGAGTCTGAACTTCGTGACGCTGTTCCGTCCCGCTCGCCCTCCCAACCACCTAACAGGATACCATGGCATGGGTGGTTGGGAGGGGAGCGGGACGGAACAGTCAACTAAGAGCCAGAGAACCCGCATGCCGCAACTGACCGCCGAAGAAAGGGAGATCGCCGCCGGTGCCGATGGGGCGGCGCGGGCCATGGCGATGCGGATCGTCGCCGACACGGCCGACATATTGGGTGCCGAGCGGCTGGTCCCGATTGCCTCGGCCCATATCGATGCCTGCCTCTATCTCGGGCCGGCCGGGGTGGCGTTCGCCGAACGGTTGGTCGAACTGGGCGGCCGTGTCGCGGTGCCCACCAGCCTGAATGTCGGGGTCCTGGACACCGCCGCGCCGGACCGACTGGCCGCCGACCCAAGGCGTCATGAGATGGGCACGCGCCTGGCCAAAGCCTATCTCGACCTGGGCTGCCAGCCGAGTTGGACCTGCGCGCCCTACCAGGCCGGCCACCGGCCGGGACCGGGGAGCCACGTTGCCTGGGGCGAAAGCAATGCGGTCGCCTTTTGCAATTCGGTGCTGGGGGCGCGGACCAACCGGATCGGCGACCTGTTGGACATCGCCGCCGCCCTGACCGGCCGCGCGCCCTATCACGGGCTGCACCTGGACGCGGCGCGGCGGGCGACGATCCTGGTCGATGCCGGCGGCTTGCACCCGGACCTGACCCGCGACCCGGCCTTCTTTCCAGTGCTGGGCGCCTGGCTGGGGGCTGAAATCGGCGGCCAGGTGGCAGTGATCGACGGCCTGGACCAGGTCGGCGTCGACGAGGACCGGTTGAAGGCGCTGGGCGCGGCGGCGGCCTCCACCGGTTCGGTGGCGCTGTTCCACATCACCGGCGTGACCCCTGAGGCCCCCGACCTGGCTACGGCCCTGGGCGGGCGGGAGCCGGCCCGCCGGATCACCCTGACGCCCGACATGTTGGGCGCCGCCCGCGACCATCTCTCGGCGGTGGTAGAGGGGCCGGTCGCGGCCGCCGCAGTCGGCAGCCCGCATTTCTCGCTGGCCGAATTCGACACCATGTTGGACCTGTTCGCGGGCCGCCGCTCGACGGTACCCTTCTATGCCTGCACCGGGCCGGCCGAGCATGCGGCGCTGACCGCCGACGGCCGACTGGCACGTTTGAGCCAGGCGGGGGTCGAGGTGGTGGCGGGCACCTGCGTCGTGGTGGCGCCGATCATGGCCGCCACCGATCGCGGCGTGCTGATGACCAATTCCGCCAAGTTCGCCCATTACTGCCGCCCCAATGCCGGTTACCTGCCGGCCTTCGGCACCCTGTCCGAGGTGGTCGAAAGTGCCGTTGCCGGCACCATCCGGATATCCTCGGAGGTCTGGTCGTGAGCGCGGTGCTGCAGGGCCGGATGGTGATACCGGGCACCGCGTCGGGGCGCATCCTGGCCCCGGGGCGGCCGATCAGCTTTTGGGGCGATGTCGACCCGGAGAGCGGCCACCTGTTCGATCCGTCCGGCGGCCCCGGCACGGAACTGGCCGGGCGGGTCCTGGTGCTGGCCGAGACCCGCGGCTCAAGCGGCTCGTCGGGCATCCTGCTGGAACTGCTGGGCGCGCGAATCGCACCCGCCGCCATCGTCCTGGTCAAAATCGATGCGATCCTGGTGCTGGGTGCCATCGTCGCCCGCGAGATGGGTTGGCCGACGATCCCGATCCTGGCCGTCGATGCGGCGGTGATCGACCGTCTTGGCGACGGGTGCCCGGCCGTGATCAGCGCGGACGGCGCGATCCGGGTGGAAGGTTGACCGCCATGGCCGGCCTGGTCGGGTTTCCGATGTACGACTTCCCCTGGACCCGGCCGGCCTGGCGCACGGTCTGGCGGCGCCTGGCCGAAACCTTGAGGGGGCAAGGGATCGCCGAGGTTCCCGGGCGACTGACCTGGCGCCTGCCCGAACATGAGGTCTGGGCCGCGCGGGACCTGCTGCTCGGCCAGACCTGCGGCTATCCGCTGATGACCCGGCTACAGGACCGGGTCCGGGTGGTCGCGACCCCGCTGCACAACTGGCAAGGCGAAACCGCCGCCAGCTACCGGTCGCTGTTGGTCGTGGCGGCCGGATCGAAAGCCACCGGCCTGGCCGACCTGGAGGGCACGCGCGCGGCGGTCAACGGCCGCCATTCCCACAGCGGCTGCATCGCGCTGTTCCACAGCCTGGCCGAACTCGGCGTCACAACGCAGTTCTTCGGTTCGGTCAAGATCAGTGGCTCGCATGCTGGTTCGATGGCGATGGTCGCCCGGGGCGAGGCGGACCTGGCGGCGATCGACATGATCAGCTACCGGCTGATCTGCCGTGGCCGGCCGGGTCTGGCCGCGGGCTTGCGGGTGCTGGCGGCCAGCGCCCCCGCCCCGGCCCTGCCGCTGATCACCGCCGGGACCACCGGCGATGCCACCCTGGCCAAATTGCGTCGGAGCCTGATGGCACTCAACCAGGATCAGACTGCCCTCGCCGCCCTTGCCCGGCTGGAGTTCCAGGGTTTCGCGACGCTGCCCGACAATGCCTATCAGGCGATCCTGGCGATGGCCGACCGGGCCGCCACCGTGCAGGCCGCGCACACGTTTGCGTGAGGGCATCGACGGTGTGAGAAATACTGGCTAGGCTTGAAGAGAGCCAACCAGCCCGGGAGCGGAACATGGCAAACAAGATCAGCGTTTCGAAGGCCGCCCGGCTCCTGCAGATCCAGCGGTCCGAGCTGCAACAGCGTCTGCTCAATTCCAACATCCCGACGTTCGAGGGCGCGGTCGACCTCGATGAACTCCGATCGATTGCGCCGGAAATCAGCCTGTGCGAGTCCGACATGCTGGAGCGGGTCCGCTTCATCCGCGAAAACGACACCCGTCTGAACGCGGTGGTGACCCACAATCTGGATGTCGAGGAACTGGCCGGCGAAGTCCGGCGCCTGGCCACCGATCTGATGGTCGAACGCCGCACCGTCGACAATTACGAACGCATCCTGGTCGCTCTGGCCCGCCGTCTGGGGGAATTGCAGGCCGAGGGCAGCAACGACCAGCGCCAACTAGCCTTCGAACTCTGCGAATGGCTGCGCGGCGAAATGGCGACGGAATAAGGCATCGCCGACCGCACTTTTCACATGGTTCGAGACGCGGACCGGTGGCCCGCTCCTCACCATGAGGAGGGAACTGAAAACTAACAAAATTAAGGTTCCTTCCTCGTGCCTCAAGGAGCCGCCGGAGGCGGCGTCTCGAAGGATGTGACATGCGACACTTCCGGCCAACTACCGATATGCCACTGCCCGGCAGGTCTTGACGAACTGACGCTTGGAAATGGCGTCCGCGAACCCGTCGCCGGGCGCGCGGAACAGAATCGCCTCGTAGAGATCGGGGGCCTGCTCGACCAGTTCGGCGACCGCCCAGGGAAAGTCGCTATATGCGTCGACGGCGCCGGCCAGCGCCTGTCTGAGGTCTTCCGCGCCGCTTCGGGCAACAATATCGGCGATCGCCAGCAAGGCCGCCTTGGCCCAGCAGTCGGCGGAGATGCGATGGTTGTAGCGCTCCAGCAGTGCCTGAGCCTCGTCGTCGAGCGCAAACAGGATTTCGAACTTGTTGGCAGCCCCATCGCAGTGCAGGCGGTGCACGTCGAGCAGGATCGGATGCAGGTTCTCGGCCGCGCATTCGGCCTTGCCCGGACAGGTGTCGCAGGCGCGCACTGGCCTATTCCGCCGCCTCCGCCACCGGGCCGGCGCGCACCAGGACGGTTTCGTTGCCCGGCCCCGGCCGGTGCGGAATCAACAGCGAGAGGCCGAGCGAGGCGACCGCGAAGCCCGCGCCAATGACGAAGACCAGGGCCGGCGAGCCGATCCAGATCAGGCCGAATATGGCCGGGATCACCACCGCGGCGATGTGATTGATGGTGAAGCTGACGCCGGACGAGGCGGCGATATCTGCCCCGTCGGCGATCTTCTGGAAATAGGTCCGGATGGCAATCGACATGGCGAAGAACAGGTGGTCGAGTATGTAGAGCACCACCGCCACCCAGGCGGTTTCGACCAGCGCGTAGCCGGTGAACACCATGATCAGCCCGATATATTCCAGCACCAGGGCCCGGCGCTCGCCGATCCGGCCGATCAACCAACCAATGCGGGCCGCGAACAGCATCGAAACCACATGGTTGGCCAGCAGCATCAGGGTCATGGCACCGACGTCGAAGCCGAACTTCTCGACCATCAGGAACCCGGCGAAGACCATGAAGATCTGGCGCCGCGCGCCCTTCATGAAGGTCAAGGCGTAGAACAGCCAGTAGCGGCTGCGCAGGATCAGACTGCGGCGCTGTTCGACCGCCGACGGGAAGTGCGGGAACAGGAGCCAGGCCGCGACCACGATCGCAATGGAGAAACCGCCGCCCAGCAGATAGATCCATTCCATTGCCAGACCCGCCAGGTCGACCCCGAGATAGATCAGCCCGAAGGCGGCCAGCGAAGCCATCGAGCCGGTGGCAATCAGCCGGCCCATGATGTGGGCTGCCCGCTCCTTGTCCAGCCATTGCAGCGCCAGGGATTGGTTGACCGCCTCGTAATAGTGGAACCCGATCGACATCAGCACCGTGGTGCAATAGAGACCGAGTTCGAAGGGAAAGAAGCCGGTCACCGCTGTGCCGATGCCGAGCAGCAGCAGCGACACCAGCGCCAGGGTCTGTTCGCGCATCACCAGCAGCACGAAAACCATGGTGAAGGCGAGGAAGCCCGGCACCTCGCGGATGCTCTGCAGGATGCCGATCTCGACCCCGGTAAAGGCCGCGCGTTCGACCACGAAGTTGTTGAGCAGGGCCTGCCAGGTCGAGAATGCCAGCGGCGACGCCACTGCCATCACCAACAACAACACTTCCGGCCGCCGCCAGTTGGACATGGGATTCCTTTGCTATTCGGGGACCCGACCAGGGCACCACATCAACATAGCGCCGGACCGACGCCGCGAACAGCACCCGCCGACAACAAAATGGTGCCCTGCTGCCACAATGGTGGCAGAAGAGCCAGAGAAGGTGTGGGGTCGC
Organism: uncultured Sneathiellales bacterium; assembly: GCA_964344385.1. GTDB lineage: Bacteria > Pseudomonadota > Alphaproteobacteria > CAYFNG01 > CAYFNG01 > CAYFNG01. The sequence goes on from CAYFNG010000006.1 coordinate 387,518, forward strand.
GGGTTCCCGCCCCTACAGCCGCTCAGGCAGGGTCATATAGGCGGCGGAGGCGCCGCGCCGGTCCTGGCCCTCCCGGATCTCCAGCCGGGCGATGGTGCGGTGGTGCACCTCGTCCGGGCCGTCGGCGAATTTGAGCGCCCGGCCCCAAATCCAGAGATCGGCCAACGGCGTGTCCGGGCTCAGGCCCATCGCGCCGAAGCACTGGATGGCACGACCGAAAATCGTGATCTGCATGTCCGGGATGATCGTTTTGATCATCGAGATCTCCTTGCGTGCCGCCCGCGCGCCGACCCGGTCGATCATGGCGGCGGTTTTCAGCACCATCAGTCGCGCCTGGTCGATCTCGCAGCGCGATTTCGAGATCCATTCGGCGACCTGACCGTGCTGGTGCAGAAACTTGCCGAAGGCCTTGCGCTCCTGGGCCCGGTCGATCATCAGCTCCAGCGCCACTTCGCACTGGCCGATCGACCGCATGCAGTGGTGGATGCGGCCCGGCCCCAGTCGCGCCTGGGCCATCATGAAGCCGTCGCCCTCGGACCCCAGCAGGTTCTCAGCCGGCACCCGCACGTCGCGGAACACCACCTCGCAATGGCCTTCGGGCGCGACATGGTTCATCACGGTGATGTTGCGCACCACCTCGACCCCCGGGGTATCGGCCGGCACCAGGACCATCGACTGCTGACGGTGGGTGTCGGCGTCCGGGTCGGTCTTGCCCATCACGATCATGATCTTGCAGTTGGGATGAGCGGCATTGGTGATGAACCATTTGCGGCCGTTGATCACATAATCGTCGCCGTCGCGCACGATGCGGGTCTGGATATTGGTGGCATCCGACGAGGCGACGTCGGGTTCGGTCATGGCGAAGGCGGAGCGAATCTCGCCGTTGAGCAGCGGCCTGAGCCAGCGGTCATACTGGTCGTCGGTGGCAAACATGTGCATCAGCTCCATGTTGCCGGTGTCGGGGGCGCTGCAGTTGAAGACCTCAGACGCCCAGAAAACCCGGCCCATGATCTCGGCCAATGGGGCGTATTCCAGATTGCTGAGGCGATGCCCCGGTTCGTCGTCCTTGAGCCCGGGCAGGAACAGGTTCCACAGCCCTTCCGACTTGGCCAATTCCTTGAGGTCGGCCATGAAACTGGGCGGGAACTGGCCGCCCTCGACTTCTTCCTTGTACTGGCCGATCCGCGGCACGACGTGGTCGTCCATGAAGCGGCGTACCCGCAAACGCAGTTCCTCGACCTTCGGGCTGTATTCGAAATCCATCATCCCCTCCCAGCGCAGACCGGTGACATTCCAAAACCCAGCCTACACGCCGATTTACTATTCAGGAAATTGATTTTTCGAATGCTGTAATATAAAAAATGTTTATTCCCTGGGGGATCGTGCGGTGCGGCTCAACCAAGTTGATCTCAATCTCTTCGTCGTGTTCGACGCGGTCTATAGCGAACGCAACCTGACCCGCGCGGCGGAGCGCCTGCGGGTCACCCAGCCGGCGGTCAGCAATGCGCTCGGCCGATTGCGGGCCGCCCTTGACGACCCACTTTTCGTGCGCACCCCGGGCGGCATGCGTCCGACCGCGTTGGCCGACAACATCGTCGGGCAGGTGCGCCAGGCTCTGGGCCTTCTCGACCTCGGGACCCGCAAGACGGCCCCGTTCCGCCCCGACACCTCGGCCCGGGTGTTTCGCCTCAGCATGAACGATCTGGCCGAAGCGGTGCTGCTGCCCGAACTGCAGGCCGGCCTGCAGGCGGAAGCACCGGGCATCGGCGTCGAAAGCTATTACGTACCGCGCCGCGATCTGACGGCGGAACTGGCCTCGGGCCGGCTGGACCTGGCGATCGACGTGCCGTCCCTGGCGACCGCTTCGGCGACTCGGGCGCCGCTCCCGCCGCAGCATTATGTCTGCATGCTGCGGCCGGACCACCCCGCCGCCCGAACCCCACTGACACTGGAGCGCTATCTCGACCTCGGCCATGTCCACGTCTCCAGCCGCCGCCGCGGCGCCGGCCATGCGGATATCGCGCTCAGCCGGCTGGGCGCCGAGCGGGATATCCGGCTCAGGGTGCAGCACTATCTGGTGGCGCCGCTGATCGTCGCCACCACCGACCTGGCCTTGACCGCGCCAGCCGCCCTGGCCCGGGGGCACGAGCTTGCCATCCTGGACCTGCCGTTTGCCGTGGAGCCACTTGACTGGCAGATCTATTGGCACCCCAGTGCCGACCGCGAACCCGCCAATGCCTGGCTGCGCGAAAGGCTATTGGGTGCTATGTAGGTTCGCAAAATCGGTTCAAGGGGAAGGAAACGTCTGATGAAAACGGCGATCGTCACAGGCGCGGCGCGGGGGATCGGCCTGGCAACCGCCAAGCTGCTGCAGGACGAGGGCTGGCAAAGTGTGCTGGTCGACCGGGACGCGCCGGAACTGGCCAAGGCCGCCGCCGCATTGCCCGAAGCCATCGCCATCGAGGCGGACGTATCGCAACCCGATCAGGTAGCGCGTATGGTCGAGGAAACGCTTGGCGCCACGGGCCGCATCGACGGGCTGGTCAACAATGCCGGGGTCGGCATTTTTGCCCGCATCGAGGAGACCGATTTCACCACCTGGCGCGAGGTGATGGCGACCAATCTGGATGGCGTCTTCCTGTGTGCCCAGGCCGCCCACGCGGCGCTGTGCGCCAGCCGTGGCGCGATCGTCAACATCGCCTCGATCTCGGGCTTAAGGGCCAGCACCCTGCGCACCGCCTACGGCACTTCCAAGGCGGCGGTCATCCAACTGACCCGACAACAGGCGGCCGAGTTGGGCGAATACTGGGTGCGGGTCAATTGCGTCTGCCCGGGGCCGGTCGACACCAAACTGTCGCGCGGCGTCCACACGCCCGAAATCCGGGCCGCCTATCACGAGGCGATCCCGCTCAACCGCTACGGCACCGAGACGGAAATCGCCCAGACCATCGCCTTCCTGCTGTCCGACAAGGCATCCTACGTCACCGGCCAGATCATCGCCGCCGATGGTGGCTTTGAATCCACCGGCATCGGCCTGCCGGCGCTGCGGAACTGATTCGACAGTGGCTGTTCCGTCCCGCTCCCCCTCCCAACCACCCACCAGGGTACCATCAATGGGTGGTTGGGAGGGGGAGCGGGACGGAACAGCGCCTCCGAAAGTCGCAATGCGCGAGTTTCCGGCCAAACAATGAGGGACAACAGCGAAATCCCATGAGCATCCTGTCGATCCAGTCCCAGACGGTTTATGGCCATGTCGGCAACAGCGCCGCGACCTTCGCGCTGCAGCGCCTGGGCTATGAGGTGCTGTCGATACCGACGGTGATGTTCTCCAACCATCCCGGCCATCAGGGAATGCGCGGCGCCACCGTCGAGGCCGAACTGATCAGCGACCTGGCCGCGGGCCTGGCCGAGCGGGGGTTCCTGGACGACTGCGAGGCGGGGCTGAGCGGTTACCTTGGATCGCCGGCCAATGGCGTGGCGATGATCGCGGCCATCGAACGCATGCGGGCCAATGCCCCGGACGCGCTCTATCTCTGCGACCCGGTGATCGGCGATACCGGCAGTGGCATCTATGTCGATGCCGACCTGCCCGCCTTTTTCCGCGATGTCGCCCTGCCGGCGGCGGACATCGTCACCCCCAACCGCTTCGAGCTTGAGATTCTCAGCGGCCGGTCCATCCGCACCACGGCCGATGCACTTGCCGCCTGTGACGCGGTGCGGGTGCGGGGGCCGGCGGTGGTGCTGTGCACGACCCTGGACGTGCCCGACCGGGCGCCGGACCAGGCCCACGCCCTGGCGGTCGACCGGGACGAAGCCTGGCTGGTTTCAACGCCGCTGCTGGCCGACCCGCCGCACGGGGCTGGCGACCTGTTCGCGGCGATGGTCCTGGCCGGCATCATGGAGTTGGACGACCTGCCCGCCGCCCTGGCCCAGGCCGCCGCCACCACCTATGGGGTGCTGGCCCATTCGGTGGCGCAAGGCGCCAGTGAGCTTTTGCTGATCGACGCCCAGGACGAACTGGTCGCCCCCAGCTGGGACCCGGTACTGGCGAAGCTGCGCTAGCGCCACCGATCGCTTATGATGGGCGGAGGAGCGGGACGGAACCGCCACGTTCCAACCAAACCGAAGGAGGCAGGCATGGCACTCACCGACTATCACACCGCCCTGGTGACCGGTGCCTCCAGCGGCATCGGCGCCGCGGTGGTACGTGCCCTGGCCGGACAGGGGCTGACCGTGCACGCGGCGGCGCGGCGCGGCGACCGGTTGGAGGAACTGGCTGGCGAAACCGGCTGCGTGCCCCACATCGTCGACGTACGCGACACCGACGCGGTCTACCGCGCCTTCGGCAGCGTCGAGGTCGACGTCCTGGTCAACAACGCCGGGTTGGGTCGTGGCTATGACGGTTTCATCCACGCCAGCCGGGACGACATCGACCGCACCCTGGACACCAACGTCCGCGCCGCCACCCATGTCCTGCGCGCGATCCTGCCGGGCATGGTCGAGCGCGGCCGCGGCCATGTGGTCAATCTGGGCTCGATCGCCGGCCTGGTGCCGGTGGGCCTGAGTATCTATGGCGCCTCCAAGGGTGCCATGCATCTGCTGTCGGGCAATCTCAGGCAGGAACTGAAGGGCACAGGGGTGCGCCTGACCGAGATCTGCCCGGGCCGGGTCCTGACCGAGTATTTCGAAACCGCGCTGGACGACCCCCTGGCCCGCGAGGCGATGACCGCCGATATCGACTGCCTGCACCCCGAGGACATCGCCGCAGCGATCGTCTATGCCGTTGACACCCCCTGGCGGGTCAATGTCAGCCTGCTGGAGCTGATGCCGACCGAACAGACCACAGGCGGCGTCCAGACGGTGCCGGTCAAACGGGGCTGAATTCAAGCCACGAGGCTTAGGCCGCGGCGCTTAGGACCTCTTTGGAAAACCGCGCCACATCGGCAAGCGCGGCGCGTCCTTCGGGCAGGAAGAAGGCGTGCATCTGCCAGACATGGTGCAGGTCCGGCCAGATCGCCAAATCGCAGCGTCCGCCGGCGCTGAGCACCGCTTCGGCCAGGCGCCGGGAATCATCCAGCAACACCTCTGTCGAAGCGGCCTGGATCAGTATCGGCGGCAGTCCGGACAGATCGGAAAACAGCGGTGACGCCGGCCGTGGGTCGGCGTCGGGCCCGGACAGGAACAGGTCGGCGCACCATTCCAGTTCGGCGCGGTTCACCACCGCGTCATGCGCATCGTAGGTGTCGACGCTGGCGCCGCTCATGGTCAGATCGGTCCACGGCGAGAATAGGAAGGCGCCCGCCGGCAAGGGCCGTTGACCCTCTCTCAGGTCCGCCAGCAACAGCATCGCCAGCCCGCCGCCGGCGGACTCACCCGCCACCATCAGGTTTTGCGGGTCGATTCCCTGGTCGTCGATCAGCCAGTCATAGGCCGCCCGCGCGTCTTGCAGTGCAGCGGGATAGGGATGCTCCGGCGCCAGACGGTAATCCAGCCAGAATACCCGGGCCCCGGTGAGGTTGGAGATCCGCGCCAGCATGTTGCGTTGACCCAAAGGGCTTCCCCAGAAATAGCCGCCGCCATGGCAATACAGGATGACCGGCGCCTTCTGATCGGTCGATCGTGGCACCGAGACCCATTCCCCCCGCGCCGCGCCGCTTCGCACGGGCTCAACCCTTGTCCCGCGCATCGGTTTGGGCATCGAGGTGACGGTTTGATCGAGGAAGGCTCGCACGTTTTTGACGAACGCCTCGCGGCTCAACTCGGCCCGACCGGCGGTCCCGAAGATCAGGTCCTCGCCGCCGGTCCCACGTCGCATCTTGCGCCTGATCGCCCAACGGACCAACGCGGCCTGCCACGACATGCTGTCGTCCTCCCTGTCATCGGTTGGGACGCATTTGCTCACCGGTGATGTTCGTGCGGGCTTGACCGGTTTACGCCGATGTTCATGCCCCACCCCCATCGCGGGCACAAGAAAAATCGTAACAGAGTATATCAGGAGCCTGATGTGTTACCGCCTGTTACAATATTGGCGTTTTCTTTCATGATGTTGAAAGAGCAAAAAGGTAGTGTTTTCAGCCATTCGTATTTGCAAGAATTTCGCCTAAAGATAGAGCCAGCATGAGAGATATCACGACATTCATAGCATTGAACCGCTTCGGCCTAGGCGTCGGTCCGGGTGAGGCGGACGTCGTGGCCAGGGACCCAAAAGCCTGGATCCGGCGGCAAATCCAACCGCACCAGAAGATTCCGTCGGCGTTCAACCGCTTTCCCGGTTCGGCCACAATCCTCAAGGAAATCCACCAAGCACGCCTGGAGAGCCCGGAAGATCTCAGGCAGGTCACCCGCCGGCATTTCCGCAAGACATTCATGCCCGAGGTCGCGGCCCGCGCCCGGCATATGATCACCACCGACACACCCTTCGCCGAACGCATGGTGCTGTTCTGGTCGAACCATTTCACGACATCGCGCAGCAAGGCGATTATCGGTCCGACCCTGCCGTCCTATGAGCGCGAGGCCATCCGACCCCATATCTTCGGCCGTTTCGAGGATTTGCTGTTCGCGGTGGCCAGCCATCCCAGCATGCTGTCCTATCTCGACAACGTGATTTCCATCGGTCCCAATTCATCGATCGGCAGGCGCAGCGGACGGTCGCTGAACGAAAACCTGGCCCGGGAAATCCTGGAATTGCATACGCTGGGCGTGAATGGCGGCTACACGCAAACCGACGTGACCGAATTCGCCAAGGCGCTGACCGGCTGGACCCATGGCGGTATCGTCGGACGGCGCCGGGCATCGCGTGTAACCGGCAGGTTTCTGTTCCGGCTGGCGATGCACGAGCCGGGTTCGAAAACCATCCTGGGCAAGAGTTATGGCCAGAGGGGTATCCACCAGGCCAAGGCGGTACTGCACGATCTGGCGCGCCATCCATCCACCGCCCGTTTCATCGCCACCAAGTTGGTCCGCCATTTCGTGGCCGATGACCCGCCCAAGGCCGAGGTCGACGCGATCGCCCGCGTGTTCACCGAAACCGATGGGGATCTGGCGGAGGTCAGCCGCGCACTGGTCGACCTGGATCCGGTCTGGCGCGATCCGCTGCCCAAGGTCAAGACTCCCTTCGAGCTGGTGATTTCGACCCTGCGGGCCTTCAAGGTCGCGGACCCGCCGCCCGCGGCCCTGCACCTGCCGCTCAAAACCATGGCCCAGGAACCGTTCAACGCGTCCTCGCCCCAGGGTTGGCCAGACACCGCCGAGCACTGGCTGGCGCCCGAAGCGCTGCTCCGGCGGATCGAATGGCTGCGCGCCGTCGCCATCAAGGTCCCGGCCAAACTACAGCCCGCGCACCTGCTGGAATATTTGATCGGGCCGGTGGCCTCGACCGAAACGCGGGAGATGGTCGACCTGGCGCCGTCCCGGGACGCTGCCATCGCGCTCATCCTGTCGGCCGCCGAATTTCAGAGGAGATGACGATGCTGGACCGCCGCCATTTTCTGCACCTTTCGGGCGCCGCCGGTCTGACCGTGGCCTGGCCCAGCCTGGCCGGCGCCGCGGCGCCGACCGAAAACCGCCTCGTCTTCGTGATCCTGCGGGGCGGACTGGACGGGCTGCACGCGGTGCCGCCCCACGGGGACGCCGACTATTACCGCCTGCGTCCGAACCTGGCCGTTCCCGCACCGGGTCAAGCGGGCGGCGCCCTCGACCTGGACGGATCGTTCGGGCTGCATCCCGCCCTGGCGCCCTTGCACCGGCTGTACAATGACGGTGAGCTGCTTGTAGTCCCAGCCGCGACATCGGTTTACCGCGATCGGTCGCACTTCGACGGGCAGAACCTGTTGGAGAACGGCAGTGGCATTCCCTTCGGGGCCAAGGATGGCTGGCTCAACCGGGCGATCGCGCAGATGAGCGACGGCAATCGCCGGCTCGGACTCGCCATGGGTGCGGCGGTTCCCCTCCTGTTGCAAGGCAACGCCCGGGTCGTGACCTGGGCCGAGAGCCCGCTGCCCAAGGCCAGCGAGGATTTCCTCAAGCGCCTGGCCTACACCTATCGCCACGACGCCCTGTTCGCCCGGGCGCTGGCCGAAGCCCAGGGCAGCATGTCCCCGGCCATGGAACCGGCTGCCTATCGCCGGTCGATGCGAGGCAAGGCGGTCGTAACCGCGGCCAAGGCCGCTGCGGAATTGCTGGTCCGCGACGACGGGCCCCGGGTCGCGGTCATGGAGGCCCAGGGCTGGGATACCCATTTCGGCCAGAAACGCCGCCTGACCGGCCTGTTCGAGCAATTGTCCACCGGCCTCGTCACCTTGAAGGACGGGCTGGGGGACCATTGGCGCCGCACCGCCATCATCGTAGTCTCGGAATTCGGCCGCACCGCCGCCGAGAATGGCAGCAACGGCACCGACCACGGGGTCGGCGGCTTGGCGTTACTGTTGGGTGGCGCGGTCAAGGGCGGACGGGTCCTGGGGCCCTGGCCGGGCCTGAGCCAGGCGGCGTTGCACGAGGGCCGCGACCTCAGGCCAACGGTGGACTACGAGAGCCTGTTCAAGGCGATGCTGATCGACCACCTGCACCTGTCGCCCGCCAGCGTCGAAGACAAGGTTTTCCCCAACAGCCGGCCGCTTGAGCCGGCAACAGATCTGTTCCGATCCACCTAACGGCCGAAACCGGCCGAATAGGGCAGCCAGGTGGCGATCTGCGGCGCCAGCAGCATCACCACCATGCCGGCCAGCATCAGGAAGACATAGGGCGCGGCGCCGCGCACCACCTCGCTGATCGGCGCGTTGGTAATTCCCTTGATGACGAACAGGTTCATGCCCACCGGTGGCGTGATCATCGCCAGTTCCAGGTTGATCATCAGCAATATGCCGTACCACACCAGATCGACGCCCAGCGCGTCCATGGTCGGCAGCAGGATCGGGGTGGTGATCAGAATGATGGCGATGCTCTCGAAGAACATGCCCATGACGAAGATCAACGCCATCACGATCAGGATGAACGGCAACGGCCCAAGCCCGAGGCCGGTCACCGCCTCGGTGACGCCGAAGGGCAGACGGATGATGGTGATGGCGTGGCCGAACATCGCCGCCGCGGCAACGATCAGGAACAGCATCATCGACGTCCGCATGGTCTGGAAGGCGCATTCCCACAGGTCGCGCAGGCCCAGGTTCCGATAGACCACCAGGGCCACGACCAGGGCATACAAGGTCCCGACCGCGGCCGCCTCGGAGGCGGTGAAGATCCCGAAATAGATGCCGCTCATCACCACCGGCGGCGCCATCACGGCAAAGAAGGATTGGCGCAATGAGGTCCCGATCCGCCGCCAACCGGCCCAGGCCGGGCGGTCCATGCCTTCGACCAGTCGGGTCGAGATGATGCAATAGGCGGAAAACACCAGCGCCAGCAAAAGCCCCGGCAGGATACCGGCCAGAAACAGTGCCCCGATCGAAACCTCGGAGACGATGGCGTAAAGGATCATCGGCCCCGATGGCGGGATCAAAATGCCCAGCGTGCCGCCAGCCGCGATAACCCCCAGCGCGCTGCGTTCGGGATAACCGAAGCGCTTCATCTGGGGAATCGCGCTGGAGCCGATCGACAGCGCCGTCGCCACCGAAGAGCCGGAAATGGCGGCAAAGATGGTGCAGGACAGCACCGTCGCCACGCCCAGCCCGCCGCGGATATGCCCGACCAGGGTGTGGGCCATGTCGTAAAGGTCGTCGATCGCCTTGGCCCGGATCATGATATTGGCCATCAACACAAAGAGCGGCACGGTCACCAGGATCGGCTTGTCGAGATGGGCGAAGATCGTGTCGGCGACCGACCCGACCCCGCCTTCGAAAATCAGCAGGATCGCGGTTGCGGCCAGGCCCAGCGCCGCGAACACCGGCATGCCGGTCAGCAGCAGCAGGATCAGACCGAAAAAGACCAGGAAAATCGTCATGCCATAACGCGTCGAATCAAGCGGTCGACCAGCCGCAACAGCCCCAAAACGCCCATCAGCACGGCACCGACAAGGATCGGCACCTGCAGGATCCAGGTCTCGATCTCGATGTTGCCGTCGGTGTAACTGCCGAAATCCTTGGCGAAAACGATCGCGTCCCACGTGCTGACACCGAGAACGACCGCGAATCCAAATACCGCCAGGTCGGAGACGATTTCGATCAGCTCCTTGACCGGGCCACGGGCCCGGGAACTCAGGACGTCGATGGCGATATGGTCGCCATGGCGATAGGCCTCGGCCGCCCCGAACCAGACCAGGGCGACCAGCATCCAGCCGGTCACTTCATCGGCCCAGAGCAATGGTGCGTTCAGGAAATAGCGCATCACGATGGCGTAGATCGTGATTGCGAAGGTGGTCACGATCATCATCGCACTGACCGCGCCGCCCAGCCAGACGGCCGGGCGGGCAAGCCAGTGCAGCACGAACCAGGGCGGCGGACCGCCCCTGGGTTCGGCAGCTCGGTCGGGACCGGTGCCCGACATGAGCCGGTCAGTTCTCCAGCTTCTTGATCAGATCGACCATTTTGATGCTGTCGGGATCGTCACCGGCGAACGCCTTGTCGAAGGCCGGGCGCATGACGGCGGCCAGCGCCGCGACTTCGTCCTTGGTCGCGATGTGCACGGTGCCACCCTTTTCACGCAGGGTGCCAGGGGCCGCGGCGGCGGCCTGGTCCGATGCTTCAATCGCCCACATCGCCGCCTTCTTGCCGGCTGAGGCGAGGGCCGCCTTGGCCTTGTCGCTGAGCCCGTCAAACACCTTCACGTTCATATAGCCATGGAAGTAGACGGACATGAGCGGCGCCACGGTGAAGTGGTCCTGCACCTCGTAATATTTGCGGCTGACCGCGGCGGAGACGTCGGTCAGTCCAGCATCGATGACGCCGGTCGACAGCGCCTCGTAGACCTTGGAGCCGGACATCGAGACCGGGGCGGCGCCCAGCGCCTTCAGCGAGGCGTTGAAAGCAGGCACCAGGCCGCGGATCTTGATTCCCTGGAAATCCTCTGGCTTGACCAGATTCTTGCCGTTCGAGGTAAACACCGAGGTGTTTGTGGTGAACAGCCAGACCAGGTTCTGCACCCCCTTGCCGCGCAGCCTGTCGGTCAGGAAGGAGGCGGCCTCCGAGTCCGGCCATTTGCGCCACATGTCCAGATCGCCAAACGCGAACGGGGCCACGGTGACGGTCATGATCGGCAGGGTCTTGCCCCATTGGAAGCTGACCGAAAAGGCACATTCGATATCGCCCTTGGCGGTGGCGACGATGTTTTTGCGCGCACCGACCAGGCTGTTGGCACCGAAGATCTGGATGTCGAGTTCGTCACCCGCCTGGGCCTCGACCTCGGCCGCCCAACGGTCGATGACCTTGGCAATGTGATGCTTGGGCGGCAATTGGTGGCTGCACCGGATCGCGGTGGCCGCATTGGCTGTACTGGCGATAAGGGCCGACGCCCCAATGGCCAGGATCGTGGTTTTCAACAGGTTCATGTTTCTCTCCCTGATGTTTTGCGTTGGTTACAGCGTAATCGTTTCGGTCTCGCACAGGAACCCGGCCTACGCCTGCCAGGTCACGTGTTTCGGCGGCCCGGCCTTGGCCAGGGCACCATAAAGGGTTTCGTGGGGCATTTCGGATTCCAGGATCGCCCGCACCTCGGAAAGCCGTGCAAGGTCGATCCCGGTGCGAAAGCCCATGGTTTCGCATAGATAGACCAGGTCCTCGAACACCACATTGCCGGTGGCGCCCGGGGCAAAGGGGCAGCCGCCCAGCCCCCCTAAGGCACCGTCCAGGACCCGCGCGCCCGAGTCCAGCGCCGCCGCCGCGTTGGCGATGCCCATGCCACGGGTGTCATGCAGGTGCACGATGAACGGCCGGTCGCCACACAGCCTAGCCATGTCGCGGCACAGGTCCGCGACCTGTTTCGGGCCGACAAAGCCGACCGTGTCGGCCAAACCGACAATGTCGGCACCGGCCTCGAAGCAGGCTTCGGCCAGCCGCATTACCTCGGCTGGCGCGACCGCGCAGGAAATCGAACAGCCGAAAGCCATCGAAATGCCGACATTGACCAGCGGCCGGTGGGGCGCGGCCGCCGCCAGTTCGGCGGTGGTGCGGACCAGCGCGATCGCCTCGTCCCGCGAACGGCGCATATTGGCCTGGCTGTGGGCTTCGGTGGCCGAGACCACGTTGACGACCTCGTCGACCGGGGTGGCAACCGCGTCTCTGGCACCGCGCTCGTTCATCGCCAAGGCGGCCGAACGCACCCCGTCCAGACCGGCGGTGAAGTTGATCAGTTCGCGGATATCGGCGAATTGCGGCATGCGGGAGACCGGCAGGAACGATCCCAGTTCGAAGTGGCGGACGCCGATCGCGCTTTCCCGTGCGATCCAATCCAGCTTGGCCCGGGTCGAGGGGAAGCGCCGCACCAGTTGCAGCCCGTCGCGCAGGCCCACCTCGCGCAGACTGACCCGGTCGGTCGGATAGGCTTGTTCGACCCGGTTCATGCCGCACCCTTCTTGGGCAGGCCGCAGGCGGCGCGGATTTCGTCCCGGCCCATGCCCAACTCGCCCAGCACGGCTTCGGTATCGGCACCGATGGCAGCAATGTCGACCGACCGCGGCACCGGAATCCGGTTATCGACCTCGACCGGCAGCCCCGGCGCGCGGATTTCGCCACCGTCGGGCAGGGCCGAAACCTGTAGCCCGCCCGGACGCAGGACATGCGGATCCTGGTACATTTCCGCCGGCCGGCGGATCGGGGCGAAAGGCAGCCCGGCCTTTTCCAACGCCGCCATCAGCTCTTCGAATTCCCAATCCTTGATCTTGTCGGCGAACCGGGGAAGGGTTTGGCTGCGGGCCTCGATCTGCTGCATCTTGGTCTGCAGCGCGGGATCGTCGAGCAGGTCTTCCATCCCCAGCAAGTTGCACAGGATCGCCCATTGGCGTTCGGTCACGGCGCCGACGAAAATCTGCCGCTCGTCGCGGGTAGTGAAGATGTCGTAGACCGGCCAGGAGAAATCCCGTTCCGGCATCGGCGGTGGCTCGCGCCCATCGATGTCGTACTGCACCATGTGCTGAGCCACCAGCAGCAGCGAGTTTTCGAACAGGCCGACGCGGACCGCCCGGCCCTCTCCCCCGTCGCGGCGTTCCAGCAGCGCGCCCAGGACCGCGACCGCGCCGAACAGGCCGCCCATGATGTCGTTGGCCGAGGACCCGATCCGCAACGGTCGCCCGCTGGGGCCGGTCATATAGGCGATGCCGGTCATCATCTGGACAACCTCGTCCAGTGCCGTGCGATTCTCGTAAGGCCCGTGCAGGAACCCCTTGCACGACGCGATGATCAGGTTCGGGAACCGGGCCCGCAAATCGTCCGGTGTCAGACCCATCTTGGCCAGCGAACTGTCGCGGAAATTCTCGACGAAGACGTCGGCGCGGGCGAGCAGCCGGTTCAGCGCGTCGACCCCGGCGGTACACGCCAGGTCCAGGGTGATCGATTTCTTGCCGCGGTTGAAGGTCGGGAAGAAGCCCCGGCCCATGCCGGTCAGATGGCGGGTCTTGTCGCCCTCGGGCGGTTCGACCTTGATCACCTCGGCCCCCAGGCTGGCCAGGAACTGGCCGCAGGACGGCCCCATGATCATATGGGTCATCTCCACGACCCTGATCCCGTCGAGCGGCTGAAAAGGCCGATCCATTCTGACGTCTCTCCCGGGCTTCCCTTGATTGCCAAGATGGTAGTTGCCGGCTTACTGTCTGAAAATTATAATGTTCTCAAGGTATCTTTCGAATTTCGAGAAAGCTAAACCACGCCGATGGACAGCCGCCAATTGCGTTATTTCGCCGCCATCCACGAAGAGGGGGCGCTGGCCCGTGCCGCCGAGCGGGAGCGGGTGGCGGTGTCGGCGCTCAGCCGGCACCTGGCCAATCTTGAGGCTGAGCTTGGCACCACGCTGTTCGAACGCCGCCCCCGGGGCGTGCGACCAACCGCGGCCGGCGACCGGCTTTACGAACATAGCCGGGCAATCCTGCGGGCCATGTCGGCGGCCGTTGCCGACCTGCGCGACGAGGGCCGCGAAGTGGCCGGTGAGGTGTCGATCGGCATGGCCTATTCCGCGGTCAAGGCGATCGGCATCCCGCTGATCCGCCAGGTGTTAAACGACTATCCCAATCTGAAGCTGCTGCTGTCGGAGAGCCTTTCGGGCTCGACCCTCAACCAGTTGATCGCCGCCGAGGTCGACCTGGCCCTGGTGTTCAACCCGCCGAGCGATCCCCGGCTGCGGGCCCACCCCGTGATCGACGAAAAGCTGGTCCTGGTCGGCCGCCCTGACATTATCGGACCACCGGACGTGCCAATCAGCTTCGCGGCGGCCCTGGACCTGCCCCTGATCATCCTGCGCCAGGGCGTGTCGGCCCGCGCCGTGGTCGACGACCCCTCGCTGTTGAAGCAGTTGGAGGCCCGGGCACGGCTGCAGATGAACTCAATCTACGCCATTGTCGGGTCGCTGCAGGAGGGCCTGGGCTGCATGATCGGTACCCGGCTGTTCATGAAGGACATCACGGACCCCGACGTGCTGGCGGTCCGCCCGATCATCGACCCTGAGATCACCCGCACCCTGTATTTCTGTGAAATGGTCGACCGCCCCGCCACCTTTGCCCTGGAAACCGTGCGCCAACTGTGCATCCGCCTGATCCTGGAAGCGGTGGCAAGCGGCAACTGGGAAGCCGAAATTTCGCAGGCAACAGGCGGAAAAACCGGGGTTGGCGCCACTGAATGATGCTGTCGTTTCGTGGCGTCATCGGGGTGTCAAAAACCGTCGTTTCGATGCGTTGACAGAGTAGATTCCTGGTCCTATGCTGCGCCGCAGCACAAATCCCCGCAAGCGCTAGGAAGATAGGGTTTCTGTGCGGCGCAGCGAGGCGAAAGCGTCCGGTTCACGGACGCTTGCTTACGTCTGCAGGCGGAATTTCTTTTGCTTTGAGGGTGGCCCCGATGAAAGTACTCGTGCCTGTGAAGCGGGTGGTCGATCCCAACGTCAAGGTCCGCGTCAAAGGTGACGGATCCGGCGTCGATCTGACCAACGTCAAAATGTCGATGAACCCGTTCGACGAAATCGCCGTTGAAGAAGCGATCCGCCTGAAAGAGGCCGGAACCGCGACCGAGATCGTGGCGGTGTCGATCGGCGTGCAGCAGTCCCAGGAAACCATCCGCACGGCGCTGGCAATGGGCGCCGACCGTGGCATCCTGGTCAAGACCGACCAGGCGGTGGAACCGCTGGGGGTCGCCAAGGTCCTGAAGGCCGTGGTCGACGAAGAACAGCCGGATCTGGTCATCGTGGGCAAGCAGGCGATCGACGACGACAGCAGCCAGACCGGCCAGATGCTGGCGGCCCTGCTGGGCTGGCCCCAGGGCACCTTCGCCTCCAAGATCACCATTGGCGACGGCAAGATGGAAGTGATGCGCGAGGTCGACGGCGGCCTGCAGACCGTGTCCCTGGCCATGCCGGCAATCATCACTGCTGACCTGCGCCTCAACGAACCGCGCTACGCCAGCCTGCCCAACATCATGAAGGCCAAGAAAAAGCCGATCGACGAAAAGACGCCCGAGGATTTGGGTGTCGATGCCGCCCCCCGGCTGGAGGTGGTGTCCGTCGCCGAGCCGCCCAAGCGGCAGGCCGGCATCAAGGTCGAAAGCGTCGAGGAACTGCTCGACAAGCTGAAGAACGAAGCGGGGGTAATCTGATGGCTGCGCTGGTCATTGCCGAACACGACAATTCCGAGCTGAAGGCCGCGACGCTGCACACCGTCACCGCGGCGGCCGCGATCGACAGCGACGTTCACGTGCTGGTCGCCGGCCAGGGCTGTGGCGCGGTTGCCGAAGCGGCGGCCAAGGTCGCCGGCGTCACCAAGGTGCTGGTCGCCGAAGCCCCGACGCTGGAGCATCAACTGGCCGAGGAGATGGCACCGCTGATCGTCGCGCTGGCGGCCAATTACGGGGCCGTTTTGGCCGCCGCCACCACCAACGGCAAGAACTATATGCCGCGGGCGGCCGCGATGCTGGACGTCTCGCAGATCTCCGAGATTTCCGAGGTGGTCGCGCCCGACACCTTTGTGCGGCCGATCTATGCCGGCAACGCGATGGCGACCGTCAAGTCGAGCGAATCCGTCAAAATGATCACCGTCCGCACCACCGGCTTCGACAAGGCCGAGGAGGAAGGCGGCTCGGCGGCGGTCGAAACCGTCGACGCGGCGGCCTCGCCCTCCCTGTCGACCTATCTCGGCGAGGAGCTGTCGAAATCTGAGCGCCCCGAACTGACTTCGGCCCGGATCGTGATTTCCGGCGGCCGCGGAATGCAGTCCGGCGAAAATTTCCACCTGCTGGAATCGGTTGCCGACAAGCTGGGCGCCGCGGTCGGAGCCAGTCGGGCCGCGGTCGACGCCGGCTTCGTGCCCAACGACATGCAGGTCGGCCAGACCGGCAAGATCGTGGCACCGGAGCTTTACGTCGCGGTTGGCATTTCCGGCGCCATTCAGCATCTGGCCGGCATGAAGGACAGCAAGGTCATCGTCGCCATCAACAAGGACGAGGAGGCGCCGATCTTCCAGGTCGCCGATTACGGCCTGGTGGCCGACCTGTTCAAGGTGCTGCCTGAGCTGGACGCAGCCCTGTAGCACCCTTTCGTTTCGGGATCCTCGTCAAAGGAGACATGACGTCATGATCGAGAAAATCGGCATCATCGGCGCCGGGCAGATGGGCAACGGGATTGCCCATGTCTGTTCGTTGGCCGGTTACGATGTGGTGATGAGCGACGTCGGCCAAGAAGCGCTGGACAAAGCGTTGGCAGTCATTGACGGCAACATGGGCCGCCAGGTGGCGCGGGGCAACATCAAGGAAGAGGATAAGGTGGCGGCGCAGGCTCGTATCGCCACCACCCTCGCGATGGAGGATTTCGGCGATTGCGACCTGGTGGTCGAAGCGGCGGCCGAGGACGAGGAGCTTAAGCGCAACATCCTGATCAGCCTGTGCCCGCACCTGAAAGAAGACGCCCTGATTGCCACCAACACCTCGTCGATCTCGATCACCCGCCTGGCGGCGATCACCGACCGGCCGGAAAAGTTCATGGGCATGCACTTCATGAACCCGGTGCCGTTGATGAAGCTGATCGAGCTGATCCGCGGCATCGCGACCGACAACGAGACCTTCGATACGGTCCGTGAGGTGGCGATCCGGCTGGGCAAGACGCCGGCCAATGCCGAGGACTTCCCGGCCTTCATCGTCAACCGCATCCTGCTGCCGATGATCAACGAGGCGGTCTACACGCTGTACGAGGGCGTCGGCGGAGTCGAGGCGATCGACACCGCGATGAAGCTGGGCGCCAACCACCCGATGGGGCCGTTGCAACTGGCCGATTTCATCGGGCTGGACGTCTGCCTGGCGGTGATGCACGTGCTCTATGAGGGCCTGGCCGACAGCAAGTACCGGCCGTGTCCGCTGCTGGTTAAATATGTCGAAGCCGGTTGGCTGGGCCGCAAGGCCGGCCGCGGCTTCTACGACTATCGCGGCGAGGCCCCGGTCCCGACCCGGTAGTAAAAGGGCAAAAGGCGCAGCGTCTTTCCCGCCGCCCACCGGCGGACCAGGGACGCCGCGCCACGCCTTCTGTCTCCAGCTATCGAACGACGACGCGTCGATCAACCTCGGATAGACGCGTGCCTCGGCCTTCTCGACGCCGCCCCCCGCGTTAACCGGCCCAGCTTTGACCGTCCCCGCCGGTTACCCACCCCCTGGCGACCCGCCCCGGGTCTTAACAAGACGTTCTTCTCAACCATCTCAATAATTTTTGAGAATACGTCGCATTCTCTATTTTTCTTTTACTTTATTTTTGATGCAAAGGCGGAAGTCGGTTGGGTTTCGAGGGTGCGACAGTGCCCTCGATCCGAGGTCGGAGATTGGACTCCGAAACGGCGCAAAAGGTGCTGCCGCATGTCCTCCGGGCATCGATTCGGGCTTGGTTGCCGAGCCAATCTCACTATCATAAGGTGATGCCCCACCAGATTTTCGACCAAGCACTGCATATCGTAGGCGGTGTGAGTGCGGCGGCGAACCTGTCCGTGGCCCTGGAACTGGACCGCGACCAGATCCTAGTCGGGGATCCGGCGATATCCTGTGGCCCCTGCCCTTCGATCGATCATTTGCCGGACTGGCGCCGGGTTCGATGCGCATATCTCCAAAGCCTCGCTCCCGACAGCGAGGATACGGTTGATTGGTTCGGGCCGTATCGGTCTTTGATGGGGGATCCAGAGCGCTTGAATACCGCTTCACCGGTCATGATCTGGGCCGGGCAGGCGTTGCCGGATCAGCTTCTTCAAGCGGAGACGCTGTTCGTCTACGATAGCGAGGGCATTGATACCGGCAGCCTGCACCTGAATCAATTCGCGCAACTGTGGACGCAGCAAGACGTGCGAAGCGTCAGCGCTTTGGATCCGAGGCATATCAACGAATTCCGTCCGCCACCGCATCGCTACAGCGAGGACGAAAGGCTTGAACTGCGGCGTGCCTGGCGGGCTTATACAAGCGCCGATCCGTCCGACCTGTCGGCCTATCTCGATGCGCCCGGTCCGCTGCCGTGGCTCCACCGGGCGATGGGTGGTCTGGTTTCCCGGTATCCGGACCGCAGGACCGGATTGAGCGCGATCGACGAAGTCATCCTGGATCGGGTCAAGAACGCCGGTCCGAACGCGGTCCGCGTGGTCGGTTCGGTCCTGGTCGAGCTGTTTGAGGGACTCGATCCGATCAGCGACCAAGTGCTGTTCCAGAGATTGGCAGGAATGGCCGACCAACATCTATCTGAACCGCTTATCCAACTCGATGGAGATGCTGCGGAGGAGCGCTCCTGGTAGGTACGGCTGACCGAATTCGGGGAACGGGTGTTGGCTGGTGAGGCATCGCATCTTGCGACCAACGGGATCGATGACTGGGTCGGCGGGGTCCATTTGACCGGTAAAGACCCGGTCGCTTGCCGCGACGGCGACAGGTTGATCCCGATGCAGTGACGAAGTTACGAGACCTGCCGCACCGCGGTTTCCAGGGCTTGCAGGAAGCGGGAGCGGTCCTGCTTGGAAAAGGGTGGCGGGCCGCCGGTGACCGTGCCGGTCTCCCTGAGGCCGGCCAGCAGGTCGCGGGTCGCCAGCGCCATGCCGATCGAATCCTCGGTGAACGGCTTGCCGTCAGGTCGGATCGCCAGGGCTTGCTGTTCCAGGCAACGGGCCGCCAAGGGGATGTCGGCCGTGATGGCGATGTCGCCGGCCTGGATGCGGTCGGCTATCCAATTGTCGGCGGCATCGGGCCCGCCCGACACGATGATAATCCGAACCAGAGGGTTGGGATGGGGGCGGATGCCGCCGTCGCTGACCAGATAGATGGTCAGGCCGTGGCGCTCGGCCACCCGAACCACCTCGTCCTTGACCGGGCAGGCATCGGCGTCGACATAGATTTCGGGCAAGCGCGACCTCCTCAATAAGGTTCGAACTCTATCGGGTCGCGGCCCGAAACGACAGGGGCAACGCACGTCGAACCGAACCAACACATCGGGCTCCGCCCAGCCTGTCGCAATCTGATACAACGCGCTGCGTGTCCGTCGCTCCAAGCTTACAGCGACACCCGGCCAGTGCCATTTGCGCCGACTCGGGATCGCTGGAATCCCGTTGGCAGGGGCAAAACTTCGTCCAACCGAAACCGTGCAAATCCCGCCTTTTCCGCGCAATGGGCCGGTCGCCGGGCTAAAGTCGTTCGTATCCGCCGGCACCGGCACGCATGTTTGGCACGGGGTTTGCTGGCTTTGCCTCAGTTCAACCAGCGTCAAGGATCGACACCTGTATGTCGGAAGTCCGCAAACCTCGACTGAAGGCCGCGACCGTACGCGGCGGCAGCATCGCGCTTCTAGCAATGCTGTTGCAGATCATTCTGCCGGTCGTGCTGGCCGACATCAGCGCCAACAGCGCCGAACTCGATCCGCTTGAAACCACCGTCATCTGTACGCCGAACGGCTTGATTACCATCGCCGACAACGACACCGGCGACAAGGAAGATGACGACTCGCAGATTGACTGTCCCCTCTGTCAACTTCGCGAAACAGTGATTTGGGCCCAGTTGGGCGACGACACGGCACTGCCCGTGCCGCCGATGGCCGCCACCCCCCGGCCGATCGAGTTGCGCAGCCACGTCAAGTTGCAGCCCTGGGCCTTTGACCGACCGACCCGCGGGCCACCAGCCTAACCATCCTTCCTCTTCCAATTTGATCCCACTTTACCGTTGCACGGGCGCTGTGCATTGGCCGCGCCCACGCAATACGAAGGATGGAACCCCATGTTCGACCGCATATTCAAGACCGCCGTCCATTTGGCCGGCGCAACCACCCTGGCCGTGGCGATCGGCGCCGCAACCGCACAAGCCGCCAGCCCGGTCACGGTCAGTGTGCCGCCGCTGCATTCCCTGGTCAGCCTGCTGCTGCAGAACGTCGATACCCCCGGGCTGTTGTTCGACAGCGCCGCCGCCAAGAACCTGGACCAAATGGCCGAAGCCGACCGCGACGCCATCGCGGCCGCAAAGATGGTGGTCTGGGTCGGCCCGACCTATGAACCCAACCTTGCTGACTTGAGAGGGATCGACCCGGCGGTCAGCCTGAAGGGCCTGACGGTCACCGCCACGGTGCCGCTGCTGGGGGCGCCGGACCGGCAAAACCCCGATCGATCAGCCGGCGTCCAGGACATGCGCTTTTGGCTCGACCCCCGGCTTGCCAAGGTGGCGGTGGGGCGGATCGCACCCAACCTGGTCCGTATCTACCCCAACCAGGCCGACCGTATTTTGGGTAACGAGATTGTCCTGAAGAAACGGCTGACGGCCTTGGAACACCGCTTTCGCAAGTCGCTGGAAAGCCTGCCCGGCG
The DNA here is from genome assembly GCA_964344385.1 of uncultured Sneathiellales bacterium. GTDB lineage: Bacteria > Pseudomonadota > Alphaproteobacteria > CAYFNG01 > CAYFNG01 > CAYFNG01. The sequence continues at coordinate 408,434 of CAYFNG010000006.1, forward strand.
TTCCCTTGCATGTGCCGGAATCGGACGTGCTCTACCTGGCCTGGCGCTTCAACCTGAACGCGCCCAATTGCCCGGCCGCGGCAGCCAAGTCCGAGGGCTTCCACCTGACACCCGGAACCGGACTCTATTTCCGAATGATGGATGGCATCCTCGGCGACCTGAAACGCTGCCAGAACGGGCTCAAACCGACCACGTGATGGATTACCCCCTGTCGCCGGCGCGCTATGTGCCCCGCGCTGGTGGCCGTCAACCCGGACGGCGCTTTGCCAATTCCCGGTAAAGTGCCTCCGGGCTGACACCAAGCTGGGCGGCGAGGTCCTTCCAATCGCCCCTGTCAGGCAGCGCATTGCCGGGCCAGGCCAACCACCCATCCAGGCGTTCCGCAACGGTACGCCGGGTGAGGATCTCGGCCCGGTAGCGCGCCCGTTGGACCTCGCCGGCCAGTGACTCCGCCCAGGCATCCGCGAAGGCACGATCCTTACTCAATTGCTCGAGAAACCGCCGCAGGGGCATGGCCGCCACTTGGGATGGGGCCTCGGCGACACCGTCACAGTGATAGGCCCGCGAGTAGACCGACGCCTCGGCCAGAACCGAGTTGGGGCCCGCCCGCTGCAACGTGATCCCAGTGCCGTCGGCCTGGGGCCGGGTCAGCGCCACCAAGCCATCTACCACCACGAATACGAACCGCACCGGGTCTTCGCGATGGAAGAGGACCGAACCCCGATCCAATGTCTGGCGGTGTCGGGTCGCGGCCAGAAACCGCTCGACAAATCGGTTCGACATGATCCCTATCATGTCCGCAGGACACTGCCCGTGGCAAGATCCCGCATACCGAAAACCTCAAGGAGTGAGACATGCTGCGCGCGATGATCCTTGCCCTGGCCGCTCTGGCGCTGGCCCAGTCCGGTCAGGCCACTGAACAGCACCACGGGCACGCCAAGCCTTATGGCGGGCAACAGAATCGCGAGATCAAGAGCCTGTCGGCCGCCGACCTGGCCGAACTGCGGCGCGGCGGCGGTTGGGGGCTGGCTAAAGCCGCGGAACTCAACGGGGTGCCGGGGCCGGCCCATCTCCTGGAACTGAAGGAGGCGATCCCGCTGAACCCCGACCAGGTCGACGCGATTACCAAGCTGTTTGACGCCATGCGGGCCCAAGCAGTTAAACAGGGCGCCGTTTTGATCGCTGCGGAGCGGGCACTGGACCGGATGTTCCGCGACGGCAGCGCCACCGAGGATCGGCTACGCCAGGCCCTGGATGCCGTCGCCCAGGCCCGGCGCGACCTGCGCTTCATCCACCTGGCGACGCATCTGAAAACCCCGGCGATCCTGACCGCGCAGCAGATCGACCGCTACAATGCGCTGCGCGGCTACGGCCAGCCGGATCCCTGCAGCCGGGTTCCCACCGGTCACGACCCGGTCATGTGGCGCAAGCACAATGGCTGCGATTGACTAGGACCCGGACAGGTTCACCTTGAGGAAATCGGAGAACGCATCCCAGGACTGTTCGTCCGCCACTTTGCGGTAGCGGCTCGACCCGAACACCGTGAAGGCATGGGGCGCGCCGGAATAGACCTGCATCTCGTAGGGTACACCGGCCTTTTCCAACTCCTGCGACAGGTCGGCCACCTGGTCCATCGAGATCGCCCGGTCGGCACCGCCATGGGCGATCAGCAACGGCGGGGTGTCGGCCGGATAGCTTTGCCCGGCGGGCGTCTTCAAGCCGCCGTGGAAGGTGGCGTAGCCGGCGACGTCGCTGGCCTTGCCTGAGCGCGCCAGCTCCAGCACCGCGGCACCGCCAAAGCAATAGCCCATTACCACCGCCTTGCCGCCTGTCACCTTGCGGGCTTCTGCCAGGCCGCCCAGGATCAACCGGCGCATCCTGTCGCGGTCTTTGTACAGCTTGCCGGTCTCCGCCTTCTTGGCGCCGGTCTCGACCGGGCGATTACCCTTGCCGTAGAGATCGACGGCAAACGCGTCATAACCCATGGCGGCCAGCATCTCGGCCCGCTTGACCTCATATTCGGTCAGCCCGTCCCAGTCGTGGATGATCAGCACCAATCCCTTGGTCGAACCCGCCGGCTGGGCCCGGTAGCCTTCATAGGCGGCGCCATCGACGCTGTAGCTGATCGCCTCGCCGGCCTGCGCCGTCCAGGGCAACAGGCCCGCGATCAGACCGAATATCATCGCTCTCATGGTCATCCTCCCCCTGAGTGTTGTCGACATTTCTGGAATCAATATTGGCAACCCTGGGATGAAGGCAAGTTTCGCGCCCGCCCTGGTTGGCGGAAACCTCTTCCTCGGTAGTAGATGTTTCGACATACTCGGGCGGCGGACAGGGGGGCGAAACATTGAAATCACCGTATCTGTCATCATCCGGTCGGCTGGCCGACGTTATCGCCGCCATCCAGGTATTGGCGACGTACAAGTTTTATAAATTGGACTTTGCCGGCTGGGAAAGGCGCATCACCGGCGGCACCAGGGAGCCGGCCCACTGGCGCCGGATCTTCGAGCAGCACCCGGAGTTCTTCCGCCTGAACCAGGAGCAAACCGGCGCCTCGCTGGTCATCCGACGGGCCCATCAGAAACTCTACGATGTCGACCGGGAGACCGTGATTTCCAGGTCGGAGTACCAGGCCCTGAACGCGGATCAGAAGCGACGGATCTCGCGGGCCCCCTTGAGCCCCGACGAGATCGCCACCCTGATCCGGACCGCGACCGACCTTCACGCCCGGGCGCTGGAGGACCAAAAGGCGAGCCGCTGGTGGCTGCCAGTGCTGACGGCGGGCATCGCCGCGGCATCGGGAATCGCCGGCGCCATTGTCGGCGCCACGCTAAAGGGTGGTGGTTAGACCCCTAGAAAATCGGATCAGAACCGCCGCAGCAACCGGTCGATATAGTCGAGTTCGAGCTGTTCGCGGCGGCGGTCGCCGGCCCGGCGATAGAGTTCCTGCAGGATCTCGCGTGCGGTTTGCAGATCAGCCTCCGACGGCACCTTGACGCCGTCACCGCTGTCCCAATCCCCAGGCAGGGGCCGGCCCATCGGGTCGCGGCGGTCGTTGCCGGCCCGGCCCATCTGGTTACGCCCGCCCGGCTGGTTGCCCATCTGCCGCGCCATCTGTTCGATCATTTGACGCGCCGTCGCCCGCATTTGGTCCAGGGCTTCGGTCTGGGGTCCGATCGCGTCGCCCAACTGTCCACCTTGCAGGGCCCGGGCCGCGTCCTGCATCGACATCTCGGCCCGCCCCAGCCCATCGGGGATCTGGCCCATGCCTTCACCCAACTGGCGCATCAGGTCACCCAGGCGGCGGCGGAGGGATTCCTGGTCGCCGGCCATCCCCTGTCCCGGCGACATGCCCTGGCCGGGTTGCTGGCCTTGTCCGGGCTGCTGCCCCTGGCCGGGGCGCTGACCTTGGCCCTGGCGCTGACCCTGGCCGGGCCGTTGGCCCTGCCGCTGGGACTGGCGGAAGGTCTGGTCCAGGAGGCGTTGCTGCTGGCGCATCAATTCGCCCAATTCACGCAGCGACTTGCCCTGCTGCCCGCCCGGCTGTTGCTGGGCCATCAGGCCGCTGCGCAGGTTCTCCAGCATGTTCTGCATCTGCGCCAGCAGGTCGCGGGCGGCATCGCGTGAGCCGGATTTGGACAGTTCGCGCATCCGCTCCAACATCCGGTGCAGGTCTTCGGCCCGCAATTGTTGGGCATTGGGATCCATGGGCTGCGGTTGCTGCCCGGCCTGCAGTTGCTTCATCGCCTGTTCGGCCAGGGCCTGCAGGAAACGGTCGAGCGCCGCCTTGAGCTGGTCGACCAACTGGTCGATCTCCTCGTCCGGCGCGCCGCGGTCCAGAGCCTCCTGCAACTGCCGCTGCAATTCACGCAGCTCGCGTTCGGCCAGCGACAGGTTGCCGTCCTCGACCTTCAGTGCCAATTGCCAAAGCAGATCCTGGGTCGACGAAATCGCGTCGTCGGTGGGATCGTAGAGCAGCCGCGAGCGGGCCATGCGCAGGCCAAGCACCACCGACAGATCCTTGTTGAAGGACTCCGGCACCGAGGCAATGGCCGACAGCGCCCGGGCCACCTGCCGCCGGGCCGACGGTGCCAGGGTCAGCAGTTTGCGCTGCTCGATGATCGCCTTGGCCACCGGGTGTTGAAAGTCCCGTTCCGGCAGGATGATCGACAGTTCGTCGCTCAGCCCCTCCTGCTCGATGGCGTCGCGCGCTTTCAGGCGCAATTGCACCGGCAACCCGGCCCAGGGATGCGGCGTCAAATCGTGATAGCTGACCGATTGCGCCTGGCGGGCCGAGCGCCCTGCCAGCGGCAGCCGGAGTTCGATCACATCGTCGTCCCCGGTGCGGCGAATCTCGGCGGTCACCATGATAAGGCCGTAGTCGTCGCTGGCCTTGTAGTTCAGCCTGAGCGCATGACGGCGGCTGACGCCGGGGGTTTCGGCAAAGGCGATCTCGGGCGGCCGGTCGGGCAGCAGCGACAATTGCCAGTGGCCCAGCGACTGCTGGCCCTGGACCACCGCCAGATCGGCCCCTTCCGCCAGTTCAAATTCCAATTGGTGGTTCTCGGCATCGACGCTTTCGAAGACCGTGCGCTGGCCGTCCAGGTCCAGTTCCGGTACGCCGGTTCCGCCACTGACCCGCGCCAACAGGGTACTGCCCGCCGGCACCTCGACCACGGCCTGCTGGTTCGGGGCCCCGCCCTCGCGCGACAGGAAGACCGGTGGCCGGCCGGTGTAGTCGGGCGGATTGATCCAGGCATCCAGCTTTGGCGCCTTGGCCTGGCCGGCCGAGAAATCCGGCACCGCGGCACGGACCATGCGGCTTTGCCAATCGCCGCCGGCGGCTGCCATGCCGGTGACCAGCAACAGCGCCACCAGGACGCGGAGGCCGAACGGGTCACGGGCCATGAACCCGGCTCGCGGCCAACCGACACGCAGAGCCTTGAGCCGCGCCCGCATGCGCCGCTTGTGGATTTGCCACAGCGCCCGGGCGCCGGCGTCCCTGGGGTCGCTGCCGATCTCGTCGATCAGGGCCTGCAAGGGGCGATGGCCCAGGCCGCTGGCGGTTTCCAGCCGATGCCGGGCGGCATCGGTGCCGGGGATCCCCCAGCCGCGGCGTATCCCGATCACCGCCAGGGCCAAGAAACCGATGGCAAAGGCGACCAACAGGATCAGGTGCAGGAGAGGCGGCAGGACGGTCCAGAAGTCAAGCAGCGCCAGAGCCAGGAAGAGGCCGGCCAGACCGACCGCCGGCCACAGCGGCGGCCAAAAGCGTTCCCAAAACAGCGCCAGCCGCGCCAGCACCAGTCGGTGCGCAATGCGGCGGTCCATCTGCTTGTCCTGGCGTCGGCTGACGGCCATAGGCCTCCTTTTCCTCGGTCTCGCCGGCCCTTAAGAGAGCCAATCCGGCATCCGGTCCCGCCCGATCAGGTCGGCTGCCTCCAGGCGCGGCCGAACCACCGAAAATTCGCTGCCCCGAACCAGCACTTCCGCCGCCGGTGCCCGGGCATTGTAGGTCGACGACATCACCGCACCATAGGCCCCGGCCGAGCAAATCGCCAGCAAATCGCCCTGCTGCAAGGGCGGCAGGGCCCGGTCCCGCGCGAACGTGTCGCTGGATTCACAAATAGGGCCAACGACTTCCGCAGGCGAGAGCAGAGTATCGGGATGCGTTTCCTTGACCGTCACAATCCTGTGATAGGCATCGTACATGGCAGGTCTTAGCAAGTCGTTCATGGCCGCATCGACGATCACGAAGCGATGGCTTTCACCATCTTTCAAGTAGATCACCCGCGCCACCAGCACACCCGCATTGCCGACGATCATCCGGCCAGGCTCGAACAGCAGCTCGCAACCAAGGTGACCGACCGTGTCGCGGACCATGGCCGCGAATTCGGCCGGCGGTGGCGGCGGCAGCTCGTTCTCGCGATAGGGGATGCCGAGCCCGCCCCCCAGGTCCAGCCGGTCGATGGCATGGCCGTCGTCGCGCAAGGCCGGGATCAATTCGGCGATCCTGGCATAGGCGGCGCGATAGGGTTCCAGTTCGCTGATCTGGCTGCCGATATGCAGGTCGACCCCGACGACTTTGAGGCCGGGCATCGCTGCGGCCGCCTGATAAACCTCACGGGCCCGGGTCCAAGGGATGCCGAACTTGTCCTCGGCCCGCCCGGTGGTGATCTTGGCATGGGTGCGGGCATCGACGTCCGGGTTGACCCGCAGCGTGATCGCCGCCTCGCAGCCCCGCTCCGACGCGATCTCGGAAATCGCCATCAATTCGGGCTCGGATTCGGCGTTGAACTGGTAAATACCGGCATCCAGGGCGGCGGCGATTTCCTCCCGTGTCTTGCCGACCCCGGAGAAGACGATCTTGTCGCCGGAAATGCCGGCCGCCAGGGCGATCTGCAACTCGCCGCCCGAGACCACATCGGCGCCGGCGCCCAGCCGGCCCAGGGTCCGCACCACCGCCAGATTGCCGTTCGCCTTCAGGGAATAGCAGATCCGGGTCGGCGCGAAGGAAAACGCCTCCTCCAGCACCCGGTAGTGATGTTCGATGGTGGCGCTGGCATAACAATAGAACGGGGTTCCGACCGCCTGGGCAATGGTGGTCAGCGACACGTCCTCGGCGTGGAGTTCGCCGTTGCGATAGGTGAAATGATCCATCGGGTTCAGCCGGACTTCTTCTTGGGGTCTTCCTGTTCGGTTTCGGCCGGCGGCGCCTTGGGCGGGCCTTTCTTGCCGCAGCCGGCAATCCCGAAACTGACGATCAGCAGGGCCGCCAGGCCCAGGCGCAGCATGGTCATCATCCCTGCTCCTCAATTTTGCTTGCCCGGGCCCGGGCAATTGCGTCGCGCACCTGGGACGGCGCGGTGCCGCCGAAACTGGTCCGGCTGGCCACCGAGTTGGCGACGCCCAGGACCGTGAACACGCTCTTGTCTATTTTCGGCTCGACGCTTTGCAGGTCCTCGAGGCTGAGTTCCTCCAACCGGCAGCCGCGGCTTTCGGCCAGCCGGACCGCCTGTCCGGTCACGTGATGGGCGCGGCGGAACGGCATGTCCAGGCCGCGTACCAGCCAGTCGGCCAGGTCGGTCGCGTTGGCGAAGCCGTCGCCGGCCGCCGCCGCCATCCGCTCCCGGTCTGCCGTCAGGTCGCTGATCATGCCGGTGGTCGCCGCCAGGCACAGCTCCAGCGTATCGGCGGCGTCGAACACCGGCTCCTTGTCCTCCTGCATGTCCTTGCCATAGGCCATGGGCAGGCCCTTCATCATGATCAAAAGGGCGTTCTGTGCACCGATCACCCGCCCGGCCTTGCCGCGGATCAGCTCGGCCGCGTCCGGGTTGCGCTTTTGCGGCATGATCGACGACCCGGTTGAAAACGCATCCGAGAGCTGGACGAAGCGGAACTGGGCGCTGGACCAGATCACCAGCTCCTCGGCCAGGCGCGACAGGTGCATGGCGGCGATCGACGCGGCCGACAGGAATTCCAGCGCGAAGTCGCGGTCCGACACCGCGTCCAGCGAATTGCCGCAAGGCCGGTCGAAGCCCAGTTCCCGGGCCGTCATCTCGCGGTCGATCGGGAACGAGGTGCCGGCCAGGGCGGCGGCGCCCAGCGGGCATTCATTGGCGCGTGCTCGACCATCCCTGAAACGGGCGGCGTCGCGCCGGAACATCTCGACATAGGCCATCAAATGGTGGCCGAAGGTGACCGGCTGGGCCGATTGCAGGTGGGTGAAGCCCGGCATCACCGCGTCGGCGAATTCCTCGGCCCGGGTCAGCAGGGCGGTGTCCAAGGCGTCGAGCTCGGCCAGGATCCGGTCGCTCGCGTCGCGCAGCCACAGGCGGAAATCGGTCGCCACCTGGTCGTTGCGCGAGCGGGCCGTGTGCAGGCGCCCGGCGGCGTCGCCGATCAACGCCGCCAGCCGGGCCTCGACATGCATGTGGATGTCCTCAAGCGCCGGATCGAAGGTGAATTCGCCGGCCTCGATTTCACGAAGAATTGTCTCCAGGCCGCGACAAATCGCCTCTCCGTCGGCGCTTGTTAAGATTCCCCTGGCCACCAACATGTTACAATGCGCCCGCGACCCGGCAATGTCCTGGGCGTAGAGACGTTTGTCGAAGCCGATGGAGGCATTGATTTTTTCCATGATCGCCGCGGGCCCACCGGCGAAACGGCCACCCCACAACAGGTTGGCAGCCGTGTCGGTCCGGTCTTCCGGTTCGCCCTGGCTCTGGTTAGAATCGCCCTTTTCGCTCATACACCCACTCCGCCACTCAAGAGGCAGCACATGAAATACATCGCTCCGGCCCTGTTGGGATTGTTCCTCGTCGGCCTCATCGCCGTGGCGACCGCCACGCTGCCGGGCCACGCCGGCACCACGGTCGAGGCCTTGGCGACCGGCGCGATGCGCAACTTTACTCCCTTGGAAGAACCCAAACCAGCCCCCGAGACAAAATTCAAGGACGCGGACGGCAAGGAATTAAGCCTGGCCGATTTTCGCGGCAAGGTGCTGCTGGTCAATTTCTGGGCCACCTGGTGCTCGCCCTGCCGCAAGGAAATGCCGGGGCTGAACAAGCTGCAGACCGAACTGGGCGGCGACGACTTCCAGGTGATGGCCATGTCGGTCGACCGGGTCGGCGAGGACCGGGTCAAGGCCTTCCTGAAGGAAATCGGCACCAGCGCCCTGCCGCTCTACTTCGACCGCAAGATGAAACTGGCCCGCGGCTTCCGCACCCGCGGCCTGCCGGTCACGGTTCTGATTGACCGCGAGGGCCGCGAGGTCGGCCGCCTGATCGGCATCGCCGAATGGGAATCCAAGGACGCCAAAGCCCTGATCCGCCACGTCATGGACCAGCCCACCCAGGCCGCCAAGGGCGAGGCGAACAAGTCGGGGTGAGCCCCCTCAAACCAAGGCTTGATGTTGGTCAAGGCTCCCTGGACTGGTGATAGGGGATGATCGTCCTTCAGTGTTCAGCCGTAACAAAAACAAAACCGGCTTAACTGGAGGAGAGACGATATGTACCAGCATCTCAAGACACTCGGCCTCTGCGCCGTCCTGGCAGCGGCGGCCGGACTGGCGGCGCCGGATGCCGGCGCGTGGTCGGACAAGGTGTCCAGCGCCGACGACGCCAATTCGATCTGCAAGCTGGAGCCCGAAGCCCAGTGTACCCAGGCCATCCGCATCGGCCTGCAGGCGCCGGGCCTGGATATGAACCACGCCTCGATGGCCAATATGCGCCTGGACGAGGCCAACCTGAAGGGCGGCAATTTCGAGGCCGCCAGCCTGCAACTGGCCAACCTCTACAAGGCCAATCTGGAGGGTGCCAACCTGCATCGGACCCATCTGCACGCAGTCAATTTACGCGGCGCCAATCTGAAGAACGCCGATCTGCGCGGGGCCAATCTGTTGGATGCCGACCTGGCGGGAGCCGATCTCAGCGGCGCCGACCTGACCGGCGCCATCCTGATCCAGGCCAAGTTCGACAAGGCGGTATGGACCGACGGCCGGATCTGCGCCGCGGGCTCGGTGGGCGGCTGCAAGTAGAGCCTATCCCGCTCATACGGGACCATCTGATGCGCCGTCTCACCTCGGCATCCATTTGCCGCAGGCGTTGATTGCCGGTCTAAATATCGACCCTTTCGCGCACATTGGCCGGTCCTGGCGGGCCATTCCGGCGCGGCGCGGTCATTGCGCGCCAGTCGAGGAATTGGGATTGGGTTCGACGGCAGACAACGCCGCGCTGCTTCACTATGCTGGCGCCACGCCGCAATAGGGACCCTGCCACCAAGTCACCATGCCGCCGATCGACATTCTCCTGGCGTTTTTCGCCGCCACGGCTGTGTTCGCCTACATACCGGGCCCATCCACCCTCTATGCGGCGGCCCGAACCCTGGCCGGTGGCCGGCGCTCCGGCTGGCTGGCCGCACTGGGCATTCACCTTGGCGGTTACGTGCACGTGTTTGCCGCCGCGTTCGGGTTGGCCCTGCTGTTTAAAGCCGTTCCCAAACTTTATCTTGGGCTCAAATTCGCCGGCGCCGCCTACTTGATCTGGCTGGGGGTTGCGATGTTCCAGTCCCGACCCGCCGGGACGGCGGTCGACCGGTTGCCGCAAGGAAAACCTGCGAACCGGGCGTTTTGGGACAGTGCGACGGTGGAAGTGCTCAACCCGAAAACCGCGCTCTTCTACCTGGCATTTCTGCCGCAATTCACCGACCCCTCCGCCGTTTTGCCGGTCTGGGGGCAGCTCCTGATCCTGGGGACCATGGTCAACCTCATGTTTTCCAGCGCCGACGTGATCTGCGTACTTGTCGCGGCGCGAATCCTGGAAGCCCTGAAAGGCCCGGGCGCCATGGGTCGCTGGGTCCAGCGGATTTGCGGCACCATTCTGATCGGCCTGGGCATCAAACTGGCGGCTTCGCACAATTGAGCCTTGCGGGGCTTGCCGTCGCAGAACCACCAACGTAGCCTTGGTCCAATCGACCTTGCCGACCCCTCGCCGATCTCCGGCAAACCCCAGGACTAGAATCACGAGGCGTTATGACCGATTTGTTTGATCCGATGAGTTTTGCCTGCGGCCCAAAGCAAAAGAACCGCTTCATGCTGGCACCGCTGACCAACACCCAAAGCCACCGGGACGGCACCCTGTCCGATGACGAGTACAATTGGTTGACCATGCGGGCCAAGGGCGGTTTCGGGTCGACCATGACCTGCGCGGCCCACGTCCAGGCGGTGGGCCAGGGTTTCCCCGGCCAACTCGGCATCTTTTCCGACGCGCATCTGCCCGGCCTGACCCGTCTGGTCGACGGCATCAAGCAGGCGGGCAGCCTGGCCCTGGCGCAATTGCACCATGCCGGGATGCGGTCGCCGCACGAGCTGATCGGCGAGGCGCCGCTGTGCCCCTCGGCGGATGCCGAAACCGGTGCCCGGGAGATGACCACCGGCGAGGTGGAAACCTTGATCGCCGACTTCATCGCCGCCGCCAAGCGGGCGGAACAGGCCGGGTTCGATGGCGTCGAGGTGCACGGGGCGCACGGCTACATTCTGTGCCAGTTCCTCAGCCCCGACATCAACCGGCGCGACGACCGGTTCGGCGGTTCGCTGGCGAACCGGGCCCGCGCGCTCCACGAGATCGTCGCCGGGATCCGTGCCGCCTGCCGGGACGATTTCATTCTCGGCGTCCGCCTGTCGCCGGAACGCTTCGGCATGCGGCTTAGCGAAGTCGCAGAGGTGGCGCAGGACCTGATGCGCGGCGACACCATCGACTTCCTCGACATGTCCTTGTGGGACGTGCGCAAGGAGCCGGTGGAGGAGGCCCATCAGGGGCGCAGCCTGATGAGCTACTTCACCGAGTTGGACCGCGGCCAGGTCCGCCTCGGCGTCGCCGGCAAGATCTATGACGGCGAGACCGCCCGCTGGTGCCTGGACCAGGGTTGCGATTTCGTCCTGATCGGCCGCGGCGCCATCCTGCACCACGACTTTCCCGACCAGATACGGGCTGATGGCGATTTCCACACCGTGTCATTGCCGGTGACGGCGGACTATCTGCGCGGCCAAGGCCTGGGCGAGAACTTCCTGACCTACATGTCGGGCTGGAAGGGCTTTGTGGAGGGTTGAGGCGGTCCGCCGTGGTCGGCGGGTTTGTCGAACGCGGCAAGGCCAGTCCACGTCCGGCAAGGACATGGGTCGCAAACTCAAATTCTACCGGACCCCGTCGAAGTAATGGAAGAGCCGGGCACCCTGATCCAGCGGGCCAACAAGGCCAGCGCGGCTGCGGAAAGGTCTAGGGAGTTAACCCGCCCACTTCTGTCGGGCGGAAACTGGTGGGCCCGGCAGGATTCGAACCTGCGACAACGCCGTTATGAGCGGCGCGTTCTGACCGCTGAACTACGGGCCCGGATTGCGTATATCAGCTTTCTCGGCGTGGCGGAAGGCAGCCCGTGGCGGTTGTTTTATTCCAACAGCCATCTGCGATGGCTGTTGATCGGCCCCTCAGGCGCCGGGCGCGCGCCTCCGCGCGCTTGGGCTTCCGGCGCATAAGCGC
>CAYFNG010000007.1:0-239382 GCA_964344385.1 uncultured Sneathiellales bacterium
CCTGGCGGGCGATCTCGCTGATCGACGAGGACAGCTCCTCCGCCGCGCTGGCCACGGTCTGGACATTGGCGCTGGCCTGCTCGGTGGCCGAAGAGACGCTGATCGTCTGCTCGCCGGTCCGCTCGGCGGTGTGACGCATGGTCTCGGCGGTCTTCTGCATGGTCTCGGCCGAACCGGAGACCGAGGCCAGAATGCCCGACACGCTGTCGCCGAAGCTGGAGATGATGGCGTCCATACGTTGGCGGCGTTCCCCGGCTTGGCGCTGGGCTTCGGCTTCGCGGGCCCGCTCCTCGTCCTGGCGCTGCTGCGCGGCCTGGCGTTCGCGCTCCTCGGCGGCGCGCTTCTCTGCTTCCGCCTGGCGTTCGGCTTCGCGCTCGGCTTCCTCGCGGCGCTTGGCCTCTTCGCGGCGCTCCTCTTCCAGCCGGGCCTGCTCCTCGGCCGCCCGCTTCTCCTCCTCCTCAAGGCGAAGCTTCTCGATCGCATTCTCCTTGAAGACCTGAACCGCTGCCGCCATCTGGCCGATCTCATCGCTGCGGTCCCGGGCCGGCACTTCGACCGTGTGGTCGCCGGCCGCCAGCTTGCCCATGGCGCCGGTCATGTTGACGATGGGCAGCACGATGCCGCGGGCCAGGAACAGCCCGACGCCGACCATCACGGCGATCACCACGGCACCGATGATCATGGCGGTGTTGCGCATGTTGGCCACCGGGGCGAAGGCTTCCGCCTCGTCGATTTCGGCCATCACCGCCCAGGTGACGCCGTGGAACTGGATCGCGGCGTGGGCCGAAACAACCGGTATACCGCGATAGTCGTTGGTGATCTGGATGCCGGTTTTGCCGGCCAACGCCTGGCGCACGGTCGCGGTGTCGACCTTGGTCTTGAGGATGGTCGAGTCCTTGGAGAACCGGGAATCGCTGCGCATCAGCAGGTCGGGGCCGACCAGATAGGTTTCGCCGCTGTCACCCATGCCGGCGGTGACGTGCATCACCTCGTTGATCTTGTCGATCGGCATCTGGAAGGCCAGCACACCCTCGAAGCTGCCATCGGCACTGTTGATCGGCGCGGCGATAAAGCTGGCCGGGGCGTCGGCGCTGGGGGCATAAGGTTTGAAGTCCAAGAACGCGACCTGGCCGGGGCCCGGATTCTGCTGCACCGCACGGAAGATGTTGCCGAGGTCGCTGTCCTGCCACTGGCCTGAGTTGAGGTTGGTTGCGTAGTCCAGTTCCTTGAACACCGAGTAGACCAGATTACCCTGGGTATCAAAGAGGAAGATGTCGTAATAGGCGCGCTGGTAAAGCAACTCGCGGAACCAGGGGTGATAGCGGGCGTGCACGCCGCTGTACAAGGACCCGTCGGCGGCCGCGTCCAGCTTCTCTTTCTGACCGGTTGGGTTTGGGTTGTCCTCGATGTATAGGCGCTGCAAATCGGCGGTCGGTTTCGCGAATTGGCGCCAACCGGCGTTGAACTCGGTCAGCGCCTTGGCCACCATCGGACTGGTCGATTGAATGATCAGGTCCTGCTCGATCAACCTGAGATAGTTGCGAATTGCCAGCTTCCGGCTTTCCAGCAGGGCCATCATCTTGGTTTTGGTCGCGGCCTCCATTTCGCCAGCGACGTTGACATAATTGGCGATACCAACCGCCAGGCCGGTCGCCAGCGCTGCACCGACGATGAAGACGGGTAGCTTCTGTGCGATATTGAATTGAAATTTCGCCAGCATCCAAGGTCCCTCCGACTAACAGTTGCCGCAATAGAAAAGCCCGTGACTTGGGTTTCCCCGCGGCTTTATCCCATCGTACGGGCACAGTTCACCGGTTTGCGGGAAAGCCCGCAGCGATTGGTACGCCTATACGGTTTCAGAACCACGCAGCGACCCAAGGTCGCGGTACTGGTGTGACAGGGGCGGTCCGGCTCGCTGGATGCGGCGGGGGTGTTGTTCAATACCGCCGGCACGGCTCGGGAATCGGGCTCGCCTATAACCAATTCCGGCAGTTTTTGCATGTTGCTCTTAATAAACTCTAAAAGCGCAACGAAAATGTAATGCTACATTCGAGTGCACCTCCCCGGTTCGAGTTCCGACCCGGCACCTTCGGGAAACCGGCGATTGTTATGGCTTGCCGGCCGGGGTACCTGCCATCATCATGGCCGCTATGAGACATTGGATCGCGGTGTGTGTTTGCCTTGCCGGCCTGATTTCGACGCCCTGCCTTGGCAATGGCTGGGAACATGGTGCTGTGCCGTTCGGGGCACTGACCGACGCTCTTGCCACTGGCGATCCGGTCACCCGTGAAAAGGCGGCGCAATCGTTGGGCTTTCGGGGGCAGGCGGCGGCGGTACCGCACCTCCTAAAGGCGTTGGACAAACCGGAGCCGGACCGCAACGTCAGGCGCTCGATCTACCTCGCTCTGGGTTCGCTGGCGGATCCGCGTGGTCTTGCGGCATTGGACAACTGCCTCGAGGGTGAGACGCGGGAGGAGGTGCGCGCCGATTGCGCCAAGGCCCTGGGCGGGTTTTCGGGACCGGCGCCCAGGAACCGGCTGATTGCCCTGTTGACGGGATCCGAGCATATTTTGGTCAGGTCCCGGGCGGTGGACGCGTTGGGCAGTTTTCCGGACGATGCGGCCGTGACCGCCTTGGCAGTCATCGCTGGGGCTCCCGGTCCGCGATCAGTTGCCTTGCCGGTTGATCGAAGCTCGCTGGCGGCCAGTCGCAGCCCGGCGCTCAAACCACGGGCGATCGCCGCCTTGGGCCGTACCGGCAGCCGCCTGGCCGGACGCGTATTGGCGGCTTTGCTCAATGAAGCGACCCGTGCCCGCGAACACAGTCGAATCATTGCCGCGTTGATCGCGGCACCGGCGCCGGAAGCAGCCGAACGGTTGGCAGAAATCGTCGCCAACGGCAAGGACGACCGGCTCAGGGCCGCGGCCACCGTCGCGCTGGCGGCGGCTGGTGATCGCGACGGCTTGGCCGGCACGTTGGCCGCTTTGTTGGATGACCCGGCGCCACTGGTGCAATTGCGGGCGATCCGCGGTCTTGTCGACCTGCGAGCCGACGGGGTCGGCCCCGATCTCGCTGATTATGCCCAGGCCCAATTGGCTGTGATCGCTGCCATGACGCCTGAGCAAATGGTGGACCGGGTTGATGTGCTGTTGGGGCGGGCCAGCCTGCTGGACGCCGCTTTATCCGCGCTCACCGAACTCGACGCGGTCGCCGGCTTGCCGACCTATCTCGATGCCGCGAGAACCCGGCCGATCGGGTCCAGTTCGACGGCGGCGCTGGCCGTGCGCAATGCGATCTATCAGGTCCGCCGGACCGCACTCTACGGCCTCGCTTATACGGATTCCGACCGGGCTGCAGCATTTCTTGCCGGTGCCGCCGGTGCCGGCGACGCGGACCCGCGACTGCGCGCGGTCGCGGCCCGGTCCCTGGCGGTTCTGGGCCGCCGCGACGCGGTGGCGCGGCTGGTTGACCTGTTGTCCGACGCAGCGCCGGAAGTTCGCTGGACCGCGGCGGACGCGCTGGGGCCGCTGGGCCGGGTCGAAGCAGTGGTGCCCTTGGCACAATCGCTAACGGACCAGGACGCTCGGGTGCGGGAATCGGCAGCCAAGGCGTTGGCGCTGTTGCCGGCCAACGCGGCGCGGGCTGCGCTCGGGGCGGCCGCGTCGGAGGACAGCAGTCCGAAAGTCCGGAAAGCAGCGGCCTTTGCCCTGCAGCGACTGGGCCCAAACGAATAAGGCGAGAAAGATTGATGTAAGGGAAATGCAATTACGAATTATTCACAATTTGATGCAAGGTTCCTTTCCTAACACAGTGTGACGGCTGAGAGATTGGTCTGGCGAATCGGGCCTGGTGCCGGCGGACTCTCCCACACAGTCACCAATGGCGCTCCAGCCTGAATGGCTGGTTACTCCACCCACGCCGGCACCAGGTTCCGATGTCAGAAGCGGCAGTGCCTCTTGTCTGAATGAGCTGCCCGCAGGGTCGTCAAACGTCCGTCAAACAGTATAGTCAGTGCGTCTTTTCCGGTTGGCCGGTGGTTCAGTCCGTGCTGTGCGGTTGCCGGCTTCGTGCCGAGTTATTTTACAACTGGTATTCGGTCACCCGAACCCCGAAAGGAAAAGGGAATGCCATGATTACACCCACGGGCAATGAGGTCTATTTCGACCGCAACGACTTGATCGTCAGCAAGACCAACCTCAAGGGCCACATTACTTACGCCAACGACATTTTCCTGGAGATCGCCGGCTATACCCAGCAAGAGGTGATCGGCCAGCCCCACAACATGGTGCGCCACCCAGACATGCCGCGCTGTGTCTTCAAACTGCTGTGGGACACGATCGGCGGTGGGTCTGAGATCTTCGCCTATGTCGTCAACCTGGCCAAGAATGGCGATCATTATTGGGTGCTGGCCCATGTCACGCCAAGCCTGGATCCCGACGGCAACCAGGTCGGCTACCACTCGACCAGGCGGGTACCCAACCGGGACATTGTCCAGAACATCGTCGTGCCGCTGTACCGCGACCTGGTTGGGATCGAACAGCGACAGGGCAACCGCAAGGACGGAATGGCCGCGTCTTTCCAGCAGCTGACCGACATTCTGGCGGCCAAGAACATTCGCTATGACGAATTTGTCCTCGGTCTCGGCAAGGCCGCCTAAAGGAGATTGACCATGCACAATCTGGCAGAAGTTCATGACTGGGTGGCCGACGACACAACACCGGCGGCGGAATGGATGGACGAAGCGCTGGCGGTTTGCCGGCGGATCTGTGCCGGCGATTTCGAGGCCCGTATCCTCGACGTGCCGGCCGAGCCCGGCACGCAGCGCCAACTGATCCTGAAGATCAACGAAATGATCGACCGGATGGATGCCTATGTCCGGGAATCGACCGCCTGTTTGCACTATGTCGAGAAGAACCGCTATTTCCGACGCATTATCGAAGACGGCATGCGCGGCAGCTTCCTGACCGCCAGCCGCGCCATCAATCATGCGGCCGACGGGGTCACAGAAACCATGGACGTGTTCGGCGGCCTGGTGGGCTCGCTGAACGAGGCCTTGGCGACCTGCCAGGACGGTGCTAGCGGCATGGTGACATTGGCAAGCGAGACCCGCGAGCAGTCGGTCACCGTCGCCGCGGCCGCCGAACAGGCTTTGGCCAACGTCCAGACCGTTGCCTCGGCCGCCGAGGAACTTTCGTCGTCGATCCAGGACGCGGTCGGCTCGATCGCCAACATCGAAGGGCGCATCCAACAGCTGAATGAAGCCGCGGGGTCGATTGCGTCGGCGGTCGAGGAACAGGGAGCCGCGACCTCGGAGATCGCCCGCAACATCGAGGAGGCATCAAGCGGAGTTGCCGATATCACGACCGGCATCTCGAAAGTGTCTCAGGATGCCGACGCGGTCAGCCGCTCGTCCGGTGAAATTCTGACCATTGCCGACGGCCTGAAACAGCAGGCCAACGAACTGCGCACCGAATTGCAGCCCAAGGACTAACCGACCGCCGACAAAAACGATGCCCGGGTAGCGCCATCCGGGCATCGAAAAAACTGCCGGACGGTTGGCTTTCAGTTACAGATTGCCATCACCCGCGACGGTCCGCCGGTGCCGCGGACATGTTTCGGGGCGCCGACGCTCAGCAGGCATTTCGACGGGTCTCCGACCGCTGCCAACTGGTCGAGATTGGCCGCGTTCTCGACGAACTTGACGCCGCGCTGCAGCAGCTTGACATGGGCGTACCAGCTGTTGGTCCACTTGTCGTCCTCGCCGAACGCGCTTTGGCCGCTGTCGATGCCGATATTGTCGGCGGCGATGCCGTTGATCCGGATATTCTTGGCCTTCATCACTTCGATCAGCTTGTCGACGCCGGCCTGGTTCAGGCCGGGATGGTTCCAGGCGTTGATATAGGGGTCCTTGACGAAGTCGCCGCCTTCGAAGAAGAACTTGCCCCAACCCAGGTTCAGGACCAGCCAAACGCCATTGTCCAACTGGTCGGCGACAGCCGCGATATCTTCCGCGCCGACGGTGTTGTTTGACCCGTTGGAGAAATCGGTAACCGCCTTGTCATTGCTGGGGCGCCCGCCGTTCTTGGCCAGTTCGGCCTGTACGCGGCCCGAGATATCGATCAGCACCACCCGACCGATCAGGTCGGCGGCACCCAACTGGTGCATCAACTTGCGTTTCGCGACCGGGATGCCGTCGGCATCCATCGATGCGTCGTTGTTGACGTAATGGCCGGCCGAATCGAGGTGGGTGCCGTGGTGCTCCGACAGGATCAGGGTACCAAGGTCGAAATGTCCTTGGTTGGTCGGAAACTTGCCAAGCGAGAACACGGCGTGCTGGCCGAACGTGGGAAACATCCTGGCATCGCCATATGGCTGGGCGAGGTCGGGCTTCGTGGCGTCGCCGGCCATCGGCTTGAAGGTCGGGATCGGATGGGTCAGGTCGATGACGGTTTGTGCGGACGCGGATACGGAAAACCCAAAGATCGCCGCGGCTGCCACGGCGATGGACGCTTTAAACATGCTCGTTCCTCCCAAGTTGACTGCCGCCAGAGGCGGCGCTCTCTCGCGGCGTCCTTGTCGCGGACGCTCGTGTTAACCAAGATTAGATCGAACAGCCGGGCACGGCAAGCGGGCGTGTGTCGCGGCGGGCTCAGTCCAGAGTGCCGAAGATCCGGTCGCCGGCATCACCCAGGCCGGGAACGATATAGGCCTTTTCATTCAGATGGGTGTCGATCGCCGCGACATAAATGTCGATGTTGGGGTGGGCTTCGTGGAATGTGGCAATCCCTTCCGGTGCCGCAACCAGAACCATGAAGCGGATTTGGCTGTCGTCAACGCCGTGGCGGTTCATGACATCGACCGCATGGGCGGCGGAATTGCCGGTGGCCAGCATCGGGTCGACCAGCAAATGCACGGCGCCCGGCAGCTTGGGCATCTTGGCGTAGTATTCCCGCGGCTGCTTGGTTTCCGGGTCACGGTAGAGACCGATATGACCGACATGGGCGGTCGGCACCAGGGCCAGCAGTCCGTCCGACATGCCAAGCCCGGCGCGCAGGATCGGGGTGATGACGATCGCCTTGTCGTCAATCACCGGTGCTCGCATTGGGGCCAACGGGGTGTCGATGTCGACTTCCCGCGTCGGGACCGGCCGGGTGATCTCGTAGCCCATCAACATCGACAGTTCGCGCAGCAGCCGGCGGAATTCCGGCGGTTGTGTGTTCAGGTCGCGCATCCGAGTCAGTTTGTCCTGGATCAACGGATGATCGAGTACGTGAACCTTGCCTTCTGCCATGACGATGTGCCCCCGCTGCGATTGTGATGATGGTTGGCCCGACAATATCCCAAGGCCGCCCCGACCTGAACCGGAGAATGGCCATTCGGCAGGGAAATTTCCGCGACCGTCCGGGGTGCTCCATTCGGCCGCCGAAGTTGCGTTTTGCGGGCGTGTCAGATGACGTAGCTGAAGGAATGCGCGGCGATGATGCCGACGCCGATCAGGATCACAATCAGTTCGTCGAACAGGGCGGTGAAGTCGATGTTCATGGGCTTGGTCCTTGGTTGGCTGGCCGGCACAGCGGCCGGGTGGAAATGCGCCACAGCATGTAGCCGCCGCCCGTCCAACCGGGTAGCGCAAATTTTGCAAGTGTCGCACGCCCCATGTGCATGGCCTTTTGGCACCGGCCCACCTGGCGGCGACCGGCTTGGGAAACTCGGCGTGGCGCGCCGCAAGCCCTGGCGGAAAAAAAGGGTGTTTGCTTCCGCGGAAGCGATCCACTAGACAGGGGCCAGGGTACGCGCGCGGCCGGGCGCCAATTGCCGCCGCTGAGGGGTGGTCAGGTTTCATCCATGTATTGGCGTGTAACTACGGTAGGTTGGTGCAGTTCATGTTGGACGCTGAAAAGCGAACCCCCCTTAGTGGCCTGGCCGGCCGCCGGCGATTCCTGGCGGCGGTTGGTGCGCTGGGCCTCTTGCCCGGGTTGGCGCGGGCCGAAGAAAAACCGGTAACCTGGGCCTGCGGCGCCGGTAAACCGACCCGTTCGGGATTCCATGATTTTCGTTACCACGTGCAGGACGGGAAGGTGACCCGTATCACGGCGACGATGCGCTTCGACCTGCCTGGAACGGACTGGATCGCCCGCCAAAAAGATGCAAAAGGCGGCGACAGGCGTGGCTTTGAAGAAGATTCTTATGCGACCCTGCGCCGGTCACGCTGGTCCAGGCGCATGAAGGCCGATATTGCTCGACGCAAAGTGGCCCTGGGCAAGCTGGTGGATGAGGCTGACCGCCCCGAAATCGCCCTGATCATGCGGCGTTGGGAATCCCGTGTGCGGCAGGCGGCGACCGGATGGCTGGACTTGAAGCTGCGCAACACAAAAGGGCGTGAGAACAAGTTGGAGCCGGTAGGGCTTACGGTGCAGTTTCCGCCGCTTGGCAAAACCGTCGATCGCCGTGACGTCAGGATAACCATCGAAGGCTTTGCCCAGGAGCCAACCGGAGCACCAGGGGCCGGTAAGCTCAAATCCCGGAAGTTCGGCACTTGGACCTATAACATTTCCAGGTCCGGTTCGGATTTCGCGTCCACCGGTCCGGCGCCACGGGTCCGCGTCACCGATCAGCGACAGCTCCAGCAGATCGCCGCCCTGCTTTTTGCGCAAAAGCCTCTGCTGTTCCGCGCCCGCGTAAAGGACGACGTGATATCCGAAATCGTGCTTAAGGGTGGATATGTCTGGAGGGAGGAATTCGCGGTCTTTAAAAGCCTGGTCCCGATTGCTGGCGGCGCGGCGCGGGCCATGGTCCAGGGCAGCTACGAGAGCTATGCCGAAACCGGCCGAAAGCGCGGCGGTACCTGCGAGAAAGATCCTTGTTTCCTGACCACGGCGACGGTTCACGCCATCGGCCTCGCCGATGATTGCTGGGAACTGTCGGTGTTGCGGCGCTTCCGCGACGACTGGCTCGCGCATCAGCCCTTCGGCCAAACCATGATCGCCGATTACTATCGTTTGGCGCCGGCCATCGTGCTGCCGATCAACGCACGCGTCGATGCAACACGGATTTGGCAGAAAACCTGGCTGTTGGGCATCATGCCGGCCGCCTTTGCCGCGTGCGCCGGGTGGAACCGCGTGGCCCTGTTTTTTTATCGACGCATGACCACGCGGTTGCAGCGTCTGGCGGGCGATGCAAGCGCCCGCAACTAGTCAGTGCCGATGTCCGGCGCGATCGGCATGAACAGAGAAACCGAGGTGCCTGCCCCCACGGCGCTCTCGATGGTCACGGTCCCACCCAGTTGCCGGATCACGCCATAGACCATGCTCAACCCCAATCCGGTTCCCTGGCCGACATCGGCGGTGGTGTAGAACGGTTCAAACGCCCGTTCAACCACGTCCGGCGGCATGCCATGTCCATTGTCGGCGAAGGTCAGACAGACGAGCTCCCCAGCCATCGGCTGGTCGTCCTGGAGGGGGGTGCATCAGGCTTTGATTGGGTGCAGGTCGAGAGCTTCAGCACCCCGCCGTCCGGCATGGCCGCGCGGGCGTTCAGGACCAGTGACTGGAGGATCCCTTCCAGCGCCGACCTGTCGATCAGGATCTTTGGCAGTTGCTCGGCCAGGTCGCTTTCGATCCGTACCTGCTCGCCCAGCATTTGTCGCAGAAGCGGTAATTGCTGGTGGATCATGGCGTTGACGTCCAGGACTTCCGGCCAAAGCGACCTTGAGTGCGAAAAAGCAAGAAGTTGCTGGGTTATTTCGCTGCCGCGCTGGCTGGCGGAAACCGCCAATTCGATCTGTCGGGTCGCCTCTTCATTGCCTTCCACGGCAGCACGCAGCAACTCGAGGTTCCCGACCACGATCTGCAGCAGATTGTTGAAGTGATGGGCGACGCCGCTGGTGACCAGGCCGACCGCCTGCATTTTCTGCGAGTGTCGGAGCCGGGTTTCGTTGTCCCGCAGGGTTTCCATCATCTGCCCGATATTCTCGGCCATGTTGTCGACGCCCGCCGCGATCATTTCGAATTCGTCGCCCGGTTTTTCGCCGCCATCCGGTTTGAGCGGGCCGCGCCCGATCGCTATTCGGCTGCCAAAATCCCCGGCGGCAAGGGTCTCCATCCCTTTGCCGATCCGTCGGAGTTTTCGGCCGGCGGTGAAGAACCAGCCGACGCCCAGGTACAGCACCAAGACCACGACAACCGCCAACAGGACCGCCCCGCCCAGGAAGAGGTTGGCTCGAAGTTCCTTTCGCTGGATCGCCGTGTTGGCCTGCTCGCTCAAGACCGAGGAAACGGCCACGGCGGAATCGATCGCCTCGGTCGCCTGGTCGACCCACGCCTGCCGGGAGATCGGATAGGGCGTAATGGGCTGTGCATTGAAGATCATCCAGAATCGGCTCGGGTCATCAGGATGGTATGAGACCGGTGTGTACAGGTACGCGGTGTCGCCGACCAGTTTCGTGCCCGGTTTGCCGGCGCGCAGGGCATCCTTCACTTCGGGAATGTCGTTGCCCAAAGTGTGCCTGCCGCGGGTCAACGCCGTCATCATGCCCCATTCCTTGGACGGATCGGGGTGGTGCAGGTAGAAGCCGTTTTCGTCGACCAACAGAAACCCCGCGGGTAGGTCACGCAGGAAGGGCTGGGCCTTGAGGTTGAGCACCGCGACACCGTGGCGTTGGCCCTCCACCCACACCGAAACCGCGTAGCGCACCACCGGCCGGAACGGACGCTCGATTTCGCCCCGTTCCACATTCAGGTCCAATGGCGATACGTAAATCTGCCCGCGGGGAAGATCCTTGGATTCGACAAAATAATACCTGCCGCCCTTGGCCTGCAGCCGTTCGGTGGTCACAGGCCTGGCGACGCCCTGCCGGAAGTTGACCCGCAGCACTTCCGTGCCGTTGGCATCCAGGTAGCGAACCTGGTCGAAACGCTGCCGCAACACCGCCAGGTCTTCAAACAGGTGCGCGGTTCGCTGAGATTCCGGCGCTTCGCCTTTGGCCACACGATAGGCCAAGTCCTTGAAATGGCGGTTGCCGACCAGGATGGTGATGTCATCCTTGATGCCGCGCAGGAACTCTTCGATTTGCGAGCTGGCATTGTTGAGTTCAAGGCGGACCTCGGACATTGCCAATGCGTTGGCTGAGCTCAGTGCATAGATTTCCCGGCGCAGGAGGTCGTAGCGGCCAAGAAAGGTTTCTTCGAAGTTCCGTATGGCGTCTTTGAGTTTGGGGCCGACGGCTGAGATGTTCTTGAGCAGCTTGATTCGCTGAACCGCTTCATCGACCCGGCTGCGATACCTGTCCAGGTCGAGCAGGTGGGCGGGTCTCAGCGGCGCGCCCGAGGCCAGGGCGTTGCCGATCAGGGCACGTTCCCGCCCCGCGAATTCAGCCAGATAAGCGATGTTGGGTCGCAACGTGGTGCTGAGATAGATGAATGCTTCATCCGCGTTGGACGGATGGAAGAGCAGGTCCTGAAGGGTGAATTCGTTCAGGATATTTTCCGTGGCAACAGCCGACCATTCCGCCGAGCCGATGGTTCCGGCGCTAATCCTGGCGCGGCTCTCCTTCATTCGCTGAAAGCCGCGCTGCCATCTGTTGACCGCATTGGTCAGGTAGTCGGACCCTTTGCCCTTGGCCTGCAGCGTGGCGATCTCCAACATCATGGCGGCGACGTGCGCGTCGCCCCTCCGTCCCAACGCCTCGAATTTCTCCAGCAATGTTCGGTCGCCGCCGATGACGATGTTTCCGACTTCCCGTTCGGATGCCTGGACGGCCGTCGCCAGATTGATGCTCTCGGCGGTGTGGTTGCGCGACCTGTTCAGCGCCGCGTGCTTACGCTCGACTTCCGCCAAGAAAAGAATGAACAGGGAGAACGAGCCCACGAACGCCGACATCAGCAACAGGACAACGGTCAACTTGTGCCGCAGGCTGCCGGCTCCAAGTCGCCACGCAAGCGCTGGTTTCTCCTGCGTCATCGGAGGGCTCACATACACGTAACGCGTTGATCCGAATTGTACCTCGTTCGACCGGTCGCCGACAACGGGATTGCTCCGAACCACACGGCATATTGCGGAAAACGCACAATTTGAGGCCAATCTCATGTGGACCTCAACACCTTCACAACAATCGAGGGAACCTGGCCTAAAGCCGCAACCTCAAACCCAGCAGACTGGGCTCAAAAATATACAAGACGTTGTGGTGCGTGTGCTGTTCAAGGGAAAAAGAAGCCAGGCCTTTATTCCCGGTGGGGCTGGCCCTCGCGATAAAGGTCGAGGCGTTTTCGGAAAACCGCTAGCTCGCCGGGCTTTCCGGCGTCTCGTTGCTTTTGCACTGCGAGGGTTTGTTGCCGAACGGCGGCCGTGAAATCCCCGACCTCCGCGTAAGCCGCCGCCAATGTGTCGAGATGCAGAGGCTTGTCGTCCAGCGCGACGGCCCGTTTCGCCAAACGAAGCGCCTTCTGTCCATCGCGAATGTGGTCTTCCCGCGCCGTTGCCAACAGCCAGGCTGCGTTGTTGTGGGCAACGGCGTCATCTGGATCTAGCGCAATGGCCCGATCCAAATCCGCAATTGCCCTGCGAAATTCCCGTTTGAAGGCATAGGAATTGCCGCGCTTGCGGAAAGCAGAAGAAAAATTTGGATTCAACGCAATGGCTTTGTCGAAGTCCGCGATAGCCATGTCGTATTCGCGCTTGCCATAATATGATGCGCCGCGGCTGAGGAAGGCGTAGGCAAAATCCGGTTTCAGGGCAATAACCCGATTGCAATCGGCGATGGCCAGACCGTACTGACCCTTTGCACGGTACGCCACGGCCCGATTGAGGAAGTGGTGGATGGCATTTGGGTTCAACGCGATGGCTCGGTCAAAG
This sequence comes from uncultured Sneathiellales bacterium, assembly GCA_964344385.1. GTDB lineage: Bacteria > Pseudomonadota > Alphaproteobacteria > CAYFNG01 > CAYFNG01 > CAYFNG01. The sequence continues at coordinate 12,850 of CAYFNG010000007.1, forward strand.
TCCGCTATCGCTTGGTCATACTGGCCCTTCTTCCGATGGGCGATGCCCCGATTGTTAAGGGCCAAGGCATCGTCCGGTTCTAAAGCAATGGCACGATCGTAGTTCTCGATTGCCTTGTCGTATTCGCCTTGTTCCCGGTGTGCGGTGCCCCGGTTGTTGAAGGCGCTGGCATAATCCGGCCTTAGGGCAATGGCCCGGTCGAAGTCGGCGATCGCCCGGTCACGTTGGCCTAACTTTGCGTATGCGATACCCCGGTTGTTGAAGGCACTGGCATAGTCTGGCCTCAACGCGATGGCTCGGTCAAAGTCCGCTATCGCTTGGTCATACTGGCCCTTTTCCCTGTACGCATCGCCCCGATTGTAGAAGGTTTTGGGATTATTCGGCTCCAGCCTGATGGCCTGATCATAGTCAGAGATTGCACGGTCGGTTTGGCCTTTGCTAGCGTACGCTGTACCCCGACCATTGAAGATTTTTGCATTATCCGTCGTCGGAGGATTGCCCGCTGCGACGTCAGGGCCCGATCCACCCGTGCATCCATGAAGGGCAAAACTGGCCACGAACAAAACAAGCGGAAACATAAGAAGCTTCGGGAGGGCCATTGCGCGTGCCACCATTGACTGAACATCCAAACAATTTCATTACGAAAGCGGGTGATGTTAATTTTCAGAGTACAACCTGTCAACGACACACCTTGTGATTGATCGCTGCGAATACCAGCAAGGCCTGACCCCAAGACCGGAACTCAGTCTCTGGTGTTAGCTAGCTTAAGCGCAATATCCCTGGGCAAAGGCACGCCTGTATCCTGGCCGAGACAGTAAATCGTCCTTCATTGCCAACAGGGATTCCGTTCTTCGATGCGAATGCGACGCATTGGCATTCGCCCGTTCTTCCTTCAAAGAATACGAACTCGGTATACCCGTGGCCGGTGCTGGTGGGTTGGGGGAACTCCGGCAGCCTCGCCAGTTCGAGAGGCATAGCGCGCCCCCCCTCGCCCTTACCCGCCGCCAATCGCCGGCATTAGGTGAACCTCGGCATCCGCGGCGATGGGGGTGAGCCAGGTGTCCTGGTAGATCTGGCCGTCGATCGCCACCGCCGTACCCTCTTCCAGGTGCGGCCGGATGCCGGGAAAGCGGTCTTCAAGCAACTTGAACAGCTGCATGACATTGGCCGCTTCCAGGGTGAGTTCGCTCATTCCCCCGGTCAGCCGCGTCAGATTGCCGACCAGAACCACGCGAGCCATCTGACCGGCCTACCCGGCGGTTGACTTGAGCGCGGCCAGCACCTTGGGCGGCGACATCGGCAATTCGGCGAAGCGTACCCCGGTGGCGTTCTCCACCGCATTGGCGATCGCCGCCATCGGCGGCACGATCGGGGTCTCGCCGATGCCGCGGATGCCGTAGGGGTGGTTGGGGTTGGGCACCTCGACGATCACCGTGTCGATCATCGGCACGTCGGACGCGACCGGGATACGGTAGTCCAGGAATCCGGGGTTCTGCAGCCGCCCGTCCTCGCCATAGACATATTCCTCGTTCAGGGCCCAGCCGATGCCCTGGACCGCGCCACCCTGGAATTGGCCCTCGACATAGGCCGGATGGATCGCTTTGCCGGCGTCCTGCAGCACGGTGTAGCGCAGCACCTGGACCCGGCCGGTTTCGTGGTCGACTTCGACATCGACGATATGGGTGCCGAAGCTGGGTCCGGCGCCTTGGGCGTTGATCTCGGCATGGCCGGCGATCGGGCCGCCGGTCTTGCCCGCCACCTTGGCAAGGTCGGCCAACGACATGGGCTCGAACTCGCCGGCATTGCTGCCGGCCGGGCGCACCTCGCCATCCTCGAAGACCGTGGCCTCGACCGGGATATTCCAGATCTTGGCGGCCCGTTCGCGCAAGGTATCGATCATTTTGCGGGCCGCCTCGACCACCGCCAGGCCTGAGGAATAAGTCGCCCGGCTGCCACCGGTCAGGAAGGTATAGCCCAGGGCATTTGTGTCCGCGATCACCGGGCGGATCTTATCCAGGTCGACCCCCAGTTCCTCGGCCAGCATCATGCTCAAGGAAGCACGGCCACCCCCGACATCGACGGTGCCGGCCAGCATCGACAGGGTGCCGTCCTCGTTCAGGTTCAGGGTCAGGCAGGTTTCGCCGCCGATGTTGAACCAGAAACCCGACGCCACGCCGCGACCCTGATTGGGGCCGAGCGGGGCGGCATAATGGTTGTGGGTCTGGGCGGCTTCCAGGGTTTCCACCAGGCCGACCGGGCCGAACTTGGCACCATAGGCCGCCCGTGTTCCTTCTTTGGCGGCGTTTTTCAGGCGCAGCGCCACCGGGTCGATCCCCAGTTCCTTGGCCAGTTCGTCGACCGCGCATTCGACCGCATATTCCGCAATCGGCGCGCCTGGGGCCCGGTAGGCCGCCACCTTGGGCCGGTTCGAGACCACGTCATAGCCGACCACCTTGACGTTCTCCAGCTCATAGGGCGCGAAGGCGCACATGGTGCCCGGGTTGATCGGGCCGCCCGGGAAGGCGCCGGCCTGGTAGGCCATCTCGGCCTCGCCGGCGGTGATCCGGCCGTCTTTCGTGGCGCCGATCTTGACCCGCATATGCGAGGCCGGTGCCGGGCCCGAGGCACGGAACACCTCGTCGCGGCTCATCACCACCCTGACCGGCCGGCCCGCCTTGCGTGACAGCATCAACGCCACCGGCTCGACATAAACCACCGTCTTGCCGCCGAAGCCGCCGCCGATTTCCGAGGCCGTGACCCGCAGCTTGGAAATGTCCATGTCCATCAGCTTGGCGCAGTGGGCCCGGACCATGAAATGGCCCTGGGTGGTGCACCACAGTTCGGCCTGGCCGTCCTCGGCGACATTGGCCAGGCAGGCATGGGGTTCGATATAGCCCTGGTGTACGGCGGCCGTGCGGTAGGTGCGCTCGACCACCGTATCGGCGGCGGCGAAACCGGCTTCGACATTGCCCAACCCAAGTTCCACCCGCTTGGTGATGTTGGATGCCGCGGTCGGCACCGGGTCGACGCCTTCGGTGAACATGTCGTCGTGCAGCACCGGGGCGTCCGGCGCCATCGCCGCTTCGACATCGATCACGTGCGGCAGGACCTCGTAGTCGACCTTGATCAGCTTCAACGCCTGCTTGGCGATGGCTGCACTGGTCGCCGCCACCGCCGCGACCGCGTGGCCGTCATACAGCACCTTGTCGCGGGCCATGACGTTGCGCACGATGTCGCGGTAATTGACCATCATCTCGCCGGCCGGCACCATTTCCGACGGCAGGTCCCGGAAGTCGTCGCGGGTGACCACCGCCTTGACGCCGGGCAGGGCCGCCGCCGCCGCGGTGTCGATCGACCGGATCCGGGCGTGCGCATGGGGGCTGCGCAGGATGCGGCCGTGCAGCATGCCGGGCTGGTAGAGGTCGGCGCCGTATTTGGCCCGGCCCGTCACTTTGTCGACCCCGTCGGGGCGGGGTGCGTTGGTGCCGACCCATTTCAGGCCGCCATTTGCCTTTGTCTCGGTTGCCATGGTTATCCCGCCCTCATTTCGGCCGCAGCGTCGAGCACGGCCCGGATGATCTTGTCATAGCCGGTACAGCGGCACAGATTGCCGGCCAGCCAGTAGCGCACCTCGGTCTCGCTGGGGTCCGGGTTCTTTTCCAGCAGCGCCTTGGCGGCGACCAGGATGCCGGGGGTGCAGACACCGCATTGCAGGGCCGCATGGTCGAGGAACTTCTGCTGCAGCGGGTGCAGCCGGTCGCCTTCGGCCATGCCCTCGATGGTCTCGATGCGCTTTCCTTCCGCCTCGACCGCCAGCATCAGGCAGGCGCCGACCAGGCGGCCGTCGACGGTGACGCTGCAGGCACCGCAATCGCCGGACGAACAGCCCTCCTTCGATCCGGTCAGATGCAATTCGTCACGCAGCACGTCCAACAGGGTTTGCTCGGGGTCGCACAGAAACTCGACTGTGTCGCCGTTGATGGTGGTGGTGACGTGGTACTTGGCCATCAGTTCTGCCTCGCACGCAGATAAGCGATTTCGGCGGCCCGGCGGCACATCACACCGGCCACCTGGGTCCGGAATTCCTTGGTGCCCCGCTTGTCGTCGATCGGGGTGGCGGCGGCGCTGGCGGCCTGGGCGGCGGCTTCCAAGGCCGCCGCATCGACCGGGCTGCCGATCAGGGCGTTGGCGGCGTCCGGAACCAGCAGCGCCCGTGGACCGACCGCGCCCAAGGCGACCCGCGCGTCGGTGCAGGTGCCGGCGTCGTCCAGGATCAGGCTGACCCCGGCGCCGACCACCGCGATGTCCATTTCGGTGCGTGGGATGAATCGCAGATAGGCGTCGCCGGCATGGGCCGGGCGCTGGGGCAGGCGGAACGAAACCACGATCTCACCCGGCGCCAACGAGGTCTCGCCGGGCCCTGTGGCGATCGCCTCGACCGGCACCTCGCGGCGCCCATTGGGGCCGGCCACGGTGACGGTCGCGGCGGCGGCGATCATCGCCGGCACGCTGTCGGCGGCCGGCGAGGCGTTGCACAGATTGCCGCCTACGGTCGCCCGGCCCTGAACCTGGGTCGAACCGATCAGTTCGACCGCTTCGACCACGCCGGGCCAAGCCTGTTTGACGGCGGCATGCTCGCCCAGCTCGGCGCCGGTCACCGCGGCGCCGATGTTGAAGCCATCGCCGTCGGTGCTGATGGTGCACAGCTCCGCAATCTTTTTAATATCGACCAGAAGATCGGGTTCGACCAGGTCGGCGCGCATTTGCACCAACAGGTCGGTTCCGCCGGCCAGTACCCGTGCTTCGCCGCCGGCGTCGGCCAACAGGGCCACTGCCGCGTCGATCGTCTCTGGGGCCTCGTACCGCATCCCGTACATTCTCTCCCATGTGCGCTTGCTGGATCGAAAGGCAACTCACAAATCACGCGGCCCGCCGAGGCGGGCCGTTGCCACCCATATGTTAACCATCTTGGGCAGCGCGAAAAGGACAATCTTGAGTGGCCGCTGTCAGTGCCGTGGTTTCGGTACGGTCGCGGCGGCAAACAACCCGGTACCAATCGCCGCCGAATGGGTTTAAACCTGGGAACCGAGCCAAGGCAGCAGGAGGGAGCAATGGACAAGATCGACGCCCTGCGGGACGAGGGGCCGGACGTCTGGGGCACCTACGACACCATCGGTACGCCCGACGACTATATCGCCAGCCTGAGAAACCGAAACATGCGGGTTTTCCTGTTCGGCGAACTGGTCGCGGAACCGGTCGACCATCCGGTGATCCGACCGTCGATCAATGCCATGGCGGAAACCTACCGGCTGGCGATCGACGATGCCGCCCTGGGATGCGCCGAATCGCCGTATACCGGCCTGCCGGTCAACCGCTTCCTGCATATCGCCGAGAACGCCGAGGACCTGGTGCTGAAGGGGCGCATGCAGCGCCGCCTGGGCCAGGCCACCGGCACCTGCTTCCAGCGCTGCGTCGGGCTGGACGCGATCAACGCCCTGCATTCGGTGACCTATGAGATCGACCGGGCCCACAACACCAGCTATCACGCCAGGTTGCTGGCCTTTATCGAGAAGGTTCAGCGCAAGAACCAGGTGATCGGCGGCGCCATGACCGACGCCAAGGGCGACCGCAGCAAGGCACCGCACCAACAGGCCGACCCGGATGTCTATTTGCGGATCACCGGCCGCAACGAGGACGGCATCTTCGTCACCGGCGCCAAATGCCACCAGACCGGTTGCGTCAATTCCCACTGGCTGATCGTCATGCCGACCATCCGCCTGGGCGCCGCCGACAAGGATTACGCCGTGGTCGGCGCGGTGCCGGCCCACGCGCCGGGCATCACTTATGTCTATGGCCGCCAATCCTGCGACACCAGGGCCCAGGAACCGGGCTCGATCGATGCCGGCAACGCCAATTTCGGCGGCCAGGAAGCGATGATCGTGTTCGAGGACGTGTTCATCCCCTGGAATCGGGTGTTCATGGACGGCGAGGTGGAATTCGCCTCGCCCCTGGTCGACCGCTTCACCGCCTATCACCGCTGCTCCTATATCTGCAAATCCGGGGTCGGCGACGTGCTGATCGGGGCGGCCGCCGAAATCGCCGATCTCAACGGTGTCGCCAAGGCGAGCCACATCAAGGACAAGCTGATCGAGATGGCTCACCTGAACGAGACCATTGCGGCGACCGCCCTGGCCTCGGCGCACGAGGCCAAACAGATGCCGTCCGGGGTGTGGCTGAACGACGACATGCTGGCCAATGTCTGCAAGCAGAACGTGACCCGCTTCCCTTACGAAATCGCCCGCCTGGCCCAGGACCTGGCCGGCGGCCTGATGGTCACCCTGCCGTCGGAACAGGATCTCGACAACGCAGAGGTCGGACCGCTGATCCGCAAGTTCCTGGTCGGCCGCGACGGCACCGATGTCACCGACCGCATGCGCATCCTGCGCCTGATCGAGAACATGACCTTGGGGCGCAACGCGGTCGGCTATCTGACTGAATCGATGCACGGGGCCGGCTCGCCCCAGGCCCAGCGCATCCAGATCGCCCGCGGCATGGATGTCGACGGCAAGCGCGGCCTGGCAAGGCGCCTGGCCGGCATCAAGGATCCGGCGTGATGCGCGACCTGAACGGTACGGTCGTCTGGCTGACCGGCGCCGGCACCGGCATCGGCCGGGCCGGGGCCGAGGCACTGGCCGGGGCGGGCGCAACCGTGGTGCTGTCCGGCCGCCGCGAGGCCGAGCTTCAAGAGGTTGCCCGGACTATCGGTGCCGCCGGCGGCAGGGCCGAGGTGGCGGTGCTGGACGTCGCCGACCAGCTGGCGGTGGCCGCCACCGCCGAACGGCTGATCGCCGATCACGGCCGGCTCGATATCCTGGTCAACAATGCCGGCATCAACGTTTCGGGCCGGCACTGGGACCGGATCGGGGCGGCGGACTGGGACAGGGTCGTCGCCATCGACCTGAACGGTGCCTTTTATTGTACCGCCGCGGTGCTGCCGCAGATGCGGGCCCAGGGCGACGGGCTGGTGATCAACGTCGCCTCCTGGGCGGGGCGCCATGTCAGCCGCCTGACCGGCCCGGCCTACACCTCGGCCAAACATGGGATGGTCGCGATGAGCCAGAGCCTCAACCTGGAAGAAGGCGCCAACGGCATCCGCGCCTGCGCCATCTGCCCGGGCGAGGTGGCGACCCCGATCCTGGATCAGCGCCCGGTGCCGGTCAGCGATGACGACAAGGCACGGATGCTGCAGGCCGAGGATTTGGGCGCGACCATCCTGTTCGTGGCGCAGATGCCCGGGCGCGTGTGCCTGAACGAGATCCTGATCAGCCCGACCTGGAATCGCATCAACAACGCCGCCGTGGGCTGAGGCCAGGCGTGGCCGACGAACTGCTGTATCTCGGCGCCCTCGATCTACTCGACGCCTACCGGGCCGGCCGGCTGAGCCCGGTCGAAATCGTCGATGCCGCCCTCGACCGGATCGACGCATTGGAACCGGCACTCAACGCCTTCATGCTGGTCGACGGTGACGGCGTCCGGGCATCCGCCGCCGCCTCGGCCGAACGCTGGGCCAGGGGTGCGCCCACGGGTCCCCTGGACGGGGTGCCGGTCACCATCAAGGACATCGTCGCGACCAAGGGCTGGCCGACCTATTCCGGTTCCGCAACGGTCGAGGCTGGCGACCAGGCCTGGGACCAGGACGCACCGGCGGTGGCGCGCCTGCGCGAGGCCGGCGCGGTCATCCTGGGCAAGACCACGACGCCGGAGTTCGGCTGGAAGGGGATGACCGACGGCCCGTTGTTCGGGACGACACGCAACCCCTGGAACCCCGACCATACGCCGGGCGGATCTAGCGGCGGTGCCGGGGCCGCCCTGGCCGCCGGGATCGGGGCCCTGGCCTTCGGCACCGATGGCGGCGGTTCGATCCGCATCCCGGCCAGCTATTGCGGGCTATACGGGCTGAAACCCAATTTCGGCCGGGTGCCGCACGCGCCCCAGGACAACCCCTTCGCGACGGTGGTGTCCGGCGGGCCGTTGGCGCGCTCGGTCGCGGACGCGGCGCTGATGCTGAACCAGCTGGCCCGGCCCGATGCGCGTGACTGGCTGGCCCTGCCGGCCGAAGCTACCGATTACCGCCAGGCCCTAAGCGGCGGCGTAGCGGGGCTCAAGCTTGGCGTTTCCTACGATCTGGGCGGGGCTGAACCAGACGACAAGGTGGCGACGGCGGTCAAGGCGGCGGTCGCGGTGTTTGCCGATCTGGGTGCCCGGGTCGAGACCGTCGGCCCGATCTTCCCGCCGCTGGAACCGTTCTTCAGCGACTATTGGAAGGCCGGATTTGCCCACCTGCTGCGCCAGGTACTGTCCGAGCGGCACGCGCGGATGGACCCGGGCCTGCGACGCCTGGCCGAGGAAGGACTGGCGGTCGACCTGCCCGCCTATGGCGCGGCGATGGCGGCGCGGGCCGAGCTTGGCGCGACCATGAACCGCTTCCACCGGGACCACGACCTGTTGCTCACCCCGACCATGCCGACCCTGCCGCCGCCGGCGGACACCACCTACCATTCGCCGGCCTTCGATCGCTGGCGGCACGCAGTGCCGTATACCGTGCCCTTCAACCTGACCGGCCAGCCGGCGGCATCGATCCCATGCGGCGTGGTCGATGGCCTGCCGGTCGGCTTGCAGATCGTCGGGCCCAGGTTCGGCGAAGCGCAAGTGCTGCGGGCCAGCGCCGCCTTCGAAGCGGCCGCACCGTTCCCCTATCCGCACCCCGATCTGGCGGCGTCGCTGGCCAGGATCAGTCGCTAGCGACCCTTCGGTCGATCTGCCGCACATAGAGCGCGGCGGCCAGGCTGAGAAGGACGGACAGCAGCATCATGCCCAGCATGCCATGGGCGACGTTTTCCGGCGTCAGCACCGCGCCGGTCACCGCCGAAATCACTGCCCCGACCGCGACCATCAGGGCCCCGGTCAGGCCCGAGGCGCTGCCGGCCAGTTTCGGCCTGACCGACATCGCGCCGGCGCTGCCGCTGGGCAGGGTCAGGCCGTTGCCGATGCCGACGAATATGCAGGCGCCGAACAGGGTGATCTCGTGCAGGAACCCGGACCACAGGACCACCAGCCCGGCGGTCAGCCCGAAACAGGCTACCAGGCGCCCGACGATCATCATGTTGGTCAGTGCGTGGCGGGAGGCCAATCGCCCGGAAAGAAAGCTGCCGAATATGAACCCGGCCGTGATGCTGCCGATATAAAGGCCCAGTGTTGCAGGCTGTACCTGGAACAGGACGGTGGCGGCAAGCGGCGCCGCACCCAGGAAGGCGTAGTAGCCGCCGACCGAAAAGGCCTGGCACAGGGCATAGCCCCAGAAACGCCGGGACCTCGCCAGTTCGGGATAGGTGCGAAGCTGTGCCGTCAGGGTGTGGGACCGGGCCGTATTGGTTTCGCGCAAATCGAACCAGCTGAGCGTGAAGGCGACAACGCCAAGGCATAGAAAGGCCCAGAAACTGGCTCGCCAGCCGAAAAACTGTTCCAGCAGCCCGCCGAAAAACGGTGCCAGCATCGGTACGGTGGCCCAGGCCATGGCGAGGTAGCCCATCAGGCTGGCGCTGGCCTGGGAGGTGGAGGTATCGCGGATCACCGCCTGCGAAACCGTGAAGCCGGATATGATCACCGCCTGGATCATGCGAAAGCTCAGAAATGTCTCGATGCTGGCGGCCAAAGCACAGCCCAGTGACGCCAGGCAGAAGATCGACAAACCGCCCAGCAGAACCGGGCGGCGGCCGAAACGGTCGGACAGCGGGCCGAGGATCAGCTGCAGCACCGCGGTCATCGCGGCATAGCCGGCGATGGCGAGATTGACATAGGCGTAGGTCGCGTCGAAGTCGGCGGCAATCCTGGGCAGCGAGGGCTGGAACATGTTCAGCGACGCGACCGCCAGCCCGCTCAGGACGACGAGCGTGAACATCTTCGGGCGGTTGACAGTCGTCTGATTCATTTCAGGTATTCCAACTAAAGATTCGATCGCGAAGCGGGTTCGGGCAAAAAAAAGCCCCCGATCCAATCGGAGGCGCGTGCGGCTACGGTCCGGGGTCGGTTACCGGTCCGCACGCTTTCTGGCCAATACGACACTTGCGGTCACCGCAGCACTCCTGAAGCTCCGATTTGGACGCGAACGTCCTGTTGCGCGCCTTTAAAAGTCACATTTCGCGACATTCAAGCCCGATACCCCACAGTTCGCCGGCGGCGACCTTAGGTATGTCCGGTTGGGCTGTCAATGCCACCGGGCCGCGCCTAGGTGGCGTGGCCGAACGTTCGAATGACTGAAATCAATGCTAGATCAAGCCTCTAGTGTTGGAATGGCGCTGGGCAGGGACGTCGACAAGCCGTAGGCAGGGCGGCACATGCAACTCGAGACCTGGACAATCGGCGTCACGATCGTGATCGCCGCGGCCTGTATGGGCCTGATGTTGTATTTGGGCCGCCTGCGCGACGGCCCGAACCGGTATTCGTCGCTTTGGGCCCTAGGTGATGGGCTGCTGGCCGCCGGTTGGCTTTTCCTCATCCTCAGGGGCGTCATCCCCGATGTCGTTTCCCTGGTCGTCGCCAACGGGCTCATCGCGGCGGGTTTTGCCCTGCTGATGACCGGCACACAGCGATTTCTCGATGAAAGCCCGAGCTGGTGGCTGGGCGGTACCATTGTCGGCATCACCCTGGGCGGCCAGAGCCTGTTGGTGTGGTTGGACGCACCGTTGAGCGCCCGTCTGACATTGGTGCCGACGATGGTGGCGGTTCTTTGCTTCTTCACGGCCTGGCGGCTGGCCGCGTCGACCGACCCCAGGACGCGGAGGGCTCGCAAACTGACTGCCGCCGTGTTCCGGTTCGTCGGGGTCGCCGGTCTCTTGGTATCAGCGGCATCGGCCCTTCGCCTGATCGAGGCCAGCAGGCTGTTCGAGCCGTCGGCCGCACTTGCACTGCTATTCATGAGCGTGCTGATCGGGGTGGTCGGTTGGTCGATCGGGTTCCTGACCCTTTACGAACTACGCCGCAGCGCGGCGCTGGAGGGCACCAATCGACGTCTCGAGGAGGAAGTCGGTCAGCGCAAGCAGGCGGAAAGGCGGCAGGCCGAGATCCAGGCGGACTATGAGGACCTCTACGATCGGGCGCCGGATATGTACGGTCTGATCGATGTCGGTTCGGAAGTCTTCGTCAACTGCAACCGCACCTTGGCTGACCGGCTTGGCTGTTCCAAGGCGGACCTGATTGGCGCCAGCGTGTTTTCGATCTATCCCGGCGACCACCGAGCCGCCGCCGAAACAGTGCACCGTGCGTTCGATAGTGACGACAGCGCAAGCCCGGTCGAACTGCAACTGGCGGGCGGCGGCGACACCCGGGTCGATGTGGAATTGACCTTGACTGCTGTCAGGGATGGCGATGGCGCCACTCGGTTCAACCGTGCCACCTGGCGCGACATCAGCGAACGCAAGCGGATTGCCAAGGCGCTGGTGGAGTCCGAGCGCAAGCACGAGGACCTGATCAACAATATCGGTTTGGGAATCGCGCTGATCGATGCCAACCACAATGTGGTGATGGTCAACAAGGCGCATCTGAGAATGTTCGACAAGCAATTGCGCCAGGTTGTCGGACAAAAATGTTTCCGGGAGTTCGAGAAACGCGACCATGTTTGCAATCACTGTCCCGGCACCGTCGCCATGCGGACCGGTGAACGGCACGCCGTCGAATCCGAAGCCGTTCTGGACAATGGGACCCGTGTCCCGGTCCACATCAGCGCCTATCCGACATTCGGCGAGGGCGGCGAGCCCGCTGGCTTCATCGAAATCGTTGAGGACATCACGGAACGAAAACGCGTCGAACAGGAACTGATCCAGGCCCAGAAAATGGAGGTGGTCGGGCAGTTGACCGGCGGCGTGGCCCACGACTTCAACAATCTCCTGGCGATCGCCAGCGGCAATCTGGAGATCCTTAAACTCGAACTGGCGGGTGATCCCAAACACCAAGCCCAAGTCACCAGGGCCCTGGGCGCCATTGAGCGCGGCGCCAGCCTGACCCGGCATCTGTTGGCCTATTCCCGGCAGCAGGTATTGGTGCCGCGGCAGATCGATCTTGCGGAGGTGATGGCCGAAATCACCGATATGCTCGATCAGGTGTTGACCAAATCCATTGCCGTCACGGTTCGTTGCAAGGATAATTTGTGGCCGGTGACGGTCGACCCGCGACAACTTGAGACCGCGATCCTGAACCTGGCCATCAATGCGCGGGACGCGATGCCGGATGGCGGTGAGTTGATCATCGAAACCGCCAACGCCCGTATCGGCACAGCAGCCGAGGGCGAGCCCGCGAACCTTCCGCCCGGCGATTATGTCCGTCTGTCGGTTCAGGATACCGGCGTCGGCATTGAACCCGGCAATGTCGGTCGGGTCTTTGAGCCGTTTTTCACCACCAAGGAGATCGGGGCAGGCAGCGGCCTGGGGCTCAGCATGGTTTACGGGTTCGCCAAGCAATCCGGCGGGCAGGTTAATGTCCAAACCGACAAGGGGGTCGGCACCACGTTCCATCTGTATCTGCCGCGCACGCAAGAGGCCCGCCAAGCCAGTTGATGGAATTTGAACACCGCCCGTCCAGGTGCCGGCTGATTGCCGGAACTGGCTTTAAACTTTCAGCGTCTCGATATATCCGGGCAGGGCGAAAGCGGCAGTGTGGATGGCGGGATTGTAGTAGCGGCTGTCGATCTTGGCGGCCGCGAAGCGGTCCGCGATTTCCGTATGCGGTTGCTTAGAGATGTCGCGCGCGTTCGAACCCCAGCCAAAGGCCATGAAACCACCGGAATAGGTCGGTACCGGCGCGGCGTAGAAACCGGAATGGGCGAACAGCTTGGCGAAGTGACGGTTGGTCGATGTCACCTCTTCACCTTGCAGGAACGGGACGCCGTTTTGGGTGACGATGATGCCGTCTTGGGTCAGGCAATCGCGACAACGGGCGTAGAAGCTCTCCTCGAACAGGATCTCGGCCGGCCCGATCGGGTCGGGGGAATCGACGACGATGACGTCGAAACGCTGATCCGTTTCAGCAACGAAGGCGTTGCCGTCGCCGACGATCAGGTTGGTGCGGGGATCGTCGAAGGCCCGGCCGGCGATCGACGGCAGGTATTCGCGGCACAGGTCGATCACTTCGCCGTCGATGTCGACCATCGTCACATTGGCGACGTCGTGCTTCAGCGCCTCTTCCAGGGCACCACCATCGCCGCCGCCGATGATCAGCACCGACTTGGCAGCACCATGGGCCAGGATCGGCAGGTGGGTGGTCATCTCATGATAGATGAACTCGTCCCCCTCGGTGGTCTGGACGATGCCGTCCAGAACCAACACGCGCCCCAGGGCTGAGTTCTCGAAGATCAGGACATCCTGAAAGGCGGTGCGGCCCTGATAGAGCGTGCGGTCGATGCGGATGCGCTGCGTGTATCCGTCGTGCAGCGTCTCCTCGTACCAGATCACGTCACCACGCCCCGGTGGACTTCGGAAAGCTGAACGTTTTCCGGCAGGAAGTAGGTCCGCAGCACCGGCACGGCCCGGTGTGGGTCACAGTCGCCGCAAACGAACACATCCAGCGCCGCATAGCCGTTTTCCGGCCAGGTGTGGATGCTCATGTGCGATTCCGCCAGGATCGCGACGCCTGAAATGCCACCGCTGGAATTGAACACGTGTAGGTCGATGTTCAGCAGCGTTGCGCCGGCGGCTTCGACCGACTCGGTCAGGGCCTGACGAACCAGATCGATATCGTCCAGGTTCTGGCAGCCCCAAAGGTCGATCAACAGGTGGCGGCCGGCAAACAGGACGCCGTTCTGTTCGATGAAATGGTCGAATTCGGTGCCGTCCTTCGCGTCACCGTCGATAATCTGGAATTCGGGTTTCGACTGCATGGCGCGCTCCCGTTCACAACCGATTTAGGGCGGGTTGTTTCGGGGATTTTTCGCGCCGACGCAAGCAAAAATCGACTCTGTCGCCAAAAAAATTTTGCTGGCTCGCAACCTAGCCGCAGTCATGTGTCGGTAACGCGAAAAGGGTCGCTTTTGGCGCTCGGTTCGGTATTCTTGACACCCAAGGGGGAAGCATTTGCCGGTCGGACAGGGTCGGCAACGTATCGGCATGGACCGGGAATGGCAGAAGAAACTTCACGGGGCAGCCCCGCGCATGTTTTCGATTTGGCGCGGGCGGCTTCGAAACTGGGGGAAGGACAGGAAACCGAACGTCGGCGACAGCATGTGTCGGCGTTGAGGGATCGCGTCATGCGCCAGCGTGCTCTTGAGGACCTCTCGCCGGAGGCTTTGGCCGCCTTGGCCGACAAGTTGACGGTGATTGAACGCAAATTCCGCGATCTTTCCGACATGGTTGCTGACCTCCTGATACAGCTTGAAGTCGCCACGCCGCCGCCCGAGGAGGCGGATTTGCCCAGCCTGGAGGCCGAGATACCGTCTTCCGAGCCCGGTTTTGCACCCGTGCCGCAGGCGGATTTGGAAGTTGATTCGCCGCAACCGACGCCGCCCGATGAAACACCACCTGGTTTGACTGAATTGGAAACAACCGAATCAACGGAAAAGTTGTCGGAGAAGTGGCGCCTAAGGGTTCGTTGGTAAGCAAGATGGATTAAAACATTCGCATCCTACTTGTTTCGTGAGCAGATGCGCTATACTTCAACCGTTGAGTTGGGAGACAACCAACTGGCGCCCAAAAATAGTGTGAAATTCTGGATTGAATCCCGCTAGGGCTACCGATCAGGTTGCACTTTCATTTGTAATCACTTAGCCTAATTGCAGGGCTTCGAACCAAGGTGGAAAAAAGCATGAAAACTCCAAATCCGATCGACGTCCACGTCGGTAATCGTGTGCGCATCAGACGGACTTTGCTTGGCATGAGCCAGGGGAAACTCGGCAAGGAAATCGGTCTGACTTTCCAGCAAATCCAGAAGTACGAGCGTGGTATGAACAGGATCGGGTCCAGCCGGCTGTTCGAACTGAGCCGGGTCTTGGATGTTCCGGTTTCGTATTTCTTCGACGATTTGCCGGAAGATGTGGAGCTTCCGTCGGCGCGCAAGGGCATCGTGCATCAGGTCAGGGAAATCCGAGAGGATCCTTTGGACCACAAGCAGCTTTCCAAGCGGGAAACCCTGGAGCTGATCCGCGCCTACTACAAGATCGCCAATCCTGCCGTCCGCAAGCGGGTCTTCGACTTGGTCAAGACCATCGGCAACCAGGAATCGGCCGGCGACGAAAACTAACCAAAAGACGGGCGTGGAAATCCAAACCGACCGGCCTTCGGATTGTCTGAGGGCCGGTTTGGTCGTTGGGCTGTCGTGAACCTCAGCCTTAGACGCATGCACTTAACCTGTCAGGCCCGCGCGTATTCGGGATAGGCCGCGTGTCGGGCTGAGCCATCGGTGCCTTGATCGACCAAAGGCGCGAACGCCTTCAACGCGCGTTGAACTCTTGGCCGCGGGTGCGCTCCGGACCTGTCGCCGCGCCAGCAGGTACTAGTGCGTGCTACTCGTTTTTCGAGCCGCGAGATCGATCGGTGCGAAATCCTCATCGGCATCAAGCTGTTCCTTGACGGCCAATGCCGCGACGCCGATCAAGTGAATGGGCGCGGCCAGGCCCAAACGCACCGCGTCCGCCTCCAATTTTTTCAATGCAATGAACAATTCACGCAACTCATCGCTCCGGGAATTCATGCGATGCCGCTCCTTCTCACTCCCACCTACATACCCACAAATGGCTACCGCCCCGGCTGGGACCGCCATCGTGGACACTGACAATTTCAACCGATCCATTCTGAAGACACTGCTGACCACCCGGGTCGACCACGCAACGCAACAATCGCAGTACAGTTACCTTCAATCCCAAACCGCTGCTATTGTGCCGTGAATCGGGGCTTGGATACAACCAAAATCCATATTTTAACTACGATTTCTTTCAAGTGTTCGGTATGAAGAGTTAACTTACACTTTCTTGACAAAGAAAGACGCCTTGTCTCTTGACTATAGCCGACCCAGAATGGGTTGGTTTCATAGTCGTCGGCTGGCCAAGCTTGAAGTGGGAATGGGATGCGCGAGTTGACTGCCCGTCGACTGATAATCTGCGGTTGGCTGCTGTTTATCGTGTCTGCCGGGTTCTTTATTGCTGCCAGCTTGCAGGCGGGCGACATCTTGGCGTTGGCCGGCAGCCTGTTCTTTTTAGTCGCCTGTTTCGTCTTCCTGATTCCGATCTTGGCGTCGAAGTCGGAAAAATCCGACGGGTGAGCGCGACCCGGTCTCAAACGGAACCGGGTCCGGCTCGGGACCGGACCCGGGTTCGGATCACGCCGCCCTGATTTCAGTCAGGAAATCCTCCACCTGCTTGCGCAGACGCCCGGCCTGGTCGGACAGGCCCTCGATCGACGTGAACACCTGGTGTGCGGCTTGGCCGGTCTCGGCGTTGGCAGTACTGACACCAGTCATGTTCTCGCTGACCCGCTGGGCACCGTTCGCGGCGTGGCCGGCACTGCGGCTGATTTCGTTGGTTGCCGCGCTCTGTTCTTCGACCGCGGCCGCCACCGCATTCGATGCTTCGTTGATCGACAGGATCGTGTCGCCGATGTCCTTGATCGCGTCCACGGCGGCGTTCGAGACTTCTTGAACGGCCGTGACCTGGGCAACGATCTCCTCGGTCGCCTTGGCGGTCTGCGACGCCAGGTTCTTGACCTCGGACGCGACCACCGCAAAGCCCTTGCCGGCTTCGCCGGCGCGCGCCGCCTCAATGGTGGCGTTCAACGCCAACAAATTGGTCTGCCCGGCTATATCGTTGATCAGATTGACGATCTCACTGATCCGCGAGGCGGCTTCGGCCATGCTCTGCATGGTCGCGTTGGTCTGGTCGGTCTTTTCTACCGCCGACTTCGAGATGATGGCTGCTTGGCCGACATGGCTGCGGATCTCGTTGACCGATGCCGTTAACTGTTCGGTCGCCGCGGCGACCGCCTGCACATTGCTGGTTGCGTCCAGACTGGCGGCCTTGGCGTCGGCTGATTGCGTGTCCGCCTGACGGGCGGTACTCGACATTGCTTCGGCAATATTCCGCAGGCCTTCCGCGGTGCCGCCGACCCCGTTGACCAGTTCCAATACGCTCTGTTCGAACCTGTCGGCCAGTTCCAGCATTGCCGTTTTGCGCGCCTGCTCGGCTTCGCGCTGCAGCGCGGCAGCTTCCTCCCGGCGCGATTCCTCGGCCTGCCGGATCTCGGCCTCGCGCTCGGCCAGTTCCCGCTCCAACTCCTCGCTCCGGGCTTGCTGCTCCGCCAGTCGGGCGGCCTCTGCCTCGTGGGCGGCGGCCTCGGACTTCTGGCGTTCCTGTTCGGCCCGCCGATCGGCCTCGGCTTTTTCCAACGCCAGCTTTTCGCGTTCGAAGGCCGAGTTCTTGAAGACCTGCAGTGCCCGTGCCATCTCGCCGACCTCGTCGCCGCTGTCCGTGCCGGCGATCTCCGTGTCCAGCTTCCCTTCCGCCAGGTCCCGCATCGCCCGCGCCATCGGGCTCAAACGCCGCGAAAGGCTGCGAATGACCCAGAAGCCGCCGGCGGCCAGGGGCGCCGCAAGCAGCAGGGTCAACCACATCATGTTTTCCGCCGCTTGGTTGGTTTTGTTTGCCTTTTCAAGCACCGCGTCCAGTTCCGCGGTTCGACCCTCGGAGTAGGTTTGCACAACCTTTGAAAGCTCGCCGACACTGTTCGAGATCGCCGCCGCCACTTCGTCAAATTCACCCATTACCTGGTTGCCGCCGGCCGGACCCTGATCGATATAGGCGCGGGCCATTTTACGACCGGTCTCGTAATAGGGGCCGAACCGCTCCGACACCGCATCCAACAGGCCGGATACGTCCGTCAGTCCCAGGGCGATGGCCAGGTCCTTGGCTTCGGCAACATCGGTCTGCAGCTTGCTGGCATAGGCTTCGGCCTCGTCGAACCCGTCATTCAGGCCGTCCCGGCCGCGGGTCGCCGAGATGTCGGTCAGCCATTGCTGAACCTGAACCACGTCCAACTGAATATCGCGAATTTTGCCATTCAGCACGGCGCCTTTTTGGGTCACGTCGTTCGTTGCTTTTGCGACCGTTTCCAGGACCGGGACCTGAGAGTTGAAGGCGCTGATGCCGATAACCGCAATTGCAGCGGTGGTTGCCACAAGAAGTCCAGTTACGACATATAGTCGGACACGGATGCTGGCAAAACGGGTGGAGAGTTTTGCGATTATGGGCCCAATCATTGGCGAAGTCTCCATCGATGCTGGTCTGGCAAGCGCGACGAACGAAATAAGGGTGTCAAGCACTAGCTGTGATGTATTACTTTCGGGTAAACCATAGGTAATCTTCGTATTTATAGATATTTAGGGGTAGTGCTAAAGTACTAGATTTCGCGGCGTGACAAATTGCCGGTTTTGCTGTCCGATAGCGATGGCAATGCAACGTTCCATTCATAATTTGTCCTATATGTTGCGGATCATGCCGAACCTGAAAGCCTTGGAAAACCAGAGCATCTACGCCCTTCGCGAAGCGGTTGCGAAAGCCGCCCGCCCGGCGATCCTCTGGCGAATGGACGCCGAAACCACCGCATTGGTGTGGTTGGCGCGTAAAGCCTTTTTTGGTCAGCTGCCGTTTCCCGTCGTGGCGCGGCAAAATGCTGACGAATTGCCCGAGATCGCGGAGTTCCGCGCGTCTTGTGCTACCCGCTGGGGATTGGACCTGGTTTTGGTGTCCGACGATGCGGCCCTGTCGGATTACGACGGCCTGATCGTTGCGCCGCCGATGCAGGGTCACCCGCAGGGCAGCCGGCGGCGCCTGTTCCGGCCGCAAGGCGGCGACGATACCTACGCCGAGCGGCCGATCGGGTTCTGGGACCAGTTCGACACCGGCTTCCCGTGGGGGGCGCCGTTCGAGGCCGAGCCCATGGTCCGTTGGCGCGAGGTCGATCTCTGGCATTATGTCCAGCGCGAGGGCGTGCCGGTGTGCGAACTCTACCTCGCCCACAATGGCGCCCGTTACACTGCCCTGGATCCGAACGATCCGGCCCAGCCTATCGCCAGCAGCGCCGCCACTATCGATCAGGTCGTGGCGGAGATCGAACAGAGCCTGCCGGCCGGCGTCAAAAAGTTTATACGCCGCGGCGCCGAATCCGCCTGGTTCGAAAGCGACGCGGTGGCTGTTGCCCTGAACGCGTCCGAGCCCGAAGCGGCACCATCCGAACTGCCCCTCAGGCTACCCATTCAGGATGCCTATCAGATCAATGGCGTGACCATCCTCGCAGGCCGGGTCGAATGCGGCCGCGTGCGGGTTGGCGACAACCTGCTGTTTTCGCCGGCCAATGTCAGCGCAACGGTCGCCAGCATCGAACTGTTCGGTGTCAGCGAGGAAATCGACAGCGCCGAGGCCGGTCAGTGCATCGGTCTGACCTTGAGCGAAACGGTCGAGGTCGGGCGAGCCCAGGTGGCCAGTCACGAGGTCGACCTGCCGGTCGAGACCGACGTGTTCCGCGCCCGCATCTACTGGTTCGGACCGAAACCGTTGATGGCCGGCGAAGCGTTCGAGTTGCGCCTGAACACCACCGAAGAGCCGGTGACGGTCCAGACCATCGAGCGGGTCATTGCCATCGCGGACGGGGCCAGCGACGATAGCGCCGAAACCGTCGCGCCGGGCCAGGTCGCCGAATTGGTCCTGCGCAGCGACGGCATGCTGGCCTTGGATTCCTATACCGCCTCGCCGCGTACCGGCCATTTCATGCTGATGGACGGTTACGAGATCGCCGGCAGCGGCACCATCTCGATGGACGGTTATGCCGACCAACGGGAATTGATTACGGTGCGTTCGACCAATGTTGTACGGGTCGAACAGCGGGTGACGGCGGCCGACCGGGCCGCCCGCCACGGGCACCTTGGTGGTGTGCTTTGGCTGACCGGCTTGTCCGGGTCCGGTAAGTCGACCCTGGCGATCGAGGTCGAGAACCGCCTGTTCAACCAGGGCTATCAGGTCTATGTGCTGGACGGCGACAATGTCCGCCACGGCCTGAACGCCAATTTGAGCTTCAGCCCCGAAGACCGGGCCGAAAACATCCGCCGGGTCGGCGAGGTGGCGGCCCTGTTCGCCGGCGCCGGCTTCATCGTCATCACCGCTTTCATCTCTCCCTATCGGTCGGACCGTGACCGGGCCCGCCGCGCGGTTCCGGAAGCCTTCCACGAGGTGTTCATCGACGCCGGGCTGGAAGTCTGCGAAAGCCGCGATCCGAAAGGGCTCTACAAGATGGCGCGGGCCGGCGAGATCCCGGACTTCACCGGCATTTCGGCACCCTATGAGCCGCCGTCCCAGCCCGAACTGCTGGTGCCGTCGGCCCACCAGACGGTCGAGGAATCGGTGCAGACCATCCTGGATTATGTGGAAAGCAACTTCACCAAGCGAAACGGCGCAGTGAAACTGTCACAGGTCGGCTGAACCGCCTGCGGTCACCAGGCCGTCGATTGCCGCCAGCCCAATCGCCGGACTGAACCGCAAGGCGTGCGCCGTCTCGGCATTGACTCCGCCCAGGGCATAGACGGGTACCGGCGCACACCGGGCCAGGCTGGTGAACCGGCCCGGCCCCAGGACCCGCGCCCCGGGGTGGCTGGCGGTCGCGAACACCGGCGACAGCAGGGCCGCATCGGCGGCGGTTGCCCGCTTCAGCGCGGTCAATGAGTGAGCCGCCACCGTGATCAGCCAATCAGGACGGCGCCGACGCCAAACGGCCGCGGTCGCGATCTGTCGCTCCGGCAGGTGCAGGCCCGCGGCCCCAACCCGCAACGCCAATTGCCCGTCGCCGGCAACCAAGAAACTCAGGCCACAGGTTCGGCAGCAATTCGCCAGTTCCGCGGCGAGGGTGGCCCGTTCGGCGGCCTGGTAGTGCCGGAAAATGACTGCCGAACCCGGTGGCAGCCCGGCGATGGCATTAGTAGGGTCGGGCAGGCGAACGGCATCGGTCATCAAGATGGTGGCGGGCAGGCGGCGGCCGGTTATTTTGCGGTTGCGCAAATTGAGCCGGCGGGCGAGCTCTGCTAGGGTCGCCGACGATCTCAACCCTGGACGATCGAACATGAACCGGACTGTGCCATGACCGCCACCCATCCGCAATCGCCGAGCACCGAGCCGTCGCCGACCTCAGACGTGGCGTCCAATCTTGCCGCCGTGACCGCGCGTATCGACCAGGCCGCGCGCATATCCGGCCGCGATCCCGGCGACGTGACCCTGGTCGCGATCAGCAAAATGATCGCGGCCGACCGGATCGAGGCGGCGATCACCGCCGGGCATCGCTGCTTTGGCGAAAACCGGGTGCAGGAGGCGCAGGCCAAATGGCCGGAGCTGAAGGCGCGCTACCCGGATATCCGCCTGCATCTGGTTGGCGGGCTGCAGACCAACAAGGCCAAGGACGCGGTCGCCCTGTTCGACGTCATCGAAAGCGTCGACCGGCCGAAGCTTGCCAAGGCCCTCGCCGCCGCCATGACGGCGACCGGCCGCCGCCCGGAATGCTATGTCCAGGTCAATATCGGCGAGGAGCCTCAGAAGAGCGGGGTCGCTCCTACCGAGGCCGAGGCTTTCATCGCCGCCTGCCGCGACGAGTATGACTTGCCGGTCACCGGCGTGATGTGCATACCACCGGCCGACCAGGCACCGGCGCCCTATTTCGCGCTGCTGACCAGCCTAGCCCAGCGAACCGGACTGACCCGGATCAGCATGGGGATGAGCGGAGATTTCGAGGAGGCGATCGAGTTGGGGGCCAGCCATGTCCGGGTTGGCACCGCGATCTTCGGCGTGCGTGCGCCCCGCGTGGAGACCGCTTAGATTTGGCCGGCTTTTCCGTTTACCCGATGTTATCAGACACAGGCTAGGTTGCGGTCGGGGTACCCCGAAGCCCTGGACGTTGTCGAACCCGTTTAGCGAAAAGGACCCAGCCATGAGCAAGCCGCAAGGTCTGACTGCCATCCTGATCCTGTTCCTTCTGGTCGCCGGCCTGACGATGGGGCGGGGTGCGGTGGCGTTGACGGTCGACGAGGTCGCCCGCTTTGTGATCTCGATGGAGGAACTGGTTCCGGCCCTCAAGAAACAGCGCAAATCGGCGCCTGCCAGCGACGCGTCTCAAGGCGCGGTGGCCGGTAACTGGTCCGGCTGGCACCGAGACGTCACCAATGTCAGCGAATTCGGCACGGTGATCGCCCGCCACGGCTTCAACCAGGCCCAGTGGCTGGGAACCGCCAACCGGGTCATGAACGTGGTTACGGCCATCGCGACCCGGCAGAACCGCGCCAAGCTGGAAATGAAGATCAATGCCGCCGAACGTCAGGTCGACCAGAATACAGGTCTGACCGAGGCCGAACGCGAGGCCCAACACCGCCAGATCGCCCTGCTGCGCATGCGAATTCAACGCGCCGAGCGGGTCGAACAGGACGAAATCAAAGTCGTGGCGCCGTACATGGAGCGGATCATCAAGCTGTTCCGTTGACCGCTCCTATTGCCCGGGCGGACTCCGTCCAGAATACAGTAATTCGGCACTTGAATACCGTTTAAACTTGGTGTGGAATAGTGCCTAGGCTCGGTGCCCGTGGTCTATTGCGGTTAGGGGCACTGTGAAGAACGCGGACCAGACCACAACGATCCGCGCAAATAGAATGGAAACAGAGGAGGAAACACCATGCCCCAATTGAGGCATTTCGGCAGCGCATTGCTTGCGGCAACCAGTCTTATCGCGGTGACGGGTGCGTCCGTGTCGGCCGCCGACACCATCAAGATCGGTTCGTTCCTGGCTGTTACCGGGCCGGCCGCGTTTTTGGGCGATCCCGAGAAAAAGACCCTGGAGCTATACGTCGAAAAGATCAACGCCGCCGGTGGCGTCATGGGCAAGCAGCTGGAGCTCACGCTCTACGATACCGGCCTGAACGCCAAGAAGGCGGTGACGTTCGCGAAACGCCTGATGGCCGAAGACAAGGTCGACCTGATCGTCGGCGGGACGACGACCGGCGAGACGATGGCAGTGATCAAGGCGGCGAAGCCCAACATCCCGTTCATTTCCCTGGCCGGTGCCGGCGTCATCGTCAATCCGGTCAAGCCCTGGGTCTTCAAGACACCGCACACCGATAAGCTGGCCGTCCAGAAGGCCTTCGCCGACATGAAGGCGCGCGGCATCACCAAGATCGGCGTGATCTCGGGCAGCGGCGGTTTCGATAAATCCTGCCGCAAGAACGCCACGACCCTGGCCGGCGACTACGGCCTCAGTGTCGTCGCCGACGAGACCTACGGCAAGGGCGACACCGACGTCACGCCACAGCTGACCAACATCAAGAATGCAGCGGGCCTGCAAGGCGTGATGTTCTGTGGTTTTGGCGCCGCCTCGGCGATCGTCACCAAGAACTATGCCCAGCTCGGCGTCGGCGTGCCGCTCTATCACAATCATGGCTCCTGCTCGAAGGGCTTCATCAAGGGCGCCGGGGCCGCGGCCGAGGGCGTAAGGCTGCCCTGCGCGGCCCTGATCGTCGCCGGCCAACTGCCCGCAGACGACCCGCAAAAGGCGGTCGGCATGGCCTACACGGCGGCCTATACCGAGCACTACAACAGCGAGGTGTCGACCTTCGGCGGCCATGCCTACGACGCGCTGTACCTTGCGGTCGACGCCATCAAACGGGCCGGTTCCACCGATCCCAAAAAGGTCCTGGCGGCGCTGGAGCAAACCAAGGACTTCATCGGCGTCGACGGCATCTTCAACCTGTCGGCCACCGACCATCTCGGGCTCGACGACCGCTCGCTGGTCATGGTCGAAGTCAAAGACGGTGACTGGAAACTGATGAAGTAACCGTCCCCTGAGCAATACCGGCCGGGCCGCCGTGACGCGGTCCGGCCATTTTATCGGGTTGGCGCCGTGTCCGATTTCCTGCAGTTCCTGATTTCCGGAGTCACTGTCGGCGCCATCTATGCCTTGGTGGCGCTGGGATTCACCATGATCTACAACGCCAGCCAGGTGATCAACTTCGCTCAGGGCGAGTTCGTCATGATCGGCGCGATGGCGACGGTCTCGCTGGTCGGTGCCGGCTGGCCCTTGTGGCTGGCGGTGATCGGGGCGGCGCTGGTCGCCATGGTGGTCGGGGTTGCGCTGGAGAAGTTCGCCATCGAACCGGCCAAGGGCGCCGATGTGGTGCCCCTGATCATCATCACCATCGGTGCGTCGATCTTCCTGCGCGGGGCGGCACAGCTCGTCTGGGACCGAAACTTCCATGGTCTCGAAGGATTCTCGGGCGAGATTCCCATCCACATCGGTGGCGCCGCCATGCAGCCGCAAAGCCTGTGGGTCCTGGGCGGAACCGCGGTGGTGGTGATCGCCGTTGCCTGGTTCTTCAACCGGACCATGATCGGCAAGGCGATGCTGGCGACCTCGTACAATCGGCTGGCCGCCTCGCTTGTCGGTATCAACACCAAGACGGTTGTGATGCTCAGCTTTGCACTGGCCGCCTTGATCGGCGCCCTGGGCGGCGCCCTGATCGCACCGATCTCCCAGGCCTATTACAATATGGGGGTGATGCTGGGCCTGAAAGGGTTCAGCGCCGCCATCCTGGGCGGCCTGGGCAGCGGCATCGGGGCTGTGGTCGGCGGTCTGTTGCTGGGCATCGCCGAGGCCATGGCGGCCGGCTATATCAGCTCGGCCTATAAGAACGCGGTCGCCTTCGTGATCATTCTGGTGGTGCTGGTCGTGCTGCCCAGCGGCCTGTTCGGCCGCAAGAGCGCCGAGCGCGTATGACACGCTGGCGTGAACCGCGGTTTGGCGGGATGGCGATCCTAGTCGCCATTATCGTCCTGTTGCCGACCGTGCTGCCCAACAGTTTCTACTACGACGTCGCGATCAAGATCGGCTTTGCCGCCATCGCCTGTGTCGGTCTCAACCTGCTGATCGGTTATGCCGGCCAGATCAGCCTGGGTCATGCCGGGTTCTTCTCGCTGGGGGCCTATGCCTCGGCCGTCCTGACCACCAACTATGACTGGTCACCGCTGCTCGCTCTACTGACCGGTGCGGCAGCAGTGGCGTTGCTGGCGTTCGCCGTGGCCCGGCCGATCCTTAGGCTGAAAGGCCACTACCTGGCGATGGCGACATTGGGTCTGGGCATCATCATCTCGATCATTTTGGAACAGGAACTGGACCTGACCGGTGGCCCCGACGGCATGCCGGTCGTCGCCTTCAGCCTGTTCGGGTTCGAACTCGATGCCTTTTCCACCGAGGGCAAGACCCTGTTCGGGCTCGCGCTGCCGGCCACCAGCTTCACGGTCGAGCAAGTCTGGTATCCGATTGTCGGCCTGATGCTGATCGCCAGCGTATGGCTGGCGCTCAACCTGATCGATTCGCCGATCGGGCGGGCGTTAAGGGCGGTGCATGGCTCGGAAATCGCGGCCCAGGTGGTCGGCGTCGACACCACCCGTTACAAGGTCATGGTCTTCGTGATCTCGGCCGTGCTGGCGTCGTTGACCGGCAGCCTGTTCGCCCATTACGGCTCGTTCATCACGCCCGACGAGGCCAGCTTCTTCCGCTCGATCGAGTTGGTGACGATGGTGGTGCTGGGTGGCATGGCGTCGACCTTTGGTGCTGTCATCGGTGCTGTCATCCTGACCGCCCTGCCACAGCTGATCGCCGGTTTCGAGGACTATGAGATGATGGTCTTCGGCCTGATTCTGATGGGCACCATGATCTTCATGCCGCGGGGCCTGGTGCCCAGCCTGCAATCGCTTTGGCGGAGGCACCGGTCGTGAGCCTTTTGGACATCATCGGCCTGAGCAAAGATTTCGGCGGCATCCGGGCGGTGGACAATGTCGGCTTCTCGGTGGCGCCGGGCAGCATCCATTCGGTGATCGGGCCCAATGGTGCCGGCAAGACCACCCTGTTCAACCTGATCACCGGCGTCTATGCCCCCAGCGAAGGCAGCGTGCGGCTGGCCGGCACCGACATCACGGCACGGCCGCCCCACGAATTGGCGCGGCTCGGCATTTCCCGTACCTTTCAGAACCTGCAGATTTTCTTCAACATGTCGGCCATCGAAAACGTCATGGTCGGGTGCCATCTGCACGCCGACACGGCCTTTCTACCGACCTTGATGCGCGGCCGCAGGATTCGCCGCTCCAACGCCGCGACCCGCAAGCGCGCGGCCGAACTGATGCACTATGTCGGTTTGGGCAATTATCTCGATGCCGAGGCGGATTCGCTGCCCTATGGCGGGCTCAAGCGGCTTGAGATCGCCCGCGCCCTGGCTGCCGAACCGAAACTGCTATTGCTCGACGAGCCGGCGGCCGGCTGCAATCCCCGCGAAACCCAGGAGATCGACGCGTTGATCAAGCGGGTAGCCGACAGCGGTATCACCATCCTGTTGGTGGAACACGACATGCGCCTGGTGATGGGGATTTCGGACCATATTGTGGTCCTCGACTACGGTGCCAAGCTGGCCGAGGGCACGGCCGACCAGGTTCGCCAAAATCCTGATGTCGTCGCCGCCTATCTCGGCGCCCAAGCGGCCGAGGATTGATGCCATGCTGGATGTCACCGGCCTGATCAGTCAATACGGGCGCATCAAGGCGTTGAAGGGCGTCGATGTGAAGATCGACGAAGGCGAGTTGGTGGCGCTGGTCGGCGGCAACGGTGCCGGCAAGACGACGCTCCTGAAGGCGATCTCGGGGGTCCAACCGATCAGCGGCGGCAGTATTAAGTTTCTCGGCGAAGACATTACCCGCCACGATCCGTCCCGCCGGGTTCGGCTCGGTATCGCACAGGTGCCGGAGGGGCGGCAGGTCTTTGCACCGCTAGCGGTTGAGGACAACCTGTTGCTGGGCGGGTTTACCCGTCGGCGGACCGATCTTGAGCGGGATCTGGCGCGGGTCTACGAGATGTTCCCGGTACTGAAAGAGCGGGCCCGCGGCGCGGCCGGCAACCTGTCGGGTGGCGAACAGCAGATGCTGGCGATCGGACGAGCCCTGATGGCCCGTCCAAAATTGCTGCTGTTGGACGAACCCAGCATGGGCTTGGCGCCGATGCTTGTGGAAAAAATCCTGGCTGCCATCCAGTCGCTCAAGACGTCTGGGACCACGGTCTTCCTGGTCGAACAGAATGCCAATGCCGCATTGGCGATCGCTGATCGCGGCTATGTCATTGAAACCGGGCGCATCGTGCTCGGTGACAGCGGCCAAGCACTGCTCGGCAACGCCGAGGTTCGCGCGTCCTATCTCGGTATCTGAGATTTCAATGGGACATTTGCGCCTTTTTAATGTGCCGAATTGATCGGGATTGATTTCGATTAATGCTGAGTGTGGCGAGTTCGCTCACGCTAAGTGCGACCAGGCCTTTGTGGGGTTGATCCATGATCAAAGCAATCCTGGCGCCAATCGACGGTTCCGACCATGCCGAGAAGGCGGTCGCCTTTGCGGCTGACTTGGCGGCCAAATATGGGGCCGCCTTGAAATTCCTGCATGTTGACGAAGGACTCCACGAGGTTCCGGACACCTTGGAGGAAAACGGCCGGGTCCTTTTGAGCCGGGCCGCCTCGGTTGCGGCGGCCAAGGGCGCGACCGATGTGGAAACCGTGCTAGAGATCGGCGACCCGGTCCAACGCATCCTTTTCCATGCCGATTATGGCGGTATCGACATGATCGTCATGGGGACCCGCGGTCTCGGGTCGTGGGAGGGGCTGTTGAAGGGCAGCGTGTCCCACAAGGTCGCAAATATGGTCGAGTGTACGTGCGTAACGGTGAAATGAGGGAGGTGAACGGGGAGTAGCCGACGTGTCGGGGAGCGCTCAAGCACAGTACGATATGAACATCGGAACCATCCTGGTTCCGACCGACGGTTCGGTGGCGGCACACAAGGCCGTCGAACTGGCCAGCGATATTGCGGTCAAATATGGGGCCGGGATTGCTCTGCTGCACGTGACACTGCGCGGCCGGTTGCCGACCGGTTTGCGTCAATTGGCCGAAGCCGAGCAACTGGGCTCTGATCTGGCGACCCCGTTCGTGGCCGGTGACAACATCCCGGCCAGCTTAATTGCCGCGGTGCGCGGCACCGGGGCGGCACGCCTCTCTCGCCAGGATGTTGCTGACCATTTTGCCGCGTCGGTCCTGCGCGAAGCTTCCCGGATCGTGGAAGCAAAAGGGGTCGGCGCGATCGAAACCGCATTGGTCGACGGCGATCCGACCAGATGTATTCTCGACCACGCGGACCGAACCGGTGCCGACTTGATCGTCATGGGCAGTCGCGGCCTGGGCGATCTACGCGGCTTGCTGATGGGCAGCGTCTCGCATAAAGTCACGCGACTTGCGCGGTGCACCTGCATCGCTGTCAAGTAACACCGCAGATCACTGTTGGTAATCGACTGGTCCTTTGATGATCCGAGCCGCGCTGTCTTTCTTTCGACTGTTGCTGGGCAGCTTTCGCGATCTTGCGCCGATCATCGTCGTCGTGGCCTTTTTCCAGATCGTCGTGCTGCGGCAGCCGCTGCCCAATATCGGTACCCTGATCGTCGGGGTCGCCACCGTGACACTGGGTTTGACCCTGTTCATCCGCGGCCTGGAGATGGGGGTGTTTCCCTTGGGCGAAACCATGGCCGAAGCTTTTGCCCGCAAAGGGGCGCTGGGCTGGCTGCTGCTGTTCGCCTTTTCCTTGGGCTTCGGGACCACGGTGGCCGAACCCGCCCTGATCGCTGTGGCTGAGGAAGCCGCCCGAACCGCCGCCACCTCGGCCGCCATCGACGACACGCCCGAGGCACGAGGAACATACGCAAGCGGCCTCCGCTACACGGTGGCGGCGGCGGTCGGCGCCTCCCTGGTGGTCGGCGTCTTCCGGATCCTCAAGGGATGGCCGATCCATTACCTGATCATCGGCGGTTATGTTGTCGTGCTGGCGCTGACCACGGCGGCGCCCCAGGAAATTATCGGCGTTGCCTACGATTCAGGTGGAGTCACGACCTCGACCGTCACGGTGCCGTTGGTTACCGCGCTGGGGGTTGGCCTGGCCACGGTGATCCGCGGGCGGCACCCGATGCTGGACGGCTTCGGGCTGATCGCCTTTGCCTCGCTGGCGCCGATCATGTTCGTGCTGATCTTTGGAATGGTGATCTAGAAAATGCTGGATTGGCTGGTCGCGGTTGGGGATGCCTTTGTCGACACGATCTTCGACGTCGCGCCGATCATCCTCATCCTGCTGTTCTTCCAGCTCTTCGTGCTGAAGGCCAAGATTGCCAATCTGGCGCGGGTGATCACCGGCTTCGTCTATGTGGTGATCGGCCTGGCGTTGTTCCTGGTTGGCCTGGAACAGGCGCTGTTCCCGCTCGGCAAGATCATGGCCGCGCAACTCACCGACCCGGCCTTCATCGGCAGTGACGGCGATGGGGTCAGTTGGCGGGACTATCTATGGGTCTACGCGTTTGCCGCCGCGATCGGTTTCGCCACCACCATCGCCGAACCGGCCCTGATCGCGGTCTCCCACAAGGCCCATGAGGTCTCGGCCGGTGGTCTCAACGCCTGGGGGTTGCGGGCGGCGGTGGCGATCGGGGTTGCCGCGGCCGTGGCGCTTGGCGCCTTCCGCATCGTCACCGGCACGCCGCTCTACCTCTACATGATTTTCGGGTATGTGCTGGTGGTGATCCAGACCATGCTGGCACCCCGCAGCATCGTGCCGCTGGCCTATGATTCCGGCGGTGTCACCACCTCGACCGTGACCGTACCGCTGGTCACCGCGCTCGGCCTGGGATTGGCGTCGACCATTCCCGGCCGCGACCCGCTGATCGACGGCTTCGGCCTGATCGCGCTTGCCAGCCTGTTTCCCATGATTACGGTGATGGCCTATGCCCAGGTCGGCCATTTGCGGGCCACGCGATCGCGTCGCGGCACACCCGATTCGTCTGCGTCCAAGGAGGAGGCAAGCCTATGAAATTCAAGCTGATCGTCGCCCTTGTCACCGACGACAAGACCGACCAGATCCTGGCTGCGGCCCGTGAAGCCGGGGCCACCGGCTGCACCGTGCTGACCAACGCCCGCGGTGAGGGGATCGCGCCGCCCAAGACCTTCCTGGGCCTCACGCTCGAAGGGCTTCGCGACGTCATTCTGCTGTTGGTCGAACAGCACCTCAGCCGCCACATCCTGGAACGCATCGCCGAGGTCGGTCGCTTCGACGAGGACCCCGGCAGCGGCATCGCCTTCCGGCTGGATATCGAGGACGCCGTCGGGCTGACCTCACAGCTGACCACCATCAAGAGTGAAATCGAGGATCAGATATGACCCAGCATGCCTATACGAGGGTCCGCGACGTGCAGACCCCGCTTCCCCGCATCGTCGACGGCCTGGCCACGGTGCAGGAGGCGATCGACATGATGCGCAACGACCAGGTCTCCTCCCTGGTCATCGACCGCCGCCACGAAGGCGACGAATACGGTCTGCTGGTGGTTCACGATATCGCGTCGCGGGTGATCGGTGCCGACCTGGCGCCGGAACGGACCAATGTCTACGAGGTGATGTCCAAGCCGGTGCTGACCCTGGACGCTGACATGGATATCAAGTACGCGATCCGCATGCTGTCGCGGTTCGAATTGAGCCGCGCCCTGGTCACCGAGGGCGGCGAGCTGACCGGCATCGTCACCTTGCGTGACATGGTTTTCCGCTTCGTGGCGGCGACCGACTGAGGCTGTCTGGCGGCGGTTGCACGCTGGCCGCGACCAACAAACCGCTTGACAAGCGAGGGCCAATCGCGTTTCGTCTGGGCCTCGGCGCCGAGTTGATGTCAGCTTGCGGGCGCCTAACAAATGCAGCTAAAGCGACCGCGCGATCCGCCCGGCCTTTGGCTGTGGCGGTTTTTTTATGCCAGGGAGCGCTGCAGCAATGACCCAGACCCAAGCCCAGCCCAGCGATCAGGACGGCTATGCCGGTGACGTCACCTCGGTGGCCGCCTGGGAGATGCTGAGCGCCGACCGCGACGCGGTGTTGATCGATATCCGTACCGACCCGGAATGGCGCTATGTCGGCGTGCCGGACCTTGGCGGCCTGAACAAGCAGCCGGTGTTCATCCCCTGGCAGACCTATCCCGGCCTGGTGCGCAACCCCAATTTCGCGACCCAGATCGGCCGGACCGGGGTGGCGCCGGACACCACGCTGCTGCTGCTCTGCCGTTCGGGTGTGCGCTCCAAGGCGGCGGCCAAGTTCCTGACCAAGCTGGGTTATGGGCGCTGTTTCAACGTCTCGGACGGCTTCGAGGGCGATCTCGACGACACCAAGCACCGCAACACCAGGAACGGCTGGCGCCAGGCCGGTCTGCCCTGGCGGCAGAGCTGAGCCGAAGGAGGCGATCATGACCGACCAGGAAAGACGGAACCGCGAGGCGGCCTGGCGGCCGGCCACGCAATCGGTGCGTGGCGGCACCTGGCGCACCAATCACGGCGAGACCAGCGAGGCGCTGTTCCTCAATTCCGGCTTCTGCTACGACAGCGCCGAAACCGCCGAAGCGCGCTTCAGCGGTGACGCGCCGGGCTTCGTCTATTCACGCTACGGCAATCCGACGGTGGCGATGTTCGAACGCCGCATTGCGCTGCTGGAGGGGGCCGAGGCGGCCTTCGCCACCGCCTCGGGCATGGCGGCGGTGTTCGCCAGCCTGATGGCCCAGCTCAAGGCCGGCGATCACGTCGTCGCGGCCCGGGCCCTGTTCGGTTCCTGCCATGTCATCCTGACCGAAATCCTGCCCCGTTTCGGGATCGAAACCACACTGGTCGATGGCACCGACCTGGAGCAATGGGCCGCCGCCTTGCGCCCCAATACCAGGACGGTGTTCTTCGAGACCCCGGCCAACCCCACACTGGGCCTGATCGATATCGCTGCCGTCGCCGAACTGGCCCATGGGGTCGGGGCGACCGTGGTGATCGACAATGTCTTCGCGACGCCGCTGCTGCAGCGGCCGCTGGAACTGGGCGCCGACATCACCGTCTATTCCGGCACCAAGCACATCGACGGCCAGGGTCGCTGCCTGGGCGGCGTGGTGCTGGGGACCGAGGACTTCATTACCGAGACCCTGCTGCCCTTCGTGCGCCATACCGGCCCGGCCCTCAGCCCGTTCAACGCCTGGGTGTTGTTGAAGGCGTTGGAGACCTTCGAGCTTCGGGTCGAGCGCCATTGCCGCAGCGCCGCCACCCTGGCCGACCGCCTGGCGGACAGCAATGCCATCACGCGGGTGCTGTATCCCCACCGCGCCGACCATCCGCAGGCCGAACTGGCGCAGGCCCAGATGAGCGCCGGCGGTTCGATCATCAGCTTCGAACTGGCCGGCGGCCAGGAGGCCGCCTACCGCTTCATGAACGCGCTTGAGATCGTCGACATCTCGAACAATCTCGGCGATGCCAAGAGCCTGGTCACCCACCCGGCCACCACCACCCACCGCGCCATGCCCGAGGAGGCGCGCCTTCAGATGGGCATCACGCCGGGCCTGGTCCGCCTCTCGGTCGGGCTCGAGGACCCGGGCGACCTGGCCGACGACCTCGACCGGGCGCTGGCGGCGCTGGGCTGAGCGTCATGGCCAGTGTCGCGATCGCCGGCCTGGGCGCCATCGGCCTGAAAGTGGCCGAGGCGCTGACGACCGGTGCCATCCCCGGCCTCAACCTGGTGGCGGTGGCTTCGGGGAATACCGAAAAGGCTGAGGCCAACCTGGCGGCGATCGGGGCCGAGGTGCCGGTGGTTGCGGCGGCCGAACTGCCGGCCAGGGCCGAGATCATCGTCGAATGCGCCCCGGCCGCGGCATTTCGGGAGATCGCCGAACCTGCGCTGCGGGCCGGTCGCATCCTGGTCACGGTCAGCGGGGGTGCCTTGCTCTCCCATGGCGACCTGATCGACCTGGCCGAGGCCCAGGGCGGGCGCATCATCATCGCCACCGGCGCCCTGCTTGGCCTTGACGCGGTGCGGGCGGCGGCCGAGGGCGGCATCCATGAAGTCCGGATGGTGACCCGTAAACCCCCGGCCGGGCTGGCCGGGGCGCCCTATCTGGCCGAACACGGCATCGATATCGAGGACCTGGACGAACCGCTGCTGGTTTTCTCCGGCATTGCCCGCGACGGGGCCCGCGGCTTTCCGGCCAATGTCAACGTGGCGGCGGCGCTCAGCCTGGCCGGGGTCGGGGCGGACGCGACCCGGCTCGATATCTGGGCCGACCCGGCGGCCAGCCGTAACACCCACGAGATCCAAGTTGACGCGGAAAGCGCCCGCTTCACCATGACCATCCAGAACGTCCCCAGCCTGGAGAACCCCCGCACCGGCAAGCTGACGCCTTTGAGCGTCATCGCCACCCTGCGCGGCCTGGTCTCGCCGCTGAAGGTCGGCACCTAAGACAATCGACCGGAAACCAACCCGCTATGAGAAATGGGTTTGGTGTCAGGCACTAAACTGGGCAGGTAACGGGAAGGCCAGGAAAGAAATGTTTGGACTACACGGTTGTTCGTTCTGGCGGGAAACTAGGGTCATGTCCTTTTAGCCTGGGTGTTTAGCGGCGTTTCTGGTTCCGCTTTTGCGCTTCCTTCTGTAGCGAATTGTGCCCGTGAGGCCCCTCTTCGACGGGAAACAGCTTTCTTCCGGTTGTTTTCTGCCGCTCGACAATTTCTCCCAATGGCCGGTCGGCGATCTTCCGCCAGCCGGTGTTTGGTGCCGTCCGTGCCTTGCCGTGTCCGTCCAACGCGTCGACTTCGCCGGCCTTCAGTTTCTGGTTCTCCATCCGCCTGGTCGCGCGACTTTCCATCGCCTTGCGCAAGGGAATGGTTTTGCGCGACGCCTTGTCGTTCTCGCCATAGTCGTTCCGACAGTCCTTTTGGTAGGACAATATCTTCTTTTCCTGTGGTGATCGTTTCCGCTTGGTCATTCCATCCTCCGGTGGCTGGTCCAATATCCCCTGACGATCGTCACGAAAGCGTAAAACCGATCTTACTTGTCAGCCCAGCCATAATCGCGGGCAGCCGCTTCCGGGCTGACCAGTTCGTCGCGCAGATCGGCCCGGACGCGCTCGGGGTCGCGGTCCGTCGGGTCGCCATGGCCGGCCCCGCCCGGCATCTCCAGGACCAGCCGGTCGCCGGCCGGGATCACCTGCTGGCCCTTGCCCTTCAGCGCCGGGCCCGAGCCCAGGCGGATCCGCCCGGCCAGGCCGTCGCCGCCGCCGTCACGGCCGCGCGGCGGATACTGGATGCGGTCGAACATCGCCAGCACGCTGAACGAGGCGCCGTCCAGCCCGCCGATCTCCATGACCTGCCCCATGCCGCCGCGCCAGGTGCCGGGACCGCCCGAGTCGGGCCGGTATTCCTTCTTCCAGACCACCACCGGTGCGATCGCCTCGGTGATCTCAACCGGCACGCTGCGCACCCCCGACGGGAAGGCGGTGGCGCTCAGGCCGTCCTTGGTCGGGCGCGCCCCGGTGCCGCCGGCGTGGAACGACAGCACGTTGAAGGCCGGCCCCTTTCCATCGGCCGAGGCACCATGGCCGCCGCGCAACTGCGGCACCCACAGCGCGCTGGCGCCCTCGGCCGGCACCCGGCCCGGCATCGCCTGGTGCAGGCAGCCGAAGACCACGTCGGGCAGCATCTGGCCGATGACATGGCGGATGGCCACGGCGCAGGGCGGCGGCGCGTTGAGGATCGAGCCTTCCGGTGCGCTGACCCGGATCGCACCCAGGGATCCGGCATTGTTGGGCACCTCCGGCGCTACCAGGCACTTGACCCCGAACGAGGTATAGGCGTCGGTATAGGTTGCCGGCACGTTGATGCCGTGGCGGCTGACCGGCGAAGTGCCGGTGAAATCGACCGCGATCCCGGCGTCATCGACGGTCAGGGCCGCCACCAGATCGATCGGCGCGTCATAGCCGTCGATGGTCATGGTGTTGCGATAGGTACCGGCCGGCAGCTCCGCGATCGCCGCCAGGGTCGCGGCGCGGGAGTCCTCGATGATCGCCGCCGCCAGATCGTCGAGCTCGGCAATCGCGAACTCCCGCATCATGTCGATCAGCCGGCGGCTGCCGGTGTCGTTACAGGCGGCCAGGGAAAACAGATCGCCCTCGACCTGCATCGGTTCGCGGACATTGGCCCGCAGGATCTCCAGCAGCACCTGGTTGACCTCGCCGCCGCGGATCAGCGGCATGATCGGGATATTCAGCCCCTCCTCGAAGACCTGGGAGGCGTCGGGGCCGAAACCGCGGCCGCCGATGTCGACCACGTGCACCGTCGAGGCGAACAGTGCCACCACCCGACCGTCGAGCACGGTCGGCGAGACGGCAGTGAAGTCGTGCAGATGGCCGGTGCCGGCCCAGGGGTCGTTGGTCAGATAACAATCGCCCTCGGCCATGGTGTCCGCCGGGAAGCGCTCCAGGAAATGGCCGACCGAGGCAGCCATCGAATTGACATGGCCGGGCGTGCCGGTCACCGCCTGGGCCAGCATCCGCCCCTCGGTGTCGAACACCCCGGCCGACAGGTCGCCGGCCTCGCGCACGCTGGGCGAAAAGGCGGTGCGCAGCAGTGCCTGGGCCTGCTCCTCGACCACCGCGATCAGCCGGTTCCACATGATCTGGCGGCGGATGGTGTCCAGGGCTGCAGTCATATCCCGCCCTCCTCGCTCCGGGTCATCACGATATAGGAATCTCCGTCGATGGCGGCGGTGAAGCCGGGGCCGACCACGGTCGTGGTCTCGTCCTCGACGATCAGGGCCGGGCCGATCACCCGGTCGCCGGGGGTCAGATGGTCGCGGCGATGCACCGGCACCTGGTTCCAGGCGCCCTGACCCGGATCGAACAGCTCGCGCGTCATCTCTGCGGTCGCCACCCCACCCGCCGGCATCGGCGGCGGTGGGTCCGGCGGCGGGGTCAGGGTGGCCAGGGTCAGGGCCCAGCTGATCACCTCGACGCCCAGGCCCGGGATCAACCGCCCGAACAGGGCCCGGTAGGCGGCATCGAAGCGCTCCCGCAGCAGGTCTGCGTCACCGGCCGCCAGGGGCCGCACCGGCAGTTCGACCTCGATCTCGTGGCCCTGGCCGCCATAGCGCATATAGGCGAGCCGGGTTTCCTCGGGCGCGGTGGCGCCGGCCTGGGCGATCACCGCCGCCGCCTCGTCGCGCATCTCCTTGAGCAGCCGGTTGGCATCGTCGGCGTCGAAATCGTCCAGCTTCATGTAGCGGCTATGGGCCACCTCATAGGCCACCGGGGCCCGCAAGATCCCGACCGCCGAGCCGACCCCGGCCCCGGTCGGCACGATGATCCGGCCGATGCCCAGCTTGTCGGCGACCCGGGCGGCATGCACCGGCGCGGCGCCGCCAAAGGCGATCATGGTGCGCCGGCCCAGGTCCTTGCCCCGCTCCACCGCATGCACCCTGGCGGCATTGCTCATGTTCTCGTCGACCATTTCGCTGACCCCCAGTGCCGCATGGACCGGGTCCAGGTCCAGCTTCGACCCGACCGCGTGGTCCAAGGCGGTGCGGGCGGCCGCAGCGTCCAGGGCCATGGTGCCGCCGGCGAAGTCCCCTTCGTCCAGCCGGCCCAGCACCAGATCGGCGTCGGTCACCGCCGGCTCGGCGCCGCCGCGGCCATAACAGGCCGGCCCGGGATCGGCGCCGCCACTCTCCGGCCCGACCGCGATGCGCCGCAATTCATCGACCCGGGCCAGCGAGCCGCCGCCGGCCCCGATCTCGACCATCTCGATCACCGGGATGCGCAGCGGCAGGCCAGAGCCTTTCAGGAACCGATAGATGCGGGCGACCTCGAAGCTGCGGGCGGTCTGCGGCCTGGCGTCGTCGATCAGGCAGATCTTGGCGGTGGTGCCGCCCATGTCGAACGACAGCACCTGGTCCAGGCCGCGCTGGGCCGCGATATGGGCCGCCAGGATGGCGCCGCCGGCGGGGCCGGATTCGACCAGCCGCACCGGCAGCCGTTTGGCGGTATCCAGGCCGCAGACCCCGCCGCCCGAGGTCATCATCAGCACCGCGCCCTGATAGCCGGCCGCCGCCAGTTCCCGCTCCAGCCGGTCGAGATAGCCGGCCATCAGCGGCCGGACATAGGCGTTGGCACAGACCGTCGACAGCCGCTCATATTCGCGGATCTCCGGCGAAACCTCCGAGGAGAGCGAGACCGAGAGCCGGGGCAGGGCGGCCTGCAGCAATTCCCCGACCCGCCGCTCATGGCCGCCGTCGACATAAGCATGCAGGAACCCGACGGCCAGGCTTTCGACCCCTGCCGCCTCCAGGCGCGGCACCAAGGCCTGGACCGCGGCCTCGTCCAGGGGTTTCAGGACTCGGCCCGCCGCGCTCAGCCGCTCCGGCACCGTGAAGCGCAAGTGCCTGGGTACCAGCGGTGCCGGCTTGTCGATGTTGACGTCGTACTGTTCGAAGCGGTTCTCGTAGGCGATTTCCACCGAATCGCGGAAGCCCTGGGTGGTCACCAGGGCGGTGCGGGCGCCCTTGCGTTCGATCAGGGCGTTGGTCGCCAGGGTGGTGCCGTGCAGTACCAGGCCGATCTCGGAAAAATCCCGCCCGGCGGCGCTGAGCGCCCGGCGCAAGCCCTGCATCACCCCCTGTTCCGGGGCGGCCGGCGTGGTCAGCACCTTGGCCGTGTGGCGGTGGCTTTCGTCCTCCAGGGCAACGTCGGTAAACGTCCCGCCGATATCCACCGCCACCCTGATACCCGTCATCACCCGGCCCCGCGATTTTTTGCAAACCGCCAGCCTGCCCGTCGGATGAGGGATGTCAAGAGCGGGATTGAACCACCTCAACGTAAAGTCCGCTGGCTTGTTCAATCGGATCGCACCGACGGCGAAAGATCGCGGCACACATCTCGGCAAAGCCGTGGTTTCTGGGCGATGATGTAGATCGACAAGACAGACTCTCAATTGGTGTGTAGAGCTGGGCACGCACCTGTATAAACCCGCATAGAGTGCGGTTGGGAGGATGTATGGCACGTAGGATGATTGCAGCGTTGGGTGTTTGTTTTGCGCTAGGCGCCTGTGTCGAAAATAGCTATGTGGTTGAATTCAGTGCGCCGCAGGCAAGCAATCCCGTCGCAGGTGTGGCGGTCAACCTTGTCGAGGTGACCGACTCGCGCCACTTCGTTGAAACGGCCCCAACCTGGTCCTTGCCTTCCCTCGATGCCGGAGAGTTCGACAATCCCCAGGTCAGTGCACGCGCAGTCGGTCGCAGAAGGGGGGCTTCCGGCCAGCCCCTTGGCGGGGTGTTGCTACCGCAATGGCGTACCGTCGCCCAGTTGGTTCAGGACGCGCTATCGACTGCGCTGAAGAAAAAGGGATACAGAGTTCTTCGTCCCATTGATTCTGGCTACGCTGAAGCCCCGCGGTTGGCGGCAGACATTAAGGAGTTCTGGACGTGGTCGGCATATGGCGGACCCTATGCGCTGGGTTTGGCGCACAGGTATAGGATTCAGCTGCTCGGCCCTTGGCCGATTACAAACTCGGAAACTGAATTAAAATCTCAGGTCAAACGCGCTGACCCCCTGGGCAGTGACGAGTTGTGGCAAACAACGGTTGAAGCGGGACTCGCTGATTTGGTTGCAAACCTTGGTCAACGATTGAAAGCACCTCCCACGGAGGCTCGATAGACGCCAACAGGGAGGTGCCGGGAACCTCGATCCTGGAGGGCTGTTGTCGTATTAGCCGATTGCACCGAAATCGTCGCGCGTCACCTGCAGCAACCGGTTGGCATCGTCCGCGTCGAAACTGTACAGTTTCATGTACGGGTTGTGGGCCACCTCATAGGCCTCTGGCGGTCGCACGATCCCGACCGCCAACCCGACTGCGGCCCCAGAAGATCTCGTCGTCGATGCGGATGGTGGGCACGCCGGATGTGCTAACTGCATTCGCCTGGTCGCGGTTCAATTCGACTGCTTGCAGCCTTTTATTTTTCTCAATCCTCTCAATGTGTCGGCGCGAAATTGCAGTTCATCCAACCGTTTCTTTTCTTCCCTGTAGGGATTGGACCGAAATCCCGATACGCCCAACGGGGTTATAAACACGGTTCTTTGGCTGCTGCTCTCGTGCCCGACCAACAAATGATCCAGCCGCGCCATCTGATCCTCTACCTTGTGCCACTCGGCCATGATCTGGTGGCAGTTCATGGCGATGTCCTGTTCACTGAAACGGTCTGAGAACACCTCTGGCCTTGCATTCACCGAGTTCACATCGGGTGGCAGGTCGGGAGCAGATCTCATGCAACTGACCAAAAGCAAGGTGGCTAATCCAATGACAATGTTATTTGACAAAGGCAACAGCCCGGCCTTTACCGTTCAACGAACCCCAGCTGAAAAAGGAAGTGCCAACGCTGCCGTATCGAACAAGAATCACAGCATCGGCTCCGAGCTCCGCCGCTTTCTTCTTAAGCTCTGCCGCGACCATTTCGCGGGTCGGATCTCGATTGAAGATCGTCGTCTTATTGACCGTGGCATCGATATCACCAATTACGGTATACGGCCGGTCGATAATATCGCTTTCTGTCAACAGGATATCCGACGCCGCAGTTGGTTGCCGTTGCGTTTCCTGTGATGCGGCCCCATCATTTGCCGTTGACGCCAGTTTTACCTCTGATCCTGACCAGCTCGATTCGCACGCGGACAACAGCAGGCACATCATCGCTGTGGCAAATACCTTTTTCATTCCTCTCTTCCCAAATTGTCTTTCCAAATAGGTTTCGCATGAACATAGGTAGTTTGTTGAATATTATCGTAATGAATGAATTTGTCACTCGATAGAAGTTATAAATTCGGCCAACCACAACCAAAATATCCCGTGACTGACTTAACAAATGGCCTCTTGAGCTGATGGCATGAGAGTGAATTGGCCGTGTGCCGGTATGTTTAAATATACCTAGATCACCTCTGCCGCAGCCCGGCCTCTTCGTGGGGTGTTTGGCCGGTGAGGCGGGCGCGGACCAGGTCGAGATGCTCGCGGCCCCAAAAGATCTCGTCGTCGATGCGGATGGTGGGAACGCCGAAGATGCCGATGTCGTGGGCTTCCTCGCGGATTCGGTCGTGCTCAGCCCGGCCGGCACCGGCCGCGAAATCGGAAAAGCCGTCGGCCGGCCCGTCAGCGGCGGCCAGCACCCTTTGCACCACCGCCACATCCTCGATATCCAGCTGCCGCTTCCAGAACGGCTCGTAGATGCCCTGGACATAGGCCCGCCGGACGGTGCGGCCGGCCGAATTGGCGGCCAACAGGCCGATATTGGCCAGCGACGAATCCCAGATCTTTTGCGGTCCCCGCACGGTCAGGCCACGCAGATTGGCGTAGCGGCGTACGTCCATATAGGAATAGCGCACCCGCCGCCATTGGTGCGGGTTGCGGTTTTCGGCCAGCACCTGCCCGTCCGGCCCGACCTCGGCGCTGCCCAGATAGGCTGGGATATCCAATGTATAGGGCCGCCAGTCAAACGTGATCCCCAACTCGTCCTCCAACGCCTCGATCGGCGCCACCGCGAGGTAGGCGTAAGGGCTCTTGAAATCGATGTAGACGACGAGATCGGTCATAATTCCCCCAAGGTGCGGGCCGGAAGGCGGCAGCATAGCTTACGACCTACCGAAACGGCGGCATTAGATTGTCTGGTTAACGAAATTGGGGTAGAATGATTTCACCTCGGCTGGAGGTCAGGCTCCCGGTGAAGACTTTGGCTGTCCGCTAACCCGGATCGTCACCGACTTCCCGGGAGGCTGCTTTTGTGGGGCTGGCCGGTTCCGCCGTCAGTGCCCGATAGGCCAGGCTGGCGAAGCCGGCAAGCAGACAGGCGAAAAGCAGGTCGAGCAGGGTCGATATCAAACCTGCGCCCAGGAACACCGTCACCGGGCTATTCGTCGGCAGCTTATCCACGACAACTTCAAGCACAACAATGACGACAGCCACCGGCGCCATCACCGCGACGGAGCCAAGTGCCAGCCGCCAGGTGTTTCCGCGGCCCAAGTGCCACGCCGCTCGTAAGGCAATGCCCGTGTCGATAGCCAGTTTTGGAAATACCAGTAGCAGCCGGGACGCGACCGCGAAGATGAAAACGAAATACACGGATGCCACCAGTACGCCAGTCCCGGCGCCGGCACCGGCGGCGATGACAACCATGAGGAGGGCGGTTCCGAAAAACATCCCATAACCGATGGCTGACAACAGCAAGGCGGCGAGCAGGAAATTGGCCTCGCGCCGGCCAAATCCTAAATAGAACCAGCGGACCGGCGGCACTTCGCCCAGCAGCACGAACCGGTGCCAGGCGACCAGTGCAATCGGGTACAGCACGATCTCCAGCGCGATTCGTGCGAAGACGATGGGCCCGGAAGTCGCAACTGCGCTGGCGAATGAGGCCGATTTGGCAAGGCCGAGCATCAGCAGCAGATCTACGCCAAAGCGGATCAGGATCACACCGCCACAGACCTTCAGGAAGACCAGAAGATTGTCGAAGCATTGATCATAGGCGCCGAATATCGTCGCCCCGAGAGATATCTTCTTCTCCATGTTGGATCAGCGGCTCCGGTAATTTGTGCACATATAAACTGCATATATCTACACCGTGTCTCATAAAAGTTGAACACTAATTCCGACTTCAGGAAAGCTGACACCCCCAAACTTGTCAGCAGTGGTCCGCCACCCCCTGGCCTTTGCCACCGGCCGGCGTCATATTAGGGCGATGAGTACGACCACCGAAATGCAGGCCCTGTACGAGGCCGATCATGTCTTCGTGCCGCCGCGGGCGGCGCGGCCGGAGAAGAGCGAGGGCGGCATCGCCTTCGAGCTGGTGTCCGACTTCCAACCGGCCGGCGATCAGCCGCAGGCGATCGAGGAACTGGTCGCCGGGGTGAAAGATGGTGAGCGCGACCAGGTGCTGCTTGGCGTCACCGGTTCGGGCAAGACCTTCACCATGGCCCACGCCATCCAGCGCCTGCAGAAACCGGCCCTGATCCTGGCCCCCAACAAGACCCTGGCGGCCCAGCTCTATGGCGAGATGAAGGGCTTCTTCCCCAACAACGCGGTGGAATATTTCGTCTCCTATTACGACTACTACCAGCCGGAAGCCTATGTGCCGCGCACCGACACCTATATCGAAAAGGACGCGTCGATCAACGAACAGATCGACCGCATG
The DNA here is from genome assembly GCA_964344385.1 of uncultured Sneathiellales bacterium. GTDB lineage: Bacteria > Pseudomonadota > Alphaproteobacteria > CAYFNG01 > CAYFNG01 > CAYFNG01. Next base: position 55,019 of record CAYFNG010000007.1, read on the forward strand.
CGCCATTCGGCAACCCGGGCGCTGCTGGAACGCGACGATGTGGTGATCGTCGCTTCGGTCAGCTGCATCTACGGCATCGGCGATGTCGAAACCTATTCCGAAATGGCGCTCAGCCTGAAGACCGGCCAGGCGATCCCGCGGGCCGAACTGCTGCGCCGCCTGGTCGAGATCCAGTACCGGCGCAACGACGCCAATTTCGCCCGCGGCGCCTTCCGGGTGCGCGGTGACACCATCGAGATCTTCCCCTCCCATCTGGAGGATCGGGCCTGGAAACTTTCGCTGTGGGGCGACGAGTTGGAGAGCGTCACCGAGTTCGATCCCCTGACCGGTGAGAAGACCGATACGCTGGAGTCGATCAAGCTGTACGCCAACAGCCATTACGTGACCCCGAAACCGACCCTGCGCCAGGCCGCCAAGTCGATCAAGCGCGACCTGGTGGTGCGGCTGGAGGAACTCAACGCCGCCGGCAAGCTATTGGAGGCCCAGCGCCTGGAGCAGCGCACCCAGTTCGACCTGGAAATGATGGAGGCGACCGGCTCCTGCGCCGGCATCGAAAACTATTCCCGCTATCTGACCGGGCGCAATCCCGGCGAACCGCCGCCGACCCTGTTTGAATACCTGCCGGAAAACGCGCTGCTGATCGTCGACGAGAGCCATGTCGCAGTGCCGCAGATCGGCGGCATGTTCCGGGGCGACTTCCGGCGCAAATCGACCCTGGCCGAGTTCGGCTTCCGGCTGCCCTCCTGCGTCGACAACCGGCCGCTCAGGTTCGAGGAATGGGACGCCATGCGCCCGCCATCGGTCTTCGTCTCGGCCACCCCGGGGGCGTGGGAGTTGGAGCGCACTGGCGGCGTCTTCACCGAACAGATCATCCGCCCAACCGGCCTGATCGACCCGGTCTGTGTGGTGCGCCCGGTCGAAAGCCAGGTCGACGACCTGCTGGCCGAGGCCCGCGACGCGGCCGCCAAGGGCCACCGGGTGCTTGTCACCACGCTGACCAAGCGGATGGCCGAGGACCTGACCGAATACCTGCACGAGGCGGGGGTCCGGGTGCGATATCTCCACTCCGACATCGACACGCTGGAGCGGATCGAGATCATCCGTGATTTGCGCCTCGGTGCATTCGACGTGCTGGTGGGCATCAATCTCCTGCGTGAGGGACTGGACATCCCGGAATGCGCCCTGGTGGCGATCCTGGATGCCGACAAGGAGGGGTTCCTAAGGTCGGAAACCTCATTGGTTCAGACCATCGGCCGGGCCGCCCGGCACCTGGAGGGGCGGGTGCTGCTCTATGCCGACACCATGACGGACAGCTTAAAAAACGCCATCGACGAGACCAACCGGCGTCGCGAGAAGCAGCAGGCCTACAACGCGGCCAACGGCATCACGCCGGAAAGTATCAAGAAGCAGATCGGCGACATCCTGCAAAGCGTCTACGAATCCGACCACTACACGGTCAAGACCGGCGACGCCGAAACCACCCATTTGATCGGCCATAACTTGCAGGCCCATATTGGCGACCTGGAGAAGCGGATGCGCGAGGCGGCGGCCGAACTGGAGTTCGAGGAGGCGGCCCGCCTGCGCGACGAAATCCGCCGCCTGGAAACCGCCGAACTGGAAATCGCCGCTGATCCCAAGGCCCGCCTGTCCCGCTCCACCGCCGGCAAGGCCCATGCGCCGCAAGGCCCCCGCAAGTCAAAGAAACGCCGCGGCCCCTAGGCCGTGTCACGGCGTGGTTGCGACGGGTTTGCCGTGGCGGCGGAACCGGGCAGGGCTGGCCGCGAACACCCGCTTGAAAGCACGGCTGAACGCGATATCGGAGTCATAACCGACCCGTTCCGCGATTTCCGCGATCGACAAGCGGCTGGTGTCCAATAGTTCCTTGGCCTGCAACATTCGCCAATGGGTCAGATAGGTGATCGGTGACGTTCCGGCGACCGACTTGAAATGCTCGGCAAAGGACGACCGGGACATGCCGGCGGCGCCGGCCAGGTCGTCAACCGTCAACCGGTCGGGCCATCGTGCATGGATCATCGCCAACGCCCGGTGGACCCGCGGGTCGGCCGCCGCGGCCATGAACCCTGTCTTTTGTGGATTGGCCAGGACGTGGTGTCGCAGGACCTGGACCAGCAGAATTTCGGCCAGGCGTTCGACAACCACGCGGGCGCCCGGCCTGTGGTCGGCGAGTTCCCTCAGCAACAACGGTGTGAGGGATGGCATCATCTGCGGCACCAACTGGTCGAAGGCGGGAATGTGGATGACCGCCGGCAGGTCGTCGAGCAGCGGATGCGGCAGGTCACGCGCCAATTCGAAATGGCCGCACAGAACCCGGCTGGGCACCTCGCCGGTGGCAAACAGCGGCGCCGGGCCGGTAAACGACTCCAGGACCTGCCGCCCGTCGATCGACGGCCGACCGACCGTGTCGGAGAAGACATGCGAAGTGCCGCGGGGAAACACCACCACGTCGCCGGTGTCCAGACGGACCGCCCGGTCGTTCAGTTCGACGACACAGGCCCCACGAACCACGTAGTGGAAGGGCGCGAACGGACTGTCGTCGACCGCCATGCCCCAAGGCGACCAAAAATCTCTTAGGAAATAAACGCAGCCCTTAAGCCGTAAGAGCTGCAACACGTCGCTGACCACGTCGTCCATGGCACCGGCCCTGATGCGGTTGGCTGCGATCGCCAATCTATATCAAAAAGACGAACCTTGAATGGAATTTCGGATTTTTAGTTCACATTTTTGGAGAATCGATTATTCAAAACCCAGATAGTTCGGGGTTTTCATTGCGCCTAGTTGGCCGGGACACGCTGTGCCGGCACAGAAAGAGGAGGATGCGATGAAAACCAAGCGAATTGTGTTTACCGCTGCCGTGCTGGCGGTTGCGACGGCCGTGGCCGGGACGGACGCCAATGCGGCGGACGCTTTTAACCCGGCGCGGGAGGTGGTGCGGCCGAGCTCGGATCTGGCGTTTGTCAACATCAACCCGGCCATCCGGATGGCGGCTGCCTTCGGCGACCGGTCCAAGGGCGGCCATGGCAGTTTCGGCCGGTTTCCCGCCAAGTTCATGACGCCGTTCCATCGGCACAGCGGGGCCTATCATGGGGTGGTTATCAAGGGATAAATGACCAATCCCTTCGCCGGCGAGGCCGAGCCACGCAAAATGGGCCCCGGTTCCTATTGGTTCGTGCCGGCCAACGCCGTGCACGCTACCGCCTGCGTGTCGTCAATCCCGTGCGAGTTCTACTTCCACGCGGCGGGGGCCTTTGACTTCCTTCCGGCGGAATAGCGGTGTTGGGGGCGGCGCAGGCTCAGTGCGCCGCCCCGGACCTGTTCAGTCGGACTTCGGCAGCAGTCCCTTCAGGGTGCCGCCAATGCTTTCGGTGCCCTTCTTGATCGCGTCACCGGCCCCACCGGCTGCGCCGTCGGTGCCCTGCAGCACACCTTCGACCGCCTTTTTGGCGGTGCCGCCAACATCACCCAGCACCTTGTCCAGGTTCAAGGTGCCGACCGCGCCGCCGACGTTCTTGGAGACCGCGGCAAACACCTGCTCGATGACTTCGGCCGGCGAAGCGCCGCCGCTGTCTTTGCCGATATCGTTGAGTTCGATGGTCGGCAGCGGGGCGCTCAGCGATTTGCCTTTAAGCAACGCATGGCTGACATTGACCATGCCGCCGGTGATGCGCAGGGTTTCGATCACCAGCTTGGGTCCCTCGCCGCCGTCGTCTCCGCCGCCGCCGGACGAAGACTGGCCACCGCCGCTGACCCCGGCATAGTCCTCGACGTTCTTTTTCAGGGCGTCGATGTTGTTGCCGGCATCGCCCATTTCATAGGTCACCGCCGGCTTGTCGATCAGGATTTCGTTGATGACGATGGTGTCACCGGTCACCGAGGTGACGTCCAGCTTGACGCTGACTCCGCCCAGCTCGAACGCGGTCGGGGTTTCGAACCCGGCCGGGTTACCGACCGACAGGCCACGGATGGCGCCGGTGCCCTCGGCGGAAATCTCGACCTCGGCCAGCGACACCTTGGCCTTGGTAGCCTCGGAGCCGTAGGTCTCGACCGCCGATTTGATCAGCCCATCCAGGCCCGAGACCACAAAAACCACGACCGCGACGACGACCGCGATCACCACGACCACCCCGCCCAGACCGATTTTCAGAGCTCGGCTCATGGCAATGTCCTTTCCGGAAAATGCAGTAATAGAAGGTATGACGCGGGCATTCTGTGCCTGCAATTTGGTAAATATTGGTTAACGGAATCGATGTCCAGGCATGCCCCGGAAAAAATCTCGGCCGCTCAGGCGGTCAAGCGGGCACCGCAATAGCGGCAATGGTGGCGGAAGCCGGGCGGTGGCGGCAGCCGGTGGCTGGCACAGGTGGGGCAGCGCAGATGGGCGAGGAACCCGTAGACCGGCAATAGCAGCATCAGGCCGATCCCGGTCACTGGCAGGCCGAGCCATGCCCAGATCGCCAACCCGGCCAGCGGTGCCGCCGCGACATAGGCGCCGAACCGGCGACGGCGTTCGGCAAAGCGGGTAACCAGCGCCTGTTCCTCGGCCGGCAATGACGAGGTGTCGACGCGCCTGAGCAGGTGCGATAGCGCGGCCGCCATCAGGGCCATGACAACCGGGGCCAGCGAAACGCCGACATAGAGCACCATCAGGGCGGCGCTGCGGTCCATTTCGATCTCCCGTACAGTGCAAGCACGCTTCCTGGATACGGGACATACCAGTAATATGGGGCACAAAGGAGGCAGGAGAACCGTGCACCGCACAACCGACGTCGCAATCGTCGGCGGTGGCGTGATCGGCAGCGCCATCGCCTATTTTTTGGCCGCGCGTGAGGATTTTGGCGGCCGCGTCACCGTGTTCGAACGGGACACCACCTATGCCGACGGCTCGACCGCCCGTTCGGTCGGCTCGATCCGGCAACAGTTCTCGACCCCGGAAAACATCCGCATGTCGCTCTACGGCGCCGAGTTCCTGGAGGCCATCGACGACTATCTGTCCCTGGGCGGTGAACCGGTCGATGTCGGCTATGTGCGTAGTGCCTACCTGTTTCTGGCCGGGCCGCAAGGTATGGACGTGGTCCGCCGCAACCAGCAGGTCCAGAGCGACTGCGGCGCCACGGTGACGGTGCTCGACCCGGCCGGCCTGGCGTCACGGTTCCCGTGGCTGATGACCGATGACCTGGGTGGCGGTGCGGTCGGCGAAGCCAATGAGGGCTGGCTGGATCCTTATGCGCTGATGACCGCGTTTCGCGCCAAGGCACGGGCCCTGGGGGTCGAATATCGCGACGGCGAGGTGACCGGGGTCGCGGTTCGCTCCGACCGGGTCGAAGGCCTGAACCTGGCGGACGGCGAGCGGATCGCCTGTGGCCACCTGGTCAACGCCGCCGGACCGCGCGCCGGTTCGGTGGCCGCCCTGGCCGGGATCGACCTTCCGGTTTTCCCCCGCAAGCGCATCGTTTACGTCTTCGACTGCCGCACTGCGGTGCCGGACATGCCGTTGACCATCGACCCCACCGGCGTTTATTGCCGGCCCGAGGGCGGGGTCTATCTGTGCGGCGTCTCACCGCCCGAGGACCGGGATCCGGACACGTTGGACCTGGAGATCGACTACGACCTGTTCGAGGAGGTGGTTTGGCCGGTTTTGGCCAGGCGGGTCCCGGTCTTTGAAGCGATCAAGCTGGTGCGGGCTTGGGCCGGCCATTACGCCTACAACACCCTGGACCAGAACGCGGTGCTGGGACCGCATCCCGAGATCGGCAACTTCCATTTCGCCAACGGCTTTTCCGGCCATGGCCTGCAGCAATCCCCGGCGGTCGGCCGTTACCTGGCCGAGCTGATCGCCACCGGCCGCCCCCAGACCCTCGATTTGGGCCGGTTCGGCTTTGAGCGGATCCTGGCCAACCGGCCATTGAAGGAATTAAGCGTGGTTTAAGGCTGGTTCGGTGCAAATGCAGCCTCTATTGCATCCGATCAACCTTCCAGCCAGGAGAAAATTCCCGTGCGAACCGGTTTCCTGATCTTCACCGTCCTTTTGGGACTGTCCCTCTCTTTCTCTGTCCAGGCCGCCGGCGACAGGGGCGAGATCGTCCGCGACCCGTTGACCGCCAAGGAATGCGGCGCCTGCCACATGGCCTATCCGCCGATTTTCCTGCCGGCCCGGTCGTGGCGAGCAGTGATGGCCGGGCTCGATGAGCATTTCGGCGAGGATGCCAGCCTGCCGGCCGAGCAGGTTGCACAGATCACCGCCTATCTGACCGCCAAATCGGCGGATGGCGGCGGCACCTATTGGGGTAAGCTGCTGACCAAGCGGATCGGATCCAAGAACACGCTGTTGCGGTTGACCGAAACCCCGTATTGGGTCAAGGAACATCGTGGCCATTTGAAAGCCGCCGCCATGGCCCAGGCAAAGTCGAAAGCCAATTGCCCGGCCTGCCACCGCTACGCGGCCGAGGGGATCTGGGAAGAAGACTGAGCTTCGCCGCGATTCCGTGAACCAGGAAGGATGATCCAATGATGCGCCTGTTCCGAAAAATGGGTCCGGTCTGGTTGGCGATTGCCTGGCTGGCGGCAACACCGTCGCCGCAAGCCCGGGCCGAAAGCCAGCAGAGCGACACGGAAACCATCCGTGAACTCTACCAGGCGGCCGGCATGGAGCGACTCTTGGACCAGCTTATCACCACGATTACCAGCCAGGTTTTCGATTCCCTGCTTGCTTCACGGACCGATATTCCCGAAGCGGCCAGAACCCGGTTCAAGCAGCAGATGGTCAGCGGCTTCAGTGAGTCGAAAGGCGCATTTCTCGAAGCAATGATCCCGGTCTACCAGCGTCACTTTACGGGCGCGGAAATGCGGCAGATGATCGCGTTCTATAAATCTGATCTCGGGCAGAAACTGATCGAGAAAATGCCGATCCTCATGCACGAGGGAGCCAAGGTCGGCCAACAATGGGGCCGTGCGGTAGCCAGGCGGGTCGTGGAGGAAATGCGCGCCAAGGCGCGGGAGGAGGGCTACGATTTATAGCCCAATGGGGACTTGTCCGATCGCTCGTCTCCGCCTCGCCGCCAACCCTCCATGCAAGAACGGGACAACCGGGTTGCGACCCAGGTGCCGATCTCCTAGACCCTTCGGAACATGACCACCGTACTGACCGTCGTCGCGCTCATGCTGGCCTGCTTGTGGTTGTTCTGGCGCTGGTCGCGGCGCCTGTTCTGGGTCGTGCTGGTGTTGGGAGTGGCTTGGACCGTAGACGCCCTCTGGATCGAGCCGCGCCGCCTGGTGGTCACCCGGTACAGCTTGCCGGTGGCTGGGTTGACCGCTCCGGTTCGGGCCGTGGTGATCGGCGACCCGCAGCCGATCCGTATGCATTGGTCCCCCGAGCGGCTGCGCATCGCCTTTGCCGAAGCGGCCTCCCAGCAACCGGACATCGTTCTATGGCTGGGGGACTATGCGTATGACCCCCACTGGTCGCGCTCCCTGGGTATCGAAGACTGGAACTTCGTGCCGCCGGCAGACACCGTGGCCGCCATGGCGACGATCGAGGCGCCTATGGGTGCATATGCGGTCCTGGGCAATCATGATTGGTGGTGGAACGGCCCGGAGGTCAAACGCCTGTTGGGGCGGACCCACATCACCGTCCTGGTCGACCGGGCGGTGCGTGCCGAGCATCCGAAAACCGGCGCCGCGCTGTGGATTGCCGGGCTCGATGATCTCTCAACGCCGCGCCGCTACGACTTGGCGGGGACCCTGGGGCAGACCGACCCCAGCGCCCCGGTCCTGTTGCTGTCGCACAGCCCCGATATCTTCCCCCAGGTACCGGCATCGGTCGCCCTGACCCTGTCGGGCCACACCCATGGCGGCCAGGTGCTGATACCGGGGTTTGGGCGCCCGATCGTCCCCATCCGGCACCGTCAATATGCCTATGGTTTGTTCGAGGAAGGTGCGCGGCGCCTGTTGGTGACCGCGGGTATCGGTACGGCGATCCTGCCGCTCAGGTTCCTGACGCCGCCGGAAATCGTGGTGCTGGACCTGGTGCCGGCCCGCCCCGGATCAGGACGGTTGGATTGACCGGCCTATTTTCGCCGCCAATTGCCGGATCCGTCCTGGACCCAGGTACCGGGCGGGGCATCTGCGATGATCTGCCCGGCATAGACCCGGGCGGTCTGTTCCACGGTCACGCCCTGCTCGGCGGCCCGTTTCTGATAGATTTGACGGCGCTTGGCGTTGATCGTCGCGACCTTGGCCTTGACCGCGGCCGAGGCGCCACCATCGCGCAGCACGGCGTAGCCGTTGTTGCCTTCGCCGATCACGCCACTGCTGTGCAGGGCATCCAGGGACTGCGCCCGTGCCGGGCCCGGTGCCTGGATGGCCAGGGCTGCCGCCGCCAGTGCCACGACAAAGCCAAACCGCAGCAGGTAGCCGAAATTACGCCTGATTGAGCCTCGCATCGTGTTCACCCCTAATCAGAAGATCTCCGGATTGGCCTTGATGTCCTGGCCCGCCTTTTCCTCGAGCTTGACCCGCACCTCGGCGTCCAACTTGATGTTGAGGTTGATGGTGATCGGCTCCTTGGGCGCCGCCACCTGGACCGTCGGCTCGCAGGCGCCGACCAGGATCGCCAGCAGCGCCAACGGCAGGACCGAGTGCCGCACATGGGAGGACATGGTTGATCTACGCATGCCGTGACCTGCCTTTCCGCCACCTAGGGTTCGTTGCAGCTTGCGCCGAAACCCGGAATATTGCAACGCGTTGCCGGCACCGACGGGTTACAGCATCGACGGCAGCACCCGGTCGGGCGGAGCGTGCCCGTCGACAAACGTCTTGATATTGATCAGGACCTTTTCGCCCATATCGATGCGGCCTTCCAGGGTCGCCGAGCCCATATGCGGCAACAGCACCACATTGTCCATTTCCAGGAGCTTCGGGTTGACCGCCGGTTCGTGTTCGAACACGTCCAGGCCGGCACCGGCCAGATCACCGTCGCGCAGCATCCGGGTCAGAGCGTTTTCGTCGATCACCTCGCCGCGCGAGGTGTTGACGATGAAGGTGTTGGGACGCAGCATCTTCAGCCGCCGGGCCGACAGCAAATGATAGGTTGCCGGCGTATGCGGGCAGTTGACCGAGACAATATCGACCCGAGCCAGCATCTGGTCGAGGCTTTCCCAATAGGTCGCTTCCAAATCGGTCTCGACATCGGTCGGCAGCCGGTTGCGATTGTGGTAGTGGATCGACAGTCCGAACGCGGCGGCGCGGCGGGCCACGGCTTGGCCGATCCGGCCCATGCCGATGATCCCCAGCCGTTTGCCCCAAATCCGGTTGCCAAGCATCCAGGTCGGCGACCAGCCGTTCCAGCCACCGGCCCGGATCAGCCGCTCACCCTCGGCCAGGCGCCGCGGCACTGCCAGGATCAGGGCCATGGTCATGTCGGCCGTGTCTTCGGTCAGCACGCCCGGCGTGTTGGTCACCGTAATGCCGCGCTGCCGGGCGGTCGCCAGGTCGATGTGGTCGACGCCGTTGCCGAAATTGGCGATCAGCCTGAGGTTGGGATTGGCCTGGCTCAGGACCCCGACATCGATCCGGTCGGTGACCGTCGGCACCAGCACGTCGGCGACCTTGACCGCTTCGATCAATTCGCCCTGAGTCATGGCCCGGTCGTCGATATTCAATCGCGTATCGAACAGCTCCATCATGCGGGTTTCAATCGCATCGGGCAGTTTGCGCGTGACAACGACAATCGGCTTGTTGGTCGGCATACGGCGGACTCCGCAGGATACGTCTGGGTCTATACCGCCGGGCCTGGCGCCTCCCTAAAGGGCCTGAAGCGGCGCGGCGGTACAGTTCCTTGCCTGTCTATCAGAACTGGCCGCCGGAGACAAACCACAAGCGTCTGAATAGCGCGAGATTCCGGCCCAATCCGCTCACCGGCAGCGTATGGGCCAGGCAGTTGCCTGACAGGGGTGAGCTAAGCCTTGACCGGATGCGTCCCCGCCGGGCATAACCCCTTTATCCGTCATCCTTTTGCCAAGAACGATGCCCCGTTTCCTCGCTGCCCTGATCATGATCATCCTGGCCGGATCGCTGTCGGCCAACGGATGGGCCGCCAAACTGCCGATCCCGCGATATGTCTCGTTGGGCGCCAGCGAGGTGAACATGCGGGCTGGGCCCGGTGCCCAGTACCCGGTGATCTGGGTCTATGTCCGTCACGGCCTGCCGGTCGAGGTGGTGGGCGAGTTCGAATATTGGCTGAAGGTCCGCGATGTCGATGGTACCGAAGGCTGGATCCACAAGAGTCTGCTGTCGGGCCGGCGCATGGGCATGGTCACCGGCGACACGCAGCCTGCCTTTCGCATGCCCAAGGACGGTGCCGCACCGGTGTTCCGGGCCGAGGCGGGGGTCCAGGTTCGCCTGCTGCGCTGCCAGGGGGCCTGGTGCCAGATCGAGGCCAGAGGCCTGAAAGGTTGGATGCGCCGAGAACAGCTCTACGGCGTCTATCCCGACGAAACCATCGAATAGGCCCGCGCCAGTTCGGCGCCGGTGTCATCCGCCATCGCAGCCTGGCGCAGGCGCCGAACGGTAACGGCGTCGCTGCTGGCGGCGGTTTCCAACAGCTTGGCGAAATTCCCGGAACCGCGGCAGTGGGTGGCACCGTAACCCTTGATGAGTTGCGCGCAGGCCGCGACCTCCAGACCCAGTTCATAAGACGTGCCGGTTGCGGTCCGAACCTGTTCGAGCCAGGCGTTGATCGCCGCCTGTTCCGCGGCAAAGCGGTGAGAGCTGCGACGGCGTGACTTCAACAGGGCAAGCCCGCGCATCGCCAAAAATCCGGTGACGCTGGAGGTCCTGAGCTTGAGTGGCATCCCCTTGGCCCAGAAGCCGGTACGGGCGCTGAAAGCCAGCAGCCGGCGGGCGTTGCCGGGCGACAGGATCGAGGCGATCTCCTCGATCCCCGGCCGCAGATAGTCGGTGATCCGGACCACCTGGCCGTCATCGGCCCGAACCTCGTCCCGCACCCGCTCGAACCGGGAACGACGGGTCTTCAGATCGGCCACCCGGATGACATCGTCATAGGCCATCAGGCGGGCCAGCCAGCGGCCGGTCTCGCGGGTCAGGAGAAAACCCTGATCGGCACCGCCCGTCGCCCGATCGGCTTCCAACACAGGGCCGAGTTGGGCCAGATAGGCGCGGGCATATTCAGCGTCCTGGAAATCGGCCGTCCGCTCCATGCCCAATCGCAGCACCGCATGCAGTTCCGGCGGGAAGCTGTTTTCCATCGCCGCCAGGTCCTCAACACCAAGGGAGCGACCAGCGGTGTTGGCGGTGCCGTTTACCGGCGCCGTCGCGCCGCCGGACGCAATGCTATGGCCAAGTTCGAAACCGCGCAGGTTGGCGCCACCACCGATCACGGCGGCAAAAGCCTCGGCCGGGAAGGGCAGGATCGTGGATCCGGCCAGGGCGCCGAACAGGACCGCATTGATGACGCTGCCGGTTTCCGCCGCCGCCGCCGCCATGTCAAAGCGAACCAAAGATCTGGCCTGGTGTTCGACCGCGGCCAGCATGGGCCGCGCGTCAACCCGGCCGTCACCCGGCACCGCTTTTTCGTTCACCGCATACACCCGGTGGGTCGAGGTCACGACATGGGTGCGGGACTTGGTGATGAAACCCCGTTGCAGGGCACGGGCGGCTTCCACCGCTTCGGTCGACAGCATCAGGTCGACATCGCCGGCACAGGGCATCAGCGCGCCGATCGGGGGTGGCTGGTCGGCGGGCGCGACCGGCGTCGGCCAGATCTCCAGGTAATACGTGGCGGCGCCGGTGCGCTGGGCGACACCTGGGACATAGGTGTAGCGGACCTGGACCCCCTGAGCCTCGCCCAGGTCCTTCAGCCACTTGGTCATCACGCCACCGCCTTCGCCACCGATGGCGGAGACCAGGATCTTGATCGGGCCGGTCAATTGTCCGTTCATGACGCCCGGGCTCCGGTTGCGTCGCCCTGCAGGAACCCGATCACGGCACGCCGCAGTCGGTCCAGTCGGCGCTCCACCCAACCCGGGTTGCTGACGATTTCGGCCTCGAAAAAGGACGGGCAAAGCGAGGCCTGATGGGCAACCGCCCCGCAATTGCCGCAGCCGACACAGGCGTTGTCGATATGGGCCACCGGATCGTCGAATAGCGGGTCGGGATTGTCCTTGACGGTCAGGGACGGGCAGCCTGACAGGCGAATGCAGGCATGGTCGCCGGTGCAGACATCCTCGTCGATGCCAAAGCGGGTCCGGACGACCCGGTCCCCACGCGAAAGCGCGGCCCGGTCCGCCGATTTGACGCGGCGTTGCCGGGCCAGCTGACATTCGCCACGGGCGATCACCACCCGCAGGCCCCGGCGCCCGGGATCGACCGCCTGGCGCAGGGTCTCGACCATTTCGTCAACGTCGTAGCTGTGGACGGTGCGAACCCAATCGACCCCGACTCCCCGCACGGCGCGCTCGATGGTCATGCCGGTGCCATTGGCGCCGTTCGCCGAAGAGGGGATCGCCTGGTGGCCAGTGGCGGCGGCATAGCCATTGTCGACGATGATCAGGACCCCGTCGTCACGGTTGAACACGGCATTGGCGACACCGCTGGTCAGGCCGTTATGCCAGAAACCGCCATCGCCCATGATGCTGATCACCGGCCGGTCGAAATTGGGCGCCAGGCCGGACGAACTGGCCAGGCCCAAGCCATAGCCCATGGTGTGCTGACCTATGTTGAACGGCGGCAGGGTCGAGAACAGGTGGCAGCCGATATCGCCGCTGACGTGGAATTCGCCCAATTCTTCCTGCAGCAGCTTGATGGCGCTGAACAGCGGCCGTTCGGGGCAGCCGACGCAGAACCCGGGCGGGCGGGCGGGCAGCGGCTCGGGGATCGCCTGCTGCGAGGCCGTGACTTCGGCGGTGTAGCGGTTCAATCGGTCGGCCAGGGCTGCGTGATCCAATTCGACCGGTCGGGTTTCCGCGATGAAGCCGGCGATCCCGTCGATCAGGTCGCGGGCCAGATACTCGCCGGCCGCCGGCAGCAGGTCCTTGCCGTAGACCCGGGCGCCGACATTGGATTCACGCAACACCGCCTTGATACCCTGCTCGATATAGTTCGGCTGGCCCTCTTCGACGACCAGCACTGCGCGCTTGCCGGCGCAGAAGTCTTTGATCTCGTCCGGGATCAGCGGATAGGCGACGTTCATGATATAGGTCGGGACCTGGGTCCGGCCGAACGCGTCGGCCAGGCCCAGCATTTCCTGGGCCCGGTTGAGGGTGTTGTAGATGCCGCCCTGGACGATGATGCCGACATCGTCGAGCGCTCCGTCCAGGACCTCGTTGAGCTGGTGGTCGCGGATGAAGTCGACCGCCGCCGGCCAACGCTCGGCAATCTTGACCTGTTCCTGGGCATAGGACGAGGGCGGCAGGATTACCTTGCCGTAGTCGAACACCGGCTTCGACAGGCGGTTCAGGGCGCTGAAATGCCCGGGCCGGTTGTTCTTGGCGACGAAGCTGCCATAGACGTGGCAGGCCCGGATTCTGAGCATCAACATGACCGGGGTGTGGGTCGCCTCCGACAGTTCGAACCCGCGTTCCACCGCGGTGACGATGGACGGCAGGTCGGGCCGGGGGTCCAATAGCCAGATCTGGGACTTCATGGCGAAGGCGTGGGTCCGCTCCTGCATGATCGAGGACCCTTCGCCGTAATCCTCGCCGACAATAACCAGCGCGCCGCCGGTGACGCCGGCCGAAGCGACATTGGCCAGGGCGTCAGATGCGACATTGGTGCCGACCGTCGACTTCCAGGTGACTGCGCCGCGCAGCGGATAATGGATCGAGGCGCCCAGCATGGCGGCGGCACCGGCCTCGTTGGCGGCGTTCTCGAAATGGATGCCGAGTTCGTTGCGAACCTCCTCGGCATCGTTCATCACATCCATCATGTGGCTGATCGGCGCGCCCTGATAGCCGCCGATATAGGATACGCCGCTTTGCAGCAACGCTTTGGTGACCGCCAAGATGCCTTCGCCGTGAAAGACCTCGCCGCTGCCCAGGCGCAACGTCTCGACTTCGGCCTTGAACGATCTTTCCGCCATACCTTACTCCGACCGGTCGCTCTTTGACTGTGATCCCAAAGTGGCTGTTCCGTCCCGCTCCCCGCCCTGGATAAGCGCCGTTGGCATAGTTCCGGTCAGACACTAAGGGATAGAGATAGCGCGATTGACGGCCGGTTTAAATGGCTATCGAGACGCAATCGCAATAGGCGTGGTTCTCCTGTCACCCTCCGGTGCCGATTAGGTTCACCGGGAAGCTCCCTCCCGCTCGTATTTCGAGAGGCTCCTGCACGCCATGCGGGGCAGTCCATGCGCCCGGAGCATGGCGGCCATGAATTAGCAACCACTAATAAAGAAGGTGCTTAAACACTATATTAGGGAAGGCTAATTAGAGTTATTCCACATAGGCTTCATTGGGGGGCGACTGGAGTATTGGTGGGGTCGTTCCCCTCAGTCCGGGAGGGAGACGATGCACCTTGCCCTTCGACGTCCCAGCCGCCAGTTTACAACCATACCGTTTCTAACTTTGTTGATCGGCCTGGCCCTCGGCCTTGCCGCTCCACCCGGTTTGGCGGCCTTGCCCGAAGCCTCGACCGCCGACCATGGCAAGTTCAAGGAACTGCAAGGGCCGTTCGAAAGCGGTCCGGAAGTCACCAAGGCTTGCCTATCCTGCCATACCGAGGCCGCCAAGCAGGTACACAAGACCACCCATTGGACCTGGCAGTTCGAGAATCCGGTGACCGGGCAGTTGCTGGGCAAGCGGAACGTGGTCAACAATTTCTGCATTTCCACCCAATCCAATATCGGTGCGTGCTCGTCGTGCCATGTCGGGTATGGCTGGAAGGACCAGTCCTATGATTTCACGGTCGAAGAGAATGTCGATTGCCTGGTCTGCCATGACCGGACCGGCGTTTATGACAAGAAGAAGCTGCGCGAAGGCAAGACCTCGAACCTGGCCAAGATCGCGCAGAATGTCGGCCGCACCAGCCGAACCTCCTGCGGCAGCTGCCATTTCAAGGGCGGCGGCGGCAAGGCGGTCAAGCACGGCGATCTGGATCCCAGTTTCGACGCCCCGGACGTCTTCGTCGATGTCCACATGGACGCCGACGGCCTGAACTTCACCTGCTCCACCTGCCACACCACCGATGCCCATATGGTCACCGGCAGCCGCTATGTGCCGACCGCCAAGGACAATGCCGGTATCGACATTCCCGGGCGTGGCGACGGCAGCCGGGCGACCTGCGTCTCGTGCCACGGCCTGCGCCCGATGAAGGACGAGAAGCTGAACGACCATACCGACCGCATCGCCTGCCAGACCTGCCATATCCCGCATTTCGCCCGCGGCGACTATGCCTCCAAGACCTGGTGGGATTGGTCGACCTCCGGCCGGATGGACGATCAGGGAAAACCGGTCTCGGTGCTGGATGACGACGGCAACGAGATCTACAACTCCAAAAAGGGTGATTTCGTCTGGGAACGTGACGTGGTTCCGGAATATCGCTGGTTCAACGGCTCGGTCCTCTACACCCTGCCGACCGACAGCTTCGACCCGGACGGGGTCCTGGAAGTCAACACCTTGCAAGGCAGTGCCGACGACCCGGACGCGATGATCTGGCCGATCAAGCTGATGCGCGGCAAGCAGCCCTATGATGCCGGCAACAACACCCTGGTGACGCCGCATACCACCGGCAAGGACGGTTACTGGAAGACCTTCGACTGGCAGGACGCGATCACCAAGGGCATGTCGGCGGCCAACCTGCCCTACAGCGGCGAATACGGGTTCATCGAAACCACCATGTCCTGGCCGCTGGCCCACATGGTCGCACCGGCCAGCGAGGCGTTGGGCTGCCAGGACTGCCATGCCAAGCAGGGCCGCCTGGCCGGGCTCACCGACATCTATCTGCCGGGCCGCGACCGCAACCCCTGGCTCGACATCCTTGGTTTCGGCTTCCTGGCCCTGACGACCATCGGCGTCGGTATCCACGGCGTCATGCGTGCGCTGCTGGGTGGCAACGGGAAGACGGGGGAGAAGTAAGATGACCGTCACTATGGAAACCCTCGCCACCTCTGCCACGGCACAGCCCGAACAGGGTGCCAAGCGGATCTACATTTTCAAACGCTTCGAACGCTTCTGGCATTGGGCCCAGGCGCTGCTGATCATGGGCATGGCGCTGACCGGGTTCGAAATCCACGGCACCTATCAGCTGCTTGGCTTCGAGGACGCGGTGTTCTGGCACACCACCGCCGCCTGGGCCTTGATCGGCCTGTGGGTGTTCGCGATCTTCTGGCACCTGACCACCGGCGAATGGCGGCACTACATTCCGACCGCCGAGAAGCTGGTGGCGGTGGCCAAGTTCTATGCCTTCGGCATCTTCAAGGGCGAGCACCACCCCTACCGGCCGACCCAGTTGAGGAAACACAACCCGCTGCAATTACTGGCCTATCTCGGCTTCAAGCTGGCCATGGCGCCGGTCATCTGGATCACCGGGTTGCTGTACCTGTTCTACAACGACTGGGCGGCCTGGGGGCTGGGTTGGCTGGACCTGGCCGTCATCGCCTTCCTGCATGTGGCGGCCGCCTTTGCCCTGGTCATTTTCCTGGTTGGACATGTCTACCTGACGACCACCGGTCACACCGTCTTCGCCCACATCAAGGCGATGATCACCGGCTGGGAAGAAGTCGACGAGTAGGAGGGAGCGATGATCATCACCGCCATCGAAGAAGTCCGCCTGAGCCGGCGTCGGGTTCTGGCCCTGGGCGGCGCGGCCCTGGCCACGGCGGCCCTGGCCGAACTGTGGCCGGTCGCGGCCGAAGCGTCGCCGCGCGATGCCAAGGCCCGGCTGGCCGAGCTGACCAAAGGCGCCGAGCTTCAAAATGGGCGCATCACCATTGACCTGCCCGCCCTGACCCAGGACGGCAAGCGCACCCGGATCAGGGTCGCGGTCGCCAGCCCAATGACCGAGGCCGACCACGTGACGGCACTGCACATCCTGGCCGAGCGCAACACCGTTCCCAACGTCGCAACCTATCGGTTTTCGCCCTTGAGCGGCCGTTGCGAGATCACCACACGGATCCGGGTCGCCAAGTCGCAGACCATCATCGTCGCGGCCGAGATGAGCGACGGCAGTGCCTATGTCGCCAAGGCCCGCTGCAAGGTGGCCCGCGGCGCCGGCGGCTGCGGCTGAAGACGAGGGAGGGAGAGATGAAACCGACCGCACCACGGGTTCGAATGCAAAGCGTCGCACAGATCGGCGAGGTCATCGGGATCCGCACCAAGATCCGCCACCCGATGGAGACCGGCTGGCGCAAGGGGGGCGATGGCCAGGCGGTGCCGCGCAACCTGATCACCCGGTTCGTTTGCACCTTTGAAGGCGAGGACGTGCTGAGCGCCGACTTCGACAGTGGCGTCGCCCAGGACCCGTACCTCTTCTTCTACACCAAGGTGACAGGACCGGGCACCTACCGCTTCACCTGGCAGGCCGACAACGGCGAGACCTACACAACGTCGAGCGTCCTGACGATAGCAACCGCATGAAAGGAGCCTCAGGAGGACCAAGCCATGAAACCGAGAAAAACATTCCTTGCTGCCGCGGCAGCCTTGGTGGCTGTCCTATTCCTCGGCCAGCCTATGACGGTTTCGGCCGCCGAACCGGGCTGGTATTCGAAAATCGTCGATTATGAGTTCGTCAAGGAGTTCGCCGTCGTCCCGGTGCGCGATGATGTCATGATTGTCGATTCGCGCCCCACCAAGCGGCGCTACGACCCGGGCCACATTCCCGGCGCGGTCAGCATTCCGGCCAGCAGCTTCGACAAGATGACCGACGCGCTGCCGGCCGACAAGTCGATGCAGTTGATCTTCTACTGCGGCGGCCCGAAATGCATGCTGAGCCACAAGTCGGCCTTCAAGGCCGAGGCGTTGGGCTACACCAATATCCAGGTCTATGCCGACGGCTATCCCGACTGGATCGCCAAGGGGCGGATCGGCTCGGTCAGTGCCGCCTATGTCAAGACCGCACTGGCCAAGGGCAAGGCGGTGGTGGTCGACGCGCGGCCCAAAAAGCGTAAATACGCCAAGGGTCACGTTCCCGGCGCGATCAGCATCCCCGACCGGGTTTTCGACAAGCAAACCCAAATGCTGCCGGCCGACAAGGCGACACCGCTGATCTTCTACTGTGGTGGCCTGAAATGCCCGCTGAGCGTCAAGTCGGCGGTTAAGGCGAAGAAACTGGGCTACACCGACGTCAAGGTATTCCAGGGCGGCTATCCGGCCTGGAAGAAGGCCTTTGGCGAAGGCGTCAAGGGCATGGAGCCGCTGGCCGCCGGCAAGGCGGCGATCGAAGCCGGGCCCGAGGGCGACACCATCACCGTCGCCTCGTTCCAAGCCATCCTGAAGGACGCGCCCGACAGCATCTACCTCTATGACGTCCGCGACAAAGCCGAGTTCGCCCAGGGGTCGATGGCGGGTGCGATCAACGTGCCGATCGACGAGCTGGAGGACATGGTCGCCGACCTGCCGAGCGACAAGCCGATCGTCTTTGTCTGCTCGACCGGCGCCCGCAGCGGCGAGGCCTATGACATCGTCAAGCTGATGCGGGAGGAGATGAAGGTGTACTTCCTGGACGCCGAGGTGACGTACCAGGAGGACGGGTCGTTCAAGATGGCCCAGAACTAGCGTAACCCCGGGGCGGCGGGACAGTCCACTCCCCCCGCCGCCCCGCTCTGGTGCGAGGGTGAAGTCATGAAAAACAAAATACTGATCGCAATCTTGGCCCTGGCCGTGACACTGCCCCTGGCCGAAGCGGCTAATGCCGCCGGAACCGCCAACTGGAAGATCGGCCGGGTTTACAATCGCCTGGTCTGCAACGCCTGCCACCGTCTCGACGGCGGCCACGTGGTCTCGCCCTACGAGCGGACCAAGGCGGAATGGACCTCCTATTTCGATGCCGACGCCCATGCCGCATCGGGCAAGGCGAAGCCGAAGGTCAGCCACTACACCAGCACCGCCTATCGCGAAAGTATCCGCGCCGAGAACAAGGCGGCGGCCAAGTTCCTGAAATTCACCGACGACCAGATGGCGGCCCATGTCCGCGCCTTTTTCATCCGCGGCGCCAAGGACAGCGACACGCCGGCGCGGTGCCAATAGAGGAGCGGGACCATGGCCATGGCAGACAGCGAAGTCTTCGGCGGATTCCGCACCGACTACAAATCGATCTTCGTCACCGAATGGTCGCCCTATTTCGGGGCGTTGGCCCTGGTCGCGGTGGTCGTCGCCCTGATGGCCAACGGCCTCTTCTGGGGCGTCTTTGGGGGCCTGCGCCTGTGGGGCGACTGGTTCAACCAGGTGATCGGCCTCAATGCCTTGCTCGGCCACACGCCGCACCTCGACAATCCATTGATCCACCGGATTTCACTGATGGACATCACGTTGGTGCTGGGCGCCATGGCTGCCGCCCTGCTGGCCGGCCAGTTCAAGATCAACCGGCCGCCACCGCTGGAATATGTCTGGGGCGCGTTGGGCGGCATCCTGATGGGCATCGGTGCTTCCCTGGCCGGCGGCTGCACGGTCGGCGGCTTCTTCACTCCGGTGGTCTTCGCCTCGCCGGCCGGCTGGATGATGCTGCTGGGCCTGTTGATCGGCGCCAATCTGGGTTTGAGGGCGCTGCTCTGGACCCTGGAGAACGTGACCTGGGGCACCACGGCCCCGGCGCCATTGACCTATTCGACCGGCACCAGGACCGTCCTCGGCTTCGCCGGGGCGGGACTGGTGGCGGCCATCCTGCTGTGGGCCTCTGCCTGGTACGGCAGCGACGACCAGGTGCTGGCCTCGCGTGGCATCATCGTCGTGGCCGGCTTCGCGCTCGGCTTCATCCTGCACCGGTCGCGCTTCTGCTTCTCGCGGGCGGTGCGCGAACCGATGATGACCGGCGACGGCGAACTGACCAAGGCCACCATCCTGGCGCTTGGGGCCGGTGTCTTGCTGGGTTCGGTGCTGTTGCAGAAAGAAACCATCGACCCCTATCTCGCCATTCCGGCCAGCTTCTGGCTGGGCTCGCTGCTGGGCGGCGTGATCTTCGGTGTCGGCATGATCTTCGCCGGCGGCTGCGCCTCGGGCTCGCTGTGGCGGATGGGCGAGGGCAATCTGAAGCTTTGGGTGACGGTGTTCTTCTTCGCCTGGTCCGGCGCCACGTTCAACGCCATTGTCGGGCGCTGGGAACTGTTGAAGACCGAAATGACCCTGGATCTGGTCGAAGCCAGCAAGGTCGGTGTCCAGTCCTACCTGCCCAGCCTAGAGGGCGGCTGGCCGCTTGCCTATCTGGTCACGCTGGCGCTGCTCGGGCTGTGGTACGGCCTGGTCCGCTACAACGAGACCACCAACCGCTTCACGGTGTTCTAAGCTTGCCGGGCGGGCCATGGCAGGCCCGCCCGGGTCGTTTCCCTACAGCGAGCAATCGGGATCGAAATTGGGGCGGCGCTTCTCTCTCAGGGACGCAAGCCCCTCTTTCACATCCGGGCCTTTGAACCCGATGAACTCGAGCGCCAGCGAGGTATCGAAGGTCGGCCCGGCCATCCGCAGCCAATTGTTCAGGGCGTATTTCGTCCAGCGGATCGCGGTGGGAGCCCCCCGGGTCAGCTTGCGCGCCACCTCCAGCGCCTTGTCGTGCAGGTCT
Source organism: uncultured Sneathiellales bacterium (assembly GCA_964344385.1). GTDB lineage: Bacteria > Pseudomonadota > Alphaproteobacteria > CAYFNG01 > CAYFNG01 > CAYFNG01. The sequence continues at coordinate 75,755 of CAYFNG010000007.1, forward strand.
TCCGGCTCGGTGCACAGCGACACCAGGCCGATCCGCTCGGCCTCTTCGCCCGACAGCGGTTCGCACAGCAGAAGGTAATATTTCGACTTGGCCATGCCGCACAGCAGCGGCCAGATGATTGCCGAATGGTCGCCGGCCGCGACCCCCAGCCTTGTGTGCCCATCGATGATCCGGGCGGTCCGCGAGGCGATCGAGATATCGGCCAGCAGCCCGGCCACCAGGCCGGCCCCGACCGCCGGCCCCTCCATCGCCGAGACCAGCGGCTTGGAGCAGTTGACCAGGTTGTAGACCAGGTCCCGCGCCTCCTTCCAGACCCGCGACAGGGTGTCGAAGTCCTCGGTCATCTCGGCCACCATGTCGAGGTCGCCTCCGGCCGAAAAGGCATCGCCCGCACCCCGCAGGATGACCGCGCTGACTTGCGGGTCGCTGTCGATATCGCGCCAGATTTCGGTCAGTTCGCCATGCATGATCGCGTCGGCTGAATTCAGCCGGCCGGGGTTTTCCATGGTGATGCGAAGGATGCGCTCCTCCGGCCAGTCGAATTTCAGGCGTTCGTAACGGGCGTAGCGGTCGGTCATATGTTTTTCTCCCGGTCCTTCCAATAGGGTTCGCGTAGGATGTTCTTCTGGATTTTGCCGATCGGCGTCTTGGGAAACCCGTCGACGAACTTGACCAGCCGCGGCCGCTTGAAGCGGGCCAGGCGCGCCGCGCAATGGGCGACCAGTTCGTTCTCGTCCAGCTTCGCCCCGGCCTTCAACTGGACAAATGCCGCCGGCACCTCGCCCCATTTGTCGTCGGGAATGCCAAAAACGGCGCATTCGGCGACGGCGCCGTGTTCGTAGATCGCGTTCTCGATCTCCTTCGGGTAGACGTTTTCGCCGCCCGAAATGATCATGTCCTTGGAACGATCGACCAGGGTGATGAAGCCGTCCTCGTCGATCGTGCCGACATCGCCGGTATGGGCCCAGCCATGCTTCCAAAAGGCGCTGGTCTGCTCCGGTTCGCCGTAATACTCGATCATCACATTGTCACCGCGCGAGACGATTTCGCCGATCTCGCCGACCGCCACCGGCAGGCCTTGGCGATCGATCACCGCGACGTCCACGTTGTAGGCCTGGCGCCCGATCGAGCCCAGCTTGTCCGGCAGGTACCAGTGGCGCAGAGCGGTCAGGACGCCCATTTCCGACTGGCCGTAGATCTGGGTCAGTTTGACGTCGGGCAGGTGCCGCATCATTTCGACCTGGACCCAGTCCGGCATCGGCGCGCCGGCGAAGGACAGCTTGCGCCAGGCGCGGAAGTCGCCGGGATCGAACTCCGGGTCGCTGACCAGCATCGCGACCTGGGTCGGAACCATGAACGCCGCGGTCATGCCGGTCTCCCGGGCCATGGCGACGAAATCGGCAACCTCCCATTTGCTCAGGAATGTGCAGGTCGCGCCGGCCAGGACCGCCGGCTGGAACATGATGTTCAGTGCGGCGACATGGAACATTGGGGTTACCACCCCGACCACGTCGCGCTCGTCCAGGGCTTCCTCGACCATCACGGTGTGGGCGGTCGCCGCGCGGGCGCGGTGGCTCATCAGGACGCCCTTGGGCCGGCCGGTGGTGCCGCCGGTATAGGTCATGCAGAACGGGTCGTCCTCGGCGATCGCAACGTTCGGCGGTTCGGGGGAACCCTCTTGCAGAAAGGTTTCGAACCCGTCCTCGTCCCCGCCGATGGTGATACAGGCGCGCAGCTTGGGCAATTGGTCCCGGATCTCCACCACCTTGGGCGCGAACAGGTCCTCGCAAAACAGAATTTCAACATCCGCCTTGTCCAGGACGTAGGCCAGTTCGTCCGGTGCGTAGAGCACCGAAACATTGACCATCACCGCGCCCGAGCGGGCGATCCCGAAAAAGGCGATGCCGTATTCGGTCCGGTTGCGGCTGATAATGCCGATCTTGGCGCCCTTTGTTGTGCCCTGGCCGAGCAGGGCGTTGGCCAGGCGGTTGGCGGACCGGTCCAGGTCGCGATAACTTAGTGTAGAGCCGTCCCAAATGATCGCCGGCTTGTCCGGAAACCGTTCCGCGGCGCGGCGCAGCATGTCGCCGGTCAACATGGCCGTTCCTCCCCAATCCGTTCTTCTCGCCACCCGTGACGGGCAAAGCCGCGATGAACTTTCCGCCAAATGGTTGCGCGATGCAATGGCGGAATGGAACCGTTGGGCGACGAGTCAAGTTCAACGCCCAACAGCAAGCGCCCGGCGCCTGAGGGATCTGCCAACGGTCGTCGACCGTGATCGTTGGCAAGATTTGAACTGGTCAGATCAGGGCCCGGACCAGGCCGCCGTCGACGGTGATGTTCTGGCCGGTGATGTAGCCGGCCTGGCGGGAACACAGGAAGGCGCAGACCGGCCCGAAATCGCCCCCGGTGCCCAGGCGGCCCATCGGCACGCTGGTGGCCATGCGGGCCTTGGCGGCCTCGGGCGTGATGCCCTCGCGCCGGGCTTGCGCGTCAAAGACCCGCTTCAGCGCGCCTGTGTCCATCAGACCGGGCAGCAGGTTGTTGACCGTGACGCCGTCCAAGGCCACCTCATGTGCCAGGCTGGACATCGCCCCGGTAAGGCCGGCCCGCACGCCGGTCGCCAGCCCCATATTGGGGTAGGGCTCGCGGACCGAAAACGAGGTGATGTTGACAATCCGTCCGAAGCCGGCGGCGCGCATCTCCGGTAACACCAGCCGTGCAAAGTCGATTGCCGACAGCATGTTGGTCTGCAGCGCATTTTCCCAGGTGTCGGCCTCGTGGTCGGCCAGCGGTCCCGGCGGCGGGCCGCCGGCGTTGGTAACCAGGATGGCGAGCGGTCCGACCGCCTCGCGCGCCGCTTCGAAAATGCGGCGACGTTGGTCCGGGCTGGCGACGTCGCCGGCGACCACCCGGGCGCTGGCCCCCAACCGGTCGGCCGCGGCTGCCGCACGATCGGGTTCGCGGCCGTTGACCACCACCCGCACCCCGGCCTCGGCCAGCGCCTCGGCACAGGCCAGACCCAACCCCTGCGAACTGCCCAGGACCAATGCGTTCAGACCGGCGATACCGAAGTCCATGCCTTTATGTCCCTTATTTCAGATGATAGGTCAGTGCATGACGGATCAACAGGCGCAGCTGGTCCGGCGGCGCGGCCTCGGCCTCGTTGAAATGGATGGCCCGGTTGCCCTCATAAGCAAAATCATCCGGAAACTGGTTTCGGAAATCGGAGATGATCGTGGTCTGGCAATGGGCATAGATGGCAATCCCGCCCTGCTTCGGCAGGCCGAGCCTTATGGTGGAACCGGACCGGGTTTCCGGCGTCAGATAGGCGGGCTGACCCCATTTCAGGGTTTCCGACAGGGTCCCGACACCGGGCGTCGTGGCGGCGGTGTCGAAGATCATGCGGCGCAGCGAAAGCAAACCGCTGCGGGCCGGTTCGGGGAACGAATTGAAGGCGGCTTCGACATCCGCGCTTCCGAAGGGCGGGCTGACGTCTTTCATGCGTCCGGATATAAACAAATATGAAGCGGCCCGTCAAAACGCTCCCGATGACTGGGGCACGTGGCGTGGGCCAAAGCGGAGCTTCTTGATGCCCTATCCGAAATGATGGATCCGCAAGGCAATGCAGCGGGGCAGGCGCTGGTCGGCTTCTGCCGGCTGCCAAAGGCCGTCCCGGCGCACCAGGTCGAACGGCTGCTGGCCGGACTTGGGCCCCGCCAACGGGTTCGCGCCGACCAAATCCGGCGGTCGGATGTCCTGGTCCGCTTCGCGGCCAGTCGGGCGCTGCTCGACCGGCTGCTGGCGCGGTCGATTGGCGCGGATCCGGCGGCAGGTTGGGACCTGGAAGCGGAAGCCGGCGGCGCGCCGCGATTGGTCGCCCCGGGGCTGGCCACGCCGCCCGGCATCGGCCTCGCCCATTCCGGAACGCTGGTTGCGGCCGGCGTCGTGGCGGGCGGCCGAATCGGTATCGACGTGGAGGTGCCGGACCGCCTGGTCGATTGGCGGGCCATCGCGGCGAGTCAGTTTGCCGCGGCGGAACGAACCCGGTTGCAATCCTTGCCTGCCGACCAGGGGCGGGCGTTGTTTTTCCGCCTGTGGACCCTGAAGGAGGCCTTCGCCAAATATCACGGCCAAAGCATCTTTCGCCATCTTGCCGCCACCCGGGTCGACCCCGGGCCGCCGGTGTATTTCCGCTCGACCGCCGCCGATTGCGAGCCCGATTTGTCCGGGTGGTTGCACGAAATTGCGGGCGGCGGGTTGTTGGCCGTGGCCGGCCGTGGCGGACCGCCGCCTGTCATTCTGCAGGTCGATTTTCGGGGTTTGTTTTAAGCTCTCTCAGTGTCTCTCCCGAAAATCGCTTAGCGCGACTCTCGGGGGCACTGTTCCGTCCCGCTCCCCCTCCCAACCACCCAACAGGGTACCATGCCATGGGCGGTTGGGAGGGGGAGCGGGACGGAACAGTGCCCCCGAGAGTCAGACTCTCAAGCCCAACGGCGGAAAACCAGAGAGGTGTTGACCCCACCGAACGCGAAATTGTTGCTCATCACGTGTTCCGCCTGGATCTCGCGACCGTCGCCGGTCACGTAGTCCAATTCGGCACAACGTGGGTCGACATTGTCGAGGTTGATGGTCGGCGCGAACCAGCCGTCCTGCATCATCTGCAGGGTCATCCAGGCTTCCAGGGCGCCACAGGCACCCAGGGTGTGGCCCATATAGCTTTTCAGGGAACTGATCGGCACCGCATCGCCAAAGACCTCGGCGGTCGCGTGGCTCTCGGCGATATCGCCAAGGTCCGTGGCGGTGCCGTGGGCGCTGACATAGTCGATGCGGTCGGCGGAAAGCTCGGCGTCGTCGAGGGCCAGTTTCATGGCCATGGCCATGGTCTCGGCGGTCGGCTGGGTGTGGTGCACACCGTCGGAATTGGTCGCGAAGCCAATGATCTCGGCGTGGATCCGGGCACCGCGCGCCTGAGCCCGTCCCAACTCCTCCAGGACCAGCGAACCGGCGCCTTCGCCGATCACCAGCCCGTCCCGGTCCCGATCGAAGGGTCGCGGCGACTGGTCGGGGCGGTCGTTCCAGGTGCTGGTGGCATAGAGCGTGTCGAAGACCGCGGCTTCCGACACGCACAGTTCCTCGGAACCGCCGGCGACCATGACGTCCTGGTAGCCGTATTTGATGGCCTCATACGCCATGCCGACCGACAGGCTGCCGGAAGTGCAGGCGGTCGATGACGGCAGGATCCGGCCGGTCATGCCAAAGAACATGCCGACCGCCACTGCCGCGGTGTGGGGCATCATGCGGATATAGGTGTTCGCCTGAATGCGATCGGTCGATTTGGAATGGAACATGTGGCCGAAATCGCGCACCGAATCGGTGGCCCCGGTCGACGATCCATAGGATACTCCGGTGCGGCCGCTGGTCAGGACCGGATCGCCGATCAGGCCGGCATCGTCCAGCGCCAGTTCGCTGGCCCGGGTCGCCAACTGCGAAACCCGGCCCATGCTGCGCCTGATCTTGCGGTTGTAATGTTTGGGCAGGGAAAATCCTGGAACCGGCGCGCCGAGCCGGGTGTTCAGCCCCTCATACTGGTCCCACTCCTCCAGGTGCACGACACCGCCGCGTCGGGCACGCAAATTTGCCTCGACTTCGGTCCATTCGGAACCGATCGGGGACAGTCCGGCCTTGCCGGTTACCACAACTCGTCGCACGGTATTGACCAATTAAAACATCCCGCCATTGATCGAAACGACCTGCCTTGTGACATAGCCGGCCCGATCGGAAAAGAGGTATGAAACCAGTCCGGCAACTTCGTCCGCCATCCCCATTCGGCGCATCGGTACCATTTGTCGGACCAGTTCGTCATCCATCTCATCCGTCATCTCGGTCGCGATCAAGCCCGGTGCCACACAATTTACTGTGATGCGGCGTTTGGCCAGCTCCACTGCCAGCGCCTTGGCGGCGCCGATCAGCCCCGCTTTGGCTGCCGAATAGTTGACCTGGCCGCGATTGCCCATCAAACCCGATACCGATGACATAACCACGATGCGTCCCCCGTTCTTCGCACGTACCATCGGCATGACACAGGGTTGCACGACATTATAGAAACCATCAAGACTGGTGCGAAGAACTTCGTCCCAGTCGTCCGCCGACATCGCCGGGAAGGCATTGTCGCGGTATACACCGGCATTGCTTACGATGCCGTAAAAGGCGCCATGCTCGGCGATGTCACGTTCCAGTGCCGCAGTCGCCGCCGCCCGGTCGCCGACGTCGAACTGCAGCCAACCACCGCGCCCGCCCAGGTCCCGCATCTGGGCGCCGGCCGCCTCGATCGCGGCACGGTCCGAACGGCCGTGCACCGTCACGTCGAAGCCGTCGGCCGCCAAGGCCAGGGCGACCGCCTGTCCGATCCCCCTTGTGGCGCCAGTGACCAGAACACGCCGGGTCACGACGCGACCCCCTGTTTCACCAGGTCGTCGCCCTGGTAGACGTTGATCGCCGCCTCGGCCAAGGTCTTGCCGGAGCCGTCCCGGATGGCGCAGTCGAACACCCCCATCTTGTCTTCCTCGAATTCACGGCGCACCTCGATCACCAGTCTTTCGCCCAAGGGAAAGTGCGACGGTTGGCAGACATAGCGGCGGGTGCCCAACAGGAAACCGATACGCACCGGCTCCCCGGCCTGTTTCGCGTGTACGCCGGCAAAAGCGGCGACCGATTGCGCCATATATTCGATCCCCACCCAGGACGGAACGCCCTGGCCGGCCACGTAATACAGCGAATCCTCGCCAATGCGGACCGCCGCGGTGAGCCCGTCCTGGCTCCAGTCCGTAACCTCGTCGATCAGGATCATCGGCTCGGCATGCGGCAGCAGTTCCTCGACGAGCCATTGCAGGCTGGGGTCGCTCATCTCGCCCTCCCGACGATCACGCTGGCGTTGCTGCCGCCGAACGCATAGGAATTGCTCATGCACCAAGCCGGCCCGTCCGCCGGCAGGGTCTCGCCGCCATCGGCCAGGCTGGGCCCCAGCAGATCAGGCTCGGCGGCGCCGTCCCAGACATGGGGCGGCACGCGGCAATCGCTGTCCTGGGCGGTCAGGGCCAGCCAGCAAAAGGCGGTCTCGATAGCACCGGCGGCGCCCAGGGTATGGCCGATCTGCGCCTTGGAGGAACTGGCCGGCACGGCTTCCCCGAACAGGTCCTTCACGGCCCGGCTTTCCATCGCATCGTTCTGCCGGGTCGCGGTACCGTGCAGGTTGATGTAGCAGATATCTTGCGGCCCGAGCCCGGCTTGGTGCAGCGCCGCCTGCATCGCCAACCGGGCGCCGGTGCCCTCCGGGTCGGGGGCGGTGGGATGATAGGCATCCGAGGTCTCGCCGACCCCCGCCAGTTCGACCGCGCCTGCGTCCCTGGTGGCCAGGAAAAAGGCGGCGCCCTCGCCCAGCATGGTGCCGTCGCGGTGGCGGCTGAACGGCAGACAGGCGGTGGTGGTCAGCGCCTGCAGTGCATGAAAGCCGGCCAGGGTGAGGCGGCAGAACGAATCGGCACCGCCGACCACGACCGCGTCCGCCAGATTCCGGTCGAGCAACCGCCGGGCGCTGGCGAAGGCCTTGGCGCCCGAGCTGCAAGCCGTGTTGACGGTCCAGGCCGGGGCGGTGCAGCCCAGATACCTGGCCAGTGTCTCCGCAACCGACCCGATTTCCTGCTGCAGGAAGTCAAAGTCCTTGGGGAATTCGCCATGGGCCTGGCGATGGCCCATAGCCTGCTCCCCGCTCTCGATGCCGGACGTGCTGGACGCCGCCACCACGGCCACCCGCTCGGCGCCGTAGCGGTCGATCGCGGCGTCGATGTCGGGACGGATTTCATCGATCGCCGCCAGGCTGAGGGCGACGTTGCGGCTGGCGAACCTGGCAAGCGTCTCCGGCACCGGGGGCAGCGGCGCGTCGACGGCGGCAAAGGGCAGGGCCTGGCCGTCGGCGACCATCCCCTCAAGGCGGCGCACGCCGTGTGTGCTGCCCGCGACCAGCGACCGGTACACCTCTCGGCGCCCGCGGCCCAACGGCGTCACAATGCCCAGTGCATTGAGGTAGGTCGCCATGGTCAGTTCAGTGCCCTCAGTGCCAACGTTCGAATGTCGAGCCGGTATCCCAGTCGCCTGTGTTCAAACCGTATTTCGGACCGCAACCGGTCGCCGCCGCCATATTCGATGGCGACAATTTCCTGCCCCGACTCGTCCTCTACGGAGCGTGTCGTTGCGTCATCCCGCAATATTAGGCCCTGTCGCCGCAACCAGTCCGCCAACGCGGCCGCCGGCCAGTAGGCCAGGGCGAGATCCGAGATCACCCATTCCGGCCGAAGCTGACCCGCGTTCGCCAGTTGCTGGCGTATATCCAGCTTACCATCGCTCAATCGCAACTGGAACAGCGGTATGCCGGTATGACCGAGGGCCACCAGCGCCACCTGGCTGGCGGTCAGCTCAACCTCGAAGCGCGCCGAATAGGCTTGGCCGCCGGCTTGGCCGCTTACCACCTGGCTCAGTCCGACATCGGGACCGGGCCAGGCGGGCAGGTCGACGGCGGCCAGCAAAGGTCGGATGTCAACCGGAACGCGCGCCGCCGGTGCGTGGGAACAGCCAATCGGCAACAGCAGGCACAGCGCGGCCGCCAGATGGCGCAATCTCATGGCGCGCAAACCTGGGCCAGGGCGGCCAAACGGCGCTTGGGTTCCGCGACAAACGGGTTGCTGCCGTCCCAGGCATAGCCGGCCAGCACCGCGCTGATCATCTTGCCCAGTTGGGGTTCGGGTTCGGGATAGAAGATGATGTCCTGCAATTCCCGTCGGTACCAGGACTCGACGAAACAGCGGAAGGTCTCGATGCCGGGCATCAGCTTGCCGGTGAAATCGGTCTGCCAATCGACCGTGCCGCCGTCCAGTTGGCGGTTCAGCAGGCGGGCGGCCAGGCAGGATGAATGCAGCGCGATCGTCACGCCGGACGAAAAGACCGGATCCAGAAACTCACCGGCATTGCCCAGCAGGGCGAAACCGGGTCCGTGCAGGCTGGTGACACTGGCCGAATAACCGATCATGGTTCCGGTGTCGCGGCAGGCCTCGGCATTTTTCAGCAGGCGGGCAAGGCCCGGATCTTCGGATATCAGCCGCCACAGGCTGGTATCGGCGTCCGGATCGCTCTCAAAATAGACCGGCTCTCCGACCACGCCGATTGAGCTGGTGCCGTCGGAGAACGGAATCAGCCAATACCAGATATCCCGTTTTTCCGGATGGACCGTGATCAGGATTTTCTGGCGATCGAAGCCGGCATCGTCGATGCGGTCGATCACGTGGGTGAAGAACGAGGTCCGCGGCGGCAACGTGGACGGTTGCTCGAGGCTCTGCAGCCGCGCCAGCACCCGGCCGAAGCCGCTGGCGTCCAGGCAAAACCGGGCGTGGATAGTGCTGCGGTCACCATTCTGGTCCTGGTAGTCGAGGACCGCATCGTCCTGGCTCAACCGGGCGGCAAGGACCTGGCAGCCGTAGCGGATGTCGACCCCCTTGTTGGCGGCCGCATCGGCCAGCAACTTGTCAAAACTGGCCCGCTGAACCTGGTAGGTCGTGCCCCACCCGGGTGTCCATTTCTCATTGAAATTAAAGGAGAATTCGTTGTCCCGCCAGTGGAAGACAGCGCCGTCCTTGGGTTGAAAACCGGCCTCCTGGATGACATCCAGCAACCCGGCCTCGTCAAGGTAGTCCATGCATTGAGGCAGCAGGCTCTCGCCGATCGAGAAGCGTGGAAATTCGTCCCGCTCCAGGACCGTCACCCGACGGCCGGCCGCCGCCAGCATTGCGCCCGCCACTGCCCCCGATGGCCCCGCGCCGATAATTACGACATCACACTCATAGGTCATGGTTGTCTACTCGGTTCTTGTACTGACTGTGTTCTAATCGATACCGTGCCAGCGGCGCCAGCAAATAGGCGACGGTCATCCCGATCAGGACCGTCAAGCCAAAGCCGTGAACCGCCGGCATGTTGGAAAAGGCAAGCAGCCCGAACGCGAGTTGCGTCGACAGCGCCGACAGCAAGATGGCCAGCATGGTGGCGGCCTGGCCGCTCTTCGCTTCGCGGCAGAAGATCACATAGTCGACCCCCATGCCCAGAACCAGGGTCAGGGCAACGATGTGGAACAGGTTGACCGCGACGCCGGCCAGGCCGAACAGTCCCAGGGTGACAGCCGCCGCACCCAGCGGGGCCGGCAGACAGGCCAGCATGCCGCGCCAGCCATAGCGCCAGGCCAGGACCATGGCAATGACCAGATAGGCCAGGCCGAGCAGCAAGGCCGCCCGTTCGCGGTAGCGGGTGAAGTTGTCCGACATCAGTGCGACATGATCGACGAAGTATATGCCGTGACCGGGAGCCGCCAGCTTGGCCAGTGCGGAGAGATCATGGACCCCCTCCAGAACCACGATCGACGCCGTGCCGGTGGCGGTCTTGCCCAGCCAGAGGTGGCGCAACGGCTTCGACGCAGGGCTTGCCAGCCAGTCCGCCGGGGCCAGGGGCCGTTCGGTGGCCTCGGTCAGGTGGCGGCGGAAGCCTTCGGCGATTGCCGGTGCGAACCGGGCCGCTTCGGTCAGCCGGTCGATGGCCGCGTTGTCGCCGGCCGCAAGACGCCGCATCAGGGCAAGATTTTCCTCCTGGCGCCGCCGCGACGGCAGATAGGACGAAACCATCCGAAAACCGGCAACCGCACCGGTTCGGCGGGCTTCGGCCAGGGCCGGGCGGAACCTCTCCTCGGCGGCCAGCAGCGCCTCTTCGTCGGCCGCCTCGACCAGGAAGAACTGGGCGGCGGGCTGGAAGCCGGTAGCGGCGGCGAGCGCGGCGGCCTCGGCCTCGACCCTGGCGTCCGGGCTGTGCAACAGGCGGACATCATCGTTGCTGGCAAGTTGCGCCAGGCCCCAGATCAGGGCACCGCCGAGTGGCACCGCCAGCGCGGCAAGGTATCGGCCACGGGCTGGCGAAAGGCCGCGCCACAGGGCCAGCCAGGCCTGGGCTAGGCGCAAGGTCGCGGGTCGGACCGGGCCGCCGCCAACCCGCGGCATCAGGGCCGGGCCGAAGGCGTAGATAACCGAGAAGGCGGCGATCAGGCCGGCGCCTGAGAACACGGCGATTTGCTGCAGGCCGGGGAAACCGCCGGCACCCAGTCCGACAAAGCCCAACAACGAGGTGATCAGGCCCAGGAGGATTCCCGGCAGGACATGGTCGAGGGCGGCGTGCGGCGACCAGCCCGGGGCTTGGCGAAACCGGTCGGCCAGGAAGTGAAAGGCATAGTCGACGGAAATGCCGATCAAGCTGCTGCCGGCGATCAGGGTCAACAGATGGACCTGGGTGAAGACCGCCACGCAGGTGGCGAACCCGGCGATGATGCCGCCGGCAACCGTTACCAGCACGGCGCCCAGGGGGCGCAGGCCCCCAAAGGTCAGCAACTGGATCACCACGATGCCGATCAACGAGCCAAGGCCAACGGTGCTGATTTCCCGCTTGGCTGAACCGGTGCTGGCGATTGCGTGGTCAGCGACACCGCTCGATGCCAACTGGACCGAGGGCCAGGTGCGGCGCAGGTCCTGCCGCAACTTGGCCAGTTCGACGGCAAGCTGTTCCTGCGGTCCCAACGCGAAGGGGCTGTCCACCAACTCGGCCTGGATCAACAGGTGGTGCATGGCGCCGTCGAACCCGCCCAGCATGCCGTCGCGCAGGGTCAGCTTGGCCGGTGCCCCGGCGCCCAATTCCTTCAGAAACCGATCGAAGACCAGAAACGGGTCCTGGCGTAGCTGGCCGGACGCCAGGGTCGACAGCGGAGAATAAAGCTGGCGCAGCACTCCTGCCACCAGGGCGTCGTCCTTGCCGGCCACCAGCTGGTCCCGGGTTGCGGGCGCCATCAGCCGCCCCCGGTAGGGGGCGTAAAACGCCGCTGCCTGGGTGAAGCCGGCGATATCCACTTCCAGCAACACCGTGGCGTAAAGGCCGGTGGTCCGCAGGCCATCGGCAAGCCAACGCGCCGCGGCCGCCGCCTTGCTGGGGTCCGGTGCCGAGACCAGGAAGGCCTGTTTGCGCTCCAACCGCTGTCGGATTTCGGATACCGCTCGAGCGATGACCGGTTTGCTTTCCGCCGTCGGCAGCAGCGCGAACATATCGGTTTCGACCATCCGCCCCGGTGACGCGCGCAGGGCAGCCACCAGACAGATCCCGGCCAGCAGAACGACCAAGATCCAGCCGCGTTTCCGCCGTTCCCCATCCTGATTGTCGAATGTACCCGGCACAAGCTGCTCCGACACCCTTGCTACGGCGTTCCCGCGGGCTGGTGGTCATAAAGCTCGATCTGTGATCTGTCGCCGGATTTTTCCTCGATACTGATCTCGCGAATGTGCTGGTCGCCACGTACTTCGATCCGCGCGATCGCCTGCGCCAGGGCGGCCAGCCGCGGTACCAGGGTCAGGGTCCAAGCCATGCCGTCGCGGACCAGATCAGCGGTGAACAAGCCTTCCAGCCGATCGATTTCGCCGTTCAACAACGCCACATAAGCCTGGGCGACGGCGCTCATCAGCGGGTTGTCCCGTGCGGTGATCACCCGCGGTTCCTGTCCCGGAACTTGTTCGCGAATCTCCTCCGGCGACATCGATACGACGGCTACGTAGGGTTGGCTTTGACGCCATTCCAGGCGACGTCCTTCGAGCAATTTGATCTCGCCTTCCGAAAGCAGCGGGCGAGAGAGCACGGCAAGGTGCCGCTGTTGGCGGAACCGGGCCTGGGAGAACTTTAGTTTGGCGAGCTGCTCGGAGAGCTCCTGGCGGGCCGTATCGGTGGTCTGGGTCGCGCGCGTCGCCTGCGGGCAGGCGAAAGCCAAGACCAGCAGCGCCAGCAGCCAGAGCGGAAGTCGCATCACGGCGACCAGGTCCGCAGGCGCTCGAGCAGGACCGGCGGCGAGGCCAACAACAGTTCCTGGCTGGCCGGATCGACCGCGACCATGGTGGAGGTGCCCTTGGTCAAACGGCGCCCGGTCTCGGCATCGGTGATCAGATAGCGCAGTTTCAGGCAGTTTTCCCATTCCACCACCGTGACCCGCACCCGAATCCTCTGGCGGAAGACGATCGCCTGGACATAACGAATGTGCAAGTCGATGACCGGCCAGGCATAGCCGGATTCCTTCATTTCCGGGTAGTTGTAGCGGACGCTGTCCAGCAGCTTGCACCGCGCCACCTCGAAGTACTTGGCGTAGCGCCCGTGCCACACGATGCCCATGGCATCGACATCATGGAACGGGACGTCGATTTCGACTTCGGCCCAAGGCGCGGGATCGAGGGTCACGGCGACGGGTCTCCAGGTGCTTCGGGCGGTGGCTGCTCGCCCCAGAAATCGTAGAAGTTATACCACTGCATGGGGTAACGTTCGCAATACCATTCCAGGCGGGACGCATAGTGAGCCACGGCGCGTTCGATGGCCTGGGGTCGGTCGCGGCGCGACACGCCGGCGACGTCGACTCCGTCTTCGACAACCAAACGAAATCTGCGCCCCTCCCGCAACACGAACAGCAGTCCGACCGGGCAGCGCAGCACCGATGCCATGACAAAGGCGCCGATCGGGAACCGCGCTTCGTGACCCAGGAAGGGCAGGCGGACCAGCCGACCATTGTCGCTGACCGGGATCCGGTCGCCCATGATCGCGATGAATTCCCCCCTGTCGACCAGGGCCTGCAGGTGCATGGCGACGGCCATGTTGAATTCGCTGACCTGGATCAGCCGTACCTGGACCTCGGGGTTGATTTCGGCCAACAGCCGGTTGAAATTGGCGGCGTGATGGGTGTGGACCAGGACGTTCAACGGCGTCCCGCCACGCACCCGGGCGAGGGCCCGGCAAGCCTCGATATTGCCGATGTGCGAGGTGATCCAGACCCCGCCCTTGCCTGCCTTTTCGCGGGCTTCGTAGAGGGCGTGGTTTTCATAGTCCAGGTCATCCAGCGAAATGTCACCCATCCAGCCGGCGATCTTGTCGAGTGCGGATCGGCCGAAGTCCAGCATGTGGCGATAGACCATGCGCCGGTTCGGCCGCCTGCCCAGGCTGGCACGACCGGTTTCGGTGGCGTAGACAAGGTCCAGGTAACGGCGGGACGCGGCCCGGGCCCGTGGCGATGACAGGTAAAAATAGGCGACCACCAGGTGCAGTATGGGCACGAACACCCAGCGCCCGAAAAGCCGGTAGACCGCGGCCATGAACCGCAGGCCCGCATAAACCCCTTTTTCTTCCAGGGCGGCCCAATGTTCCCGGCGGTCAGCCATCGACGGCTTTGCCTTGCCGGCCGCGCTTGCGCCACACCAGCCATGGCAGCCGGACCAGCATCCCGGCGACCAGGCGCGTGTGCATCCAGGAAATCAGCAGATTGTCGGTGACCATCAAGAAGTTCGAGAGTCCGCCCTGATGGTACCGGACCCTGGTCGGCACGGGGATGATTTCGACCCCGCGCCAGGCCAGCCGGACCATGATTTCCGGGTCGAAATCCATGCGCCGTCCCAAGCCCGTTGTGTCGAGCAATGGGACAGTTTCCGCCAGTGGGTAAACCCGGAAGCCGCACATGGAATCCGGGGTTTGCAGAGACAGGGTTTCCACCCATACCCAGACATGGGTGAGGTAGCGGGCCGCGATCCGCCCCTTTGGGGCGCTGGCATCGTATTGCGGCCGTCCCGCGATCAGCGCGTCCGGGCTGCGCTTCGCGGCTTGCAACAGTGCCTGGATGTCGCCCGGGTCGTGCTGGCCGTCGGCATCGATCTGCAGGGCATGGCTGAAGCCGCGCCGGGCCGCCTCGCGCAGGCCACTGGCAACCGCGGCGCCCTTGCCGCCATTGCGCTTGTGGCGCAGCATCGTGATGTCCGGTTCCGCGGCGGCAATGGCATCGAGTATGGCCACGGTTTCGGGCCCGCTGCCGTCATCGACCAGGATCACAGGCAGCCCATGGCGGTGCAGTTCCGGCAGAAATTCGGCGATTTCCGGCCCATGGTTGAAAACCGGAACCACCAGACACGGTGCAAACGTCACTCTTGGTCACCAAAACACAGCCGGCCCGAGGCAAAGTCACCCTCATCGTCGGCAAACCGGAAGTGAACCTTGTCGCGGGCTTGGTCATGGCGGAGCGACAGGTTGACCGTGGTGTCGGGCGGCAGGATCTTGCGGAATTTGATCACTTCCAGCCGGCCGATGCCGTCCGCCAGGTCGAAGGCGGCGCGTGCGAAATGCTCGACCCAGCCCAGTTGCGCCACTCCGGCAACCACCGGGACGCCGGGGAAATGCCCTTCCAAAACGTGAAGGTCAGGGGGAATGCGGAGACGCCAAACCGGCTGGCCGGCCTCGACCGATTGGGCGAGGATTTCCGGCAGCATGCGGGGAGTTTCGCCAACCCCGAACAAGGCCGCCAAGGCCTGCTGCGGCACCTTGCCCTGGCGGGTCTCGGGCAACGCGCGCACGAAGCGCCACCGGCGGGGCAGGGTGACGCGTTCGAAATGGCTGCCAAGATATTCACTAAGCCGACTACGAAACCCATTCTTGCCGTGCTCGGCCAGGGCCTGCCAGCCGCCGTCGCTCGGTACGGCGACCACCGCCAGCTGGCTCCTGTGCCCACCTTCCAGCACCACGGCCCGGGCGTCGGCGATATCCGGGTGGACGTGCAGGCGGCTCTCCAGACTGCTCAGGTCGACCCGTTTTTCCTCGATCTTGACCACCCGGTCGGCACGGCCCAACAGGCGAAACGTCCCGTCGGCCCGGGCCTGAACCCGGTCCTCGGATTGGCACCACTCGTCGCTGGCCTGATGCGGCGAACGGATGCGCAGATGGCCGCCGCTGATATCGGTCTCGATCCCGGGCAGGGGGGTCCAACCCCAATGCTCGGGGTCCCTCACCGCCCGCCAGGCGACCCCGCCGGTCTCGGTGCTGCCATAGATTTCCGTGACCCGCCCATCAAACGTGCTGTTGAGATCGGCTGCCAGTGTTTCCGGCAAGGAGGCGCCGGAAGAAAAGATCAGGACGCAGTTTCCGCTGAGCAAATCCTTGTCGAGGATCTTGGCCGTCCGTTTCAGGAAGGCCGGGCTGGCCACCAGATAGGCGGGTGCGTACCGCCTGAGTTGAGCGTGCAGGTCCTCGGGAAACGAGACCATGGCGTCGACCACCGGCCGGCCGGCCGACATCGGCCACAACAGGCGGAACAGCATGCCGTAGATATGCTGGTGGCTGACCGTCGACAATGCGTGGCAATTGGGCAGCCGATCGCCGAAGGCGGTTTCCATGGTCCGAAACTCGGCTTCGATGGTGGGCAGCGGCTTTTCAATCAGCTGCGGCACGCCGCTTGAGCCGGAGGTGAACAGAGCCATCCCCTCGGCCCAATTGGCTTGAGGCAGCGCCGGCGAATGCTCGGACGCCGTCGCCGCCGCGGCCGACGCAATTGGTCGGTCATAGCCGGTGCCTGGCCCGTCGGTGATCAGTCCGTCGGTCAGGCCGGCCGCGTCGCCCAACAGGCCGGGCTGTGCATGCGGCAGAATGATCGGCTCGCGACCGGTACGCAGCAATGCCAGCAGCGCCGCCGCGAAGGCGATCGGACAGTCGCAGACCACGGCCCAACGCCCACCAGGGGCGTCGGACAGACGGTCCGAATTGGCGGCAATCATGGCCCGGAAGGACCGACGGCTCAGCGGTTGCCCGGCAACAAAGGCGACAACGTCGTCGCCGTCGCGTTCCGCCAGTTCGAACAATGTCATCAGTTCTTGCATCAAACGACCCTAGCGCCGGATGACCAATTGCCGCACGACGAATTCCGCGGCGAATAGCGCGGCCATCGCCAGGTAGGCGATCAGCCCATTGTACATGGCCCATGTCTGGCGGCTGGCCGCATAGCCGGTGTACAGGGCAATCGACCCGTTGACGACAAAAAACCCGCACCAGATCATGGTGACGCGACGCGTATAGCGGACCGCCGCCGGCGGCAGGTCAGGTTCACGCAGACGGGCGATGCGTTCGATCAGACTGGGCGGGAAGACCAGCGAATGGGCAAAGACCATTAGCAGCACCAGGTTGACCGCCACCGGATACAGCAGCAACGCATCGTCGCGGTCAAACAGCCAGGCACCGCAGCCGGCCGCGACCATCAACCCGGCCAGCGCGGCAGCCTGTCGCCGTTGCTCAGGTGCGGCCTTCATCCCATTCGCAAGGTACAACCAGGCCAGCCGGGCGGCCCCCAGCGCGCAGATCACGCCGCCGACCGCGGCCGGCCCCCACCGGGTCAGCAGCCCGTAGACGACAAAGGGATAGGCGATGGTAAGCCCAAGGAAACCGATATTTGCGAGGCGTGCCAAGGACCGGCGGGCCGCGCTAGTCCATCAGGTCGGCCAACGCGTCCACGATGTCCTGCACGGACCGGATTTGCTTGTAGATTTCGGGATCGATTTTCTTTCCGGTCTCTTTTTTCAATCGGACGATCAAATCCACCGCGTCGATGCTGTCGATATCCAGATCGTCATAAAGCTGGGAGTCCGGCTTGATGTCGGCCTCGTCCAACTCGAACATCTCGGCCAGGATGGTCCGCAACTGCGGGAAAATTTCGTCCTTGGTCATCACAGGTCGCAAGCCCCTCAGCTGTTTGCCTGCACCAGTTCGGCAAGGCTTCGCGCCGACTGGAAATGACGCCGCACCTCCTCGTCCTCCGCGCTGATCTTGATACCGTATTTTTTCTGTAGCGCGACACCCAACTCCAACGCGTCGATGGAGTCGAGCCCCAGGCCGTCACCGAACAAGGGTGCGTCGTCCTCGATGTCGTCGAGGCCGATATCCTCCAGGTCCAGGGTCTCGATGATCATCGTCTTTATCTCACGCAATAATTCGTTCATCGTAGCTTTCGCTTCCTCTTCGGCATCGCGCTTCGAAATGGCCGACCAGATGGTCGTTCAACTCCCGCACCGCGATCCGTTCGGGAGCTTGGCCGGGAACTATGTCGCGAGGATCAATATCCTTGCCTACCTGCACCCGGACATGGAATCGGCGCTCCGGAATAGCGTACCACGGCAGCCCTTTCGTCAAGGTTTCCGGTTCAACGTCGATATAAACCGGGGTCAGGGCCATGCCGGCGCGCAGGGCAATATTCGCCGCCCCGCGTAAGAATCGCAAGGGCTGGCCGGGAACCGTCCTGGTGCCCTCGGGAAACATCACCACAGTCTCGCCCCGGCCCAGCATTTCGGCGCAATCGTCCACCAGTTGCACCGGGTCGTCATTCGACAGGTAACCGGTGGCGCGCACCACCAGCCCCATGAACGGGTTTTTCCAGGCCGCGGTCTTGACGATGCAATAGGCGTCCGGCAGGCGCGATATCAGGAATACGACGTCGATCAGCGACGGGTGATTGGCGACGATGAAGCGGGGCTTGCCATCCGCCAGCGTGGGTATGCCGGCCAGTTCGTAGGTCAACACGCCGGTGCGGTGCATGAAACCGATGAACAGCCGAAACGAAAGGTGGACCATGCGGCGACTGCGCCGGCGGGCCGCGTCGGGTGAACCCGAAACCAGGTAAATCGGCGGGAACACCAGAAGCCCCAGAACCAACCCGCCAATGCCGAACAGCGAAAAACTTGCCCCGGTGGCCAGCAGGCGCCAAGCCCAATTAAGCCGCCTGGGCATGGGTCACCTCCCAGGTCCAGGACAGCCGGCCGTCATCGGAACCGAACCGGCCCTGACCGGCGCGCAACAGTGACGTCACGCCGTCATAGCTGGCGGGAACACCTGCCGGCGGCAGCGACGGCGTCTGGCTGGGCCGCCAATCCAGGGTCAGCCGGACGTCGCCCTTGAGGTCAAGCAGCAGTGCGAGGCCCGATTCGGTCTCGTCTTTCGGTCCGCGAAAGGGCTGGTAGGCCTCCGGCAGTGGCGCATCGACACAGACCAGCAGCACCGGCTGGCCGGGCCGGTCGGCGACCAGGCCAGCGGCCTCGATAAACGCGGCCTCCAGGGTCGACGGTCCGGCGGCGACAACGCAGCTGTTGTCGCGGTTCCCGGTGGCGATGGCGTGCAGGCCACTGGGCAGGTTGTGCACCGACTGGCTGAACGCCGCCGGCGAGGCCGGTTGGTCGGCAAGAATGTCCGACAGGATCCCGACGGTCCGGTCGAGTTCGCCATAACGGGAGCCGAATACCGATCTGGTGCCGGCCCGGCCGGCCAGACAATCATGGGCCAGAAACAGCGAGATCCGCGCCGTCGCGCTCAAGCGTCGGCGCATCATCGGCGGCAGGAAACTGACATCGGCGGTGGTCTTTACCGTGTCCGGGCCACCGGTTTTGTCCCCGCCGCCGCCGTTCGGCGGAGGCCACACTACCCAATTCAAGACCGACAGACTGTTCATTTCGACGCCATTTCTGGGCCATAATACGGGTCAATTCAAGCCTTTTGGTCGCGCCAGGGTTATGGTCTGGCGGCTGAGTGCCACCTATGGCAAAATCCGGGTGCCGCCCGACAGTTTACCCAAGGGGATCGCCATGTTGACCAGGTTTGTCGTTCATTTTTTCGTGCTCATTGCCCTTACCGCCTGTGCCGCCTCCTACAATGAACAGAATCCGCCACCGTCGGGCCAGCGCGATGCGCGTGCCCATCCGATCTATAATGTGGTGGATGCACCGGTCATTACCGGCTCGGGCAAGGTGCCGTCCCTGGCCCAGGTCGAAACCGCGATCCGCAACGGCGCCACCTACAAACGCTGGACGGTGCGTCCGGTCGCGGCGGGCCATGTGGAGGCGTCGATCCACGTGCGGCGGCACTTCGCCAAGGTCAACATCACCTTTTCGCCCCGGGCCTACAGCATCAAATACGCCGACAGCAGGGTCCTGCTCTATGACGGCACCCACATCCATCGCAACTACAACAAGTGGATCAAATTGCTGGAACGCCAGATCAACCACAACCTGATGGGGTTCTGAATCAGGCCGAGCCGGCGCATGTGAACGCTACCCCTCACAGGACCAGCTTGGCACGTTGAAATAGGCCTCAGGGTAAATCCGCGCTTCGATCAGTTCGGCGATGTCGTCCGGGCTGTAGCGATTGATATATTCCCAGATCACCTTGCCGGCGGCGTCCGTCTCGAACGCCCGTCCGCTCTCGAACTCGGTAATCAGCAGACCGTTCCGCGGAGTCAGTTCGATCTGGCCGCGGATGACGGTCAACAGTTCCTGGTCGTCGCGGCCGCCATAGATGATCTTGTGCTCGCCGCTTGCCGGATCGACTTCCATCACGTTCGAGACCCGGGGAATGTCGAGGCTGGAAATATCGGCGCTGTCGCCGAACGCGGTCCGGGTGATGTTGTTGTTGAAAATGGCGATGGTGCCGCCCGGCTTGAACTCCGGATCGTGCTGCCGCAGCCAGGGTCCGATTTGCCACCATTTGATCTTCCGGGTGTCCGGGTCGACGACCAGGATCATGTTATAGTTACGGAGTGACAGCGCTAGGTCGCCGGCTTTGAAGCCCGGAAAATCATCGGCAATGTCGCTGCGCAGCTCCGCGACCTTGTTGAGGTGGACGATTTCGTTGTCCCACACCATGTCGGTCGTAAACAGGTCGCCGCTCGACGTCAGCAGCGACTCCAGCCCGTTTTCGCGGAACAGTTCCGGGACCGAGATCTCCACCAGCACCTCGCCGGTGTCGGAGACCTTGATCAGCGTGTCTTCCTCGAAAGGCGTCAGGAACGGCGGAAAAGGCGAGGTGGTGTTTTCGGCGTGGTGGCGGCGGCTGGGTACCCAGAACCCGCCGGTCTCGGCCCGTTCGACGGAATGGTGGGTCGGCTGCTCCAGTGTCCACATCACTTTGCCGCAGCGGTCCAGCCTGGCCAAGCCGCCATAGGTGAAATTGAACACCACCGAACCATCCGGCAGTGCGACCGCGCCGCTGGTGTCAACGTTCCAATCGGTGGCAGGCGGGTTCACCAGATGGCCGGTATCGGGAAACAGTTCGGAGAATTTCACCGGCCAGCGGTTGACGATGCCGCCGTCGCGTCGGATCAGGCGCAGCTCGTTCGAGTCCTCGAAAAAACCAGAAAGCAGGATCAACTCATCCTGACCGTCCGGAACCTGGTTGACGGTGACACCGTCCCCGTCGTATCGGACCGGCTGCAGGAAATGGTCGGGCCGGGTCGCGGTCAGCGTGCGGCGTTCGTTGTAGACCAGAACGACGATGTTCGTGGCGTGGTCCACAATGGCATAGGGAAATATCTTGTACTTCCCGACAACGGCTCCGTAGGCGAATACAAAAACAAGGCAGGCCAAAAAAAAGAAAAATTTCGGTAGGTCGATCTTTTTCATTACTTGCCGCCGTGTTTATACTTCAGGCAATTTCCAGACGAATGCGCGGAATTGAACGTTTGACCGTAATCCGCCAACGCCGATCACTCCTCAGCCTCGGTATCGTCGGCGCCACCAGGTCGCCGATCGAAAAGAGCCTGAAGCATATCTGAACGACGGAGCGCTTTCCCTTCACGTCGTGCCGCCCCAATTCCATCCGAAGGATGTTTGTTTGGACAGAACGCGTACTGTGAAAGCCATTGTGGCGTGCCATTTCCGGTTAATTACGACCGCTCGACTCATACCGGTGATCATACAAAGCAAATTGTTAAGAAAAATTGGCGGTGCTGTTAGTCCAATGCGAACCAGGGTTCGAATTCCCGCATGATGTGGGCTTTGTGCCGCTGATTGACGCCATTCGGCCGCGCCTTAACCCAGATTGTTTCACGCCGGGGCGAAAAGTGGTCGAATGCGACGTTGTAAGAATGCCGGTGCGCAGCTCGTAGAATGCAATAAGACGTCCGTGTCCGTTGGTTGGGAGCAACGATTCCCGGGGAAATGGACCTGATGGATCCCGTTAACGAAGCAAAGTCGATCGTGACCAGCGATTCGGGGGCGCCGGTCGGAAATATTCTCGAGGTCCATGGGCCCGTCGTCGTGATCGAATGCGAGCGGGTGCCGCCACTGCGCCAGGCACTGCGTGCCCGGTTGAATCACGACGCCTACTTGTTCGAGGTGCATCAGCACATCGACGACCGCCACATTCGCGCGATCACGTTGCACGGCGCATCGGGACTGCGGCGTGGAATGGCTGTTTATGACACCGGCGCGCCGGTGCAGGTTCCGGTCACGAGAGATTGTCTGGGCCGCCTGCTGAACATCTTCGGCGAGCCGCTGGATAACGGCCCGCCACTGAGCGGCGTAGAGTTTCGGCATATTCACAGCCCGCCCCCTTCGCTGGCCGACGCCGTTCCCGTTTCAGGCATCTTGGAAACCGGGATCAAGGTGGTCGACCTCCTTTGTCCGTTTGTACGGGGCGGCAAGACGGGATTGTTCGGGGGCGCCGGCGTGGGCAAAACGGTCCTGGTGATGGAGTTCATGCATGCCGTGATCAAACTTCATCACGGCGTGTCCGTCTTCGCCGGTGTTGGCGAGCGGATCCGGGAGGGGCACGAGCTGTGGTCCGATCTACAAGCGGCCGGGGTGATGCCCGAAACCGTCCTGGTGTTCGGCCAAATGGACGAGTCGCCGGGCGTTCGGTTTCGCGTGGCGCTGACCGCCCTGACCTATGCGGAGTTTCTCAGGGACGAAACACAGTCCGAGGTGCTTCTCCTCGTCGACAATGTGTTCCGATTCGTGCAGGCGGGAAGCGAAATTTCAAGCCTGTTGGGACGGATGCCGGCAACGGTCGGTTATCAGCCGACCCTCGCCAGCGAAATCGCCGAGTTGGAAGAACGCATACAGTCCACGCCCCGGGGGGCAATTACCTCGGTGCAAGCGGTCTACGTTCCGGCCGACGACATGACCGATCCCGCCGTATCGGGCGTCATCAGTCATCTGGATACGACGGTGATTCTGTCGCGAAGCCAGGCGGGCAAGGGAATCTACCCGGCTGTGGATCCCTTGC
This sequence comes from uncultured Sneathiellales bacterium, assembly GCA_964344385.1. Taxonomy (GTDB): domain Bacteria; phylum Pseudomonadota; class Alphaproteobacteria; order CAYFNG01; family CAYFNG01; genus CAYFNG01. The sequence goes on from CAYFNG010000007.1 coordinate 98,711, forward strand.
GATCGGGCAGCAAGATGCTGGACCGTCACTTCGTCGGGAACCGGCACTGCGCGATCGCCGAAAGCGTCCGCGAGCATCTCGCACGCTATCAGGAACTCGAGGACATTATCGCCATGTTGGGCATCGAGGAATTGTCCCTGGCCGACCGTCAGATCGTGATGCGCGCCCGAAAGCTTCAGCGCTATCTGACACAGCCCTTTTTCGTGACGGCGAACTTTACGGGCATCGAAGGAACATCGGTGCCCCTGGAGCGGACACTCGTTGACTGCGAAGCATTTCTCAGTGGCGATTTCGACGAATTGCCGGAAGAGAAATGCTACATGCAGGGAGCCATGGAGACCGGCTGAAAGTGGCGGAACACCCGAACCATATTGTTCTTCACCTGCAGCAGGCGACGAGCTACGAACGCGTCGACGCAGTGAGCTCGTTCATTGGCGAAGACTCCTCGGGCAGTTTCGGGATCCTTCCTGGGCACGAACGTCTGATGACGACGTTGGTCTTCGGCCTCGCGAAATTCCGTGTCGAGAACCAGGCCTGGCAGTACCTTGCTCTGCCGGGAGGCGTTTTTTATTTCCAAGACAATCAGATATTTCTCAGCACAAGACGGATTTTTCGCGACGAGAGCTACGAACGAATCAGCACATACCTCGAAGACGAGCTGCTGCGCGAAGAGCGCAATCTTCAGAGCATGAAACTCAGTCTCCAACGCATGGAGGACGAAATTCTCAAGCGCCTGAGAGGAGTGGGACGCGCCGACGAGGTGATCCTGTGACCTTCGACAACAGGCTGAGGGATCAGATCGAACGCAAGGTGCGCCGGATGAAGCGGGCGAAGAAGGACCAGCCCAATATCTTCGCCCAAACCATCTACATCGGCACGATTGGGCTCGTATTCGTGCTGCCCGTGGTGGGCGGGGCGTATCTTGGGCATTGGCTCGACAGCCGTGCCGAGGGCTATTCGATACAATGGACTCTCAGCCTGATGTTTTTGGGCATCGTGGTCGGGACGTTCAACGTGTACTGGCTGATCCGTTCCGGAGAGTAGCGGATGAAAAGCCCGGATATTTTCGTCACGACGGTATTCGATATCGGACCGCTCGCGTTCAGCGACAGCCTGATCACCACGTGGGCATTGATGACGGTGATCTGGCTCTGCTCATGGATCGCGACCCGCAAGCTGCGTGAAGAGCCGGGGCTGTTGCAGACTGCGACCGAAAGCATGGTGCTTGCGATGGAGACGGCGGTACGCGAGGTCTCTCCCGCGGATTATCGGCTCATTTCACCGTTCATCATGACGCTCTGGCTATTCATCCTCACGGCGAACCTCGTTGGGTTGCTGCCCGGCGTTTCCTCGCCAACCCGCGACCTTTCGGTAACGGTACCGCTCGCCGTTCTCGTGTTCGCATCGGTTCACTGGTTCGGCATCCGATCCCAGGGCCTGCGGCTGTATCTGCGGCACTATCTGTTGCCCAGTCCCATTCTGTTGCCGTTTCACATCATCGGCGAGGTCACCCGGACGCTCGCGCTGGCGGTGCGGCTGTTCGGCAACATGATGAGCCTCGAAATGGTCGCGTTGCTTTTGTTGGTGATCGCGGGATTCCTCGTGCCCGTACCCATCCTGATGCTGCACATCATCGAGGCGCTGGTGCAGGCCTACATATTCGGCATGCTCGCGTTGATCTATATCGCGAGCGGGCTCCAGTCACAGCGGCTTTCCGCCCGATCGGGCGATGAGGAAGATAGCGGAGAAGGAACATGAACTGGATCGTTCTGGGCTCGACCGCGGTGGCGGTCATCGGTATGGCGCTTGGTGTCATGTTGCCCGCCTCGGCAATGGGGCGGGCCATCGGTCAGGCATTGGACGCATTGGCCCGTCAACCGGAGTCAGAGCGACCGATCATGCGCACCTTGTTCATTGGCTTGGCGATGATCGAGTCCTTGGCGATCTATTGTCTGGTCGTCGTGCTTATCGTGCTGTTCCGCAACCCTTTGCTCGAGATGGTGATCAAGTAAGCGAGGATGGAACGGCCCCTGATACGCTGCATGGAAAAGGCTGAATAGCGTCGTGGACGTCAACTGGACCACTTTCCTGTTCGAGACCATCAACTTTCTGGTCTTGGTTTGGATTGTCTGGCGATTTCTCTATCGGCCGATTCGAAACGTGGTCGAAGTTCGCCGGAGGAAAATCGAGAACGATATTGCAAACGCATCGGCCATGCGCGATGAGGCGGAGGCGACTAAGGAACGCTACGAGGCGCGTCTCACAGACTGGGAAAAGGAGAAATCCGATCTGCGGCGCGCATTCGATGAGGAACTGGACCGCGAGCGGGTTCAGCGCCTCGACCGGTTAAACGAAACGCTCGAGGAGGAGCGCGAGAAGGCCAGGGTTCTGGAGGATCGGCGTATCAGCGATATCGTTCGCGAAGCCGAGTCCCGCGCCATGACGCAGGGTGCCCAGTTTGCGTCGTCGTTCCTGTCGAAGGTGGCGTCCGCGGAACTCGAGATGCGCCTTGTTCGCATACTTCTGGACGAGTTCCCGTCCATGACACCGGAGCAGCTGCAAGGCATCCGCGCCGCAATCGGTGAGGGGCGCACTGAGGTAACCGTGACCAGCGCTTACGAGATCGACAAGGCGCAGCGTGACGAGCTTGAACGATGCGTTACCACGTTGTTGGGCGATGGGCTTACGTTTCGCTACGGTCGCGACCGAGAATTGATCGCCGGAATTCGGATCGGAATCGGCCCTATCATCTGGGGCGCGAACGTGAAGGACGAACTCGGTCTCTTTGCGGAGGCGGGGCATGACGGAAGCTGATTGGGCGTCCGGTGCGGCCCGCACGAGTCCGTTACATCTTCAGCGCGCTTGGCTCGACCGGTATCAGCTTGCCCCCCGGCTGTCCGAACGCGGAATTCTTTCGTCAGTGGGTGACGGCATCGCCTGGATTGAAGGCCTGCCGTCGGCCGCGATCGACGATGTGATCGTCTTCGAGGAAGGAAGCCGGGCCGTCGTATTTAGTCTCACCCGTGCCCTGGTGGGTGCGGTGCTGACCCATCAGACGGAGGCCCTGACGGCCGGCATGATCTGCCGCTTGACGGGACGCCGGCTCAGCGTCCCCGTGGGCCACCAGCTGCTCGGTCGTGTTGTCGATCCCATGGGCGTCCCCCTCGATGGCTGCGGTCCCATCGAGACGACGCGGCGCGGCGCGCTCGACGTGTTGTCACCGAAAATAACGTCCCGTGACTTCGTTCACGAGCCGCTCTACACCGGGATCAAGATCGTCGACACACTCATTCCCATCGGGCGCGGACAGCGGCAGCTCGTCATCGGCGACACGGGTATCGGGCGGAGTTCCATCGCGCTCTCAGCGGTCGTCAACCAGAGCGACAAAGACGTACTGTGCGTCTATGTCATGATCGGCCAGAAGCGCTCCGACGTCGTCAACACGCTGGCGCTTCTGCGTGAGCTTGGCGCGATGGCATTCACGACCATCGTGGTCGGCGAAGCAAGCGCTTTGCCTGGCCTCAAATATCTCGCGCCGTTCGCCGGATGCGCGATTGCCGAGGGCTGGATGGCAGATGGTCGGCATACGCTCGTCGTATACGACAATCTGACCACGCACGCGCAAAACTATCGAGAGCTGTCCTTGCTGCTGAACCGGCCGCCGGGCCGTGAAGCCTACCCCGGTGATATTTTCTACCTCCACGCCCGCCTATTGGAGCGTGCCACCTGCCTTGCCGTCGAAGAAGGTGGCGGCAGCATGACGGCGCTCCCCATAGTCGATACGAAGGAGGGTGAAATCGCATCGTATATTCCGACGAATCTGATCTCGATCACGGACGGGCAGATTTATCTGGACGCCGACCTCTTTTCCGCGGGACAGCGGCCGGCGATCGACGTGGCGAAATCCGTGTCGCGCATCGGCGGAAAGGCTCAACACCCAAGGATCAAGGCAGAATCGGGACGCATGAAGCTCGACTACCTGCAGTATCTCGAGCTTGAAGTGTTCACGCGTTTCGGCGCCCGTCTCGAGGCCGAAATGGAGAGCAAGATTCGGCGCGGGCGGATTTTGCGCGAGATCCTGAAACAGGATCGGTTGGCGCCCGTGTCCACGAACTATCAACTGGCCTGGCTGACGGCATTCAACCGCGGACTATTCGATGACGTCGAGTCCGATAAGGTCGCAATTGTCCTGGATATGCTCGCACAAAGGTTAAAGGGGTCCGAGTTGACGCTGGAAAGCGGGCGCAAAGATTGGAGTGCCGCTGTCACGGCTTGGGTCGCGGAAGCCAGGAGCCAGATCACATGACGTCCAAACGCATCTTGGATCGGCGGATCCAGGCGCTGGCCGAAATCGAGGAAATCATGGGCTCGATGAAAGCGCTATCTCTCATGGAGACGCGCAAGCTATCCAGCATCCTTCAAAATCAGGAGCGCGTGATCGACGGAATCGAAACCGTGGCCCGTGATTTCTGCGCGTTTCATCCTGAATTCGCAAAACCTCAGCACGCCGTATTTCAAACTTGGATCGTGATCGGGTCCGACCGAGGCTTTTGCGGAGACTTCAACGAGTTCCTTGTTGCCGAGATCGAACGGCGCGCGCGCTCACAAAACCATAGCCGGCCCAACGTCATCGTTGTCGGCCGGAAACTGAACGATGCCCTGCATGAAAGGATCCGACCGACGGCCAATCTCGACGGACCGAGCGTCGTCGAGGATGTTCCCCGAGTGCTCGAAAGTCTCGTTTCCTTGACCAACGGACTCATGAATTCACCTGATCCGGTTGCGTTCTACCTCTTTTACCACGGCGACGAACTTGGAACCCTGCGCGTAAAGACCCTATTACCGCCGTTTCTCGAGTTGCAGGAAACGCCGCCTGTTCCCACGACGCCCCCACTGCTCAATCAGTCACCGGACAGGTTCTATTCGGAGCTCGTCGACCACTATGTTTTCGCGCTCCTCTATGACGCCTTCTACGTATCCATGATGGCCGAGCATCAAAGGCGTGTGCGGCATCTCGACGGCGCCGTGAGATATCTCGGTGACCGCGTGGCCGAGATTGTGAGGCGGCGCAACGTCCTGCGGCAGGAGGAGATCACCGAGGAGATCGAGCTGATCATGTTGAGCGCGCAATCCACGCGGCTTCCCCTCGACAAATCTTTCGGTCGGTAGGGAAAGCCATGTCATTCAAGGCCGCAGTCGGATGTTTCGAGGTGTGGCTCTCGGTGCTCGCACCCTGGAGCTTTGGCCGATGACGATCATCGCCACCGTCTCGATGTTCGTTGCCGGCGTATTTGCGGGTGCCGGGGTGGGTTGGATCTATTTCCATGTCTTGTGGCGGTCGGTGAAGTGGCTTCGTGCCGCCCGTCGGCCGGTTGCGGGCTATTTTCGCGGCCTGGCGGTCCGAGGCGCCACAATCTCTTTTATTTTGACGATCGGGGTGCAGGCAGGGCTCGAGAACCTGTTGGCTGGCCTTCTCGGATTTGTCGCTGCGCAGGTTTGGTATGTGGGGAGGCTCCCGGAACCAGGTCCGAGATCAGCATCGTGAATTCCAAGACATGATCGCGTCAGGCGCTCGACTGGTGCGTCCAATAGATCTGTTGGCGGAGGGGGTGGGATTCGAACCCACGGTACGCTCACGCGCACAACGGTTTTCGAGACCGCCCCGTTCGACCACTCCGGCACCCCTCCTGTTGGATGGCCGTGGTCACGGCGCGGCGGAGATTAGCCGAAACACACCCATACCGCAACGGAAACGGTGGGGTCGGTAACGCCCCGGTGGAATTGGCGAATAAGGCGGCCAAAGGTGGCGATTCCGCCGTTGACAGGGGCGTCCCGGTCGCTATAGTGCCGCCTCTCGGGGCGCCCGGCCGCGCGCGCGGTGTTGGTGTGCGCCCGTTTTCCTATTCTACGGGACAGCCATGTACGCAGTCATCCGCACCGGCGGCAAGCAATACAAAGTCGCCAAGGACGATATTATCAAGGTCGAAAAACTGGCCGGTGAGGCCGGGGCCGACGTTTCGCTGGATCAGGTCCTGATGATCGGCGACGGCGACAAGGTCACGGTCGGCACCCCGCTGATCGACGGCGCCGCGGTCGCCGCCACCGTGGTCGAGCAGACCCGGGGCGACAAGGTCATCGTCTTCAAGAAGAAGCGGCGCAAGAACTACCGGCGGCGCAAGGGCCATCGCCAGGACCTGACCGTCCTGAAGATCACCGACGTCGCGGCCAAGGCCAAGCCGGCCGCGAAGAAGGCCGCCAAGCCGAAGGCGGAAGCCGCCGACGAGGCCAAGCCGGCCCCGAAAGCCAAGGCCGAGACCAAGGCCGAGCCGAAGGCGAAAGCCGAAGCCAAGCCGAAGGCGGAGCCCAAGGCCAAGGCCGCGCCAAGGGAAAAAGCCGAACCCAAGGCAAAGGCGGAGCCGAAAGCCAAGGCCGAGCCCAAGGCCAAGGCGGAACCGAAGAAAGCAGCGAAGCCCAAGGCCGAAACCAAGGCGGCGCCAAAGAAGGCGGCGAAGCCGAAGGCCGACAAGGCGGAAAAAGAGGAGTAGTCGACCATGGCCCATAAAAAGGCAGGTGGCAGTTCGCGCAACGGCCGCGATTCCGCAGGTAGGCGACTTGGCGTGAAGAAATATGGCGGCGAGGCCGTGATCCCCGGCAACATCATCATTCGCCAGCGCGGTACCAAATGGTACCCGGGCGACAATGTCGGTTTGGGCAAGGATCACACCATCTTCTCGTTGATCGAGGGCAAGGTGAAGTTCACCCGCGGCCGCGACAACCGCAGCATCGTTTCGGTGGAGCCGAGCGCCTGACCGCGCCCCGCGATCCAAACACGGGATCAAGGGGAATGGCCTGCCATTCCCCTTTTTTCATGTTTGGAGGAGAGTTTCTCTTGAACCGGCCCCTGGCCACCCGCTCCCCCGGCCGGGAGCCGCCGCAAACACCATCATCGTGACACCGTCATGAAGTTCCTGGACCAGGCCAAAATCTATATCAAGAGCGGCAATGGCGGTGCCGGCTGCATGAGCTTCCGGCGCGAGAAATATGTCGAGTTCGGCGGTCCCGACGGCGGCGACGGTGGCCGTGGCGGTCATGTCGTGGCGGTCTGCGTCGACGGGCTGAACACCCTGATCGATTACCGTTACCAGCAACATTTCAAGGCCAAGACCGGAGGTCACGGGATGGGCCGTAACCGGTCCGGCAAGTCGGGCGCCGACAAGATCATGAAAGTGCCGGTCGGGACCCAGATCCTGGACGAGGACGGCGAGACCCTGCTCGCCGACCTGACCGAGGTCGGCCAGGAAGTGATGCTGGCCCGCGGCGGCGATGGCGGGTTCGGCAATGCCCACTATAAGACCGCCACCAACCAGGCGCCACGGCGGGCCGATCCCGGCTGGCCCGGCGAAGAGCGCGCGCTGTGGCTGAGGCTGAAGCTGATCGCCGATGCCGGACTGGTCGGCCTGCCCAATGCCGGCAAGTCGACCTTCCTGGCGGCGACCAGCCGGGCCCGGCCCAAGATCGCGGACTACCCCTTCACCACCCTGCATCCCCAGCTTGGCGTGGTCAGTGCCGGCGGTGAGGAGTTCGTTCTGGCCGACATCCCGGGCCTGATCGAAGGGGCCCATGAGGGCGCCGGCCTGGGCGACCGCTTCCTGGGCCATGTCGAACGCTGCCTGGTGCTGATCCACCTGATCGACGCCACCGAACTGGAACGGGACGTAGTCACCGCCTATCGCACCATCCGGGCAGAATTGGAGCAATACGGCCATGGCCTGGCCGGCAAGCCGGAACTGGTGGCGCTGAACAAGGTCGACGCAGTGCTGCCCGAAGAGCTGGAGAAGCGCGCCGATGCCCTGGCCGCGGTCGCCGGGGTGCGACCGGCCCAGGTGTCGGCCGCCGCCGGGACCGGGGTCCCCGACCTGCTGTTGGCGGCGCTGGCCTATGTCAAGGAGGCCCGCAACCTGCCGGCCGACTCCGCCTCGCTCGAGGCTGGGAGCTGGCGGCCATGAACCGGCGCCTCGCCCAAGCCAAGCGGGTGGTGATCAAGATCGGTTCCGCCCTGCTGGTCGAACCCAATAGCGGCCATGTCCGCCAGCGTTGGCTGGACGGGCTGATCGAGGATATCGCCGCCGCCCACACGGCCGGCCAGGACGTGATCATCGTCTCCTCCGGCGCCATCGGGCTGGGCCGGCGGCGGCTGGGCATCGCGCCCGGGCGGTTGCGCCTCGAGGAAAGCCAGGCCGCCGCCGCCACCGGCCAGATCCGGCTGGCGCATGCCTATCAGCAGAGCCTGGCCCGCCACGACATCACCGCCGCCCAGGTCCTGCTGACCATCGCCGACACCGAGGAACGCCGCCGTTATCTGAACGCCCGCAGCACCGTCACCCAGCTTCTGAAGTTGGGTGCGGTGCCGGTGATCAACGAAAACGACACGGTGGCGACCAGCGAAATCCGCTTCGGCGACAATGACCGGCTGGCCGCCCGGGTGGCGCAGATGCTGAACGCCGACCTGCTGATCGTGCTGTCCGATGTCGACGGGCTGTACACAGCCAATCCTGAGCAGAACCCGCAAGCCGAGTTCCTGGCCGAGGTGGCTGAGATCACGCCGGAGGTCGAACGCATGGCCGGCGCCTCGCAGTCCGACTACGGCACCGGCGGCATGGTCACCAAAATCCAGGCAGCCAAGATCGCGCTGGGTGCCGGCTGCAACATGGTGATCACGTCTGGCCATGTCGAACGGCCGCTGACCGCCTTGAAGGAAGGCGGGCGCTGCACCTGGTTCACCGCCAAGGCCAATCCGGCGACCGCGCGCAAGCAATGGATTGCCGGGATGCTGGAACCGTCGGGCGCCTTTGTCGTCGACGGCGGCGCGGCGGCGGCCCTGGGCCGCGGCCGCAGCCTGCTGCCGGCCGGGGTGACCGGGGTCGAAGGCGAGTTCCGGCGCGGCGATGCGGTCAGCATTCGCGACGCCCAGGGCCACGAGCTGGCCCGGGGTTTAAGCGCCTATTCAGCCGATGATGCCCGGCGCATCATCGGCCATAAAAGCGATGAAATCGAAACCCTTCTCGGCTACCGTGGGCGCGATGAGATCATCCACCGCGATGATCTCGTGCTGACCGGATAGCGCGCATTTTCGGAGGACCGCCGCGATGACCGCCCTGCAACCGGCCGAACAGGCCGATATCGCCAGCCTGATGGACGGGCTGGGTCGCGCCGCGCGGGCCGCCGCCGCGACCCTGGCCGCCGCCAAGGCGCCGGCCAAGAACCGGGCCTTGACCCAGGCCGCCGCGGCGATCCGCTCTCGCGGGTCCGAAATCCTGGCCGCCAATGCCAAGGACTACGAGGCCGCCCAGGCCAGGGGCCTGACCGGCGCCATGCTCGATCGCCTGCTGCTGAACGACGACCGCATCGAGGCGATGGCCCAGGGGCTGGAGGACATCGCCGAGCTGGCCGATCCGGTCGGCGACGAGATGGCAAGCTGGACCCGGCCCAACGGGCTCAATATCACCCGGGTCCGGGTGCCGCTGGGGGTGATCGGGGTGATCTACGAATCCCGGCCCAACGTCACCGCGGACGCGGGTGCGCTCTGCCTCAAGGCCGGCAACGCGGTGATCCTGCGCGGCGGGTCGGAAAGTTTCCATTCCTCGCGGGCGATCCACGCCTGCCTGGTCGACGGGCTGAATGCGGCCGAGCTTCCGGCCGAGGCCATCCAGCTGGTGCCGACCACCGACCGGGCCGCGGTCGGGGCGCTGCTGACCATGGCCGAGCATGTCGACGTGATCGTGCCGCGCGGCGGCAAGTCGCTGATCGCCCGGGTCCAGGACGAGAGCCGGGTGCCGGTGTTCGCCCATCTGGAAGGCATCTGCCATGTCTATGTCGACGCGGCGGCGGACCTGGAGATGGCCCGGGCCGTGGTCTACAACGCCAAGCTTCGGCGCACCGGCATCTGCGGCGCCGCCGAGACTCTGTTGGTTCACCGTTCTGTGGTCGACAGCCACCTGCCGGTGCTGGTCCGCGACCTGCTGGAAGGCGGTTGCGAGGTTCGCGGCGACCGCGAATGCCAACAGATCGATGCCGGCGTCGTGCCGGCGGTCGATGCCGATTGGGATACCGAATATCTCGACCAGATCATCGCGGTCAAGGTGGTCGGCGACGTCGACGAGGCGATCGCCCATATCGAAGCGCATGGCTCGCACCATACAGAATCGATCATCACCGCCGATCCCGGCGCCGCCGAGCGCTTTTTGAACCGGGTCGACAGCGCCATCGTCATGCACAACGCCTCGACCCAGTTCGCCGATGGCGGCGAATTTGGCATGGGCTCCGAAATCGGCATTTCGACCGGCAAGATGCATGCCCGCGGCCCGGTCGGCGTCGAACAGCTGACCAGCTTCAAATACCTGGTCCGCGGCACCGGCCAAATCCGGCCTTGACGCCACGGCACCAGCGACCGCGCCGGCTGACCGGGCCGGCGGTTGGGCTGTTGGGCGGGTCGTTCAATCCGGCCCATGACGGTCACCGCTATATCAGCCTGCTGGCCCTGCAGCGCCTGCGCCTGGATCAGGTCTGGTGGCTGGTCTCGCCCCAGAACCCGTTGAAGCCACGAATTGAGATGGCGCCATTTGCCGAACGCTTCGCCGGCGCCGAGGCGATGGCGCGTGACCGCCGCATCGTGGTCAGCGACTTCGAACAGCGGATCGGCTCGACCTACACCGCCGACACTTTGGACCGGCTGACCCGGCGCTTTCCCAGGCACCGGTTCGTCTGGCTGATGGGGGCCGACTGCCTGGTCGAGATCCACCGCTGGCGGCGCTGGCACGATATCTTCCGAACGATGCCCATTGCGGTTTTCGACCGGCCAACCTATTCTTTACGGGCAATGGCGGGCAAGGCGGCATCGACCTATGCGGCCCAACGTCGCGGCGAAGGCCTGATCGGCCGGTTGCCCGGCGAAGCACCGCCGGCTTGGGCATTTGTTCGTAAAATGCGCCTGCATCATGCTTCGGCGTCGGCGATCCGGCGTCAGGGCAGATGAGATTTGAGGAGACGGCAACCATATCGACCCAAACTGACGGCAGTAACCTCTCCGCGCTGCTGACCTTGATCAAGACGTCGCTTGAAGACGACAAGGCGGAGAACATCATTTCCATCGACCTGGCGGGAAAGACCTCGTTCGCCGATTACATGGTGATCGCGGACGGCCGTTCGCAACGCCATGTCGGCGCCATTTCCCAGCATTTGATCGAGCGACTGACCGCATCCGGCACCAAACCGTTGGGGGTCGAAGGGCAGCAGAACGCCGACTGGGTGCTGATCGACGCCGGCGCCATCGTCATCCACATCTTCCGGCCCGAAGTGCGCGCCTTCTACAATCTGGACAAGATCTGGTCAGCGGCGGTGCCGCCGGACACCGAACGGGCCGCGATTTAGGGGTCTGGGTCGCAATCGCTCCCCCGAAAGGCACGTCTTGCGCATTCACCTGATAGCCGTCGGCCGCCTGAAGACGGGGCCGCTGGCGGAAGCTTATGACGACTATGCCGGCCGCCTGACCTGGCCGCTGACCTTGCGCGAAGTCGAGGACCGCCAGGGGCCGAAAGCGCCCGGCCGGGCGGCGCGGGAAGGCGAAATGCTGTTGGCGGCGCTGCCCAAGGGCGCGACGCTGGTCGCCCTGGACGAACGCGGCAAACAATTCGACAGCCGGCAATTCGCCGGCAAGCTGGGCCTCTGGCGCGACCAGGGGATCGGCGACCTGGCCTTTGTCATCGGCGGTGCCGACGGCCTGACCGAAACGGTTCGCGCCCGGGCCGATCTCCTGCTCGCCTTCGGCCCCCAGACCTGGCCGCACCTGCTGGCCCGGGTGATGCTGGTCGAGCAGCTCTACCGGGCGCAGACCATCCTGGCCGGCCATCCCTATCACCGGGACTGAGGTTTCCCGACCGTCACGCGGCCGAGGCGAATTCCTGCTATGGTATCGCCAAAAGACAATCGGGGAGCAAATCAGCCATGATCAAACTGACCTTCTGTCTGCGGCGGCTACCGGAGCTGTCCTACCCGGCATTCCGGCGCTATTGGCTGGAAACCCACGGGCCGCTGGTGCAGAGCTTTCAACCGGCACTGGGCTTCCGCCGCTACGCGCAGATTCACAGCCTGACCGGACCCTTGGCCGAAGCCATGGCGGTGAGCCGGGGTGGGCCGGAACCGTTCGACGGGGTGGCCGAGCTGTGGTGGGACGATATCGAGATCCTGGAGCGCCTGTCACGCGATCCCGATGCCCGGGCCGCCCGCGCTGCCCTGGTCGAGGACGAGAAGAAGTTCATCGACCTGCCGCGCTCGCCGCTCTGGCTGGGCGAGGAATATCTGTTCGACGAGTTTCCCGAGGCGGAAACCTCGGTCCATTGACCTACCGGGAAAAGGAATTGGTGCCCGACACCGGGTTCGCGATGAAGGCGGTGTGCGATGCGGGAAATTGTGGTGGCCGGGGCGCAACTGGGGCCGATCCAACCGGCCGAGGGGCGCGAGGTTGCGGTGGCGCCGGATTGAGGCTCGGGGGCTGTTCCATCCCGCTCCCCCGCCCAACCACCCATTGATGGTACCCTGGTCGGTGTTTGGGCGGGGGAGCGGGATGGAACAGGCTTCCCAACAACCAACACCCTGAGGAAACCTTTGATGACTCACCGTTTGGACGAGACCGCCTCCGGGGTCTACATCATTTCGGCCACCCCGTTCACCGAGACCGGCGCCGTCGATGCCGCCAGCACCGAACGGCTGGTCGAGTTCTACGTCGACAGCGGCGTGGCCGGGATCACCATCCTTGGCATGATGGGCGAGGCGCCGAAGCTCGCGTCCGAGGAGACCGAAGCCTTCCTGAAGCTGGTGCTGGCCCGGGTCGCCGGGCGGCTGCCGGTGGTGGTCGGGGTGTCCGGTCCCGGGCTCGACAATCTGGTGCGCCTGTCCCATACCGCCATGGACCAGGGCGCTGCCGGGGTGATGGTGGCACCGGTGCCGGGGCTGGGGCATGACGACAAGCTGTACGGCTATTACGCCGAACTCTTTGCCCGGCTGGGCGGCGACATCCCGCTGGTCTACCAGGACTATCCCCAGGCCACCGGGGTGCAGCTCTCGGTCGCCTGCTTCAACCGTCTGGTGGCCGATTTTCCCTCCCTTGTAATGCTGAAGCACGAGGATTGCCCGGGCCTGGCCAAGCTCTCGGCGATCCGCGTCGCCGGCGAAACCGGCACCATACGGCGGGTCTCGATCCTGACCGGCAATGGCGGCCTCTACCTGCCCCAGGAACTGGCCCGCGGCGCCGACGGGGCGATGACCGGTTTCGCCTATCCGGAAATGCTGGTCCAGGTGGTGGACCGGTTCCGGGCCGGCGACCGCGACGGCGCCGAAGACCTGTTCGACGCCTATCTGCCGCTGATCCGCCACGAACAACAGCCCGGCTTCGGCCTGGCGGTGCGCAAGGAAGTGCTGCGCCGCCGCAGCGTCATCGCCTGCGCCGCCACCAGGGCCCCGGGACCGAAACTCGCACCAACCGACCACGACGAACTGAGCCGCCTGATCGCCCGGGTCGAGGCGCGGTTGGGTAATTAACGGTCAAGGATGATCTTTGATCGGGCCCTCAGTCAGCGGGCGCTCGCCTCCGCTCGCTTGGGCTTCCGGCGCATAAGCGCCGACGGCCGTTCGGCCTTGCCTCAGCCCCATAGGGCTTCGGGGTTGTTTGTTGGCCCTCAGTCACCGGGCGCTCGCGTTCGCTCGCTTGGGCTTCCGGTGCATAAGCGCCGACGGCCGTTCGACCTTGCCTCAGCCCCATAGGGCATCGGAATTGAACTCTCCTGGCCAATGCCGGGCCTGCTCTATTAATTGGTCCACCGGCCCTTGCCTTCCAGTGACTGGAAGGTCCCATATCGCGTTGTATGACGACGGATGTGATCTTTCCGCCCGGCTGGGCGATCTTGGCCATCGGGTTGGTTTTGAGTGCCGGCTTCGTGTTGCGCACCCTGCTGGTCTGGCGGCGTACCGGTCAGCGGCCGGTCGGCTTCGCCGGCGGTGGTCCCGCCATGGGTGTGGTGCGGGCTGGCTATGGGGGGCTGATCACTGCCCTGGGCATCGACCTTGTGTTGCGCGCCTTTTGGCCCGCCAGCGTCGCGGCCCTGGGGCCGATCACACTTTTGGAAATCGCACCGCTGGCCTGGACCGGGCTGGCGGTTGCCGGGCTGGGTGCCCTGTGGTCGCTGCTCGCGCTCTATGCCATGGGCGGCGCCTGGCGGGTCGGCATCCCCAAGTCCGCGCCCACCGAACTGGTCACCGGCGGCCCCTTTGGCGTCAGCCGCAACCCCTTCTTCTTCGGGATGCTGGTGATGGTGGTCGGGTTCGTCCTGGCCGCCCCCGACGCCATCACCTTGAGCACCGCCATCGGCCTAATCTTCACCGTCAACGTCCAGGTCCGGCTCGAGGAGGCGGTCCTGGCGGACGCGTTCGGCGACGCCTACCGCGATTATTGCCGCCGGGTACGGCGGTGGCTCTAGCCAGGCTCACGCCCCCTTGTAGGACAGCAACGGCCGCAGCTTGCGGACAATGCGGGTCAGCGGCGTCTGCGTTTTCACTCATCGTCCCGGGTGTAGAGGAACCGGATCGCCGGTCCGCCTTCATCCGGCGGCAGGTCCGCCAATCGCTGCATCAACTGCCCGTAGGCGCGGCAGACCTCGAGCTTTTGATCTTCATGCTTTTCCGGGCTGATCAGGAAATCGGCATCCTGAGGTCGTTCGGCCGCTTGCAGGACGACGGCGGCCAGGAAGACCGCCATGGCGCGCTCCGGGTCCGGCGGCGGCGTCTCGTTGACCGCGGCGCCCTTGATGACGGCGGCGACCGCATTGTCGCCGCTTTCCATCAACTCATCCGGAACTTCGGTCCCTATGGGTGTTTCCACCGAACCGCCATTGACGACCCGATAGCATGCGACCGGGTCGACGACACCCAAATGTCGCAACGTGGCCGCGACATAACCGGCAAATAATTGGGCCGCCTGGTTGCTGGCCCTGGGCAACCGCTGGCGGGCAAATTGGCCGACATGTCGCCCGCCGAGATCTGAGAACTCAGAGGCCTCGGCACCCCGTTCCAGCGCCACCGCAAAGGCTTCGACATATTCCGCATAGGCTTCGGGTTCATGGGCCTTGAGCGCCCGGAGCGCCGCCTGCTCCATATTTTTTGCATCTATCGCGTCGCGATCAACCGCAGTCACCACGCCCGCCGATACAAGTGTCGCCAATTGCGGGTACCACATCTCATAGGGCGGTGTACCAAAAGCGTCGTCGATGAACCAATTGGGTATACCGAGATCACTGAAATACCTTCGGTCGAACCCGTCGCCACTGATCAGCGACAATGCGCTCGAGGATCCGTGAAAGCCCAGCTTGGCGTCCGGCGCGAGTATGCGCTGATGGCCGCCGATGAAGATCAGGGCGCAAGCGCTCGCGCAATGGGTCGCAACCCGTGTGTTCAGTCGGTGAGCCCTTATCCGGTTTCGTATCGCATGGGCTTCGTCGACCCAGCCGCCGCGGCTGGTCAGAGTCACAAACTCGAGCGTCGGGTTGTCCATCAGCAATTGGTCGACGCGGGCCGCCAAGCCGTGGGCAATCGGACCTTCGATCACAAGTTCGCGGCCATTGCCTTGTATGGTGGATTTTACCGGCGGGCCGGTTTCAACTTGCAAAACCATGCTGCCCTGGCGCCACAAATCAAATAGGCCAACGGTCAGCGCGAGGGCGGATAACAGCCAGAGCGGCACCAGGACCACCTTGGTTACGACTGCGGCGGCCTTGCGATTGGTCCGCGCCTTGTGCCGGCTGGCGGCGCGCCAGGCACCAATCAGCTGCCAGGGATAGAGACCGAGACGCAGCAGGAAAAGAAAAGCGGCCAGCCAAATGTAGACCAGAGGGGAGAGGTCATGTTCCTCGAGCAGCGAAAGGCTCAAGCCAGCCGCTGTTCCGATCAGGACGTAGAGGACGATGACATTGACCCAGAAACTCCAGGCCAGTCCCATTTCGCCCCGCCAATGGCGACCAAAATAATCTCCCACGCGCCCCGTCCGTATTCGTCATGCCATCGAAGATCGACAAACACGAACCTTAGCACGCAAGACGCGAGGGTTGGCTTTCTATTTAGCCAGCGCCGCCGTCGGGTCGCGGTGTTCTTCCTGGGCGTAGGAGCCCAGGGCCAAGCCTTTATTTTTATATTATTGATGGTGGTCGTTTTGCGTCCCAAACCCGTCCGATATCCGGTCGACTTTTCTCCATAATAAAATAACAGGCCTGGCCCAAACCGCCCTGCTAGCGACTGGGCGTTCACTCAATATCTTGCGACGGCTCAGCCTTCGGCCTGGTAGGAGCGGATTACACCATTTGCTGCAAGACGATCCAGAAGTCCGGTCGGAAACCCCTCATAGGCCACGACGCAATTCCGGTCGAAGTTGTCATAGGCCCCGAGGACCATGCTGCTAGCGACAGCAATCTGCACATGATGGATGCCTGAGGCGTAGCCCAGATGTTCCTTTTCGGTGATTACCGCCAGGATCGCCGGGATGACCTCATCGGTCAGTGGTAGGACGAGAAAATCCAATTGCCCCGATTGATCCGCGCGGTGTAGCGCCGCGGTCTCCTTGAAAGAAACCCCTGGAACCTCAAATAGCCCGGACTCGCCGAGCGCTCCTTCGAAGGATATCTCCGCTGCTCCGGCTAACTCCCGCATGGTCGCGATCAGGAAGCCCGGCTTGTCGCGCACGCTGATCCAATATCGTTTGGTCACGCCCGGACTTTACAATACTGCCGTTGAGATGTCCGCATTGACCGCCGCCGGACGGTGGTCCGATCGGATGAATTCGAAGTTCGCTGGCTGAAACAGGTGTTTCGAACTCAGCGACAGGCCAGGGTAATCGCTGGCTATTTAGCCAGCGCCGCCGTCGGGTCGCGGTGTTCTTCCTGGGCGTAGGAGCCCAGCGCCAGGTCGCATTCGACGGTCACGGCAGCCAGGGTGCCGGCCACCGGGCGGTCGGCGCGGTGGGATTCGTCCGGGTGGTCCAGGGCCCAGTAGACCCGTCGCACCACTAAATCGGTGGTGCCGGCCTGGCCTGGCCGGGTGATTGTCAGATGGTCGCCCCGTCCCGGCACGGCAGGCAGGTCGAAGATCAGGTCGTGGGCCCGTTCGCGGCCCTCGGCCGATGCGAATACCAGATTGACTTTCATGGCGTGCCTCCATTATTGGCCGGCAAGCCTTCGGCTAGCCGAGCGTGCCCTCAGGCGCCGGGCGCGTGCGTCCGCCCAATTGGCTTCCGCCGCATAAGCGGCGACGCGCGGTCGCGCTTGCCGCCACGCCGCAAGGCGGCGCGGCGGACCTGCGGCAACTCCCCATGGATCTGATTTTCCCCTCCCTCGAGGAGAGGTGACTATGCGGCCAACATCCCCTACCGCTCTCTAGAACGTTTCCCGTTCCATGGTTATCGCGCCGCAGGGGCATTCGGTGGCGCACAGGCCGCAGCCCTTGCAGAAATCGTAGTTGAACTTGAAGCGCTTGCCCGGGCCCAGCTTGATCACCGCGTTGTCGGGGCAGACGCCGTAGCAATTGTCGCATTCGAAGCAGTTGCCGCAGCTCATGCAGCGGCGTGCCTCGAACAGCGCATTGGTCTCGTCCAGCCCGCCCATCACCTCGTCGAAGCTGGTCTGGCGGCGGGCCAGGTCCAGGGTCGGCTGCACGTTCTGGTCGGCGTCGGTGTAGTACCAGGTGTTCAACCGGTCGAAGCCGGCGACGTCGGGCTTGCCCGGCGCCTCGTAGGTTTCGCCGCGGACATAGGCGTCGATATGGCGGGCCGCCTTCTTGCCGTGGCCGACCGCCACCGTTACCGAACGTTCCGCCGGCACCATGTCGCCGCCGGCGAACAGGCCGGGAAAGCCGGTCATCATGCGCTCGTCGACTTCGACCACCCCGTCCTTGGCGATCTCGACCCCGGGAATGTCCTTCAGGAATTCGGTGTCCGAGGCCTGGCCCAGGGCCAGCACCAGGGTGTCGGCCTGCAGGGTCTCGAATTCACCGGTCGGCTGCGGCCAGCCGGTCTCGTCGATCTCCATCTTCTCGATGGTCACGGTGTCGGCATCGATATCCTTGATGGTGCGCAGCCAGTGCATCTCGACGCCTTCGTCCATTGCCTCCTCGACCTCCAGATCGTGGGCCGGCATCTGGGCCCGGCTGCGGCGGTAGACCACCACCGCCTCGGAGGCGCCCAACCGCTTGGCGGTGCGGGCCACGTCGAGCGCGGTATTGCCGCCGCCATAGACCAGCACCCGCCGTCCCAGCTCCAGCGTCTCGTCGGCGTCCTCCATGCCGCGCAGCACCGAGACCGCGTCCAGGATGCGCCCGGCCTCGCGGGCCGGGATGTCGGTCTTCTTGGCCAGATGGGCGCCGACCGCGACAAAGGCGGCGTCGAACCCGCCCTCTTTCATCAGGCCGGGCACGTCCTCGACCGCCGAGCCGAGCACGATTTCCACCCCCATATCGGTGATGCGCTTGATTTCCGCATCCAGCACGTCGCGCGGCAGGCGGTATTTCGGGATGCCGAAACGCATCATGCCGCCGGGCTGGGCGCCGGCCTCGTGGATGGTCACCTTGTGGCCGAGCCGGGTCAGATGATAGGCGGCGCTGAGGCCGGACGGGCCGGCCCCGATGATCACCACTTTCTTGCCCGACGGTTTCGCCACCGGCACCTTCCAGCGCCGCTTCAGGGCCAGATCACCGAGGAAGCGTTCGACCGCGTGGATGTTCACCGGGCGGTCGTGCAGGCCGCGATTGCAGGCGTCCTCGCAGGGGTGGTAGCAGACCCGGCCGTGGATCGCCGGCATCGGGTTGTGCTTGGTCAATTCCTCCCAGGCGCCCTTGTAGTCGCCCTCTTCTGCCAGGTAGAGCCAGGCCTGGACGTTCTCGCCGGCCGGGCAGGCGGCGTTGCAGGGCGGCAGCAGGTCGACATAGACCGGGCGTTCGGTGCGCCACGAGCCGGTCAGATTGGCCAGGCTGGAGCCGACGTCAAGGGTGATGGCAAACGGCTTATCCATCATTCATCTCCCCAGTCGAGCAGTCGGAAGCGGTCGATGTTGCGCTCGGCGATGTCGCGGATCGCGGACAGCGCCGCCTCGTTGCGGGTCGGGCGGAACAGATGGGCAAAACGCCTCTGCGGTTCCAGATATTCCTCGACCGACCGGCGGCGGCGGATGGTGGTGACGTTGACCAGATCGCCATATTCGGCCTCGAACAGTGGGAACAGGCCGCTTTCGACCGCCAGCCGCGCCAGCTTGATGGTGTCGTGCGGCGCCGAGCCCCAGCCCAGCGGGCAGGGCACGTGGACATGGATGTAACGGGCACCGGTGATGCCCATCGCCCGCACCACCTTGGCCTCCAGATCGCGCAGATTGGCGACCGAGGCGGTGGCGACATAGGGGATATTATGAGCCATGGCGATCAGCGGCGCGTTCTTGCCCTGGCCGAAGACGTTGCCGCGCACCTCGCCCAGCGCCGGGGTGGTGGCGGTGCGGGCGGCCGGCGGGGTGCTGCCCGAGCGCTGCACGCCGGTGTTCATATAGGCCTCGTTGTCGTAGCAGACGTAGAGCACATCGTCGTTGCGTTCGAACATGCCCGACAGGCAGCCGAAGCCGATATCGACGGTGCCGCCGTCGCCGCCCTGGGCCAGCACCCGGACGTCGGAGCGGCCCTTGGCCCGGAGTGCGGCCTGCACCCCGGTGGCCACCGCCGGGGCGTTGCCGAACAGGGAATGGATCCACGGCACCTGCCACGAGGTTTCCGGATAGGGGGTCGAGAACACTTCCAGGCAGCCGGTGGCGTTGACCGCCATGACCTTGCCTTCGGTGGTGCCCATCGCCGCGTCGACCACATAGCGGGCGCCCAGCGCCTCGCCGCAGCCCTGGCAAGCGCGATGGCCCGAGGTCAGCGAGTTGGAGCGTTCGGTGGTGGCCTGGACCGAGCGCTGCTCGGCGTCGAGCAGCCGGTTGCCGACGGTGAAGGTGCCGGTCTGGTAGAACTTAATGCGTTGTTCCATGGTCTTGCCCTTCATCTTGGCAACGTGTCGATGACATCGACCCGTTGATCTGCCCTCAGTCGCCGGGCGCTCGCCTCCGCTCGCTCGGCTCCCGGCGCATCAGCGCCGACGCGCGTTCGCGCTTGCCCCCGAGCGGATGAATCCATCCGCTCGGCGGAACTACACCGACTTGCCGCCGACCAGGCCAAGTTCGCGCAGAATGTTCTCGGCCACCGGGCCGGAACGCCGCTTCTCCTTGGCCCGGGCCAGTTCGCGGTCGACCACCTTGAGGTCGAGGTCGAGGAAATGCGGATCGACGATTTCATCCGACATCGCCTCGGCAAAGACCCGGTGCAGCGAGGATTTGGTGATGGGGCGGCCACCCAACCCGGCGATCACCGTGTAGACCGGCGTGGTCAGACCGCGCAGCGCCATGCGGACATTGGACGCGACCACCCCGCCCAGGCCCGGGGCCAGGCTCTTCTCCAGCACCACAACCCGCTTGGCGCCTTCCAGCGCGCTGCGCAGTTGCGCCAAGGGGAAGGGACGGAACGAGATGATCTTGACCGCGCCGATCTTCTGGCCGTCGTCGCGCAGTTCGTCGACCACGTCCTTGATGGTGCCCAGCACCGAACCCAGCGCCACCACGATCGTGTCGGCATCGTCGCAGTCATAGGCCTGGACCAGCCCGCCCGAGGTATCCCGGCCGAAGACCTCTTCGAACTCCCCGGCCAGTTCCGGGATCACGTCGATCGCCTGCATCTGCTTGTGATGCGCCAGGTAGCGCACCTCGGTGAAGGCTTCCGGCCCGACCATGGCGCCGATGGTGACCGGATCCTCGGGGTCCAGCACCTGGACCGGCTCGAAGGGCGGCAGATAGGCTGCGATCTGCTCCTCGGTCGGCATGTCGACCCGCTCATAGGCGTGGGTCAGGATGAAGCCGTCCTCGCAGACCATCACCGGCACGCTGAGCTGTTCGGCCAGGCGGAAGGCCTGGATGTGCAGGTCGACCGCGTCCTGGTTGGTTTCGGCATGCAGTTGGATCCAGCCGGCGTCGCGCAGTGCCATGCTGTCGGAATGGTCGTTCCAGATGTTGATCGGGGCGCCGATCGCCCGGTTGCCGATGGTCATCACGATCGGCAGGCCCAGGCCGGCGGTGTTGTAGACTGCCTCGGTCATGAAGAGGAGCCCCTGGCTCGAGGTCGCGGTGTAGGTGCGTGCCCCGGCGGCCGAGGCGCCGATCGCGACGCTGAGGGCGGCAAACTCGGATTCGACGTTGATGTACTGGCAATTGCCGACCTTGCCGAGGCGCACCAGCTCGCTGAGATGTTCGACGATATGGGTCTGGGGGGTGATCGGATAGGCGCAGATCACGTCCGGTTGGCACATCGCCACCGCCTCCGCCACCGCAAACGAGCCTTCGATCTGCTTCAGCATCGTCTTCCCCGCCCTCAGTTGGTCCGGATGGTGTCGTAGGCCTTGGACGCGGCCGCCGCATTGTCGTCGCCCAACTTGCCCGGGAACTTCTCGTGGATCGCGTCGATCACCGAATCCAGCGAGACCCGGGCGGTCAGGGCGGCAAAAGCGCCCAGCATGGCGGCGTTGGGCAGCGGCCGCCCGATGAATTCTCGGGCCCATTCCGACGCCGCGACGGTGCACAGGTGGTGCGGCAGGAATTCGCCGGCGAATTCACCCAGGCCCAGGTCGCGATAGCTGCGGCGGGTGTTGATCAACAGATAGCCGCGCCGGTCGAGGCCGTTGAACAGGTCGACCTGGTGCAGCAGCGTCGGGTCCTGGACGATCAGCGCGTCCGGCTGCATTACCGGTTCGCGCAGGCGGATCTCCTTGTCGTCGATGCGACAGAAGGCGATCACCGGCGCGCCCATGCGCTCGGAACCGAAACTGGGAAAGGCCTGGGCGTAACGGTCCTCGCGGAACGCGGCCAGCGACAGCATCTCGGCCGCCGAGACCACGCCTTGACCGCCGCGACCGTGGATGCGGATTTGGAACATGCTGCCTCACCGGTCATCTGGCGGGGCGCTTGGCGCGCGCCCCTTCAAGCTCTCAAGCCTAGCCGCCCCAACGGCTTTGCAGCTTGATCATAATCAAAAAACGCCGGTCGCACAGCCCCGGCGGTCATAGGGCGGCGCGGCTTGACGGTTGTGGGCCTATTCGGTAGTTTCAGAATATTGAAGAATTTTTCAAAATACCGAAAGTTGGGATTTTGCAGCCTGGTGATGTCAGAAGTGCTGCCCGTACCCTGAGCCTGTTCGAGGCCTTCGCCCAGGCGCTCAGGCCGTTGAGTTTGAGCGAGTTGGCTGCGGCCATGGCGGTGCCGGTGTCCAGTTGCCACGGCATCGTCGCCACCCTGCGCCGGCACGGGTTTCTTTATTCGGTGGGGCGTAGCGCCCGCCTTTACCCGACCCGGCGCTTGCTGGACATCGCCAATGCCATCGTTGCCCGCGACCCGCTGCTGGAGATCCTGGCGCCCCGGCTCGAGGCCCTGCGCGACGCGACCGGCGAGACGGTGATCCTGGGCAAGCCACAAGGTGACGGCATCATCTACCTGGCGGTGATCGAGGGACCGCAGACGATCCGCTATTCCGCCCGGGTCGGTGACACCAAGCCGCTGCATTCCAGCGCCATCGGCAAGGCAGTGCTGGGGGCCATGCCACCGGCGGAGCGGGTGGCGGCGCTGGACCGGCTGGCGCTGCCGGCGGTGACGCCGAACACCATCACCGACCGCGACCGGCTGGCGGCCGACCTGGCGGCCGGGCGGCGGCGCGGCTGGTTCGTGACCGAGGGCGAAAACGTCGCCGATGTCTGTGGCCTGGCGGCAGCCACCCGGCTCAACGGCGAGACGGTCGGCATTGCGATTGCCGGGCCGTTGCCCCGGATGGGGGCGCAGCGCACGCATCACGCCGGCCGGTTGACCGCACTGCTGGCAGATTTGGACGGGGAGGTTCGGGCCTATGACGCCGTCGGCTGAATTGATCCGCGCCACGGCCGATGACGGCGTGCTGCGAGTCACCATCAACCGGCCGGAGAAGCGCAACGCGCTCAGTCGCGAGGTCCTGGCCGGGCTGCGTTCGACCTTCGAGAGCTGGGCCGCCGACGAAACCCTGAAGGTTGCGGTGCTGCGCGGGGCCGGCGACAAAAGCTTTGCGGCCGGCGGCGATCTGAAGGAACTGGCCGAGGTCCGCAGCCGCGACGCGGCGGAAGCCATGGCCGACAACGCCAAGGCAGCCCTGGATGCGGTGCGCCATTTCCCGGTTCCGGTGGTCGCGGCGGTCAACGGCGATGCCCTGGGCGGCGGTGCCGAACTAGCCCTGGCCTGCGATTTCCGGGTGCTGGCCACCCGTGCCCGCATCGGCTTCGTCCAGGGCCGGCTCAACATCACCACGGCCTGGGGCGGCGGCATCGACCTGTTGCAGAAATTGGGATCGGTCAAGGGCCTGGGTCTGCTGGCTTCCAGTCGCCTGGTCGGCGGTCAGGCGGCGGTGGACCTGGGCCTGGCCGAGGCCGTTGCAGCGCCGGACCAGGACATCGATGCGGCGGTGGATGGGTTTCTCGAACCGCTGTGCCGCCAGGCGCCGCAGGTGATGCGGGCCTTCAAGGCCCTGGCCCTGGCGGTCGCCGCCGGCCGTCCCCGCGACGAGCTGGAGTGCATCGAGACCCGCAATTTCAGCCGCACCTGGGTGCATGACGACCATTGGGCGGCGGCCGAAAAACTGCTGGCAGGAGGAAACAGGACATGAGCGACAGCGGCAGCGCGACCGGCCCGGCCCCGCCGCGCCTGAACCTGGAGACCCCGTCAGGCATCGCCGTTCCCGACTTGGTGACGGCCGAGATGGCGGCCGGCGATCCCGGCCGGCCCGGCGACTTTCCCTTCACCCGCGGCATCTTCCCCAATGGCTATCGCGGCCGGCTGTGGACGATCCGGCAATATTCCGGTTTCGGCAGCGCCGAGGAGACCAACCAGCGCTACCGGTTCCTGCTCGACCGCGGCCAGACCGGCCTCTCGGTGGCGCTGGACCTGCCGACCCAGTGCGGCTACGACCCGATCGACGCCATGGCCGGTCCGGAAATCGGCAAGGTCGGGGTGTCGCTCTCGAACCTGGCCGAGATGGAGGTGCTGTTCGACGGCATCGACCTGGGCGCCATCTCGACCTCGTTCACCATCAACGGCACCGCGCCGATGATCTACGCCATGTACCTGGCGGCCGCCGACAAGAAGGGCGTGGCCAGGGAGCAACTGACCGGCACCATCCAGAACGATATCCTGAAGGAATATGTCGCCCGCGGCACCTGGATCTTCCCGGTCCGCCCGTCGATGCGGCTGATCGCCGACACGGTGCTGTACTCCAACGCCGAAACCCCGCGCTTCAATCCGATCAGCATCGCCGGCGCGCATTTTCGCGACGCCGGCGTCAGCGCGGCCAAGGAGATGGCCTTCACCCTGGCCGACGGGCTGGCCTATGTCGACGCGCTGCTGGCCCGCGGCGGCAACGCCGAACGTTTCGCCAAGCGCCTGAGTTTCTTTTTCTACGTCCACATGGACCTGTTTGAGGAAGTCGCCAAATTCCGGGCCGGCCGCCGCATCTGGGCCCGGCTGCTCAGCGAACGTTACGGGGTCAGCGATCCCAAGGCGCTGATGTTCCGGTTCGGGGTGGTTTGCGGCGGTTCCTCGCTGATCGCGTCACAGCCCTACAACAACATCGTCCGGGTCGGCATCGAGAACCTGGCCGCGGTGCTGGGCGGGGCCCAGTCGATCTTCACCTGCGCCTATGACGAGGCCTTCCAGATCCCGACCGAGGCCAGCGCCGAACTGGCGCTGAGGACCCAGCAGGTAGTGGCCTATGAAAGCGGTGCCGCCCGCACCGTCGATCCCTTAGGCGGCAGCTATTACGTCGAGTGGCTGACCGACCGCATGGAAGAGGAGATCGACCGGGCGATGGCCGAGATCGAGGCCTATGGCGGCGCGGTCAAGGCGATCGAGGAGGGGTACCTGCAGATGCGCACCGCCCACGCCGCCCTGGCCCGCAAGCAGAAGATCGACAGCGGCGAGACGGTGGTGGTCGGCCAGACCCATTTCCGGCGCGACGACGGCAAGCAGGATTTTGGCGAGGTTTTCCGCCTGGATCCGGAAATCAGCCGGCGGGTCAAGGAGAAGTACCAGGCGGTGCGCGACGGCCGCGATACCAAGGCGGCCGAGAAGAGCCTTGCCGCCCTGGACAAGGCTGCGGTGGCCGAGAACGCCAACCTGCTGCCCTACCTGGTCGACTGCGCCCATGCCTATGTCACGGTCGGCGAGATGGTTGCCTGCCTGAAGGCCCATTGGGGCGAATTCCAGGAGCCGGTCCGCCTATGAGCCTGAAGGGAAAACGCATCCTGATCGCGAAGCCCGGCCTCGACGGCCATGACGTCGGCGCCAAAATCATCGCCCTGGCACTGCGCGACGCCGGGGCCGAGGTGATCTACACGGGCTTGCGCAAATCACCGGCCTATATCGCCGAGGCGGCGGTGCAGGAAGACGTTGATGCGGTGGGGCTGAGCATCCTGTCGGGCAGCCACGCCGAGTTGGTGGCCGAGACCCTGGCCGAGTTGGAGCGCCAACAGGCCCGCCCGGTCAAGCTGTTCGTCGGTGGCACGATTTCGGCAGAAGACGCGGACGACCTCAAGGCCGCCGGGGTGACCGGCGTGTTCACCGCCGAAATGCCGATCGACGCGGTGGTCGCCGAACTGGCCCGGCAGTTGAAGGACTGAAGCGGTGGGTGGCCCACTGGCCGGGATCCGGGTGCTGGAGGTCTGCCATATGCTGGCCGGCCCCTATTGCGGCATGCTGCTGGCCGATCTCGGGGCCGAGGTGATCAAGATCGAACCGCCCGACGGTGATTTGGCCCGCCAGATCGGCCCCCACCATATCGGCGAGCACAACGCCTATTTCGCCAGCCTCAACCGCAACAAAAAGAGCGTGGTGCTGGATCTGGCCTCGGATGCGGGGCGGGAGTCACTGGGCCGCCTGGCCGGCGACGCCCAGGCCCTGGTCACCAACCTGCGCCCGGGTGCGATCCGCAAGCTGGGTCTGGACTACGACCGCCTGAAGGCGTGGAACCCTGGGCTTGCCTGCCTGGCGCTGACCGGCTTTGGCCTTACCGGCGCGGACAGCGACCGGCCGGCCTATGATTATGTCATCCAGGCCATGGTCGGGGTGATGATGCTGACCGGCGATCCCGGCGCGCCCCCGACCAAGACCGGCTATTCGGTGGTCGACAATTCGGCCGGCATCATGGGGGCGCTGGCGCTGCTGGCCAAGATCATCGAAGGAAAGGGCGGCCAGATCGATGTCTCGCTTTACGACGTGATGCTCAGCCAGTTGAACTACGTCGCCGGTGCCTATCTCAATGCCGGGGTTGAGCCGGAACGCTACGCCGCCGGGGCCCATCCCTATCTGGTGCCGGCCCAGATCTTCGCCACCGCCGACGGCCATATCGTCCTGTTTATCAGCCACGACCGGTTCTGGCAGGCCTTTGCGGTCGAGGTCGGGCGGTCTGATTGGCTAGAGGATTCCCAGTATGCGACCATGACGGCACGTTCCGCCCATCGAGACATTGTTGTCGCCGACGTGGCGTCCGAGTTGGCCAAGGACACCAGCCGCAACTGGGTCCAGCGGTTAAGCCGGCTCGGGCTGGTGGTTGCCGGTGTCGAAACCCTTTCCGAGGCCCTGAACGGCGACTTGGTGCGCGCGCGCGGTTCGATCATCGAAATTCCGCTGGCCGACACCAAGCTTCGCGCCATCGCCAGTCCAATCCGGTTTTCGGATTGGTCCGGTGCCTATCGACCGCCGCCTCGCCTGGGCCAGCACAGTAATGACCTGGAATCCCAAAAGGGATAAATACGAGGGCATTAAAAACCATTCAATAAACTATTGATTGTGGCTGTTGCTATAGGGTGAAAAAGCTGACGAATTGTATTAAGCTCCGGCCCATACTGTGTCATGCAGATAGCGGGCCTAAGAAGTCTGCCAACAAATATAGGGAGGAATTCTCATGACTTTCACGCGTTTCGCCGGAACGGCGGCGCTGGTCGCCGCCACCGCCATGCTGGGCGCCGTGTCGTCGGCACAGGCCAAGGTCGAGGGCGACACCATCATCCTCGGCTCGGCGATTTCGTTCACCGGCAAGTATTCGACCAACGGTATCCATGCGTCCAACGGCTACAAGCTGGCGGTGGACCGGATCAACAAAATGGGCGGGGTTAAGGTCGGCGGCAAAAGTTACAAGTTGAAAGTGACGTTCTACGACGACGAATCGACACCGCTTCGCACCTCGCAGCTGGTCGAACGGCTGATCAAGCAGGACGGCATCCAGTTCCTGCTCGGCCCGTACAGCTCGGCCACCACAAAAGCGGCGGCGCCGGTCACCGAGAAATACAAAATTCCGATGATCGAGGCGGAAGGCGCCTCGCGCTCGCTGTTCACCCAGGGCTACAAGTACCTGTTCGCGGTGTTGTCGACTTCGGAGCAGTATCTGGCCAGCGCCATCGCGCTCGCCGCCGAGATCGCCGAAAAGAACGGCAAGAATCCAGCCGACGTCAAGCTCGCCATGGCGTTCGAGAACGATCCGTTCTCGCTCGACGTCCGGGCCGGCGTGATCGACGACGCCAAGAAGTTCGGCATGAAGGTGGTGATCGACGACAAGCTGCCGCGCGACCTGAACGACATGTCGGCGACCCTGACCAAGGTGAAGGCCCTGAAGCCCGACATGCTTGTGGTATCCGGCCATTCCAAGGGCGCCGCGACCGCGGCCCGGCAGCTCAAGGAGATGAAGGTGGGCACGCCGATGGTGGCCATGACCCATTGCGAAGCGGCCAAGATCATCAGCAAGTTCGGGGCTGCGACCAACGACATTCTGTGCCCCACCCAATGGGCCGAGACCTTGACCTACAGCGACAAGTATTTCGGCACCGCCGAGGAGTTCGACAAGACCTTCAAGGCGACTTTTGAGGGCTACAAGAACGTCCCATACCAGGCCGCCCAGGCTTCGGCCGCGGTGCTGGTCTGGAAGGACGCGCTGGAGCGTGCCAACAGCTTCGACGTCGAAAAGGTGCGCCAGGCGATCGCCGACACCAACATGCAGACCTTCTACGGCAACATCAAATTCGACAATACTGGCAAGAACATTGCCAAGCCGATGGTGTTGCGGCAGATCCAGGGCGGCAAGTTGAATGTGGTGGCGCCGTCGAAATGGGCCTCGCATCCGGTCAACTGGCCGCGCAAAGCCCAGTAGGCTGTCCCATGCCAGGGTAAGCGCCGTGTCCCGTCCCCGTCAGCGGGGACGGGCGCGGCGTGCCCGACCCATCCCGCCGATCGGACAGGGACATGGATAATATCGATCTTCTGTTGCAGGCGCCGTTGATCAACGTGCAGCTATTGCTGGACGGATTGTTGATCGGGGCTTTGTTCGCACTGGCCGCCTATGGTTTGGCATTGGTTTGGGGGGTGACCAACGTCAAGAACCTGGCCCAGGGTGAATTCGTCATTTTGGGCGGCTACTTCGCCTGGTACCTCTCGACCTTTGGCATTCATCCGATCCTCGGCCTGCCGGTGGCGATCGTCGTCATGTTCGGATTCGGCTGGGTTGTCTATTACGTGATCATCAGCCGGGTGGTGAACCGCGACCTGTTCACCTCGCTGCTGGCCACGTTCGGCCTCGCCCTGGTCATCCAGCAGGCCTTGAACCTGGCCTTTGGCCCCGAGGTTCAGACCGCGGAAGCCGGCCTGACCACCCGGACCATGTTCGACGGCATGGTGACGGTGGCGGAAATCAAGCTGGTGTCGCTGGGCCTGGCCGCGGTGTTGGCCACCATCATCGTCCTGTTCATGCGCTTTTCGCGCACCGGCCAGGCGATCCGGGCCACCGCCCAGGATCCGCGTGCGGCCCGGGTGCTGGGGATCGATACCGAACGGGTCTACGCCTTCACCTATGCCCTGAACGCCGCCATCTGCGGCGCTGCCGGGGTGCTGATCTCGATGATCTGGGTGATCCAGCCCTTCTACGGCATCGGTCATTCGATCCGGTCGTTCGTGATCGTCACCGCGGCTGGCCTTGGCAACCTGCCTGGCGTGATCATAGCCGGGTTCGGCCTCGGCGTGGCGGAGCAGTTCTCGGGCTTCCTGTTGGGCGCCGAACTGCAGCAGTTCACGGTGGTCGGTTTGTTGGTGGTGGTGCTGGTCTGGCGCCAGATCGAGCAGCGTCGTCATCGCCAGGTGGTAAAATGAGTATGATTCGTCGCGAGTATGCGCTGATGGCGGCGATCGTCCTGTTCGGGATCGTCGCGCCGTTTATCTTCGACACCATCGTCACCCAGATCACCCTCCTTTGGGTGATGATCCTGTTCGCCCTCACCTGGGACCTGATGGGTGGGCAGATGGGTTACAACTCGTTGGGTAATATCACCTTTTTCGGAATCGGCATGTATACCAGCGCGATCGTCCAGGTCGGGCTCTACTATGATGTTGCCGAATACACCGCCCATTTCGGCGCGGTGAAAGTCGATTTTACCAACACCCAATACTATACCGGGATATTCGTCGGCATGGCCGCGGCGGCGGTGGTCTCGATGTTCTTTGCCGCCGTATTGGGGCGCATCCTGTTCGGCCTGCGCGGGCCCTATTTCGCCATCGGCACCCTGGGCGTGGCGCTGGCCGCCGGTGAATTGATCGGTGCCTGGGACTATGTCGGTGGTGGTGGCGGGATCTCGCTGCCGACCCATCCCGGCGGGGCGGACGAAGGGGTGCGTTTTTTCTATTATCTGTGCATGCTCGCTGCCATTGCCACCTTTGCCTTTCTGCGCTGGCTGTACAGCACCAGGTTTGGCATCGCCGCCAATGCGATTCGGGATGATGAGGAAAAAGCCGAGGCGATGGGCATCCACACCACCCGCTACAAGACCATTGGATGGGCGATCTCGGCCTGCTTCTTAGGCATCGTCGGTGCCGTTTTTGGCAATAGCATCGGTTTCATCGAACCGGTCGAAGTGGCCTTTCCGACCGTCACCTTCGGGATCTTCATGGTGGTGATGAGCCTGTTGGGCGGCAAGGGCACGCTGTGGGGGCCGGTGCTGGGGGCGACGCTTTTTCATATCCTGAAAGAGGTCACCTGGACCTGGTTCCTGGGCTGGCAATGGGTCGCCCTGGGGGTATTGATCATCGTCAACGTGGTGTTCTTCCAACAGGGCATCCTGGGCTGGGCCCAGGAGAAATGGCCCGAGCGGTTCGGCATCAAGGTCGACGAGGGCGCCGCCACCCGCGGCGCGGAGGCAGGCGAATGAGCGGGCCGATCATCGAAGTCCACGGCGTCAGCAAGCGATTCGGCGGCGTCGAGGCCAACAAGTCGATTTCGCTGAAGGTGGAGGAAGGCGGCATCACCGGATTGATCGGCCCCAACGGGTCGGGCAAGACCACGCTGTTCAATTCGATCGTCGGCTACCACCCCATCGACGAGGGCGCGATCCAATTCAAGGGGCGGGAGATTTCCAAGCTGTTGGTGCCGCAGATCGCCCGGCTGGGCCTGGTCCGCACGTTCCAGCAGACCCGTATTTACGGCCGTATGAACTGCGTCGACAACATGCTGATCTCGATCCCCCATCGCAACGCCACCGTCTTGGACATGTTCCGCAAATACGATCCGGCGGTGCGCGAGCGGGCCGAGGCATTGTTGGAGTTTGTCGGCCTCTACCAGAAGCGAATGCTCATGGCCGGCGATCTGTCGTTCGGCCAGCAGAAGCTGCTGGAATTCGCCATGGCGCTGATGAACGAGCCGGAAGTGCTGTTGCTGGACGAACCCACCGCGGGGATCAACCCGACCCTGATCAACGGTCTGATCGACCGGCTGATCCGGGCAAACGCCGAAATGGGGATCACGCTGTTCGTCATCGAACACAATATGCGGGTGATCATGAACCTGGCCCAGCACATCTACTGCCTGTCCCATGGCGAGATGCTAGCCGACGGCGCGCCGGCCGAGATCCAGACCAATCAACGCGTCATCGACGCCTATCTGGGAGCCCATTGATGAGCACCGACGGCCCACGCAACGATCGCAAAACGGTCAGCGGCTACGGGCTGGGCAGCGTCGACACCGTCATCTCGGTCGACGAAGTCACCGAACAGGTCAAGCAGATCGCCTCTCAGGGGCCAAGCCGCAACGAAATCGCGGCCCTGGCCGGTAACGCGCCTTATGTCAACATCGAGGATCTGTGCGCCGGCTATGGCAAAATGGAGATCCTGCACAATTTCGACCTGCAAGTTGGGCGCGGCCAGTCGCTGTGCCTGATCGGGCCGAACGGCGCCGGCAAGTCGACGGTGCTGCATTCGATCTTCGGCTTTACCAACATCTTCTCTGGCCGCATCCTGGTCGGCGAAGGAGACGACGCGCGCGACATCACGGGCATGAGCGCCAAGGACAAGCTGCGGACTGCCGGCATCGCCTATATCCTGCAGGACAAGTCGGTGTTTCCCGACATGACGGTCGAGGAAAACCTGTGGATGGGCGGCTTCCTGAAGAACAAGACCGACCAGGCCAAGGAGGCGGCCGAGCGGGTGTTCGAGAAATATGGCCGGTTGGCAGAACGTCGCAACAAACCCGCCCGGGTGCTGTCGGGCGGTGAAAGGCGGCTGTTGGAAATCTCCCGCGCCCTGGTGATGGAGCCCGAAGTGTTGCTGGTCGACGAACCATCGATCGGCCTGGAGCCCCGGTTCATCGATCAAGTGTTTGAGATTCTTGACGATCTGCAGCACCACGAAGGCAAAACCATCATCATGGTGGAACAGAATGCCAAAAAAGGGCTGGAATTCGCCGATCTTGGCTTTGTTCTGGTCTCGGGCCAGACTGCCCTGGCTGGCAAAGGCGATGAACTGCTGGCCAATCCGGAAGTCGGGCGCCTTTTCCTAGGTGGTTGATTATTTGACCTTTTCTTGGAATCCTGGGTGGATTCCACACCGTTAACCTTGTTTTAGCGCATCGGTTGCTATTCTGCCCGTGCGACAGTCTGGGCGTGAACCCTGGTTCGCGTCCGGTACGCAGGATGGGCAGATGTTCAAGATTCTTCACAGCATATTGCGCGCCAGCAGGGCCGCCGACGAAGCACGACAGGCTCTGGCAGAGGAGGCTGAGCGTCGCCGCGAAGCCGAGCAGGCGTTGCGGGCGATGCGAGACCATCTGGAAGAACGCGTGGTCGAGCGGACCGTGGAACTGGAGCACGAGCTTTCGGATTGCGGCGCCGCGGAAGCCGAGGCCCGCGCTGCCCAGGAAGAGGCCGAACAAGCCAATCGGGCCAAGTCGGAATTCCTGGCCAGTATCGGCCACGAATTGCGGACACCGTTGAACGCGGTGATCGGATTCTCCGAACTGATCCGCAGCGAAACCCACGGACCAGTCGGAGATGGCAAATATCTGGACTACGCCCAGGACATCCACCAGGCGGGGCGGCAATTGTTGGCGATCATCGACGACATCCTCGACCTGTCGAAGATCGAGGCCGGCATGGCAGAGCTTCGTGAGACCGAAATCGATGTGTTCCGGGTTGTCGAGGCTTGCATGACCATCGTCCGTGAACGGGCACGGTCCAACCGGATCATCCTCGACCAGGAACTGCCGACCAGCCTGCCGCCGCTTTATGCGGATGAAACCCGGTTGAAGCAGATCCTGGTCAACCTGCTGTTCAACGCGGTCGAGTTTTCCGCGCCCGGCGACCGGGTGACACTTGCCGCCTGGGCCGACGGCGACAAGGGTTATATTTTCCAGGTTACCGACACCGGGGCCGGCCTGACCGAGGAAGCGATTCGCAAGGCGCTGGCGCCGTTCGGTCGGGTCGAGAACGACGGCGACCACAAGCCGGAAGGCAGTGGCCTGGGCCTGCCGCTGTCAAAAGCGATTGCCGAACTGCACGGAGGCAGCCTCGCCCTGGAAAGCCGGGCCGGCGAGGGGACCACGGTAACGGTTCGCTTCCTGCCCCAACGCATCGCAACACCCGACCACCAGCATCCCTAAGTCAGACCGGTTCTTCGGCTTGTCTTCGCCGCTGCGGCATCTTGGACTATTCTGGGATCGCTGAATTCGACTCCCACGGGCCGAACCCATGTCGATGCGCTATCTGCGAACCTTGGTCGCGATCGCCGAAAGCGGCTCGTTTGCCGCCGCCGCCCGCAAGGTCCACCTGACCCAATCCGCGGTCAGCATGCACGTTCAGGCGTTGGAGGAGACGCTGGGCATCGCGCTGTTCGACCGCAGCAAGCGCCCACCCGTCCTCAATCGGGCGGGTACTGCCTTCGTACCCCAAGCCCGCAAGCTGATCGCGGACTACGACCGCGCGATGCGGTTTTCCGACGCGCCGGACACCATCTCGGGCCATCTCCGGCTGGGCGCGGTGCCCAGCACCATGACCGGGTCGACACCGCAGGCGCTCGCGGCACTTCGGCGCAAGCACCCGGATCTGCATGTCGCCCTGTCGATGGGTTTGTCCGCCGAACTGGTCGACCAGATCGCCCGGGACAGCCTGGACGCGGCGATCGTCAGCGATCTTCGCGAGCCCCATCCGGGCTTGGAATGGCGGCCCTTTGCCCATGAGCCGCTGGTTGTGATCGCGCCGCTGGAGGCGACGGAACCCACCGCCGAGGCGCTGTTGGCAGCCCATCCCTTTATCCGTTATGCCCGGCCTGCCTGGGTCGGCGAACTGATCGACGACGTCCTGCGCCGCCGCGGCCTGGCGGTCAACGAGACCATGACCCTGAATACGCTGGAGGCGATTGCGACGATGGTCTTTTATGGGTTCGGGGTTTCGGTCGTGCCGCAGCCGACCATCGGCCCGCCCTTTCCCTTGCCCCTGCGCCGGGTCGCGCTCGCCAGGCCGACGGTCCATCGGGTGCTGGGGTTGGTGCGCCCGCAGGCGGCGCCGACGGCGCAGCTGACCGATGCTCTGTGGCACGAACTCAGGGCTTTGGCCGCCGGTGATAGCGAAGGTGGCGAAGTTTCCTAGCCGGACGCCGCCTTGGCTGCCTTCTGGGCGGCTTTTTCGCGGGTGATGAAATGCCGACTGCAATAGGGGCACCAGTTTTCGCCCCAGGCGCCAAGATTGACGTAAACGCGCGGATGCCCCAGCGCGCCGCCGTCGCCGTCACAGGCGATTTCGGTCTGATCGGTTTCCACGGTATCGCTGATCGCCATTCTACTGACCTTTGTTGCTTCGCGGATTGACCCCGGATAAGGCTGGATGATACCCATTGCGCCGCCGCATGCAATGGATCGCTTTGCCGATGGTGCCTGAAATTTCCGACCCCAACACCGCCTTGCGCGCCACCGGCCTGGTCAAGGACTATGCCGGGATCGGCGGCGCGCCGGTCAAACGTGCCCTGAACGGGATCGACCTGGCGGTGCCGCGCGGTTCGTTCTTCGGACTGTTGGGGCCGAACGGCGCCGGCAAATCGACCTTCATCAACATCCTGGCGGGGCTGGTCAAGAAATCGCAAGGCGCCGTCGAAGTCTGGGGTTTCGACATCGACCAGAACCCGCGCAACGCCCGGATTTCGATCGGCGTGGTGCCGCAGGAACTGAACATCGACGCGTTTTTCACCCCGCGGCAGCTGATGGAACTGCAGGCCGGTCTGTATGCGGTGCCCAAGGACCGGCGCCGGACCATGGAACTGTTGGCCGCCATGGGGCTTGGTGACAAGGCCGATGCCTATGCGCGCACCCTGTCGGGCGGTATGCGGCGGCGCCTGCTGGTTGCCAAGGCAATGGTCCACAGCCCGCCCATCGTGGTCCTGGACGAACCCACCGCCGGGGTCGATGTCGAGCTTCGCCAGAAACTATGGGACTATATCCGCGGCCTGAACCAGGCCGGTGTCACCGTCCTTTTGACCACCCACTACCTGGAGGAAGCCGAGGCGCTTTGCGACCGGATCGCGATCATCAACAAGGGCGATGTCGTGGCCTGCGACCGGACCCAGGCCCTGCTGGCCAGATTGGATACCAAAGGTCTGGACCTGGTTCTGGCCTTCGATGTAGTGGCGGTGCCGGCGGCGTTGGCGCGTTTCCACCCGGAATTTGACGGCAGCCGTCGTCTCAGCCTGACCTACCGGCCCAGCACCACCGCGTTTTCCGAGATTCTTGGCGCGGTCCAGGCTGCCGGCCTTGAAATCGCCGACCTGTCGACCCGCGAAAGCGACCTTGAGGACATTTTTCTGCAATTGACCCAGGCGCGGGAATAAAGCGAAAGGTCAGCCGATCACTTCGTGGTTGACCACCCGATAGCCTTCCGGAACCGGCGATTCCTCCATAAGGTGCATGACCTGGCCAAGGGTTTCGACGATCCTTGGGGCCGCCGCGTCGGCCGCCTCGCGGTCGACGTAAATCCCCATCAATATGCCTTTGCCATTGCTGCGCTGGAGGTTGATCAGTTCCGTGATACCGTCGAATTCACGCGACAACGCCAGAATATGGTCGCCAAGCGTTCGCGCCTCGTCAATCCGGTCGGGTTTGACGGCATAGCGAATCAGCCTGCAATACATTCCCGGTCTCCCGATCCGTTTCACGGATAATCGAACCAGGGAATGCTGAATATCGGGTTAAGCGAACGGTTCCCCGCCGGTCATGGACAATGACCGTTGGCTAAGTCTCAACCTTCAGGCGCCGGGCTCTCGCTACGGGCGCCACCCGCCGGATTCAGGCCCGCAGGCGCGCATTCTGCGGATCGTAGGCCGGTTCCGCCAGGACCTCGGCGCCGCGGCGGTCACCCAGCACCTCGATCTCGAACCTGCTGCCTGGTGAGGCGTGGGCCGGTTCGACATAGGCGAAGGCCAGGCTCTTGCCGGTGACATGGCCGTAACCGCCCGAGGTGGTGACGCCGATCACCTGGTCGCCGGCAAACACCGGCTCCCCGCCGACGGAATCACAGTCGCCGGGATCCACTTGGCAATAGACCAGCTGGGTGGAGATGCCGTCCTGCTTGCGCTGCAGGGTCGCGGCCCGGCCGACGAAGTCCTCTTTCTCGAGGCGCAGGAAACGCTCCATGTCGGCCTCGATCATGGTGATTTCGTTGGTCAGTTCCGCACCCCAGCCGCGATAGGCCTTTTCCATGCGCAGCGAATTGACCGCATAGACCCCGAAATCGGCGATGCCATGGGTTTCGCCGGCGGCCCAAACCGCGTCATAGAGCTCCGGCAACCGGCCCATCGGGGCGTGCAGCTCCCAACCCAGCTCACCGACATAGTTGACCCGCAAGGCCCGTAGCGGCACGCCGGCGACCGTGATTTCCCGTCCGGTCAGCCAGCGGAAAGCGGCGTTGTCGAGGTCAGCGTCGGTCATCGCGGCCATGGTATCGCGGGCCCGCGGCCCGGCCACCACCAACACCCCGAAATCGTCGGTGACGTTGCTCACGGTGACGTCCTCGCCCTCGGCGATCTGTTGGACCAGATGGTCGGCGTCGCGGAACTCGGCCGCGGCGGCGGTCAACAGGTAGAAGCGGTCCTCGGCCAACCGGGTCACCGTCGCCTCACCCAGTATCATGCCGTCGGGGGACAGGAAATGGGCCAACACCACGCCACCGTCCTTGGCCGGCATCCGGTTGGCCATCACCCGGTCCAGGAAACCCCGCGCGTCCGGCCCTGTGACGTCGTACTTGCCAAAGCCGGACAGGTCCAGGATCCCGACCCGCTCCCGCACCGCGCGGCATTCGGCGGCCACCAGGTCGAACGCGTTGTTGCGACGGAAGCTGGGCTCCTCCGGTGCGCCGTCGGGGCTGAAGAACTTGGCCCGTTCCCAGCCGACCGACTCGGTGAACATGGCGCCCTTGGCCTTCAGCTTGTCGTAAAGGCTGGACTTGCGTCGGCCGCGGCCGGCCTCCCGTTCCTCCCCCGGCAGGTGCAGCGCGTACATGTGGGTATAGTCCTCGAACGACTTGGCGCGCGTGTAGTCGGGATCGGCGTAACCGGTGAAGCGCCTGGGGTCGAGGCCCGCCATGTTGATTTCGGAATCGCCGTGCACCATCCATTGGGCCAGGTACTTGCCGGCCCCTGCCCCTTGCGCGATGCCAATGGCGGCGCCGGCACACATCCAGAAGTTCCTGACCCCGGCGGCCGGGCCCAGCAGCGGATTGCCGTCCGGCGTATGGGGGATGGCGCCGTTGACGACGCGTTTCAGGCCGGCTTCCTGCCAGATCGGCATGCGTTCCAGCACCCGCTCCAGATGCGGCATGATGCGGTCCAGCTCCGGCTCGAACAGCTCGTTCTCGGAGTCCCATTCGGGCCAACCGCCGCGATGGTCCCAAGCCTCGGCGCAGTCGCCGGTTTCATAGATCCCGATCAGGGCCGCCTTCTGTTCCTGGCGGTAATAGGCGGATGGATAGGGGTCGCGGATCACCGGCATCTCGCCGTCGCTTTCCAGGAACTCCTTGATCGGCTCGGTAACCACGTATTGGTGGCGCATATTGGTGATCGGCGCATCGGTGCCGACCATCTGCGACAGCTGGCGGGCGTAACAGCCGCCGGCATTGACCACGTGCTCACAGGTGATGCTGCCCTGTTCGGTGTCCACCTGCCATTCGCCACCGGGCAGTTGCTTGATGTCCAGGACCCGATTGTGGCGGATGATCTTGGCGCCCATGTCACGGGCGCCCTTGGCCAACGCGTTGCAGCAGCCGGCCGGATCGACATGGCCGTCGTCCAGGGTCCAGGCGCCGGCCAGCACGCCGGTAATGTCGACATGCGGCCAGATGCGCTTGATTTCATCTGGTCCGACGATCTGCATGCGGAAACCGATCAGCTTGGAGACACCTTCGACATGGCGGAACCAGTCGAGTTCCGGCTGTGTCAGGGCGAAGCGGATGCCGCCGCATCCATGCCAGCCGGTGTACTGGCCAGTCATCGCCTCCAGCTTCGGGTACAGCGTGTTCCCGTAGTGGTGGATCTTGGCCATGTTGTAGTCGGCGATGAAACTTGGGCACTGTCCGGCCGCGTGCCAGGTCGACCCGGACGTCAACTCGCCCTTTTCGATTAAAACCGAATCCGTCCAGCCCTCTTCGGCCAAATGGTAGAGGAGCCCGACCCCCATCATGCCGCCGCCGACGATCACCACCCGCGCATGTGACTGCATTTCCGCCTCCCGCGATCGCACCAATTCCACCTCAGCATAAGTCAAGCCAGCCTCCCGACGCTTCCACAAAAACGACATCCAGAATGTCGCAATCAGTGTGGTCGCCACTGACGCTTCCCTGACGGCGAGCACCCTAAGATCGCATTTCTAGCAATAGAACAACTCAAGCTCGCCTTATTGGTGCTACTTGATGTACCCTTATTGTTCTGTAAGTACACATTAAAATAGCACTACCATGGAGCTAACCAATGAAATCAAGAACTTCCCTGCTTTTGATCCCGGGTTTGGCGGCCAACCGCACGATGTGGGAACCGCAGATCGAGGCACTGAGCGATTTGGTGGACTGTTGGGTTGCGCCGCTTCCGGCTTGGGACGACCTGGGCGAAATCGCCGAGCATATCCTGCGAGCTGCGCCGCAGACATTTGCCCTGGCGGGTTGGTCGATGGGCGGCTATCTGTGTTTCGAAATCCTGCGGCGCGCACCGCATCGGGTATCCCGCCTGGCGCTGATGAGCACGACGGCTGACCCGGAGACAGCGACCGTGACAGACCGGCGCCGCGCGTCGGTACACGAAGGCGAGGTCAGGGGATTTCCGCCCATGATCCGGGACCTGGTCCCGCGCTTTCTGAACCCGGCCCGGGTTCAGGACACCGACCTGGTTTCACGGATCGTGGACCAGGCCTTGGAAGTCGGGCCGGAGGCCTATCGCATGCACCAACAGGCGATGGTCGTGCGGCCGGAATATCGCACCCTGTTGCCGGAAATCGATTGCCCGACAACCGTCATTGTCGGTCGCCAGGACGCATTGACACGGGTTTCGGCGCACGCCCGAATGGCAAGGTCGATCCCACAAGCCCACCTTGAGGTCATCGAAAATTCCGGCCATATCGTGACCCTGGAACAGCCCGAGGCCACTTCGACGGTGATGCGTCACTGGCTGACGGACCGTGATCGGGCGATCGCCGCATAGTCATCCGAACCGGGCCGGCGGAACCGTACCGGGTTTCGCCGGCCTCCGGGTCGACCCAGTTCTTAGTTGAGCGGAACCGGTCTGATCTCGGCGATGCCCAAGAGCATGGTGACATCGCCTTGGGAATCAGTCAGCGGGGCCAAGGCCGTCCAGACCTGGCACTTGGTGCCGGCGGCGTTTTCGAAATAAACGGAGGTTCCGGTCGGTCGCCGTAGTTTTACCGCGGCGTCAAACGTGGCGGCCAGCTCGCCCTGGAGCCCGATATGTCCGCGGTTCTGGATGTTTTCCTGCCCCTTGCCGTCAATTGACGCCCCCAACAGACTGCACTGATTGTTCCGGGAAACCTCGGATCCGACCAGCTCGTACCGGTAACGCTGGCCACCCATGACGCGGATCAGAACCAAATGGGGGCCCAGCTCGGCTAGATCGCCGAGTTTGATGTCATCCAGTGACGGGATCTTGCCGTCCCGGCAACGCGTGGTCCAAAATTCGACCAGTTGCTGTTCCAACTCGCGCCATTCCGGCGGCCCGAGAAAGCGGAACGTGTCGGCCAACACCGCGGGTGGCACCGGCAGGTCGCCGAATGGCAGGCGGCCCTTGAGTGGTTTCGGCGCGTCGGTCGCGACAGCGTCGCTTCGGTCATCGCCTGAAGGGCCGTCGCCAACCTGTGACGGAAACACCGCAAGCCTTAAGCCGACCAATTGGCGGCGCAACTCACCAAAAATCTCGACCGCTACCCCTTTGGCCTGCAACAGCCGGCGGAAGTTGCCCACCGCGTCGGTCGAAGGTGTCGGCTGTCCGTCCTCCAACCCAATGAATTGCCGGAAGACCGGACGGGCGCTGATCTCTTGATCGATCTCTATGCTCAGCAAGGCGAACCAGTGCTGTAGCAAAAAGGCCTTGAACAGCATCAATGGTGTGTGACGGCGGGCCCGCACCAGGGGCCTTGAATCGACCCAAGGAAGGTAGTCGTCGAAACGGGACCAATCGATCGCGGCGTCGATCTGCGGCAGCCAGCCGGTCTGGATTTCCGGTTGCCGATCGGTTTCAACGGAATCTGAGGGTTCGGATCCGGCGGTGTCCACTACTCGTCTCTATAACCCTGCGACCTGTCTCAGGCCGCGATTGCCCGACTTTGGCTTGCGTGCAGTTGCGGCAAATCAAACGCCTTAACCTAAGGCTTTGGCGGGTTTTTTGGCAACCCAATATGCTACCGAAATCAGGCCCAGGGGTCGTCGACCCGCGGCCAAAAGGGGGTGTCCAGCTTGGTATATGGGATGGCCGCGAAGTCCGAAGTCAAGGCACCCTGGGTGCCGACATAGATGATCTCGGTCGCCAGCGGCGAGAAGCCGGCGTGGAAATGCTGTGACGACTTGACGACGACCGCACGCTTGGCCGAAAGGTCGATCCCGAACTGGGTAAAGGCCTGGGGATGGAAGGTCTGGGTGCGGGTGGCGTTCAGGATCAGGTCCAGTTGGTTCGGCGCCGTGACCCAGATCGCGGTGCCCATCGGCGCCGCCACCTTGCCGAAAGGCTGGGTTGCGTCCTCGATGATCCGCTTCACTGTGACCGGCAGGTCGATGGGCAGGCCCGACGCGGCACAGGCCTTGCCGCCGACCCTGAGCTCCAGGGTCGCGCCTTCGCCCGCCGCCATCGCGTGCCGAACCGCCATCGGGTCCCAATAGATGCCGCTGGCAATATTGCCGATCCCGGCTTCGACCAGGGCTTTCAGGATGAAGGTGGAGTCGGATGGCGCGCCGCCGCCGGCGTTGTCCGCGACGTCGGCCAGCACCAATGGTCCAGGCCCGGGGTCGCGGATCACCGCCAGGGCGTCGTCCAGGCTGCTGAAGCGTGGCCGTGTCGCCTCGCGCATCTCCCAAACCTCGCGGCACAGTGTTTCGGCCAGCGCGGCCGCCTTGTCCGCGTCGCCGTCCGCCACCACCACCATACGGGCGGTGACGCAGGGCACGTCACCCCAGGGAAAACCGTGGGCAAAGGAAACCGACAGGATACCGTCCTCCGCCTCGGCCGCCTGCATGCGGCGGACAAAACTGGCCATCGGCTCGAAGGTGGTGCGCCAGGCGCTGACCATGCGGGTGTCCTGGACCACCATCACCGGCCGGACCTCGCCGCGGGCCGTGTCGCGGCAGATCCGGTACAGCTCGGCCGCCCGTTCGGCGCTGTCGATATGGGGATATTCCTTGAACGTGATCAGCACGTCCGCCGCCTGTTGCATGTCCGGCGTCACCGAACAGTGCAGGTCCAATTCGGTCCCGATCGCGACCTTGTCACCGGTGATTTCGCGAACCCGGGTCAGCACGTCGCCTTCGCAATCGTTATAGCCGTCCGCCACCATCGCCCCGTGCATGGACAACAGAACCATGTCGACCGGCATGGCCGCCCGGAGCCCCTCCAGCAGTTCGTCGCGGAAGGCTTCGTAGGTGCGCCTGACGGTGACCCCGGCCGGCTGGGCGAAGGTCGCCAGCCCTTCGGCCACCTCAATGCCGTCGGCTTCCGCCGCCCGGCGCCAAACGTGTAGCGGCACCGAGAACAGGTTCGCCTCGTGTTGGGTCGCGTCGCCGCGAAACAGCATTGTCTCGGCGAAACCGGCATTGCCGGTGGGGATCGGGGAAAAGGTATTGGTTTCGGTGCCGAGGCAGGCCATGAACAGCTTCATGTCTATTACGTCCCGTTTTTGCCGCCCGGCCGGCCCTCGGCAAACCGCGAGGCCAGGTGCAGCAGGATGACAGCGGCGGCAAAAGGCACCGCCGCGGCCACATAGATCAAGGGAAAGCCCAGCGTGTCGGCGGTGCGCAGGGCCGAGCGCGCCAGGAAACCGCG
This sequence comes from uncultured Sneathiellales bacterium, assembly GCA_964344385.1. GTDB lineage: Bacteria > Pseudomonadota > Alphaproteobacteria > CAYFNG01 > CAYFNG01 > CAYFNG01. The sequence goes on from CAYFNG010000007.1 coordinate 140,746, forward strand.
ATCGGGGTTGAACCCGGGCCCGAACAGGCTGAAATACAGGACCGGGCAGATGAACACCGCCACCGCGATCGACGCGATCGCCACCTTGATCCGGGTCAGCATGGGCGAATCCCGTTCCGAGGGGTGGATCAGCACCGGATCGAAGCGGGCCTTGAACGACACCGTCGCCCCCAGCAGCCCGCCCCAGACCATGGCGAAGCGGGCAAGTTCCTCGGTCCAGGTCGGCGGCGATTGCAAGAGATAACGGGCGACCACCTGGATTGCAACGAACACCAGCATGGCGGCGAAGCAGCTCACCGCCCCGACCTGGCATAGCCGGTCCAACACGTCGCTCAATCCGGTGATCGCCCGCTTCATCGCGCCGTATCCCGCCTACTTCGCCTGGCCTGCGGCGTCGACCCAGGTCTTGACCTGGTCGGGGTTCAGGACGCCCTTGGTGTAGACCTGCATCGACTTCTCGACGAATTCGGCCCGGGCCGTCGGAGTCAACTCGACCACGCTGATGCCTGCCTGCTTGACTTCGCCGATCATCTTCGGTTCGCGGGCCGCCAGCCAGTCCCGGTTGGCCTTGGTGGCCGCCGCGACCGCGCCGTCGACCTTGGCCCGGTCGGCGTCACTCAGGCCCTGGTACCAGTCCTCGGACGCCATCGCGATGCGCACCGCCGGCGACACCTGGGCGTCGGTGAAATGCTTGATGAAGTCGGTGTGGCCGAACATCAGCGGCACGAAGGACGGATTGATATAGCCGTCGGCGACGCCGGTCTGCAGCGCGTTGGGGACCTCGGACCAGGTGACGATAGTGCCGTTGGTGCCCCAGGCCTTGAACAGCGCGATCTGGTTCTCATCCAGGGCCCGCATCCTGAGGCTCGCCATGTCGGCGACCGTGTTGACCGGCTTTTTGGTGTTGAAGATGCCCGCGCCCGGACCGACCGAAACCAGGGCCAGGACCCTGACCCCGTTCTTGGCGATACCGGCGTTGATCTTGTCCAGCAACCCGGCCTGGGCCACCGCCCGGTCGAGATGGGCCAGGTTCTGGAACAGATAGGGCAGGTAGACGCCGAAGATCAGCTTGTCGATCTTGCCGGCCGATTTGACGTCCGACATCGACACTTCCAACAGCCCCTGGCTGATCTGGTCCAGTTTCTCGGCCTCTTCGCCCAGCGAGCCGCGCGGATATTCCTTTGTCTCAAGCCCCGACTTGTTCAGTGTTTCGACGAAGGTGTGGGCCCAGACATAGGAGCCGGATTTCTGGACGTCGGGCGGGCTGTCGAGGGCGACCTTGACCTCGGCCCCGGCTGCGGTGGCGATCAGGGTCGCGCTCGCGGCCAGCATGGCAATAACGGTTTTTTTCATTTCTTCCTCCCTAGGTTCTAAGCGAATTCACTGCAAGGACAGCCCCGCCAACCGGGGCAGAAACAGGCTGAGCTCGGGCACCAGGACCAGCAACGCCAGCACCACCACTTCGGCGACGACGAAGGGCAGGATGGCCCGAGCCAGGCGCCAATAGTTGACGCCGGTAACGGTGGACACGACGATCAGGCAACCACCCAGGGGCGGCGTGACCAGGCCGATGCACAGGTTGAAGCACAGCACGATGCCCAGATGTACCGGATCGACCCCCTGGGCCAGGGCAACCGGGGCCAGAATCGGCACCAGCAACGACAATGCCACCGGGATATCCATGATCATTCCGGCGATCAGGAAGATAACGTTCATCACGAACAGATATTGCAGGCCACTGAGGCCGGCGTCGCTGACCAGCTGCGCCAGCAACTGTGGCCATTGCAGCAGGCCGGCGATATAGCCCAGGCTGGCCACCGCCCCCAGGATGATGAAGATGGCGCCGGTCAGCTTGGCCGTCTGTTGGAATGCCTCCCACAGGACTTGGCGGTTGATGCCGCCATACAGGCGGCCGACCATGGTCGCCGTGACCACCGCAACCGTCGCCGCTTCGGTCGGGGTGACGACACCCAAGACGATGCCGCCGACGATGATGATCGGCAGCAGCAGCGCCGGCGCCGCCTTGACGAAACTGGGCAGCAGCGGCGGGATCTCGTCGCCTTTGCCCCCGGGATGGTTGTCGCGATGGGCATAGAAGCCGTTGACCAGGAACAGCATCGTCGCCAGCAACAGCCCCGGGATGACGCCGGCGACGAACAGGGCCGCGATCGAGGTCTGCATCAGCGCGCCGTAGACGATCAGGATGATGCTGGGCGGGATGATCGGTCCGATGATCGACGAAGCGGCGGTGATGGCACCGGCATACACGGTCGTGTAGCCCTTTTCCCGCATCGCCGGCACCAGGGTGTTGGAGAGCGCCGCCGAATCCGCCACCGCCGAACCCGATATGCCGGCGAAGAAGACGCTGGTCATGATGTTGACGTGACCCAGCCCGCCCTTCAACCGACCGACCAATGCCATGGAGAAGTCGATCAGGACCCGGGTTATGCCGGACCGGTTCATGATATCGCCGGTCAGGATAAAAAGCGGCATGGCCATCAACGCAAATGCGTCGATCTGGGCGAAGATGCGTTGCGGCATGATCGCCAGATAGCGTGCCTTTTCGGTGGCCAGGTAGGTGAGCACGGCCGAAGCGCCGATGACATAGGCGATGGCCGCCCCCGATGCCAGGAAGATCGCCCCGCCGATGATGACCAACCAGCCCATTCCCTTGCTCCCCTCAGGCCGCCAATGGGCGCATCGGCGCCAAGGCATCGGCCGCGACCCCGTGGCCGGCCAAGTCGCCGGGCACCGGGGCACCGCTGGCCAATTCGGCGGCCAGGCGGCCCAGGGCGGGCGCGGTCTGGATGCCGTAGCCGCCCTGGGCGGCCAGCCAGAAAAACCCGTCCACCCCTGGGTCGTAGCCGACCACCGGTGATTTGTCGGCGACGAACGACCGCAAGCCGGCCCAACGGCTGTCGATGCGGCGGATCTGCAAATCGGCGGCCCGTTCGATGCGGTCGACCGCCAGCGCGATATCCATCTCGTCCGGCTGCACGTCGCAGGGCGGCATCGGCGTTTCGTCGGCCGGCGAGCCGATCAGTCGCCCGGCATCGGGCTTGAAATAGAACTGTTCCTCGGCATCGACGCACATCGGCCAGGCGCTCGGGTCAAGCCCGTCCGGTGCGGCGAAGGTGACCACGGTCCGCCGCTTGGGCACCAGCCCGATGGGATCGGCGCCGGCCAGGGCGGCGATCCGGTCGCTCCAGGCACCGGCGGCGTTGATGACCACGGCGCCGTGCAGGGTACCGGCCGCGGTCTCGACCGCCCAACCCTGACCGGTGCGGTGCAGCCCGGTCACTTCGGCATCGACCGCCAATGCGGTGCCCTGGGCCTTGGCGGCCCGCAGGAACCCCTGATGCAGGGCGTGCACGTCGACATCCATGGCATCGGTATCGTGGATGCCGCCGGCCAGATAGTCGGCCTTCAGGACCGGGACCAACCGGCGCGCCTCGGCGGCGTCGACCAGGCGGGCGCCGCCGGCCTTGCCCCCGACCTCATCATAGATTGCCGACAGCACGGCCTGTTGGTCGGGGCGGCCGACGAACAGAACGCCGCGGGGCAGGACCAGGGGGTGTTCGGCAAAGCCCGCGGGCGGTGCAACAAAGAATCCGCGGCTGGCCCGCGACAGGGCCCGGATCGTCGCATTGCCATAGGTTTCGGTGAACAGGGCAGCGGACCGTCCGGTCGAGTGGTAGCCGGGATGGGCCTCCATCTCGAGCAACCGCACCGAGTGGCGACGGCTCAGGAAATAGGCGACCGACGCGCCCGCGATCCCGGCACCAATGACGATGAAGTCGCTGTTTGGCATGCTGGTCATGCCGCCATCTCCCTGGTGATTGTCCGGCCGTCGAACCGGACCCTCAATCGCGCCTTGTTCATCCGGCGCTTGCCTTGACGGCTATCCAAGCATATTTTTCCTATTGGAAAAAGCGAAAATTTTCTCATCGGAAAATTTCGCCGGGGCAGAGAGATGTGATGGACCGGGTCTCGTTGGGCGAAAGATTGCGCCAGTTGCGCAAGGAAAAGGGTTGGACCCTGGCCGAAGTTGCGGCCCGATCCGGTCTGGCGGTGTCGACCGTGTCCAAGGTCGAGCGCGGCCGCATGAGCCTGGCCTATGACAAGTTCATTCAACTGGCATCTGGCCTGGGCGCCGATGTCGGCGAGCTGTTCGCCCCGACCGGCCAGAGTTTGGGTGCGGCCATGTTCTCGGTCACCAGGGCCGAGGAGACCGACCACCACGAAACCGACAACTACGTCTACAAGATGCTCAGTTCGGACCTGCGCAGCAAGCACATGACCCCGATGCTGGGGCGGATCAAAGCCCACGATATCCGTGCCTTCAGCGATTTCGTACGCCACACCGGCGAGGAATTCCTGCTGGTCCTGGACGGCAGCCTCGACGTTCACCTGGAAGGGCAGGAGCCCTTGCGCCTGAACCGTCATGACAGCATCTATTTCGACAGCGCCACGGGCCATGCCTATGTCTCGGCCGGTGACGAGGACACCATCATCGTGGTCGTCTGCTGGCAACCGGATGCGGGTCCGGCCCTGGCCGGGGGGACTTGAGCGATGGACTTCATCCAAAGCCTGGCGGCGTTTCGGACCCGGAACAAGATCGACCGCGCCATGGTTCAGGGCCGGACCTGGGGGGTGTTGGACAGCGGCGGCGACGGCCCGGCCCTGGTTCTGCTGCCCGGTACCCTGGGCAGTGCCGAGATCTTCTGGCACCAGTTCGAAGGGCTGAAGGATCGGTTCCGGGTGATTGCCCTGACCTATGCGCAGGTGGCCAGCGTGCCGAAATTGGTCCAGGACCTGGAGCGGTTGCTGGACCGGTTGGGCGTGGACCAGGCGGCGGTCCTGGGCAGCTCGTTCGGCGGCGTCTTGGCCCAGGCCTTCGCGGCCGCCCGCCCGGCCCGGGTCGACCACCTGTTCATCGCCAACTCATTGCACGATATCGGCCTGGTGCGCCCGGCGTTTCCCAAACATGCCATGCTGCTGGCGATGCCTGCGGCACTGCTCCGCCGCACCATGCGCGGCCAGATCGCAGCCTGGCCGGAAAACGCTCCGGGCATGGCCGGTTTGAAAGCCCTGTTGCTTGACGAATTGGACCACCACCTGCCGCCGCGGGCACCAAAGCTCCGGCTGGCCGCGCTGCTGGCCCTCAAATCTGCGCCCAAGGCCGACCTGCCGGCCGACCGGATCACCGTGATCGACAGCACCGACGATCCGCTGATCCCCGCCGCAGTGCGCGAAAATGTCTGCGGCGCCTACCCCGACGCCCACCACCACCGCTTCGAAACCGGTGGTCACTTCCCCTACGTCACACGGGCCGATGACTACAATGCGTTGCTGGTCGAGCGGCTGACCTAGTTCGCGGCACGCAGGTTGATCCGCCCCCTCACCGCCTGTGGCGGGTCAATCCCGAAGGCGGGCCACGGCTAATCCCCGTGCTGCAGGACCTGTCAGTTCGCGAACCAGGCAATAGTCACCGACGCGACAAGCATTGCGGCAAGCATCGTGTTGGTGATTTCGTGCCGCCCATGGCCTGTCGCCCGGGCTATGGCGAGACCTTTGCCGGGCTCCGACCGGCTTGGCCCCGCTTACATATTGATCGGGCGCTTGGCGACCGCCAGGGCGGCCTCCTTCACCGCCTCGCTGACCGTCGGATGGGCGTGGCAGGTGCGGGCCAGGTCCTCGGCCGAGGCGCCGAATTCGATCGCCAGCACCGCCTCGTGGATCAAATCGCCGGCCTGGGGCCCGATGATATGGGCGCCCAGCACCTTGTCGTTTTCCGCATCGGCCAGGATCTTGACCCAGCCTTCCATTTCGCCGCTGGTGCGCGCCCGGCTGTTGGCCGAGAAGGGGAACTTGCCGACCCGGTAGTCGATGCCCGCCTCCTTCAGCTGTTCCTCGGTGCGGCCGACCGCCGCCACTTCGGGTGCGGTGTAGACCACGCCGGGAATGGCGTCGTAGTTGACGTGGACGTGCTGTCCGGCCAACCCCTCGACGCAGGCCACCCCTTCCTCTTCGGCCTTGTGGGCCAACATGGCGCCACCGATCACGTCGCCGATGGCGTAGATGCCGTCGACCGCGGTCTTGAACCGATCATCGACGGGGATGAAGCCGCGCGCGTCGGTGGCGATGCCGACTTTCTCCAGGCCCAGCCCCTCCGTGTAGGGCCGGCGGCCGATCGCCACCAGCACCACGTCGGCCTTGATGGTGTCGGCATCGCCGCCCTTGGCCGGCTCGAAGGTCAGGGTGACATTGGACTTGGTCGCCTTGGCCTTGGTCACCTTGCGGCCCAGCTTGAAGGTCATGCCCTGTTTCTTCAGGGACCGGACCACGGTCTTGGCGGTCTCGGCGTCCATCTCGGGCAGGGCGCGGTCGAGGAATTCGATCACCGTGACCTCGGCGCCCAGCCGCCGCCAGACGGTCCCCAACTCCAGCCCGATCACCCCGGCGCCAACCACCACCAGATGCTTGGGCACCTTGGGCAGGCTCAGGGCGCCGGTCGAGCTGACGATGCGGGCCTCGTCGATCTCGACGCCCGGCAGCGGCATCGGCTTGGAGCCGGTGGCGATCAGGATGTTCTCGGCGACCAGATCTTGGGTCTTGCCGTCCGCGCCGGTCACCTGAACCAGGCCCGACTCCTTGATCCGCCCCCAGCCGGTGACGCGGTCGATCTTGTTCTTCTTGAACAGGAAGGCGATGCCGTCGGTCAGGCCACCCACCACCTGCTCCTTGCGGCCCATCATGGTGGCCAGGTCGAAGCCGGTCTTGCCGGTGGTGATGCCGTGCTCAGCCAGGCCGTGCGCCGTCTCCTCATAGAGATGCGAGCTGTGCAGCAGCGCCTTGGAGGGGATGCAGCCGACATTCAGGCAGGTGCCGCCCAACCGCTCGTAACCCTCGACACAGGCGGTCTTCAGTCCCAGCTGTGCCGCCCGGATGGCGGCAACGTAACCGCCCGGCCCGCTGCCGATGACGACCAGGTCGTAGACGTTTTCACTCATGGCTTGGTCCCTGTTACTTGGTTGATCGCCCGCCACCTGCTTCGAGACGCGGACCATAGGGGCCGCTCCTCAGCATGAGGAGAGGTCTGTTTGCGGCAAACGACACCCCACCTCATGGTGTGAGGAGCCACGCCGGGCGTGGCGTCTCGAACCATGTGGCGGGCACCGCTTCAGATATCCAGCAGGATGCGCTTGGGGTCCTCGATGCAGTCTTTGACCCGGACCAGGAAGGTGACTGCCTCGCGGCCGTCGATCAGCCGGTGGTCGTAACTGAGCGCCAGGTACATCATCGGCCGAATCTCGATCTTGTCGCCGACCGCCACCGGGCGCTTCTGGATCTTGTGCATGCCCAAAATGGCGGACTGCGGCGGGTTGAGGATCGGGGTCGACATCAGCGACCCGAAAACGCCGCCATTGGAAATGGTGAACGTGCCGCCCTGAAGCTCTTCCAGCGCCAGCTTGCCGTCGCGGGCGCGAATGCCGAAATCGCCGATCGCCGTTTCGACTTCCGCGAAGCTCATGGCGTCGGCATCGCGCAGCACCGGCACCACCAGGCCTTGCGGCGCGCTGACCGCGACGCCGATATGGTAGTAGTTCTTGTAGACGATCTCGTCGCCGTCGATCTCGCCATTGACCGCCGGCAGCTCCTTCAGCGCCGTGATGCAGGCCTTGACGAAGAACGACATCACGCCCAGCCGCACCCCGTGCTTCTTTTCGAACACGTCGCGGTACTCGGCCCGGGCCGCCATCAGCGCCGACATGTCGCATTCGTTGAACGTGGTCAACATGGCGGCGGTGTTCTGGGCCTCTTTCAGCCGACCGGCGATCGCCTGGCGCAGCCGGGTCATGCGAACCCGTTCCTCGCGCGCGCCCTCGGGCCGCTGGCCGCTGGGGGCCGGCGCCTTGGCGGCCGGGGCCGGCGGGGCGGTAACCGGTGCAGCCTCAGTCGCAGGGGCGGCAGCCGCGACCGCGGCCAATACGTCGCCCTTGGTGATCCGGCCATCCTTGCCGGTGCCGGTGATGGTTGCCGGGTCCAGCCCGTGCTCGGCCGCCAGCTTGGCGGCGGCCGGCATCATTTGCGGTTCGGTCGCCGGCGCCGGTGCCGGTTCGGGTGCTGGCGTCGGTGCCGGTTCCGGCGCGGCCTCGGCGGCCGGCTTAGGGCTGGCAGCGGCGGTGCCGGTTTCGTCGATGCGGCACAGCACCGCGCCGACTTCGACCGAACCGTCGATATCGACGATGATTTCGGCCAGCACACCGGCCGTCGTGGCGTTGACCTCGACCGCCACCTTGTCGGTTTCCAACTCGCACAGCGGTTCATCGACCGCCACCGCTTCGCCGACCGCCTTGTACCATTTGGCGACCGTCGCCTCGGTGATCGACTCACCCAGCGCGGGTACTTGCACGTCCACGGTCATGACTACCTCTTCATTGGGGGGCGGACAGCGCCGTGTCGACCAGCGCCGCCTGTTCCTTGACATGGGTCTTGAAGATGCCGGTGGCCGGCGATGCCGCCGCCTTGCGGCCGGCATAGCGGATCTTTCGGACCGGGCACGCGGCTGCTTCCAGTACCGCCTCGATCGGGTCGCGGACAAAGAACCAGGCCCCCATATTGGCCGGTTCCTCCTGGCACCAGACGATGTCCTCGACGTTCTTGAAGCGGCGGATCTCCTCCTTCAGCGCCTTGGTCGGGAAGGGATAAAGCTGCTCCAGGCGCAGGAAGAAGGTGGTGGCATCACCGCGCTTGTCGCGCTCATCCTTCAGGTCGTAGTAGACCTTGCCGGAGCACAGCACGATGCGCTTGACCTCCTTGTCCTCGCACAGGACCTGATTGTCGTAGAGCACCCGGTGGAAGGTCGAGCCGGTGGCCATCTCGTCCAGGGTCGACACCGCCGCCTTGTGGCGCAGCAGCGACTTCGGCGTCATGCAGATCAGGGGCTTGCGGAAATTGCGGTGCAGCTGCCGGCGCAGCACATGGAAATGATTGGCCGGCGTGGTGCAGTTGACCACCTGCATATTGTCCTCGGCGCAGAGTTGCAGGTAGCGTTCCAACCGGGCCGAGCTGTGTTCGGGGCCCTGGCCTTCGAAGCCGTGCGGTAGCAGCAGCACCAGGCCGCTCATGCGCAGCCATTTCAGTTCGCCGGGCGCGATGAACTGGTCGATGATTACCTGGGCGCCGTTGGCAAAATCGCCGAACTGGGCCTCCCAAAGCACCAGCGCGTTGGGCTCGGCCAGGCTGAAGCCGTATTCCAGGCCCAGCACCGCGTTCTCGGACAGCATGCTGTCGATGACCTCGAACTGGCCCTGGATGTCGCTGATATTGGCCAGCGGGATGTAGCGTTCCTCGGTATCCTGGTCGACCAGCACCGCGTGGCGTTGGGTAAAGGTGCCGCGCCCCGAATCCTGGCCGCTGAGTCGAACCGGGTAACCTTCCTCGACCAGGGTGCCGAAGGCCAGGGCCTCGGCCAGGGCCCAGTTGATGCTGGTGCCGGCCTCGATCGATTTGGCGCGTTCGTTGACGAACCGCCGGACGCCGCGGTGCAGGTTGAAATCCTCCGGCACTTCGCAAAGCTTGCGGCCGATCTTTTCGAGCTTGGCTCGAGCCACCGCGGTGACGCCGCGCCGCTCGTCGCCGCTGGCCACCGCCAGGCCCGACCAGACGCCGTCCAGCCAATCGGCCTTGTTCGGCTTGTAGCTGGTCGCCGCCTCGAACTCGGTTGACAGCTGGTCGGCGAACGCGGTGACCGCGCCCTCGGCCTCGGCGCCGCTGATCAGCTTCTCCTGGACCAGTCGGTTGCCGTAGATCTGCCGGGTGGTCGGGTGCTGGGCGATGCGGCGGTACATCAGCGGTTGGGTGAAGGCCGGTTCGTCGGATTCGTTGTGGCCGTGGCGCCGGTAGCAGAACATGTCGATGACCACGTCGCGCTTGAACTGCTGGCGGAACTCGGTGGCGATCTTGGCAACGTGGGTGACCGCTTCCGGGTCGTCGCCATTGACGTGGAAGATCGGCGCCTGGACCATCTTGGCGACGTCCGACGGATAGGGCGAGGAGCGCGAGAAGCGCGGTGCCGTGGTGAAGCCGATCTGGTTGTTGACGATGAAGTGGATGGTACCGCCGGTGCGGTAGCCCCGAAGGTCGGACATGCCGAAGCATTCGGCGACCAGGCCCTGGCCGGCAAAGGCGGCATCGCCGTGCATCAGCACCGCCATCACCTCGTCCAGCATGCGCTCGCCGCGGCGGGTCTGCTTGGCCCTTACCTTGCCCAGGACGACGGGATCGACCGCTTCCAGGTGCGACGGATTGGCGGTCAGCGACAAATGCACCTTGTTGCCGTCGAACTCACGGTCGGACGAACTGCCGAGATGGTATTTGACGTCGCCCGAGCCCTGGACATCTTCCGGGTTCGAGGCGACACCCTGGAATTCGGAAAAGATCGCCCGGTAGGGTTTGGCCATGACGTTGGCCAGCACGTTCAACCGGCCGCGATGCGGCATGCCCAGCACGATCTCGCTGACGCCCAGCTGGCCGCCGCGCTTGATGATCGCCTCCATCGCCGGGATCAGGGATTCGCCACCGTCCAGGCCGAAGCGCTTGGTGCCGGTGTATTTGACGTTCAGGAACCGCTCGAAGCCTTCCGCCTCGACCAGCTTGTTGTAGATCGCCTTCTTGCCCTCGGGCGTGAACTCGACATATTTCTCGGCGCCCTCGATCCGTTCCTGGATCCACGCCTTCTGCTCCGGGTACTGGATGTGCATGAACTCGACACCGATGGTCGAGCAATAGGTGCGCTTCAGGATCGCGACGATCTCGCGGACGGTTGCGGTTTCCAGGCCCAGCACATGGTCGATGAAGATCGGCCGGTCCAGGTCCGCTTCGCCGAAGCCATAGGTCGCCGGATCAAGCTCGGGATGGTCTTCCGGCTGCTCGATCCCCAATGGATCCAAATCGGCCATCAAATGGCCGCGCACCCGGTAGGAGCGGATCAGCATCAGGGCCCGGATCGAATCCAGGGTTGCGGCCCTGACATCCTCAACCCCGGCTTCCATGGCATGGGTTGCGGCGCGGTCGGCCAGGCCGTCACCCAGGATCTCGTCCGCTTCGCCGTTCCACGACGGCGACCAGGCGGGTCCTTGGGATTCTTTGGGCCCGGCGTCGCCGTTGTCGCCCAGATCGTCGAAAAAGTCCCGCCAACTGGCGTCAACCGCCGCCGGGTCCTTGACATAGCGGGCGTAAAGCTCTTCCAGAAAGCCGCCGTTCGAGCCGTACAGGAACGACGCGTGGTCGCGTTGGGAGGTCATTCGCGAAACGGCGCGGCCAAGCCGCGCCCCCCTGGTCATTCGGGTTGAGGTTAATTCCCCAACTTCGCTGCTTACCCTTGCAGAACACTTAACATAGTGGAGCCTATCGCGGCCGGCGAGTCGGCGACGGCGATGCCGGCGCATCGCATCGCCTCGATCTTGTCGGCAGCACCCCCTTTGCCCCCGGAAATGATCGCCCCGGCATGGCCCATGCGGCGGCCGGGCGGCGCGGTCAGCCCGGCGATGAAGCCAACCACCGGCTTCTTGACCTTGGATGCCTTCAGGAACTCGGCCGCTTCCTCTTCCGCGGTGCCGCCGATCTCGCCGATCATCACGATCGCCTCGGTCTCGTCGTCGCCAAGGAACAGGTCCAGGCAGTCGATAAAGTTGGTGCCGTTGACCGGGTCGCCGCCGATGCCGATGCAGGTCGACTGACCAAGGCCGGCCGCCGTCGTCTGGGCCACCGCCTCGTAGGTCAGCGTGCCCGACCGCGACACGATGCCGACCTTGCCGCGATTGTGGATATGGCCCGGCATGATGCCGATCTTGCATTCATCGGGGGTGATCACGCCGGGACAGTTTGGGCCGACCAGCCTGGTGTCGGAACCGTTGAGAATGCGCATCACCCGGACCATGTCCAGGACCGGGATACCTTCGGTGATGCAGACCACCAGCGAGATACCGGCGTCCGCCGCCTCCAGGATCGCATCGGCCGCAAAGGGCGGCGGCACATAGATCACGCTGGCATCGGCGCCGGTGGCGCTGACCGCCTCGTCGACCGTGTCGAAGACCGGCAGGTCGAGATGGGTCGATCCGCCCTTACCCGGCGTCACCCCGCCGACCATGTTGGTGCCATAGGCGATCGCCTGTTCGGAATGAAAGGTGCCCTGGGCGCCGGTGAAGCCCTGGCAGATCACCTTGGTGTCGGTATTTACAAGAACCGCCATGTCAAGCTGCCTCCTTCACCGCCTTGACCACTTTGTCCGCGCCATCCGCCAGATCGTCGGCCGAGACGATGGGTAGGCCGCTATCGGCCAGGATCTTCTTGCCCAATTCGACATTGGTACCTTCCAGCCGCACCACCAACGGCACGTGCAGGCTGACCTCGCGGGCCGCAGCGACGACGCCGTCGGCGATCACGTCGCAGCGCATGATGCCGCCGAAGATATTGACCAGAATGCCTTCGACATTGGGGTCCGAGAGGATGATCTTGAACGCCGCCGTGACCCGGTCCTTGGTGGCGCCGCCGCCGACATCCAGGAAGTTGGCCGGCTCGCCGCCATACAGCTTGATGATGTCCATGGTCGCCATCGCCAGGCCGGCACCGTTGACCATGCAGCCGATATTGCCGTCCAGCTTGATGTAGTTGAGGTCGTGGCGCGCCGCTTCCAGCTCGGCCGGATCCTCTTCATCCGGGTCGCGCAGCTCCTCGATATCCTTGTGGCGGAACAGCGCGTTGTCGTCGAAGTTCATCTTGGCGTCCAGGGCCAGCACGTCGCCGGCGCCGGTGACCACCAGGGGGTTGATCTCCAACAGGCTGGCGTCGGTATCGACGAACGCCTTGTAGAGGGCGAGAATGAATTTGACCGCCGAGCCGACCTGGCGGCCCTCCAGCCCCAGGCCAAAGGCAATTTGCCTGGCGTGGAAGGGCTGAATGCCGATCGCCGGGTCGATTGCGACTTTCAGGATCTTTTCCGGGGTTTCGGCCGCGACTTCCTCGATCTCCATGCCGCCTTCGGTCGACGCCATCAGCGTCACCCCGCCTGAGCTGCGGTCGATCACCGCGCCCAGATAGAGCTCGCGGGCGATGTCGCAACCGTCCTCGACATAGATGCGCTTGACCTCCTTGCCCTCGGGCCCGGTCTGGTGGGTGACAAGGGTCATCCCCAGCATCGCCTTGGCCGCCTCGGTGACCTCGTCCAAGGACTTGACCACCTTGACGCCGCCACCCTTGCCGCGGCCGCCGGCATGGATCTGGGCCTTGACCACCCAGACCGGGCCGCCCAGATCGCGGGCCACGGTCAGGGCCTCTTCCGGCGTATAGGCGACACCCCCGCGAGGGACCGCCACGCCGTACTTGGCGAGGATCGACTTGGCTTGGTATTCGTGAATGTTCATCGTCTCTCCGAGAGATGGTTGCCTCGGTATCGGCGCGCAATAATGAGGCTATGGCCGGTGCTGCCGGGCTAAAATCGCGCGAAAATCCGGGCCTTTTATAGCATCGCGGTTGCCGGACGCAACCGGCAACCGCGATCCCAATCCCGACAGTGTTACTTCAGTGACGGGTCGATTTTCTTACAGGCGGCGATCAGGCCTTTCACCGCTTTGACGGAATTTTGGAACATGGTGCTCTCGCGCTTGTTCAATTGGACCTCGACCACGCGCTCCACACCGCCGGCGCCGATCACCACCGGCACCCCGACATACATGTTCTTGACCCCGTACTGCCCCTTCAAATGGGCCGCGCAGGGCAGTACCCGCTTTTTGTCCTTGAGATAGGCATCGGCCATCTGGATGGCGGCGCTGGCCGGCGCATAAAAGGCGGAGCCGGTCTTCAGCAGCCCGACGATCTCGGCGCCGCCATCGCGGGTCCGCTGGATGATCGCGTCCAAGGTCTTCTTGTCGGTCCAGCCCATCTTGACCAGATCCGGCACCGGAATACCGGCGACCGTCGAATAGCGCGGCAGCGGCACCATGGTATCGCCATGGCCACCCAGCACGAAGGCGGTGACGTCCTCGACCGAAACCTTGAACTCCTCGGCCAGGAAATAGCGGAAGCGGGCGGAATCCAGCACCCCGGCCATGCCCACCACCTTGTTGTGGGGCAGGCCGCATTTCTCGCGCAGGACCCAGACCATGGCGTCCAGCGGGTTGGTGATGCAGATCACGAAGGCCTTGGGCGCGTACTTCTTGATGCCGGCGCCGACCTGCTGCATGACCTTGATGTTGATCCCAAGCAGGTCGTCGCGGCTCATGCCGGGTTTACGGGCCACCCCGGCGGTGACGATCACGACATCGGCGCCCTTGATGGCGGCATAGGACTTGGTGCCGGCAAGCTTGGCATCGAAACCTTCGACCGGCGAAGACTGCGCCAGGTCCAGCGCCTTGCCGGCCGGCATGCCGTCGACGATGTCGAAGATGACGATATCGCCCAGTTCCTTCAGGCCGGCCAGGTGGGCAAGAGTGCCGCCGATATTCCCGGCTCCGATCAATGCGATCTTAGCGCGTGCCATATTTTCCCCCTGAGTCTAGGTGCCGCCGGAGGTGGCGGCGGGATGGAAATGCAGACCCCGTGTTAACGCTTTTCGCTTTTCCGGGCAAGGTCGCATATCGACCCGAGGGAATTCGCGTTTCGGCGCCATGCCCGTGGTGCGCCATGGGGTCGATCGCAGGTGAAAACATTTGTCCGACAAGCGTTGTTTGACTGGATTAAAGACCGGCCGGCAGGTTAGACTCACCGCGCCCAGTCTGTCAGGTGCCGCAGCTACACTAAACCCTAGACAAAGCACCGCCCAAGTTAGTCAAAAACCGAAATCGAATGGATCTAATCTTGTGGTTGAAGAAAAAGCAGCGCCACGACTGAACACAGGCCGATTAGATGTCGACAAAATGCCCGGTTCGTGAAACGGTGGCGATCGGAGAATGCGGTGATGGCCGGTAAACGTCTGTTGGTGATGGATGACGAGGTCGACTTCGGTGAATTCGTCGCCCGGGTCGCCAGAAACCTCAACTACGAAGTCGAGGTCGTCAGCGAGAGCCGCTTTTTCAAGGATACCTACCAGAGCTTTCAACCGGATGTCATCGTCATGGACGTGGTGATGCCGGAAGTCGAAGGCGTCGAACTGGTGCAATGGTTGGCGGGCGAGGACTGCCGAGCGCATCTGATCATCGTCACCGGATACGACCCGCAATATGCAACGATGGTCAAAGTGCTGGGTGAATCCAAGGGCCTGCGATCCGCCCGCACGCTGACCAAACCGATCCGTGTCGCCGATTTGCGGAATGCGCTCAGTTTTGATTGGGGCGACGACTGATCGCCGCTTGATTTTTCACCACCCGGCGTGTTCAGTTTCCTTTCCATCTATTCATTCAAAGGGGTGGGGACGTGAACCTGTATCACCGCCTGCAAGCCCGGGCCGACACGGACCGGCCGATCCGGGTCGGCCTGATCGGCGCCGGCAAGTTCGCCACAATGTTTCTGGCACAAGCCAACCGTACGCCGGGGATGCAAGTTGCCGTGATTGCCGACCTGGACCCCGACCGGGCCCGGGTGGCCTGCACCACGGCCGGCTGGACCGCCGAACAGATCGCTGCGACTTCCGCCGCCCAGGCCGTGGCGAACGGCACCACTTTCCTGACCGATGACGTCGACCAGATTTTCAACACGGACGGCGTCGATGTGGTGGTCGAGGCAACTGGCCATCCGCTGGCCGGGGCCGCTCATGCCGACCGTGCCATTGCGCACGGCCGCCACATCGTCATGGTCAATGTCGAGGCGGACGTCATGGTCGGACCGCTGCTGGCGCGCCGGGCCGAAGCGGCGGGCGTTGTCTACAGCCTGGCCTATGGCGACCAGCCGGCCCTGATCTGCGAACAGGTCGACTGGGCCCGGGCCGCCGGGTTGGAAGTGGTTTGCGCCGGCAAGGGCACCCGCTATTTGCCCCGCTTCCACCAATCGACGCCGGACACGATTTGGGACAATTGGTACGGCACCATCACCGCCCAGCAGGCGGCGGCCAGGGGCCTCAATCCCAAAATGTTCAACTCCTTCATCGACGGCACCAAATCGGCGATCGAGATGGCCGCGGTGGCCAACGCGACCGGCCTGGAGCCGCCCCCGGACGGCCTCAAATTCCCGCCCTGCGGCTCACAAGACCTGGCCCGCATCACCTGCCCGCCCGACGCTGGCGGCCAGGTCGCCCATCGCGGCACGGTCGAAGTGGTTTCGTCGCTGGAACGGGACGGCCGGCCGGTGCTCAACAACATCGCGTTCGGGACCTATGTCACCTTCGCCGCCGCCGATGACTACGTTGCCACCTGTTTCTCGGAATACGGCATGTCGACCGACGACAGCGGCCGGTTTTCGTCGCTGTGGCGGCCCTACCACCTGATCGGGCTCGAACTCGGCATCAGCATCGCGTCGGTGGGCCTGAGGGGTGAGCCGACCGGTGCCCCCCGGGATTTCCGCGGCGATGCGGTGGCCACCGCCAAGACCGACCTGGCGGCGGGTACGGTCCTGGATGGCGAGGGCGGCTATACGGTTTATGGCAAGCTGTTGCCCGCCGCGACCTCGCTGGCCGCCGGCGCCCTGCCGATCGGGCTGGCCCAAAACGTCAGCCTGACCCGACCCGTTGCTGCCGGCGAGGTGGTGACCTGGGACCATGTCTCGATCGACACGACCGAGCCAGCCGCCGCCCTGCGCCGCACCATGGAAGCTGAATTCGCGGCCCCGGCGTGAGCGCAGGCGACGGCCCGATCGCCGCCTATCGCCGGCTCAGGCGCGACGGCGAGTTGAACCCCGACCCGGCCCAGGAACTGGCGGCCGAAAAGCTGGAGGCGCTGCACCACCGCCTCAAGGCCTATGACGCCGCCCGCGACGCCACCTGGCGCAAGGTCTTTGCGCTGCCGGGCCGGCGCATTCCACCGCCGCCCCAGGGCCTCTACATCTTTGGCGGGGTCGGCCGCGGCAAGTCGATGCTGATGGACCTGCTGTTCCGGACCAGCTCCGTCGCCGCCAAGCGCCGCGACCATTTCCATGCCTTCATGCAGGACGTGCATGCCGCCATCCATGCCTGGCGGCAAAAGGATGCGTCCGAACGCGACGGCGACGACCCGATCCCGCCGCTGGCCGCGTCGATCGCGGCCGATGCCAGGCTGTTGTGCTTCGACGAGTTCCAGGTCACCGACGTGGCCGACGCGATGATCCTGGGCCGCCTGTTCGGTGAGCTGTTCGAGAACGGCGTCGTGGTGGTCGCCACCTCGAACCGGGCGCCGGACGAATTGTACGAGGGTGGCCTGAACCGCGAATTGTTCCTGCCCTTCATCGACCTGTTGTCGGAACGCCTCGACGTCCTGCACCTGCCGGGCGGCACTGACCACCGTCTGGCCCGGCGTCTGGCGGTGTTGGGCGGGCTGACCACCTATCAAACACCGCTGGGCGCGGCGGCGACCGCTGCGCTGGACCAGGCCTTTACCGAACTGACCGACGGTGCCCAGCCGGGCCCGGAGACCCTGACCGTCCAGGGCCGCGAGGTGGTGATACCACAGGCCGCCAAGGGCGTGGCGCGAGCCGGCTTTGACGCGATTTGCGGTGCGGCTTTGGGCGCCGCCGACTATCTGGCGCTGGCCAACCGCTTCCACACCCTGGTGTTGGACGCGGTTCCCAGGCTGGGTCCGGAAAAGCGCAACGAGGCCAAGCGGCTGGTCACCCTGATCGACGTGCTGTACGAGCACAAGGTCAAGCTGGTGGTTTCGGCCGACGCGGTGCCGGAGGCGCTCTACCCGGCAGGTGACGGCAGTTTCGAGTTCACCCGCACCGCCAGCCGGCTGCAGGAGATGCAAAGCGCCGACTATCTGGCCCAGGCCCATCTCAACGACGGGGGCTGAGCGGGTTTTGTCAGGCCCGTCAATTACGGTGATTAATTCGGTGACGGTTTACTAAATACACTTGAATGAGAGCGCAACTGCGCCCGCAATTAAGTGTATTTAGTAAACCGTCACCGAAATATAATGAGGCGAGATTGGTGAAAGCCACACCGTTCTCTCCTCATCCTGAAGAGCCGCCGCCGGCGGCGTCTCGAAGGATGTTGCACGCCCCGCTTCAGGCCAGCCGGTCGGGTGGTGGATCGCCGCGGAAAAAGGCGTCCAGATTGTCGAGTGCCCGGAACCCCATGGCATCACGGGTTTCCACCGTGGCGCTGCCGCAATGGGGCAGCAGAAACGCATTGGGCAGGTCCCGATAGGCCGGGTCGATGTTCGGCTCGCCTTCGAAGACGTCGAGGCCGGCCGCCGCCAGCTTGCCCGATTTGAGGGCGGCGATCAGCGCCGCATCGTCGACGATATCGCCGCGCGCGGTGTTGACCACCACGGCCCCGTCGGGCAGGCGGGCGATGCGGCCCGCGTTCAGCAGGTGGCGGCTTTCCGCCGAAGCCGGGCAGTGCAGCGACAGAAATTCGCTGACCGTCAACAGGCTGTCCAGGTCCGCGTGATAGACCGCACCCTGTTCCACCTCCGGGGCCAGCCGGTTGCGGTTGTGGTAATGGACCGTCATCTCGAAGCCGCGGGCCCGCCGGGCGACGGCCTGTCCGATCCGGCCCATGCCAACGATGCCCAAACGCTTGCCGGTGACCTGGGTGCCCAGCAGCAGGGTCGGCTGCCAGCGCTCCCAGCGGTCCTCGCGGACCAGGGCGGCGCTCTCATGGGCCCGTCTTGCCGCCGCCAGCAACAGCAGCATCGCGACATCGGCGGTGGCCGCGGTCAGCACGTCCGGCGTGTTGGTCACCGTCACACCGGCGGCGCGGCAGGCAGCCAGGTCGATATGGTCATGGCCGACCGAATAGGTGGCGACGATTTTCAGGCCCGGGCCAAGCTGCGAGAGCAGGTCCTCGGTGACCGGTTCGCTGGTGCAGATCAGCAGACCATCCATCCCCTTGGCCGCCGCGACCAGTTGGTCGGCGCTCCAGGGCCGGTCTTCGGGGTTGAACACCGCGTCGTAGTCGCGGGCGGCGCGCGCCACCACCGCTGGCGGCAGGGCGCGGGTGACCAGAAGCTTCGGTTTGGCTGGCATCAGGCGGGTTCCTTTTCGCCGCGTTCGAGGAATTGCGCCTGCAGGCCCCGCCGGTCGATCTTGCCCGACGCAATGCGGGGCAACGGTGTGTCCTGGAACCAGATCCGGCTTGGCACCTTGAAGGCGGCGAGGTGCTCGCCGGCATAGGCCGTCAAACCCGCCGCATCGAGGCTCCGGCCCGGCGTCACCTGGATCACCGCCGCCACTGTTTCGCCCAGCCGTTCGTCGGGCAGGCCGAACACCGCCACCTCGGCCACCGCTTCATGGGCGTGCAGGACGGCCTCGACCTCCAGGCCGGCGACGTTCTCGCCGCCCCGGATGATCACGTTCTTGATGCGGTCGACGATAAACAGATAGCCCTCGTCGTCCAGATAGCCGACATCACCGGTGTGCAGCCAGCCATCGACGAAGGCGGCCGCCGTATCGTCGGGCCGGTTCCAATAGCCACGGACATTGGCGGCCGACTTGATGCAGATTTCGCCCCGTTCGCCGGACGGCAGATCGTTGCCCTGGTTATCGATGATCTTGATCTCGGCCATGGGTGCCGACGCCTTGCCGACGCTGGCCGGCCGCCCCAGATACTCGTCGCGGCCGTTGACTGCGCCGATCGCATTGGTCTCGGTCAGGCCATAACCCATATTGGGCCGCGACGTCGGGAACGCCGCTTTCAGGCGCGCGACATGGTCGGGGGGCCGCGCCGCGCCGCCGGCGCCAAGGTCCATCAGGCTGTCCAGCCGGTAGTCGCCGCGATTTGGCGCGGTCAGCAATTCGAAGGTCTGGGTAGGAACGCTGTTGAAGGTGGTGATGCGCTCGGCCTCGATCAATTGCAGGGCCTTGCCGACATCCCATTTGTGCATCAGGACCAGCTTGCGGCCCGGGATCACCGACAGCAGGAAGAGCGCGTTGCAGGCGGTGACGTGAAACAGCGGGATGGCCACTAGCGCCGACGGCTGGTCGACCGGTTCCTGGCCAAAGGTGCCATCCAGGATCTGCACCGCGATGCCCATCACCACCCAGTTCATTACCACCGAAATCACGCCTCGGTGGGTCGATACCGCACCCTTCGGATAGCCTGTCGAGCCCGATGTGTACATGATCGACAGGTCATCGTCCGGCTCGATCGCCACCTCTGGCATGGTGTCCGACGACCCCCCGGCAATGACCGCGTCCAGGTCGGCAACGCCTTCGGGGGGCAGGCCGTCGGCCCGGGCTAGGATCAGCTTAATGTCCCGGTCCGCGCGCAGCGGCAGGATCCGTTCCAGCCTTTCCCGATCGGCGATCACCAGCCTTGCGCCGCTGTCGTCCAACCCAAAGGCCAGTTCCTCGGTTACCCACCAGGCATTCATCGGTACCGCGACGGCGCCGCTCGATGTGACAGCCATATAGGCGATGATCCATTCCGGCAGGTTGCGCATGGCGATCGCGATCCGGTCGCCCTTGGCAATTCCGTATTGTTCGATCAGGGCGTTGGCCAACCGGGCCGCGCGCCGGTGGGTCTCGGCGAAGCTCAGGCGCTCACCATCATAGACCACAAAGTCTTTCGGCCCGTGTTGCAGGCAATAGGCGAACATGTCCCGCAGATTGGCCGGGGCATTCTGGAATACGCGATAGGTGTTGCCGCGGATCTGCTGTTCGCAGGTCGGAAATTGCCCGTCCGGCGCGGTCAGTGTCGCGATCACCTGCTCGATGGTCGGGGGCGGCGGCTGGACCATGTCGGCCTTAATAGCCGCTCAGGCGGGCGAACCGGTCGGCGTGATAGGTCTCACCGCCAAAGATCTGGCTCACCGCCTGGGCCCGCTTGGCAAACAGGCCGATATCGACCTCGTCGGTCATGCCGATGCCGCCATGCATCTGGATCGCCTCGGCCGCCGCCAGACGCGCCGTTTCGCCCAACCGCGCCTTGGCCAGGCTGGCCAGCAGGGGCAGCCGGTTGGAGCCCTCGTCGATACCCTGGAGCGCCTTCAGGACGGTGGACTTGCCCAGCTCGATCTCGCCATACAGCTGGGCCGCTCGATGCTGCAGGGACTGGAAGCTGCCGATCGGCACGCCGAACTGCTGCCGGTCCTTGAGGTATTCGATCGTACGTTCGAAACACTCCTCGGCGACGCCGAGCAGTTCCGCCGCCAGGCAAATGCGGCCGATGTCCAGCGTCTCCTGCAACGGCGCCAGGCCGCCGCCGACTTGGCCCAGGACGGCGGCCTGGTCGACCTCGGCGCCGTCCAGCGCGACCTCGCCGACATTGCGGCTGTCGACCAGGATGCTGCGGCTGACCGTGACGCCGCGCCGGGCCGGGTCGACCAGGAACAGGGTCAGGCCGCCATCTTCGCCCGGGCTGCCGCCGGTGCGGGCCACGACGATCAGCGTGTCGGCGACATGAGCGTCCAGCACAAACTGCTTGGTTCCGTCCAGGCGCCATCCCGTGTCGGTGCGGCTGGCGGTCGTCGCCGTCATTTCCGGTCCGTGCCGGCCGCTTTCGTCCAGGGCCAACGCGATGACCGCCTGGCCGGCCGCGATCCGCGGCAGCAGGTCCTGTTTCTGAACCGTGCTGCCGGCCCGCCCGATCAGCGACGCGGCAACCAGGGCGGTGGAGAAAAAGGGCGAGGCGGTAAGCGTGCGGCCCATTTCGCGGCACAGCAGGCCGGCCCCCAGAAAGCCGAAGTCGAGGCCGCCATGTTCCTCCGGCACGACGATTCCGGCCCAGCCCATTTCGACCATCTCGCGCCACAGGTCGCGGCTGTACCCGGTCGCGTCGCGGCTGTCGCGCAGCGCCCTCAGCGCCGCCACCGGTGCCTTTTCGTTGAGGAAACCCTTGGCCGATTCCTGCAGCAGAACCTGGTCTTCGTTCAGTACCAATGCCATGACCCGATTCTCCCTCAGCCCGGCAGGCCGAGAAGCCGCTTGGCGACAATGTTGAGCTGAATCTCCGAGGTGCCGCCCTCGATCGAATTGGCGCGGCTGCGCAACCAGGCGCGGGCGGCCTCGCCGTCATTGCTGCTTGTGCCCTCCCAGCCCAAGGCGTCGCTGCCGCCAACCGCCATCAGCAGTTCGTTGCGGTCCTTGTTCAATTCGGTGCCGTAATATTTCAGGAACGACGAGGCCGCGCCGACGCCCTGGCCGGCCTTGGCCTCGTCCTTGGTCCGCTCCAGGGTCAGGGCAAAGGCCCAGGCCTGCATCTCGTGGCGGGCGATATCGGCCCGCAGGATCGGATCGGCCAGCCGCCCCTGGTCCAGGCCCAGCTTGTCGATTGCGACCTCCGCGACGCTGCCGCCGCTGCGGCCCAGGCCGCCCAATCCGAAGCCGGCGATCATCTCGCGCTCGTGCGTCAGCAGATATTTGGCGATCTCCCAGCCCTTGTTCAGCTCGCCGACCAGGTTCTCCTTCGGGACCTTCACATCGTCGAAAAATGTCTGGCAGAACGGCGAGGCGCCGCTGATCAGTTGGATCGGCTGGGTGCTGACGCCGGGCGAGGCCATGTCGAACAGCAGGAAGCTGATGCCCTGGTGTTTCGGCGCCTCGAAATCGGTGCGCACCAGGCAGAAGATCCAGTCGGCCTTGTCGGCATAGGAGGTCCAGATCTTTGAGCCGTTGACCAGGTAGTGGTCGCCCTTGTCCTCTGCCTTGGTCTGCAGCCCGGCCAGGTCCGAGCCGGCGCCGGGTTCGCTGTATCCCTGGCACCAGCGGATTTCGCCGCGGGCGATCTGGGGCAGGTATTCCCGCTTCTGGTCCTCGGAGCCGTATTTCAGCAGTGCCGGGCCCAGCATCGAGATCCCGAAGCTCTCGAGGGCCGGACGGGCGCGGATGCGGCCCAGTTCCTCGCGCAGCACCTTGACTTCAGCCTTGTCCAGGCCGCCGCCGCCATAGTCTTTAGGCCAGCCGGGCACGGTCCAACCGCGAGCTCCCATGCGCTCCAGCCAGAGGCGCTGGTCCGGGTGGGTGAAGGCAGGGTTTCGGCCGCCCCAGACGATGTCGTCTTCGCTGTCATACGGGGTGCGCATCGTTGGTGGGCAATTTTCATCGAGCCACGCCCGTACCTCGTCGCGGAATGCCGCCGGATTGCCCATCAATGCCTCCCTGAAAACTGGTTCTTGGCTCTAAACGTCTGACTCGAGTGTGGCTTTTCCGTCCCGCTCCCCCGCCCGACCACCCATTAATGGTCCCCTGTTGGGTGGTCGGGCGGGGGAGCGGGACGGAACAGATCTCCCGAAAACCGCCTGCCGCGACTTTCGGACCAGACACTAAAACTAGCCCGCGCCGGGCGAGCCGGTAAAGGGAATTGACGGCGCCGGGTTCCGACCTCTAGATAGGCGCGCAAGTGTACCGGGGAGGGGTGACATGGC
Organism: uncultured Sneathiellales bacterium; assembly: GCA_964344385.1. Classification (GTDB taxonomy): domain Bacteria; phylum Pseudomonadota; class Alphaproteobacteria; order CAYFNG01; family CAYFNG01; genus CAYFNG01. Next base: position 164,178 of record CAYFNG010000007.1, read on the forward strand.
ATCTGCGAAAAGCGGTCCCGATTGGCTGGATGCGCGAATCCGGGCCGGCGAGGTGATCGTCATCGATGGCGGCACCGGTACCGAGCTGGAGGCGCGCGGCGCCCGCATGGACAAGGATGCCTGGTGCGCCATCGCGGTGCTGGAACATGGCGACCTGGCCCAGCAGGTGCACGGTGCTTTCATCGCCGCCGGGGCCGAAGTGATCATCGCCAACACCTTCTCGGCCGGCCGTCACATGCTGGAACCGGCCGGCTATGGCGATCGGGTGGCCGAGATCAACCGGCTGGCGGTCGAACACGCCAAGGCGGCTCGCGACCGGGCCGCAGGCGGTCCGGTGGCGATCGCCGGGTCGGTGTCGCATTTCATCACCCCGGGCCACGAGGCGGATTGGGGCAGCGAAAAACGGCTGCGCGCCACCTACCGCGAGCAGGTGGAGATCCAGGCGGAAGCCGGTGTCGACCTGTTCGCCCTGGAGATGATGTACCGGCTGGACCGGGTTCTGCCGGCGATCGAGGAAGCCCAGGCCACGGGCCTGCCGGTCTGGGTCGGGATCAGTTGCGCCACCAACGACCAGGGACAGCTGGCCGGCTTCCTGGCGCCGGAGGAGGATACCGAAACGGTGGTCAAGGCGATCGCCGCCACCGAACCCGGCCTGGTCGCGGTCATGCACAGCAGCATCAACGACACCAATGCGGCGCTGGAGCTGGTGGCGCGCCACTGGCAAGGGCCGGTCGGGGCCTATCCGGAAAGCGGTTATTTCGAAATGCCGCACTGGCAGTTCGTCGACGTGATCGCGCCGGACGACCTGGTCAAGGTCGGCCGCGACTGGGTGGCCGCCGGCGTCCAAGTGGTCGGCGGCTGCTGCGGCATCGGCGCCGACCACATCCGCCACCTGAAAGCCGGATTGCCGAAGAGTCTCTAGTTGAGGTGCTGTTCTGTTCCGTCCCGCTCCCCCGGCCCAACCACCCAACAGGGTACCATGCCATGAATATCGGTGGAATATCGGTGACAGTTTACTTAATTCAATTGAATTAAGTAAACTGTCACCGATATAAAGTAAACTGTCACCGATATGAACGATATAAAATCGAAATAAGCAAGCTGCCCCGATTTCCAAACGAGACTAGCCGTCGCGGCGCTGGAGCAGCCTAAGCCTGAGCGCGTTCAGCTTGATGAAGCCTTCGGCGTCGTGCTGGTCGTAGACGCTGTCCTCCTCGAAGGTGACATGGGCCAGCGAATAGAGTGAGTTTGGCGATTTGCGTCCGACCACGCTGGCCCGGCCCTTGTAGAGCTTCATCCGGACCATGCCCGAGACCGGCGCCTGGCTGCGGTCGATCGCCGCCTGCAGCATCTCGCGTTCCGGCGAGAACCAGAAGCCGTTGTAGATCAGCTCGGCGTAGCGCGGCATCAGCTCGTCCTTGAGATGGGCCGCGCCACGGTCGAGGGTGATGCTTTCGATGCCGCGATGGGCGGCCAGCAGGATGGTGCCGCCCGGGGTCTCGTAAATGCCGCGGGATTTCATGCCGACGAAGCGGTTCTCGACCAGGTCCAGCCGCCCGATGCCGTTGGCGCCGCCCAGTTCGTTGAGCCGGGTCAGCAGGGCCGCCGGGCTCAGCCGCTGGCCGTCGATCGCCACCGCGTCACCCTTTTCGAACTCGATCTCGATATAGGTCGGCGCATCCGGCGCGTCCTCCGGAGCCACCGAGCGGGTATAGACGTACTCGCCGGCCTCCTCCCAGGGGTCCTCCAGCGCCTTGCCCTCGGCCGAGATGTGCAGCAGGTTGGCGTCGGCCGAAAACGGCGCCTCGCCATGCTTGTCCTTGGGGATCGGAATCTGGTTGGCCTCGGCGAACTCGATCAGCCGGGTGCGGCTGCCCAGGTCCCATTCCCGCCACGGGCTGATCACCTTGATGTCGGGGTTCAGCGCGTAGTAGCCCAGCTCGAAGCGGACCTGGTCGTTGCCCTTGCCGGTCGCGCCGTGGCTGACCGCGTCGGCCCCGGTCATCTCGGCGATCTCGATCTGGCGCTTGGCGATCAGCGGCCGGGCGATCGAGGTGCCCAGCAGGTACTCCCCCTCATACAGCGCATTGGCGCGGAACATCGGGAAGACATAGTCGCGGACGAACTCCTCGCGCAAATCCTCGATGAAGATCTCCTTGATGCCCAGCATCTCCGCCTTGGCCCGGGCCGGCTCCAGCTCCTCGCCCTGGCCCAGATCGGCGGTGAAGGTCACCACTTCGCAGTCATAGGTGGTCTGCAGCCATTTCAGGATCACCGACGTGTCCAGCCCGCCCGAATAGGCCAACACCACCTTTTTCACCTCGCCACTCTTCGCCATCGCCCGTTCCTTCGAGAAATCTGTATGTGAGACCGATAACGCGCGATCCGCGCATTGTCGGGTTGCTGTTCCGTCCCGGAAAGGCGGGCAGTATAGGCGAATCAAAAGGGCCGGCAAGGGGTGGCGAAAGGCATTTCAGCCGGTTTCCGCATACGCCCTCAGTCCAAGTCTTTCCAAGGCCGGCCGCAGATCGTCGAGCTCGGCGTCCGAGGTGAAGATGGCCTCGCCGGTTGCCGGCATCGACCTTGTGGCGGCGGGCAGGAGCTGGGCGGCCCGGGCGGCGATCGCCTCGCCCGAGCACAGCCAGGCCAGGCGACGCGGCGTGTCGGCGGCTTCCAGTTCCCGGCGCAGCAGCGGAAAATGGGTGCAGGCCAGCACCACCACGTCAATCATCTCGGCGTCGCGCTGGCGGAACAGCCCGGCCAGGGCGGCCTGAATGTCCCAGGCGGACGGCGGCCGGCCGCGCAGCTTGGCCTCGGCCATGTCCACCAGCTCCGGGGCGCCGTGGCGGATGACCCGGCAATCGAGCGCGAATTCCGCCACCAGCCGATCGGTATAGCGGCCCCAGACCGTGGTCTCGGTGCCCAGCAGGCCGATCACCCTGGTTTGGCTTAAAGCCGCTGCCGGCTTGATCGCCGGCACCGTCCCGACCACCGGCACCTCGAGCCGGGCCCGCACCGCGTCCAGGGCTGCGGTGCTGGCGGTGTTGCAGGCGATCACCACCAGATCGACCGGGTGATCGGCCACCACCCCGGCCAGCAGTCCCGGCAGCCGCACCTCGATCTCCGCCTCGTCACGGCTGCCATAGGGTGCGAATTCGGTATCGGCCAGATAGACCAATCCCGCTCCCGGCAGCTTTTGTTTCAAATGCGAAACGATACTCAACCCCCCAACCCCGGAATCAAACACCAGGACGGCGGGTGGACGCAGCGAGTCCTTTTGATAGTGTTTTGTCACTAATTATCCCTTTTTGGGTGTATACTGGAACTTTCCCAGTCTGCGCCGGGATCACGGCGATGATGTGGCGGAGCTTGCGGACATGGCCTGTACCCGTTGCAAAGGAGAAACCAGCCAGGTGGCGTTTCAGGGGTTAAAAAGATTTCGCTGGGTTTTTCTGGCACTGGCCTGGCTGGCGGTACTGGGGCAGCCGGCCGGCGCGGGCCAGGATGCGGCAGGCCTTGACGAACGCGCTGCTAAATTTCTGGAGCAGGGTGATTTTGACCGTGCCCGGCAAGACTATCTCGAGCTTCTCGAGACCGGTCGGCGTAGCGAGTTGAGGGAGACAATCCTGACGGCCTTGTATGGCCTCAGTGAAATCGCGATCGCGCAGATGGACGGCAAGGCGGCCCAACGCTATTGCACCGAAAGGCTGGCGCTTGCCACGGAGGGCGATAACCATCTGCAGATCGCCTCCGCCCGCATGTGCCTGGGCGAATCCGCAATGTGGCGCAACGACCTTGAGGCGGCCAGGGAGCAATTCCAAAAGGCCTATTACCACCTGGCAAAAGCCGAGGATATGCGGAACGCATCCCTGCTGAACTACCGGCTGAGCGAGATCGAGGAGGGGCTGGGCAATATGGAGACGGCGGTGAGTGAAATCGATACCGCCGTCTTTCTGTCACGAAACCTGGGTGAAACGGTCTATCTCGCCGCAAGTCTTGCGAGGCAGGCCTATCTGGCTGAAAAGCGGGGCGAGTTCACCGTCGCCGCACGCAGCTTGCGCGAGGCCTACGAAATCACCGCTGCCGGCAACTCCGATCTGCCAATGCCGGCTATTTTAACCTCCTTGATCCGCCTGGCCGAAAGGCAGGGCGACAAGAAGGCAGTGGTCGAGTGGCGGAAAAAACTGGTGGCGGAACACCGCCGCCTCGGGAACGTGAGTGGGGTGGTGCGCGAACTGCTGCAACTGATCGGGACAGCGCTGGAACGGCGGGATGCAGCGGCGGTCGAGCGGTATCTTCGGGAGATCACCGGCCCGTTGCGCGAGACCGGCCCGGAAGAAGGGCTTGCCCGCACCTTCCTGGAGACCGCCCTGGCGAGCGACGCGGCGGGCGAGAGGCGGAGCGCAAATGCCTTGTTGCGCGCGTTGCTTGATTTCCATCCGAAAGGGGGTGCGGCAATGCAGGCTCATTTTTGGCTGGCGCAATTCGCGGAAGAGGCAACAGACTGGGCCCGCCAGAGCCGGCACCTGGAGGCCGCGCTGGTCCAGGCCGAGGCGATGGGTGAAAAGCGGGAAATCCTCAGAGCCCACTCTTTGCTCGGGGTCCTGGCCGACGACCGGCAGGACTGGGAAAAGGCGATCCGCCACTATCAGCGGGTGATCGCCATCAAAGAGGAGGCAGGCGAAACCGAGGGTCTTGCCGGGTACCACAACCTGGTCGCCCAGATCGGCTTGCGCCTGCGGGACGAAGCGCTGGTGGTATACCACGCAAAACAGGAACTCGCCCTGCTCCGGAAATCGGGTGAGACCGCGAAGCTGGAAAAAGTCGCCGAGCTGTTGGCGTGGTTCAGTTGCCGATCCGGCGCCATCGGCCAGTGCGAATCCTATCTCCAGACCGCACTGGTGGCGCGCGGTGGGGTGCCGAAACGCGCCTTGGGTGCCATGGTGGGCCTCGAACTGGCCAGGTTGGCAATGGGGCAGCGAAGTCATGTGCTGGCCAAGCAACGCCTGAACCGGGCATTGACCTGGTTTCGTGATGCCGGACCGGGCGGATATGTCGCTGTCTGCCTGGACTGGCTCGGGCGAATTGCCGAAATGGAGGACGACACCGCAACCGCGGTTCGCCATTATCAAGGCGCCCTGGCTGCGGCCCGGAAAGCCGAAGACAACCAACTGATCGCCAATTCGGCCACGCAATTGGGGACGACCCTGTTGAAACTTGGCGAGGCAACACGGGCCGAACACCATCTTTCCCAGGCGCGCGACCTTTATCGTCGATTCGATCGCAAGGAAGGCGAGGCGCGAACCGTGGCCAGTTTGGCCGAAAGTGTGGCCCGGCAAGACGACCGTGCCCGCCTTGCAACCTTGGCCCGGGACTTGGTCGGACTGCGCACCGAACTTGGCGACCAGGTAAAATTGGCGGCCGCCCACAATCTGTTGGGGCGTTTGTTTTCCGAGACCGGCGATTTGGCGACCGCCTGCCGCCATTGGCAGGACGCCGTGGCCGTGAACCAGGCAATCGGCATTTCGGCCGAGGTCGATGCAGGGCGGGAGAGAATGGCGTCCGCAGGCTACCGATGAGTATCCGGCGCCACATTGTCCTGGGTTTGTTATCGGGGTTCCTTATCCTGGCCTGTCCGGCGGTGCCGGCCGGCGCCGGTCCGGGCGACCCGCAAAGAACAAGCGAAGGAATGGGCCAGGAAGGCGATGAGCTGACCGCCCTGGCCCGGTTTCATTTCGATCGTGGTGAGTTGGCTGCGGCGAAGGCCGCCTATCAGCGGCTGTTGGAACGCGGCCGGCGCGAGCAGGTCAACAAGGATATTTTGGCGGCGTTGCGCGGCCTTGCCGATGTTGCAGTGAACCAACGGGATGGCCCAGCGGTCCGAAAATACGGAGGAGAACTGGCAACCCTGGCCCAACAACTCGCCAGGTTTGAGCCGGCGGCGGTGGGGAACCTGTACCTTGGCGATGAAGCCGCGTCGCGAAACGACTATGAAACCGCGCGCGGGCATTACGGAAAAGCCTTTCACATGTTCATCAAGGCCGTGACGTCCGGCCAAGCCAAGAACATGCTCCTGGTTCCCGAACTGCATTTCAAACGGGGTATGGTCGAACGCAGGCTGGGAGAAGTGGAAAACGCGGTCGATTCCTTGCAGACCGCCCTCTCCTCTGCCCGGAAATTCGGCGACCACAACACGATTGCACGCAGTCTTGCCGAGCTCTCTCAAATCGACGAAGTGCGCGGGGACTTAAAAGCAGCCGACGAGAAATTGCAGGAGGCTCTGAAGTCTACCGATACCAAGGCCGCGCAACGACATGCCGCGTTTCTTTTGTCACGGTTGATTGACATCGCGGAGAAGCGATCGGACCCGGCTGCCGTCGAGGCCTGGCGCGCCAGGCTGATCGGTGTATATCAGCGGCAAGGGAACGCCAATGGCGAAGCCCGCGAACGCCTCCTGGCGGCCAAGGCGGCGGTGGACAAAGGTGATTTGTTCAGCGCTGCCTACCATATGGTCGAGGGCGTCAGGCCGGCGAGCAGCCTGGGCGAGGAGGGTATATTTTTCGAAGGCCTTATCGACCTGGCCCGGAAATCCCGTGCCCAAGGGGAATTGGCCAACGCCAAGGACATTCTGAAGGCGATATTGGAGCTACAGCAATATGGCAGGTTTGCCGTGTATGCTCACGGCCTGCTATCCGAGGTCGCCAAAGACTATGGCGATACGGAAGGGCGACTGCTGCACCTCGAGGCCGTTACCTTTCTGGCGAAGGACCCCGAGTATCACGAACAGCTGACCAGCGCCCACATTCAGATCGCGACGTTGGCCAGTGACCTCAAGGACTGGCCAAAGGCAAAACACCACTACCGCCAGGCTATCGCCCTGATGGAGGCCCGCGGCGATAAAGCCGATCTGTGGACGCTTCACAGGCTGATGGGCGCGATCGGGTGGCAGGAAGGCGACATGGCACTGGTCCGTCATCATGCGGAAAAAGAGCTGTCGTTGTTGCAGATCGGGGGCCAGCCCGAGGAACTTGCACGAACCGCGGACCTGCTCTCTCGCCTCGCCCTACAACGCGGTGATGTGGCCCAGAGCGAGGCCTATATTCGGATGCGAATAAACGCCTCCTCCAACTTCGCCGATCACCAATTGGAAATGCTGGTGGACCTGACAATCGCCGGCTTGGCGCGAGAACTTGGGAAACTGCAACTGGCCAAGCAGAGGTATGCCAGAGCGGTAACAGGGCTGCGGGGCATCGGCAATACTGAGACGTTGGCCTTGGCACTCGCTGAACTGGCCTTGATCGCTGAGATCGAGGCGGATCAGGGAACCGCCGTGCGATACCACAAAGAGACCCTGGCCGTGGCCAGCAAGGCTGGCGAAGACCAACTGGTTGCTAATGCCGCCAAGCGGTTGGGCTCGATTTCACTGGAACGGGGACAGGTTGATGAGGCCGACCGCTATCTTTCCCAGGCCCGCGATCTTTATCACCGGCTCGGACTCAAGGAAAACCTGGCCCGGACCCTAACGGAACTGGCGTGGTCGGCAACATTGCAAGGCGAAAGCGCACGCCTTACTGCTTTGGCCGGGGACCTGATGGCGGTGGCGACCGAACTGAACGATCAGGCAAAACTGGCGGTTACCCACGAAACGCTGGGTCTGATGTTTTCCGAAGTTCGTGAAGTTGCCGTTGCCTGCCGCCATTGGCAGAAGGCCGTGAGCCTGCATCACGCAAAGGGTGCTTCGACCGAAGCAAAGGTGAACCAAGAGAGAATGGCGGCCGCCGGCTGCCAGTGAAGGTCCAAGCCGCCCCTCAGCACCGCGCCGATTTGCGCTCCCGGACGCTGGCTGATTTCAGCTGGCCGCAGGCGGCCATGATGTCTTCGCCGCGCGGGACGCGGACCGGGGCGGAGTAGCCGGCCCGGTTGACGATTTCGGCGAAGGCGGTGATCGCCGCATCGGTCGAGCGTTCGTAAGCCGTGCCCGGCCAGGGGTTGAAGGGGATCAGGTTGACCTTGGCCGGAATGCCGGCCAGCAATTGCGCCAGCCGCTTGGCGTCGGCCTTGCTGTCGTTGATACCCTTCAGCATGGCGTATTCGAAGGTGATGCGGCGGCTGTTGGCGCCGGACGGGTAGGTGCGGCAGGCCTCCAGCAACTCCGCGATCGGGTATTTGCGATTGAGCGGCACCAGTTCGTCGCGCACCTCGTCGGTCACCGCGTGCAGGCTGACCGCCAGGTTGACCCCCAGCTCGGCGCCGCAGCGTTCCATCATCGGCACCACACCGGCGGTCGACAGTGTGATGCGACGGCGCGAGATCGAAATGCCCTCGGCGTCCATCATGATCCCAATCGCCTTGGCGACATTGTCGTAATTGTACAGCGGCTCGCCCATCCCCATCATCACGATGTTGGAGATCATGCGTTCGTCCGCCGGCGAGGGCCATTCGCCGATTGCGTCGCGGGCCGCCATCACCTGGCCGACGATCTCGCCGGCGGTCAGGTCGCGCACCCAACTCTGGGTGCCGGTATGGCAGAAGCTGCAGTTCAGGGTGCAGCCGACCTGGGACGAGACGCACAGCGCGCCGCGATCCTCCTCCGGGATCTGCACCGTCTCGATCTCGGCCCCGTCGGCCAGGGCGAACAGCCATTTGCGCGACCGGTCGCGGCTGGTCAGGTCGGTGACCGCGTCCGGGCGCCCGATCCGGTAGTGCTCGGCCAGCTTGGCCCGCAGATGCTTGGAGATGGTGGTCATGGCGGCGAAGTCGCGGACGCCACGGTAATAGATCCAGTGCCAAAGCTGATTGGCCCGCATGCGCAAGGCACGCTCCGGCTCGCCCAGGGCGCCGACCGCCCGGGCCAGTTCCTCACGGTCGAGGCCGACCAGGTCGGGCCGGGGATCAGCCTCGGCCGCGCTTGCCGTGTCCGGGGCCAGGGTCATTCACTTGCAGGCGGCCGAGATGCGCTTGTAGGCCGCGGTGAAGCCGCTCAAGGAATAGCGGTCGGTGGTTTTGGTACCGCGCTGGGACATGCCTTCGATGGACATGCGGTTGCCGCGCACCATGCGCTTGACCATGGTCGCGTCGTCCTTGGCGTCGAACGCCCACGCCGTCTCACCGTCGGTGAACAGGTCGTGGCCGCGATTGTCGATGCGGACATTGGCGGTCGAACCCAGCTTGAAGGGATAGCCGACCACGAACGACACCTCGTCCTTGACCTTGTCGGCCGGGCGGTGGGTGACCATGGCGTAGATCTTGCCGCGCTTGACGTTCTTCGGCCGCGTATCGGTGGGATAGGTCAGCATGAAGCAGACCGTCTTGCCGTTGGCGGCATAGGTATAGGCTTCCCAATCCTTGTGGCGGGCCAGCAGTTTGGGCTCGCTCTGCGCCAGTGCCGGACCGATATCGGCCAGCAGCATGACGGCGAACAGGATGGCGGCGGTGGTGGCGGTCGATCTCTGTAACATGGCCGTAAACATAATTGAGGGTATTTCCGATTTCCACCCCGCAACGTGTCGGTTGCGCAATGAAATTTGCGTCAGTCCCGTCGTCGGCGTTTCTGGGCGCCGCGGACGTGTTCGGGCAATGGCTCCGGCACCGCCAGGCTGCCCACCGGCCGGTGGGCGAAGCGGCCCAGGTTCAGGACCCGGTCGTACATGATGATAGCGCCCGCCGTGGCAACATTGATGCAAAAGCGTGTCGGAATCTTGACCAATTGATCGCAGCGCGCCACCAGGTCCGGCGACAGCGAGCCGCGTTCCGGCCCCATCACATAGGCCGCTGCCAGCGGGTGGGGGAAGCTCGGCAGTTCGACCGCCTCGTCCAGCAGTTCGACCCCGACCAGGCGGCAGCCGCGCGGCAGTTTCAGCTCATCGACGGAGGCGAAATCATAAAGCGGCATCTGGGTCGGCGCCCGGCTGGTGTCGGAACTGGCCTGGCGCATGCTGTATTCGGCGGCGATGGTGAACAGGAAGTCGGCGCCAAAGGCATGGGCCGACCGGAACAGATTGCCGGCGTTCATCGGTTTGCTCAAACGTTCGACCCCGATGCCGAAATAGCCGCGCATGTCCGCTTGCCCCTTTGCTCGCGCCGAGAAGGCCCGTATAACTCGAACGTCCGGATTTGGCAAAGACCTCCTCGAACCGGGACCATGAGATGACTGCTTTGTTTACACCCCTGCCGCCTCGGGGCGACCGACCGTTCGTAATCGACGTGACCCGGGGATCGCTGGTCGAAAGCCGGCACCTGGTCGACTGCGCCGTGGCCGATGCCGGCGGCACCTTGGTGGCCCGTTGGGGCGATATCGACCGGCCGGTCTATCCCCGCTCGTCGATCAAATCGCTGCAGGCGATCCCGCTGGTCGAATCGGGGGCGGCCGCGGCCTTCGGCCTGGGCGACGCCGAACTGGCATTGGCCTGCGCCAGTCATGGCGGCGAGGCGATGCATGTCGAGGCCGTCACCGCCTGGTTGGAGCGGTTGGGCCTTGATCCCGGCACATTGGAATGCGGCGCCCATTGGCCCAGCCATCTGGCCAGCAGCCATGCCATGGTCCGCTCGGGCATGGCCCCGACCCCGGTCCACAACAACTGCTCGGGCAAACATACCGGCATGCTCTGCCAGGCGCTCCACCACGGTGACGACCCGGAGGGCTATATCGAGATCGGCCATGCGGTGCAGCGGCGAGTGGCCGGCGTATTGTCCGAGATGACCGGGGCCGATTTGGAGGCCGCGCCGGTGGCTCGCGACGGCTGTTCGATCCCGACCTACGCGATGCCGTTGGCGGCGGTGGCCAGGGGCATGGCCCGGTACGCGGCACCCGATGGTTTGGGCGCCGAGCGGGCCGCCGCCTGTCGCCGGTTGCACGCCGCGATCCGGCGGGCGCCGCTGTTCGTCGCCGGCCATGGCCGCTATTGCTCGATCGTCAACCAGGCGGCGGCGGGCAAGGTGCTGGTCAAGACCGGGGCCGAGGGCATGTTCACCGCGGCGATCCCGGACGCTGGCCTGGGCGTGGCGCTGAAGGTGGTGGACGGGGCCGGGCGGGCGGCGGAAGCCGCGATGACCGCGGTGCTGGCCCAGCTTGGCCACCTTCCCGATGCGGTCGCCGAAGCCCTGGCCGAGACCTGCCACGCGCCGATCACCAATTGGCGCGGCTTCGAGACCGGTGCCTTGCAGATCGCCGGCGAGGGGTCGTGAGCGACAAGGTCGACCAGGCCGATCGCGTGGTCCGGGCCCAGTACGAGGCCTATCCCTATCCGCCGCGTGACCCAAAGGACGAGAAGACCCGCCTGATCACCGGCTCGCCCAGCCAGTTGGCGGAACTCAACCACTACCTGTTCACCGGACGGCGGGATTTCCGCCGGCCCTTCCGCGCTCTGGTGGCCGGCGGCGGCACCGGCGACGCGGCGATCATGCTGGCCCAGCAACTGGCTGATGTCGGGGACGCGGGTGAAGTGGTCTATCTCGACGTTTCGGCCGCCAGCCGTGCCGTAGCCGAGGCGCGGGCGGCGGTGCGCGGCCTCGAGAACCTGCAATTCCACACCGCGTCGCTGCTCGACCTGCCGGGTCTGGGGCTCGGCAAGTTCGACTATATCGACTGCTGCGGGGTGCTTCACCATCTCGATGATCCACAGGCCGGCCTGGCGGCCCTGACCGAAGTCCTGGACGATGGCGGCGGCATGGGCCTGATGCTGTACGCCTCCCTGGGCCGCACCGGGGTCTATCCGGTGCAGCGGGCGCTGCGGGCCCTGCTCGGCGAGGCCGATGACCCGGCGACGCAAGTGGCCATGGCCCGACGGTTGCTGGACGGGCTGGCGGACGGCAATTGGCTGAAGCGCAACCCCTATCTCGGCGACCATCTGCTGGGCGACGATGCGGCGCTCTATGACCTGTTGCTGCATTCCCGCGACCGGGCCTATCTGGTGCCGGGCGTCGCCGAACTGGCCGCTGCGGCCGGTTTGGCGATCACCGCTTTTGTCGAGCTGGTCCGCTACGACCCGGCGACCTATCTGCACGACGACGAATTGAAGGCCCGGGCCAAGGACCTGGACTGGCTCGAGCGCGCGGCCCTGGCCGAGAACCTGGCCGGCAGCCTGAAGACCCACGTCTTCTATGCGGCACCGGCGGCACGGGCCGAGGGACGGGTGGCCAAGGTCACCGGGCCGGCGACGGTGCCGTTGCTGATCGGCCAGGCGGCGAGCAGCCTGGCCCAGGCCCTGGCCGGCAAGGACCGGTTGAAGGTCGATTTCGACGGTGTCGCGGTGCGCTTCGCGCTGCCGCCGGCGACCGCCGAGATCGTCGGCCTGATCGACGGGCGGCGTTCGTTGGGCGGGATCCAGGCGGCGCTGGGGCTCGACTGGCTGGACTTCCGCATCCGCTTCGGCGCCCTCTACCGGGTGCTCAACGGCCTCAACATGCTGCTGCTCAAAGAGCCCGGCTAAAACGCGCCTTCGCGCAGGAATATGATGTAGTCGAGCGGCGGTGGCGGCACCTCGGTCTGGCTCAACAGGTCGTGGACCTGGCCACGGTGGTGGGTCTGGTGGTTGAAGAGGTGGGCCAGGATTTCCGCAAGCCGGTTGCGATACGGCTCGCCGGCCATGGTGCGGTAGACGACGACTTCGGCAAACTCGTCCTCCTTGAGCCCATCGATGAAGCCGACAATCCGGGCATCCTCGGCTTCGCGGGCGACTTTCAGCCCGAGGAAATCGCCATAGAGCTGCTGGTCCAGGGAGTGGATGCCGGAATCCTGGCCGGCGGCCCGCCCCAGCCAGATCCGGTCGCCCACCAGGATATGGTTCAGGGCCCCGTGGATGCTGCCGAAAAAGGCCGGGCGCGGTTGCATGTAGGCGGTTTCGCTGAGCTGCCCGCAAGCCGCAAACAGCCGCCCATTGGCCCAGCGGTTATAGCGGGCACAGGATTGAAAGTGGCTGGCCAGAGCGGTCATTGCCGAACCTCGTCAGATGGAGGTTCAGCATGCCGACGACGCGGGCAGGCGTCAACCGCGGCACCGGTTCTGATAGCTGTCCAGCAATTCCGTTAGGGTATCGGCGTTGCAGATGTCCTGACCGGCGACATCGTCCAGGCTATAGCCTTCGTCGGAGCGATGGATGAGGGTGATCGCCAGGGGGTTGTTGGCGGCAAACAGCACCGCGCGGACGCCGTTTTCGCGCAGGCAACTGCCATAACCGCACCAATTGCTGTCGGGGCTGCGGGCGTCGAACGATGCCGCGATCACCAACAGGTCGTCGGTGGTCAATTGGCTCGGCTCGGGCCGCCTGGCCGTTGCCGGTTCTGGTCCCCATCCACGCAAACAAGGCCCTCCACCGCCTCGTCCGGGTAACCTAAGCGTGGCGGATGGGGCTTAACGGTCGGTTAATGCAACCCCGTCAGCCGGTCAGCTCGGGCAAATTGGCAAACAGGTCAAGGGCTTCCGGGTTGGCCAGTGCGTCCTTGTTCTTGACCTCGCGGCCGTGCACCACGTCGCGGACCGCCAGTTCGACGATCTTGCCCGACAGGGTGCGCGGGATGTCGGCGACCTGGATCACCTTGGCTGGTACGTGGCGCGGCGTCGCATTGTCCCGGATGCGCTTGCGGATCTTGTCGATCAGCGCCTGGTCCAGGGTAAGGCCGTCGGCCAGGCGGACGAACAGGACCACCCTGACATCGCTGTCCCAGTCCTGGCCGATCACCAGCCCCTCGACGACCTCGTCCAGGCGTTCGACCTGGCGGTAGATCTCGGCCGTGCCGATGCGCACACCGCCGGGGTTGAGCACCGCGTCCGAGCGGCCGTGGATCAGATAGCCGCCATGGTTGGTCTGCTCGATATAGTCGCCATGGCACCAGGTGTTGGGAAAGCGTTCGAAATAGGCGGCGCGATATCTGGCGCCGTCGGGGTCGTTCCAGAAGCCGATCGGCATCGATGGGAAGGCGTTGGCGCAGACCAACTCGCCCTTCTCGCCGACCACGCTGTTGCCCAGGTCGTCGAAGACCCGCACGTCCATGCCCAGTGCCGGCGCCTGGATCTCGCCGCGCCACACCGCGCCATTGGGGTTGCCGCCGACAAAACAGCCCAGCAGGTCGGTGCCGCCGGAGATCGAGGACAGGCACACGTCCCGTTTCCAGTGGTCGTAGACATAGGCGAAATTACGCGGCGCCAGCGGCGAACCGGTCGACAGGATGGCCCGCACCCGGCTCAAATCATGGGTCTCGCCGGGGTGGAGGTCGGCCTTGGCGACGGCGTCGATATACTTGGCCGACGTGCCGAAATGGGTCATCCCATGCGCCGCAGCATAGTCGAAAATCACATTGCCGTCGGGATAGAAGGGCGAACCGTCATAGAGCAGCAGGGTCGCCTGGCTGGCTAGGGCCCCGACCAGCCAGTTCCACATCATCCAGCCGCATGTAGTGAAGTAGAACAGCCGGTCGCCGGGCCGGATGTCGGCGTGCAGCAGATGTTCCTTCAGGTGCTGCAGCAGCGATCCCCCGGCCCCGTGCACGATGCACTTCGGCACACCGGTGGTGCCCGACGAATACATGATGTACAGCGGATGGTCGAAGGGCAGGCGGCGGAAGTTGATGTCCCGTGCCTGGTAAGGTGCCAGCAGATCGTCCAGGGTCACTGCTAGGCCGTCAAAGGCGGCAAGATCGGGCGCAGGGTCGGTATAGGGCACGACGATCAGCCGCTTCAGGTTCGGCAACTGAGCCACGATGCCGGCCACGCGTTCCAGCGAATCATGGGCCTTGCCGTTGTAGAAATAGCCGTTGGCGGTGATCAGGACAGTCGGCTGGATCTGGCCGAACCGGTCCATGACGCCCTTGATCCCGAAGTCCGGCGAACAGGACGACCAGGTGGCGCCCAGGCTGACCGCCGCCAGCATGGCGATGATCGCTTCCGGCATGTTGGGCATGAACCCGACCACCCGGTCGCCGGGCTGGACGCCGATCGCTTCCAGGGCCTGGGCCAGGCGGCTCACCTGATCATAAAGTTCGCGGTTGCTGAGTTCGCGTTCGACCTTGTCTTCACCGCGGAAGATCACGGCCGTCTGGTCATCGCGCTGGCGCAACAGGTTTTCCGCGAAGTTCAGACGGGCGTCGGGAAAGAACCTGGCGCCCGGCAACCTGTCACCGTCGACCAGAACGCGCTCGCCCCGGGTCTCGGCGATGACGCCGCCAAACTCCCAGACGCTCAGCCAGAACTTCTCCGGCTCGGCCACCGACCAGGCGTGCAGGTCGCTGAAATCCGTGAAATCCTGCTGCCACCTGGCGCCGGCTTCAGCCATGAAGCGCGTCAGATTGGTGCTGGCGACTTGGTCGGCCGAAGGCTGCCACAACGGTTCGCTGGCCACGACTTCCTCCCTGTTTGCCGGTGATCCGGATTGCCATTTACATGCCCGGTTCCGGGGTTCCGCGCAAGCCCCGCAACGCCCGGCCCAACCGCACGACCTGCATCGGGCGCAGGGCAGGGTTGTCCTCAGCCCTCTTTTCGCGGACCGGCTGCTGACCTAGAATAAAATCGCATGCGAACGATTTCCCTGATTGGCAGCCGCGTGGCGGCGGCCCCGGCCGTGTTGCGTGGCGCCATGTGGATGGTGGTCGCCAGCGTTGTATTTGCCGTCCTGAGCGGCCTGGTGCGCCAGGTCACCGTACTGGGCGCGCATCCGTTCGAGATCATCTTCTTCCGCAACCTGTTCGGCCTGATGGCCATGGCGCCATGGTTCTATCGGGTCGGGTTCGCCGGCCTGAAGACCCAGCGCATTGGCCTGTTCGTCGGTCGCGGCCTGTTTTCCCTGGTCGGCATGACCTGCTGGTTTTCGGCCATCGCCCTGGTGCCGTTGGCCGAAGTGGTGGCGTTGAGCTACACCGCACCGCTGTTCACCACTGTCGCGGCCATCTTCCTGCTGGGCGAACAGGTGGGTCTCAGGCGTTGGGGTGCCATCCTGATCGGTCTGGCCGGCGCGGCGATCATTCTGCGGCCTGGCATGATCGAACTCAGCATGGGTTCGGTCCTGGCGATCGCAGCCGCCGGTACCATGGCCTGCGGCGTGGTGTTGGTGAAACTGCTGTCGCGGACGGAATCGACCCCCGCCATCGTCGCCTGGCAGCAGATCGTGGTGCTGCCTGGCAGCGCGGTATTGGCGTTCTTCGTTTGGAAAACGCCCAGCCTGGAACTCCTTGGCTGGATGGTGCTGCTGGGCGTTGTCGGGACCCTGGGGCACCTCGCGGTCACCAAGGCGTTCAGCCTGGCCGACACCACCGCCATCATGCCGTTTGACTTCTTCCGCCTGATCTTCACCGCCATCGTCGGGCTGGTGTTTTTCGCCGAACAGCCCGAAATCTACTTGTGGATCGGCGCCGGTGTGATCTTCGTCAGCTCGATCTATGTCGCCCGGCGCGAGGCGCAACTGGCCCGCTCCGGCGAACGCGAGGTGAAACTGGCCGGGATCAAAACCCGGGCCGAGGCTCTGGGCGGCCAGGGTTGATGGCGACACCGGCAATCCTTGAAGCCCCAAAGGCGCTTTGGCAAGGCTTGCCCGGCAATACCCGCGGCGCACTCTGGGTGTTGCTGGCCGGCGTGTTTTTCACGGTGATGGCGTCGCAGATCAAGATCCTCGGGACCCGGCTCGACAGCTTCGAGATCGCCTTCTTCCGGGCCCTGTTCGGCTTCATCGCCATCTGGCCGTTCGTGCTGCGGTCGGGGTTTTCGGAGCTCAAGACCAAACGGCCCGTGATGCATCTGGCGCGCGGTCTGCTGGGCGTTACCGCCATGTTCTGTGGTTTCTACGCCATCACCCACCTGCAATTGGCCGACGCGGTCGCCTTCACCTTCACCAAGCCCCTGTTCCTGATCGTCCTGGCGGTGTTGTTCCTAAACGAAAAGGTGCGGGTGCGGCGCTGGACCGCCACCGTCATCGGGTTCATCGGGGCGCTGGTGATGCTGCGTCCGGGCGGCGGCCTGGAAGCGGCCGCCATGGTAGCCCTGTCCGGATCGCTGTGCCTGGCCTTCGTGACGGTGCTGATCAAGAAACTTACGGTCACCGAAACACCGGTCACGCTGCTGTTCTATTTCGGGCTGACCGCGACCCTGGTTGCGACGGTACCGGCGATGCTGGTCTGGCAGACTCCGACCTGGGCCGAACTGGCCCGGCTGATGTTGATCGGTGTGCTGGCCGCCACCGCCCAGTCGTTCATGATCCGGGGGTTCGCCGCCGGCGAGGCCACCGCGGTGATGCCGTTCGAATATGCCAGGCTGCTGTTCGCCGGCCTGATCGGCTTCACCTTTTTCGCTGAAGTCCCCGACTTGTGGACGTTGGTGGGTGCGGCGATCATCGTCGGGGCGACCCTGTACATCGCCCAGCGCGAGGCCCGCATCGGCGGCCGGGACGCCGGTCCGCTGCCGGTTGCCACGGATTGAACGGGGCGTGCTCAGCCGTCGTCCGGCTCGTCCTCGAGCGGTGGTTTTTCCAGAAAACTGCGTGCCTGGTCGCGATGGTGCGGCTTCAAATGGCCGCTGACCGCGGCGAAAGCGGCGGTCAGGACCGAGGCATCATCGGTGAAACCCAGCCCGGCGATCACGTCGGGGATGACGTCGGCCGGCATGATGAAATAGGCGATCGCCGCCAACAGGACCGCCTTGACATAGGTCGGCGTGTTGCCGTCGGTGGCGCAATAGTATCCGGCGACCGCGTCTTCGGTGAACGGCACCTTGCCCAAAGTGCCTCGGACCTTTTGCCAGAAGTCGCGCTCCACCAGCTCTTCGTCCCGGGCCAGTTTCTCCGGGTCGTAGACGGTCAGGGCGCGCGAAGGATCGATTTCGTCCATGGCCTGGATATGGGGTGCGGGCGCTTTGGCTGCAATCCGGGGGTCGTCAGTTGGGTTCGCATCTGCTAAAGAGGCGCAAACCCGAAAAACACGGAGGATGAGATGGACATCAACGGACTTTCCGCTGTGGTTACCGGCGGTGCCTCGGGCCTGGGCGCCGGCACCGCGGCCGAGCTGGCCTCGGCCGGCGCCAAGGTTGCACTCTTCGACCTGAACATGGACATGGCCAACGCACACGCGGCCGAAATCGGCGCCGTCGCCATCGAATGCGATGTGTCCAGCGAAGAGTCCGCGACGGCCGCGTTCGAACAAGCCAAGGCCGCCAACGGGCCGGTCCAGATCCTGGTCAATTGCGCCGGCATCGGCCCGGCCGCCAAGACGGTCAGCCGCGGCGAGCCGCATTCCTTTGCCCAGTTCCAGAAGGTGGTCAACGTCAACCTGATTGGCAGCTTCAACTGCATCCGTCTGGCGGCGGCGCAGGCATCCGGCGTCGATCCGGACGCGGACGGCCATCGCGGGGTGATCATCTCGACCGCATCGGTCGCGGCGTTCGACGGCCAGATCGGCCAGGCGGCCTATTCGGCCTCGAAGGGCGGCGTGGTCGGCATGACCCTTCCCATCGCCCGCGATTTAGCCAGTGTCGGCATCCGGGTTTGCACCATCGCGCCCGGCCTGTTCGAGACCCCGTTGCTCAGGACGCTGCCTGACAATGTCCGCGAAGCCCTGGCGGCCAGCGTGCCGTTCCCCAGTCGCTTCGGCACGGTCCAGGAATACGCCCGTATGGCCCGGCACATCATCGAAAACAACATGCTGAACGGCGAAACCATCCGTCTGGACGGCGCCATCCGCATGGCCCCCAGGTAAGCGCATCTTTCGGGGACACTCCGGTGTCCCCGAGCGCTAACCCATATCGCTGGTATACAGGCGGTAGGTGTTCTTGCCCTTCTGCTTGGCGACGTACAGCGCTTTGTCGGCGTGCCGGACCAACTCCTCCGGCTCATGGCCGTCGCCGGGATATACGGCGATACCGATACTGACACCCAGGCTGGCCTGGTTGCCGTTCCATTCAAAGGGCTCGGTCAGGGCTGCCAACATGCGTCGGGCGACGACCAGCGCATCCTCGATCTGGGGCACGTTCTCCAGAATCCCGATGAATTCGTCGCCCCCCATCCGCGCCAGGGTGTCGCTTTCCCGGATGCAGTGGCCCAGGCGCTCGGCCACCTGGACCAGGATCCAATCGCCGAATTCATGGCCCAGCCGGTCGTTGACTTCCTTGAAGCCATCCAGGTCGAGGAACAGCACCGCCAATTGTTCCGCCCGGCGGCGGCAGCGGGCCATGCCGCGCAGCAGCCGGTCGTTGAACAGGTTGCGGTTGGCCAGCCCGGTCAGTGAATCGTGATGCGCCAGATGGGCCAGGCGTTCTTCGGCCTTGCGTCGCTCCGCAATCTCAATCTGCAAGTCTCGGTTGGCGGTGGTCAACTGGGCCGTCCGCTGGGCAACCCGGGATTCCAGTTCCTCATTGGCTGCCGTCAAGGCGGCGCTGGCGGCTTTGGCGGCGGTGACGTCGGTGTGGATCGCGACCCGTCCGCCATCGTCCGTGGCGTGCAGGTCGACCGCAACCCAGGTGCCGTCCGACAATTGCCATTCCCAGGATCGCCGTTCGGCCTCGAAGGCGGTCAGGCAGTCCGCGGCCCAGCTAGCCGTGTCGACCGTTTCGACCACGAAGGCACGAGTCGCTTCCGCAGCCGCCACCATGTCGCGGAAGCTGGCGCCGGGCACCAGGTGCTCGGCCAGGTCGGGGTACAGTTCCCGCATGCGGCTGTTGGCGATCACGATCTGGCCACGCTCGTTATAGAGGGCGAAGCCCTCCGAAATCCGCTCCAACCCGTGGGTCAGGCGACGGGTTGCTTCCAAGGCCGCACTTTCTGCCTGCAGACGTTGGGTGACCTCGCGGTGTAGCCGCAGGATCGACCCGTCATCCAGAACCTGACTGCGCACCTCGAAGGTGCGATAGCCGCCGATGCCGTGGTCATGAAAGACCGGTTCGTCGATACCCGCCATTGCCCGCGCGATGCGTTCATCCACGGTACCTTCGCCCAAGCCGTCGCGCGCCACCAGGAAACCGAATATGTCCAACATCGGGGTTCCGGGCCGGACCAGTTCTTCCGGCAGACGGTAGAATTCGGCGAAGCAGCTGTTGCCGGCTTTCAAGGTCCGGTCGGCACCGACGATGCTGACCGCGACCTGCATCGTCCCCAGAATCTCAAGCGGGATCTCGGTATTGGCATCCGTCAGTTGCGTGGCAAGGGCCGTAGCAAATGGCGTTGTCATCATCCGGGCGGCGTGGTTGGAAAATTACAGGCTGTGTAATTTTGCCAATGACACCTTAACAAGGGCTTTCGCGCCACACCGATTGTGGCAATGGTGGAAATCCGCAGATTTTGGTTAATGCCGGCTCAGGCGTTGATGCGTGCCTCGATGGCATCCCAGATGGCGGCTTCCAGGCAGGTGTCATCGAACCGGTTCACCTCCTGCAGGCCGGTGGGCGAGGTGACGTTGATTTCGGTCAGGTAATCGCCGATCACGTCGATGCCGACGAAGATCTGCCCTTGCTCTTTTAGGGTCGGGCCGATCGTGGCGCAGATCTCCCGCTCCCGCTCGGTCAATTGTGATTTCAGCGGCGTCCCGCCCGCATGCATGTTCGACCGTGCTTCGCCGGCCGCTGGGACGCGGTTGATCGCCCCCGCCGGTTCGCCGTCGATCAGGATGATACGTTTGTCGCCCTGGCGAACCTCGGGCAGGTACTGCTGCACGATGATCGGTTCCCGGTAAAGCTCGGTGAACAGCTCCAGCACCACATTCAGGTTCTCGTCCTCGGGCCCGATGTGAAACACGCCGGCACCGCCATTGCCGAACAGCGGTTTGACGATGATGTCCCGGTATTCGGCCCGAAAGGCCTGCACATCTTCTGCGTTGGCGGTGATCAGGGTCGGCGGCAGCAAACCTTCGAAATGGGTGACGAACAGCTTCTCAGGGGCATTGCGCACATGCACCGGGTCGTTGACCACCAGGGTCTTTGGGTGGACATGCTCCAGCAAATGGGTGGCGGTGATGTAGGACATGTCGAAGGGCGGGTCCTGCCGCATCAGGACCACGTCCACGGTCGCCAGGTCCAGGGTTTCGACCGTGCCGAGATCGGCATGGTTGCCATATTCGCGCCGCACGGTCAGCGGTCGGGCCCGGGCCAGTACCCGCCCGTCGCGCAGGCTGAGGTCGCGGGGCAGGTAGTGAAACAAGGCGTAGCCGCGCCGCTGGGCCTCCAAGGCCAGAACAAAGCTGCTGTCGGCGTCGATATCGATGGCGTCGATGGGGTCCATCTGGATGGCGATGGCAAGGCTCATGGTCGGGCTTCCGGCTGGTTGGCGAAACGGAGCGGCACTATAACGCCGCCCAAGCCGCGCTTACAACGGCAATGGCTCAGCCGGCCTTCCCGCATGTCCACCCCCGGGCCCGAGGGGGCGAGCAAAGTGGGCTAAAATCGGTCAGGCCAAAGACGCGAGGCGTGATAAACGCGCAGGATTTCGACCCGGTCACCACGGATGCGGTAAGGTATCACAAAGGGAGTCCGGGAAACGAACAACTCACGAGTTCCCGCGACACGGCCTGGTCGCCCGGACTTCGGGTTGGCTGGCAATTGCTCGCTGACCAACGATAGGATCCGGGCAACCACTCCTTTCGCCGCACTTGGATTGCTTTGCGAGATGTAGTCGCGAACGTCCGCCAGATCCTGTAGCGCTTCCGGGGACCAAATGATGTTCATTCCGAGGTTGGCATCGGAAGCTCAAAGTCGGTGTCCCAAGAGGCAACCCAGTCCGCCACGTCCCCGTGTTGAAGCCCGTGGCCAACATCGAGTGAGGCCATCGCCTTCTTGATGCCTTCGACCTGTTTTTCCTTCAACTCGACATAAGCGCTGATGCCTTCTGCGGCGAGCGACGACTTGCTACGCTTCGTCATCTTGGCCAGATTCTCCAGCCGTTCCTTGACTGCCTTGTCGACGCGGATGGTAAGAGTCGTACTGTCACCCATGGTCCTCAACCTGCCATCAATTTGTGGACATACACATTGTACACATATCAGAAGAGGCCAGCAAACCGTCGTTGGGAAGCCTGGCCCTTCTAAATTAGACAGGTTCTAAGTTGACGGTTCCGACGGTGCCTGGCCCTGCAATTCGCTCAACAGGGCCCGGGCCTCATAGCGCTGGCGCTCGGTTTCGGCGGTATCGCGATAGCACTGCAAGGCCGCCAATGCCGCCTGGTGATGTCCCTGATGGCCGTGCAACAGGCCCAGGTCGCGCCACAAATCGGCTCGATGCGGGGTCAGCAGCACCATGCTCTCCAGAACTTCGGCGGTGCGCCCGATATCCTCGGCCCGCATCGCCCGGATCCTCAAATTGTTCTGCAGGCGCAACAGAATGTCGCGGTCGGCCAACGGCGCATAGTGGTCGGGTGCCAACT
Source organism: uncultured Sneathiellales bacterium (assembly GCA_964344385.1). GTDB lineage: Bacteria > Pseudomonadota > Alphaproteobacteria > CAYFNG01 > CAYFNG01 > CAYFNG01. The sequence goes on from CAYFNG010000007.1 coordinate 186,497, forward strand.
CGGCATCCGGGTTGCCGGTGGCTTGTTTCAGCAACTCGCGCAGCGCGCCGACCTCGACGGTTCGGCCACCCTCGAACGGGTCCAGCACCCGGCGGCCATTGTGCCCGTCGATGCGGATCAGGAAATGCCCGGGAAAATTCAACCCCTCGGCCGGCCAGCCCCGCGCCCCGGCGATGTGCAGGTAGAGAATGCCCAGTGCGACCGGCAGCCCTTTGCGCCGGTCGATGACCCGCATCAGATTGGCGTTCTGCGGGTCGTCATAGGTGTCGGTGTCGCCTTGATAGCCGTATTGCTCGACCAGCACGTTTCTTAATGCGGTGCAGCGTCGGTCGATGTCGCCGGCGATATCGGCCTCTTCGCCGATGGCCGCCACCAGCGTATCCAGGTGGTGGTGGTAGCGGTCCAACCGCACCCGCGGCCGGTCCAGGGCTGCCAGCAACAACGCCGTCCGAGCCAAGTCGATATCGTCGCCACCGGCCCGGCCACGGCGTCGCAGTTCCGCAGTCAGGTGGTCTCGGTCAAGGGCGGCGCCGTCATCCACTGCGCTTCGGGTCGTTTTTCAACTGCACGTGCGACACCACCTTTTTGACCCCGGAAATGCTCCGGGCCAGGTTGGTGACCCGCTCCAGTTCCATCTGGTCGCGGGCGATCCCCATCAGGTAGATGGTGCCGTTGACGGTTTCGACCGTGAAATTGATGTCGGAGATGAACCGGTCCTGCAGCATCCGAGCCCGCAATTTGGTGGTGATCCAGGCGTCGGCCGCATAGTCGGCCAGCGAACTCTTGTCGGTGACCTGCAATTCGTTCAGCACTTCCCGGACACCATTAACCTGCCACGTCAGGCGCACCGCTTCGACCGCGTCGTCGGGCTGCGGCACCTTGCCAGTCAACAGGACGCGGCCCTCCAGGACCTCGGTATCGACATTGGTAAACAGGCGTTCGGACCGCTCCAACAGGCGTTGGTTGACCCGAAGCTGGATGGCCGTGTCGTCGACGGCGGCACCGACGCTACGCTCCTGGGCGACGGCGACGCCGGCGGTGGCACCGGCGCCCACTATGACCGGGGCGCAGCCCGACAACAGCGCGGCGAATGCGGTGGCCAGCACCGCGGCGATAAGGGTTTTGTTAGCGATCATGATGGCGGCTCTCAGACAATGGCATCAATAAAGACGATCGGGGTGAGGCAGGAAGGGCATTTTCCACCAGCAGCGGCGGTACCAGGACCTTTCCTACGCCTGCCATGCGTCCAAAATATGGCGTGGCAGGTGCCCCGGCGCCAGTAAAATCATGTCGAACCTGAGGTCCAGGCCGGCAAATTGGGGGAAACGTGCGACATAGGTTTCGGCCGCCCGCACCAGGCGCCGCCGCTGTCGCACAGTCAACGCGGTCAAAGCGGCCTCCCGATTCGCCCGGGCCTTGACCTCGACGAACGCCAGCACCGACCCGCGCCGGGCGACGATATCGATTTCACCGACGCCGCCCTGCCAGCGCCGGGCCAGGATGCGGTAGCCTTTGAGGCGCAACAGCCATGCCGCCAGTGCTTCGGCTCGGCGGCCGGTGGCGAAGGCCCGTCGGCGCCGGGCATGGCTCATGGGTCGGGTTCGCCGTTATTGTCTTTGAGGGCCAGGGCGCGCGTATAGAGATCCCGACGCTTGAGCCCGGTCGCGCTGGCAACCGCCGCCGCGGTTTCGCGGACGCTGCCCGCCTGCAAGCCGTGGCGCAGCATGGCGTCGACTTGCGCCTGGTCGACCGGTTGCACGACCGGCGGGGCGACCGCGACCACGACCTCGCCTTTCGGTGCACCGGACGCCGCGTAGTGCGCCGCCAGTTCGGCCAATGAACCTCGCCGGACCTCTTCGTGCAGCTTGGTCAGTTCCCGTGCGACCGCCGCGTCACGATCGCCCAACCGGTCCGCCATGTCCGCCAGGCTGGCGCCCAGGCGGCGGGCGGATTCGAAGAACAGCAAGGTTGCGGGGGTATCGGCCAGGTCTTCGAGGACTTGGCGCCGGGCCCCGGATTTGCTGGGCAGGAAGCCGGCAAACAGGAAGCGATCCCCCGGCAGGCCGGATAGGTTGAGCGCGGCCAGCGGGGCCGACGGGCCCGGGACGGTGGTCACGCTGAAACCGTGGTCCAAGGCGTCTCGCACCAGCTTGTGGCCGGGGTCGGAAATCAACGGCGTGCCGGCGTCGCTGATCAGCGCGATGGCCTGGCCGCGGGCCAAACGATCCAGCAGGGCCGGCCGTGCCCGGGCCGCATTGTGGTCATGATAGGGGGTGGTCGGCGTGGTGATGTTGTAATGGCGCAACAGCTTGGCACTGACCCTGGTGTCCTCGCAGGCGATCAGGTCGGCGTCCCGCAGCACCGCCAGGGCGCGGATCGTGATGTCGCCAAGATTGCCGATCGGGGTTGCCGTCAGGTACAATCCCGGCGCCAAGCTTTTGCCACCTTCATCCGGTTTACTTCCCATTGCCCGGTCGCTACGTTTTCAAGCCTAAGGCCAACATGCGGATCAGTGTCGTGCAAAACCCGTTCGGTTCCAACCTCAAGATCGGTGCCTGCCTGCGATTGTCGCTCGCCGCCCTGGGCGTGGCGTTCGTCCTGTCGGCCTGCGCCAAGGACGAGATGACGTGGACCGAGCCCGAACCGCCGGTCGCCGATTCGACGCAACCCTTGCCGACCCTGCCCGAGGCCGAGGCGGAAAAGGGGCTGCTTCCCAAGATATTGGAAGATTCGGTCGAGGCGATGAAGAGTTTGCCGCTGCTGCGCGATCGGTTTGCCGTCGATGACGGTTCGATCCGGGTCGCGCTGCTGGTTCCGCTGACCGGCCCGCATCGCAAATTGGGCCAGGCCCTGCGCGACGCGGCCGAGATGGCGCTGTTCGACATTGGCGACGAGCGTCTGATGCTGTTGCCGCGCGACACCGGCGGAACCGCGGCCGGCGCCCGCGAGGCCGCGGCCGACGCCATCGCCCAGGGGGCGCATCTGATCCTCGGGCCGCTGTTCGCCCAGTCGGCGGTCGCGGCGGCCGAGGTCGCCCGGCCGGCCGGGGTCGCGGTGGTGGCGTTTTCCACCGACCGGTCGGTAGCCGGCGACGGGGTCTACCTGCTGGGCTTCATGGTCGAGGAACAGGTGACCCGGGTGGTCGACCATGCCTATGGCGAGGGGCTGCTACGTTTCGCGACCCTGGCGCCGGACACGCCCTACGGTCAGGCCGTTGTCGGCGCCCTGGAGACCGCGGCCCGGGATCGGGGCGGTGTGGTTTCGCGGTTGGAAATCTATCCGCCGACCGAGACCGAACTGGCCGAGACGGTCAAGCGCCTGGCCGACTACGACGAACGGCGCGAAGAATTGTTGGAGCAGCGCCGCCTATTGGAGGCTCGGGAAGACTCCATCTCGAAACAAGCCCTGAAGCGGCTGGAACGGCTGGAGACCATCGGCGAAGTGGACTTCGACGCGATCCTGCTGCCCGAAGGCGGCGGCCGGTTGAAGTCGATCGCGCCGCTGTTGGCGTTCTATGAGATCGACCCGGCGGTGGTGCGCTATCTGGGCACCGGCCTGTGGGACGATCCCAGCCTGTCGTCCGAGCCTAGCCTGATCGGCGGCTGGTTCGCCGGGGCCCCGCCGAAATTGGTCAAGGCTTTCGAATCGCGGTTCGCCAAGACCTATGGCAGCAAGCCCGAGCGGCTGGCCAGCCTGGCCTATGACGGGCTGGCGCTGACCGCGGCTCTGATCCGCGACCGCGGCGTGGCCGGGCTGGGCAGCTACAACCTGACCAATCCGGCCGGGTTTGCCGGCTATAACGGGATCTTCCGGTTCCGCGAAAACGGCGTGGTGGAACGCGGCCTGGCGGTGATCGAGGTGCGCAAGTCCGGTTTCAAGGTGATCTCGGACGCGCCGACCAGCTTCCAGGTCCTGACCAACTGACTTCTAGACCGTCTACAGAAGCAATTTGCCCAGCACATGGTTGAGCACCAGGCGACCCTGTTCCGTCGCCACCAAACGGTTCGGGTCCGCTGCCAGCAGGCCGGCTGTCACCAGGTCGGTCCACGCCTCTTGGTCGACATGATGGCTTAGCGATTGCCCGGTCAGGGCTTCGACGTCTGCGACCCCTATTCCGTCGGTCAGGCGCAGGCCCATCATCACCGCTTCCTCGGCAATTGTCGTGGCATCCAGCACTGTCTCGGCGTCGCTCCCGCTGCCGTCGCGTTCGACCGCTGCCAACCAGCTATTGGGAGGGCGGATGCGGCTGGTCGCGATACGCCGACCCGCTTCGGCAAACCGGCCATGGGCGCCGGGGCCGATCCCGACATACTCGCCGGACCGCCAATAGACCAGATTGTGGCGGCAGGCCTGGCCGGCGGCCGCGTGGTTGGAAATCTCATAGGCTGGCAGACCGGTCGCCGCGCATGCCAACTGCGTCGCCTCGTATAGTGACGCCGCCTGGTCGTCGTCGGGCAGGACCAGCCGGCCGTTGCGCCGGTCGGCGTGGAACGGCGTGCCGGGTTCGACGGTCAGCTGATAGAGCGACAGATGGTCGGTCCCGAAACCCAGCGCCTCGCTGAGTTCGGCCAGCCAGTGATCGGGGTCGCGGCCCGACCGGGCATAGATCAGGTCGAAGGACACCCGCTCGAAACTGCGCTGGCCCAACTCCAACGCCGCGATCGCCGTGGCCCGGTCATGCGCCCGGCCCAGCGTTTTAAGGTCGTCGTCGTTCAAGGCCTGGATACCCAGGGAAAGCCGGTTGACCCCGGCGGCGGCAAAGTCGCGGAACCGGCCCGCCTCGACCGAGGTCGGATTGGCCTCCAGGGTGATTTCCACATCTTCGGCCAGGTTCCAATGATCGCGCACCCGGTCGATCAGCCGGGCCACGGTGTCCGGCGCCATCAGGCTGGGCGTGCCACCGCCGAAGAAAATGCTGTCCACTTTGCGCGGGCCAAGCCGTTCCGCGTCCCGGTCGAGTTCCGCGATCAGGGCACGCCGCCAGCGCCCCTGATCGATGTCGCGGGCGACATGGCTGTTGAAATCACAATAGGGGCACTTGGCGAGGCAGAACGGCCAATGGATATAGACGCCAAAGCCGGCCATCATTCCTTCAGGCACAGATCGATCAGTTTGGCGAAGGCGACCGACCGGTGGCTGATCCGCTGTTTGAGGTCCGGGTCCATCTCGCCAAAGGTCACGTCATGGCCGTCGGCGACGAACATCGGGTCGTAGCCGAAACCGCGGTCCCCGCGTGGCGGCCAGGTTAGTTTGCCATGCACCCGTCCCTCGACGGTTTCGACATGGCCGTCTGGCCAGGCCAGTGCCATCACCGCGATGAAATAGGCCGGTGTGCCGATGACCGGCAGGTTGCGGGCCGCCAGCTCGTCGGCGACCCGCTGCATGGCCCGCCCGAAATCCCGGGGACTGCCAGCCCAGCGTGCCGAATGCAGGCCGGGCTGCCCGTCCAGATCGGGTACGACCAGCCCGGAATCGTCGCCCAGCGCGACCTGTCCGGTGGCCTGGGCGCTGGTTTCCGCCTTCAGGATGGCGTTCTCAACAAAGGTGGCGCCGGTTTCCTCGGGCTCCGGCACGCCAAGGTCGCCGGCGGAACGCACATCGAGCCCGAACGGGTCCAGCAGTTCGACGATCTCGGCCAGCTTGTCCTGGTTGTGACTGGCGACCACCAGTTCGCCGGTGCCAAGCCGCCGCGCCACGGGGGCTAGACCCCGGCCAGCGCCGCGCGCTGGGCGGCAACCAATTCGGCGATGCCGGCTTTGGCCAGGCCGAACAGCTGATGAAACATCTCCTCGGGGAACGGGTCGCCTTCCGCGGTGCCTTGAATCTCGATGATTTCACCGGCCTCGGTGAGCACGAAATTGGCATCCGCCTGGACGGTCGAATCCTCGGCATAGTCGAGGTCCAGCACCGCCGCACCCTGATAGATACCGCAACTGACCGCCGCCAGGTGTCCGCGCAGCGGGTCGGCCGAAATCTCACCGGCGGCGACCAGCTTGGTGAACGCCTGGTGCAGGGCAACCCAGCCACCGGTAATCGCCGCCGTCCTGGTGCCGCCATCGGCCTGCAGCACGTCGCAGTCGACGACGATCTGGCGTTCGCCGAACCCGGTCAGGTCGGTCACCGAACGCAGTGATCGGCCGATCAGGCGCTGGATCTCCTGGGTCCGCCCTGATTGCTTGCCGCGGGCCGCCTCGCGGGCGCTGCGGCTGTGGGTCGACCGTGGCAACATGCCGTATTCGGCGGTGACCCAGCCGCGCCCGGTATTGCGCAAGAAAGGCGGCACCCGCTCCTCGACGCTGGCGGTGCACAGCACCCTGGTGCCGCCAAAGGCGACCAGACAGGACCCTTCGGCGTAAGGATTGTAGCCCACTTCCAGGCTGATCTCTCGCATCTGATCGGCGGCACGTCCCGACGGGCGCATGGCGTGTCCTTTCCAATTGCAATGTGGGTGGGGTTCTAACGCGGATTTCCGGCACTGTCGATGGTCGCGGCCGCGACATTGACGCCACGCCGGTCGATCACTACATTTCCGGCAGTTTCCAAGAACTTGCACGGATTCGGCCGGTGACCATTCAGGATCTCAACGAACGCTCACGCGAGATTTTCCGCATGATCGTCGAATCCTATGTCGAAACCGGCAGCCCGGTCGGCTCCCAGACCATTGCCCAACGCCTGTCGCAGCAATTGTCCTCGGCTTCCATCCGCAGCGTGATGGCCGATCTCGAAGGCAGCGGCCTGCTTTTTTCGCCGCACACGTCGGCCGGCCGCATGCCGACCGAACTGGGATTGCGCCTGTTCGTCGACGGCCTGTTGGAGGTCGGCAACCTGACCGAGGACGAGCGTTCCGGGATCGAGAGCCGCTGCTCGGCCGAAGGCCGCAGCGTCGAGGACGTGCTGACCGAGGCCTCGACCATGCTGTCGGGCTTGAGCAGGTGCGCCGGGCTGGTCACCGCGCCCAAGCGCGAAGGGGTGTTGAAGCATATCGAATTCGTCCATCTTGGTCCCGGCCGGGCCCTGGGCGTGATCGTCAGCGAGGATGGGCTGGTTGAAAACCGCGTGGTGCAGGTGCCTGTGGGCATGCCGCCTTCGGCATTGGTTGAAGCGTCGAACTATCTCAGCGCCCGGCTGGCCGGCCGGACCATCGCCGAGGCCCGCGACGAGATTGAACGGGAGTTGGCGGACCACCGGGCCCAGCTCGATACCTTGACCGAAACCGTGGTTGCGGCCGGATTGGCGAGTTGGGCGGGAGAGCCGGGCGCCGCCGGCGCCTTGATCGTGCGTGGCCGCTCCAACCTGCTGGGCGAGGTCGCGGGCGCCGAGGACCTGGAGCGGATCCGACTGTTGTTCGACGAACTGGAGCGCAAGCAGAACCTGATCGAGCTGATCGACCTGACCGCCAAGGCGGACGGGGTCCAGATTTTCATCGGCGCGGAAAGCAACTTGTTTTCCTTAAGCGGTTGTTCGATGGTGGTGGCACCCTATTCGAATCGCCGGGAACAAGTCATCGGGGCGATCGGCGTTATCGGCCCGACCCATCTGAACTATGCCCGTATTATTCCCATGGTCGACTACACCGCCAAGGTGGTGGGCCGGCTGCTGGGCTGAGTTCCAACATTTGGTTGAAGAAGGACGGCAATGAGCGAAGCCAAGAAGGACCAGGCCACCGAGGACCAGGACCAAGCCAAGGACGAAGTGGCGGCCGAAGCGGCGGCTGAGGACGCGGACGAACCGGAGGCGGCGGCCGAGGCGGCAGGCGACGAGGCCGAACCAGCCGACGAGCCGGAGCCGGAACGCGACCTGGAAGGCGAACTATCCGAGATGCGGGACGCCATGCTGCGGGCCGTGGCCGAGGCCGAGAACGTCCGCCGCCGGGCCGAGCGCGACAAACAGGAATTCAGCAAGTTCGCGATCGCCAATTTCGCCCGCGACGTGCTGGAAGTCGCCGACAATCTGGCCCGCGCCTTGGGCAGTGTCGCGGCGGAAGACCGCGAACCCGGCGGCCCGTTGGATGCCTTGGCGTCCGGTGTGGAAATGACCGAAAAGGGCTTGCTGGCGGTGCTGGAGCGCCACGGCGTCCGCAAACTGGAACCGATGGGCGCCAAGTTCGACCCCAATTTCCACCAGGCAATGTTCGAGGTGGAGACGGCCGAGCATCCGCCGGGAACCGTGGTCCAGGTGATGCAGGCCGGCTATTCGATCTCCGACCGGCTGCTGCGCCCGGCCATGGTCGGCGTTGCCAAGGCCCCGGCCAGCGGCCCCGATGGCGACGACCACTCCCCGGTCGACACGGTGGTGTAGGGGAGGGTCCAAGGCCGCACCCCACCGGCCCGCCACATCCTTCGAGACGCCGCTGACGCGGCTCCTCAGGATGAGGCTCGTTGCGTGCCTCGGCCCGGCAACAGCTCCCACCTCATGGTGAGGAGCCGCGTCAGCGGCGTCTCGAACCATGTGGCTGGCGATGCCCGACCTGGTTTGCCGCCCCTGGTTGCTTGGGGGGCTAACCGCCTTCCAGTTCCTCGCGCTTCATCTCCAGGGTCAGCCATTCCTCCTCGGCCGCGGCATGTTCCGCCTGGGCTTCCACCAGGCGCTTGGCGGCCTGGTCGAAGGCGTGCGGATCTCGGGCGTAATAGTCGGGCTCGGCCAGCTTGGCTTCCAGGGCGGTGATTTCCGTTGCGAGAGACTCGATCCGGCCGGGCAGTTCCTTGAGCGCGTGCTGCTCCTTGAAACTGAGACGGGCCCTTGGCTGGGACGCTGATTTCGGTTTCTGTGGTTTTCCCGCCGGCCTTTCCGTCTTCCGTGAAGTCGCCGGCGCCGCCGGCCGCTGTTTCAGGTAATCGCTGTAGCCGCCGGCATATTCCACCGCATGGCCGCCATCACCCATGGCAATGGTCGATCCCACCACCCGGTCCAGGAAGTCCCGATCATGGCTGACCAGCAGGACGGTGCCGTCGAAATCGGCCAGCATTTCCTGCAACAGGTCCAGGGTCTCGATATCCAGGTCGTTGGTGGGTTCGTCCAGCACCAGCAGGTTGGCCGGCTTGGCCAGGACCTGGGCCAGCAGCAGCCGGTTGCGTTCGCCACCCGACAGGCTGGAAACCGGCGAGCGGGCCTGGCGGTCGTCGAACAGGAAATCCCTGAGATAGGTCACCACGTGCCGCGGTCGCCCCCGCACCATCACCTGATCACCGCCGCCGGGGCACAGGGTCTCCCACAGCGTTTCATCGGGGTTCAGTTGGGCCCTGGTCTGATCGAAATAGGCCAGGTCCAGATTGGTGCCCAGCCGCACCGAGCCGGAGTCCGGCGCGAGGTCGCCGATCAGCATCCTGAGCAGGGTTGTTTTGCCGGCCCCGTTGGGACCGATAATGCCGATCCGGTCGCCGCGCAGGATGCGGGTGGAGAAGCCGGCAACGACGGGCCGGCCGTCATAGGCCTTGGCGATCTCCTTGGCTTCGGCCACCAGCTTGCCCGAAAGGCGGTCTGATTCCACCGCCAGGGCCGCCGACCCGGCCCGCTTCAACCAGCCGGCCCGCTCCTGGCGCATCGCCTGCAGGCGCCTGAGTCGCCCCTGGTTGCGCTTGCGGCGGGCAGTGATGCCCTCGTGCGACCATTTGGTCTCCTGGGCGATCAGCTTGTCCAGTTCATGGCGCTCGCGCTCTTCCTTGTCCAGCACCTGTGCCGCCCAGGCCTCGAACGCGTCATAGCCCTTGTCCAGGCGTTTGAGGTTGCCGCGATCGAGCCACAGGGTCTGGCGGGTGATGCGGGCCAGGAAACGGCGGTCATGGCTGATCACCATCAACGCACCGCGGAATCCGGCCAGCCGCGCCTCCAGCCATTCGATGGCTGACAGGTCCAGATGGTTGGTGGGTTCGTCCAGCAGCAGGATGTCCGCCTCGCCCACCAGGGCCCGGGCCAGATCGGCCCGCCGCGCCTCGCCGCCGGACAAGGAGGCCGGATCGGCCCCGCCGTCCAGACCGAGTTCGTCCAACAGGACCTCGACCCGATGACGCTCATCGGCTTCGGCCCCGAACAGCCCTTGCGCGGCATAATCGGCGACCGTCGTACCGCCGGGCAGTTTGGGATCCTGCGGCAGATAGGCGATGTGACAACCCGGTTGCACGAAGCGCTCGCCGGCGTCCGCCTCGATCTGGCCGGCGATCAACTTCAGCAGAGTCGATTTGCCGGAACCGTTGCGCCCCACCAGACAGGCCCGGTCACCCGCCGACAACGCCAGTTCAAGTCCGGCAAACAACGGCTCGCCCCCGAACGTCACCCCAACGTCCCGCAATGTCAGAAGCGGCGGCATGGGGTTAGCTTACCCGCATCGGGGCGAGGCGGCTCCACCCCCACCCCGGTCCTCCCCCCTCGAGGGGGAGGGGGATGTCCGCGCGGCCGAGCTTGATAGGCCCTCCCCCTTGAGGGGGGAGGGTTGGGAGGGGGTGGCGCGCCGCAGGCGCCCATGGCGGCCAATGCCTCACGGCCTGCGGGCGACGATGTGGAAGATATGCCAGTGCTTGGCCTTGCCGCGCGGCGTGACCGTGTCGTCCTCCTCTTCGCGGAAATGCTCGACCTCCAGCGGCGCCAGGATCGCCAGGGCTTCATCGCGGGTGACATGGGTGATGGTGGGATCGCCGTGCCAATCGTCCTTGGGCCCGTAGAACTGGCCCGAGAACCGGCCGCCGGGTTTCAACGCGGCAACGATCCCGGCCCAGACGCGCGGAAACGCCTCCGGGGCGCAGAGCGGCAGGGCGAAGCTGGAATTGATCAGATCGGCCCGGGGCAGTTCGACGTCCTCGAAACGGGCGATGCGGGTTTCCAGCGCCACATCGGCGGCGATGTCGTCGCGGGCGCGCAAGGCCTCGATCGCCGACGGTTCGGCGTCGACCGCCAACACCGACCAGCCCTCGGCCAGCAGGATGGCCGTGTCGCGGCCGCTGCCGCAGCCCAGGTCGACCGCCAGGCGCGGCGCGTCCACCGGTTCATCGGCAAAGCGGCCCAGCGCGAACACCAGGGTTTCGCGCGGCGGGCGCTGGCCGGTGCGGGCGTAGTATTCGCGCCAGCGTTCTGATTTTTCCGGGTCCCGGGTCACAGGAAGCTCCCACTCGACGTTCCGGACCCTGACATACAATCAACTGCGCGGCACGATCAAGGCATCGACGGCGGCACCACCCCAGGGGCCGACCAGGAACGGGTTGATGTCCAGGCTTTCCAGCCGCTCGGCATTGGCGGCGGCGAACACGGAAACCGCCTCCAGCGCCGCGGCCAGCGCCTCCAGGTCGACGACCGGGCCGCCACGGGCCCCGGTCAGGACCTCGAAGCCGCGGATTTCGCGGATCATGCGGTGCGCCTCGTCGCGGCCAAATGGGGCCAAGCGGAAGGTGACGTCGCCCAGCACCTCGACGAAGATGCCGCCCAGGCCGAACATCACCACCGGCCCGAAGGTCGGGTCCAGGTTGACGCCAATCACCGTTTCGATGCTGTCTTCCACCATTTCCGAGACCACCACCCCGTCGATGCTGGCCTCGGGCCGGGCCGCCTTGGCCCGCTCGACCAGGGTGGTGAAACCCTGGGCCACAGCGTCCGCTCCGGCAACGTTCAACAGGACGCCGCCGATCTCCGTCTTGTGCAGGATGTCGGCCGAAGCGATCTTCAGGGCCACCGGGCGGCCCAGACCTGCGGCGAAGGCGGCCGCGTCTTCCGCCGTGGCCGCCAGGCATTCGCGGACCGTCGGCAGGCCGGCGGATTTCAGGATCCGCTTGGCCGCGACCTCATCCACCGCATGGGTCGGCACCGGTTCGGCCCCCGGCGGCAGCGGTGCGGGCGGCGTGCCGGCGCCTCGGGCAAAGGCCTCGCCGAACCCGGCCAGGGCGGCAAAGCCGGAGATCAGCCAGTCGGGGCTGTCGAACAGGGTGTAGCCCTTGGCCTCGTAGGCCCGCTTGATCTCGGTCGAGGCCGGCAGGCACAGCGCGATCGGCTTGTTGGGCTGGCTTTCCCGCATTTCGTCGAAACAGGCGGTCAAATCGGCGGTCATTTCCGGGGTCGCCATCACCGGGGTCAGGAACGAGGCAACGGCGTCGCAGCACGGTTCGTTCAGCAGGATGCGGAAGGATGTCTCCAGCATGGCGGGGTCGCTCATCGCCGCCGCGGTCAGGTCGACCGGGTTGGCGGTGACCGCCATTGGCGTCAGGGCCTGCAGTTCGGCCCGGGCCGCCGCCGGCAGTTCCGGGATTGCCATGTCGCAGTCGGTGGCCCGGTCGGCCATCTGGACCCCGACCCCGCCGGACATGGAGATGATGCCGATGCCGCGCCCGGTCGGGAAGATCCCCATCTGGGCGGCATAGGCGATCTCGATCATCTCGTCGGTAGTCGACACCCGGTGGGCGCCGTACTGGCGAAACAGGGCGTCGCAGACCGCATCCGACACGGCCAGTGAGGCGGTGTGCGAAGCGGCTGCCTTGATGCCGACCTCGCTGCGCCCGACCTTGGTGACGATCACCGGCTTGCGGTTGTCGCGGGCCAGGGCCATGGCCCGGCGCAGGCCATCGGCATCGTTGATGCCTTCGGCGTAGAGCATGATCGTGTTGACCTCGGGCGCTGTCGCCAGATAGGCGAGGCATTCCGAAATCGTGGTGTCGACCTCGTTACCGGTGGTTACCCAGTAGGAGATGCCGATGCCGCGGGCTCGGGCCAGGGTGTAGAGATGCGCCCCGAACGCGCCGCTCTGGCTGACCACGGCGACCGAACCCGGCTGCGGCAGGCCGTCCAGGAAATTGGAACTGAAGCTGGCGTAAAAGCCGCTGTGGGAATTGGCGATACCGAGGCAGTTGGGGCCCAGCAGCTTGATCCCGGCAGCCCGCGCCGCCCTGCCGAGTTCGTCCTGCAGGCGCCGCCCCTCCGCGCCCATTTCGGCGAAGCCGGAGCTGAATACCACCGCCGACTTGACCCCGATGGCGGCGCACTGGTCCAGCGATGGCATCACCGCCTCGGCCGGCAGGGCCAGGATGGCACAGTCGACCGACCCCGGGATGGCATCGACCGAAGCATAGGCCGCAACGCCCTGGACGGTCTCCCGGGTCGGGTTGACCGGATAGACCGGGCCGGCGAAGCCGCCTTCCAGCATGTATCGCATGACCCGGCCGCCGACCCGGTTGGCGCCCTCGGTGGCGCCCAGGATGGCGACCGAGCCGGGGTTGAACAGCTTGGCGATGTCGGATGGGTTCATGTTTGGCTTGGTCTCCCTTGTCGGGTTTGAACTGTTCCTCACCCCTCCCCTGCCCAATCACCCAAGGGTACCATGCCATGGGTGATTGGGCAGGGGAGGGGTGAGGAACAGTTCCAGCTAAACCGGAATCCGCGGGCAGCTTGCCGCCCGCCGCCGTTTCGGACGACAATGCCCGCAAACAGCGGTCTTGCGCAACCATGCGAACTGCGGTTTGATAACCTAGTTAATAAACATACGAATAATTAGCTAGCAAGGGTAATATCATGGCGGCGCCCTATCCCGGCTTCGACTTTTCGGAACAGCAGCAGCTGATCTGCGACAGCATCCACGAACTGGTCAGCCGCACCATCCCGCCGGAACGCCTGCGCGAACTGGATGAGAGCTATGGCGACCCGCTGGAGCTTTACGAGGCGCTGGCCGAAGGCGGCTGGCTGGGGCTGCCTTATGACGAGGCCTATGGCGGCAGCGCCGGGTCGTACAAGGACCTGGCGGTGCTGATCGAGGCGCTGGGCTACCACTCCTTGAGCTATTCGACGATCTACATGGCGACCGTGATCTTCGGCGGCATGTACATCCACTACAGCGGCTCGCCCGAGATGAAGCAGCGCTTTCTGCCGAAGATCATCGATGGCAGCCTGAAGATGGCGATCGCCTATACCGAGCCCGGCGCCGGATCCGACGTCGCCGGCATCACCACCCGGGCCCGGCGCGAAGGCAACCATTACGTGGTCCAGGGCCAGAAATGCTACATCTCGTGCGCCCATCTCGCCGACTATGTGGTGACCGCGGTCAAGACCGACCCGGAAGCGGGCCGCAAGGGGATCAGCCTGCTGGCCGTGCCGATGGACGCGCCGGGGGTCGAGGTCCGGCGCATGAAGTCGATGGGCCGCCACGCCAGCGGCATCAACGAGATCTTCTACGACGACGTCCAGGTCCCGCCCGAAAACATGATCGGCGAGGAGAACAGCGGCTGGCGCAAGATGATGCAGGCCCTGAACCTGGAGCGGGTGCTGCTGGCCGCCGGTGCCTCGGGCCTCTGCATGAAGGCGATCGACCTCGCCAAGGGGTTCGCCGCCGAGCGCCGGACCTTTGGCCAGCCGATCGCCAGCTACCAGGCGATCAGCCACAAACTCGCCGAGATGCAGATCCTGGCCCAGTCGTCGCGGCTGCACACCTACCGCGTCGCCGACCTCCTGGATCGCGGCGAGGACCCGGTGATGGAGACCGCGATCGCCAAGACCTTCGCCTGCGAGGCGATGTTCAAATGCGCCGATTTGGGGCTGCAGATCATGGGCGGCCAGGGTTACGTCCAGGGCGACATGGAACGCCTGTTCCGGGACGCCAGGTTGGGCTCGATCGGCGGCGGCACCTCGGAAATCATGCGCAACGTCATCGCCGGGCGGATGGGGGTCTAGGCGGTGTCGACCTTCGCCCCCGACCTGCTGAAGGGCCGGGCCGCCCTGGTCACCGGCGGCGCCACCGGCATCGGCTTCGCCATCGCCGCGACCCTGGAGCGTCTCGGCGCCCGCGTGATGATCGCCAGCCGCAAGGAAGAGAACCTTAAGGCCGCCAGCGCTCGGCTGAACGGTGCCGTCCACCAGGTGATGGACGTGCGCGACCCTGACCAGGTCGAGGCCTGCGTCGCCGCCTGCGTCGATCGCCGGGGCGGGCTCGACATTTTGGTCGCCAACGCCGCCGGCAACTTCGTCTGCCCCACCGCCGGCCTTTCGCCGAACGGCTGGCGGGCGGTGATCGACATCGACCTCAACGGCACCTTCTTTTGCTGCCGTGCGGCGTATTCTGAAATGTGCAAATCCACCTACGGCGGCCGCATCGTCGCGATCAGCACCACCCGGGCCAATTCCGGCTGGCCGGGCGCGGCCCATGCCGCCGCCGCCAAGGCCGGCATCCAGGCCCTGATCCGCAGCCTGGCGGTGGAGTGGGCGCCCGACGGCATAAGGGCCAATTTCGTCAGCCCGGGTCCGATCGCCGGCACCGTCGGCGTCGAGAAGCTGTACGAGCAGGAGGGCCGGGCAGAGTCGGAGCGGCGCCAGGTGGCGCTGGGCCGCTTCGGCGAGGCCCAGGAGATCGCCGACATGGTCGCCTATCTCTGCTCACCGGCCGCCGACTACGTCACCGGCGCCGAAATGGTGGTCGATGGCGGCCGGCAATGGACCTTTCAGGGCCGCTAACGGGGAGGGAATGCCATGAGCCAAACACAGGTCGAGGTCAGCCGCGACGGGCCGGTCGCGGTGGTGCGGATGACCAACGAGGCCAGCCTGAACTCGATGACCTGGGAAATGCGCCACCAGACCCGCCAGGCTTTCGAAGACGCCGACGCCGATCCCGACGTCCGGGCGATTTACTTGACCGGCAGCGGCCGGGCGTTCTCTGCCGGTGGTGACCTGCCGATGCTGAAGTCGGCCGGTGACGCCTATTCGACCCACAAACGCTTCCGCATCGCCGCCCAATGGCTGAACGCGATCGCCCGCACCGAGACACCGATCGTCGCCGGCGTCAACGGCTATGCGGTCGGCGGCGGCATGGGCCTGGCGCTGGCCTGCGATGTGATCGTGGCTGGGGAGGGCGCCCGCTTCCGGGCCGGCTTCTTCAAGCTGGGGGCGGTGCCGGATATCGCCATGATGTACTTCCTGCCGCGCCTGATCGGCCTCGCCCGCGCCAAGGCCTTCATCTTCGGCAATGGCGAATGGACCGGCCGCGAAGCCTTGGACGCCGGCATCGCGGTCGAAGTGACGGCGGACGAGGACCTGGATGCCGTCGGCCTGGCCCGGGCCCATGCCCTGGCCGATGGCCCGGCCGAGGCGATCGGCCTGGCCAAGCTATTGATGGCGCGCAGCTTCGAGACCGGCTTCGACGATTTCCTGTTCATGGAGGGCCTGGCCCAGGCAACCAACTTCCAGACCCGCGCCTTCGCAGAGGGGCTGGACGCGATGACGGCCCGCCGGCCGGCCGATTTCGCCGCCGCATCCGCGGACGAACCGTGGAACCGCTTCAAGAAAGGAGCCGAGTGATGACCACGCCCTTGCCGGCCCCCCGCATTGGCCCCGACGGTGCCGCCTTCTGGCAGGGCGCCAATCGGGGCGAACTGCTGCTGCAGCGCTGCACGGATTGCGGCCGCGCCCGCTACTTCCCCAGCCTGGTCTGTCCCGACTGCGGCAGCGATGCCGCCGAATGGGTGGCGGCGTCGGGCCGGGGCAGTGTCTACAGCTTCACCATCGTCCACCGCGCCCCGTCCCAGGCCTTTCGCGGCCGGGTGCCCTATGTCATCGCCCTGGTCGACCTGGATGAGGGGCCGCGGATGATGGCCAACATCATCGGCGACGACGCGCTGTCCGTGGCTGTGGGCGACCCGGTGACGGTTGACTTCGAGACCGCCGAGAACGGCCAGGCGGTGCCGCAGTTCCGGAAAGTCGGGGGCGGGTCATGAGCCTGCGCAACCAGGCGATCATCGCCGGCGCCGCCGACAGCGAGATCGGCAAGGTGCCGCATTTGAGCGGCATCGGCCTCAACGCCCAGGCCGCCAGGCGGGCGGTCGCGGATGCCGGCCTGAAGATGTCCGATATCGACGGGTTGCTCACCGCCTATTGCATGTCGGAGCCCTATTTCATGCTGGGCTCGGTGCTGGCCGAATATCTTGGGCTCGAACCCAGCTTCTGTGCCTCGCTGACTGTCGGCGGCGCCACCCCGGCCGCCGCCCTGCACCACGCGGCGATGGCGATCGCCTGCGGCCAGGCCAAAAACGTGCTGGTCACGGTCGGCGAGAACCGGGCCACCGGACAAACCCGCGACGCCATGGTCGAGATGATGACCATTGTCGGCCACCCCTATTTCGAAAACCCCTACGGCCCCCTGATCCCGGCCTTCTACGCCATGGTGGCGCGCCGCTACATGCACGACCATGGCGTCACCCGCGAACAGATGGCCGCGGTCGCGGTGCAGGGCCGGGCCCATGCGGTGCGCCACCCCAATTCACCGATGAGCAAGACCCTGACCGTCGACGACGTACTGAATTCGAAACCGATCGCCGAACCGCTCAACATGCTGGACTGCTGCCTGATCTCGGATGCCGCCGGCGCCTATGTGGTGACCGGGCCGGAACGGGCCGGCGACCTGCCCAACCCGGCGGTCTGGCTGCACGGCATCGGCGAATGCCACACCCACGAACATGTCACCATGGCCCCCAGCCTGAGCGACTGGGGCTGCGCCAAATCGGGCAAGGCGGCCTATGACATGGCCGGGCTGGGGCCGGAAGATATGGACTTCGCCGAGCTCTACGATTGTTTCACCGTGGTGCCGATCATCGAGGCCGAGGAACTCGGCCTGGCCCGGCGTGGCGAGGGCGGCGAGCTGTTCACCTCGGGCGCGGCGGCGATCGAAGGGCGGCTGCCGATCAACACCCATGGTGGGCTGCTGTCCTATGCCCAGGCCGGTGCCTCCGGCGGCATGCATGGCATTGTCGAGGCGGTGATGCAGTTGCGCGGCCAGGCCGGCGACCGCCAGGTGGCGCGCCATGATGTTGCCCTGGTCCACAACGAAGGCGGCATCCTGTCGTCGAACGTCACCATGATACTGGGCCGCGAGCCGAGATAGGATGGATGCCATGAGCGAGAGCCAAGCCCCGGTGCGCGGGCGCTATTTCGAGGATTTCGAACTGGGCGAGGAGATCGTCACCCCGGCCCGCACCGTCACCCACACGGATATCGTCAATTTCAGCTGCCTGACCGGCGATTTCAACGAGGTCCACGCCAATTACGAATACACCAAGACGACTCCGTTCGGCGAAGTCATCGCCCATGGCCCGATGGTCTACGGCATCGCCGGCGGCCTGCAATATGCCAGCGGCATCAATGACGGGACCCTGCTGGCGCTGCTGCAGATCGGCAAATGGCGGCTGCTGAAACCGGTCAAGCATGGCGACACCATCCGCCTGCACCAGACCGTGGTGAACAAGCGCGAAACCTCCAAGCCGGACCGTGGTGTCGTCACCTTCAAGCGCGAGATCCGCAACCAGCGCGGCGAGACGGTCCAGGAAATGGAGGCGACCATCCTCTATCGCCGGCGCGGGACGTCGAACGGATGACCAGTTTCAGTGAGATCCTGGCGATGGAGCGGCTCGACTGGTCGGCCGACGGCGTCCGCTTCCGGATCAAAATTGCCGAGAACCACAAGAACCGCCACGACCATCTGCATGGCGGCGCGATCATGAGTTTCCTGGACACCGCCGGGCTGTGGGCCGGCAACTGGTCGGCCGACGGGCCGGTGCCGGCCGCCACATTGTCCATGACCTGCAATTTTGTCGACCGCGCCGAACACGATACCCTGATCGCCAAGGCCCGGCTGAACCGCAAGACCCGTTCGGTCTATTTCGCGGACGCCGAACTCAGCGAGGAAGCGACCGGCAAGGTGATCGCCACCGGTCAGGGCGTGTTCAAATACGTGGGGAGATAGGATTCTTTTTCGGTCAAACTGTGCCATCTCGCTCCCCCGCCCAACCACCCATGTGAGGGTGCCCTGTTGGGTGGTTGGGCGGGGGGCCGGGATGGCATCGGCCACTAGTAAAGAGGAACAATACATGCCGCCGTTCGACAACCTGCCCAGAGTGGCTTGTGGGCCGGGTTACCAGCTGTTGCAGGGTGTTCGCGTGCTGGATTTCACCGGCTCGGTTTCGGGGCCCTATGCCACCATGATGCTGGCCGATATGGGGGCCGAGGTGATCAAGGTCGAACGCCGGGGCCGCGGTGACGATTGCCGCCATTGGGTGCCGCCGACCCTGGACGGCGTGTCCTTATGGTTCCTGTCGGTCAACCGCAACAAGCAGAGCATTGCCCTGGACTTCGCCTCTGCCGACGGCCAGGCAGTGCTCCAGGATTTGATCAAGGCCTGCGATGCCCTGGTCTGCAACCAACCGCTTCGGGTGCAGCAAAAGCTCGGCTTCGACTATGATAGCGCCGCCAGGCTTCGCCCCGACATTGTCCACGCCGCCATCACCGGTTTCGGCCTGACCGGCGAACGGGCCGACTGGCCGGGCTATGACCTGATCGCCGAAGGCTATGGCGGGATCATGGACATGACCGGCGAGCCGGATGGCGAGGCCCAGAAGGTCGGGGCCCCGGCCGCCGACATGCTGGCCGGCATGGATGCCGCCTTTGCAGTGGTGGCGGCGCTCTATGACCGGCGCCGGACCGGCAGCGGCCACCAGATCGACGTCTCCCTGGTCGAAAGCATGGCCCGCTTCCTGACCCCCTGGTTCGTCGATCATCTGGGCAGCGGCGCTGTGCACCGGCGCAGCGGCGGACGGGCCAGTGTGATCGCCATCTACCAGGCCTTCGAAACCGCCGACGACCCGATGACGCTGGGCCTGGGCAACGACACCATCTGGCGCCGCTTCTGGGACGCGGTCGGCGACCCCGACTATGGCGCCCGGCCGGAATACGCGACCAATGCCGGCCGCCGCGAGCACCGCCTGGAAATCGTCGCCCATGTCCAGGCACTGCTCAGAACCCGGGGCCGGGCCGATTGGCTGGCGCTGTGCCAGGCCGCCCGGGTGCCGGCCGGCCCGATCAACCGGGTCGACGAGGTGGTGGAGGACGAACACCTGCTGGAACGCGGCTTCTTCTTCACCGCCGATGACGGCCGTATCGCGGCCCCGACCGTCGGCACCGGCATCCGGATCGACGATGCCGCCAACGTGCCTCGCCACAACGCCCCGGCCCTGGGCCAGCATAGCGAGGCGGTGCTCAGCCAGATCCTCGGCTATGATGCGGCCAGGATCCAGGGCCTCAAGGACAAGAAGGTCATCCAAGGGAGCTGATCGATGAGCTACGAGACCATTCTCTACGAAGAAGAGGGGCCGATCGGCTGGTTAACTCTGAACCGGCCCGACGACGGCAACATGTTCACCGCCGACATGTGCCACGAGGTCCGCGACCTGATCAACGAAGTCCGCCGCGAGACCCGCACCAGGGTCCTGGTGATCACCGGTGCCGGCGACAAGTTTTTCTGCATCGGCGGCCGCAAGGAGGGCATGGAGGATACTAAGCTCTATGCCGGCGTGCTGCCGGCCTTGGAGATGTACGAGAGCATCGACCGGCTGCAGAAGCCGGTGATCGCATCGGTCAACGGCTTCGCGGTCGGCGGCGGCAACGTGCTGCAGATGGTCTGCGACCTGACCATCGCCAAGGAAAGTGCCGTCTTCCGCCAGGTCGGGCCGATGATGGGCAGCTTCGATGCCGGCTACGGCACCTGGTACCTGGAAGATCTGGTCGGCAAGAAGAAGGCCAAGGAGATGTGGTACTGCAACCCGAAGCTTTCGGCGGCCGAAGCCCTGGACCTGGGCCTGATCAACCGGGTGGTGCCGGACGCCGAGCTCACCCAGAAGACCCGCGAGTTCGCCCTCGAGGTCGCCGATCGCGGCGCCTTCGCCCTGGCCTCGATCAAGGGCGCCTTCAACGCCCGCCATGGCGGGGTCTCCGGTCTGGCCCGCATGGCCCACGACCTGTTGTTGCGGGGCTATCTCGACACCGCCGAATCCAAGGAACTCAGCCAGGCGTTCGGCGAACGCCGCGCGCCGGATGCGGACAGCTTCGGCCAATAGGGGACTGATCCGGTGAAGCCGTTCCTCACCCTTCACGACCCGGCCGCGGCACAGGCCTATTACCAACAGGGCCTGTGGACCGCCGACACCATGCAGGGGCTGCTGGCCCGCCACGCCACCGAACGGCCCGATGCCTGGGCGCTCAGGGATGCGACGCGGCGGCTGACCTGGCGCCAGTTGGCGGACTGGGTCGATGCCCTGGCCGATCACCTGGCGGGCCATGGCATCCGGCCCGGCGACCGGGTCTCGCTGTGGCTCTCCAACCGGGTCGAGACGGTGGCCCTGTTGCTGGCCTGCGCCCGCCAGGGCTATGCCTGCAATCCCTCGCTGCACCGCAACTACACGGTGGATGAAATCGCCGGCCTGATGGGCCGGATCCGCACCGCGCTGCTGGTGGCCGAGGCGGGTTGGGGGGCCGACGCGGCCGATCATGACCTCGGCAGTGCCTTTGCCTCACTGCCGGATTTGAAAGCCGTGCTGACTTTGCCGGCGGTGCGGGGTCAACCCGGCGATCTGCCGCCGATCGGCGCTACTGGCTCGCCGGGTCCGGCGGCCGACAATCCCGACCAGGTGTTCTATCTCGCCTTCACCTCGGGCACCACCGGGGTGCCGAAATGCGTCATGCATTCCCACAACTCGCTGATGGCCAATGCCCGCGACATGGTGCGCGATTGGGGCCACGGGCCTGACAGCGTGGTCTTTTCATTGAGCCCTTTGAGCCACCACATCGCCTGGGTGGCGCTGGCCCAGGCTTTGACTTGCGGCGCCGAGTTGGTGGTCGACGACCAGCCAGACGGGGTGGGTAAGCTGGACTGGGTGATCGAAACCGGCGCCACCTACATCATGGGGGTGCCGACACATGCCATGGATATGCTGTCCGAGATGCAGGCCCGTGGCATCGAACGGCTGGGCCGGGTCGGCACCTTCTACATGGCCGGATCGCCGATCCCGCCCTCGGTCTGCGAGGCCTTCCTGGCCCAGGGCATCACGCCGCAGAACGTCTACGGCATGACCGAGAATTCCTCGCACCAGTACACCCAACCCGACGACGACCAGGCGACCATTGTCGAGAGCTGCGGCCGCGGCGGCGGGGCTTACACGGTCCGCATTTTCGATCGCGAGGACGCCGACCGCGCGGTCCCCACCGGCACCGTCGGCCAGATCGGTGGCCGGGGCGCCTGCCTGATGCTGGGCTATTTCGACAATCAGACGGCGACCGAAGACAGCTTCAACCGGGACGGCTGGTTTCTCTCCGGCGATCTCGGGATGCTGGACCAGGCGGGCAATCTGCGGATCACTGGCCGCCTGAAGGACATGATCATTCGCGGCGGCCACAACATCTATCCGGCCCGGATCGAGGATCTGGCGGTCAAGCACGCCTGCATCGACAAGGCGGCCGCCTTCGGGATTGCCGATGACAGGCTGGGCGAAAAGGTCTGCCTGGGGGTGCTGGCCTCGGATCCCGCACCCACGGCCGACCAGATCCTGGCCCACCTGCATGCCAGCGGTCTCTCGAAATACGACATGCCGGAATACTTCATCCGGCTCGACGACTTCCCGCTGACCGCCAGCGGCAAGATCCTGAAACGCGAACTGGCCGATTGGGCCAGGTCGGGCCGGATCTCACCGGCCCCCTGTCGCTGGGTCGAACCGGATTAGTCTACGCCAGGGCGCGGCCGTCGTCGCGCAGGATGATGTAGATCGCCGGGATCACCAGCACCGTCAGGATGGTCGACGAGGCCATGCCGAACAGCAGCGAGATCGCCAGCCCGTTGAAGATCGGGTCGGGCAGGATGAACGAGGCACTGGTCATCGCCGCCAATGCGGTCAGGAAGATCGGCTTGAACCGCACCGCGCCCGCGTCCAGCAGGCATTGCCGCAAGGCCAGGCCCTGGGCCAGCCGGGCCCGGATGAAGTCGACCAGCAGGATCGAATTTCGGACGATGATCCCGGCCAGGGCGATGAATCCGATCATCGAGGTCGCGGTGAAGGCCGCCCCCAGGGCCAGATGGCCGAGGATGATGCCGATCAGGGTCAGCGGCACCGGCACCAGGATCAGCAGTGGCAGCTTGAAGCTCTGGAACTGCATCACCACCAGCACGTAGATTCCGACCAGAGCCAGGATGAAGGCGCCACCCATGTCGCGGAAGGTGATGTAGGTGATTTCCCACTCGCCGTCCCACAGGAAACTGACCTGGGATTCGTCGTCCGGCTGGCCGGCATAGGCGAAGTCCGGTGGCGTGTCGGTGCCCCAGTCCTGCGTCGCCACCGCGTCCTCGACCGCCAGCATGCCGTAGATCGGCGCCTCGAAGCGGCCCGCCAGTTCGGCGGTGACCATTTCGGCGAAGCGTCCGTCGCGGCGGTAGATCGGGTGGCTGGCCCGTTCGCGGCTCAGGCTGACCAGTTCGCCCAGCTCGACGATCTCGCCGAACCGGTTGGGTACCGGGGTGGCCAGCAGCCGTTCGTTCAGCGCGAGGTCGGCCTTGGGCAGGCGAAGGGCGATTTCGATCGGGTTGGCGCCGCCGCCGCGATGGGAATAGCCGACCTTGACCCCGTGCAGCAACGCCGCCAGCGTGTCATAGAGTGCCTCCTCGTCGACCCGGTGGAACTCGAGCTGTTCCTGGTCGATCGAAATCCGCAGGCGTTCGGCCGGCTGGCCGGCGGAATCGTCGATATCGACCACGAAGTCGACCGCGGCAAAGGCCTGCTTCAATTGCGCCGCGGCAGCCCGGCGGCTGTCGGGATCGGGGCCATAGACCTCGGCCAGCAGGGTGGCGATCACCGGCGGCCCCGGTGGCACCTCGACCACCTTGACGGTGGTGCCGGCCGGCACGGCCAGGTCCTTGAGCCGGGCCCGGACCTCCAGCGCCACTTCGTGGCTGGTCCGCTCGCGGTCGTCCTTGTGGACCAGATTGACCTGCAGCTCCCCCTGTTCCGGCTGGTTCCGCAAATAGCTGTGGCGGACCAGGCCGTTGAAGTTGAACGGCGCGGCGGTGCCGACATAGGCCTGGATGCTGGTCAGTTCGGGCAGCTGCGCCAAGCGGTCGGCGGCGGCCTGCAGGGTGCGCTCGGTGGCTTCCAGGCTGGACCCTTCGGGCAGGTCGACCACCACCTGCAGCTCCGATTTGTTGTCGAAGGGCAGCAGCTTGACCACCACGTCCTTGGTGTAGAAGAGCGCCATGGCGGCCAGGGTGGCGACGGTCACCAGGGCCAGGAAGACGCCCGATCGGGCCCGGCCCCTGAGCAGCGGCCGCGCGACAAACAGGAACATGCGGCCCAGCAGCCCGCCACTTTCTGATTCATCGTCGCCATGGCCGCCCATGCCGGCGCGGCGGCGCAGCTTCAACAGCATCCACGGCGTGACGACCAGGGCCATCAGTAGCGAAAACAGCATCGCCACCGAGGCGTTGACCGGGATCGGGCTCATATAGGGGCCCATCAGGCCCGACACGAACAGCATCGGCAGCAGGGCGACGATGATCGTGAAGGTGGCGACGATGGTCGGGTTGCCGACCTCTTCCACCGCCTCGACCGCGACCTCGACCGCCGGCCGCCCGGCTTTGCGCTTCATCTGCCAGTGGCGGATGATGTTCTCGACCATGACGATGGCGTCGTCGACCAGGATGCCGATCGAAAACACCAGGGCGAACATGCTGACCCGGTTGATGGTGAAACCCAGCGCCCAGGAGGCGAAGAAGGTCAGCAGCACGGTGGCCGGGATGACCACCGCCACCACCAGGCCCGGGCGCCAGCCCAGCACGATGGTCAGCAGGATGACGATCACCACGGTCGCCGAGATCAACTCGCCGATCAGCTCGTCGGCCTTTTCGGCCGCGGTCTCGCCATAGTCGCGGGCCACGGTGACGGAGACATCGTCCGGCACCAGCCGGCCGCGCACCATCTCCAGCCGTTCCAGCACCTGTTCGGCGATGGCGACCGCGTTGGCGCCCTTGCGCTTGGCGATCGCCAGGCTGACCGCGGGGCGCCGCGCCAGTCCGCCCATGTTGTCCGGCAGCAGGTGCCAGGCCCGTTGCTCGTCGGGGCGACCGCCGACCGCAACATTGGCGACGTCCTTCAGGTAGACCGGGCGGCCGTCGATGGTGGTCAACAGCAACAGGCCGATATCGCCGACCCCTTGCAGGGTCTGGCCGGCCACCACCGGCAGGCTGTTGCCCGCCGCGCGCAGATTGCCGGCGGCAAAGGCGCGGTTGGCGTTCTGCACCTTGTCGACCAGCTGGTTCAGGGTGACGCCGTAAAGCGACATGCGTTCGGGATCGGGCTCGATGCGGATCTGGTCGGGCCGGCCGCCGGTGATGTAGGTCAGGCCGACATCCTTGACCTTGATCAGCTCATGCTGCAGTTCCTCGGCCAGGGTATAGAGCGCGTTGTCCTGCCAGCGCTCGGCGGCGGCCGCGTAGGCCGGCGACAGGGTCAGCACCAGGATCGCCACGTCGTTGATGCCGCGGCCCATGATCAACGGCTCCGGGATGCCCAGCGGGATTTCGCTCATATGGGCCGCCAGGGTCTCGTGAACCCTGAGGATCGCCAGGTCCTCGTCATGACCGACCTGGAAGCGGGCGGTGACCACCACCGTGTCGTCATGGCTCCAGGAATAGACGTGCTCGACATCGTCGATCGCCTTGACGATGTCCTCCAGCGGCTTGGTCACCAGTTCGACTGCGTCGACCGCCTTCAGCCCGTCGGCCCGCACCAGGATGTCGACCATCGGCACGCTGATCTGCGGTTCTTCCTCGCGCGGCATCACCACCAGGCCCAACAGGCCGAAGGCCAGCGCCGCGATCAGGATCAGCGGCGTCAGCGGCGAGGTGCTGAAGGCCCGCGCGACCGATCCGGAAAGGCCCAGTTTCACGGCATCACCAGTACGTCACCATCGGCCAGGCCCGACAGCACCTCGATGCCGCCATCGACCGGCCGGCCGGTCTGGACCACCACCCGGGCGCCGCTCTTCAATTTGACGTAACTCAGGCCGAAGCGCCAATCCAAATAGGCTTCCGGCACCACGAAGGCCTGGCGGTCGTCGACCTCGACCCAGACCCGGACCCGCTCGCCGACGAAGAAATCGCCCAGGCCGTCGACGGTGACGTCGGCCACCACCCGGCCGCGGTCGATGCGCGGGTAAACCTGACGCACCGTGCCCTGGGCCCGCTCGCCGCCGCTTTGGCCGCGGCCGCCGACCAGGACCGGGTCGCCCGCCTGCATGAAGCGGGCATGGCGTTCCGGCACCTGGATGCGCAGCACGTAGCGCGCGGTGGCGATCTCGGCCACCACCTCGCCGGCCATCACCACCGAACCGTCGGTGACGGCAACCCGCAGCACCCGCCCCGCCGCCGGGGCCAGAACGTCGCCTTCCTCCAACTGGCGGACCAGCACCGCGCGTTCGGCCTGCAACGCCGCCATCTCGGCGGCCAGGGAGCCCTCTTCGGCCTGTAGCTGGTCGAGCCGGGCCTGGCTGATATTGCCGCGGCGTTTGAGCTCGGCGCCGCGCTTCAACTCGGCCGCCGCCAGGTCGCGCCGGGTCGAAACCGAGCGCAGCCTCGCATCCAGGGCCTTGATCTGCAGGGCGAGCTTCTCGTCGACCACCCGGGCGATCCGGGCCCCGGCCGTGACCTCGCTGCCCTCGTCGACCGCCAGGCCGGCCAGGGTGCCGCCGATCCGGGCCCGGGCCCTGACCTGGTCGACGCTTTCCACCGTCGCCAGCACCGCCTTCAGGTCCTTGACCTCTTTGAGCGCCACCGTGAAATCGGCCTGCGCCGCCCCGGCCGACAGGCCAAGGGCGATCACGATCGGGGCCGCGAACCGGCCAAAACCAGCCAAAATTTTCATGACAAAATCCCCAATGCCATGCCGAACCCGCCGGCATGCTCGTATATTAGCAAATGGTAATATAATATCGCCCGCCACCATGTCGACCCCTAAGGGCCCAGTTTTTTCACCCCAGCGCGGCAACCGCCCGGGCCAGCCCCCGCATATACCGGTCGTGGATCCCCAGCGCCTCGAGGTGATCGAAGGTGTTGGTGAAATAGTCGCGGCAACTGCCCAGCCGGCCGCTGGCGGTGGCGACCGCCCGGGCGGTTTCGCCAAGCGGCAGCCGCCCGGCATAACGTTCATGTTCGTGGTTGACGACGAAGGCGATGGCATTGGCCCGCGCACCACCGATCCGCAACCGGACCCAGCGCGGCAGATAGGCGCCGCCCAGCATCTCCCGCATCCAGACGATGCGGGTCTCGGCGTCGATCTCATGCTCGCGCAGCCGGAAGGCCATGCCGTGGCACGAGCCGCCACGCTCCAACCCCAGCACCAGGCCGGGATGGTCGGGGCTGCCGCGACCCAACGGGGTCCACAGGCAGAAGTGCCGATGATAGCCATACAGCTTGGCATGCGCCGCCTCCGCAAAATGGAAGGCCGGGTTCCACATTAACGACCCATAACCGAAAATCCAAACCGCTTCGTCATCGGGCCGCCGGTCCAGGGTCGCCTGCCGCGACGCCTCGCGCGCCTCGTTGCTCAACACCCGATAGGCCCCGGTCCGCTCCATCTCGGCGGCGATTTCGTCGATCCGTTCCTGGGTGATGCTGTCGCGGGTGAGTTTCATCGGATTTCTTTTTATCTGGAGCGGATCCTGCTCTGTGCAGGTTCCGGAGTCTGTGCCATCCCGCTCCCCCGCCCAACCACCCACTGCCAGGGTACCCTATGGGTGGTTGGGCGGGGGAGCGGGATGGCACAGACTTCCCAAACCATACAACAAACCACCGGCTGTTTTCCGGGCCGGCCCATGCTAGTAATAGTCACCCAGAAGGAGGAACGCCATGTCGGAAATCGGAATCTTCGTTCGCCTGGAAGCGGTGCCGGAGCACTGGGACGCCTTCACGGCCCGGGTCCTGCAACATGCCCGCAACAGCCTGGCCGATCCCGGTTGTCTGAGATTCGACGTTCACCTGCCCCGCGAGGGCGACAACACCCTGCTGCTCTACGAGCTCTACCAGGACCAGGAGGCCTTCGACCGCCACGTCAACGCCGACTTCATGGCCGCCTTCCGGGCCGACACCAAGGACATGGTGGCCAGTCGCGAGTTGACGATCTGCGACCGCGTCTCCGCCGACACCTGAACCGAGGTCAACCGGTGGTCAAGGCTTCAGGCGCGGTCGCGGCCGGGCACGGCGCCACCGCGGCGGCGGCGGCAGAGGTGCTGCGGGCCGGCGGCAACGCCTTCGATGCGACCCTGGCCGGGCTGCTGGCGGCCTGCGTCGCCGAACCGCTGCTGGCCTCGCTGGGCGGCGGCGGCTTCCTGCTGGCCCAGCCGGCGGAAGGCGAGGCCAGGCTCTATGATTTCTTCAGCCAGACGCCGCGCCGCAAACGGCCCGAAGCCGAGCTCGACTTCTATCCGATCATCACCGATTTCGGTACCGCGACCCAGGAATTCCACATCGGCATGGCATCGACCGCGGTGCCCGGCGTGGTGCGCGGCCTGTTCGCCGCCCATCGCGACCTGGGGCGGATGCCGATGGCCCGCCTGGTCGAACCGGCCGCCGCCCTGGCCCGCGACGGGGTCCGGGTCAGCCGCTTCCAGGCCTATGTCGCCCATATTCTGGGCTCCATCGTCGGCTCGGGGCCGGCGGTGCGGGCGATCTATCATACCGGCCGGGACGGCGGCCTGATCCAGGAAGGCGACCATTTCCACCTGCCCGAACTGGCCGACGCGCTGGAGGCCCTGGCGGCCGAGGGCGACCGGCTGTTCTATGACGGCGAGATGGGGGCGATGCTGGTCGCCGCCTGCCGCGACCATGGCGGTCACCTGACGCCGGCCGATCTGGCCAACTACCAGGTCCTGCAACGGCCGCCGATCCGGGTGGCATTCGGCGATGCCGAGGTGCTGATGAACCCGCCGCCATCCTCGGGCGGGCTGCTGATCGCGGTGGCGCTGAAACTGCTCGACGGAGCCGGCTTCGCCGCCGACGGTCCCGGCAGCCGCCGCCACCTGACCACCCTGGCCCGCTGCATGGCGGAAACCAACCGGGCCCGGTTGGAGAGCCGCCTGCACGAGGCCGACGACCATGACCGGGCCGGCCACGCGCTGCTGGACCCGGACTTCCTGGCCCAGTACCGGGCCCGGGTGGCGCCCGCGCCCGCCTTCAACCGCGGCACCACCCATATCAGCGTCATCGACGGCGAGGGCAATGCGGCCGCCTTGAGCGTCTCCAACGGCGAGGGCTCGGGCTATGTCATCCCCGGCACCGGCATCATGGTCAACAACATGCTGGGCGAGGAGGACATCAATCCCCACGGCTTCCACCAATGGCCCGAGGACGCCCGCATCTCGTCGATGATGGCCCCGACCCTGATGCGCCGGGACCGCACTTTAAGGGCCCTGGGCTCGGGCGGCTCCAACCGCATCCGCAGCGCCATCCTCCAGGTGCTGGTCAACCTGGTCGGCTTCGACATGGCGCCTGAGGCCGCGGTGGCGGCGCCGCGCCTGCACCTGGAAGGGGCGCTGATGAACCTGGAGGAAGGCTATCCGCAAGAGGCGCAGGACGCGGTGCTGGCGGCCCATCCCGAACACAGGCTGTGGCCCCAGGGCAATCTGTTCTTCGGCGGCGTCCATGTCGCCGAAGTCACCGACGGCCATCCGGCCGGGGCCGGCGACCCGCGGCGCGAAGGGGTCGCCCTGATGGTCGAATGACCGGGGACCTGGCAGGCGCTTTGAGCGCAGCGCTGGAACACTATTTCGGTGAGCCGGTGACGGTCGCCGGGCTCGGCCTGCTGTCCGGCGGCGCCTCGCGCGAGACCTGGGCCTTCGCCGCCACCAAGGCTGAGGGCACCCCGCAGCGCCTGATCCTGAAGCGGGACCCGCCGCTCAGCGGGGCGGCCGATCCGGTGGGCTCCGCCTTCGGGGTCGACCGCGCCACGGAGTTCGCGGTCCTGCAGGCGGCCTCGGCGGCCGGCGTGCCGTCGCCGGCGGGGCTGTTCGCCACCGATGCGAACAGCGAAATCGGCGCTGGGATGGTGATGGCCCATGTCGAGGGCGAGACCATTGCCCGCAGGATCCTGCGCGACGACCGGTTCGGCCAGGCGCGTAAGCTGCTGACCGGCCAGTGCGGCGCCGCCCTGGCCGCGATCCACACCATCGGGCCCGAGGATCTGCCCGACGACCTGCCGCAGTTCTCGGCCGTCGGACATCTGAAGCTGTTCCGCGACCTGCTGGACGGCTTCGACGAGCCCTATCCCGGTTTCGAATACGGCCTGGCCTGGCTTCAGGAACGGCTGCCGCCGCCGGCCCCGCCCAGCCTCGTTCACGGCGATTTCCGCAACGGCAATGTCGTGGTCGACGAGGCCGGCCTGGTGGCGGTGCTGGACTGGGAACTGGCCCATCTCGGCGACGGGGCCGAGGATCTCGGCTGGCTGTGCATCCCGTCCTGGCGCTATGGCCAGTTCGACCGTGCGGTCGGCGGCTTCGGCGATCGCGACGAGCTGCTGGCCGCCTATAGGGGCGCCGGCGGCCGCGATGTCAGCCGGGACGAGCTGCATTTCTGGGAGGTGCTGGGCGCCCTGCGCTGGGGCCTGATCTGCCTGACCATGGCCTATTCCCATTTGCGCGGCGCCAACCGCTCGATCGAGATGGCGGCGATCGGGCGCCGCGCCCTGGAAACCGAATACGACCTGCTGCGGATGGTCGATTGAGAGTTTTTGTTATTGAGGGAGTCTGTGCCGTCCCGCTCCCCCTCCCAACCACCCACTACCAGGGTACCCTATGGGTGGTTGGGAGGGGGAGCGGGACGGAACAGGCTCCCTGAAAGTCGCCACAGCGATTTTCGGGCCGGGCAAAGGAGATGTGCGATGCAGAACCGCCCCACGGCGGCCGAACTGATCGAGGCGGTGGCCGAATTCCTCAGCCGCGACGTGGCGCCGGAGCTGGAAGGCCGCACCGCCTTCCACCTGCGGGTCGCCCTCAACGTGCTGGCCACCGTCGGCCGCGAGATCGAACAAGGCGACGCCGCCGACCGGGCCGAACAAGCCCGGCTGGCCGACCTGCTGGGCCGCGACGCACCCCTGGAGGATTTGGTCGCCCAGGCCGCCACCGCCATCCGCAACGGCAGCTTAAGCCCCGGCACCCCCGCCCTGCTGGCGCATCTCCGCCACAGCGTCGAAGACAAGCTTGCCATCGCCAATCCGAATTATCTGGCGGCGGCCAAGCGGGTTGAGGCGGGGGATGGGGGGTGAGAGGTAGGTTGAATTTTAACCGAGACCGAAAACCGCGGAACTGGGACCTGTCAGATGCCGGTTGACTGGAACTGGCTCTCACTGGGATCAAAATCAGTGGACCGAGCAATGAAGTATGCCGACTTCAAATCGGCCTTGGCCGAGCGGATCACTGAACCGTTGGCGGCGCGAGGGTTCAAGGAAACAGCTAAACGCAGTTTCGTTCGCGCCAAACCCACCCATGAAATAAACGTAATTTCGTTCCAGAAACACAGCGTCAATTCGAGTATCTGCATCAATCTTGGCGTTCACTATGATTTCTTACCAAGGGCCGGCCAAAACAAAGCGATCGATCTCAAGAAGATCTCTGACATGGATTGCGAGATACGAAAGCGTCTGACGCCAGATCCATCACAGGTCGATTACTGGTGGCCAATAAATTCCGACTCTATTGAAGAGGTTGTGATCCTGATCATTAACCAAACAGATGCCTATTTCAGCCGATTCGATATCGATGGTGAGATATCCACGATTGAACCAGAAGATATGCGCCAAGAAATACCTGAATTGCTTTCCTGGATGTCGGATGCGGGGGCTTGTCTACTGCTGGCAAGAATGCACGAGGTGTTTGGCAATATTGAGAAGGCTGCAGACTTTGCCAGATATGGAATTGACGTATCCGGTGTTGCAGTTGAACCGAGGGTCAGGCTCAAGGAGTTGCTAAAACGCGTGGGAATGTCTAAGCAGTAAGTGGTGCAAAAGAGGTTCGATTACTGGGCGTTTTGAAAATTACGGTGCCAGTATATTTAATAATCTTAATTGAATGCACTGTCACCGTAATAACAGCGTCGAAGACAAGCTCGCGATTGCCAATCCGAATTATCTGGCGGCGGCTATGCGGGCCCGGGCGGGGGATGGGGGGTGAGTGGTTGGTGGGATGGGGATTGGAACTGAAAATCGGGGAGGGCGGGAATAAACTAAAAGCAGAGTCCTCGGAGTAAGGATGAATGGATGGATGACACAAGAACACCCCTGAGGGTTTTGTTTGTTTGCGCTGCCAACAAGCTGCGCAGCCCGACCGCACAGACGCTCTTTGCCGCTCATCCGGGCATCGAGACACGCTCCGCCGGGCTCGATCCCGATTGCCCCAATCCAATGACCGTGGAGTTGGCCGCTTGGGCTGACATGATCTTCGTCATGGAGATCTACCAGCGCGAAAAGATCAGGAAGATGTTCAAGCGAGATCGACCCAATGATAACCGGATCATTGCTCTGCATATACCAGACGAGTACGAGCGTGATCAGCCGGAGCTCATCGAACTCTTGGAACAAAAGGTTCGCCATCGTCTTGTAAGTGCGCTTAGCTGATCTTGTACCCGTCGCGCCCACGAACGATCACAATTCAGGAGGCAAAATGAGAGTTCCAAATTGAGTTGACAGTGCATTTAATTCATTTAATTGAATGCACTGTCACCGGAATCCCGCACCGGAATCCCGGAATGCACTGTCACCGGAATCCCGGAATCCTGTGATAAAGGAGCAGCAAGGATGGTCCATGAAATTCAGGGATAGAAAAGTAAAGAAAATTGCCGATCTTCTTCGAGTGCTCGAAGACCAGATAGATGAAGACTCATTGGTCTGGTTTCGTGGCCAAAGCAACTCCACATGGAAGTTGGTCCCAGGCCTTGGAAGAAACGTGGGTGATGCGGCCGCCGAAATGGCCCTCATAAAGCGCTTTAAGCAGAATGCCGTACCACATTTAACAAACAGGCCATCCACGGAGTGGGAATGGCTTTTCTTGATGCAGCACTATCGTTTGAAGACCAGATTGCTCGACTGGACCGAAAGCCCGCTGGCAGGTTTATATTTCGCGGCGAAAGAAAGTCACGAAAATGATGGCGCATTGTGGTGCATCGATCCAGTTGCTTTGAATAGGCATGCAAACGTTCGATTTGAGCATA
This sequence comes from uncultured Sneathiellales bacterium, assembly GCA_964344385.1. Taxonomy (GTDB): domain Bacteria; phylum Pseudomonadota; class Alphaproteobacteria; order CAYFNG01; family CAYFNG01; genus CAYFNG01. Next base: position 219,507 of record CAYFNG010000007.1, read on the forward strand.
GCCTGGAAATACCAGCAGCTGATCACGATACTATTCTTGAGAGCTATTTGCCTTTGACCATAGCAAGTGAGACCACGTCCGACCTATCGCCAATTGCCGCCATGGCATCTCGAAGTTCCCCTCGGATCGCAGCGCAACTGGGCACCTTCACTATAAATCATAGGGAGTTCACTCCCATTGAAGAGGTTAAAGAAAAGGATCATGTTTGGCGCTTGATAATTCCGAGAGAATCAAAAATTCAAATATTAAAAGAACTGAGATATCTGAAATACACAAAGCTTACATTGTTCCCTGAGCTGGACAGTGTTGCGGAGGAAGCGCAGGAGCTGTTGGCATGATGGAAATTTCAGACCTTAGACAAAGCACTATTCTTTATCTTTACTCTGATCGAAAACACATAAAAATCGATCCTGAATATCAAAGAATGGGAGATATCTGGACACTTGAAAAACGTCAGTTATTGATAGACTCGATACTGAATGGATTCGATATTCCAAAAATTTATCTGCATAAGTTTGCAAACCCGCGTATGGAGGGTGGTGTCCCTGTTAGATATGCAATTGTTGATGGGCGTCAGAGACTTGAAGCCATTTGGAAGTTCATCGATGGTGACTACCCACTATCGGACGACTTTAGCTATTTGAACGATCCAGACGTGAACGTTTCGGGACTTACCTATAAGGAGCTTGGGCAAAAGCATCCTGAGCTCAAAATCAAATTTGATGCCTACGATCTTTCGGTGATTTTGATAGAAACAGATGATATCGAAACTATCGAAGATATGTTCTCTCGCCTGAATGAAGCCGTGCCGCTGAGCGCGGCAGAAAAGCGCAATGCTTTTGGCGGTCCTATTCCTATTGCAGTTCGTTCGTTGGGTCGTCACGAGTTCTTTAAGAAGCGTATTCCTTTTTCAAACAGCCGCTATCGTCATTACGATTTAGCTGTGAAGTTTCTCTTGTTTGAAGATAGGGGGGCGCTTGTCGATACGAAGAAGGTGTATCTTGATCGGTTTGTTAAGGATTGGCGCGATCAGAAGCGCCCTAAGCCAACCAAAATTCAAAAGTCTGTGAAAGAAGTTCTCGATTCAATGAGCGGTATATTTACTGAGTCTGACCCGTTGTTGAGATCTGTTGGTAACGTCGTTCTGTACTTTTTTCTGTTTCGGACCGCCTTGTCAGAGGGTTGGATGCGAGATGTATCACGTAAATCGTTGGCAGATTTTGAGGAGCAAAGAACTGAGAATAGGCGCAAGGCGCAAGAAGACCTCGCGGCAGCGGACTATGACTTACTCGAATTTGACCGTTATGTGCAGACGCCAAATGACGCCTATGCCTTGGAGCTCAGATTCAAAATTCTCATGAAAAACGCTTTTGGTAGAAAGTGGGAGTTGGACTAGGGGGACTTCCCACCATTAGTCAAAGGGTTTTTTTGCGGAAATTACGTAAATTACGGTAATGGCATGGACTCCCCCTGCGGCTTCTGAGTGAGCCATACTGGAGGTGTCGAAACCTTTCAGTAGAGGGAGCGTCCAATGACCAAGGTTAGCACGATCGGCTTGGATCTTGCCAAGTCGGTGTTTCAAATTCACGGTGCCGATGCAACGGGCCGTCCGGTTCTGCGCAAGTGGCTTCGCCGGCGGCAACTTCTCGGTTTTTTTTCCGAGCTCGATCCCTGTCTGGTGGCGATGGAGGCCTGCGGCGGCGCCCATCATTTTGCGCGAGAGCTTCGGGAATTACGGTGACAGTGCATTTAATTGCGCTTTCGGCAGCGTTCTGTTAGGCTAGGCCATGGCTCGCTTAGCACGCGTTGTTCTTCCCGGCTTTCCCCACCATGTCACCCAGCGCGGCAATGGCCGGGCGACGACGTTCTTCAGCGAGCAGGACTACCGCCTCTACCGCGATCTTCTGGTCGCCCGGTGCCGCGAACGCGGGGTCGGGATCCTGGGCTGGTGCCTGATGCCCAACCATGTCCACCTGGTGCTGGTACCGGCCGATGCTGACGGCCTGCGCCGGGCGCTGTCGCAGGTCCATCGCCGCTATGCCGGCCACATCCATGCCCGGGAATGCCGGACCGGGCATTTCTGGCAAGGGCGCTTCGGGTGCGTTGCCATGGATGAGGATCATCTGGTGGCCGCCCTGGCCTATGTCGCCCTCAACCCTGTGCGGGCCGGCCTGGTGAAACGGGCCCAGGACTGGCCCTGGTCGTCGGCCCGCGCGCTGGCCGACGCCCGGCGCGATCCGGGCATCGTCGACGCCGGGGCGGTGGCCCCCTATCGGCGGGCGGTGCGGGACCTGGTCGCCGCCGGTGAGGAAGACGACCGGTTCGAGGCGCTGCGCCGGGCCGAGAGCATCGGGCGCCCGGTCGGGGACGCGGCCTTCTTCAAACGCGCCGAAACCCTGACCGGCCGAACCCTCGCCCCCGGCAGGCGCGGCCGGAAACCGACCACCGAGGCAGACGAAAGCTAATTGAGTGCACTGTCACCGTTTTTCTCATTGCGCCAACTTCAATCCGTCGATTTCGCGCCGCCCGGTATTGTTTGGAACCAAGGTCAGGTGCGGGACAAAATGGGTTGCGCGGGTTTCGGGACGCATCCTGATGAAATAGGTCTCTCCCGCCTTGGCCTCAATGCTCAGCTTTGCGGACCCCGGATTTGCCGCGGCCTCCAGTGCAAGCGTAATCAAAGGTAGGCTGGACCCTAAAGTCCGTGTCAGATCGGAAACGATGTCGACGTGTCCCGGCGCAATTTCGTACGGAATATAGCTTCCATGTAAGATGTCCCCGATTATTTTCCTGTTTACGGCGACAAAATACGGTCTGTCATACCCGAAACTCTCGCCCTTGGTTCGATAGAAGTATAGAAGGGCGTTATTTTTGTCTTTGACCGCGTGGTTTTTGAATTCCGGCCCGGTTGGTTGATGGAACGCGCAGCCAATTGTTGAAAGAATGGCCGCGAAGCACACAAACAGAAATGTCTTCCTGTTCATCATCCAGCACTCCATTCGCCAAATCGAATAGGATTTCAGCAATAGCAGATTCACGCCCGGAACGTAAGGACCGACCTGAACAATGCTTGTCGGGCACAGCGGAACATTTCCATTAAACCGTTGAAGGCATTTCACGTGCTTTATGGTTTTCTGAATGGGTGTGCCAGGGTTTTGATTTCTTGCGCGTATTCTTAGCGTCACTCGAATTGCGGTGACGGCACGGACATCGCCGCTTAGGGTGCAAACGGAAGCCGTTGAGGCGGCCATGCCATTACCGTTGCTTCGCAGGTCGTTCGACCCAACGGCTTCCCCTGGGCGCGGAATTCGGGCATGATGCGGTCATGAACGAAAACGGAACATATGTCGGGCGGGAGCGGGCCTTGATGCTGGCGCGGGGGGTCTGCCGGCTGTTCGTCGACATGGGCTACAGCCCAATGACCGAAGTCAGCCTGGCCAGCGGGCGGCGGGTCGACGTCATGGGGGTCGACGGCAAGGGACGGGTGGCGGTGGCCGAGATCAAGAGCTCGATCGCCGACTACCGGGCCGACCAGAAATGGCAGGACTATCTGGAGTTCTGCGACCTGTTCTTTTTCGCGGTGGCGGACGATTTCCCGCAAGAGATATTGCCGGGCGAGGTCGGGCTGATCGTCGCCGACCGCTATGGCGGCGTGGTGGCCCGGCCGGCCCCGATTTGGACCCTGCACGCCAGCCGCCGCAAGGCCCTGACGCTGCGTTTCGCCCGCAAGGCCGCCGAGCGCCTGTGGCGGGTCCAGGATCAGTTGGGCTGAGGGCGGCTGCCGGGACGTGGGGCGGGCCTCCTGCGTTGTCCGGGAGGGCTTTGGTCTCACATCCTTCGAGACGCCGCCTTTCGTCGGCTCCTCAGGATGAGGTGAGTGGAGCGTGGAGGAAAGGCAGTTCGAGCAAAGCCCACCCCTCCCGCCTCATCCTGAGGAGGGCCGCAAGGCCCGTCTCGAAGGATGTGGCAGGCGCGACCCCGCCGGTCCGGACTATTTCCCCTTGAACTCCGGCTTGCGTTTCTGGGCGAAGGCGGTGACGCCTTCCATCCAGTCGTCGGTCGCGGCGCAATCGGCGAAGCTGACCGCCTCGGCGTGGAGCTGGGCCTCCATGCTGCTGTGCAGGCTGGCGTTCAGGAGCCGCTTGGTGTTGCCGATCGCACGCGGCGGGCCGGCGACCAGGCGGGCCGCCAGCTTGGCGGTCTCGGCCTCCAGGGCGTCGGCCGGCACCACCCGATTGACGATGCCCCATTGGGCCGCGGTGGCGGCGTCGAAGCGGTCGCCGAACAGCGCGATCTCCATCGCCCGCTTCATCCCGACCATGCGCGGCAGCGAGTAGGTGCCGGAACCGTCCGGGCTGGTACCGATATGGACATAGGCCAGGGTGAAGAAGGCGTCGTCGGCGGCGATCGCCAGGTCGCAGGCCATCACCAGGCTGAGCCCGAATCCGGCCGCGGCGCCGCGCACCGAGGCGATGATCGGCTGGCGCATGCGCTTCATGGTGAAGATCAGCGGGTGCAGTTCGTGGATGCGGGCCTCGAACAGGTCGCGCCGCTCCTCGCCGCTCATGCCGGCCAGGTCGGCAAAGCCTTTGACGTCGCCGCCGGCCATGAAGTGCTCGCCGGCCCCCTTGACGACCACGGCGTGGACGCTGTCGTCCTTGCCCACCTTGGTCAGGAAGTTTTGCATCTCGGTCCGCATCTCGGCGCTCAAGGCGTTGCGCGCCTCGGGCCGGTTCATCGTCAAGGTCGCGACGCCGCCGGACACCTCAGTCAACAGATCGCTCATCCCATCCCTCCCGGTTTGTTTCGTGTTTGGTGTTGGTATATCTAGCTGAAACTGTTTGTTTCTTTTGTGGGCTGTTCCATCCCGCTCCCCCGCTCAACCACGAATCTTTCGTTTGAGTAGGGCTGTGCCATCCCACTCCTCCGCCCAACCACCCATAGGGTACCCTGGCATTGGGTGGTTGGGCGGAGGAGTGGGATGGCACAGCCACGTTCGAGTTAAACCCTCAGGCCGCGTGGCTGGCGCCGGCCGCGGTCTGGTAGCGATAGGCGCCGTCGCCGTCCAGCCGGCGCTCCAGGCGGCCGTCCGACATCAGGTAATGCAGATGCGCCAGGGTCTCGGCCGAGGCCAGGAAGGTGTTGGCGACGTTCAGCGGCCGCTTGAAGATCACCGGCACCAGGTCCAGGACCGGCTTGGGCTCGTCGCAGGCCGTCAGCAGCGCCGCCAGCCGGTCGTCATGGTGATGGGCCAGTTGGTCGAGGCGCGCGTGCAGGCCGCGGAACGGATCGTTGTGGGCCGGCAGGACCAGGGTGTCGGCCGGCAGCGGCCGGTAGAGCGGCAGGCTGTCGATATAGAAGCGCAAGGGATCGGCGTCCGGCTCGGTCGGGTAGACGCCGATATGGGGGCTGATCTTGGGCAGGATCTGGTCGCCCGAGATCAACAGGCCGAGGCTGGGGCAGTAGAGGCAGGCATGCTCCGGCGAATGGCCGCGCCCGACCATGACCCGCCAGGTGCGGCCGCCGATCTCGAATTCTTCGGTATCGACGATGCGCCGGAAGCAGCGCGGGATGGGATAGGTGGCATTGGAGAAATGGTTGAAGCCGCGCTCCTTCAGCCCCTCGATCCACTCCGGCGGGAAGCCGAGCTGGCGGTAATAGTCGAGGAACTCCTCCGGCACGGTCTCGCGCTTGTCGAGCTGCAGCATGCGGCCGAAGGTGAACTCGCCCAGGGTCATGGTCAGTTCCGCCCCGGTGCGATCCGAGAGCCAGCCGGCCAGTCCGGTATGGTCGGGGTGGAAATGGGTGCAGATCATGCGCTTCAAGGGCCGCCCGGCCAAATGGCTGTCGAACAGCTGCTGCCAAAGCTCCTCGATCGCCGGGTCGCGGAAGCCGGTGTCGACCACGGTCCAGCCGTCGCCGTCCTCCAGGAGCCAGAGATTGATGTAGTCCAGTCCCTTGATCGGGATCGGCATGCGCAGCCAAAAGACGCCGTCGGCGACGCGCAAGGCTTCGCCGGATTCGGGGCGCCGGGAAAAAGGAAATTCGATCGATGAAGTCAAAACAGCCGCCAATTCTTCTCGTTCAGCCAGGCGCCAGGGCCGGGAGGTGGGCCGGCGCCGTCAGGGGGGAGGTCTTCGGCATAATATGTTGACGTTTACGTTAACGTCAATAGATGCGGCGGCGCGACGGCTTTGGCCTTGACAGCATGGCCCGGGGCGACAAAAAAGGTGGGAGTTGGGTCCCAATCATTTCGGTCGGTCATGAAATCACTCCCCGGTACGGATCATCGTCGGCGGATCTATCTGCTGCGCCACGGCCATGTCAGTTATTACGGCGATGACGGCCGCCGGGTCGCCGATCCCAGGGCGGTGCAACTGACCGATCGTGGCCGCTCCCAGGCGGCGGCGATGCGGGAACTCCTGACCGAGGCACCGATCGACCGGGTGGTCTGCTCCGGTCTGCCCCGGACCGTGGAAACCGCCAGGATCGTGGCCGAGCCGCACCACCTGCCGATCGAGGAGCGCGGCGAGTTGGAGGAGATCCGCCCCGCCGATTTGAGGCACATGCTGCCCGAGGATCTGCTGCAGGAGCATATCTTCAACGCCCCCAACCCGATCGATCCGGCGGCCCGCTATCTGGGCGGCGAGCGCTTCAGCGAATGCGAGGCGCGGGCCGTGGCGGGCGTCGAGGCGCTGCTCGCCGATCCCGACTGGCATTCGATGCTGCTGGTGCTGCACGGGGTGGTCAACCGGCTGCTGCTGGGCTGGGTGCTGGGCATTGGCCGCAGCGCCTTCCTGGCCTTCGAACAGGACCCGTGCTGCCTGAACATCTTCGATGTCGACATGGTCGACGGCGCCGTTGCCGGCCGCACCCTGCGTACCCTCAACCTGACGCCCTACAACCTGCCCAAGACCGCCCAGCACCTGACCGCGACCGAAGAACTGATCGCCGATATCCGCAATTCCAGCCGCGGCTGACAGGACTCCGATCGGAACCGTCTACTTTAGTTTGGTCAAGTAGACTAGACCAACTTGACCAGAATACCTATATTGATCAGATCGACAGTCCTGAACACGGTGCCCGCAATGGCCGGAAACACAATCGTCAACATCTATGACGCCAAGACCCAATTGTCACGGCTGGTCGAGCGTGCTGCGGCTGGCGAGGAGATCGTCATCGCCAAGTCGGGCAGGCCGCAGGCCCGGCTGGTACCGCTGGCGAGCAAAGGGGCGCCGCGCAAGCCGGGCCTGCTCAAGGGGCGGGTGCGTATGGGCGATGACTTCGACGCGCCTTTGCCGGACGACATCCTTGAACGGTTCGTCGACCGGACATGAGCCTGCTGCTCGACACCCATGCCTTTCTCTGGTGGGTGACCGATTCGTCGGACCTGAGTAGGCGGGCACGTGAGGCGATCGCCGATCCCGGGACGCCGGTCTTCGTCAGTGCGGCCAGCGCCTGGGAGATTTCGATCAAACGCAGCCTGGGCCGGATCGACATCACCGATCAGGACGTGGCGAACGGCATCGCCGAGAGCGGCTTTCTGGAATTGGCGATCTCGGCCCGACATGCCCTGAAGGCCGGCGGCCTGCCCGACCACCACCGCGACCCCTTCGATCGCATGCTGGTCGCCCAGTCCCAGGTCGAAGGCCTGACGTTGATCACCCGTGACCGGGCCTTGGCGGCCTATGAGGTCCCGATCCTGCCGGCCTGATCGGTTCGGGCCAGTTATTTAACGAGAAGCGCTGTTCCATCCCGGTCTCCCGCCCAACCCCCCATAGGGTACCCTCGCATTGGGTGGCTGGGCGGGGGAGCGGGATGGAAAAGCGCGCCCGAAAGGCGCTTTCAGCGATTTTCGGGCGCGACATTTAGAACTTGTCCCAGCGCCATTGCCACCGCCGCCTGGCTGGGGTCGATGACCGGGATGCCGAGTTTGGTCTCCAGGGCGGCGCGGTGGCCGGCCATGCCGGCGCAGCCCAGGATGACCACATCGGCGCCGTCACGGTCCCGCAGGTCCCGGCCGACCGTCGCCAGGAGATCGAACACCGCCCCGCCTGTGGTTTCGGCGACGCTGAGATCCGCCGCCCGCTCGCCGGCGCAGCGCGCCAGCAGGCCCAGCCGGTCGAGATAGTCCCGGTGGCGGCGGATCGAGGCCGCGGCCAGGGCGATGATGCCGTAGCGCTGGCCGCGGGCCAGGGCGGTCAGCACGGCGGATTCCTGGATGCCGAACACCGGCACCGTGGTGGCACGGCGGCAGGCGGCGATGCTGGGGTCGGAAAAGCAGGCAATGACCAGGGCGTCGGCGTCCACCCCTTGGGTGACCAGCCGGGTCAGCAGTGCCCCCGCCCGGTCGACATCGGCCTGACTCTCGATCCCGAACGGCCCCTCCTCCAGGGTGAGGCAATCGATCGCCGGGCCGGCGGCGCGGCGCAGGGGCTCCAGACCGGCCGCGATCGCCGCCGTGACCTGCGGGTTGGAATTGGGATTGATGACCAGGATGCGGCCCGTCATCGGCTCAGATCAGGTCGGCGCCGAAGCTGCGGGCCGGGTCGAGGGCGGGCGGCGGCCGGTCCGGCGGCGCCTTCGGCGTGCGTTCCAGGAAGCGGCCGGAGCCCGGCGCCACCTGAAGCTCGCCGTCTTCCACCACCACCCGGCCACGGCTGATCACGGTCCCGGGCCAGCCGGTCAAAGTCATCCCCTCATAGGGCGTGTAGCCGACATTGTCGTGCAGCATCTCCCAGGTCACGCCGCGCCGCCATTTCGGGTCCCACAGCGCCAGGTCGGCGTCGGATCCGACGGCAATGGTGCCCTTGCGCGGGTGCAGGCCGTAAATGCGGGCCGGGTTGGTGGCGCTCAAGGCGACGAACCGGTTCAGGTCGAGCCGCCCGGCCATCACCCCTTCCGAGAAGAGCAGCGGCAGCCGAAGCTCGATTCCCGGCACCCCGTTGGCGATCTGCTTGAAGCTGGGATCGGGGCCGGCATTGAGCTTGCCGGAGGAATCGAACCGATAGGGCGCGTGGTCCGAGGAGTAGACCTGGAAGGTGCCGTTGGTCAGGCCCAGCCAGATGGCGTCCTGGGCGGCCCGGTCGCGGGGCGGCGGCGAGCAGCAGAACTTGGCGCCTTCGACCCCGTCCCGGTCCAGATCCTCGGCCGTCAGGAACAGGTATTGCGGGCAGGTCTCGCCATAGATCTCCAAGCCCCGGGTCCGCGCACTCCGGATCGCCGCCGCGGCCTCCGGCTCCGAGACATGGACGATCAGCAACGGTGCGTCGACCAGCCGGGCCAGGTCGATGGCCCGGCGCGCCGCTTCCGATTCGGCGATGCCGGCATGGGCGACGGCGTGGAATTTCGGCGCCGTGTGGCCGCGGGCCAGCAGGCGCTCGCTGAGCCAGGCGATGACGTCATGGTTTTCGGCATGGACCATGGTCATGGCGCCCTGGGCCCGGGCCAGGCTGAGCACCTCCAGCATGGCGCGGTCGTCGATCTTCAGGGCGTCATAGGTCATGTAGACCTTGAACGAGGTATAGCCGTCGCGGATCAGGCCGGGCAGCTCCTGGCCCATCACCTGGGGGCTGGGGTCCGAGACGATCAGGTGGAAGGCATAGTCGATCACCGATTTCGGTCCGGCCCGCTCATGCGCCGTCTTGACCACATGGCGCAGGCTCTGGCCCTTGTGCTGGGCCGCGAAGGGCAGGATGGTGGTGGTGCCGCCAAAGGCGGCCGAGATCGAGCCGGAACGAAAATCGTCCGCCGTCATCAGGCGGGTCGAGCTCTCCTGTTCGATATGGCAATGGGCATCGATGCCGCCGGGCAGGACGTCCAGGCCGGTCGCGTCGATCACCCGCGCCGCGTCGCGAAGCCCGCTGCCCAGGGCTGCGATGCGTCCCTCTCGAATGCCGATGTCGGCAATGAAACTGTCACTGGCGGTGCTGACCCGGCCACCGGCCACGATCAGGTCATACAGCGGCATGGTTGCGTTACCTCATTGGTGTCTGGCCCCAAAGTCGCCATAAGCGACTTTCGGGGGAGCGGGATGGAACAGCCACGTTCATGTCAGACTCTTAGGGCCGGCCGGCGATGTTACGCGAGCCGCCCGGTCGAGTCGATTGCCCAAGGTTGGAAAGGGCTCAGCGGCAGCCGGGTTGCTGCCGAACCGCGCAGGGCAGCTTGGTAAGCTCTCCATGCAGCGGCCATCGCGCAGCGGCGGCACGCTGCTCAAGAAGCGTTATGCGGGCACCCAGGTGCGGGTGGCTGGCCAGCAATTTGGTGTCATGCGGTGCGTTGTCGGGACGCAGGGTCTGCAGTTCCCGATACAGATCGCGCGCCCCGCCCAGGTGACCGAAAAGCTCATACAGGCCCCGGGTTGCGGCCGCATCCGCCGCGGCTTCCTGTTCGCGGCTGAAATACATGGCTCGGACAAGGTCGCCGAAACCAAACACGTGTGACAGCAGGTCGGCATCACCCACCAGGGCCGCGGTGACCAGCGACGCGAGCGCCGCCGCGCCGGCGGATCGCACCGGATCGCGGTGTTTGATATGGGCGATCTCGTGTCCCAACAGCATGGCCACCGCGTTCTCGCTGTCCAAGAGCCGCAACAGGCCATCATGCATGTAGATGTGTCCGCCCAAGGTCGCGAAGGCGTTGACGGTGTCGCTGTCGACATAGTGGACCGTGACCGTCATCTCGTCGGGCAGTGCCATCGCCCTTGATAGCCGTACCGCCAGTTCTTCCAGATAGGTCTGTATGGCGGCCGTGTCCGCCTGGGCCGCTGGTGGTTCCTCCATCATCGCGCCGGCCAGTGCCTGTTCCCAGGCGAACGGGATCAGCGGCGCGGCCAGCCGGGCCGTCAGATAGACCGCGGTGCTCAAGCCACCGACCAGCAGAACCACGGCGACCATCATTTTGGCGACATCGGCCAAGGGGTGGCGATGCCGCGAATTGATCCCCTCAGGTGGCCGCGGATTGCGGTAGGTCGGACCGTCAGCCATCCGTCCGGTAGGCAGTGCCGTAGGCATGGACTTCGAAGCCCAGTGCCCCGCCGCCGCCACTGCCGACGCGCACCGTGTCAAATTTGACATTCAGGATGATCGGATGGCCCAGGCGCTGGGCTTCCGCCTTCATGCGCAGCAATGCCTCGCGGCGGGCGCGTTCGACCAGCGATTCATAGGCGCTGACCGTACCGCCGAGAATGCCGCGCAGCATGGCCGAGAACTGTTTGAACTTGTCCACCGAGATCACCACACTGCCGGAAACCAGAGCCGGATCGTCAAGCGCCAACCCGGGCGGAAGTTTTCGGAACGCGAACATCCTGATGTCGCTCAGCGCCTGGTCGCGCCGGGCGATCGATCGGAAATGGCGCCGTTCCAGCCACGACCCGACGATCAAACCGACCACGATCAGGGCAAGCGTCAGGCCGATCGCCAGCCAGGTATTGATGGACAACTCAACCATGGCCGTCGGCCTCGACCAACACCACCGCCGTGCCATAAGCCAACAGCTCGGCGGCACCCTGGGCGATGGTCGAGGTGGCGAAGCGGACATTGAGAATGGCATTGGCGCCCAGCGCTTCAGCCTCCTCGGTCATGCGCATGACGGCTTCCTTGCGGGCATCATGCATCAGGTCGGTGTAGCTCTTGAGCTCGCCGCCGATGATGTTCTTGAGGCTGGCGCCGATGTCCTTGAGCGCGTTCTTGGCCTTGACGGTGCTGCCCTGGACGATGCCGAGATGCTCGGCCACTCGCCGGTTCGGCACGTCTTCCATATTTGAAATGATCATGGTTCCCTTCATCTCCCATCCGGTCTGTTCGGTCGTGACGGCGGCAGTTTTGCAATCACCGGTTAAATTTTCATGGATCGTTTGGCATTATCAAGGAAAAGTAGCGCCGCTATGTCGCGGCAGAGACGGAGCTGAGATGTGAAAGCCATCGACGCACGGCACTTTCTGTTGACCGTTCGCCTGCGGCGCGAGGCGGTGCCGTCGTTCGAGCAGTACCCATTTTGCCTCGGCGTGGTGCGGCACCTGGACGAAATCGAGCTGCATCCGGCGGTGACCTTCCTGGTCGGCGAGAACGGCAGCGGCAAGTCGACGCTGCTTGAGGCGATCGCGGTGGCCTGGGGCTTCAACCCGGAGGGCGGCTCGCGCCATTTCGCTTTCGAGACCCGCGGCTCCCACTCCGCCCTGCACCGCCATCTGACCCTGGTTCGCGGCCCCAGCCGGCCCCGCGACGGCTATTTCCTGCGGGCCGAGAGCTTCTTCAACGTTGCCACCGAGATCGAGGAACTGGACGCGGCCTCGGACCGCGGTGATAGTATCATTGATGCCTATGGCGGGCTCTCGCTGCACGAACAGAGTCACGGCGAATCCTTCTTTGCCTTGCTGCAGAACCGGTTTCGCGGCCAGGGGCTCTACGTCCTGGATGAGGTTGAGGCAGCGCTCTCACCGGCCCGCCAAATGGCGGTGCTGGCGCGCATGCATCAACTGGTCGGTCTCGGCGCCCAGTTCATCATCGCCACCCACTCGCCGATCCTGATGGCCTATCCGGATGCGCTGATCTATCAGATCGGCGCCGACGGACCGGCCCCGGTCGCCTATCGCGACACCGACCACTACGCTCAGACCAAGGCGTTTCTCAACAATCCCGACAAATACCTCGCCCTGCTGCTGGCCGACAGCGAGGACTAGGGACGGTCACTGGCGCGTTTTCAATTGTCGCGCCGGGCGAACCGGGCAACACTCCGCCAAAGTACACAAGCGTCAAACAACGGGGGAGCAGGTTTGTCGGGGGTTAAACGGTCGCCGGCCTTTCTGATCGCGGCGGTGTGCCTGGCCCAGGCGTTTGCCCAGCTCGGCGCCTTCACCTTCTTCGCATTGCTGCCCAGCTTCTTCGCCGATTGGGGCCTCAGCCATTCGCAAGCCGGGATCCTGAACGGCACCATCTTCGGCGCCTATGCCCTGGCGGTGCCGTTCCTGGTGCCGCTGACCGACCGCATCGACCCCAAGCGGGTCTATCTCTGGGCGGTGGCGGTGACCACGCTCTCCCATCTCGGCATGGCTTTTGCGGCCGACGGGTTCTGGACCGGCCTGCTGTTCCGGGTGCTGGCCGGCATCGGCTGGGGCGGCACCTATATGGTCGGATTGAAGGCGCTGGCCGACCTGATCGAAGGGCCGGCCCAGTCGCGGGCGGTCGCCTTCCACGCCGCCAGCATCGGGGCCGGCGGGGCGCTGTCCTTCGTGGTCGCCGGCTGGGTGGTGACGATCATCGGCTGGCAGGGCGCCTTCCTGGTGTCGGCCGGCGGCAGTGTCCTGGCCCTGATCGTGATGGCCCTGCTGGTGCCGGGCCAGACGCCGCACGCCGCCGTGGAGCATCGCGGCATCAAGGCCCTGGCCGCGGCGCTGAGCAACCGTTCGGCCATGGCCTATTCGCTGGGCTATCTGGTGCATACCTGGGAAATGTTTACCCTAAGGTCCTGGGCGGTGACCTTCCTGGTCTTCACCGCCGCCCAAGGTGGCGGGGCGCCCAACTTCCTGGTGCCGACCGTGGTTGCCATGCTGATGGAGATTGTCGGCACCGCCGCCAGCGTGGTCGGCAACGAGTTGGCCACCCGACTGGGGCGGCGGCGCTGGATCCTGCTGGTGATGTCCGCCTCGATGGCCTGCGGCGCGGTGGTCGGCTTCTCGGCCGGTCTCGGCTATGGCGCGGCGGCCACCATCTGCCTGATCTACAACACCCTGATCTATGCCGATTCGGCGGCCCTGACCGCCGGCGCCGTCGGCACCGCCCGGCCCGGCCAGCGCGGCGCCACCCTGGCGGTGCACGGGCTGCTGGGTTATGCCGGCGGCTTTGTCGGGCCGCTGGTGCTGGGCGTGATCCTCGACCAGCTGGGCCACGAACTGGTGTCGAGCTGGGGCATCGCCTTTGCCCATGTCGCGGTGATCATACTGATCGGCCCGCTGGCCATCCGGATCCTCAAACCCGGTGAGCTGCCTGGCGACCGGCGGGTGTAGTGGCGTTCGAACAAAGGTGTCGTTTCTGCTGAGCATCAAATTTGTCATGGCGCAATTTGGAAGGCCGCAAGAAGAGCCACTCGTCGTGTTAGCTCGATCCTTAGCCAAAACCTGTGTTAGTGAGTGTCCCGGAAGAATATGGAATTGCGGTAGATATATGGCCCGCACCTTTGAAAATCCAAAGATACGACCCGCGCAAGCTGGGAATTAGCAGATTGGAGCAGCAAACAAGATACAAGGTTTCGGCAAAGCTACCGATACTCGGAATGGCGTATTAGTATCGGGGCATTGAGATGGACAGGTATTGTGGTATCAAGCCGATTGCAGTGCAGAACGAATCAAACAGTTTTCCCTAACACTCAAGTCACTTTTTTCACGGTGTGCGGGAATATTTTTGGTATCCGGGAGGAGAATGAATGCTAAAAGCAAACCAATTGCTTTTCTGTGTTAAGTTTGGATATTATTCCAGATATTCATTGATTAGTACAATTGTATTTGTTTGGGTTTTTCTGATTTTTTCTTCTGAAAGTGTAGCCGAACAAATAAAAAAGTCTAATTTCATCAGCAATCCAAAAATGTTCCGAGAGTATGTATTTCACGAGCAATCATACGTGCATGCGATTGTTAAAACAAAGTCTCCTGTCCATGCCTACTTTTACCGTACCCCTGGTCGTGGAACGCCAGTCCCAGGGATGGAGGCGACAATCCCGCAAATCGAAAAAGTAACAAATACAAGAATATTGGACGTTTCAAAAAAACCGGTGTTGATCCAAATTTCACAATCCGCTTTGTATTTCTTGATAGTAAATGATACGGAAAAAGAACCTCTCGAATTATTCTCACCCATTATCCGTAGAAGCTATCTTGGACGAGACGATTGGGTTGAGAGATTCAAAAAAGAAATTTCGGTTGATGCTAACTGCTTAATCAGATCGGTTTCAAATACTGAAAATGTTATGTTCACTGTCTCAGTTATCAATAGTATGGCTAGCCAGTCGGAAATCTCGACCTGTGTAGCAAGCACGTTGCTTTGCCAATTCGGGTTGGTTGGAATTTGCCGAAACAGGCTCAAAGAGGAAAAGAAACTACTCAGAAACCGCATCATGCTGAAGCAGCATGAATTGGAAATTTTGCGTTTCCTTTATCAACCTGAAATATACGCCGGTATGGAGCAGAGCGCCGCGATGCAAATTGTAGATCGATACTACAAAGGGAATGCAAATTGACGACATCGGGAAGCTATTGTCGGTGCGGTTTCAGGCAGGTCATTCCCCCTCCAAACGCTTTAGCACCTCGGCCGCCGGGGCAATGTCGCTGATCCGGCCGACCCCCTGGCCGGCATAGAGTTTGAGGCCGGCGGCGCGGCCGGCACCGTCCTGGACCCGGGCGCCGCCGGCGACCAGGTTGAGGGGTGAGCGGCGCAGGGGCGGGATCACACGATAGGGCGTGCCCAGCGGCCAGCCATAGGAATAGAAATGGCCGTGCTGGGTGTCGTCGGTGCCGGCCGCGAGCAGTTGCTGCTTGTAGACCTCATGGGCCAGGCTTTCGGTTGTGGCGACGAACCGGGTGCCGACCCAGGCCCCGGCGGCGCCGCGGCCCAGGGCGGCGTGGACATCGCCCGCTTCGGCCAGGCCGCCGGCGGCCAGCACCGGAACCGGCGCCACGGCCGCGATCACGGCCGGCAACAGGGCCCCGAGGCCGACGGTGCCGCGGACATGGCCGCCGGCCTCGATGCCCTGGGCGACGATGATGTCGGCGCCCAGGGCCGCCACCTCGCGGGCCTCGGCCACCGATCCGATTTGGGCCATGGTGACGATGCCGGCCGCCTTGGCCTTGGGGATCGCCTCGGCGAAGCCGCCCCAGAACAGGGATAGTACCTTGGGCGCCTCGGCCAGCACCACCTCAAGCTGGGCGGAAAAACCGTCCTTGCCGCCCCCCGGCGGCACCAGGTTGACCCCGAACGGCGCCTCGGTCAGCCCCTTGGTCTCGCGGATCCAGTCGCGCAGATCGGCCGCCGAACGGCGGATGCCGCCCAGATGGCCGAGCCCGCCGGCATTGCTGACCGCCGCCACCAGGCCCGGCCCGGCGACCCCACCCATGCCGGCCTGGAATACGGGGCTTTGCACGCCGCAAAGCTGGGTCGCACTGGTCGTCGTCATGGCCCATCTCCAATTTGGTTCAGGCCAATCATAGGCGATTGTTGATATCGAAAAAAGTGATGAATTTTGTTATTCAACATCTCAATATATGATATCATGGTCACATGGATGTCACCGCGCTCGAAACCTTCCTCGCCGTCGCCCGCAGCGGCAGCTTCTCGGCCGCGGCCGAAAGGCTCCACTGCGTCCAGTCCAACGTCTCGACCCGGGTCAAGCATCTGGAAGCCGATCTCGGCGTCGACCTGTTTCACCGCGGGCGGCGCGGTGTCGTCCCGACCGCGGCCGGGAAGGTGCTGACGAGTTATGCCGAACGGGTCCTCGACCTGGTCGACGAGACCGCACGCGCGGTCCGCGGCACCCTGGATGCCGGCGGCCCGTTGCGGGTCGGGTCGCTGGAGACCACGGCCGCGGTACGCCTGCCACCGGTGCTGATCGACTATGGCCGCGCCCTGCCCGAGGTCGACCTGAGCCTGGTGACCGGTGATACCGCGACGCTGATCCGGCAGGTGCTGGCTCATGAGCTGGATGGCGCCTTCATCAGCGGCGAAATCGCGCAGGCCGAGCTGGACTGCCGCACCCTGTTCGTCGAGGAGCTGGTGCTGGTCGAGGCGGCGGGCGGTGCCGACCGGCCACAGGTGCTGCTCGCCTTCCGAACCGGCTGCACCTATCGCAGCCGGGCCGAGCAATGGCTGGCCGGGCAGGGCGCGCTGGGCTTTCGGGTCATGGAGTTCGGCTCTCTGGACGCAATTCTCGGCTGCGCCGCGGCCGGGTTCGGGGTGTCTTTGCTACCGCGCTCGGTGGTCGACCGGGCGCAATATCGTGGCCAGTTGCGCACCCGCGACCTGCCGCCGGCACTGGCCCAAGTGCCGACCTGCTTCGTCCGTCGACGCGACCGCAGCCTACACCGGCCCCTGGCCAGGCTGGTCGAGATGGCGGCTCAGATGAACGACAAAGGAAATGCGGGCTAGCGCTGGGCCAGTTCGGTGGTGACCGCAAGCCCGGCCATCAGCGTGTCGATACGGGCGACATTGGTCAGGAAGCGTTTCAGCTCCTTGCCCTTCAGCTTGCGCCCGGTCGGCAGGCGCACGCCCATCGGGTTGACCTGGCGGCCGCCGCGCAGCACCTCGTAGTGGAGGTGGGGGCCGGTGGTGCGGCCCGAGGCGCCGACATAGCCGATGATCCGCCCCTGGCGGACCCGCGCGCCCGGCTTCAATCCCTTGGCATAGCGGCTGAGATGAGCATAGGCGGTCTGGTATTCGCTGTTATGGCGGATCCTAATGTAGCGGCCATAGGCGCCGTTGCGCCCCAGCGACACGATGCGGCCGTCGCCGGCGGCCATGATCGGGGTGCCGGTCCGGGCCCCGAAATCGACGCCGCGATGCATCTTGTTGTAACCCAGCGTGGGATGCTTGCGCCGGCCATAGCCTGAGGTCAGGCGGGCGCCGTCGATCGGGGTGCGCATCAGGGTCTTGCGGACGCTGCGGCCCTTGGCGTCGAAATAGTCGGTGCGGCGGTCGTCCTTCGGGGTATAGCGGTAATAGGCCATTGGCTCGCCCGACAGGACCAGCTTGGCGTACAGGATGTTGCCGTCCTTGACCAGGCGGCCGCCTGTGTCGCGGTAGCGCTCGAAGGTCACCTCGAAACGATCGCCCTGGCGGATCTCGCGCTGGAAGTCGACGTCGAAACTGTAGACCCGGATCAGCTCGGCCAGTAACTGGCTGGGCAGGCCGGCCCGATCCGCCGCCAGATAAAGCGACGCATCGATCACCCCGCCGACCCGGACATGATCCAGTTCGGTTTCGGTGATTTGCTCCCGGGCCTGATAGGTGCCGTCACCACCGCGTTCGACAACGACGCTGCGGTCGGGGCCGGTGGCGATCACCAGTTCGGACAAATCCAATTCGTCCGGTGCGCCGTCGCTGCCGGTCAGTTCCAGTGTCACGGCCTGGCCGATCCGCAAGCGCCGCGGATCGTAATGGCCGCGCAGGGCCTTGATCGCCCGGGCTGCCTGTTGCCGGGCAATGCCGGCCCCGGTCAACAGCTTCATCAGCGTGTCGCCGCGCCCGACGGTCAGGTTCTCGTCGCGCCGGAAGCGGCTGGCCGGCAGGGCCGGCATCGGCTCCAGCCAGTCGGCAAGCGACGGCTGGTCGGGCTCGGATGGGTCCTCGAGCGCCAGGCTGCTATTGTCGTGTTGGATGGGTGTGGTCAGGGCGGCGAGTTGTGGTGTCGTCGCGTCAATCGCGGGCGTTTGGGCGGCCGTCGCGTCCGTGTCCGCGGCGCCTGCGGCGGCCGGCGCCACCGGCGTCGACGGCGAGCTTTCCACCGCTTCGCCGGTCAGGAAGAAGATGCCGATCGCGGTCAGCGCCGCGATAAAGACGCCGCCCAGGGTGATGGTGGCCGGGTTGACCGGGACCGAATTGGCGGTCGGCCAGTCCACGGAAACGCCACCGTCGGAGGGCCGCAGCCGCCCCGACTTCACTCTTGGATACCCACCGAACCCCTTGACCAAACCCGGACCCCAACCACGTTTCTGCCGTTCAATACAAAACGTTTGCCGCAAAGATGCTTAAAATTCGTGAACAAGTCAAATTAATCCTATGGAATCTTGGGGAGATTTCGCTTTTGTAAGGTTCTGCCCCGAGGCCCGGTTCGGGGCCCGAAAAAAAAACCTCATCCCCTCGGACAAACAGCGTTGACTTGGCTCCCAGGCGCGCGTATAACCCGCGCCTCGTCAAACGCCGACGGCGTCACCCCGCGCTCGCGCATGGTGACGCAAAAGGGTGCCAGGCGCTGTGTTCTTTGACATTGTGGATGGGGAAGGGATGCGTGGCCGGCGGTTAGTTGCCATGGCTATTGGGCTTAGGCCTGGTGGTTTTGGTTAGGTCTGTTGGACGCGCGTCCAAGCAAGCTCTGGATGGTTTGGGATTTAGGTCTTGGGCCATCTTGGTTTGTGCGTGCGTTTGTACAGGCTCCTGGTTGTCCTGAGGTTGAGAGCTTTGGGGTGACCTTTATGATTGAACTTGAGAGTTTGATCCTGGCTCAGAACGAACGCTGGCGGCAGGCCTAACACATGCAAGTCGAACGGGAAGCCGGCCTTCGGGTTGGTGGAGAGTGGCGCACGGGTGAGTAACGCGTGGGAACCTACCTTTCGGTACGGAATAACGCCTGGAAACGGGTGCTAATACCGTATACGCCCTTTAGTGAGCGATCATTGGGGGGGAAAGATTTATCGCCGAGGGATGGGCCCGCGTCGGATTAGCTTGTTGGTGAGGTAACGGCTCACCAAGGCAACGATCCGTAGCTGGTCTGAGAGGACGATCAGCCACACTGGGACTGAGACACGGCCCAGACTCCTACGGGAGGCAGCAGTGGGGAATATTGGACAATGGGGGCAACCCTGATCCAGCCATGCCGCGTGAGTGAAGAAGGCCCTAGGGTTGTAAAGCTCTTTCACCGGTGAAGATAATGACGGTAGCCGGATAAGAAGCCCCGGCTAACTCCGTGCCAGCAGCCGCGGTAAGACGGAGGGGGCTAGCGTTGTTCGGAATTACTGGGCGTAAAGCGCGCGTAGGCGGCTTGACAAGTTGGGGGTGAAAGCCCGGAGCTCAACTCCGGAATTGCCTCCAAAACTGTCTCGCTTGAGTCCGGGAGAGGTGAGCGGAATTCCCAGTGTAGAGGTGAAATTCGTAGATATTGGGAAGAACACCAGTGG
>CAYFNG010000008.1:0-210692 GCA_964344385.1 uncultured Sneathiellales bacterium
CAAAAACAAAACATGCCGTGCAAAACCCAACCACGCAAAGGTCTCCAGGATGAGGCTCCATGGGTGTTCGCATTTTGCGGCAACCCGCCTCGGGGTATGCATGGGCTGTCCGACATGGCAAACCGGCCCGCCTCGTCGTTTGAGACGCCGCATGTGCGGCGCTTCAGGATCAGGCTCCGCCGGCGTTCATCCTTGACGATGACCCTCCTCATGGTGAGGAGCCGCACATGCGGCGTCTCGAACCATGTGGGGTGCGTCGTCCGGAGATAAGCGCCGCCATGCCCCGCGATAACGAACGCGACAGCCTGGCCGGCCGGGTCCAACGCTATGCGCGGGTCTCGACCAGTGTCGGCAGCCTGGCCGCCAAGATGGCGGGCGAGCGCTTTTTCGGACTGCAGTTCGACCGGGCCGACCAGGCGGCCGAACTGGCCCAGGCGCTGGGCGGCCTGAAGGGCCCGTTGATGAAGGTGGCGCAGATCATGTCCACCATCCCGGACGCGCTGCCCCAGGACTATGTCAACGAGCTGGGCCAGTTACAGGCCAATGCGCCGGCCATGGGCTGGCCCTTCGTCAAGCGCCGCATGGCCAGCGAACTCGGCCCCGACTGGCGCCAGCGCTTCGCGGATTTTAAGCACGACGCCGCGGCGGCCGCATCATTGGGCCAGGTCCACAAGGCACACGACCATGACGGCCGGCTGCTGGCCTGCAAACTGCAATACCCCGACATGCAGTCGGCGGTGGCCGCCGACCTGGCCCAGCTGAAGCTGATTTTCGCCATCTACAAGCGCTATGACGGCAGCATCGACACCACCAACGTCCATGAGGAAATCGCGACCCGGCTGCGCGAGGAGCTGGACTACGAACTCGAACGCCGGCACATGCACCTCTATGCCGAAATGCTGACCGGGCGCCCGGAAATCACGGTGCCCGACGTGGTCGACGAACTGTCGACCGGTCGGCTGCTGACCATGACCTGGTTGGAAGGCCAGCCATTGCTGGCGCTCAAGGACGCGCCGCAGGAGGTGCGCAACCAAATCGCCGACAACATGTTTCACGCCTGGTACCTGCCGTTCTACCGCTACGGCGTGATCCACGGCGATCCCCATCTCGGGAATTACACGGTGCGCGACGACCATGGCGTCAACCTCCTCGACTTCGGCTGCATCCGCACCTTCCAGCCGAAATTCGTGCAAGGGGTGATCGACCTCTACCGGGCGATTGAGGCCGGCGACCGGGACATGGCGGTCCACGCCTACACCACCTGGGGCTTCGGGCGGCTGTCGAACGAAGTCATCGACACCCTGAACCTGTGGGCCGAGTTCGTCTACGCACCGCTGCTGGAGGACCGCCCCCGGCGCATCCAGGAATTCGACCAGAGCGGCATCTACGGTCGCGACGTGGCGGAGAAGGTTCACCACCGGCTCAAGGAATTGGGCGGGGTTACGCCGCCGCGCGAGTTCGTCTTCATGGACCGGGCCGCGATCGGCCTGGGCGGTGTCTTCCTGCACCTCAAGGCCGAGATCAACTGGCATCGGCTGTTCCACGACCTGATCGCCGATTTCACGCCCCAGGGAATGGCGGCTCGGCAAAGGGGTGCGTTCAAGAAAGCCGGCGTGCCGCTGCCATGAGGGTGTGGCCCGTCGACAGCATCCACTTTCCGGGATAGATTTGCCGCCGCTTAAGCGGTGGAGGATTGGCATTGAGCGACGGCGGGATCGATCCGGGCGCGGTCACCTATGACTGGTACGCCTATTATTCGGAAAAACGCATCGTCCACCAATGGTTCCAGGTCAAACTGTTGGAATCTCTGCCGGTGCACCGGATCCTGGAAATCGGGCCGGCCTTGGGCGTGCCGACCGCGCTGATGGCGACGGCGGGCTATGAGGTCACGACTCTCGACGTGGTGCCGCGCCAACTGCTGGGCGCCGATACGCATCTGACCGTCGACCTGGAAGCGGCCGATCCCAACGACCTGGCCGGCCATGACTGTATCCTGTGCAGCGAGGTGTTGGAGCATTTCCCGTTCGAGACCTCCTGCGAGATCCTGAAGCGTTTCGCGGCCAGCGGGGTTCCCTATCTGGTGATGTCGGTGCCCTACCAGGCCTTCCAACTGAATTTCTCGTTATATTTCAATCGTTTCACCTTGCGCAGCCGGACTTCGTTGCACTACCGGAACCGTTTCCGACGGTTCAAGCCGCAGGCCAAGGGCCTGCACCAATGGGAAATCGGCTACAAGGGCTATCCGTTGCGTCGGCTGACCAGGGCGGTCGAAGACGCCGGCTGGCGGATCGTCGAGCGGCAATTCACCGGCGGTACCCGCTCAGTTTTCCTGGTGGCCAAGAACGGGCTGCCGGATAGGAATTAGGGGGAGGGAATCAAGCGCCGCCGGTCGCGTAGTGGCTGTAGACGGTCCAGGCCCCGATGGCCATGAAGCCCAGGCCCGCGATCAGTTTCACCGGCACCATTTGCAGGTATCGTTCCGCCGCCGCACCGATCAGGACCCCAAGGGCTGCCGCCAGGACCAGGGCGCCGGCCGCGGCCAGGAAGACCAGGAACGGGTGCGTCTGGCGGTCGGCGGCAAACAGGATCGTTGCAAGCTGGGTCTTGTCACCCAGCTCCGCCAGGAAAATGGTGACGAATATGATGGCCAGATGTTTCATCGCAAACCCGCACCAAACAGAAGGCATTGGAGCCGTCCCCGCCATGCCGCACTGACGGCACGGCAGGGCGGGGGACGGTCGGTATTCAGGCCGCGTAAAGCTGGCGTCCCTCGGCCGCCATGTCACGCAAGTTTTGCGGCGGTGCGAAGCGGGGACCGTATTTCTGAGCCAGCCGGTCGCATTCGGCGACGAATTCGGCGATACCGATATCGTGGACCATCGACATGACGCCGCCGGTAAACGGTGCAAAGCCCCAGCCCAGGATCGAACCGACATCGGCGTCTTCCGGGGCCGTGACCACGTTCTCGGCCATGCAACGCGCCGTTTCGACGCCCTGGATGTACAAGAGTCGCTGCTTGACCTCCTCCACGTCGGGCTGGTCGGCGGCCGGCGGGAAGGCCTCGGCCAGGCCCGGCCACAGGCGCTTCTTGCTGCCGTCCGGATAGTCGTAAAAGCCCTTGCCGGCCTTCTTGCCGATCCGGTCGTGGGTTTCGACCATCGCCGTCACCACATCGTCCGAGGCGTCGGCCCGGTATTGGTCGCCCAGGTCCTTCTTGGTCTGGGAGCGGATGCGGTTGATCAGCTCGATCGACACCTCGTCGGCCATGGCCAGGGCGCCGACCGGCATACCGGCCATGCGGCTGGCGTTTTCGATCAAGGCCGGGCTGATGCCCTCGGCCAGCATGTTCAGGCCCTCGGACACGAAGGTGCCGAACACCCGGCTGGTATAGAAGCCGCGGGAATCGTTGACCACGATCGGCGTCTTGCGGATCGCCTGGACATAGTCCATGGCCCGGGCCAGGCACGCGTCCGACGTCTTGGCACCGCGGATGATCTCGACCAGCGGCATTTTGTCGACCGGCGAGAAGAAGTGCAGGCCGATGAAATTGGCCGGCCGGGTGCTGGCCTCGGCCAGGCCAGTGATCGGCAGGGTCGAGGTGTTGGAGGCGAAGATCGCGTCCGCAGACAACACCGCTTCGGTCTTGGCCGTGACGTCGGCCTTGATGGCGCGGTCCTCGAACACCGCCTCGATCACCAGCTCGCACCCCGCCAGGTCGGCGAAATCGGTGGTCGGGGTGATCTTGGCCAACACCGCATCGGCCTTGCCCTGGTCCATGCGGCCGCGGCCGACCCGCTTGGCCAGCAGGCCTTCTGTATAGGCCTTGCCGGTATCGGCCAGGTCCTGGTCGGTGTCCAACAGCACGCAGTCGATGCCGGCCATGGCGGTGGCATAGGCGATGCCGGCACCCATCATGCCGGCACCCAGGACGCCGACCTTGGTATAGCTCGCTTTGTCCACCTCGGCCGGGCGGCGGGCCAGCTTGTTCGCGTTCTGCATGCCGAAAAACAGGGTCCGGATCATGCTGCGCGACTGCTTGCCCAGGATCAGCTGGGTGAAGTAGCGGCTCTCGATGCGAAGCGCGGTGTCGATCGGTACCTGCAGGCCCTCATAGACGCAGGACATGATCGCGTTCGGCGCCTCGTAATTGCCGAAGGTGCGCTTGCGCAGCATGGCATTGCCGGCCATCCACATCTGCATCCCGGCCGGGCTCATCGGCACCCCGCCGGGGATCTTGAAGCCCTTCTTGTCCCAGGGCTGGACCTTGTTGGCCTCGCCTTCTTCGCGGACCCAGCGCCTTGCTTCGTCGAGCAGCCCGTCGGCCGGCACCACGGCATGGATCAGGCCCAGCTTCTGCGCCTTTTGGACGTTCAGGCCGTTGCCCTCCAGCAGCAGCGGCAGCGCCGCCTGGGCCCCGATCAGGCGCGGGATGCGCTGGGTGCCACCGGCACCGGGCAACAGGCCGATCTTGGCCTCGGGCTGGCCGATCTGGACTTTGGGATCGTCGGCCGCCACCCGGTAGTGGCAGGCCAGGCAAAGTTCGAAACCGCCGCCCAGGGCGGTGCCGTTGATCGCCGCCGCGAACGGTTTGCCCAAGGTTTCCAGGCCGCGCAGCACGGTCTGGAACTTGGAAGTCGCCGCCATCGCCGGTTCGGCTTCCTTGGGCATGGTCTTCAGCATCATCTCCAGGTCGGCGCCGGCCAGGAACACCCGCTTGCCCGAGGTGATGACGGCGCCGATGACGTTGTCATCCTCGGCGACCTTGGTCAGCAGCGCTTCGAATGCGGCGATGCTGTCCTCGTTCATAACGTTCATCGAACGGCCCGGCATGTCCCAGGTCAGGGTGGCGACACCGTGCGCGTCGACCTCGTACTTGATCATTTCCGACATGGCGTCCTCCCTCAGACCCGTTCGATGATGGTGGCGGTGCCCATGCCGGCACCGATGCACAATGTGGCAAGACCGGTCTCGGCATCGCGCCGCTCCATCTCATCCAACAGGGTGCCCAGGATCATCGCCCCCGTCGCACCCAGCGGGTGCCCCATGGCGATGGCGCCGCCATTGACGTTCATCTTGTCGTGGTCGACGTCCAGGGCCTGCATGAAGCGCAGCACCACCGCGGCGAAGGCCTCGTTCAACTCGTAGAGGTCGATGTCGTTCACGTTCATACCGGCACGTTTCAGGGCCTTTTCGGCCGAATCGCTGGGGCCGGTCAGCATGATGCAGGGCTCGGAGCCGATCGAGGCGAAGCCCTTGATCCGGGCCCGGGGCTTCAGGCCCAGCTTGTCGCCGATTTCCTTGCTGCCAAGCAGGATGGCGGCGGCCCCGTCGACGATGCCGGACGAGTTGCCGGCATGGTGGACGTGGTTGATACGCTCGATTTCCGGGTAGCGCTGAACCGCCACCGAATCGAAACCGAACTGGTCGCCGATCATGGCGAAGCTGGGCTCCAGCGAAGCCAGCGACTGCATCGACGCATCGGGCCGCATGTGCTCGTCATGGTCCAAGAGCGTGATGCCGAGCTGGTCCTTGACCGGCACGACCGAATTCTTGAAGCGGCCTTCCTCCCAGGCCTGCGCCGCGCGCTTCTGGGATTCAACGGCATAGGCGTCGACATCGTCGCGGCTGAAACCGTATTTGGTGGCGACCAGGTCGGCGGAAACGCCCTGGGGCACGAAATAGGTGTGGAAGGCGACCTGCGGGTCGATCGGCCAGGCGCCGCCCGAGGCGCCCATCGTCACACGGCTCATGCTCTCGACGCCGCCGCCGATGGTCATGTCGGACTGGCCCGACATGATCTGGGCCGCCGCGATGTTGGTGGCCTCCAGCCCTGAGGCACAAAAACGGTGGACCTGGCTGCCGGCCACGGTCTCGGCATAACCGGCCTTTATCGCCGCCAACCGGGCGATATCGGCACCCTGCTCACCGACCGGTTCGACGCAGCCCATGACCACGTCGTCGACATGGGCGGAGTCCAACTCGTTGCGATCGCGGATCGCTTCCAGGGCCGTCACCGCCAACTGGATCGGCGTCACTTCATGCAGGCTGCCGCTGCTCTTGCCCTTGCCGCGCGGCGTTCTGACGGCGTCGTAGATATAGGCGTCGGTCATGTTGTTCCTCCTTCTCCCGTGTCGTCCGCCACATCCTTCGAGACGCTGCTTGCGCAGCTCCTCAGGATGAGGAGGGGTTGTTCTCAAAATCAAATCCGAACCAAGCGGAGATCCCTTCGACCACTTGCGATGTCCTCATGCCTCAAGGAGCCGCGACAGCGGCGTCTCGAAGGATGGCCACGCGCTCGATTTACAAGGTACGGCTGATCAGTTCCTTCATGATCTCGTTGGTTCCGGCGTAGATCCGTTGCACCCGGCTGTCGGCAAAGGCGCGGGCGATCGGGTATTCCCACATATAGCCATAGCCGCCATGCAGTTGCAGGCATTGGTCGACCACCCGGCACTGCAGCTCGGACACCCAGAGTTTCGCCATCGCGGCGGTCTCGACGTCCAGCTTGTCGGCCAGCAACAGGTCGACGCAGCGGTCGACGAACACCCGCCCGATCGCGATCTCGGTCTTCATCTCGGCCAGCTTGAAGCGGCTGTTCTGGAATTCGCCGATCGCCCGGCCAAAGGCCTTGCGTTCCTTGGTATAGGCGATGGTCTGCTCCAGCGCCGCCTCGGCCGCGGCGATGCCCATGATCGCCACCTGCATGCGTTCCCAGGCCAGCTCCTGCATCAGGTAGATGAAGCCTTTGCCTTCCTCGCCCAGCAGGTTGGTCATCGGCACCCGGACATCGTCGAAGAACAGCTCGGCGGTGTCCTGGGCCTTGAGGCCGATTTTCTTGAGTTTGCGGCCCTTGGAAAATCCGTCGCGCTCCGCCTCGACCAAAACCAATGAAATCCCCTGCGCACCGGCATCCGTGTCGGTCTTGGCGACGACGATCACCAGGTCCGACATATAGCCGTTGGTGATGAAGGTCTTCTGGCCGTTGATCACCAGTTCGTTGCCGTCCTTGACCGCGGTGGTCTTGACACCCTGCAGGTCGGACCCGGTGCCCGGCTCCGACATGGCGATGGCGCCGATCGTGTGGCCCGAGGCCAGTTTCGGCAGCCAGGTACGCTTTTGGTCCTCGGAACCGTAGTGCAGGATATAGGGGGCGACGATCTCGGAATGCAGCGAGAAACCCGGGCCGGTGTCGCCGGCATAGGCCTGCTCTTCCATCTGGATCACGCTGTAGCGCTTGTCGCCGCCGGCACCGCCATACTCTTCGGGCATGGTGGGGCACAACAGACCGGCCGCACCGGCCTTTTCCCAGGCCTCGCGGCTGATCTCGCCGGCCTCTTCCCAGGCTTCGCGGTGGGGCGTGATCTCCCGTTCGTAGAATTTGCGCACCATGGCGCGGAACAGTTCGTGTTCCTCGTCGAACAGAGTCCGTTCGATCATTTCGCCTCCCTTTCCCCTTGGCGGGGTCATTGCTCTTATTCCCCCTCCCCCTTGATGGGGGAGGGTCGGGGTGGGGGTGATCGCCGGGCCGTAGCGAAGGCTCTCCGTCGAACCCTTTCTGCGGCGGCGGCATGACCCCCCTCCCTATCCCTCCCCCGCAAGGGGGGAGGGGACCAGGACTGGTCGTCTGGCCTCAGAACGCCTCGGCGTCCAGGGCCATCAGGGTCGCCGCGCCGGCCGTGACCTTGGCCAGCAGGGCGCTGGTATCGGGCAGCATGCGCTGCATGAAGAAGCGCGCGGTCGCGAGCTTGGTCTCGTAGAAGGCCGGGTCGTCGGTGCCCTCGGCCAGCTTGGCCTTGGCGATCTCGGCCATCTGGGCCCACATGTAACCCAGCGCCACCAGGCCAAACAGGCGCATGTAATCGCTGGACGCGGCGCCGGCTTCGTCCGGGTCCTTCATGCCCTGTTCGCCGATGAAGGCGGTGGCCTGTTGCAGCTTGGCGAAGGCCTTGAACAGGGGCAGGACGAACTCCTGCATCTCCTTGTCCGCCATATGGTCCTTCAGGTAGCGGTCCATCGGGTGGAAGAACCGCCTGAGCAGCCGGCCCATGCCGGTCGGCAGCTTGCGGCCAACCAGGTCCAGGGCCTGGATGCCATTGGCGCCTTCGTAGATCTGGGCGATGCGGGCGTCGCGCACGAACTGTTCCATGCCCTGTTCCCAGATATAGCCGTGACCGCCCAGGCATTGCAGGCCCAGATTGGTGCACTCAAACCCCATATCGGTCAGAAAACCCTTGATCACCGGGGTGATCAGCGCCACCAGCTCGTCCGCCTCCTTGCGGGTTTTGTCGTCCGGGTGCTTCTCGGCGAAGTCGATGTTCAACCCGGTCCACAGGGCCAGCGCCCTGGCCCCTTCGTTGAAGGCCCGCATGGTCAGCAGCATGCGGCGGATGTCGGGATGGACAATGATCGGGTCGGCCGCCTGGTCCGGCGATTTGACGCCGCTGATCGACCGGCCCTGCAGCCGCTCCTTGGTGTAGATCGCGGCGTTCTGGTAGGCGACCTCGGAAATCGCCAGGCCCTGCAGTCCGACCCCCAACCGGGCCGCGTTCATCATCGTGAACATGGCCCGCATGCCGCGATGCTCGCCGCCGATCAGGTAGCCGACCGCGTCCTCGTAGTTCAGGACACAGGTCGAATTGCCGTGGATCCCCATCTTGTGCTCGATGGACCCGCATGTGACGCCGTTGCGCTCGCCCAGGCTGCCGTCGTCATTGACCATGAACTTGGGCACGATGAACAGGCTGACGCCCTTGATGCCTTCCGGCCCGCCGGGGATCTTGGCCAGCACCAGGTGGATGATGTTCTCGGCCAGGTCATGTTCGCCGGCCGAAATGAAGATCTTGGTGCCGGTGATCCGGTAGCTGCCGTCATCCTGGGGTACCGCCTTGGTCCGCATCAGGCCGAGGTCGGTGCCGCAATGGGGCTCGGTCAGGTTCATGGTGCCGGTCCATTCGCCCGACACCATTTTCGGCAGATAGGTCTGCTTCTGCTCGTCCGAGCCATGGGCGTGGATCGCCTCATAGGCACCGTGGGTCAGGCCGGGATACATGGCAAAGGACATGTTGGCCGACGACATCAACTCGCTGAGCACATTGCCCAGCACGTAAGGCAGGCCCTGGCCGCCATAGTCCGGGTCGGCGACCAGGCTGCCCCAGCCGTTTTCGCAATAGGTCTGATATGCCTCGCGGAAGCCCGGCGGGGTGGTGACCTCGCCGGCATCGAAGGTGCAGCCATGCTTGTCACCGACCGCGTTCAACGGTGCGATCACCTCTTCGACGAACTTGGCGCCCTCGTCCAGGATGGCGTCGACCAGGTCGGGCGACGCCTCCTCGAAGCCGGGCAGGTTGCTGTAGTTTTCCAGCCTCAGGAAGTCGTTAAGCAGAAAGCGGACATCCTTCAGCGGTGCTTGATAGGTCGGCATGGATGGGTCTCCTTCCCGCTAATTCCTGAGCGGCTTGCCGGTGGTCAACATGTGCTCGATGCGATCCAGCGTGGCGTCGGTGTGCAACAGGTTCAGAAAGGCCTGTTTCTCCAGCCCCAGCAGCTGTTTTTCGCTGACCATGTCGAAGACGTCGACGTCGCCGCCCGACACCACCTGGCCCAGTTCGCGCGACACCACCACGTCGTGGTCGGTCGCCTTGCCGGACTTGTGGAAGCCGTCGACGGCCATGTCCAGGGCGGCCCGGGCGGTGGCGCCCGGCAGTTGGATCTCGACCGGTTCCGGCGGCGCGTAGTCTGCCACCATCGCCAGCGCCCTGGCCTTGGCGTCGGCCAGCACCCGTGAACGGTTCATGGTCACCCGATCGCCGTCACGCAGGATCAGGATGTCGCGGGCCTCCTCGGCCGAGGTCGCCACCTTGGCGGTGGAGATCGCCTCGAAGGCCTTGGCCAGGCCCGGCATCGGCCCGCCGGGCCGCTTTTTGTTGGTGACCCAGCGGGTGACCAGCTCCTTGGTGCCGCCGCCGGCCGGGATCAGGCCGACCCCGACCTCGACCAGGCCCATATAGCTTTCGGCATGGGCCTGGATGGCGTCGGCATGCAGGCAGACCTCGCAACCGCCGCCCAGCGCCATGCCGGCCGGGGCCGCAATCACCGGGAAGGGCGCGTATTTCAGGCCCATCAGGGCGTTCTGCAGGCCCGCGATCGCCTGGTCCAGCACCGGCCAGGCGGCCATGTTGGCGGCGAACAGCACGACGCCGATATTGGCACCGACCGAGAAATTGTCGGCGTCGTTGCCGATGACCAGCGCCTTGTAGCCCTGCTGGTTGATCTTGACCGCCTTCTGGATCATCTCGGTGATCCCCTGGTCGATGGCGTTCATCTTGGAATGGAATTCCAGGCAGGCGATGCCGTCGCCAAGGTCCCACAGGCTGGCCGAGGGGTTGGACGCGATCGGTTGGCTGCCGCGCTTGATGTCGGCCAGCATCCAGGCATCGGGGGCGACGACTATCTCGGCATAATCGCCGTCCAGGGTCAGCCGGTAGCGCTTGCCGTCCTCTTCCTTGTACAGCGGCCGGCCGTCGGCGGTCTTCAGCAGGGCCGGGACCTCCAGGCCGTCATCCGCCAGGCGTTCGGCGAACCAGCCGGTGCCCAGCATGTCGATCTGCTCGAACGGCCCCCATTTCCAGGCATAACCGGTGCGCATGGCGCGATCGACCGCGTCGATGTCGTCGGCGATCTCCGGCATCAGGTCGGCGGTGTATTTCAGCACCAGCGACAACAGGTTCCAGGCGTATTTGCCGCCCTTGTCGTCATGCTCGACCAGGGCCCGCAGGCCCTTGCGGGCCGCCTTGACGCTGGCCAGCCGCGGTTTCTGGGCGGGATGGTATTCGCCGGTCTTGAGGTCGCGCGCCTCCTTCACCTTTTTGCCGCCCGCCTTGTTCATGCGGTAGAAGCCGCCCTTGCCCTTGCGCCCGGTATAGCCGTCGGCGATCATCGCCTGACTGACCTGGTTCAGGGGATGCTCGGCCCGGAACAGGCTGCGGAAGGCATCATCGGCGGGCAGGGTCTCCAGCATGCTGCCGATGACGTGCGGCCCCAGGTCGATGCCGGTCAGGTCCGAGAGGCCGAAAATGCCGGTCTTCGGGATGCCCATCGGCTTGCCGACAATGGCGTCGGTCTCCTCGACCGTCAGGCCGTGGTCGAAGGCCAGGCTCTGGGCCGCGTAGGACCAGTAGATGCCGATCCGGTTGGCGATGAAGCCCGGCGTATCCTTGCAGTCGACGACCTCCTTGCCCAACCCGATATCGCCGAACCGGCGCAGCGTCTCCAGCGCGTCGGCCCGGGTTTTCGGTCCGCCGACGATTTCCAACAGCCGCATGTACCGCGGCGGGTTAAAAAAATGGGTGATCGCGAAATCGGCCGCGAAGCTCTCCGACAGCCCCTCGGTCAGGTTGGCCAGCGGGATCGTCGAGGTGTTCGAGGTGACGATCGAGCCCGGTTTGCGGACCTCGTCCAACCGGGCATAGAGATCCCGCTTCAGCTCGACATTTTCGATGATCGCCTCGACGATCCAGTCGCAGTCGGCGACCATCTCCAGATCGTCTTCCAGATTGCCGCAGGCGATGCGCTTGGCGTTTCGTTTGTGCATGAACGGGGCCGGCTTGGTCTTCAGCATCTTGGCCACCGCACCTTCCGAGAGCGCGTTGCGGTTGTCCGCTCCCTTCGGCACGATTTCCAGCAGGACCACCGGCAGCCCGGCATTGGCGACATGGGCGGCGATGCCGGCTCCCATGACACCGGCGCCGATCACGGCGACTTTTTGGATTTCGGACATCAGCAGGCCTCCAGCACCGTCGCGATACCCTGGCCGCCGCCGATGCACTGGGTGGCCAGAGCCAGGTTCTTGCCCTCACGTTTCAGAAGCGCGGCCGCCTTGCCGGTGATGCGGGCACCGGTGGCGCCCAGGGGATGACCCAGCGCCAGGGCGCCGCCGTCCAGATTGACTTTCGAACCGTCGATGCCGCTTTCCTTCATGCAGGCCAGCGCCTGGGCGGCAAAGGCCTCGTTCAGCTCGAAAATCTCGATATCGTCCAGCGTGACGCCAGCCCGTTTCAGGGCCTTGGCGGTGGCCGGCACCGGCCCGATGCCCATGATCTCGGGCTTGCAGCCGGCAACCGCGATCGACTTGATGCGGGCCAGCTTGCTCAGGCCGTTGGCATCGGCATAGTCCTCGGAGCAGACCAGGGTGGCGGCGACACCGTCGGTGATCGGGGATGAGGTGCCGGCGGTCACCGTGCCGCTCTGGTCGAAGGCCAGGGCCAGCCCGTCCAGGCCTTCCTGGCTGGTGCCCTCGCGGACGCAGCCATCCTGTTCGACCCTGAGATTGCCCTGAACGATCGGCACGATCTCGTCGGCGAACCGGCCCTCTTTCTGGGCCGCCGCCGCCTTGGCGTGGCTGTCGACCGCCATCTGCTGCTGCTCGGTGCGGCTCAGATCGTATTGCTTGGCCAGGTTCTCGGCCGTCGTGCCCATGCCGACATAGGCCTCGGAATAGCTCTCATACAGGCCGGGATGCGGGGCCGGGTTGAAGCCGCCCATCGGCACCCGGCTCATGGATTCGACGCCAGCGCAGATAAAGGCGTCGCCGGCGTTCATCTGGATCGCGCCGGCCGCCATGTGGATCGACTGCATCGACGAACCGCAGAACCGGTTGACGGTGGTCCCGGCTGCCGTGATCGGTACGCCGGCCAGGAAGCTGATGATGCGGGCGACGTTGAAACCCTGTTCGGCTTCCGGAAAGGCGCAGCCCATGATCACATCCTCGATATCGTCCGGATTGACCCCGGTCTTGTCGAGCAGGCCCTTGACCACCTGGCCGGCCATTTCGTCGGGCCGGACCCGGGCCAGCTGACCCTTGTTGGCCGGAGTGAACGGGGAACGGACAAAACCCGCTATGACGACGTTCTTCATATCCCAATTTCCTTGTTCGTGTGTCCGACGCTCAAGCCCCAAGGGCCAGGCGCCAACCCTGGGCAATCGCCCGTTTGGCATCCAACTCACCGGCTTTGTCGGCGCCACCGATCAGGTGGACCGGCACACCGGCGGCTTCGATCTCAACTTGCAAATCCCTCAGACTCTCCTGGCCGGCGCACACCACCACGGTGTCCACCGCCAGTACTCTGTTCTCCCCATCGACGGTGATATGCAGACCATCGTCGTCGATCCGGCGATAGCTCACGCCGGCGATCATGTTGACGTTCTTGTGGCCCAACGCGGCTCGGTGGGCCCAGCCGGTGGTCAGGCCAAGGCCTTTGCCCAACCGGGTGGTCTTGCGTTGCAGCAGGTACACCTGCCGCGGGTTGTCCATGGCCGGGCCGGCCGGACTCAATCCGCCGGCCACAGTGTAGTCGGGGTCGATCCCCCATTCCTTGATATAGGTATCGATGGCGTCGCCTGTTGCCGGTTGATGGCTGACATATTCGGCAATGTCGAAGCCGATGCCGCCGGCGCCGATGATCGCCACGCTGTCGCCGACCTGTGCCCCGCCTTCCAGCACGTCGACATAGCTCAGCACCTTGGCGTGGCCGATGCCGTCGACGTCCGGCAGCCGTGGCGTCACGCCGGTGGCCAACACGACTTCGTCATAGCCGCCCTCGATCAGTTCGGCGGCGCACGCCTTGTGGCCCAGCTTGACCGCGATGCCGGCCAGGTCGATCTGCCGTTCCCAATAGCGGATGGTCTCGGCATAGTCCTCCTTGCCCGGCACCATCTTGGCCAGGTTGAACTGACCGCCCAGCTTGTCGGACGCCTCGAACACGGTGACCCGGTGGCCGCGTGATGCGGCGACCAGGGCGAAGCTCAGCCCCGCCGGGCCGCCGCCGACCACCGCAAAGTGTTTCGGCGCGGCTGCCGGTTCGGTCTCGAAATCCGCCTCGTGGCAGGCCCGCGGATTGACCAGGCAGGAACAGACCTGGCCCGAGAAAATATGGTCGAGGCAAGCCTGGTTGCAGGCAATACAGGTGTTGATCTCGTCGGCCCGCCCGGCCGCCGCCTTGGCGACCAAATGGCTGTCGGCCAGGAACGGCCGCGCCATCGAAACCAGGTCGGCATCACCCCGGGCCAGCACCTCTTCGGCGACGCCCGGTGCATTGATCCGGTTCGAGGTCACCAGCGGAATGCCGACCTCTCCCTTCAGGCGCCGCGTCACCCAGGAAAAGGCGGCATGGGGCACCATCGAGGCGATGGTGGGAATGCGCGCCTCGTGCCAACCGATACCGGTGTTGATGATCGTCGCACCCTCGGCCTCGGCCATTTTGGCCAGCGCCACGGTTTCGTCCCAGGGATTGCCGCCCTCGACCAGGTCAAGCATCGACAGGCGGTACATGACGATGAAGTCGTCGCCGCATTGTTCGCGGATCCGCTGTAGGATCCGTCGCGGGAAGCGGCTGCGGTTCTCGAAGCTGCCGCCCCATTCGTCCTCGCGGCGGTTGGTGCGGGGCGCGGTAAACTGGGTGATCAGATAGCCCTCGGACCCCATCACCTCGACACCGTCATAGCCGGCCAGCTTGGCCAGGCGGGCGCAGGTGCCGTAATCCTCGATGGTCTGCACGATCTCGTCCGCCGCCATCTCGCGCGGCGGCACTGGAATGATCGGGGCCCGCACCGGCGACGGTGCGACCAGGTTGGGCACCCGCGAATAGCGCCCGCCGTGCAGGATCTGCAGCAGGATCTTGCCGCCGGCCTGGTGGACCGCATCGGTGACCCGGCGGTGATCGCCGACCTGGTCCTCGCTGTTCAGGACCATCGCCCCCGGGCCCAGGACCCCATCCGGGTTCGGCGCCACACCGCCGGTGACGATCAGGCCGACCTCGCCACCGGCGCGTTCGGCGTAGAAGGTCGCCATGCGGTCGAAGCCGCCCTTGGCCTCTTCCAGGCCGGTGTGCATGGACCCCATCACGACCCGGTTTTTCAGGGTCGTGAAGCCAAGGTCCAACGGTGCCAGCATGTGGGGGAACGGTGTCTCGGTCACGTTAACAGGCTCTCCGATAGTCCAGAATGTCGGAACTTGCGCGTCGGTAACTCAGGTAACTTAAAGAAAAGCCGCGTCTCGGGTCGAAACCGGCCCACTCATCGCTTCGCCTTCTTGCCGATGTCGCAATCGCCGCTAAGGGCGGTTTCGACCTGATGATTGATGTTGGTCAACTCTTTGATGATCTGGTCGATGTCCTTGCGCTGGGCTTTCAGCGCGGTGATTCGCTCGCAGACCTTGCGGTGCATGGCGCGAAGCTGCTCTTCCTGCCCGTCACTCACATCGTAAAGGTCCAGCAGCTCCTTGATATCGGAAACGCTGAACCCCAGCCGGCGGCCGCGCAGGATCAGGATCAGGCGCGCCCGATCGCGGCGGCTGTAGACCCGGGTCAGGCCCTGACGGGCCGGGCTCAACAGGTTCTTGTCTTCGTAGAAGCGGATGGTTCGTGGTGTCACCTCGAACTCTTCCGCCAAATTCGTAATGCTGAAAGTCTCGCTCACCACCGCCTCGTGACGTTCGGAAACCGCGGCAATATCGCTTGGCCCGATGATGCAGCCAATATAGTTTACGTTTACGTCAACGTCAATCTCATGACCGCAAAAAACGTAACTGCCGACAGGCGCCACGGAGATTCGCAGCCTCGGCGATGGATGACTCAGGCCATCGACAGTCCGAGAATTGCGGGCTAGGGTTAGTCAGGATATGGCAACGTCAGAACAGGGGCGTGCATCGTGAAACCGGGACTGCCGTGGAGCATCAAGGGGGTTTCACCCGAAGCCCGAGAACAGGCCAAGGCGGCGGCCCAGGCGCGCGGCGTCAGCCTGGGAAATTGGCTTAACCAAGTCATTGCCGAGCAATCGTCGGGTGAACCCGGCGATGCACGTGAGCCGAGATTTGGGATCTCATCGGGCGCCGGCCCCGTTGCGTCCGGCCCCGAGGCAGAGCGTCTGGCCGAACGGATGGCGCTGCTGGCAGATAAGATCGATGTGCTGGAACGGCAATTGGCGGGCCAATTCGGGTCGTTGGAGTCCGCGCAAAATGATCTTGGCGGCCGGGTCGATCGTCTGGTCGGCGGGGTCAGCCAACGCCTGGAGCTGTTGACAGAGGCGCTGGAACGGCTGGTCCACCGATTGGAAGAGGACACGAAATCTGCGCCCAAGCGCCCGGCCCTGCAGCCGGCGCGGCTGGGGCAGTTGAACGAGCGGCTGTCGGCGCTACAGGACAGCTTGAAGGTCGAACCGAATATGACCGCCGAGGCGATACCGCCGGGGCCTGAAATCGCATCGGAACCCAGCCCGACACTGGAACTCACGCCCGGCGAGCGGCCGGAAGCCGAGTATCTGTCGCTGGTGGCCGGTGAGCTGGATGCGGAACCGGAAATACCGACTGGCGAACCGGTGTCGCCAGAACCTGAGCCCGAACCCGAATCTGAACCTGAACCTGAACCGCCACGGCGCAGCTGGCGGATTTTTGCGCTGGCGGCGCTTCTGGCCCTGGTGGTGGCCGTAACGCTGATTTTCACCATGACCGGTGCGGCGCCCGAGGACCTGGTCGGCTGGTTCAACCAGTTGCCGGATACCCTGCAATCGGCCTGGCAGAGCCTGCTGGGCGTCGGTGACTGATCGGATTGCACCCGGTTTGGCGGCTTGTTTACCGCATGAAATGCATTTCTCACTTTTTATTTATAGTTTCCTAATATAAACAAGCAGCCAAATCGGTAGCGGCGTCGACCCGGGCCGCCGCCCGGCCTGTCACACCCTCGAACCAACACCGTCACCGAGCCAGCCGCCAACCTTTAACCGATGCAGATCTACCTCCCCATCGCCGAGCTGTCGGTCAACATCTTCCTGCTGTTGGGGATGGGGGCAGGGGTCGGGATCCTGTCCGGCATGTTCGGTGTTGGTGGTGGCTTCCTGATGACGCCATTGTTGATTTTTATCGGGGTGGCGCCGCCGGTCGCCGTGGCCACCGAGGCCAACCAGATCGTCGCGTCGTCGGTCTCCGGCGTGCTGGCCCATTGGCGGCGCGGCAATGTCGATTTCAAGATGGGGACGGTCCTGGTTGTCGGCGGCTTCGCCGGCTCCAGCCTGGGTGCCTGGTTCTTCACCTGGTTGAAGACCCTGGGCCAGATCGACCTGTTGATTCAGGTCTCCTATGTCCTGTTCCTGGGCGTGGTCGGGCTCAAGATGGTGTGGGACGGCGCCAAGCTGATCCTGCCCAAGCGCAAGGGCCAGCCTTCGGTTCGCCGCAAGGCCCACCAGCACAACTGGATGCACGGCCTGCCGTTCAAAATGCGGTTCCGCAAATCGAAGCTTTACATCAGTGCCCTGCTGCCCTTGGCGGTTGGAGCCTTTGTCGGTTTCCTGGCCGCGATCATGGGTGTCGGCGGCGGCTTCATCATGATCCCGGCGATGATCTATCTCTTGGGCATGCCGGCCCGGGTGGTGGTCGGCACTTCGCTGTTCCAGATCATCTTCGTCACCGCCAATGTCACGTTGCTGCACTCCATGGCGACCCAGACCGTCGATGTGGTCCTGGCGCTGTTGCTGCTGACCGGCGGCGTCATCGGTGCCCAGGTCGGCACCAGGATCGGGGTCAAGCTGCGTGGCGACCAGTTGCAGGGTCTGTTGGGTGTCATGGTTCTGGCCGTCTGCATCAAGGTCGGCTTCGACCTGGTCGCAACCCCGGCCGAACTGTTCACCATCGGTGTCGGGGGGCACTGAGATGCGGCGCCTGACGACCATATTCGCAGTCCTGGCCGCCACGCTGTTGGCAGCCGGTCCGGGGGCTGCCCAGGGATCGACGGTGGAAACCGGCCTGTCGTCACACCGGATTTCGATTACCTCCAGCTTTACCGGCACCGAGCTTCTGTTGTTCGGCACCGTTGAAGCCGGCGGCGACATCATGGTGCTGGTGCGCGGCCCGGAAACCGACGTAGCGGTCCGGCGCAAGGAGCGGGTGGGCGGCATTTGGGTCAACCGCAACCCGTTGCGCTTCCTGCATGTCCCCAGCTACTACGCGGTTGCCGCCAATCGGCCACTGGACGAAATCGCCCCGGATTATGTGCTGGAACAGTTGCAGGCCGGCATCCAGCATCTGCATTTCGAGGCGGTTGGCGCCAAGCCGGGCATCGACGTCGCGGATTACCGCGAGGCCATCCTGCGCACCCGCCGAGACAACGGCCTGTTCCGCGAAGATGATGATGCGGTCAATTTCATCGGCAAGAAACTGTTCCACACGCGGCTGGAGTTTCCCGCCAATGTCGCGGTCGGGTCCTATCTGGTGCAGGTCTATCTGATCGAACGGGGCGAAATCGTCGGGGCCCAGTCGTCGCCGGTGTTCATCGCCAAGACCGGGGTCGAGCGGGCGATCTTCGACCTGGCCCACCAGCAGCCGGCCCTGTACGGCCTTGCCGCGATCCTGATCGCGCTGTTTGCCGGTTGGTTGGCGGCGGCGGTCTTCCGCAAGACCTAGGCTTTTCCTGTTTCCACTTTAAATTGTGCACCCGAAGTCGGCGCCATTCTTCCGTGCCGACTCCGGTAATAATTAGCATGCGTAGTATTTTGCAGATTGAAGAAATGGCCAATCTCCGCTACCGTCTTCGGCACAACGGACGTGCGGCGGGGCTGGTCCCCGATCGTGCCAACAAGAACACCACACCGGACTCTAACTGGGAGGATGACGTGACCAAACAAATCACCACCACTATGCGTGCGGCGATCGCCGGTACCGCGGCGGTATTCGCCCTCGGCCTGGCTGGCCAGGCCATGGCGGCTTCGGTCGACGGCCCGCGGGTCGCCTGGAACCATGCCGTTTGGGGCAAGAAACGCGCCTTTACCGAAGGCGTTGAGTTCCTCGGCAAGGCTCTGTCGGAGCGGACCGGCGGCCAGTTCACGCTCAAGGTTCACTACGGCACGCTTTCAAAGTCCAAGGAATCCTTGGACGGCCTTAAGCTTGGTGCCTATCAAAGCGCCAATTTCTGTAATTTCTACCATCCCGGCAAGAACCCGGCCTTCATGGTGTTCTCGCAGCCCTTCCTGCCAATCGGCGAATGGAAGACCCGGATCCACGTGACCGATGCGCTGTTCCACCATCCTGCCCTGGTCAAGGACATGGATCGCTGGAACGCCGTCGCTTACGCCTCGACCATCCTGCCGCAGTACGAATTCATGGGTAAGGGCGAGCCACCCAAGGGCCTGGGCTACTGGAAAGGCAAGATCGTGCGGGCCGGTGGTGGCGTTGGCCAGGCGATGGAGAAGCTGGGCGCGACACGGGCGACCACCACCGCGACCGAACTCTATACGGCACTGCAGCGTGGTACGGTTGACGCGGCATCGTTCCCTTTCACCTACGCCCATGTCGCCTACAAGCTGC
Source organism: uncultured Sneathiellales bacterium (assembly GCA_964344385.1). GTDB lineage: Bacteria > Pseudomonadota > Alphaproteobacteria > CAYFNG01 > CAYFNG01 > CAYFNG01. Next base: position 19,346 of record CAYFNG010000008.1, read on the forward strand.
ATGAGATTTCCGATTGGTTCACCAGCAATTTGAGCCCCGGCACCGCGGAATGCCCGCTGGTCTTCAACAAGGATGCCTACAATGCGCTTCCCGACCAGTACAAGCAGCTGTTGGCCGATCTGAAACCTGAGTTCTACGAGGTGCAGAAAAACGCCTATATCAAGATCGACGAAAAGAACATGCCGATGCTGCGGTCGAAACTGAAGGAAGTGAAGTTCACGGACGCTGAGTTGGCAGAGTTCCGCGATGTTGCCGGCAAAGTGGTTTGGGACGAGTGGATTGCCAAAGCCACCGCCGAGGGGGTCCCGGCCCAGGAACTGATTGACTTCATCTTCGCCGAAGCCAAGAAGGTCCAGTAACGATCTTCGCGATTGGGACGACGGCGGGACGGGCCCAGGCCCGTCCCGCCGCGCCGTATTAGGGGAGGTCGCCCCGCCATGTCACACGCTATCGAGGTGACGACCAGCGACGCGACACCGCTGGGCCGCACCGACCGGTTCCTCTTCCGTATCGAAACCGGCCTCAACCTGATTGCCGCCGGATCGATCTTCTTTCTGATGTTGCTGGGTGTTGGCCAGATCGTTGCCCGCAAGGTCTTCCAGGCGCCGATCTTCGGCTATATCGACGTGGTCGAACAGGCGATCGCCATCTTCGCGTTTCTTGGCATTGCCTATTGCCAGCGTCTGGGCGGCCACATCCGCATGGAACTGTTCCTCAGCCGGATGAGCGGCCGCACCCTGTGGCTGGTCGAAGCCGCTGCGATCATCTTCGCGATGATCATCATCGGCATTTTCATTCCTTTCTCCTTCGACCATTTCATGCGGGCCTTTGAATACGGCGACAGCACCATCGATGCCGAATTGCCGGTCTGGCCATCCAAGCTGGTGGTGCCGATCGCCTTCACCCTGTTGTGGCTCAGGCTGCTGCTGCAATTGATCGGGTTTTTGCGCCTGGCGGCCAAGCCGGATGCGACCCCGATCGCGGTGCCCCTGATTCACGATGTCGAGGAACAGGCACGACTGGAGATCGAGGAGGCGCTGGGCGAGGACGCGCATGACGGTGACGAAGCGGATGACAGGCCGTCACCGACCCAGCCAGGGGAGGGCCGGTCATGACCATGGATCCATTGCTCGTTGGTCTTTTGGGAACCCTGGGCCTTCTGACGCTGGTCTTCCTGGGCGTGCGCGTGGTCTATGCCGCAGCCTCGGTCGGCCTGGTCGGCATGGTGGCGATCATCGGCTGGGACGCCGGCGCCGGCATGGCCGGGACCATTCCGCATTCGAAATCGGTGACCTATACGTTAAGCGTCCTGCCTATGTTCATCCTGATCGGCTTCCTGGCCTTCCATGCCGGCATCACCCGGGCAGTGTTCGATGCCGCCCGCAAATGGTTCGGCTGGGTGCCGGGCGGGTTGGCGGTCGCCACCGTGTTCGCCACCGCCGGCTTTGCCGCGGTTTCAGGCGCCAGCACCTCGACCGCCGCGGTGTTCAGTCGCGTCGCCATCCCGGAAATGCTGAAATACGGCTATGACCGGCGTTTGGCGGCCGGCGTGGTGGCGGCCGGCGGCACCCTGGCATCGCTGATTCCACCCAGTGCCATCCTGGTGATCTATGCCATCATCGTCGAGGAATCGGTTGGCCGGCTGCTGTTGGCCGGCTTTGTTCCGGGCATCCTGTCGGCGGTGATCTATGCCCTGATCATTATTTTCCGGGTCAAGCTCAACCCGGAGCTCGGCCAGCCGATCAAGGGCTTCACCTGGAAGGAGCGGTTCGCGTCCGTTCCCGGTACAATGCCGATCGTCCTGGTCATCGCGATCATTTTCAGCGGTATGTATCTCGGCTGGGCGACCCCGACCGAGGCCGGTGCCCTGGGCGCCTTCACGGTCTTCATCCTGGCGCTGATGCGCGGCATGCGCTGGAACAGTCTGCGGGAGGCCCTGCTGGAGACCGCCAAGCTGACGGTGATGATCTTTTCGATCATCTGGGGCGTGCTGGTCTTCGTCCGGTTTCTGGGCTTTGCCGGCCTGCCCGAGGCCTTTGCCGAATGGGTCGTCGGCCTGCCCTTGCCGCCGCTGGCGATCATCATTTGCATCCTGCTGGCCTATGCGGTGCTGGGCATGTTCATGGACGCGATCGGCATGCTGCTGCTGACCCTGCCGGTGGTCTATCCGGCGGTGGTCCAGCTTGGCTATGACCCGATCTGGTTCGGTATCATCGTCGTCAAGATGGTCGAGATCTGCCTGATCACGCCGCCGATCGGCCTCAACTGCTACGTGGTCAACGGGGTTAGACCGGACATACCATTACAGGACGTGTTCCGCGGCATCGGCCCGTTTTTCATCGCTGACGTCCTGACCGTGGCGCTGTTCGTCGCCTTCCCGCAACTGATCCTGTGGCTGCCACAGCAGATGTTGAACTGAACCGATCGCAAAACGCGATCTTGGCAACCGGAATTTCCGGATTGTCCGCAGGGTTTGGAACTGGCACCTTGAGGCAAACCACCCCAGGACCAGGGAGTTCGCCATGTCGACGATTGTTGCCCATCCGGCCAGCCACAATGATCCCCATTGGGACGCACGGGTCGATTTGGCCTGCGCCTTACGCTGGGCGGTGCGCCTCAATTGGCACGAGGCGGTGGCCAATCATTTCTCGCTCGCGGTCAGCGACGATGGCAGCCAATTCCTGATGAACCCCAATCAGCGGCATTTCAGCCGCATCAAAGCCAGCGACCTGTTGCTGCTGGACGCCGGCGATCCGGCGACCATGGAACAGCCGGACGCGCCCGATCCCACCGCCTGGGGCCTGCATGGGTCGCTGCACCGGCGCTGCCCCCACGCCAGGTGCGCCCTGCACGTCCATTCGATCCACGCCACCGTTCTGGCCAGCCTGGCCGACAGTTCGATGCCGCCGATCGACCAGAACACCGCTACCTTCTTCAATCGCATGGTGGTCGATGGGGATTTCGGCGGCCTGGCCTTCGAGGATGAGGGCGAGCGCTGTGCCGCCGCGCTGTCGGACCCCAAGATCAAGACCATGGTGATGGGCAATCACGGGGTGCTGGTGATCGGCGAGACCGTCGCCGAGGCCTTCAACCGGCTCTACTATTTCGAACGGGCGGCCGAAACCCTGATCCGTGCCTACGCCACGGGCAAGAAGTTGCGGGTCCTGTCCGACGAAATCGCCGAACGCACCGCGCACCAGATCGAAACCTATCCCGGCCAGGCCGAACGTCACTTCGCCGAATGCAAGGCGATCCTCGACGAGGCAGAACCCGACTACCGGACTTAAGGGCGGTGGCCGACGCCGTCGCCACCGGGCCGATCGCCTCCGCCGCCTATCGGCGCGGGGTGGTGCTGGTCCTGTTGGCCGGCGTCTGCTGGTCGACCATGGGGCTGGGCATCCGAGCGATGGAGGTTGCCGAAGTCTGGCAGATCCTGTTCTACCGCTCCTGCGCCATGGCGCCGTTCCTCTTGGTGATCATCGCCCTGCGTTCCCGGGGCCGGCCCCTGGCGACCATCGCCAAGGCCGGCGCAGCCGGTGCGGTCGGCGGTGCCGGCCTGGTGTTCGCCTTCGCCGGTGGCATTTACGCGATCCAGGCCACCACGGTCGCCAATGCCATGTTCCTGTTCGCCGCCGCTCCCTTCCTGGCCGCCCTGCTGGGGCGGGTGCTGCTACGTGAATCGGTGCGCCGCGCCACCTGGATCGCCATGGCGGTGGCGGCGGCAGGGATCGCGATCATGGTGGCCGAGGGCGTGTCGCTCGGCCATCTCGACGGCAATGTCGCGGCGCTGCTGTCGGCCCTCGGCTTCGCCGTCTTCACGATTGCATTGCGCTGGAAGAAGCTCGACGACATGCTGCCGGCCGTGTTCCTGGCCGGCATCTTCGCGATCCTGACCGCTGCCGGCATCATCATGGCGGGCGACGGATCGTTTGCCGTGCCGACCCATGACATTCTGGTTGCGATGGCGATGGGCGTGTTCCAACTGGGCGCCGGCCTGACCTTGTACACCTTCGGCTCCAAGGCGGTGCCGGCCGCGGAATTGGCCCTTCTGGCCATGACCGAAGTGCTGTTGGGCCCTTTCTGGGTCTGGCTGTTCCTCGGCGAAACCGCCGGCGCCTACACCCTGCTGGGCGGCGCGATCCTGATGTTCGCCATCGTCGGCAATGCCGTCACCGGCCTCAGGCGGAAACCGACCCCGGTGATGTAGGGGTTACCTTTTGCCAACGGCCATCTTTGATGGCCATTGATTTGGCCCTCAGTCGCCGGGCGCTCGCATCCGCGCGCTAGGGTTTCCGGCGCATAGGCGCCGACGCGCGTTCGCGCTTGCCAACGGTCTCGTCGACCGTTGGTTGGCCTCCTAATCCAGGTCGTCGGCCAGGGCGGCCCGGACCTCTTCCGGCAGCATCGCCATGTGACCGTAGCCGGGGTGGTCGATGCCTAAGACGACCTTGGCGCCGGGGCGCTTGAACGCCGCTGCCTGGTCCTCGGTCATCGGAAAATGCAGGAAATGCACGGCCGAAGTCTTGCCGTCCTCCTTGCTGCGCTCGACATCCGCCTCCGGCACCGCGGCAACCGCCGGGCCGTCGTCGACGGTCAGGGCGATGCGGTCCTCGATGCCGCCCAGGCCGGCCAGGATCCGCTGGCGCCGGCCGGGGTCGCCGATTTCCAGCATCATGGTCGCCACCAGTTCGCGCCCTTGCGGGATCAGCGGATTGTAGGCGGCCAATTCATCCACCAGCTGGGCTGCGCCACCATTTTCGATGTACAGCATCTCCTGGATTTGCTGCAGCATGGTGTCGAAGCTCTCGAAATAGAAGCAGGCGAAGGGGCCGACCTCGACCCGGCGGTGGCGCTTGACCGCCACCAGTTCGGCGCGGCGCTGGCGCCGCACCTGGGCATAGGCGTCGAGGTCGAGGATATCGTCGGCGGTAATGGCGCGTTTCATGGTGTGTCCAGACCGTAGGCCATGGCCAGCAACTGGACCGGATGGCGGGGTTTGGGGATCGGCTTGTCACCACCCAATTGTTCGATGCCCTGGGCGATATGGGGACCGGCCAGCGGACATTCCGAGGCGAGATAGGGATCGGCCTTCTCGGCCGCCTGCCGCGCCGCCGGCTTGCCGACCTTCAATGCGGTCGCGAAATTCTCTTTCATCACCCCCCAGGATCCGCCATGGCCCGAGCAACGCTCGATAATACCGATATTGGCGTCCGGGATCAGACGCAGCATGTCAGCCGCCTTGGGGCCCATGTTCTGGGCCCTGGCATGACAGGCCAGGTGCAGGGCGACGCCACCGTCCAGCGGTTTCAGCCCTTCGGCCATGCCCTCCGTCTTGGCGATGTCGACAATATATTCAGTGATGTCGAAACTGGCCTGGGCCAAGCGCTTCACGGGCTCCGAATCCGGCAGGATCAGGGGCCATTCGAACTTCAGCATCAAGGCGCAGGACGGCACCAGGGCGATCACGTCATAGCCCTGGTCCAGCCACGGCGCCAGGGTCGCCGCGGTGGCCTCGGCCTGGGCCGCGACCCGGGCGATATCGCCATGTTCCAGGTGCGGCATGCCGCAGCAGCCGGGGTGGACCGCTTCCGTTTCGACCCCGTTATGGGCCAAAACGGCGCGGGCGGCATGGCCGATGGCGGCGTTGTTGTAGTTGACGAAGCAGGTGGTGTAGATCACCGCCTTGCGCCCCGCCGCCGGTGCCGCTGCGTTCACGGTGATGGGGCGGGCCTTGGCCTGGGCGACGAAGTCCTGGCGCTCCCAGCGCGGCAGGTCGGCGTCGCGGTGGATATGGGCGGCCGTCTCCAGCAGCGGCCGGGTCAGCCCGTTGCCGCGCTTTGTCGCCCAATTGGCCAGTGGCGCGGTGGCCTTGGCCAGGCGGCCGTTACGGTCGGTCTGCGACAGTTGTTTGGTGTAGAAGGGCACTTCGCCGCGCTTGAAGGCGGCGGCCCGGGCCCTGAGCATCAGGTGCGGGAAGTCCAGGTCGAAATCATGCGGCGGCACATAGGGGCACTTGGTCATGAAGCACAGGTCGCACAGCGTGCATGCCTCGATGACCGGCGAGAACTCGCTGCTCTCGACAGTGTCCAGTTCGCCGCTTTCCGACTCGTCGATCAGGTCGAAAAGCCGGGGGAAGGAATCGCACAAATTGAAGCAACGGCGACAGCCGTGGCAGATGTCGAACACCCGCCGCAGTTCCGCATCGATCTTTTCGGGATCGTAGAATTCGTCGTCTTGCCAACCCAGCGGATGCCGGATCGGTGCCTCTAAACTGCCCTCGCGCATAATCGCGGCCCCGCATTTGACAGGGGTAGGGTGGGGCGGGTGACGACCCGCCCCGATTTACCGGTGGTCAGTCGTCCAGCGTGTTGAGTGCCTTTTGGAACCGCCCGGCATGGCTCTTCTCGGCCTTAGCCAGGGTCTCGAACCAGTCGGCGATCTCGTCAAAGCCCTCGTCGCGGGCAACCCGCGCCATGCCCGGGTACATGTCGGTGTACTCGTGGGTTTCGCCGGCCACCGATGCCTTCAGGTTCTGGGCGGTGGTGCCGATCGGCTCGCCGGTCGCCGGGTCGCCGGTCTCTTCCAGGTATTCCAGATGGCCGTGGGCGTGGCCGGTCTCACCCTCGGCGGTCGAGCGGAAGACCGCTGCAACGTCGTTGTAGCCCTCGATATCCGCCTTTTGGGCGAAATAGAGGTAGCGGCGGTTGGCCTGGGATTCCCCGGCAAACGCGTCTTTCAGATTCTGTTCGGTTTTGGTACCGGCGAGCGACGGCATCGACTTGACCCTCCATGTTCAACAATTGCTACGTTTTACCGCATCGGGACCGATACGGGGCCGTGTTTGATTGCCACAATATAGTCGACTCGAAAGCCGAGTTCAAGGACCTTGGAATATTTCTATATAAGGACCTAACTTATTGCCAGGTAGCCTATAATTCCCTTAAACGGACCACAACATCGACACGGCTGACCTTGGTGCCGGCCGGGGCGTTGGGAATTTCGGTCGCCACCGCCGCATCATCCACGATGTCTTCCAAACGGCCACTGTCTTCATAGTAGAAATGGTGGTGATTGCTGGTATTGGTATCGAAATAGGACCGGCCCGAGCTGACGACGACCTCTCTCAGGAGTCCGGCTTCGGTGAATTGATTCAGGCTGTTATATACGGTAGCCAGCGACACTCGCACCTTGGCCGACAGGGCTTCGTTGTGCAGCATCTCGGCCGTCAGGTGACGGTCGCCACGTTCGAACAACAATTTTGCAAGGGCCAGGCGCTGGCGGGTCGGACGCAGTCCGGCGTCACGCAGTTTTGTAAGAGCCTCAGTATAAGGGCGATGCATCTACCAACTCCTTATTTTTACGGGAATATAATATCGTTGGGCGCGAATTAAAATAGATATGAGTTAAACAGCGGTAACTTACTACAGATTTTGATCTAGTCCGCGGCGGGCAGTCTCAAGTCCCGATTGGCGCCAAATAGGCCAATGGTTGTCGATATTCGCGCCTCCCCCCGCTTCGGGCTATTCGCCGGTGGCAATGCGCCTGATCAATTGTCGAACTGTTGGAATGAACCCGTTCGAGTAGAAGGGGTCGGAAGCAAAGCGATAGGCGTTGTGGCCGGCGAACATCAGATTGTCCTCAACCGCGTCAGAATGGCTGATCTTCTGCAACGTCTTCTGAATGCAGAAGCTGCGCGGATCGGCCTTCTTGCCGGTGCTGCCCTCGGGCCCTTGGTGCCAGTTGGAAAACTGGCATTGGCTGAGGCAGCCCATGCACTCGATTTGATCGGTGCGGATCCGCCGAGATTGCTCCGGCGTCACGAAGATCAGGGTCGAACTGGGAGTCTTCATGGCCTCGGTGAAGCCTTCGCTGACCCAGGCCTCGGCCCGCAGCTTGTCGGCCGCGGTCAGAAACACCGGACGACCGCGCGGCCCGACCGGGAACGACCAGCTGTGTTCGCCGACCTCCTCGGTGGTGTAGGCGACCTGTCGTTGTTGGCGTCCCTGTAACTCGCGCAGGAAACGGTTGGCCACCGCCGACGACCAAAAGCCGGTCGGGCTGAACCGGTTGAGGAAGACGTCGCCTTTTTTAAGCTGCAGCAGCTTCTGTTTCCACGCGTCGGAAATCGGGCTTTCCTTGGTGACCAGTGGCCGGGTCCCGAACTGGAATGCGACCGGCCCAAGCTCGGGGTTGTCGATCCAGTCGGTCCATTCGTTCAGGCACCAGACACCGCCGGCCATCACGATCGGCACATTGTCCAGGCCGAAACTGCGCATCTCGCGGCGCAGGGCGGCCACCCGAGGATAAGGATCCTCGGGCGCCTCCGGGTCCTCGACGTTCGACAGGCCGTTATGGCCGCCGGCCCGCCACGGATCTTCGTAGACCACCCCGCCCAGCAATTCGGCGGCGCGATGATACGCGCGTTTCCACAAAGCCCGGAAGGCGCGCGCAGACGATACGATGGGATAGTAGTAGACCCCATGATTGGCCGCGATCTGGGCCAGGCGATAGGGCATGCCGGCGCCGCAGGTGATGCCGTGGACCAGGCCCTTGGCTCCCTCCAGGACACCCTGCAGCACCCGTTCGGCGCCGCCCATTTCCCACAACACGTTCATGTGGACCCGGCCGCGGCCGCCGGAAACGTCATGGGCAATGCGGGCTTGGGCGATACCGCCCTTGATCCCGAATTTGACCAGTTCTTCATGCCGCTCACGGCGGGTACGACCGTGATAGATTTGAGGGGCGACCTGGCCGTTTTCATCGATTTCGTCGGCGTTGACCCCGGAAAACGTACCGACGCCACCGGCCGCCGCCCAGGCGCCCGAGCAGGCACCCGTGGTCACGGCGACGCCCTTGCCGCCTTCGACCAGCGGCAGCACCTCGTGGCCAGACAGTACGATCGGGTTCAATGCCTTCACCGGCCCGTCTCCTTCGATGTTCCGGCCGAGACCTGTCGACCGGAAGGAAGGTAGGGCGCAGGCGCGCCCCGCCAACCTTGCCCGGCGTCAGTCGCCGGCCTGCTCGGCCTCGCGGCTGATTTCCTTGCCGGTTTCCTGGTCGACGACCTTCATCGACAGGCGAACCTTGCCGCGGTCGTCGATCCCCAGGACCTTGACATAGGCCTTGTCGCCTTCGTTGATCACGTCGGTCACCTTCTGAACCCGGCGCGGTGCCAATTCACTGATGTGCACCAGGCCGTCGCGGGCCCCGAAGAAGTTCACGAAAGCACCGAAGTCGACCACTTTGACCACCTTGCCCTGGTAGATTTCACCAACCTCGGGCTCGGCGACAATGGTCTTGATCCAGTTGATCGCGGCATCCGCCGATTCGGCGTCGACCGCGGCCACCTTGACGGTGCCGTCGTCTTCGATGTCGATCTTGGCGCCGGTGGTCTCGCAGATCTCGCGGATCACTTTGCCGCCGGTACCGATGATGTCGCGGATCTTGTCCCGCGGCACGTTGATCACGGTAATGCGCGGCGCATGTTCCTTGACCGTGCTGCGGGAATCCGCCAGGGCCTTGGCCATCTCGCCCAGGATGTGCATGCGGCCGTCGCGGGCCTGGGCCAGGGCGGTGCGCATGATCTCCTCGGTGATGCCGGCGACCTTGATGTCCATCTGCAGGCTGGTCACGCCGGCGTCGGTGCCGGCGACCTTGAAGTCCATGTCGCCAAGGTGGTCTTCGTCACCCAGGATGTCGCTCAACACCGCGAAGCCTTCGTCCTCCAGGATCAGGCCCATGGCGATACCGGCGATCGGCCGTTCGATCGGCACGCCGGCATCCATCAGGGCCAGCGACGCGCCGCAGACCGAGGCCATCGACGAGGAGCCGTTGGACTCCGTAATCTCGGAGACCACCCGGACGGTGTAGGGGAACTGTTCCTTGGACGGCATCAGCGGTCGAACCGCGCGCCAGGCCAGCTTGCCATGGCCGACTTCGCGCCGCCCCGGGCCAAGCCGGAAGCTGGTTTCACCGACCGAATAGGGCGGGAAATTGTAGTGCAGCATGAAGTGCTCGCGATATTCGCCTTCCAGGGCATCGATGATCTGCTCGTCCTGGCCGGTGCCCAGGGTGGCGACCACCAGGGCCTGGGTCTCGCCGCGGGTGAACAGCGCCGAACCATGGGTCCGCGGCAGCATGCCAACCTCGGCGACGATCGGGCGCACCGTCTTGGTGTCGCGGCCGTCGATGCGCAGGCCGGTTTTCAGGATATTTCCGCGGACCAGCTTCTTCTCGGTCTTCTTGAACAGGGCGCTGCCCTGGTCTTCCGGAAGCTCCCTCTCCGCCAGCGCGGTCATGACTTTCTCGCGAACCGCAGCCACCTTGTCCTGCCGGGCCTGCTTCACGACCTCCTGGTAGGCCTCGGCCAGGGCGGCCTCGATGCCAAGCTCGCCGAAAACCGCCTGGACGGCGCTGTCGTCCGCCGGTTCCGGCAGTTCCCAGGGCTCCTTGGCGCATTCTTCGGCGAACGAGATGATCGCATCGATCACCTCCTTGATGGCGTTGTGGGCAAACATCACCGCGCCCAGCATGACATCCTCGGACAGCTCCTTGGCTTCCGATTCAACCATCATCACGGCGTCATGGGTGGCGGCCACGACCAGGTCCAGGTCGCTGGACGGCATCTCGTCGGCCTGCGGGTTCAGCACGTATTCGCCATCGATATAGCCGACCCGGGCGCCGCCAATGGGCCCCAGGAACGGCAGGCCGGAAATCGTCAGCGCGGCCGAGGCGCCGATCATCGACACCACGTCGGGGTCGTTTTCCAAATCATGCGCCAACACGGTGCAGATGACCTGGGTTTCGTTGCGGTAGCCATCGGCGAACAGCGGTCGGATGGGGCGGTCGATCAGGCGCGACGTCAGCGTCTCCTTTTCACTGGGACGGCCTTCGCGCTTAAAAAAGCCGCCGGGGATCTTACCGGCGGCGAACGTCTTTTCCTGATAGTTGACGGTCAGGGGGAAGAAATCGACCCCGGGACGCGCCGATTTTTCGCCGACAGCGGTGCACAGTACGGTGGTGTCGCCATAGCTGACCAACACCGCGCCGGTTGCCTGGCGCGCCATGCGGCCGGTTTCCAGGACCAGCTTGCGCCCGCCCCATTCCAATTCCTTGCGGTAAACCTTGAACATTCTCTTTCTCTTTCCTTCCAAGATCCGGACCCCGGGGCCCGGTTCGGCGTCCGCCGCGGCCTATCCGCGGGACGCTTGGTTCTGTGTGCGGCGAGGGTTCGTGCAGCCTGCGCCCAAAAGGCGCAGCCGTGCCGTCACCGACCGGTCATTCGGCCGGTGGCCATGATCGCCGCTAGGAGGTACGGGCAATTGCGCGGCTTCCGGTGCTACTTGCGCAGCCCAAGCCGCTTGATCAACGTCGAATAACGTTCCACGTCGTTCTTCTTCAGATAGTCCAGCAGGCGCCGTCGCCGGCTGACCATCATCAGCAGTCCCCGCCGTGAATGGCGGTCCTTTTTGTTGACTTTGAAGTGTTCGGTCAAATTGACGATCCGTTCGGTCAGGATCGCCACCTGCACCTCGGGCGACCCAGTGTCGCCATCTCCGGTGCCAAAATCCTTGATCAATTCCTGCTTGCGTTCGGCAGTGATCGACATCGTATGTTCCTCGTCCTACAAATTGAAAACGCGCAATGGCCGGACTTCGCCATCCTGCACACTTGCGAGTGCTACGGGCTTGCCACCGGTCATCGCACAAACCGTTCCGTCTGCGGTATTGAGCACCCTGATCGACTGGCCAAAGCGCATACGCTCGGCCTGCGGTCCGGTCAGGGCCAACGCCGGGATGTCGTCCAGCGCGGTCTCGACCGGCAAGAGGTGCTCTTCCGGCGGCGCAATCTGACATAACTCGTCCAAAGACTCCAGCGAAATCGCCGTGCCCTCGTCGAACGGCCCGACGCGGGTGCGCCGCATCGACGCGACATGGCCGAAAGTCCCCAAAAACTCCCCTAAATCGCGCGCCAGGGACCGCACATACGTGCCCTTGCCGCAGTCCAGCTCGAACACGGCGTGATCGGGATCGGTGATCTCGACCAATGCCAGGCGGTGGATCTCGACCGGCCGGGGCGCCAGTTCCACCGGCTCGCCGTCGCGGGCCAGGGCATAGGCGCGTTGGCCATCGACCTTGATCGCCGAATAGGCGGGCGGAACCTGCAGAATGATGCCGTGAAAGGCGGGCAGGGCGTCGGTGATCGCGGCGCTGTCCGGCCGCACGTCGCTGGTTGCCGTGACGTCGCCCTCCGTGTCGCCGGTGGCCGTGGCCTGGCCCCAGCGTACCGTGAACCGGTAGCTCTTGGTGCCGTCCATGACAAAGGCCATGCATTTGGTGGCTTCGCCCAGCGCGATCGGCAGGATGCCGGTTGCCAGCGGGTCCAGCGTGCCACCATGGCCGGCCTTGGCGGCCTGGGTCAGGCGCCGTACCGCCGCCACCGCCTGGGCCGAGCTCATCCCGGCCGGTTTGTCCAGGTTGACCCAGCCATGCAGCGGCCGGCCCTTCCTTCTACGACCCATTCTGGTCCTCGTCACCGGCATCGGCCAGGTCGGCCGCGACCCTGGGGTCCTGCAACAAGGCGTCGACTCGGGCCGCATAGTCGAACCGGTCGTCCAGGGCGAAGCTGATGGACGGGGCAAATTTCAGGCGAACCATGTGCGCCACCCGGCCGCGCACGAACCTGGCCGAACGCTCCAGGCCGGCCATCACCGTGTCGCTGTTGGTGCCGGCCAGCGGCAGGATATAGGCGACGGCATGTTTGAGGTCGGAACTGACCCGCACCTCGGTCACGGTGATCGAAACGCCGGCCACGCCGGGGTCCTGGATCTCGTCGCGCGCGAACAGTTGCGCCAGGGCGTGGCGCAATTCCTCGCCGACCCGCAATTGTCGCTGTCCGGCCGGCTTGCCGCCGGTCCGTTTTGACCGTGCCATCACGTCCTCTTTTCGGCCGGCGCAGCGCCTCAGAGCGTGCGGGCCACTTCCTCGACGTCGAAGCACTCGATCACGTCGCCGACCCGGATGTCCTGGTAGTTCTCGAACGCCATACCGCATTCAGTCCCTTGCCGGACCTCCTTGACCTCGTCCTTGAAGCGTTTCAGGGTCGACAGCGTGCCTTCGTGGATCACCACATTGTCACGCAGCAGTCGAACCTTGGAGCCGCGCTTGACCAGCCCGTCGGTGACCCGGCAACCGGCGACCTTGCCGACCTTGCTGATCGAGAAGACCTCCAGGATCTCGGCATTGCCCAGGAAGGTCTCGCGGATGGCCGGAGCCAGCAGGCCGGTCAGCAAGGCTCTCAGATCGTCGATCAGATCGTAGATCACCGAATAGTAGCGGATGTCGACATCGTTCTGGTCGGCCAGGTCGCGCGCCTGTTTGTTGGCGCGAACGTTGAAACCCAGCACGATCGCCTCGCTGGCCGAGGCCAGGGTGATGTCGGATTCGTTGATCCCGCCGACGGCGCTGTGCAGGACGCGAACCGCGACCTCCTCGGTGCCCAGCTTTTCGGCCGCGCCGATGATTGCCTCGGCCGACCCCTGAACGTCGGCCTTGACCACGACCGGCACTTCCTTGACCTCGCCCTGCTGGATCTTGGCGAACATCTGCTCCAAGGTGCCGCGACCGCCGCTGACCGCACGGGCATCGCGGACCCGGCGCTGGCGGAACTCGGCGACCTCGCGGGCGCGTGCCTCGCTTTCCACGGCGGTGAACAGGTCACCGGCATGGGGCGTGCCTTGCAGGCCCAGCACTTCGACCGGGACCGCTGGGCCGGCTTCCTTGATCTGCTGGCCATGGTCGTCGATCAGGGCCCGGACACGGCCCCATTCGGACCCGACGACAAAGGTGTCGCCGACCGCCAGGGTGCCGCGTTGGACCAGCACGGTGGCCACCGAACCGCGGCCGCGCTCCAGCTTCGCCTCGACCACCACGCCTTCCGCGGCGCGATCGGGGTTGGCCTTCAGATCGAGCATTTCCGCCTGCAGCAGAATGGCTTCCTGCAGCTTGTCGAGGCCGGTCTTCTTCAGCGCCGAGACCTCGACGGTCAGGACATCGCCGCCCACCTCTTCCGAAACCACCTCGTACTGCAGCAATTCGTTGCGCACCCGGTCCGGCGTCGCGCCGGGCAGGTCGCATTTATTGATCGCCACGATCATCGGCACTTCGGCCGCCTTGGCGTGGCGGATCGCCTCGACCGTCTGGGGCATCACGCCGTCGTTGGCCGCCACCACCAGCACCACCAGGTCGGTGACTTCGGCGCCGCGGGCCCGCATCGAGGTGAAGGCCTCGTGGCCCGGCGTATCCAGGAAGGTGATCTGCTGGCCATCGCCCAGGGTCACCTGATAGGCGCCGATATGCTGGGTGATGCCACCCGCCTCGCCGGCCACCACGTCGGTTTCGCGCAGGGCGTCCAACAGCGACGTCTTGCCGTGGTCGACATGGCCCATCACGGTCACCACCGGCGCCCGCGGGGCGCGCAGCTGGTCATCATCCTCGGGCCTGGTCAGGCCGATTTCGACATCGGCTTCGCTGACCCGCTTGACGATATGGCCGAACTCGGTGACCACCAGTTCGGCGGTGTCGGCGTCGACGGTCTGGTTGACCGTGGCCATGATGCCGCTCTTCATCAGCTCCTTGATCACGTCGACGGCACGCTCGGCCATGCGGTTGGCCAACTCCTGGACCGTGATCGCGTCCGGAATGATGACCTCGCGCAGGACCTTTTCGCGCGGACCCGACATGCGCTGTTCCTGGGCCCGTTTCTCGCGGGCCCGGGCGCGGCGCACCGATGCCAGGCTGCGCTGGCGCTCCTCGTCGTTCAGGGCCTGGGCCATGGTCAGCTTGCCGCTGCGGGGGCGTTGCTCGCCGCGCCGTGCGCTCGGGCCCGGCTTGCTGGGCCGGGGGCTTTTCTTGGCGCGCTCCTGCTCCTCGGCCTCGCGGGGCGGACGGGCCGCCGCCGGTGCTGCCTTGGCTCCCGGCGCTGCGGCTTTGGCCTCCGGCTCGGGTGCCGGTGCTTCGGCGGGCTTGGCCTTGGCCTCTTCCTCGGCCCGGCGGCGTTCCTCTTCCTCGGCCACGCGCCGCGCCTCTTCTTCGGCCAGGCGGCGCTCCTCCTCCTCGGCCAGGCGCCGCGCTTCCTGTTCGGCGCGCAGGCGCTCCTCTTCCTCGGCCTGTTGCCGGGCTTCGATATCGGCCTGGGCGCCCTGTAGCGCCCGGGCCCTCGCCGCGCGCTCGCTTTCGGTCAGCTTGCGGGGCGGCTCGACAGGTGGCGCGGGCTCAGCCGGTTCCTCGGCGACCGGTGCCGGGGTCTCCGCCGGTGCTGGCGCCGGAGCCTCGGGTTCGACCAGCGGTGCGTCCTGGACCTCGGTGAACTTGTTGCCTTCGCGCGTGAAGGTCCGTTTCTTCCGCACTTCGACGGCGACCGCCTTGGTCCGGCCATGGCTGAAGCTCTGCTTCACCTGCCCGCTCGACACGGTCTTCTTCAGCTCAAGCCGCCGCGGCCGCGACAGGCTCAAGGATTTCTTGCCGTCCGTTTCTTTAGCTTCGCTCATACCTTCTCCGACGCGTTGCGCCTTTCCCGACCCTCGCCGGTTTGTGGCGGGGTTTCCCGAAAGCCGCGCAACCTATTCACTTCCGCCAGGAAGCGATTGGCCAGTCTGCCCGGTTCGAGGGCAGCATGTACCACATTTTCGCGGCCTAATGCCAAACTCAATTCATCGCGGCTGAACATTGCCACCACCGGAACGCCCGGTGCCAGCCGGCCCAGCTTGCCGGTTCCGTCCGCCGCGCCGTCGCTTGCCGACAGCAGCACGGCCACCGGAGCGGCCGTCAACTTCGTCTTGACCTTCTCGAATCCGATCGCCACCTGGCTGCCGCGGCGGGCCAGTCCCAACAGGTTCAGGGTGCGCCGCGCCAACAGTCCGTCGACCCGTTCCACCAGGTCGGCCGGAACCTCGACCAGACTTCTGGCCGCTCGGGCAAAGGTGCGCTTGGCCATGGCCTGTCGCAACGCCGATGCCGACGCCGACACCCAAAGGCCGCGTCCCGGCAAATCACCGGCGATGTCGGGGACCAGAAGCTGATCGGGACCGACGACGAAACGAATCAGCCGATCCGGCGATTTAACCTCGCCGGTCGCGATGCATCGACGTTGCCGATCCGCCATGGTCTGGTTCCCACCACCTTGGACCCGTCAAACCGGGTCGGTCTCGGCGGCGACGGGCTCGTCTGCCGCCTCCGCCGGAACCTCGGGTTCGTCGTCGAACCAATGGGCCCGTGCCGCCATGATGATCGCGTTGGCTTCCTCCTCGGACGGCGCCATGCCTTCCAGCAGTTCGATGAGTTCGTCTGATGCCAGATCGGCCAGGTCGTCCAGGGTTTTGATGCCCTTTTCGCCCAGCGCCACCAGCATGTCCGGCGACAGGCCGGGTATTGCGGCGACGTCGTTCTCGACCCCCAGTTCGATGCGGCGCAAGTCCTGTTCGCCGGCTCGGCGCTCCAGGTGCTCGCGGGCGCGGCTGCGCAGCTCGGCCGCCAGATCTTCGTCAAAACCTTCGATGGACGTCAATTCCTCGGCCGGCACGAAGGCCACTTCCTCGACGCTGTCGAAGCCTTCTGCGACCAGCAACTGGGCGATCACCTCGTCGACGTCCAGGGCATCGAAGAACATTTGGCTGCGCCGGCGGAATTCCTCCTGGCGCCGCTCCGATTCTTCGTCCTCGGTCATGATGTCGATGTCCCAGCCGGTCAGTTGCGAGGCCAGCCGCACGTTCTGGCCACGACGACCGATCGCCAGCGACAATTGATCGTCGGGCACCACCACTTCGATGCGCTCCGCCTCCTCGTCCAGCACCACCTTGGCAACCTCGGCCGGGGCCAGGGCATTGACGATAAAGGTGGCGGGGTCGGGCGACCATGAGATGATGTCGATCTTCTCGCCGTGCAGTTCGTTGACCACCGCCTGGACGCGGCTGCCGCGCATGCCGACGCAGGCGCCGACCGGGTCGATCGACGAATCGTTTGACATCACCGCGATCTTGGCCCGGCTGCCCGGGTCGCGGGCAACCGACTTGATCTCGATGATGCTGTCGTAGATTTCGGGGACTTCCTGGGCGAACAGCTTGGCCATGAACTGCGGGTGTGACCTCGAGAGGAAGATCTGTGGGCCACGCTGTTCGCGGCGCACGTCGTAAACATAGGCACGAATGCGGTCGCCCTGGCGGAAGCTTTCGCGCGGCAGCAACTCGTCGCGCCGCACCACGCCTTCGGCGCGGCCCAGGTCGACGGTGACATTGCCGTATTCGATGCGCTTGACCAGGCCATGGACGATCTCGCCGACGCGATCCTTGAATTCCTCGAACTGGCGCTCGCGCTCGGCGTCGCGCACCTTCTGGACGATGACCTGCTTGGCGGTCTGGGCGGCCACCCGCCCGAAATCGATCGGCGGCAGCGGGTCGCGCAGCTCTTCGCCGATTTCCGCGTCCGCCTTTTCCAGGCGCGCCCGGTCCAGGTCCAACTGCGTTGCCTCGTCCTCGATTTCCTCGACGACGGTGCGGATGCGGAACAGTTCGATGCTGCCGGTGCGCTCGTCGATTTCGGCCCGGATTTCGTGCTCGGGGCCGTATTTCGACCGCGCCGCTTTTTGGATGGCTTCGGCCATCGCTTCCAACACGACCATGCGGTCGATGTTCTTTTCCCGGGCAACGGTTTCGGCGACCTGGAGCAGTTCGAGCCTGTTTTGCGAAGTCGCGACTTCCATCTCTATTCCTCGTCCCTGGGGCCCATGGCTTGGGCCTGCCTGATCAATTCGTCCGTCAGGACCAGTTTTGCCTTGGCGATGTTCGCGAAGGCAAGGGTCACCGTCTGATCGTCGACGGTCAGTCGGACCTGATCCGCATCGACGCCGTCCAGGTAGCCCTGAAAGCGGCGCCTTCCATCCCGCAGCGTCTTCAACTCGACCTTGGCCAGGTGGCCGCGGAACCGTTCATAGTCCGCCAGCCGCACCAACGGCCGATCAATTCCCGGCGAACTGACCTCCAATACATAGGCATCGGGGATCGGATCCTCGACGTCCAGCACCGCTGAGATCGTGCGGCTCAACTCGGCGCAATCATCGACATGCATCGCGCTGCCGTCGGCCGGTTCGGCCATCACCTGCAGCACCGGCCGCTGGCTGCCGGACAACGTCACCCGAACGACCACGAACCCCATGGCCTCGATCGCCGGGGCAATCAGCTGTTCAACCCGTTCAACGGCCGCAGTCGACAAATCATACGCTCCGTTCGCCGCCGCTATCACCAAAAAGTTTCAACCAAAATCGCCTGGCGTGCCTACAAACAAAAAAAAGTGGGCGTTTGCCCACCGCTCTCGCAAATCATGAACGGAATAGCAGAGAAATCCGACCATCCGGTATTCGGATTTCGCGGGCATCATAGTCTTTGTACGCGGGGCGGCAAGTGTTTTTTCGGGGTTCCCTCAAGGGGTGCGTTCGAAGCTGAGGTAGAGGCAGGCCCGCCCGGCGGCGATCGCTTTCGCCTCGTAGCGGGTTGCCGGCCAGTCCTCTGGCCGTTGCCGCCAATCGGCCGGTCGCCGCGCCCGCCACCGGAACGCCGGGTGGCGGATCAGATGGCGCAACATCCAGCGGCCGTAATCGGCGTGGTCGGTGGCCAGCCGCAACTCGGTACCCGGCCGCATGATCCGGGCCAATTGCTCCAGAGTAGCCGGCGCAACGATCCGGCGGCGGTGGTGCCGCGCTTTTGGCCACGGGTCGGGAAACAGGATGAAAACCCGATCCAGACAGGCGTCGGGCAGCGTTTCCAGCAGGTCGCGGGCATCGTTGGCGTGGATCCGAATGTTGTCCAGGCCCCGGTCGTCAATTTGCTTCAGCAGGCTGGCAACGCCGTTGATAAAGGGTTCGCAGCCGATGATTCCGACATCCGGGTTGGCCTCGGCCTGCCAGGCCAGGTGCTCGCCACCGCCAAATCCGATTTCCAGCCACACCCGGTCAACGCCGGGCCGGAACAGACCGCCCAGCGCCCGGTCACCGGCCAATGGCATTGGCAGGGCGGTTTTGGGCAGCAAGTCCGACAATAGCTGGCGTTTGCCGGCCCGGAGGCGCCGGCCTGAGCGGCGACCGTAAAGGACGCGTTTACGCTCAGGATCGCCACTCATCGCGTTGGTCGGCTGGCGCCTAGCTCAGGGCGCCGCGCAATGCCTCGACCAGATCGACCCGCTCCCAGGAAAACCCGCCATCCGCCTCCGGTTCGCGCCCGAAATGGCCATAGGCCGCAGTGCGGGCGTAAATCGGCCGGCTGAGGCCGAGATGTTCGCGAATGCCGCGCGGGCTCAGGTCCATAACCTCGCCCAATGCCGCTTCCAGGCGGCTTTCGTCGACCCGGCCGGTGCCTTGCAGGTCGACGTACAGCGACAGCGGCTTCGAGACCCCGATCGCATAGCTGAGCTGGATCGAGCAGCGGTCCGCCAGGTCGGCCGCGACAACGTTCTTGGCCAGGTAGCGGGCGGCATAGGCCGCCGAACGGTCGACCTTGGTGGGGTCCTTGCCGGAAAAGGCACCCCCGCCATGGGGCGCGGCTCCGCCATAAGTGTCGACGATGATCTTGCGCCCGGTCAGCCCGGCATCGCCGTCGGGACCGCCGATCACGAATTTGCCGGTGGGATTGACGTAGAAATTGGCCTCGTCGCACATCCAGCCATCGGGCAGCGCCGCCAGGACATAGGGCCGGACCAACTCCCTGACCTGGCTCTGCTCCAGGTCCTCGGCATGTTGGGTCGACACCACCACCGAGGTCGCCCGCACCGGCTTGTCGTTTTCGTAAAGCAGCGTGACCTGGCTCTTCGAGTCGGGCCCCAATTTGGGCTCGTCGCCGCGATGGCGGGCTTCGGCCATCAGGCGCAGGATCCTGTGGCTCAAATGGATCGGTGCCGGCATCAGCGCGTCGGTTTCACGGCAGGCATAGCCGAACATGATGCCCTGGTCGCCGGCGCCCTCGTCCTTGTTGCCGGCCGCATCGACGCCTTGGGCGATATCGACCGATTGCCCGTGGACGTAAATTTGCACTTCGGCGTCGCGCCAGTGAAAACCAGGCTGCTCGTAACCGATGTCACGGACGCAGTCGCGTGCGATCCTTTCCATCTCGGCCGGTGTGATCTGCTCGGGGCCGCGGGTTTCGCCGGCCAGAACGATGCGGTTGGTCGTGGTCAGGGTCTCGACGGCAACGCGGGAATGGGGATCGGCGCCTAAATAGGCGTCCACAATGGCGTCGGAAATGCGATCGCAAACTTTGTCGGGATGACCTTCGGAAACCGACTCACTGGTGAAGAGATAGCTGGCTCTTCGCACGGGGCTGTACCTCCGGGAACATTGTCTGGGCGGGCCGACGGGCATTCGCGGCTTAAGGTGCCGCCACTTTCCGGCCTTCATCAAGCGCGATCAGCGGCGTTGCACCGGCCATCTGCGGTGCCACGGGGGACTTTTGGCAAGCTTTGCTGTCTCGGTCAAGGTTTTCAACTGGCACCGCCGCTCGACGTGCCGGTCATTCGTCCTCTGGCTGCGGCTGGGCCGCGATCGCCTTGACCATGTCGAAAACGCGTTTGCGGACCGCGGCTTCCGGGATCTTGTAATAGGCGCGGACCAGTTCCAGGGTCTCGCGGCGCGACATTTGCTTGGGGTCGTAAATTTCTTCGTGTTCGTAATCTTCGGGCGGATCCTCCCCGGCGCCCTTGTATTTCTGAACAACCTCACCGGGCAAATCGTCAAAAAAGAACGAGATCGGCACGTCCAGAACCCTGCTCAATTCGTACAACCGGCTGGACCCGATTCGGTTGGCCCCCCGCTCGTATTTTTGCACCTGTTGAAAGGTCAAGCCGATCTCCTTGCCGAGCCGATCCTGGCTCATGCCAAGCAATGTGCGCCTTATGCGCACCCGGGAACCGACATGAACGTCGATTGGATTGGGTCTCGATACCATTTCAACTCCCCACTTCCGCTTGCATGTTTTTTCGGCCCGTCCAACATCGTGTTGGGGCCGGCGTTACTTCGCCTCGTGCTTGAGCAAACGGGCCAAACCATCGTATGCGTTGCATAGAATCACGCCGCGGTCAAGGCGGATTAGAAATGTGTTCCGGACAGTGGGGCGCGTGTATTAGCGCGATTGCGACCGGCGTTGCCAGACAGCCACAAACAGGATAACGACGATCAGGGCTCCAACCGGCCAATCCCCGTACTGGTTGTACAAGGTCGGCTCGGGCAGGGCTCCGGGCAATGCGCCGTCAAGGATGCCCCGGCGACCCAGGCCCAGCTTGTCGCGAATCCGGCCATGGGCATCGACGATCGTCGAGATGCCGGTATTGGCGGCGCGGACCAGCGGCAGGCCCTGTTCCACCGCCCGGGTGCGGGCAATGGCCAAATGCTGGTGCGGCCCGGCGCTGGTGCCGAACCAGGAATCGTTGGTGGCGTTCAACAGCCAGGCCGGGCGGGGTGGCGTCGAACCCGATATCTCGTCGCGAAATACACCCTCGTAACAAATCAACGGCCGGACCGGTGGCGCGCCCGGCAGGGTCAGCCACAGCGGTCCGCGTCCGCTCTCGAAATCGCCGGCGATGACGGCGCTGGCCAGTTTTTCGAGGCCAAGGCCGGCAACCAGGTTCCGCAGCGGCAGGTATTCGCCGAACGGCACCAGATGCCTCTTGTCGTAGGTCGCGACCGTCGAGCCATCGCCACGGATCGCCACCAGGCTGTTCCAGGCGCGGCGCGGTTCGTCGGCAGCGGCGGTCAAGCGAATGGTGCCAGCCAGCAAGGTGGCACCGGGCGGCAGTGCGCTGGCGATTTCGGCCCGCCTGGCCGGGTCATTGGCCAGGAAATAGGGGACGGCGGTTTCCGGCCATATTACATGGGTGATCGGCTTGCGGCTGTCCTGGCCCACCAGCTCCAGATGCAGGTCGAGATTCCGTTGGCGCAGGGTCCGTTGCCATTTGTCGGCCTGTGCGATGTTGGGCTGGACAACGCGCAACCAGACGCCGTCAATGTCGGGCGGGGTTTGCGCCAAACGGATAAACCCGGCGCCGGCGATGGCGGCCAGCAACAGGAACCCGGCCATCGGGACGGCAATGCGAAACCGACGGTCGTCCGAGGCAAGCAGGGCCGGCAGCGCGGCCACCAGGACAGTGACCAGCGACAGGCCCAGAATGCCGCCAAGGGCCGAGAATTGCAGCACCGCCAGGCCCCCGGTTCCGGCCCAGGAATAGCCGATGAAATTCCAGGGGAACCCGGTGAACAACAGGCCACGCAGCCATTCGGCCAGTGTCCAGGCGGCGGCAAACACCGCCACCCGGGTCCACCCGGGCCGGGTCAGCCAGGCGGTCAATGCCGTGGCCGCTGCCGGGTACAGGGCCAGAAAGGCCGGCAGGCCGAGAACCGGCAATGGCGTCAGCATGGCAAATCGCTCGGCGTCGACAAAAAAGGCGTGCGCGATCCAGTACAGGCCGCTGACCATATGGCCGAACCCAAACCACCAACCGGTCAATGCGGCACGCCGCGGGCGGCACTTGTCCAGCAGCCAGATCAGGCCGCCGAACGCGACGATCAACAAGGGTGGCAAAAAATAGGGAGGCAGGGCGCCGGTCGCGACGACGCCGAGAAGAAAGGCCAGGCCGGCGCGTCGCCAACCGGTCAACTCGGCCAATCGCTGGCGCAGCACCAGCACTAGAGCATGTCTCCCCTATTCGGGCCCACTGAGACGCCGTCTCCGGTTCGCTGACAAGGAAGGCGCTGCGCCGCGATGCGGCACATCGCAAGCGGCGGCTGACACGCGATCTCTGTGAATCCGAACAGGGGAGACATGCTCTAGTTCGGTTCGTCGGCCGGTGGACTGGCGTGACCGCCGGTTTGAATCCGCAGGCGCTTGATGCGACGGGAATCGGCTTCGACCACCTCGAACTCCAGACCCAGGGGATGGGATATCAGCTCGCCGCGTTGCGGCACCCGCCCGACCAGGGAAAACACCAGGCCACCCAGCGTGTCGACGTCCTCTTCGCGGTCCTCTTCCAGCAGCGACAGGCCGATATGCTCTTCCAGTTCCTCGATTTCGGCCCTTGCGTCGGCTTCGATCACGCCGTCTTCGCGCACCACCAGCAACGGTCCTTCGATGATGTCGTGCTCGTCTTCGATTTCGCCGACAATCTCCTCGACCAGGTCTTCGATGGTGACCAGGCCGTCGACCCCGCCATATTCATCGACCACCACCGCCATGTGGACACGGGTCGCGCGCATCTGCAGCAACAATTCCAGGATCGGCATCGACGGCGGCACCGGCAGGATCTTGCGCACCAGGAAGGCCAGGTCAAAGCGTTCCTCATCCTCCAGGTGCGCCAGCAGGTCCTTGATATGGACCATGCCGACCACATCATCCAGGGTCTCGCGGAAGACCGGAACCCGGGAATGGGGCTCGCGGCGGAACAGGCCGATGACTTCGCGCAGGGGCGAATTGATGTCGACGGCGACGATGTCGGCCCGGGGCACCATGACGTCCCGCACGCTCAACTCGCCGAAACTCAGGATATTGAGCAGCATGTGCCGCTCTTCCGGATTCATCGGCGCGTCGTTGGCTTCGTGCTCCTCGATCAGTTCCTCTAGGCTCTCGCGCAGGCTGTCGCCGCCATTGCGGCCCCGCAGCCGGGCCCAAAGCCGACCGAACAGCGCGCCGATAGACGGAGGTTCGTCTTCACTCTCGGCCGACGCGCCGAGCTTGCTCTTGGTTGGGGAAGTGGTTGCGGTCTGGGTCATTGTAGCCTCATGCGACCGGTCGCGAGCGGCCGTCGGCTCGGTCTTGCGGAAGATAGGGATCGGCGATGCCAAGCGTCGCCAACAGCTTGGCTTCCAACCTTTCCATCTCTTCGGCCTCCGGTTCGGTTTGGTGGTCGTGCCCCAACAGATGCAGTACGCCGTGCACCACCAAATGGCAAAGGTGGTCGGCGAACGGCTTGCCCTGTTGGTCCGCCTCGCGGGCTACGGTCTGGTAGCCCAGGGCGACATCGCCCAGCTGCTCTGGCATCTCCTCCGGCAATTGCGTGGCCGGGGCGCGCCAATGGGCGGCGGGTTCGGTTGGGAATGACAGCACGTTGGTCGGTTTGTCCTGGTCGCGGAACGCGCGGTTCAGCCGCTGCATCTCCGCATCATCGGTCAATAGCAGGCTAAGCTCAAGGCCGGGCCTGGCCGCCAGGCCGGCGTCCGTCAGCACGGTGTCCGCTGCCTTGCGGCACAAACCGGCGGCGTCAGGATGAACGGTCCGCCAGTCCGGACAATGAACCGAGATCGCTATCATCTTCCTGTTGGTCGTCGTCAATATCCGGTACCACCCGCGGCATGGGCGGATACTCGATGCGGCTGTGGTGGACACCCAGGATCAGGACCCGGGTGAACGTCTCCTCGATCTGATTGAGGTCGTGCAGCGTCAAATCGCAATCGCTCAACTGGCCGTCGGCGACCTTTTCCTGAATGAGTCCGGCCACCCGTTCGCGCACGTCGGTCGGGCTGGGATCCTTCATCGCCCGGGTCGCGGCCTCGACCGCGTCGGCCAGCAACAAAATCGCCGCCTCGCGGGTCTGCGGTTTGGGGCCGGGATAGCGGAACTCGTTCTCGTCGACGGTGCTGTTGTTGCGCTTGGCGATCTCCAGCGCACGCAGATAGAACACCCGCAACAGGGTGGTCCCCTGATGCTGTGTGATCGCCGCCAGGATCGGGCCACCCAGCCGGTGCTTGCGGGCGATGTCGATGCCGTCCTTGATATGGGCGAAGATGATCCGTGCCGACAGCTCCGGCGGCAGCCGGTCGTGAATATTGCCGCCGCGCTGGTTCTCGACGAAATAGCTCGGCCGTACCATCTTGCCGACGTCGTGATACAGCGCCATGACCCGGCATTGCAGCCCGTTGGCGCCGATGGATTCGCCCGCCGCTTCCGCCAGATTGCCCATCATTACGGAATGGTAATAGGTCCCGGGGCTGCGCAGGGCCAACTGGGTCAACAGCGGGTTGTCGGCCGATGCCAGCTCCAACAGGCGCAGGTCGGTGGCGACCTCGAACAGATATTCCAGGACCGGGATCAGCAGCAGCGCACAGCCGGCGGACAACAGGCCCGAGGCCAGGGCGCAGACGACGGTCGGCAGGTGTTCGCTGCCCAGCGCACCGCCGCTCAGCACCAGGATGATCGGCACCGCACAGGCCTGGACGACGCCGATGCCCAGCCCGGCCTTCAGGATATCGGTGCGGCGGCGGTACTGCCGCGCCGTGGCGCCGCTGACCAGCACGCCGATCACGTAGTAGGTGGCCAGCCAGATGTCGCCGTCGACCCGGTACACCATCAGCAGCGCCAGCGCGATGCCGGCCAGCAGGCTGATGCGGGAATTGACCAAGATCGCGGTCAACAGGGTGACCAGAGAGATCGGCAGCAGGAAGGCCGCCGCCTCGACCGCGAAGGACAGGCCTTCCGCAATGCCGCGGCCGGCGTGGAAGGTGGCAATACAGACGATGCTGGTGAGCAGGACGATGGTCAGGATGAAATAGATGTCCTTGCGCCCCAGGAGCAGCGGCTGGCGCGAGCGGTAGAAGAAGAACCCGCCCAACACGACAAAACCCGAAAGCAGCAGGGCAAAGGCCACGGTTTCGGCGATCAGGGTGCGTCCGGCGACGTCGCGGTTCAGCATCCGGATCTTTTCCTGGGCCGCCGCCGTCACCCGGTCGCCCTGGCGCACGATCACTTCGCCCGCCTTAATCCGGACATAGACCGGTTCGACCGCCGCCCGGGCGGCCTCCCGTGCCTTGGTGGTCGCGGCCTTGTCCGGCACCATGTTGGGCCGGGCCAGCGTCTGGGCCGTCTCCAGGATCCAGGTCCGGATGATCCGGGCATCGCCATAGGGCGCGTCAACCGCCCGCGCCCGCATCAGGCGGCGCAGCTGCTTGACGTCCAGGACATGGCCGATCAGGGGCAGCGGCCGGCTCTGGTCCAGGACCGTGTCATGGATCATCACCCCGTCGGGCGCGACCAGTTGCTGGCGGTCGGCAACCACCAGGCGTTCCAGCGCGATGTTCAGGAAGAAACTGATCGCGGTGGCGGCGTCGGTCGGCTGTTCCATGTTTTCGACCAGTTCGAACACGGTGCCGCTGACCGGCAGGCCCAGGGCGTCCTGCAGCGCGTCGCGCCTGGCCTGGACGGTGAGCTCGGTGGATTGCTGGCGTTCGGATACCCCGCGGAACGCGTCATAGACGCCGTCGCCCAACATGAAATACAGGTCGGGGTCGTGATTGAAGATCGGCAGAACGTTGCGTTCGGCGGCTTGGCGGCGCAGTTCGGTCGCCTGGTTGTCCTCGATCAGAATGTCGCGTTCGGCTCGCACCGTGGACTGGGCAATGCCGTCCAGCGGCGGGACCGGGACTTCGGTCACACCCGCCGGCATGAACAGGCCGGTGGCGATCACGATGAACAGGACCAGGGCCGGCCAGTCCAGCCAAGGCCGCGCGCGCTTCCAGCGGTCTTCGGCCAGGGCACGGATCGCGGTCGCCGACAGCAGTCTGCGGGCGCTCTCCAAATCGCCGACCGGCGAATTGACGTCTTGCTCGCTCATCGCTCGCCGCGCCCCTTGCGTTCCCAGGAATCGTAGGCCCGGACCACCCGTGTCACCAGGGGGTGGCGCACCACGTCCTGATCGCTGAACTGCACGAATGCGACCCCTTTGACCTGGTCCAGGACTTCCACGGCGTCGCGCAGGCCCGACCGGGTCCCCTTGGGCAGGTCGATCTGGCTCAAATCACCAGTCACCGCCATGCGCGAATTCTCGCCCAACCTGGTTAACAACATCTTCATTTGAACCGGCGTCGTGTTTTGCGCCTCGTCCAGGATAACGAATGAATGGGCCAAAGTCCGGCCGCGCATGAACGCCAGCGGCGCCACCTCGATCTCGCCGCTTTCCAGCCGCGATGCCACCTGGTCGCCCGGCAGCATGTCGTAAAGCGCGTCATACAGCGGCCGCAGATAGGGATCAACCTTGTCGCGCATGTCGCCGGGCAGGAAGCCCAGCCTTTCGCCGGCCTCGACCGCCGGCCGCGCCAGGATGATGCGGTCGACCTCGCCGCGCAGCAGCATCTCGACCGCGGTCGCCACCGCCAGATAGGTCTTGCCGGTCCCGGCCGGCCCGATCCCGAACACCAGCTCGGCGTCGTGCAGCCGGGCGACATAGGTGGCCTGGGTCGGCGACCGCGGCGTGATCTGCCGTTTCTTGGTGCGGATGATCAGGTTCTCGGCACTGGTCGGCTGCGCCGGGCCCTGTCCGGTTTCGTCGGCCAGGGCCATGCGCACGGCACCGTCAACCTCGGCCTCGCCCAGGTCGAGCCCCTTTTCGGCCCGCTGGTACAGGTCCCTAAGCACGCTCTCGGCGGCGCGGCGCAGGCTGGGCGAGCCGAACACCGCCACCCGGTTGCCGCGCGGCGTCAACGATACGCCCAGCTTCTGTTCGATCCGCGCCAGATGCCGGTCATGCTCGCCGCACAGGACCGAAAACAGCCGGTTGTCGGAGAACTCGACGACCAGCGGGCGATCACCCTGACTGTTGTTCAGTTCGTTCATGGCAGGCCGGCCTTCAAGCCGCGACCTCGGTCATCAGGGCACCGCTCAGGCTGTTGGCGCCGCCGCGTTCGATCCGGACATCGGCGATCTGCCCGGTCAGGGCCGCCGGCGCCGGGACATGCACCGACTGAAGATAGGGGCTGCGCCCCAGCAATTGCCCGTCATGCCGGCCCGGCCCTTCGAACAGCACCGGCACCACCTGCCCTTCCTGGGCGGTGTTGAAGGCCAGCTGCTGGCGGTTCAGCACCTCCTGCAAGGCGGTCAGCCGTTCAGATTTTACCGCCTCGGGCACCAAGCCTTCGGTGATCGCCGCCGCCGGCGTGCCCGGCCTTGGGCTGAACTTGAAGGAATAGGCCTGGGCGAATTCGACCTCGCGCACCAGATCCAGGGTGGCGGTGAAATCCGCCTCGGTTTCGCCCGGAAAGCCGACGATGAAATCGCCAGACAGCGCGATGTCGGGCCGCCTGCCGCGCAGTTTCGCAACGATCTCGCGGTAGGCATCGGCCCGGTGCCGCCGGTTCATGGCCGCCAGGATGCGATCCGACCCCGACTGGATGGGCAGGTGCAGGTATGGCATCAGCGTGTCGACCCGGCCATGCGCCGCGATCAGCGCATCGTCCATCTCCAACGGGTGCGACGTGGTATAGCGGATGCGGTCCAGCCCCGGCAGCTCCGCCAGGCCCTCGATCAGGCGGGCCAGCGACCAGTCGCCGCCATCGTGCCCGGCCCCGTGATAGGCGTTGACGTTCTGTCCCAGCAGGATGATTTCGCGCGCCCCGCCCGCCACCAGGGTCTGCGCCTCGGCCAGGACGTCGGCGGCCGGGCGCGAATACTCGGCTCCCCGCGTATAGGGAACGACACAGAAGGTGCAGAACTTGTCGCAGCCCTCCTGCACGGTGAGATAGGCCGACGGTGCCCCGCCGGCATTGGCGGGTTCGGGCAGGGCGTCGAATTTGGGCCGGACCGGGAAGTCGGTGTCCAGCACACCGTCGCCGGCGCGGGTGGCGCGGGCGACCATTTCCGGCAGGCGGTGATAGCTTTGCGGCCCGAACACGATGTCGACCATAGGGGCGCGGCGCATGATCTCGGCGCCCTCGGCCTGGGCGACGCAACCGGCAACCGCGATCAGCAGGTCCGGCTTGGCCCGTTTCAGGGGCTTCATGCGGCCCAGTTCCGAATAGACCTTCTCGGCCGCCTTCTCGCGAATATGGCAGGTGTTCAGGATGATCATGTCGGCCTGGTCGGGCACCGGTGCCGGCCCATAGCCCAACGGCGCCAGTACGTCCGCCATGCGGGCGGAATCGTAGACGTTCATTTGGCAGCCATAGGTCTTGATGAACAGTTTTTTCGCCAAAGGGTTACCCGTTACCAAAGCGAAAATGGGCGGTCCGTCCCAACCACGTACCGTCAAATCTCAACCGGACGGAGGCCGAAATTATCACTCACGCACCATGAGTCAATGGCCCGGCAGGGTTCGGTCAGCCCGCTGCCCGCCCGGGGGTGGGCAGGATCGGCGGTTATTCTGCCTTTCGGCAATGCTGTTTGGGTCAATCGTCGGAGCCCGAATCGCGGGTCGAATTCAGGGGAACGCCATAGAGTTCGAGCCGGTGGTCCACCAGCCGATACCCCAGCTCTTCGGCAATCCGCCTCTGCAGGCCCTCGATCTCCTGGTTCTGGAACTCGATCACGCGACCGGTCTGAATATCGATCAGGTGGTCGTGGTGTTCCTCACTCTGGGTCTCGTAGCGGGCCCGTCCGTCACCGAAATCATGGCGTTCAAGAATGCCGGCTTCCTCGAACATCCGAACTGTCCGGTAAACCGTTGCGATACTGATCTTTGAATCCAGTTTTACGGCGCGCCGATATACTTCCTCGACATCCGGATGGTCGCTGGCGTCCGACAGCACCCGGGCGATGATGCGGCGCTGCCCGGTCATCCGCATGCCGCGTTCGATACAAGCCTCTTCAAGCCGAGAAGCCATTGGTCCTACAACTCCGTCTTGCCCGCTGCACTATACGGCGAGCGGTCGCGCCCGCCATCGGGCGCGATCATAGGCCAAACGCGCCCAATTGGCACGTGTTCTATGGCTTTATCGACCTCGCTTCGTACCCAACCCTATCTTTTTGGCAAGCTTGCGCCGCTGTTCCGCATAGTTCGGGGCGACCATGGGATAGTCGGCCGGAAGTCCCCAACGTTCACGATATTCTTCGGGCGTCATGTCGTAACTGGTCTTCAGGTGCCGTTTCAGCATCTTTAGTTTCTTACCGTCTTCAAGGCAGACCAGGTAGTCGGGATGGACCGAGCGTTTGATCGGTACGGCTGGCTGCGGCTTCTCCGCCTCTTCTTGAACCGGCGCCCCGAGAGTGGTCAGCGCGTCGTACACCCGCTGAATGAGCTGCGGCAGCTCGGCCAGGTCGACGCTGTTATTCGAGACATGCGATGCCACGATATCGGTCGTCAAGGCAAGTAACTCACTTCGCTCAACTGGATCAGACATTAATCACGGGCCTCCATTGGATGAATACTTGCTATATATGAGGAACTGCAACATAGAGCAAGACTTTTATTAACCATGGATAAATCGAACAGCGCCGAGGAAATGCTGTATTGAATCCTGTCGAGAATAGAAACAATCACCGTAACCCTTGAATTTTGATCTATTTCTTTAGTAACGGGCCCTGCCATTGACGGCGTTGGGATGGGTTGCCGCGGTATTGCCCTCAAAAGGGGTGCGTCAAATTGTCTTGGGGTGTCGTGGCCCGCACGGCCGTGGCGGACTGGCTGCCGCCAGGTCCAGGCGCATGACCAGGGCGTCGTCCCGGTTGCCGCCGGACGACGAATAGTATTGTCGGCGCGTGCCCGCGACGTCGAAACCAAACCCTTCGTACAGCTTCCGCGCCGCGGCATTGCCGTGGGCCACTTCCAAGAACACCGACACCGCGCCGGCTCTACCGATCTGGTCGATAAACGCGGCGACCAGGGCATGGCCGAACCTTTGGCCTCGACACGCCGGCAGCACGCACAAGGTAAGCACCTCGGCTTCGTCCGCCGCCAGGCGTCCGATCAAAAGGCCGACCGGTTGGTCTTCCGTTTCCGTGTCGCCGAGAACCGCCAGCCAGGCGCGGGTTCCCGGGGTGGCCAGCAGGGCGGCCATGGCCTTTTCGTCCCAGGCGTCATCGAAACAGGGCCGATGCAGTTCCGCCAGCAAAGCTGCGCTTTCGGCGCCGACCGCAACGATTCGCACGCCCGACGGCGTGGTTGCCGTCATTCGGCGGCTCCCGGCAGCTTCGCGTCGGGCCGGCGCAGATACAGGGGCGACGGCACAAGGGTCGGCCGGGGTTCCTCCGACAATTTCAGCGTCGCGCGTCGGGCCACCAGGGCGGCGTCCGGGTCGGTGGTCGGATCGACGTGATGGCCTGGTAAAAAGGGATGCACCAGCTCCGCCCCGCTGCCCACCAGAACCCCGGCGGTTTCAGCCGCCAGATTGCCGATTTCGGCCGGTGGCAGTACCCTCGGTTCGGTTATGGGTTCCAGGTCGGCGGTGAAGGCCTGGGCATAGACTTCGCCGCGCCGCGCGTCCAACACGCAAAGCACCGGTTCCATCTGGCTGTTGGTGGCGGCCGCCGCCACTGCCTCCAAGGTCGTGACGCCGATCAACGGCTTACCCAATGCCAAGGCCAGGCCCCGGGCTGCCGACAGGCCAATTCGGACTCCCGTGAAGGTGCCGGGCCCGACGGTCACCGCCAGTACGTCGATAT
The DNA here is from genome assembly GCA_964344385.1 of uncultured Sneathiellales bacterium. Classification (GTDB taxonomy): domain Bacteria; phylum Pseudomonadota; class Alphaproteobacteria; order CAYFNG01; family CAYFNG01; genus CAYFNG01. The sequence continues at coordinate 50,733 of CAYFNG010000008.1, forward strand.
CCCCGTAGTCCAGGCCGGCCTCCAGGCGCACGGCCTCGACCATCGGCAACAGGGCTTCGACATGGCCGCGGGTGCGGTATTCGTGGCGGCGCGCGACAATCGTGCCATCCACGGAAATTGCCGCCGAACAGGCGCCAAGCGCGGTATCGAAGGCCAGGATCCGCACGCTACCGGTCAACGCTAGTGGATAGTATTTATCAGATGGTGCCCATAGGATCCCATATCCCGCTTTCTCGCCAGGAGAGGTCCCGCCGGCGATGCTGGCGCATCGTCAAGGGTCCTCGACACAGCGAGAAGCCGGGATATGGGACCCGCGGGGCGGCTTCCCAAGCCCGCCGGACGCGTTGCCCGACGCTTGTGATGCGCCAGCATCACGGCGCATCGGGCGCCTTTCCGGGCGGACTTGGGAAACCGTCCTATGGGTACCATCTGATAAATACTATCCACTAGCCTGTCCCGCCGTCGATCGCCACCGGATGGTCAGACAATTTGGCAGGCGTCGTCGAATGCCAGCCGCGGCAGCCGCGGGTGCAGTCGGGATGGGTCGCCATAACCGAGGTTGCACAGGAAGTTCGACTTGATCGAACTGTCGGGAAAGAACGTCGCGTCCACCAAGGCGTTGTCGAAACCACCCATCGGGCCGCAATCCAGTCCGACCGATCGTGCCGCTATGATCAGATAGGCGCCCTGCAGCGTACCGCTTTGGAAGGCCGCCCGTTCCGCCTTGGCCGGGTCGCCGTCGAACCACGACCGCGCCTCCGGCTGGTGCGGGAAGAGTTCGGGCAGCCGCTCGTAGAACCGGGTGTCATAGGCCAGGATCGCGGTGACCGGCGCCGTCATAGTCTGTTCGACATTGCTGGCGATAAGGCAGGGTTTGAGGCGCTCCCTGGCCTCGTCGGTGGTGACGAAGACGACCCGCGCCGGGCAGCAATTGGCGGAAGTCGGGCCCAGGCGCATCAAGTCATAGAGCGCTTCCAGGACCACGCCACTGACCGGTTTGTCCTGCCAGGCGGTATGGGTTCGGGCGTTGCGGAAAATGACGTCCAGGGCCTTGTCGCTGATGATTTCCACCGGGAATCCCCCTTCGGTGTGGTGCCGCGTTGCCCCAAGACTGTCGCAACCGGCGACTTTGTCAACCTTGGTGGATACCGATTGATCGTTGCCGCAAAGCCCGGTAAATCTTGGGCATGGGTTCGCAATTGGTGAAAGTTCGGGTCGGAACCGGGCGCGGAAGCCGCCGGTCCAGTGTCGCAGGCATCTTCGGCCTGTTGGCTGCCCTTGCGATCTGGGGGCCGGTCCAGGCCGCGGACTGGGCCAATGTCGTGATGTATCATCGTTTCGGCGAGGACAACGTTCCGTCGACCAATGTCCGCCTCGACCAGTTCGAAGCCCATTTGTCCGAGCTTCGCGACGGTGGCTACAACGTCCTGCCCTTGCCCGACATCGTCGCCGCGTTTCGCGACGGCAAGCCGTTGCCGGATCGGACCGTGGCGATCACGGTCGATGACGCGTATCTTTCGGTCTACGCCGAAGCCTGGCCCAGGCTCAGGGCGCTGAACATGCCTTTCACGCTGTTCGTTGCCACTCAGGCTATCGACAGCAAGCTTCCCGGATACATGAACTGGGACCAGATGCGCGAGCTGGTGGCCGACGGGGTGACGATCGGCAGCCAGACGGCCACCCATCCGCACATGGCCGGGCGCGGTGATGCCGCCAACCGGCGGGACATCGACGAAGCCCATCAGCGATTGGAAGCGGAACTGGGGAAACCCCCGGAACTGTTTGCCTATCCTTATGGCGAGATCAGCCTGGCGGTGGAGAAACTGGTCGCCGATGCCGGGTACACCGCGGCTTTCGGCCAGCATTCCGGGGTCATGCACGCCGGCGAAAACCGTTTCGCCCTGCCGCGTTTCGCCTTGAATGAAAGATATGGGGATTTAAAGCGGTTCCGGTTGGCGGTGAACGCGCTGCCTTTGCGGGTCAGTGACGTGGTGCCGCGCGACCGGCTGCTGGTGGCCGAGAACCCGCCGCCGTTCGGGTTCACACTGGTCGAAGACCTGCCACGGGCCAAGGAACTGGCTTGCTTCGCCTCAAACCAACCGGGGCCGGTGCGGCTGGAACGGCTGGGTCTGCAGCGGGTCGAGGTCCGCCTCGACCAACCCTTTGCACCGGGGCGCGGCCGCATCAATTGCACGCTGCCGGGTGCCGGTGGGCGGTGGCATTGGTACGGGGTTCAGTTCTACACACCAAGACCAAGATAAGGTGCTTGGATCTATTCTGCGGCAGCCCGCAGCCTGGCCCGGTCGAAGGCATACAGCCGGTTGACCTTGATCACCGTTTTCAGTTCATCGACATAGGCTTCGCGGCGGGTGGAATAGTTGACCAGCGTGTCGACCAGCGACAGCCCGTCGGCTACCCCCAGTTTGGCGCGTAGGGCGCGAAAATCTTGGTAGGCGGGATGGGTGTTCAGGTTGTGAAGATAGGCCGCCACCGACTGGCGCGGCGTGTCGAACCGCCGGATCTCATGGGATTGACCTTCGTCGCGGCCCAGGGGCACGATCCCGGTGCCGCGTTTCCAGGTCCATTGGCCATAGAGCGCGTTGCCCAGGGTGGCAAAACGCGACGTGCCCCAGGCGGATTCAATGGCTGCTTGAGCCAATGCGATCGACGGCGGTACCGTGTTGACCCGCTTGACCAGTTCGATGGGCTGGGTGGCGTAGGCCTTGGCCAGTCGGTTGATGGTCGCGCGATCCTGGTCGTTGGGGTTTTCCGCCCCCATGGCGACAAGCAGCTTGCGGCGGTCCTCGCGAATGCGCTCGTTTTCAGCCAGAATCAGGGGCAGCAGCGCCTTGATGAAAGTCCGTTTGCGGGTGTTGACCGGGCGCACCGTGGCAAGGTCCACCGGTAAACCGGCGACCATGGCCCGCGGCACGTCCTGTTCGCCACGACGGACCCGTTCCAGGTCCAAACCCTGGTTCTGAAAGAAAAGGTCCATGGCGGCGACTGTCGAAGGGGCGGCCAGGACGGTGGTTGGGACTGGCCTGCCGTCGGTCGCGGTTGCCAGCCCATGGGCAGCGCCGCCGCCGTCGGACAGGTAGAGCCAAGCCCCAACCACCCAATGGCCGACGACCAGGGCGGCAAGCGCAAACAGCGCCGGGGTCTCGAACGGAAGGCGGGCAGGTTTCGGGTCCGCCGCGTTGTCACGTGGCGACATCAGATCGGCGATCCCGGTGGCTCGGAGCCGGCCAGGCGAGCCGCGTCGAACGCGGACAGCCGATTGACCCGGATGACCGTTTGCAGCTTTTCGGTATAGGCCTCGCGCTGTTCGCTATAGGCCGTCAGGTGTTCGGCCAAGCTGGCACCGTCCAGGGCGAGTCCGCCCGCCCTGCGTTCGGCCCGAACGCGCCTGAGATCGGCATAGGCGGGATGCGTGTTCAGGTTCTGCACATAAGCGGCCACCGCGGCCGCGAGGCTTCGGAAAACGGCGACTTCGTGCTTGGCACCGGGGTCGCGAGACGCCGGCACAAGGCCTGAGCCGGGCCGCCAGGAACGTTGTCCGTAAACCGCATTGCCTTCGCGGGCGAAGCGGGAACCGCCCCAGCCGGATTCCACGATGGCCTGGGCCAGGGCCAGCGACGGCGGCACGACATCGACCCGGCTAATCAGCTCGGTCAGATCCTGTGGCGAGGAGCCATAGCGCTTGGCCAGGCTGGCAAGCCATGCCTTGTGCTCGTTTGCGACACGTTCCGGTGCGTTGGCCAGAACCTTCAGTTTTTCCCGGTCTGCCAGGACAGTCTCGTTATGCCGCAAGATCAACGGCAACATGGTTTTCAGAAACAGCGCTTTCTTGACCTTGGTCGGCAGGGACGGTTCCAATTGCGTGGGCAAGCGTTCTGCAAATACCGGCGGGACCTCGGTCCGGCCCGCCCGCACCGACGCCAGGTCGAAATCCGGCAACGGAACCGGCGACAGGGTGCGATCGGTCAGGGGCCCGAACCAAAGGAATGACACCGGCTGGCTTTGCGCCTGATCGCTGGTCTCATTGTCCGTGACCGGTCCGGCCAGGGCGCCGGTGGCCAACATTGCAACAAGCACGAGTGACGACCCGGCCAGCAGCCCGCGCCGCGACCCTGATCGCTCACAACAACACTTCCCGGCACCTGCCATGCCTGGATCCTTGCTCGCCATTGTCGAATGTTAGCCTAAGGTACCACCGCAATCAACGCGGCGGGTTACTGCAAATTTCCAGCATCTGACCCTGGGTCAGACGGCGCGTACCTCCACCACTTCCGGAATGAAATGCCGCAACAGGTTTTCGATGCCGTGCTTCAAGGTCATCGTTGCACTGGGGCAGCCAGAGCACGCCCCCTGCATATGAAGCGAAACGACGCCGTCTTCGAAGCCATGGAAAACGATATCGCCGCCATCCTGGGCCACCACGGGGCGCACCCGGGTTTCCAGCAACTCCTTGATCTGCATGACAATTGCGTCTTCGTCTTCGTCCGCCGCCGCCTCGGACGGGCCGGTCATCACAGGCTGGCCCGATGTGTAGTGCTCCATGATCACGCCCAGAATGGCGGGTTTCAACCCGTCCCATTCCTGATCGTGCGCTTTGGTCACGGTGACGAAGTCACTGCCGAAAAACACACCGACGACGCCTTCGACCTCGAACAGGCGGGACGCCAGAGGCGATTTCTCTGCCGTTTGGGCATTGGTGAAGTTGACGCTGCCCTGGCCCAACACTTCCTCGCCGGGGAGGAATTTCAAGGTGGCCGGGTTTGGCGTCGCTTCGGTTTGAATAAACATCGCTTGCCTCCAACTCCGCGTGTTCCAGTAGACAGAAATGGTCCAAGAATCGGCCGCCGTCAAGCGGTAGCCGGTCGAAACCATCTTGCCGATCCCTGGCGGCGGCGCCTCGACACCGCCCCGGGCCCACCCTATATCGGGTAGGCGACGATCTGTTATCAACCTTTCGGACCCGCCATGATCCAGCATCCCAGTTGGTCGACAAGCCCAATCGCGTCCTGGCTGGTCGAACATGGTGGCCGGCGCTGTTCGGCCGAAGCGCTGGTCGACGAGCTGTGCCGCCGGCTGGTCGCGGCGGGCGTGCCGCTGTTCCGGGTTTCGGTCGGCTTCCGCTCCATGCATCCGCAATTGTTTGCCCACAACATCCGTTGGGTCCGAGGGGCGGGGGCGACCGAGATCCGTCGCCCTCATGGCATCGAGGACACGGCCCACTACCGCAACAGTCCGGTGGCACTGATCCACCAGGGCCAACCGGCGTTCCGCCGCCGGCTGGATCAAGACCCGGATGCGTCGCGCTATCCGGTGCTGCAGGAGCTGCGGGCCGAGGGTGGAACCGATTTCCTGGCCCTGGGCCTGCCGTTTTCCACCGGCCAGATCAACTATGTTTCCTGGTGCACCGACGCCGCGGGCGGCTTCACCGATGAACAACTGGCCATTCTGACCGACTTGATGCCGCTGATCGCCCAGCGGCTGGAGCTCGAGGCCGCCCATTCAGCGTCCGAGACCTTGTTGGCGACCTATATCGGTGGCGACGCGGCCAGCCGGGTGCTGGATGGCACCATCCGCCGCGGCCAGGGCGCGACGATCCGGGCCGCGATCTGGTTTTGCGACCTGCGCGATTTCACCGCCATGGTCGATGCCAGGCCGCAGGCGGAAATCATCGCCACCCTGGACGACTATTTTGAATGCATGGCCCGGCCGATCCTCGACGAAGGCGGCGAGGTGCTGAAATTCATCGGCGATGCGATGCTGGCGATCTTCTCGATCGACGATCTCGGCCTGGCGCAGTGCTGCCCGGCGGCCCTGCGGGCCGCGGTCAAAGGGCAGGAGGGATTGAGCCTTCTCAACGATCAACGCCGCGCCGACGGCCTGGCCGCCCTGGAGGTCGACATCGCTTTGCACCTCGGCGAGGTTATGTACGGCAATATCGGCGCCGCCGACCGGCTGGACTTCACCGTCATCGGGCCGGCGGTCAACGAGGTGACACGCGTCGAAGGCCTGTGCCGCAGCCTGGGCCGCAAGCTGTTGGCAAGTGCCGCCTTTGCCCATGAATGTTCCTGCGCCGGGATGGAACTGGTCTCATTGGGCCGCCACCACCTGCGAGGCGTCGCCGAACCGAAAGAGATCTTCGCCCCGGCCGAGTGTCTGTTCCCGGACTAAGGCCCGCGAACCCGGACCTCAGGCCAATTCGCTGATTTGCCCGTCGGTCAAATTGCCGGGCACGATGGTGACCGGAATTCGCAAGGTGCCGGCGGCGTCGATCGCCAGCGATTTGACCAGGGGGCCGGGATTGCCCGATTCCGGTGCCTGGCCCAACACCAGGATGCGGATGTACGGGTCCTCGGCCACCAACTCCATGACCTGTTCCTTGGGCTCGCCTTCGCGGATCACCAACTCGGGCATCAGGCCGACATCCTCGTTGACTTGGGCGGCCAGGCCCTGCAAAAGCTCCTCGGCCTCCTGGCGAGCCTCCTCGCGCATCCGCTCGGCAACTCCGGACCAATGTTGGAATTCGGCTGGGTGGGTAACCCTAAGCAGCACAACGCCGCCCTGGGTGGCCAAGGCGCGGCGGCAGGCAAAACGCAACGCAACCCGGCTTTCGGGCGTATTGTCGACGACGACCAGAAACTTGTTGCGGCGGGACGAGGTGGCGGTCATTGGGGCTCCGCGATTGAGTTGAAACGCGTGCGCCATCCTGCCATTCGGACCGCCGGCCGGGCAAGCGGGAAACCCGGCTTGGCCTATTTCAACAGGATATTGGTGATTTCCTTGAGCTGGGTCCGGGCCCGCAGCAGGTAGAAGCCCTGGGCCGCCAGGTGCGACGGTACGAATTGCCCGTCCGGTTCGCCATTGGCCACGACCCACGGGTTCAGCCCGGCGGCCGCGTGCAGGCTGTCCAGCATCTGCGCCCAGGCCTGGCCCAGTTCGCGCTCCCGGATCAGGCCTTCGAAGTCGACGCCCAGTTCGCGCAGCAACAGGTAATAGGCGTGAACCTGTCCCTTGATGCCGTAGAACAGATCATCGGCGGTGAAATCCAGCCAGGCACCGGACTCTTCGGCGATATGCTTGTCCAGCACCGCCGATGACGAGCCGATATGCAGGGAAATCCGGTCCAGGGTCGCCAACAGATTGTCGGTGCGTTTTTCGAAGACGGCATTGCCGGCGGCCAGGCGCTGATTATAGGCCAGCAGCGATTCACGGGCCTTGCGGTACTGCTGTTCCGAAGTTGCGGTCGGCAACAGGGAGACCGAGGGGTCCCAAACCCATTTGGTGCCGGAATATTGCAGCAGGCCGGATGCTTCCTGCAGGTCCGGATCGGTCTGGCTGGAGCCCCTTGTGCGGCCCAGCTGGTCGGTCAGTTCGAAGGCGAACCGGCCCAGTGCCTCGACGATGCCCTGCTGGAAGTTCGGCATGTTGTCCAGGGCAGCGCTGGGGATCAGGAACGGGTCGTTGGCAACCCACCTCGTGTCGTCAACCTCGCGCTGGATCAGGCTGGCCGCCATCGCCACGGCGCGGCTGCCGCCGGCCTGCGACCCGGCTTCGGCCGGGGTGAAGTCGAGGTCGTCATTGATCTTGTGGATCAGCATCATGCCGATCGGGTAGTAGAGCACGACCAGCACCGCGACCAACACGGCGGCGATCTTGATCGCACGCTGCAGGCCCGGCTCGCTTAGCCTCGCCCTTAGCCCTCTTGTCGGATTGCCATGGGCCTCGCCCAAGTCGCTCATCTGTCCACCCGCCGTCTATGATACCCTAAGCCTAAATGTGGGATGAAAAGGCGGAACTGCAACCGCCGGCTGATCAGGGAGGACGGCATGACCGAAGTGACGGCGGAACGCCAGACAGCCCGGCTGTGGGAGCACATCAAGGGCTTTCACGTGGTGCATCACATCAACATCGGCGACAAGCTGGGCCTGTGGGCCCGGCTGGCCGCGGCCGGCGAGGATGGCTTGACGGCGGCCGAACTGGCGGGCGAAGATCTGCACCTGCCCTATATCGAGACCTGGTGCCAAACCGGGGTCGCCTACGAATTGATGGATGTCGATCGAAAAGGCCGGTTTTGGCTGGCCCCGCACTACGACATGATCCTGGCCAAGCCGGGCAATCCCTGGTTTCTGACCCCCTATTGCGTGACCGTGACCGACTATCTGGGCGCCGACCTGCTGCACTATCCGGAGTTCTTCCGCTCCGGCGGTACCTATACCTTCCAGGAACACGGCGAAGCGTTTTCACAGAGCATCGCCGCTACCACCGCCGGCCTGCACCTGGTCGTCGCCAGAAGGCTGCTGCCGGCGGTGCCGGGGCTCAAGGACAGGCTGGACGGCGGCGGCGCGGTGCTGGACATGGGCTGCGGCACCGGCGGGCTGTTGACCCAGATCGCGCGCGCCTTTCCGGCTGCCAACTGCATCGGGGTCGACGTCGACGCCCATGGCATCAAACTGGGCCAGGCGAACCTGGCAAAGTCCGATTTCGGCGACCGGGTGCGGCTGGAATTGATCAACGGCGACACCATCGATCACGCGGAGGAATTCGATGTGGTGACCCTGTTCGAGGTGCTGCACGAACTGCCGGTGCCGATCCGGCCGCAGGTCCTGGCCAATTGCCACCGCGCCCTCAAACCGGACGGGGTGCTGTTCATCGTCGACGAAACCTATCCCGCCAATCCGGAGGAGTTGCGCGATCCGGAATTCGGCTTTGCCGTCCAGACAGCTTTCAATGAGCTGATCTGGGGCAACCAGGTCCCGACCCGGGCCGATCAGGATGCACTGTTGACGGCGGCTGGTTTCCGCGAAACGGACCGCCAGATGGTCGGCGGCCTGTTCACGGTGATCACGGCCGCCAAGGCCTGATGGCCGGCGCGACCTAGGGCGTCAGCAGCCCGACGATTTCGCGCACCCGTTTGATCACCGGCTCGGCGCTTGCCCTGGCCCGTTCGGCGCCGTCGCGCAGGACCGCATCGACCTGTCCCGGGTCGTCGGTCAGGCGCTGCATCTCGGCACCCAGCGGCCCCAGCTTGGCGACCGCCAGATCGGCCAGTTCCGCCTTGAACTTGGAGAACTGCCAACCGCCCACCGTGGCGATCACCTCGTCTCGGCTCTGGTCGGCCAACGCGGCGTAGATTCCCACCAGGTTCTCGGCTTCGGGTCGGTCCGCCAACCCGTCGACGCTGTCGGGCAGTGGATGGGGGTCGGTGCGGGCCTTACGGATCTTCTGGGCGATTGCATCGGGGCCGTCGGTCAGGGTGATCCGGGAATAGTCCGACGGGTCCGACTTGCTCATCTTCTTGGTGCCGTCGCGCAGGCTCATCACCCGGGTCGCCTCGCCAAAGATCAGCGGCTCGACATTGGGGAAGAAATCGACCCCGTAATCGTTGTTGAACTTCTGGGCGATGTCGCGGGTCAGTTCCAGGTGCTGCTTCTGGTCCTCGCCGACCGGCACATGGGTTGCCAGATGGACCAGGATGTCAGCGGCCATCAGGTTGGGATAGGCATACAGGCCGACACTGGCGTTCTCGCGGTGCTTGCCGGCCTTTTCCTTGAACTGGGTCATCCGGTTCAGCCAGCCCAGCCGGGCGACGCAGTTGAAGACCCAGGCCAGCTCGGCATGGGCCGCGACCTGGCTCTGGTTGAAAATGATGCTGTTCTTTGGGTCGATGCCGGCGGCCAACAGCCCGGCCGCCACCTCACGGGTGCTGGCGACCAGTTCGGCCGGGTCCTGCCACACCGTGATCGCGTGCATGTCGACGATGCAGTAGATGCATTCATAGTCGTCCTGCAGGCGGGCCCAGTTGCGGATCGCACCCAGATAGTTGCCGAGATGCAGGTTGCCGGTCGGCTGAACGCCGGAGAAGATTCGGTTCATGTCGGATTGCTCCTCGCGCTTTGGACACGGCCCCGGGGATCTTCCTCCCCATCGGGGCGGGAGCCTGAGAGTCAGGCGGCGCCGTTTATCGCTTTTTGGCGGGCGGTGGTCAAGCCGCCTTGCGGCCGAGTGCCTGCTTCAGATCCGACAGTCTGGCAGCGCCGGTCAGGTGGGCGGCGACCGCGAAGACGATGAAACCGCCGACGACCAGGGCGAGCAGCGCCGCGACCTTGAGGCCGAGCGGGCCGCGCAGCCAGGGATCGGCAAAGTGCGCCGCCGGCCACAACAGGGCACCCATGATCGCACTGGCCCCCAGAATGGCCGGCAGGCGGCGCTTGAAACGCGCGTCCAAAGTGAAATGGCCACGCGCCCTTAGGCCCCAGGCCAGCAGCCCGGCATTGAGCCAGGCCGACACCGCGGTGGCCACCGCCAGCCCGACATGGGCGAGCGGCGCCATCAATGCCAGGCTGAGGCCGATATTGGCGGCCATCGCCACCACCGCGTAACGCACCGGCGTCACCGTGTCCTCGCGGGCGAAAAAGCCCGGCGCCAATACCTTGACCAGGACATAGGCAGGCAGGCCGGTGGCGAACGCGGCCAGGGCGGCGGCGGTCGCGTCGGCGGCCCCGGCGTCGAAGGCACCGCGTTCGAACAGCACGCTGACCACCGGCCAGGGCATGACCATCAGGGCCGCCGCCGCCGGAACGGTCAGCAGCAGCGCGGTTTCCAGGCCGCGGTTGAGGCTGGTCATCGCCGCCGCTTCGTCACCGGCCCTGAGCTGGCGGCTGAGCAACGGCAACAGCGCCGTTCCCATGGCGACGCCGACCACGCCCAGGGGCAGCTGGTAGACCCGGTCGGCGTAATACAGATAAGACACGGCGCCAGGCCCGATCAGGGTCGCGATGATGGTGCCGACCAGGAGGTTGATCTGGGTGACGCCGCCGCCGATCACGCCGGGCAGCATCAGCTTCAACAGCCGTCGGATTTCCGCGGTCAGCCGCGGCCGGACCAGGCGGATGCGCAAACCGGCACGGACACAGGCGGCCAGTAGCCAGGCAAGCTGGCCGAACCCGGCGAGTGCGATGCCCCAGATCAGCCACCAGCCCGGCGCGTCCGCCACCAGGCCGCCGACCAGCAGGGCCGATATCAGGATCAGGTTCAACAGCACCGGTGCCGCCGACATGGCGGCAAAGCGCCCCACGGCGGTCAGCATGCCGCCCAGCAGCGCCACCAGCGCCATGCAGGTCAGGTAAGGAAAGGCGATGCGGGTGAAGTCCACGGTTAGCGCGAACTTGTCAGGGTCTTCGGCGAACCCCGGAGCCAGCGCCAGCACCACCCAGGGCATCGCCGCTTCCGCCGCCAGGGTGAACAGGAACAGTGCCGCCAACATCACCGCAAAAGCCTGGTTGGCGAAACTCAGCGCCGCATCCTGCCCATCGCCCTCCAGCCGTCGGGCGAACATTGGCACGAAGGCGGCGGAGAACGCGCCTTCGGCGACCAGGCGGCGGAACAGATTGGGGATGCGGAACGCCACCACATAGGCGTCGGCCACCGGTCCGGCCCCCAGGAAGCCGGCGATCAGAATGTCCCGGACGAAGCCGAGCACCCGGCTCAACATGGTGAAGCCACCAACAGTGGCGACCGATCGCAACAACGCCATGGCGCGGTGATAGCGGAATTCGGCGGCGGAAAAAAGGCCGCGGTCAGAACTCGACGGTCAACGTGACGGCACCGAAATGGTCAAAATGGTCCTGTTCGTGGAATTCGCGGCTGCGAATCGTATGGATGATCGCAAGCCGGGCGGGGCCCAGAAACGCGGCCAGCCCAAGCTGGGTGTCAATTACCAGGGGTTTCTTGGACACGTGGTGGCTGTCCTGGAAGGTATTGCCGTCGAGGAAGATATTGCGGGCGACGGCCCGGGCCTCGAACCCGACAAACCCGTAGATCCAGCCCGGCGCGTCGGTTGCCAACCGTTCCGACCCGGCCAGGCTGGGGCGAATCCGAGGCGGCCCAAAATCCTTGTGCAGGGCGTTGCCGAACCGCAACAGGCCGCCAATGCCCAGATAGGTCGAGACGTTGCCCAATGACAGGCCGATTTGCGGTATGGCGTCGACCCCCCAGGAACCGTCAACCGACGTCTCGTCGAACATCCAGCGCGCCTTGCGCTCGAACACCAGGTTGACCCCGGGCTCGTTGCGCAGTTGGTGGCTCCAGCCGTGGCTGATATCGACGTTGATCAAGTCGTGATAGGTGTTCTGGACCTCGGCGCCGCCGGCGGCAGGGCCGACCACGCCAAGTTCCAGTTGCAGCGTGTCCTGGCGCACCGGCAGCGTAAACCCATCGATTTTGCGGGACCAGATCTGGTGATCGGCCAGCGCCAGGTAAAGCCATCCGGCATAGGGGCGGTCGCGGGTCTCCAGCGTCGAAACCTCGGTACGGTCGGGGGTGAACATGCTGTGGCCGATCGCGATCCCCGATCTGGCTTCGGTGGGGAACTGGTCGGCGCCGTTGCCCGTGGAACCGTTCGGTATTTTGGTTTTGCCCAGTTCCGGCAGCAACAGGTCGAACCCGCGCCGCGACGCGGCGGTGCCCGGCAGGTTCAGGGGGCGCGTCAGGCAGGACAAGCGCATGCCGTTGGTATAGTGGCGGTCGGTGTTTTTGGCCTGCACGAAAAAATCGTTCTCGACTTGCAGCGTCACCGAACGGCACATCCACCAGGGGGGCTCGTCCGCGACCGAACCGGAAGGTGACAGCCAGGCAAGCAGGATCGTCAGGCCAATCGCGACCGTTCTCACGCGGCCAACCTTCAGGAGCTGCCGGGCGGCATCGCCGCCATGACGGCGGTGGCCGGTTCTTCGGCCTGGGACGCAGAGGTGTCCTCAGGCTGTTCCAGGGCGGACATCAGGCCCTTGGTCACCGCCTTCAGCTTGGCGGCGTTGGTGATTTTAAGGCCGAACTGGTCCTTGACGTAGAACACGTCGACGGCGCGGTTGCCATAGGTCGCGACGTGGGCCGAGGCGATGTTCAGGCTCAGCCGGAACAGCCGCCAGGTCAGGGCATGCAGAAGGCCGGGCCGGTCGCGACCGTTGATTTCGATGACGGTATGGGTGTTGGAGGCCGCGTTGTCGATCAGCACCACCGGTTCGACGGTGAAGACATCGGCCCGGCTGGGCAGCATAGACCGGGCCGTGGCCAGCTTGTCCTGTAAATTGATGTCGCCGGCAAGGGCCTGGTTGACGGCGGTGCTTAGCCGGGCCAACCGGTCGGACCTGTCGAACGGCCCGCCGTCGGCGGACTGGATCAGGAAACAGTCCAACGCCATGCCGTCGGTGGTGGTCGAGATCTTGGCGCTAACGATAGTGGCGCCGGATACCGCCATCGCGCCGCACAGGCGGGCAAACAGTCCGGGATGGTCGGCGGCATAGATGGTGACTTCGGTGACGCTGCGCGACCGGTCGATGCGGGTCTTCATGGTCAGCAGCGCGTCGTCGCGGTCGGCCTCGCGCATCATCCTGGCATGGCGCTCCAGGGTCTCGGCGTCGTTCGACAGCCAATAGGAATCATAGCCACGGTTCAGGTGACGCTCGACGTCTTCGGCCGGCCAGTTGTTTAGCAATTCCCTCAGATCATTCTTTGTCCGGGCCACCCGGGTTTCGCGGCCGGCCGTGGCCAGGCCGCCGGACAGGGCCTCTTCGGTGGCGTTGTAGAGGTCGCGCAAGAGCTGCCCCTTCCAGCCGTTCCAGACCCCGGGCCCGACCGCGCGGATGTCGACCACGGTCAGGATCAGCAACAGTTTCAGCCGTTCCGGGCTTTGCACCAGGGTGGCGAAATCGACCACCGTCTTGGGGTCCGTCAGGTCGCGTTTGAAGGCGGTGCGGCTCATCGCCAAGTGGTGCAGCACCAGCCATGCGATGGTTTCGGTTTCCGCGGCGGTCAAACCAAAACGCGGGCACAGCGATTTGACGATTTCAGCGCCCAATTCGGAATGGTCGCCGGGCCGGCCCTTGGCGATGTCGTGCAGCAGCACCGCGACGTACAGCGCCCTGCGGGACAGGACATTCGGCATCAAGCCGGTGGCCAGCGGATGGTCCTCGGTCAGTTCGCCACCCTCGATCCGGCTCAGAATACCGATCGCCCGGATCGTGTGTTCGTCGACCGTATAGTGGTGGTACATGTCATGCTGGACCTGGGCCACGACACGGCCGAACTCCGGCACGAACCGTCCGAATACCCCGGCCTCGTTCAACCGCCTGAGCGTGGTTTCCGGGTCGGCCCGGCTGGTCAGCATGTCGAGGAACAGTTGGTTGGCCTGGGGATCGCCGCGCAAATCCGGACCAATCAGACGCAGGTTCCGCCGTACCCGCCTCAAGGCATTGGGGTGGATGTCGTAGCCATGCTCCTGGGCCAGGCGAAACAGCTCCAGGATCTTGATCGGGTCGGCATTCAACTGTCCGTCTTCGGCGGTGTCCAACCGGTCGCCGTCGACGATGAACCCGCCAATCTCGCGGCGGCGCAGGCCGAACAGCGGCATGCGGAAGCGCGAGCGGCGCCGGTGCCTGGCTTCCAGGTCGGCGCAGAATATCCGGGTCAGGTCGCCGACATCCTTGGCGACCAGATAATAGTGCTTCATGAAACGTTCGACACCGGTGCTGCCGGCATGGTCGGTATATCGCAGCCGCTGCGCCATTTCCGGCTGGACGTCGAAGGTCAGCCGTTCCTCGGCGCGGCCGGCCAGGTAATGCAGGTGGCAGCGAACTTCGGACAGGAAATTCTCCGCCTTGGTAAAGCGGCGGTATTCCTGGGACCGCAGCACGCCGGTCTCGATCAATTCCCCGATGTCATCGACCCGGTAGAGGTACTTGGCGATCCAATACAGTGTGTGGAGGTCCCTAAGCCCCCCCTTGCCGTCCTTGATGTTGGGCTCGACCAGATAGCGGGATTCGCCCATCCGCTTGTGCCGGTCGGCCCGTTCGTTCAGCTTGGCCTCGACATATTCCGGGCCACTGCCGGAGACCACATCGTTGGCAAAGCTGGTTCTCAGTTCGTCGAACAGGTTCCGGTCGCCCCAGACGAAGCGGGCTTCCAGAATCGAGGTTCGAATCGTGATGTCGCCTTGCGACAGCCTCAGGCACTCAGCCACCGACCGGGTCGCGTGCCCGACCTTCAGCCGCAAATCCCACAGCATGTACAGCAGGTATTCGACCACCTGTTCGCCCCAGGCGGTCTGCTTGTAGGGAAACAGGAACAGGATATCGACGTCGGAGTGCGGCGCCAACTGGCCGCGGCCATAACCGCCAACCGCGACCAAAGATAGTTTTTCGCCAGCGCTTGGGTTGGAACTGCGGTACAGGCGGCCGGTCGCCAGGTCGAACAACACCCTGAGAATTTGGTCGATCAGGTGGGCGTTGGCCCGCATCGTCTCGCAGCCATTGGCCTCGCGCCTGTCAAACCGGCCGCGGATTTCCGCCTCGCCGGCGGCCAGCGCCTCTTTCAGCTCGGCCAGAACGGCGGCCCGCAACTTCGACGACCCGCGACCGTGCTCGTCCACAAGGTCGTCAAGTCGCTGGGTCAGCGCTTTGCGGTCAATGATGCGGCGGGGTTTGATCACATAGGCCATGGGCGCCCCATCATAGTGACCGGCAATCCTGCCGCAACCGAGACATTTCCAACCCGCCAATCCGATGCCACAATCGCCACCGTTTTGCCATGTTGATGTCACAATCGGGCGGAAGATAAGGGTGAAAACGAAATTTGGTCCGGCTCGCGGTGGCTTCAACCCCGTGCGAGCCAGGAGGGTTCTGCCATGAAAACATATCGTCCGCTTTCGCCCACCGCCATGTTCGTCGCCATCGGAATGGCGCTTGCGTTGGCGGCCGCGCCGCTTGGTTTTGCCTGCGACGGGTCGGGCCCGTCGATCAAGACCGCCGCTGCCAAGAGCGCCAATGGCAACGGGGTCAGTCAAGGCAACGACAATCCCGGTCAAGGCGCCGGCAGCAACGCCGCCGCCGGGAACGCGGCTGCGTCAGGCCAGGGTCAAGGCCAGGGCAAAGGCAAAGGGCTGGGCCGCGCCAACGCCGCTCATGCCTCGCCGACCGCGCAGGCCAACGCCGCACCCAATTCCACCGTCGGCAAGGTGGCGGCCTATGTCGAGGCGATTGCCAATCAGACCTATGAAGCCGCGGCCAAGGCTTTTGCCGCACTTGCCAACCAGCCGATCACCCAGGAAATGGTTAGCAAGGTCAACGGCCTGCTGGACATCGAAATGACCCCCGACCAGGAATCAGAGATTGCCGAATCCGCCCAGGCGGTACAACAGGATACGCCTTAGCGCGCGTCAAAAAGGGGGCCGCCTTTATCAGCCACCGCCGGCGATGGTGACGCCGCCGTCGACCACCAGGGTCTGCCCGGTGACGAAGCGGCCGGCGGGGGAAGCCAGATAGACCGCGGTACCGGCAATTTCATGCGGCTCGCCGATGCGGCGCAAGGGATAGGTTGACACGGCCTGTTCGTAGATCTCGGGGTTTTCCCACAGCGCCCGGGCCATGTCGGTGCGAACGAGGCCAGGTGCAATGCAGTTGACGCGCACGTTGCGGGGGCCGAATTCGACCGCCAGATTGCGGGCGATCTGCATGTCCGCGGCTTTTGAGATGCCATAGGCGCCGAGCACGCTGGAGCCCTTGAGGCCGCCGATCGACGAGATGATGATCACGACGCCGTCGCCTCGCTCGGCCATGTCCGGTATGACCATCTGGCATAGCCAGTGGTTCGAGCGGACATTGCAGCCCAGGGTCTTGTCGAAGGCGTCGTCCGGGATGTCTGTGCTGGCGCCGAAGAACGGGTTGACGGCGGCATTGCAGACCAGGATATCAATCTGACCGAAGGCGCTGCGGCTTTCGGCCACCAGGTTCTCCAACTGCTCTTTGTGGGAAATATTGCACGGCACCGCGACCGCCGTGCCACCGTCCTGGTTGATCTGGTCGGCCACCACAGCGCAGGCATCGGCCTTGCGGCTGGATATCACGACCTTGGCGCCGTGTTTGGCCATGGTCTCGGCGATTGCCTTGCCAATTCCCTTGGTGGCGCCGGTGACCACGGCCACTTTGCCGGTCAGATCAAAAAGCTCCATGAACGTCTCCCTCGTCGTCTTGTGACTTGCCATTTTACCCAACCTAGCCGATCTATCAGACAAGCACAGCCCCATGGGCGTAATTTCCGCCAGGAGCCTGCCGGTGACCAGCGCCTGCCTGATCGTCGTCGACCTGCAGCACGGGTTTATCAATGAATGGACCCGGCACCTGCCGGCCGCAGTCGAAGCCGTGCAGAACGACTACCAACATGTGATCGTCACCCGGTTCCTGAACCCGCCAGGCTCGGCCCATCGCCGGCTTTTGAACTGGACGCGGTTCGCGCCCGGGTCCTGGGATGTCGAACTGGCCTTTCAGCCTCGCGACGGGACGCCGGTCATTAACAAGACCGGCTATGGATGCATGACGCCGGAGGTCCGCGCGCTGCTCGACCAATGGCACCCGGACGAGGTTCACCTGGCCGGGATCGCGACCGACAATTGCATCCTGAAGACCGCGGTCGACCTGTTCGAGGCCGGATTCACGCCCGTGGTGTTGACCGCCCTGTGTGCCAGCCATGGCGGCCAGGACCTGCACGACTGCGCGGTTCGCATCCTGAAACGTTTCATAGGGGAGGCACAGGTACGATGACCTGGTATCGCTTGTCCCGATTGCTGGTTGGACTGTTGGTGCTGGGCGCCTGCGCGGTTGCCGAAGTGCCGCCACCCTATCTCAGGGCCGGGCTGACCAACGATCCGCCGTACCGCATCGCGGTCGAATCCCGCGGCGCGGCCCCGATCACCCAAGCCGAACTGCTGGGGCCGGGCGACATCGTCGTGGTGGCCCGGGACTTCCACACCACCGAGCATCCCGCCGCCCGCGAATTGCAGCCACGGGTCACGTTCGGGGCCGGCGGCGGCAGCCGGTCCGGCATCGACAGCGGCATCTCGATCGGCCTGCCGCTGATCCTGCTCGACGGCGACACGGGACCGATCTTCGTCAGCCGAACCGAGCTGACCATCCCTGACTGGGCCGGCTACCGGGCCGATCCCGGCCGATGGCGGTTGCGGGTCACATTGGGGCGCGAGCCCGGAACGGTTCGCATTCTGGCCGCACCGGTGCCGCGCTAAGGTGTTTCGGGGTTCCCTTCACCCAAATCCCAGAACAGCCCAGCCATGATCTGCAGGGCTTCGCGCGCCAGCGGGGCCAGCAGATGTTCGTTCGGAGCGTGTTGCGAACAGGCGGCGTAGGAATGCGGCAGCCAAACCGTCGGCATGCCCAGGACATCCGCGAACGCATCGTTGGGCAGCGATCCGCCCAAATTGGGCAGCATGTCCGGGGCGCTGCCGGTGGTGCGGGCAACCGCCGCGGCCACCCACCGGGCCCAGGGATGGTCCGGGTCCAGCCGGGTCGCCCGCATGAACCCTTTTTCCGCCGGCCGCACTTCGACCTGGGGGAAGCCGTTCGCATCCAGATGGCGCCGCAGGGCGGGCAGGAAATCACGCCAGTCCGGCCCCACAACGTAGCGGATTTGGCAATGGGCCTGGGCCCGGGGCGGGATCGCGTTGACCGGCTTTTCCGGGTCGCCGCAATGAAAGGCCAGAACTTCGAAACTGGGCCAGGCGAAGACCCGTTCCGCCGGGGTCAGGCCGGGTTCGCCCCAGTCCGGGTCGACTTCGGGCCCGTCCGGCCCGGCATCGATCTCCAGGCCCGCCAAGGCGCTGCGAACCGAATTGGGGATCGCCTGCGGCCGCCATTCCGGAACCTTGATGGCGCCTTCGGGGCCGGCGATCGCGGCCAGGGCGTTGGCCAGGATCGTGCCCGGGTTGGCGATCAGCCCACCCCAATTGCCGCTGTGGTGGCCGCCGTCCCGCAGGTCCACGATCAGGTCGAAGTTCATCGCGCCGCGGGTTCCGCCGAAAATGCAGGCCCGTCCGGGATCCAGGCGCGGCCCGTCGGACCCGATCAGCACATCGGCCGCCAGGGCCTCGCGTTCCAGGTCGCAGATCTCGTGCAGCCCGGGCGAGCCGGCCTCTTCACCGGTCTCGATCAGGATGCGGGAATTGAAACCCAGTTTGCCGCGTTCCTCGATCACCGCTCTTAAGGCGGCGATGTTGATGCTGTGCTGGCCCTTGTTGTCGGCGGTGCCGCGGCCGTACCAGCGGTCACCGTCGCGGGTCAGGGTCCAGGGGTCGCGACCCTCGGCCCAAGCGCCTTCCTGGCCCAGAACGACATCGCCATGGCCATAGGTCAGGACGGTGGTTCCAGCATCGGCCTCGCGGCGCTCAGCGATCAGGAACGGGCCGAAACCGCGTTTGGGATTGTCGACGACCCGCCAGCCATAGCCCATTTCGTGCAAGGTGGGGCCGATTTCGCCCTCAAGATAAGCGCGGCAGTCGGGGGCGGAGTCCGGGCGCTGGCTTTCGCTGTGGACCGCCACGCGGCGCGCCAGTTCGGAAAAGAAGCCGCCGTCATCGAAATATTGGGTGATTCGCGCAATGACCGCCTGCCGCGACATGGTTGCTTTCCTCCTTGGGCGACGCTAGGACTAATGAAGCAGGACCCGGTCGGGACCGAAACGTGTTGTGAGGGTCGGGTTGAAATTAACAAAATCCCACTGAAGTTTGGGTACGATTCCTTGTGCAGGGTTCCGGATCTTGGCACACCGGACACACCGGGCGGATTTTAACCAATCATGGCGTTTCAATGAACAGTTACCGCGTGAGTTATTTTCAGCAGGCTGGTCCGGTCCGAATGGAAGCCCATGTCACAATCACGGCAAAGGGCCTGGCGGACGTTAAGCGGAACTTCGCGGCCTATGTCCGGCAAAAAGTCGGCCGCTGCACCGCCAGACAACAGGACCTGTTCCGTATCGCGCACGTCGATGAAGCCACCGGCATTGCCGGGAAAGTCCTTTGGGCCCGGCCCGATACCAACTCAGGCGGGCCTGTTTCACGCGAAACGGTCTAGCCGATAGGGCGACAGGTCGATATTGGCCGGCTCGCCGATTGCCAGGCCGGTTGCCACTTGTCCCGTCATCGGTGCGGCGGTCAGGCCAAGATGGCCATGGCCAAAGGCCGCGATCACGCCGGGCAGGCCGGGAACCGGCCCGATCGCCGGCAGGCTGTCGGGAAAGGACGGCCGCTGCCCCATCCACACCGCTGGCCGGTCCAGGTTGAGCTTCGGCAACAGGCGCTTGGCGGGGCGGGCCAGGATATGGGCCCGGCGGTAGTCGGGCGGATGGTCCAGGCCGGCGAACTCGGCCGTGCCGGCGCACCGCAGCCCGTCCTGCATGGTGGAAATCACCACCTTGGCTTCCGGCACCATAACCGAATTGTTGAGGCTGACCCTGGGCTCGGCGAACTGGATATGGTAGCCGCGCTCGGCCTCCAGGGGTAGCGACGCGCCGTGGGACTGCAACACCCGCGCCGACCACGGGCCGGCCGCCAGCACCACCCGGTCGTAGCTGGCCGGTCCGCCGCTGAGTTGGGCCTCGACGCGGCCACCCTGCAACGGCCTCAGGCCGGTCACCCGGTCGGCCAGGAAGGTGCCGCCCTGGCTGGTGAACTTGGCGAACAGCGCCTTGCCGATCGCACCCGGGTCATAGGCGCGGGCCTGGTCCCTGATCAGAATGGCCGCCTGATAGTCCGGCGAGATGTCCGGTTCCACCTCGCGCAAAGCGCCGCCGTCAATCCGCTCGACCGGCACCCCGCGTTCGCGGCGCATGCGCCATTCCAGGCTTTCCAGATTGGCCGCCGCCGGGTCGCGGTAGACGAAGACATACATCGAATCCCGCACCAGATCCTCGGCTCCGGTGCCGGCCAGGTGGCGCCGGTAGAGGTCGGCCGCCGGCCGGTTCAACTGCATCAGAGCATCGGCGATCGCCGGCAAGCCGCCCTTCTTGCCCGCGGCCAGGAAGCGGGTCAGCCAGGGCAGGACCCTGGGCATGTAGGACCAGCGCAGGGCCACGGGACCCTCCGGGTCCAGCAACCATTTCGGGATATTGCGCCACAGTCCGGGCAGCGATTGCGGCATACAGGCCCAGGTCGAGATCACCCCGGCATTGCCATAGCTGGCCGCCTCGGCCGGCGGGTTGGGGTCGATCAGGGTGACACGGACGCCGCGTTCCTGCAAAGCCAGCGCCGTGCACAGGCCAACCAGACCGGCGCCGACGACGCCGCATTCGAGGCGCTGGGGATCCATTTTTGGTTCCTAGGCCCTGGCCTCGAGCGGGTCTTCGGCCCGGGCCAGCCGCCAGGCCAGCACCTGCTGCACCAGCACCGGTGCAAAAAAGGCCACGGCCCACAGGTCGCTGGTCATGCCCGGTGCGATCAGGAACAGTCCCGACAACGCCGACAGGGCGCGGAACGGCCCCGGCATCGGCGCGATGAAAAAGGCCGCCACGCTCATCGCCATCAGCACCACGCCCAAGGCACAGGTCAGCGAGGTGCTGAGAAAGGCCGTCCAGGTGAAGTATTCCGGCAGCACGATCAACATTGCCGGCGAATAGACAAACACCATCGGCACGATCAGCTTGCCGATCCCCAGGGTGAAGGCCGAAACGCCGGTGCGGAACGGATTGGCGTTGGCGATGCCGGCCGCGGCATAGGCCGAGGCGCAGACCGGTGGTGTGATTTCCGAGATCACGCCGTAGTACAGCACGAACAGGTGAGACGCCAGCGGCGGCACGCCCAACGCGCCCAGCGCCGGCTGTGCCACCGTGGCCAGCATGATGTACAGCGCCGTGGTCGGCAGGCCCGCGCCCATCAGAATGCAGGTGATGGCAATCAGGACCAGCGACACGAACAGGGTGATGCCCTGGGTCTGGAAGTCCGAGAAGGGGATCCAGGCCAGGATGGGCTGCAGGCCTTCGGCCATGGTCTGGGCGCTGTTGGTGACCATGAAGCCAAGCCGGAATCCGAGGCCGGTGGAATTGACCACCCCGACCACGATGCCGATCGCGGCGCAGACCGCGCCGACCGCCAGGGCGTATTGAACCCCGATGACGCATCCGTCGATGATGTCCCTGATCGAGATCCGGTGCAGCCGGGTTCAACAGGCCGACCGCCAGCGCGGTGGAAATGCCCCAGAACGCCGCCATGTGGGGCGAATAGCCGCTGAACAGCACGTAGATCAGGACGACCAGCGGGATCGCGGTCGGCCAGCCCCGGCGCAGGATGGCCAGCAGTTTCGGAATCTCGTCCACCGGCATGCCCTTGAGGCCGAGCCGCTTGGCCTGGAAATGCACGATGAACAGCACCCCAATATAGTGCATCGCGGCCGGCACGATGGCGGCCAGCACGATGGTGGTGTAGGGGACTTCGAGGAATTCCGCCATCACGAAGGCGGCGGCACCCATGATCGGCGGGGTGATCTGCCCGCCGGCACTAGCCGCGGCTTCGACGCCGCCGGCCAGATGGCCGGGATACCCCATCCGTTTCATGTTCGGGATGGTCAGTGAGCCGGTCGACACGGTGTTGGCGATCGACGAGCCGGAAATGGTGCCGAAAAAGGCCGACGACACCACGCTGACCTTGGCCAGGCCACCGGTATAACGCCCGGCCACCACGGTCGCGATATCGACGAAGAATTGGCCCAGGCCCATGCGTTGGGCCAGGACGCCGAACAGCACGAAGTGAAACACCACGGTCGACACGATCCACAAGGTGACGCCATAGATCCCTTCGGCCGGGAAGTACATGTTGTTGATGTATTGGGCCCAGTTGATGCCGGGGTGCTGGATGATCTGGAACGGCATGTACCGACCGAACACCGCGTAAGCCGTGAAGGTCAGGATGACGATGGGCACGATCCAACCCAGGGTGCGGCGCACCGCCTCCAACAGCACGATGATCAACAGGGTGCCGAAAACGATGTCGATTTGGGACGGATTGCCCTGTCTCAGCACTTGTTCGGCCAGGTGGAAGTGGACCCCGAACAGCTCGAAATCGATCTCGTACCAGGTGATGCCGATATACAGCGAGGCGGCAATTCCGATGACGATCAGCAGCCAGTCCCAGGCGGGCACATTGGCCCACCGCCACCAGGTGCTGGGCTGCAGCGACTGGGTCTTTGCGGTCCGGTACATCGGGAAGGCGATATAGACCAGCAGAATGACGCCGGCCATGTGCACACCCATGTGCCAATAATCGACCGGCACGCCGATGCCGGCGGTGATGTAATGATAGGCGGCGAACAGGATCGAGAAGGCGAAGACCGCCCGCACCAGCCAGGGTGCGACGGCCCGCGTTTGAAGGCCGGAATCGTACTTGCGTTCCAGCTCTTCCGCCTTTTTGACGTCGTAGTCTGCCATGATCTCCCCGCCCCCGTATGCAACCGGGACCGGCCGCGCGCGGCGGCCGGGTCCCGGGTAACGAAATGATGGCCGGCCGGCACCGGGGCTGGTTACCCCATGCCGGCCGGCCTTGCGGTCAGGCCGCTATTTAACCATTCCGATTTCTTTGTAGTACCGCTCGGCACCCGGATGCAGCGGAATCAGCACGCCCTTCAGCGCCGTCTCGACCCGGATCGCCCTGCCCTTGGCGTGGCCCTTGTCGAGCAGCTTGCGGGTGTTTTTGTTCCACAGTGCCTTGGTGATCTCGTAGATCAAATCGTCGGGCTGCGAAGCCGAGGTGATCAGCTGGCCGTTGACCGCCACGGTCGGCACGTCATAGCCGATGGTCTCGTAGGTCCCGGCCGGGATCAGCGACGAGACATAGTAGGGGATGATCCCGTTGATCGTCTTCTGGTCGGCCTCGGTGAACCTGAACAGCTCGAAACCCTTGGTCGAGCCAAGCTGGATCAGGGCGGCGAACGGCGTGCCGCCGGCATAGAAGAAGGCATCCAACTGGCCGTCCGCCAGGCGCTGGGTGCTCTGGCCCAGGTTCAGCTCATGCTCGTCGGCGCTGATGCCGTATTGCTTCAGGATCATCCGAACCGAAACCTGGGTCCCGGAACCGGCCGCCGCGACGCCGACCTTCTTGCCGTTCAGGTCCTTGAGGCTGGACAGCGTCATGCCTTTCGGGGTCACCAGGTGCATGTCTTCCGGATACAGGTTGGCGATGACCCGGATGTTCTTCTTCGGATTGCCTTTGAACTTGCCCTCGCCGTTATAGCCCTGGGTGACGCTCTGCGCGCCGGCCAGGCCGGCGTCCAGCTGCCCCCGGCGTCGATGGCGTTGACATTGGCCACCGAGGCGTTGGTCGAAACCGCGATCGCGACCAGGCCGGCGACGCCGCAGCTGCCGCCCTTGTCGCAGGGGCGCGAGCCCGGCGGGTTGGAGATCGCGTTGGCGATCAGGCCACCGATCGGATAGTAGGTGCCGCCGGCACCGCCGGTGCCGATGCGCCAGAATTTCATATCCTGGGCTTGGGCAATACCCGACACCGTCAGCGCCGCAACGGCCGCGGTCGCCGCCAAAACCTTCATATATTTCATGATTATAGAGCTCCCTGTGATGCAACTGTTCCGTTGGGGCGGCGCGCGGTGCCCGTGTCCGTCCCCGGGCGCACCGCCTTGCCAAGGACTCTCACAAGCCGAGCTCTATGATGTCAAATGCTATTTTCTTATCCCCCCATAACTCAACCTTATGGGGTGCGGCCGTCACGTTCCTTGTCGGTGCGTCAACCGAGTGCCAGGGGTGACCCAACCACGCCGTATTAGGCATGGAACTGCCATATCCCGACCGGCCGAAGGTTCAGGCGGCGCGCTTCGCTGAGGTGCCGATCGCTTTTCCGACACGGCTCTTATCGGCGGCCGGGTCCTTGGGCTTGCACTGCGCCACTCGCCTTTTGACATACGACCAAAGTGCCGCCACCTCGTCCGCCGAACGCGGCGAACCCGGAACCTCCATGGCGGTCCGGCCGTCGATCATGGCACCGGCGAAGCCGACCCGGTGATGCAGAACCACCGGCGCGACCTTGCCGTGCCGGGCCAGCGCGCGGGTCGCGTCGGCGGTGATCCGGGCCCGGTGGTGGGCGCCGTTGACCACGAAGACCAGCGGCTTGCCCAGGCCCTCGGCAATCGCCACGGTCGCCCCGGCGGCCCGCAGGTCATGAGGGCTGGGCCGGGCCGGAATGACGACCAGATCGGCGTGGCGGATCACGGTGCCGATGGCGGTGCCGACGGACGGTGGCGTATCGATCATCAGGTAGCGCACGCCATGATTGGCCATTGCCTTGATTTGATGGGACAATTGCCGTGTGGTCGCAGCCCCGAAGAGCAGGTTGCCGGTGCCTCGCTCTTCGAACCAATCGCTGAGCGTGCCTTGCGGATCGGCGTCGATCAGCCCGACCGGGCCGGCTCCGGTCAGGTCGGCCTGTATCGCCAAATGGGCCGCCAGGGTGGTCTTGCCCGAGCCGCCTTTGCGGGACGCGAATGCTAGGATCTTCATGTGACGTTCCCTACGCATTGGCCTGCCGGCCCCAACGCGGGGAGGTATCGCCGAAACCGGCATGCACGTACGATTAACACCCGATAAGTTAAGCAAAAATCACTTTAAACGTCAATATGATGTATGCTAATATGTAAGTGCAACAATATATAGCTAGACCAAAAGGCGTAGCAATCTTGCCGGGATAACCGGTGGAGAACGGCCGATGACACGAGGAAAACCTGGCTCGAAATCCCGCCCGGCGGCCCAGGCCAGTCTCAGCGGCAAGCTGGTGCGGCGCCCGGTGGTGTTGGCGACACTGCTTCTCGATCAAATGGCTGCCGAACCCGATGAAGGCCGGCTGGACGATTTCGAACTTTGGCTGCGATTTGTCCTGAGCCCGGGTGAAGCGACGGGCTTTCAGCGCTGGTCCCAAGACAACCCGGAAGAGCACCGTGACCTGGAGCGGCAGTTCCTGGCGTTGGGGGACGAAAACGGGCTCGATGGCCTGCTCAAACAGGTGCGCCGGGTGGCCCGGCCCGATGATTTGCTGGCCGGCACTGCCTTGGCGGTGGGAGGCGGGTCATGAACGTCAACCTGAACGCGCCGGCCGGCGGCGGATTCCGCAGTTGGTTCGCACTGACCCGGCGGCCCTGGGTGATCGTGCTGGGCAACGAAAAAGGCGGGTCCGGCAAATCGACCGCGGCGATGCATCTGATCATCGGGTTGTTGGACCGCGGCCATAGGGTCGGAAGCATCGACCTCGATCCGCGCCAGGCAACCCTCTCCCACTATGTCCAGAACCGGGCCCGGTTCAGCAGCCAGTTGGGCCGGCCGCTGGAACTGCCCGAGCACCGCCAGGTGGTGCTTTCGGATCTGGCCGACCGCACCGCCGCCCGCGAGGACGAGACCCGGGAACTGGCCAGGGCGATCGAGTCCCTGACCGAATGCGACTATATCGTCGTCGACACGCCCGGCACCGACAGCTTCCTCTCCAGGCTCGGCCATTTGGTGGCCGACACGCTGATCACGCCGCTCAACGATTCCTTCCTCGATCTCGACGTATTGGTGCGGCTCGACGCCGAGGGCAACAACATCCTCGGGCCCAGCGCCTATTCCCGCACCGTGATGACCCGGTCGGCCCGGCGCCGCGCCATGGGCGGGCCGGCGCCGGACTGGATCGTCATGCGCACCCGCCTGGCCCAGTTGCACAGCCGCAACCGCCGTGACCTCGACCGGCTGTTGACCGAACTCGGCGACCGCATCGGCTTCCGCCTGGCGCCGGGCCTGTCCGAACGCGTGGTCTACCGCGAACTGTTCAACCGCGGCCTGACCGTGCTCGACCTGGCCGAAGAAAAAGCCCCCTGGCGACGAATGTCCGGCTCCAGCCACAGCGCTGCCCGCCGCGAAGTCCGCGCCTTGCTCGACATGATCACCTCGGGGTCAACCCGCCCCGAAACGTGAACCAGGCGCCCACCGTTCCGCTTGCACGCGCCCCGTCGATTGCGCTAATGTCCGCCCGCTCCGTCAGGCGCCCCAAGCACCCGTAGCTCAGCTGGATAGAGCGCTGCCCTCCGAAGGCAGAGGTCAGAGGTTCGAATCCTCTCGGGTGCGCCAGGTTTTTCAAACATTTTGAGGCAGTGGTTGGATTTGAGGTGGGGCTCCTGGTCACCATGGAGCCTTGAAGTCGTGGGCTTACCTCAGTTGATTTAGCGGGTTTACCGGTGCGCGGGCAGCGATGCCGGACTGGGCGGATTTTCGTTTATGCTTCGACCATGGTGCCGCGGTCGACGCAATCCGCTTGAGAAAGCGGTCGGGTCTGGGGCACAACCATGCAATCGGATTGCCAACCCGAAGGACGCTGCCATGACCTCCGAAGAACCACCGCTCCACCTGTCTGACGATGACCTGGAAGCTCTCGGCATCCAGCCGTCCGAAGTTGCAGACGCCATCGAAGCTGCGCTGATCGCCAAGGCGGAAGGGCGGCTTCACACCTCGCCCAAGACGGCCATCCTCCCGGGCGACGGACGCTATGCGATGTCCACTTTGGCGTTGGGCGACGACGGCTATATCGTGGTGAAGCAGGTCACCGTCTGTCCCAACAATCCGGCCCAAGGGCTTCCGGCAATCAACGGGGCGATCATGGTCATGGACGGGGAGACCGGGATTTTGCGCGCCGTTCTGGGGGCCAACTGGATCACCGCTGTCAGAACGGCGGCGCTGTCGGCGGTGGCGGCCCGCCGGCTTGCGGATCCCGCTGCCGAAACCGTGGCCTTCGTGGGTGCCGGTGTCCAGTCCCACGCGCATCTCACCGCTTTTTCGCAAATGTTTCCCCTCAAACGCATCCGCGTGTTCGGGCGCGGCAAGACCAATGTCGAGACGCTTTGTCATCGAGCGCGGGACATGGGGTTGGAGGCAGCGGCAAGCGCCAGAGCGGAGGACGCCCTGCGGGATGCGGACCTAGTGGTGACGTCGGTAACCCTGGATTACTCGATCGAGCCCTTCCTGGATGCGAAATGGCTGAAACCGGGTGCTTTTGCCGCCATCACCGATGCCTGCATTCCCTGGGCCCCGGACAGCATGACGGCTTTCAAGACGGTGATTGTCGACGACCGGCAACAGGAGCTCGAAAGCGACAAGCCCATGCTATCCTATAAGCAGATTACGGGCGATCTGACGGAACTGGTATCGCGCCAAGTCGATAGCGACACATGCGAGCGGCCGGCGGCGTTTGCCTTCAGGGGGATTTCCCTGGGGGACTATGCGGCTTCGGTTCTCGCGGTTCGCCGGGCTATGGGCCAAGCTGTGTGACGGGCTTTGATTGCCGCGACCGGCCTGCGACGGCAGGGGTCAGTGGCGCGAAGCCTCTCGGGAGGGGCAGAGCCTGCGTGCCTCCGGACCAAACTGATGACGCGGCCCGGTGAAATGTTCAACATTAGGGACTGGGCAAATCACGGTGCCGGGTGGTCCGGGACCACAGGCGACGGGGAGGGTGCGATGTCGGGGCATTTTCGGGATGGGGTGGCGAACGTCGATCCGCTGATCGCGGAAGCCTTGGCGGACGAGGCGCGGCGGCAGCAGGGGCATATTGAGCTGATCGCGTCGGAGAACATTGTCAGCCGGGCGGTGCTCGACGCTCTGGGTCATGCGATGACCAACAAGACCCTGGAGGGCTATCCCGGCAACCGGTTCCACGGTGGCGGCCGCTGTGTCGATGTCGCCGAGCAGGCGGCGATCGACCGGGCCAGGGAGCTGTTCGGTACCGGTTATGCCAACGTCCAGCCCCATTCCGGAAGCCAGGCCAATCTGGCGGTCTTCTTCGCGCTGCTGAAACCCGGCGACCGCACCCTGTCGCTGGACCTGGCGGCTGGCGGGCATTTGAGCCACGGCCTCAAGGCCAACCTGTCGGGTCGCTGGTTCGAAGCGCATCATTACGGCGTCGACCGCGAGACCGGCCGGATCGACTACGATCAGGTAGCGGCACAGGCCCGCGAGGTGCGGCCCGCCCTGTTGGTCGCTGGCGGTTCGGCTTATCCCCGCGAGATCGACTTCGTGCGGTTGGCCGCGATCGCCAAGGACGTCGAGGCCCGCTTCCTGGTCGACATGGCCCATTTCGCCGGCCTGGTTGCCGGCCGCGCCCATCCCTCGCCGGTGCCCCATGCCGACATCGTCACCTGCACCACCACCAAGACCCTGCGCGGACCCCGCGGCGGCGTCATCCTGGCCCGCGACGAGGGCTGGGCCCGGAAATTGAACGCCGCGGTCTTTCCCGGCGCCCAGGGCAGCATCCACAGCCAGGTCATCGCCGCCAAGGCGGTCTGTCTGGGTGAGGCCCTGCGCCCCGAATTCCGCGACTATGCCCGCCAGGTCAGGGACAATGCCGCGACCCTGGCGGCGACTCTGATCGAACAGGGGGTCAAGGTGATTTCGGGCGGCAGCGACACCCATATCGTGCTTCTGGACCTGTCGCCCCTGGGGCTGTCCGGAAAACAGGCGGAAGCGGTCCTCGAAGCGGCTCATATCACCTCCAACAAGAACCCGATCCCGTTCGACGCCACCAACCCCAACCAATGGGTCGGCTTGCGGCTCGGCACCGCCGCGGCGACGACCCGGGGGTTCAAGGAAACCGAATTCCGTGCCCTGGGGGCGGTCATCGCACGGCTGCTGGTGGACGGCGAAACCGCGGTGACCGAAGCCCGACAGGCGGTCGCCGGCCTGTGCGCCGCGTTTCCGATCTATGGGGCGGGGTGAGCGGTGGGCACGGGACCGCCGAATATCCTGATCATTCAGGCCGATCAACTGTCCGCGCGGGCCTTGCCCGCCTATGGCAACCGGGTCGCCAAGACGCCAGCCCTGGACCGTCTCGCCGCGCGGTCGACCCGGTTCCAGAACGCCTATTGCAACTACCCGCTTTGCGGCCCGTCGCGCGCTTCGATGATGTATGGGCTGCAGGCCTTTGCCGCCGGGGTCTATGACAACGGGTCGGAGTTCCCCGCCGGCATCCCCACCTTTGCCCATTACCTGAGGTTGCTCGGCTAACAGACCTGCCTGGTGGGCAAGATGCATTTTATCGGCCCCGATCAGCTGCATGGTTTCGACGAGCGGCTGACCACCGATATCTATCCGTCGGACTTCAACTGGGCGGCGAATTGGTCGGCCCCCCATGGCGGCAACGACCCGGAACTCCTGTTGGCCGCCGCCGGCGAAGTCAACGGAATCAAGATGTCCGGGGTCTACGAGAGAACCATTCAGCTCGATTACGACGACGAGGTGGGTTTCAAGGCGGTTCGCAAGATCCATGACTATGCGCGGTCGGACGACGATCGCCCGTTTTGCCTGTTCGCCTCGTTCACCCACCCCCACGATCCGTTTGCCATGCCGCAAGCCTATTGGGACCGCTATCGCCATGACGACATCGACATGCCGCGGATACTGCGACTGCCACGCGGCGAGCTCGATGCCCATTCGCAACGGCTGTACGACCATATCGGCGTGGCCCAGGCCGACATGTCCGACGCAGAAATTCGCGTCGCCCGGCACGGCTACTACGCGGCCATCAGTTATGTCGATGACCAGGTGGCCCGGCTGCTGGCGGCGCTGGAGAACGCGGGTTTGAACGAGAATACCGTTGTCATGTTTCTTTCCGACCATGGCGAGGCGCTGGGTGAGCGGGGCCTGTGGTTCAAGCGTTCCTTCTACGACGTGGCGCTCAAGGTGCCATGGCTGATCGCGTTGCCCTGGGATCCGGCCGGCAGGACCTGTTCGGACAATGTCTCCCTGGTCGATCTGTTGCCGACCCTGGTCGAACTCGGCTCGGGCGGGCGCGGCCTCGATGTCATCGAGGCCCCTTGTGACGGGCGCAGTCTGCTGGCCGCGGTCGCGGGGGGGGAATTGGCTGGCGAGAGCCCGGTCTATGCTGAGATGGCGGCGGACGCGCTGACCGCGCCGGCGGTTGCCGTGATTGACGGCCGGTACAAGTACATTCACTGCGAGACCGACCCGCCACTCCTGTTCGACCTGATCGACGATCCGTCGGAGATGCACAACCTCGCCGGTGCCGCGGGTATGGAAGAGGTGGAGACCCGGCTTGCGGACCGGGTGCGGCAGAGGTGGGACCTGGCGGCTCTGAAGCCGGCGATCATGGATAGCCAGCGCCGCCGCCGGACGGTTGAGGCGGCCCACGCCAAGGGCATGACACCGAATTGGGACTATGACCTGGTCGCTCGCGGCCGCGACCAATATTTCCGGCCGGGCGCGGAGAATCCCAGCGCGTCAAACTACAATCGTGATTTCAAGGTCCGATTGCGACCGAATTCGGAACGCCCGAACCGACGGGACTTTCCTTAAGCGAAAGGGACGGTTCCCGGCGTCGGCAGTGGTCCGATAATTCACGCGATCAGGCCACCGACAGTGGCGACGACAAAGGCCAGCGACCAGGCGACGGTCAGCGAGAAGAGCACCGAGAAGCCGGCCCACCGCCAGCTGCCGGTTTCGCTGCGGATCACGGCGATGGTCGAAAGGCAGGGAGAATACAGCAGCACGAAGACCATGAAGGCCAGCGCCGCCGCCGGCGTCAGGGTGCCGGCGATCGCAGTCCTGAGGCCCTGGCTGTTAGCGTCCGCGTCGCGGTCTTCGGCATGCAGCACCGCCAGGCTGGCGACCACCACCTCCTTGGCCACCAGGCCGGTCAGGATGGCGACCGTTTCCTGCCAGCCGAAACCCAACGGCGCCAGGATCGGCTGGATCCCGTGGCCGATCCGGCCGAGATAGCTGTTCTCCACCTGGCGGGTGACCGGGCCTGGTGCAGTCGCGTCGGCCGCGGCCACCGCTTGGTTGGTGGCGGGTTCCACCGCCGCCACCGGCTCCGGCTGCGGGAAGGCCTGCAGGAACCAGATGATCACCGATCCGGCCAGGATGATGCCGGTCACCTTTTTCAGGAAGTTCCGGGCCTTCTCCCACATATGGTAGAGCACGGCCTTCAGGGTGGGCAGGCGATAGGGCGGCAATTCCATGACAAAGGGTTCATCGCCGCCGCGGACCACCAGCTTGCTCAAGACCACCGCCGCCAGCATCGCCACCACGATGCTCAGCATGTACATGGCGAAGACCATGGTACCGGCCATCTCGGCGAAGAACGCGCCGCCGAACAGGATGAACACCGGCAGCCGTGCGGTGCAGGACATGAACGGGTTGACCAGGATGGCGACCAGCCGGGCCCGCGGGCTTTCGATGGTGCGCGAGGCCATGATCGCGGGCACGTTGCAGCCGAAGCCCATGACCAGGGGAATGAAGGCCTTGCCGTGCAGGCCGAACGCGTGCATCAGCCGGTCGATCAGGAAGGCGGAGCGCGACAGGTAGCCGCTCTCGCTGAAGAACGCCATGAACAGGAACAGGATGACGATATTGGGCAGGAAAATGATGGTGCCGCCGACCCCGGCCACCACCCCGTCGATCAGCAGGTCGCGCGCCAGCCCGGCCGGCAGTATCGAATCCAAGCCGTCAGAGAGCATCCGGACGCCGGCGTCGATCCAATCCATCGGGATCTGGCCCAACGTGAAGGTGGCCTCGAACATCACCCACATCAGGCCCAGGAACATCGGCAGGCCCAGGCCGCGGTGCAGCAGCACCCGGTCCAGCCGACGGGTGAAATCCAGGCGCCGGGCCGGGTCGATGGTGACCTGCCGTGCCTCGGACAATAGGCCGTGGATGAAGCCGTAGCGGGAGTCGGCGAACAAGGTTTCGGCCTCCTCGCCATGGGATCGCGCCAACCGGGCACGTTCGCGCCCGACCTCTTCGATCAGGCGGCGGTGGTCGCCTTCCCGGTTCAGCGCCTCGGTATTGCCTTCCAACAGCTTGATCGCCAACCAGCGGCTATTCTCGGCTTCCGGAGCACCGGGATGCAGGTCCCGCACCCGTTCCTCGACCCGGGAGATCGCCTTCTCGACATGGACGTCATAGGGCAACCGGATCGGCCAGTGCCGGTCGCCGCTTTGGTCGAGGGTCCGGACAATGGCATCCAACAGGGCGTTTGCTCCCCGGCCTCGGTTCGACACCGTCTCGACCACCGGCCCACCCAACAGGTCGGAGAAGGCGTCGCGGTCGATCCGTTGGCCCTTGTCGTGCATTTCGTCGGCCATGTTCAAGGCATAGACCCGGGGCAGGCCGAGCTCGATCAGCTGGCTGGTCAGGTAGAGGCTGCGCTCCAGATTGCCGCCGTCGAGCACATTGACCACCAGGTCGGGCCGGTTGCGTTCCAAGAAGTCGCGGCCAATGCGTTCCTCGGGCGACTCCGAGGTCAGGGAATACATGCCGGGCAGGTCGTACAGCCGGATCCGCCAGCCCCGGTGCTCGACCAGGTGCTCGGCCACCGAATGGGTAACCCGGGGATAGTTACCGACACTGTCATGGGCGCCGGTCAGCAGGTTCGACAGGGTCGTCTTGCCGCTGTTGGGATTGCCGACCAGGGCAACACGAACCGTGCGTCGCCGATTGTCGGAAACCGGCACCTGATAATTTGATTTCGCTACGTCCATGCCGCGACGGCCGGGGCTTGGAACTGCCCTAATCCTCGGACTTCAGGATGATGTGGCGCGCTTCCTCGTTGCGCATGCTCAGCATATAGTCCAGCACCCGGTAGGCCTTGGGGTCGCCCATCGGGGCCGTGTGCTCGATCGAGATCCGGGCTCCGTTGACGATGCCCATCGCTGCCAGCCGGTGGCGCAGGGCGGCATCGCCTTGAACCCGCAGGACTATTCCGTCCTGGCCGGGCAGCAAATCAGCCAGGGTTCGATGGCCGTTGTCCGCGATCTTGTCATTGGCCACGTTTTGCCACTCCATGGTCCGCGGCAGGTTCCGCTACGATCTTGAAATTGCTTCTGAATTTCATGCGCAGCCCAGTCTGGTTCGGGGTCGGGGATTTGTCAATCATCAGCTTGGCCTAGAACACCGCCCGGTCTGGCAAATCAGGCCGTTTCGTCCTTGGCCTCGTCCCGCGCTGCGGCTTCGCGCCTGGCCTTAATGAACGCCTTGAATTCCAGGTCGGCGTTGATGATGTCGTCCATCAGGAAATAGATCATTTCCTTGCGCAGGCTTTCCTGGGCCACCTTGCTGTTGCCGACCGCCTGGGCGAGCCTGAGCATGGTGTCCATCTTGCCGTCCAACTGGCTGTGATATTCGTGGTGCTTGCCGGCGTCCGGGTAGCCGATCTTTCTCAGAAAGGCTTCCTCGCGGCGGAAATGTTTCTTGGCGAAGTCGACGAACTCGGGCACCAGCGTGGCGCACGCTTCCGGCTGGCCGTCATCGATCAGCTTGACCACCTGGTTGATGATGTCGGCCAGCCTCTGGTGGTCGCGATCCAGCGCCGGCATCTCCAATTCGAACGATTCCGACAATTCCAGCATTATCGGGTCTCCCATCGCCACGGGCCGCCCAGAATAGCCGAAATTGGCGTCCGGTGGAACTCACCAGGGTTGAAACCGCTCATGTCTCTTCCGCCGGGTAGACGAATGCATAGCGGGGGTCGATGCGTGCCGTCACCGGCCCGATCTTGGCCGGATCGAACTCGCCGGGCATACGGGCGTGAATTTCGTCCGCGGCCGCGACGATGCCCGGCGCCCGCAGCCGTAAATGACTGGACCGGCCCAGCAGCCGGGTCTCGACCACCTCGACCGGGATCCCCTCCTTGTCGCTGCCGGCGGCGGCCAACAGGATCCCCTCTTCTCGGACCAGGACGTCGACCCTTTGACCATCGCCATAGCCTCTGGCCGCAATCGGCCCCAAGGGGCTGTCGATCGTGCCGTTGCGGACCTCGCCCCGGAACAGGTTCATTTGGCCCAGCATGCGGGCGACATATTCGTCGGCCGGGCGGTAATAGATGTCGGCCGGCCTTCCCGATTGCACGACCTGGCCGTCGGCGCCCAGGATCTTGATGCGGTCGGCCATGAACATCGCCTCTTCCGGATCATGGGTGACCATCAGGGTGGCAACCCCGGTCCGTTTCAGGACTTCGACGGTTTCCTCGCGGATCGCCATGCGCAAATTGACGTCCAGGCCCGAAAACGGCTCGTCCAGCAGCAACAACCGGGGCTCGGGTGCCAGAGCGCGGGCCAGGGCGACCCGTTGCTGCTGACCGCCCGACAGCATGTGGGGGTATTTTTCGGCGTGCGCCGCCATGCCGACCTGGTCCAGCATCTCCATCGCCCGCTTTCGGGCGGCCTCCGATTTCGGCCGTTTCAGCCCGAAGCAGACATTGGCGGCGATGCTCAGGTGGGGAAACAGCGCATAGTCCTGGAACATCAGCCCGACGCCACGATGTTCCGGCGGCACGTGGCGGCCCGGTTCGGCAACCACGGTCTCGTCGATCACCACCCGCCCGACCTGCAGGCGTTCCAGCCCGGCCGAAATCCTGAGCAGCGTGGTCTTGCCGCAGCCCGACGGACCCAGCAGGCAGACCAATTCCCCGGCCGGGATGGTCAGCGAGACATTGCGCAGCACCGTGTTGCCGTCAAAGGCGTGGCTGACGCCGTGGACGTGCAGGCCTTTCATATTTCGGAGTGCTGGTGGCCCGGCCGGCCGCGGGCGATGGCGGCGCTCAGCACCAGGACCGGCAGGATGCCGGCGGCGACGATCATCAGGGCGGCCAATGCTGCCTCGCCCAGCTGTTCGTCCGAGGCGTATTGATGGACGAAGGTGGCCAGGGTCTGGAAATCGAAGGGCCTGAGGATCACCGTCATCGGCAGTTCCTTCATACAGTCGACGAACACCAGCATCGCCGCGGTCAGCACACCGGTCCGCATCATCGGCACGTGCACCTTGACCAGGGTCCTGGCCGTGCCCAGGCCCAGGCTGCGGGCGGCGCCGTCCATGTTTGGCGTCACCTTGGTCAGCGAAGCCTCGATGGTGCCGAAGGACAGTGCCAGGAACCGGACCAGATAGCCAAACGTCACGGCGGCGATCGAACCCGACAATAACAGGCCGAGCGAGATCCCGAAATACTCACGGGCGAAACCGTCCAGTGCGTTGTCGAAGCTGGACAGGACGACCACCACGCCAACCGCCAGCACCGAACCCGGAACCGCGTACCCCATGCTGGCGATGCGCACCATGGATCGAACCGCGACCCCGCCGTTAAGCCTGGCGCCATAGGCCAGAAAGATCGCCACCAGGACCGCCAACCCGGCGGCCAGGGTCGACAACAGGACTGAGTTGACGGCAAAGCCGAAGACTTCGGCCCGGGCTGCGTCCTCAAAATGCCGGGCGGCATAAACGCCCAAGGTGACGGCCGGCGCCACGAATCCCAGGCCGACCGGCAGGGCACAGGCAAGGATCGCCAGGGTCGCGCGACCGGGCGCCAGTCGGGTGCTGGGCAGGGCCTGGTACTTGCTGGACAGGTGATGGTAGCGCTGCCGCCGGCGAGCCAGGCGTTCGATCAGGATCAGCACCAGGACGAAGCTGACCGACAGCGACGCCAGCTG
This sequence comes from uncultured Sneathiellales bacterium, assembly GCA_964344385.1. Classification (GTDB taxonomy): domain Bacteria; phylum Pseudomonadota; class Alphaproteobacteria; order CAYFNG01; family CAYFNG01; genus CAYFNG01. Next base: position 87,029 of record CAYFNG010000008.1, read on the forward strand.
GGCGGCGCCGGCCATGTTGGTCATGTTCATCCAGACGTCGAAGATGCCTAAGGTGAAGGTGGGCACGGCAAAGAAGTCGACGGTGCCATAGTCGTTCAACGTCTCCATCATCACCAGCGAAACGCCGATCACGATACTGGGCCGGGCCAATGGCAGGGCCACTGAATAGAAACTGGCCCAGGGGCCACGCCCCAGCACCCGTGCCGCTTCCAGCACGCACACCGATTGCTCCAGGAAGGCGGCCCGCGACAGCAGATAGACATACGGGTAGAGGACCAGGGTCATCATCGCGATCGCCCCGCCCAGGGAGCGGATCTCCGGGAACCAGTAGTCGCGTTTGCCGGTCCAGCCGAACAGGTCGCGCAACAGACCCTGGATCGGCCCGGCATATTCCAGGAAATCGGTATAGACATAGGCGATGACATAGGCCGGCACCGCCATCGGCAGCAGCAACGCCCATTCGAAGATGCGGCGGCCGGGAAAGCGGCACATGGTGACCAGCCAGGCGGTGCCCACCCCGATCACCAGGGTGCCGGCCGCGACGCCCAGCATCAGCGCCAGGCTGGTCCGGATATAGTCGGCCAGGACAGTGTCGACCAGATGCGACCAGATGTCGTCCGACGGGTTGAAGGCGAGCCCGACCACCGCGACCAACGGCAGCACCATGACCGCGGTGACACCCATGGTGCCAAGCGTCCAGCCATCGGGGCGGCGCCGCGCTACACGCGGTTTACGCTCCGACCCGTTGACGATGGCGACCATTGGCTTTGACCCTGCACCCAGGACCGGAGCTGTGGCGCCCGCCTAACGGTCGAAGCCCACCCGGTCCATGATCTTGCTGGCGACGATCCGGTATTTCGCGATCGCCGCCAGTTTGGCCTGGTCCGCCTTGAAGTCGCCCCAACCTGCGACCAGGGGCATCGGCGGAACACCCGGCTTGACGGGATACTCGAAATTCCGCTCGGCGTAAATCGCCTGGGCCTGGTCGGAGCTCAGGAACTCGATCAGCTTGACCGCCGCCTCGCGATTGGCGGCGCCCTTGACCACTGCGGCGCCCGAGATGTTGACATGGGTGCCGCGATCGCCCTGGTTGGGGAAGATGATCCGTACCGATTTGGCCCAGTCCTGCTGTTCGGGCTGCTTCTGGTTGGTCACCATCTTGCCCATGTAATAGGTGTTGCCCAGCGACACGTCGCATTCGCCTTGGTGGATCGCCTTGACCTGGGCCCGGTCATTGCCCTGGGGCCGGCGGGCCAGATTGGCCTTGACGCCCCGGGCCCAGGCTTCGGCCGCCGCCTCGCCCTTGGCGGCGACGATCGATGCCAGCAGGGAAATATTGTAGGCGTGCTTGCCCGACCGGGTGCAGATGCGCCCCTGCATTTTCGGGTCGGCCAAATCCTCGTAGGTCCCGACCTCTCCGGCCGCCACCCGGTCCTTGTGGGCGAAGATCACCCGGGCCCGCATGGTCAGGCCGAACCACAGGCCACCCGGTTCCCGGTATTGCGGTGGGATGTTGGCGGTCAGTGTGGTGGACGACACCGGGTCCAGCAGGCCGGCCTTGGCGTGGTTGTCCAGGCTGCCGATATCGGTGGTCAGGATCAGGTCGGCCGGGCTGTTGGTGCCCTCGGCCTTCAGGCGTTCGATCATCCCTTTTTTCAAATAGGCCAGGCGGACCTGGATCCCGGTCTGCTTGGTGAAGGCCTCCATCAGCGGATTGGTCAGAAAAGGTTGGCGGGACGAATAAACATTGACCTCGGCCGCTCCCGTGTTGGCGGCTGCGACGATGCCGATGACCGCTGAAACAAACGCCGCTCCCAGTCTGGTGGTCGGCCTAAAGATTCTATGCGGCAACATGCCCTGATTGCTCCTGCTCGAATGTTCGGTTGGGGTTCGCCGTGCGCGACCTTGGGTCCAATATTGCCCAAGGAAAGACCGTCAAACCGCGTTTCCCGCAATAAACTGCAGATAATAATCAATTGCAATAACTTTTCTAATGGCTTGATATTTTGTAATTATTGCAGATATCTAAAGCCGGTTTTAGAACGAATCTCCTCTTCAGGTTGGTGGAAGTTGCTGTAATTCTAACGGATTCTTGAGCCAGCGCCCGATCGCAATTGGTGTGGAAACACTCTAAGTTTCTGATTAGCGTTCGGGGTGTCCAATAACAAGGAGACGCACAATGCCGGGGCCGTTTGCCGGTATCACCATTGTCGATTTGACGTCCATGATTTCCGGACCTTTGGCCACTATGACCCTGGCAGACCAGGGCGCCGACGTGATCAAGGTCGAACACCCGGCCGGCGGCGACCATGCCAGGCGGGTGGCGACCCGGCGCGGCGGCTTTTCGGCCTCGTTCCTGAACAACAACCGCAACAAGCGGTCGATCGCCGTCGACCTTAAAACCCCGGAAGGCCTGGATGTGGTCAAGTGCCTGGCGGCAAGCGCCGACGTCGTGATCCAGAACTATCGCCCGGGGGTGGCTGATCGACTGGGTCTCGGCGAGGCGGCGTTGCGTGAATTGAACCCGCGCCTGATCTATGTCTCGATCGCCGGCTTTGGTTTCGACGGACCCTATGCCGGCAAGCCGGTCTTCGACCCGCTGATCCAGGCGCTGTCGGGGCTGACCACGGTCCAGGCCGGCTCCGACGAACAGCGCCCGCGGCTGGTGCGCACCATTCTGCCCGACAAGCTGACCGGCATTCAGGCGGCCCAGGCCATTTCGGCCGCCCTGTTCGCCCGCGAACGCGACGGGATTGGTCAACACGTGCGGCTGGCCATGCTCGACACAGTGGTGGCGTTCCTGTGGAATTCGGACATGGGCGGCCATACCTTTGTCGGCGACGAGATGGATGTGGAGCGGGCGCAGTCGTTCATCGACCTGATCTACGAGACGGCGGACGGTTTTGTCAGTGTCGCGGTGATGCAGGACAAGGAATGGCGGGGCCTCGCCAAAGCGCTCGACCGGCCCGACTTCCTCGACGATCCGCGCTTCGCGACCGCCGCACTTCGGGAGGACAACAAGGACGACCGCACCCGTCTGACCCAGGAAGCGCTCAAACATTTCGCGACCGATGACGTTCTGCGCCGGCTGGAGGCCGAAGACGTGCCCTGTGCGCCGGTGTTGACGCGCCGTGACATGCGCGACCATCCCCAGATCGCGGCCAACAACCTCATCGTCGAACGGGACCACCCGGACGCCGGGCGGCTGCGCCAGACCCGCCCGCCGGCCCAATTCACCGAGACCGAAACCGAGCACCGGTTCGGGGCGCCGCGCCTCGGCCAACACAGCCGCGAGATCCTGCGCGCGGCCGGCTACGGCGAGACGGAAATCGCGGAATTGGAGCGCCTGGGCGCGGTCCACGCCGAAGAACTGGCGTCAGGTGCAAACTAATTCTTTCTTGTTTTCAATCAGCTAGTTGTCAATCGACAGGGTGCGTTGCAGCGCCGCCAGGGTGCGGGACTTGAACTCGCGTCGGTAGACGATGGCGATCACCCACAGCACCGCCACCACCAGCGCGATCGGGTGTAGGAACCAGGTCAGGGCCGCCAGGCCGAAATAATAGGCCCGCATGCCGCCATTGTAGCTCTTGACCGCCAGGCTGCCGAGATCGGCAATGGCCTCGGCATAGGCGCTATGGCTCGCCGTCTCCTCCGGCGGCGGCGCCGCCCCCAGCATGCTGGCGGTATAGTTGAACTGGCGCAGCGACCAGGCGAACTTGAAGAACGCGTAGACGAACAAGGTCGCCATGAACAGCACCTTGGTCTGCCACAGGGCAGCCGAGGTTGGCGCGACGAAGGGCAGGTCGGTGATCAACTGCCGGGTCGCCTCCGGCACCCCCAGCGCCGCCAGCAAGCCGCCGACCACGAACACCGAGATCGAGGCGAACAGCGAGACGCTGCGCATCATGCCGCGCATGATCTGGGCGTCGACCATGCGGTTCTCGCGGGCCAGCATTTGCCGCATCCAGCGTCGCCGGTGACGGTGCATTACCGACATCAGCGAAACCCGACGGGTGTCCTCGCGATCGGCGAAACGGGTATAGGCCGACCAGCCGACCAGCAGGACAGCCGGGGCCAGAAGATCGTAGAGACCGATCGAGAACGCCACGACGAACTTAGTCGGGCGCCGAGGCCGAGAGGCCCAGCAGAGCGCGACGGCGCAGCCACAGACTGGGCCGATAGCGATCGTCGCCGGTGATCTCCTGTAGGCGCAGCATGATCTCGTACGTGGTATCGACGCCCAATTGGTCGGCCAGGGCCAAGGGTCCATGCGGATAGTTGAGGCCGAGCGTCATGGCAGTGTCGATATCGGCCGGGCTGGCGACCCCGATCTGGGCCATCTCGCACCCCAGATTGGCGACCATGGCGCACATCCTCTGGCCAATGAAGCCCGGCGAATCCTTGATCCGGGTGACCGCCGCGCCGGTCTCGGCCAAACGCGCGATCACCGCCTCGGCCATGCCGGGCGTCGCCCCGGGCGCGGTCATCACGGTCAGGCGTTTGGCCGTGTTGCCGGTCGGGTCGACCGCCACCAGCCGCCCCGGATCCAGATCCAGCCTGGCGGCGACCGCGGTGCAGTCCTCGCCGATCGGGGCGGCGACGATCGGCGAAGTTCCGTCGTCGTTCTCCAACACCCGGGCGCCGGCTTCCGCGAACAGGCCGCCCAGCCAGCCATCGGGCTCGGCCAGGATCACGGCTTCGGCCGCCGGGCCGCCGGTGTCCGCATCACCGCTGGGGGCCTGCTTGGCACCGTCGGCGTCATAGGTGAAATGCCCCCGGCCGGTCTTGCGCCCAAACATGCCGGAAGCGTGCATCGCCTCGTGCAGGGGCGAGGTCGCCAACCGGCGGTCATAGAAATAGCCCTGGTGGATGATCTGGCTGACCGGGAAATTGACGTCGATACCGGTCAGGTCCATCAGTTCGAACGGGCCCATGCGGAAGCCATGGGCATCGCGCATCACCGCGTCGACCTGGGCCGGCGTGGCGACGCCCTCCGACGCGATACGCAAGGATTCGGTGGTGAAGGACCGTCCGCCGAGATTGACCAGGAAACCCGGGCCGTCCTGAACCACCACTGGGGTCCGGCCCATGCGCCGGCCGACGGCGCTCAGACGGTCCAGGACCTCCGGTTCGGTCTCGGGGGCGCGGACGATCTCGACCAGCCGCATCAGCGGCACCGGGTTGAAGAAATGCATGCCGGCGATCCGGCCGCGGCCCGTACAGCCCGCGGCAATGGCGGCAATGCGGATCGATGACGTGTTGGAGGCCAGAATGGCCTGGGGGCCGACCACGGCTTCCAGGTCGGCGAATACCTTCCGCTTGATGCCCAGGTCTTCGGCCACCGCCTCGACCACGACATCGGCATTGGCGAAAGCCGATACGTCGCTTGCGACCCTTATGCGGCCGACCGCCGCTGCCGCTTCGTCCTCGCCCAGCCGGCCCTTGGCCACCTGGCGCTCGAACATCGACTGGACAAAGGCCCTGGCTTTCTCGGCGGCACCTTCGGCAATGTCAAAAATCACCACATCCATGCCGCCGCCGGCTGCCACCTGGGCGATACCACGGCCCATTGCGCCTGCCCCGACGACACCGATGGTCTGGTCCTGGCTGTCTCTAGCGTCGGCCATGCCCGCGTCCCCTGTTTGAGTTTTGAACCTGCGAATGGGGGCATATTGGCCCCCACCGGGGCCAGGGGCAACCTTGATTGACGCTTATTCCGACCCCACATATGCAACGGTGCGGCGCCGAATACCGGGCCGTGCCGCCGGGTGCCCCGTTGGGGGTCCGGCAGTAGCTCGCCAGCGGTGGCGAAACTCGCTCAAACGGAGGAGGACAGTCGATGCCCCGCATATCCGTGTTCAACAGCCCGTTCCTGCTCGGGTTCGACCAGTTCGAACGAACCTTTGAACGGGTTTCCAAAGCCGCCCAAGACGGCTACCCACCTTACAACATCGAACAGAACGGCGATCAGGGCTTGACGATCACCTTGGCCGTGGCCGGGTTTACCGAAGACGACCTCGAAGTGACGCTGCAGGAAAACCAACTGGTGATCCGCGGCAAGCAAACCGACGATCAGGACCGGACCTATCTCTATCGCGGCATCGCGGCGCGCCAGTTCGTGCGCACCTTCATGCTGGCCAACGGCATCGAAATCGCCGGTGCGACGCTGGAAAACGGGCTCTTGAACATCAATCTGGAGCGGCCGGTGCCTGAACAGGTGGTCAAACGGATCGAGATCAACGCCAAGTCCAACAAGACGGACAATGTCCTGGACATCCGTCCCGCAACCGACAGCGCCGCCAAGGGCTGAAGGTAAGGTAGGAGGCCGTGAATATGTACAGACCCTATGACGGAAAATTGTGGGCGCCGGTCGATACGGCGGCCATGGTCTATGTCAAATCGGTGGTGGCCGAAGGCGAAACGATCTACGCGATCCACGACGCCAACGGCCGTGAGCTGGGCCGGTTCGACGACCTGGAACACGCCAAGGTCGCGGCCTGGCAGAACGACCTGGTGCCAATGAGCGTCCACTGATCGTGAGGCGTTGATCGAATCTGGGTGAAAACGGCGGGCAGTGGCCCTGATACGGTTCAGGCGGCGGCGGTACCGTTGGATTCGGTCAGCAGCGCATAAAGCGCATCCGAACTTTCCGAACCGCGCAGCTTGTCGCACATGTCGTCATCCCGCAGCAGGCGCGACACCCGGGCCAACGCCTTCAAATGATCGGCGCCGGCGGTGGCCGGGGCCAACAGCAGGAAAATCAGGTCCACCGGCTGATCGTCCACCGCATCGAAGTCGATCGGCTGGTCCAGGCGGGCAAACAGCCCGTGCAGTTCGTCGAGTTCCGTGAGTTTCCCGTGCGGAATGGCGATGCCGCGTCCCACCCCTGTGGTCCCCAGCTTTTCGCGCTCCAGCAGGACATCGAAAATCGCGCGTTCATGCAAACCGGTCAGACCCGCGGCTCGGGTGGCCAGCTCTTGCAGCGCCTGCTTTTTGCTGGCCACTTTCAAGCCGGGAATGACGCTGGCCTGGGTGAGCAGGTCCTGGATTTCCATGGTCGGCGGTCCCTAGCTGTCGCCGCCTTGCGGGTCGATCCAGCCAATATTGCCGTCGCCGCGGCGGTAGACCATGTTCAGGCCGCCATGGGCGCTGTTGTGGAACATCAGGGCCGACAGATCGCCGAGGTCCATACGCATGACCGCTTCGCTGACCGTCAGGGTGGAAATCCCGGTCGTCTCCTCGGCGATGATCATCGGCTGGTCGTTGACGACTTCGGGCTCATCCTCGGCTTCCGGCGCCAGGATGTAATAGGACGCAGGGTTCTCGTCCGTCTCCTTGGACTTCCGGGCGTTGTGGTGGTCTCGCAATCGCCGTTTATAGCGTCTGAGTTGCTTTTCGATCCGTTCCGCTGCGGTATCGAAACTGGCGTGGATATCCCCGGCATCGGCTTGCGACTTGACGGTGATGCCCGAGCCGACGTGTACCGAACAGTCCGCGCGATAGAGATGGGCCGATTTCGAGAATACGACGTTGCCGTCGATTGCATGTTCGAAGTATTTGGCCACGGCGCTGGCCAGTTTCTCTTCGACGTAACCACGCAAGGCGTCACCAACATCGATGTGCCTGCCTTTGACGAAGACCTGCATATTTTATAACCTGGTTATTAGCTGATCGCGATCCTTAGCGGCCACAAGGCCGGTTTCGCGGAAGGCGGGACCATAGTCCCGGCGTTCTGCCCTGTCAACCGCCCGGCTTGGGTTATTCCAAGGCTCCGAATCGGTTGATTTGGCGATGCGTGGCCTCCCGATCTGATTGTTTTCTGAGCCAGATTTTACGTCATCAGTTTCTTCATCCTCCTACGTTGGACCGACGACGGGATGCGCATCGCCTCGCGGTATTTGGCGACCGTCCGCCGGGCGATGTCGATCCCCTGTTCCTTCAACAGTTCGACAATGCGGTCGTCCGACAAAATGGCGTCGGGCGGCTCGGCGTCGATCAGGGTCTTGATCCGGTGGCGCACCGCCTCGGCCGAGTGGCTGCCGCCATCGTCGACCGACGAGATCGCCGAGGTAAAGAAGTACTTCAACTCGGTGATGCCGCGCGGTGTGGCCATGTACTTGTTGGTGGTGACCCGGCTGACCGTGCTTTCGTGCATGCTGATCGCGTCGGCGATCATTTTCAGATTCAGGGGCCGCAAGTGCTCGACCCCGTGAACCAGGAAGGAATCCTGCTGGCGCACGATTTCGGTCGCCACCTTCAAAATGGTGTTGGCCCGCTGGTCCAGGGATTTGACCAGCCAATTGGCTGAGGTCATGCAGTCCGACAGGTAGGTCTTATCCTCTTTCGATCTGGCATCGCCGTTGACCCGCGTCATGTACTGCGAATTGATCAGTACCTTGGGCAGCGTGTCGCTGTTCAATTCGACGACCCAGCCGCCGTCGTTGCCCTGGCGGACGAAAACATCGGGCACGATGGCGTGGGTGACCTCGGAATGATAGAGAAGCCCGGGCTTGGGGTTCAGGGCCTGGATCTCATGGACCATGTCCGACAGGTCCTCGGCGTCGACCCCGCAAAGCTTCTTCAGTGCGGCAAAGTCCCGCTTGGCCAACAGGTCGAGGTTTTCGAGCAGGGCCTGCATCGCCGGGTCAAACCGGTCGAGTTCCTTCAATTGCAGCGCCAGGCATTCCGCCAGGTCGCGGGCGAACACACCGGTCGGTTCGAAGCTTTGCAATTGCTGCAACACGGCGGCAACCCGTTCCGGCTCGCTGCCCAGGCGTTCGGCGATCGCTTCGACCGTGTCGGTCAGGTAGCCGGCCTCGTCGACCAGGTCGATCAGATAGCCACCGATCATGCGGTCAACCGGATCGGCCACAGCCATATGCAGTTGCGCGGTCAGCATGTCCTGCAGCGTCTCGTCGCTGCTCAACGTGTTTTCCAGATTGTATTCGCCGCCGTCGAACGAAGCCGAACCGCCGCTGCCGCTGATATAGCTGTCGTAACTGCCGCCTTCCGGCGCTGCCGCGCTGTCCGGTGACGACGGGGCCTCGCCGTCGTAGAGGTCCTCATAGCCGGTATCCAGGGCGCTCTCTGCCTCGGGCGCCGGTGGATTGTCTTCGGTGATATCGAGGGTGGCCAGAGCGTCGCCGTCCGCGTCCGCGTCGCCGCTACCGGATTCGGTGGTTTCACCGGTATCCGCGGCTTCTCCGGTCACGGTCTCCGTCTCGTCCCGCTCCAGCAGCGGGTTGCGCTCCAATTCCTGTTCGACGTAGGTGTGAAGTTCCAGGTTCGAGAGCTGCAGCAGCTTGATCGCCTGCTGCAACTGCGGCGTCATGACCAGTGCCTGGGTCTGGCGGAGTTCCAGTCTCGGTGCGATGGCCATCAGCCGCGACCCCGCCTACAGACTGAACCGTTCGCCGAGATAGACCCGGCGCACGCCTTCATGGGCAACGATCTCCGAGGGCTCGCCCTCCATATAGACCATGCCGTCGTGAAGGATGTAGCCGCGATCGATCAGGCCCAGGGTTTCGCGGACATTATGTTCGGTGATCAGGACCCCGATCCCGCGATCCTTGAGGTGGAGGACCAGTTCCCGGATTTCGCCCACCGCAATTGGGTCGATGCCGGCCAATGGTTCGTCCAACAGCATGAAACTGGGCTGGGTGGCCAGGGCGCGGGCGATCTCGACCCGGCGTCGCTCACCGCCCGACAGGGCAATTGCGGGGGTTCGCCTGAGATGGCTGATCGAAAACTCGGCCAGCAGATCGTCCAGCATGGCCTCGCGGTTGGCCCGCACCGGTTCGATCATTTCCAGGGTCGCTCGAATATTGTTCTCCACCGTCATGCCGCGGAAGATCGACGCTTCCTGCGGCAGGTAGCCGATGCCCAAGCGCGCCCGCCGGTACATCGGCAGGTCGGTGATGTCGTGACCGTCCAGCCGGATGGTGCCGGCATCGCCGGAAATCAGGCCGGTGATGATATAGAAGCAGGTGGTTTTGCCGGCGCCATTGGGGCCCAACAAACCGACCGCTTCGCCGCGCCTGACCTGCAGGCTGACATCACGCAGAACCGGCCTTTTTTTGAAGCGTTTGCCCAAATTATAGGCCGCCAAGCCGTGGTTCATCGACACCAGCCGCGGGTTGTCCGGCTCACCCATGACGGCTCCGCTTCCGATCTCTGACATCACTCTCTCGTCTCATGTGACAATTTATAAGTCCTTGAGGTATAGAGACAGTTAACCGATGGCATAAAAAATGCAGTGCACCCGCAAGGAAAGCCCAATCGGGGCGATTGGGCAAGCCAAAATACGGCGTAATAGGTAGAATTTCCGCGAACGGTGGCTGCTGGGCCGCCGCCTCAGATCAGTCGGATTTCTTTTTGCTGGGCAGGAACAGGCCGCGGACCCGTCCGCCCTTCTTGCCGCTGCCGCCGCCTTCGATATGGCTGCGGCCGGTGTCCATGTTCATGGTCAGCTTTTGGCCCTTGAGAACGTTCTCGCCACGGGTCAGGACCACATCACCGGTCAGAACGATGGTCCGCTTTTGAACGTCGTAGACGCCTTTCTTGCCCTGCGCCGTCTCGGTCGGCGAGGTCACGAAGACCTTGCCCTCGGCATCCAGGCGGCGGATATCCCCGGCCGTGCCTTCGGCCTCGTCGGCCGCCTTTTTCTCTTCGCTCGACCGGTAGTGGACGGTCAGCTTGTCGGCCCGTAGCCGGATGTCGCCCTGGATGGCGTCGACGCTACCGCGAAAAATCGCCAGTTGCTGCTCCTGCAGAACCTCCAGGCTGTCGGCAGTGATTTCGATCGGCTGTTCGGTGTCCCGTTTGTCCTTGGTTGCGGCCCCGGCGTCGACAGCGGCCAACATGGACAGAAAGGCCAGGCAAGCAATCCAACTGCGGTATGAAAACGTCATTTCTCTGCCTCCTTGCCCGGATAAATCGTTACTTTGACACCGCCGTGGAAATACAGTCGCGAGAACTGGTCGGAGGCGCTGAACTTCTGTGCCCGCAGCTTGCCCAAGGGCCCGTTGCCCGCGACCGGCAGGTCGCTGTTGCCGGTTCCGTTCATCAAATCGAAGTCGATTTTCGTGGCGTAGACGTGATGGCCGGAATCCGCATGCATTTCGATATTGCCCTCCAACGCCAGAGTCCGCCGGACCATGTGATACCGTCCCTGTTCGGCGTTGAGGACCGCGTGGGTGCCGTCGGCCCGGTTGATGTCGGCCTGAGGCGATTCCAGGTCGACCAGATCGGGGTCACGGTTGTGTTGGGTGACCGAGTCGGCCGTGATTGTATAGGGTTCGTCGCGCGAACTGGTGCTGACGAACTTGGCGTTGGCCATGGTCTTGGTTTCGTGCTTCAGGTTCAGGTCGGAATAGTCGACCTTGAATTGGCCCGGCAGTTCGCGGGCGCTGGGCCACAGGGCGATAAGTGCCAGGATCACCACCGCGGTTGCCGGCAGAACGACTTTCATGATGCCGACGAAGCGGCTGTAGTGCAGGCCGATCGACGTGATCTGCCCCGGGTTTCGGTCGATCCGCCAATGGCTGCCGGCCCGTCTGGTATAGGCGTCGGCCATGGCCTAGCGGATCCCCGCCCTCAGGCAGTCGTGTATGTGCAGGATGCCCACCGGGCGTTCGTCCTCGACCACGAACAGGCTGGTGATCGGGTGCGGCGGCGCGTTCATCCGCCCCAGCGCTTCCGCCGCCAGGGCATCGGCGCGGATGGTCTGGGGCCCGCGGGTCATGACGTCCCGCACCTTCTGGTTCAGCCAGCCGCCGTCGGCATGGCGGCGCAGGTCGCCATCGGTGATGACCCCCACCAGGCGGTCGTCTTCGACCACGCCGACGCAGCCGAAACTTTTGGCGGTAATTGTCAGAATGGCTTGCGCCATGTCGGCGTCGGGCCCAATCAGCGGCACCGCGTCGCCGACATGCATGATATCCACGACCTTGACCAGCGATCGGCCCAGGCGCCCGCCCGGGTGCAGCACCTGGAACTGGTCGGACGAAAAGCCCTTGCGGTCCAAGAGCGCCACCGCCAGGGCATCGCCCAGGGCCAACATCATGGTGGTCGAGGTGGTCGGCGCCAACCCCATGGGACAGGCCTCCGCCGCGCCCGGCAGCAGCAAGGCCACGGTCGCCGCCTTGGCGAGCGTACTGTCGCGCTTGCCGACGATCGCCAACAACGGAATGCCGAAGCGCTTGGCGAAGATCAGCAGGTCCGACATTTCCGTGGTTTCGCCGGAATTCGACAGGCACAGGATGGCGTCGCTGCGGTCGATCATGCCGAGATCGCCGTGGCTGGCCTCGGCCGGATGGACGAAATAGGCCTGGGTGCCGGTCGATGCCATGGTTGCCGCGATCTTGCGGGCGATATGGCCGCTCTTGCCCATGCCGGTGACGATCACCCGGCCTTCGACGCCATGCAGTAGCTCGACGGCCGCGCCAAAGCTCTCGTCCAGGGACTGGCCCAGGGCGGCAATACCGGCCGCTTCCAGTTCCAGCACCCGGCGCGCGGCCTTAAGGTCGCGTGCGGTCTTCGAGTCGTCCGAAGTCTTCGATGAAACAGTCATTCTTGTTTTGCCCGATCGTTCGGCTGTCCGGTCTTCGCCGGACCCACCCCAACCAAATCCCGAACAAGTTCTTAGGGCCTTGGCCGGGAGTATGCAGAAGCCGAATTAATAAATCAATTGTGGCGGTTGTTTGTTTGTGACCGGAAAGGCGCGAAATGCGCATGTTGCAGTTCCGGACTGCTCCACTTTCCAACTATCCATCACGGTGTCGTCATTGGGCTGTTGGGAAGGGGCGTGGGACGGAACAGCAACCAACAAACAGATCTCTCAATGCTGGAAGATGTCGATCTCACTCCAGCCTTTCAGGTCCAACTCGGCCCGCGTCGGCAGGAAGGTGAAACAGGCGGCGGCCAGGCCGGTGCGGCCCTCGCGCTCCAACATCTCGTCCAGCTTGGCGGCCAGTCGGTGCAGGTACAGAACGTCCGATGCGGCATATTCCTGCTGCGCTTCGCTCAGAACCTCGGCACCCCAGTCGGAGCTCTGCATCTGTTTCGAGAGCTCCACCCCCAGCAGGTCACGGCAGAGGTCCTTCAGCCCATGGCGGTCGGTGAAGGTGCGGACCAGCTTGGAGGCGATCTTGGTGCAATAGACCGGCGCCGGCGTGACGCCCAGATAGTGATGCAGCACGGCAACGTCGAAGCGGGCGAAGTGGAACAGCTTGGTGACCTCGGGTGCCGCAAGCAGGGCGGTAAGCCTGGGCGCCTCGTAGCGGCCCTTTTGGAATTTCACCAGGTGGCAATCGCCGTCGCCGGTGGAAAGCTGCACCAGGCACAACCGGTCGCGATGGGGGTCCAGCCCCATGGTCTCGGTGTCGATCGCAACGCTGTCGCCGAAGTCGAGCCCCTCGGGAAGGTCGCCATGGTGCAGGTGGATGGTCATCGCAGGCCCCCCGGTCCCGGCTCCCGCCGAACCCGCTCGGCACAAAGCGGCGGGAGGGTTGGTGCCCAGGAGAAGACTCGAACTTCCACGACCATACGGTCACTAGCACCTGAAGCTAGCGCGTCTACCAATTCCGCCACCTGGGCATCGCGAAAAGAGAGATAGGGGTTAAACCGCCAATGCCACGGAGTCAAGTCGGCATTTTCCGGATCGCGCCGTGGTGGCAAAATCGGCAAAAAAGGGCTACCGGCCGGGCTTGCGAGGGGCGTATGATGCGACCCATCCTATAAGTCAGTTGCGGGGGAATGGACCAATGGCTGAGCGACTGGTGACCGTGTTCGGCGGCTCCGGCTTTGTCGGGCGCTATGTGGTACACAAGCTGATCGATGCGGGCTGGCGGGTCCGGGTGGCGGTGCGCGACCCGGAAGATGCCATGCACCTGAAGCCGATGGGTGAGGTCGGACGGGTGGCGGCGGTTCAGGCCAATATCCGGGACGATGCCTCGGTGGCGGCTGCCGTGTTCAGCGCTGATGCGGTGATCAACCTGGTCGGCGTGCTGTACGAAAGCGGCAAGCAAAAATTCCAGGCAATCCATGAAGAGGGCGCGGCGCGGATCGCCCGGGCGGCGGCTGATGCCGGGGTGGCGCGGCTGGTCCAGATCTCGGCGATCGGGGCGGATCCCGATTCGCCGTCGGTCTATGCCCGGACCAAGGCAGCCGGCGAGGCCGGCGCCAGATCGGCGTTTCCGGGCGCCACAATTCTGCGCCCCAGCCTGGTGTTCGGGCCGGAAGACGGGTTCTTCAACCTGTTCGGCCTGCTGTCACGCCTGTCGCCGGTGCTGCCGCTGATCGACGGCGGCAAGACCCGGTTCCAGCCGGTTTATGTCGGTGACGTCGCGTCGGCGGTGGTCGCCGTGCTGGACGATGCCGGCACTGCCGGCCAGACCTATGAACTGGGCGGGCCGGGGGTCTACAGTTTCGAGGAGCTGATGCGGGAAGTCTTGGCCCAGACCGGGCGGCAATGCCTGCTGGTGCCGCTGCCGGCGGCGATCGCCAAGTTCGAGGCGGCATTCCTGCAATTGCTGCCGAAGCCCTTGATGACCGTCGACCAAGTCAAGCTGCTGCAGCGGGACAATGTGGTGGCGGAAGACGCCAACAGCCTGGCCGATCTGGGCATCCAGCCGACGCCGATGGCGGCCATATTGCCCGGCTACATGTTCCGCTATCGTCGCCCCGGGGGGCTGACCGCCAAAGAGGCGTCATAGGTAGACCCAGGCCAGCAGGCCAAGCCCGAGAACGGTGCGGTAGATCACGAAGGGTGTGAAGCTGGCTCGTTTGAGCCAGGCCATCATCGCCGCGATCGCGGCGAACGCGGTGGCCATCGCCAAGACCGCCGCGACCATGGCATCAACGCCTAGGGCCCATTCGCCGGCCCGGTAGACGTCGTAGGCCTGCAGGGTGCCGGCCGCAATGATCGTCGGAATCGACAGCAGCATGGAAAAACGCGCGGCGGCCTGCCGTTCGATCTCCAGGCCACGGGCGGCGGTGATCGTGATGCCAGCCCGGCTGGTGCCGGGGATCAGGGCCAGCACCTGGGCCAACCCGACCAGCAGAGCATCCCGAAACCCCAGTTCGTCGAACCGGCGGCGGGTTGCCATGCGGGTGTCGAAAAGATAGAGCAGCAGCCCGAAGCCGAGAGTCGTCCAGCCGATCACCTCGGCACTGCGTAGGGCGCCCTGCATCCCGCTGCGCGACAGCAGGAAACCGCCGACCGCCACCGGTACCGTTGCCGCCGCCAGCATGGCGACCAGCCGTCCACGGTGTGACCAGCGCAGGCGGATCAGGTCGGCGGTGCCGATCAGCAGCTCCACGATATCGCGCCAGAAGTAGGCCATGACCGCCACCAATGTGCCGACATGGACCGCGACATCGATCACTGGCCCCTGATCGGCCCAGCCGGTCAGCTCCGGCACCAGGACCAGATGGCCCGACGAACTGATCGGCAGGAATTCGGTAATTCCCTGGACGATGGCGAGGATGGCGAGGTGCAGAAGCGGCAAGGCGAAATCTCTGAATACGCGGCGGATGCGGTTGCGGACAACCGGCCGACAGTATCCGCCGCTTATATCAATCATTCCTTACCCGTTCCACGGTCGAAAAAAGGACTGAAATGCGACTAAATATGAGTAGGAAAACCTGATTTCAGCGAGAAAAAGAAAACTCCAGTGGCAATTCCTGTAAAAAGGTCATAATATATGACTTATTTTCAGCAGGCAGGGCCAAGGCCATGACCCAGAATATGTTGCGGTTCGTCGATACCGGCAAAGAGACGCCGAAATTGCGCGAGGCGGCGGAGCGGCGCGGGGATTTTGAAGAAATCTACCGCCGTTTCGCCGACGCAAGCGCGGTTGAGCAGGCATCACGCTGTTCGCAATGCGGCGTGCCGTTCTGTCAGGTCAACTGCCCGTTGGGCAACCATATCCCCGATTGGCTGATGCTGACCGCGGCCGGGCGCCTGCAGGAAGCCCACGAACTCAGTCAGGCGACCAACAATTTCCCCGAAATCTGCGGCCGCATCTGTCCTCAGGACCGGCTGTGCGAAGGCAATTGCGTGATCGAGAAGGGGTTCTCATCGGTCACCATCGGGGCGGTCGAACGCTACATCAACGATACCGCCTGGGAGGAGGGGTGGATCAAAGCTGCCGCCCCGGCGGTCAAACGGGACCAGTCGGTGGGGATCATCGGCGGCGGCCCGGCCGGGCTCACTGCGGCGCAACAGTTGCGGGCGCAGGGCTACCGTGTCGATCTCTACGACCGCTACGACCGCATGGGCGGGCTGCTGATCTACGGCATCCCCAATTTCAAGCTGGACAAGGCGGTGGTCGACCGGCGCACCCGGCTGATCGGCGACAGCGGTGTGCGCTACCACGCCAATGTCGAAATCGGCGGCGATTTGAGCTTCGCTGATCTCCGCGCCCGGCATGACGCGGTACTGATCGCCACCGGCGTCTACCGGGCCCGTGAACTCCGAGTCCCCGGTGCCGGCCTGGGCGGCGTCTATCCGGCGCTCGCCTATCTGATCGCCGCCAATCGCAAGGGTCTGGGTGACGCGGTACCAGACTATGATGACGGTACCCTGAACGCTGCCGATCGCGATGTCGTGGTGATCGGCGGCGGCGACACCGCCATGGACTGCGTCCGCACCGCGGTGCGCCAGGGCGCCAAATCGGTTAAGTGCCTGTATCGCCGCGACCGCGCCAACATGCCGGGGTCCATGCGCGAAGTGGCCTATGCCGAACAGGAAGGGGTCGCGTTCGTCTGGCAGACCGCGCCGCAGGCGTTCCTCGGGGGCGACAGGGTTGAAACCGTGCGGGCGATCAAGACACGCCTCAGCGTGCCCGACGCCCAGGGCCGCCAGACGCCGCAGGAGATACCGGGGTCGGAACACGACATCGCCGCCGACCTGGTGATCAACGCGCTCGGCTTCGATGCCGAGGACCTGCCCATCCTGTTCGACCAGCCGGAGCTCGGCGTGTCGGACTGGGGCACGGTCGAGGTCGACCAGCGGACCATGGCGACCAATCTGGCCGGCGTTTATGCGGCCGGCGACATCGTGCGCGGCGCCAGCCTGGTGGTCTGGGCGATCGCCGACGGCCGTGCCGCCGCGGACGCGATCCATGCCGACCTACAAGCCAAAGCCGAAACCAGGGGGGCCGCCTGATGCACCGTACGGACGACGATCGCGGACGTGAATGGGTCGATGCCTGGATCGCCAACGCCGCCCATCTGGAGACCAACGGTCTCTATCGACCCGACCAAGAGCATGACGCCTGCGGCGTCGGTCTGGTGGCGGCGATCGATGGTCGCCCCCGGCGCAGCGTCGTCGAGGCCGGCATCCGCGCCTTGAAGGCCGTCTGGCACCGCGGTGCCGTTGACGCCGACGGCAAGACCGGCGATGGGGCCGGCATCCACGTCGAGATTCCCCAGGATTTCTTCAAGGAACATGTCGCCCGCACCGGGCGTGAGGTTGGCGAAGGCTGTCTGGCGGTTGGTATGGTCTTCCTGCCCAAGACCGACCTGGTCGCCCAGGAGCGCTGCCGATCTGTGGTCGAGACAGAAATCCTGAAATTCGGCTATGGCATCTATGGCTGGCGCCAGGTGCCGGTCGACGCCAGCATCATCGGCGAAAAGGCCAATGCCACCAGGCCCGAAATCGAGCAGGTAATGATCCACGATTCCGGCGGCGCTACCCGCGACCAGGTCGAGCGCGACCTCTACGTCATCCGGCGACGGATCGAGAAGCGGGTGTTGGAGGAGCATATCCGCGACTTTTACATCTGCTCTTTGAGTTGCCGATCGATCATCTACAAGGGCATGTTCCTGGCCGAACAGCTGACCGCCTTCTACCCCGACCTTGAGGACGACCGTTTCGTCTCGCGCTTCGCCATTTACCACCAGCGCTATTCGACCAACACGTTTCCGACCTGGCGATTGGCCCAGCCGTTCCGCACCCTGGCCCATAACGGCGAGATCAATACGGTTCGCGGCAATTCCAACTGGATGAAGAGCCACGAAATCCGCATGGCCTCGGACGCCTTCGGCGATCTGGCCGAGGACATCAAGCCGATCATCCAATCGGGAAGTTCGGATTCCGCCGCCCTGGACGCCACCTTCGAACTGCTGGTCCACGGCGGCCGGGCCGCCCCCCTGGTCAAGACCCTGCTGATCCCGGAAAGCTGGTCCAACAAGACCATCATGCCGGAGGCTCACCGGGCCATGTACGCCTATGCCAATTCGGTCATGGAGCCCTGGGACGGCCCGGCCGCGATCGCCGCCTATGACGGGCGCTGGGCAATCGCCGGGCTCGACCGCAACGGGCTCAGGCCCTTGCGCTACACAATCAGCAATGACGGGCTGATCGTTGTCGGCTCCGAAACCGGCATGGTGCCGATGGAGGAAAACCGCGTCGCCGAAAAGGGCCGGATCGGCCCGGGTCAAATGGTCGCCATCGATTTGGCAAAGGGCCGGCTCTACCGCGATCGCGAGATCAAGGACCGTCTGGCCGCTGAACAGCCCTATGGCGACTGGATCAAAGGCATCGACGAGCTGAACCGGCAGTTTCCAGGCGCGGATGAATCCCCGATCCTGACCGGCGAGGCGTTGCGGCGACGCCAGGCCGCGGTCGGCAACAGCCTGGAAGAACTGGAGTTGATCCTGCAACCGATGGCCGAGGACGGCAAGGAGGCAATCGGCTCAATGGGCGACGATACGCCGCTGGCGGTGCTGTCCGACAAGTATCGTGGCTTGCACCATTTCTTCCGCCAGCAATTCAGCCAGGTCACCAATCCGCCGATCGACAGTTTGCGCGAACGCCGGGTGATGAGTTTGAACACCAGGCTCGGCAATCTCGGCAACGTGCTGGATCAGGATCCGACTCAGACCGAATTCGTGCTCTTGAATTCTCCGGTTTTGACCAACGGCGAATATGCGGTGTTGCGCGACCATTTCGGTGAGAGAGCGGTCGAGATCGATTGCACCTTTGCCGCCAAAGGCGGCGAGGAGGCGCTGGCCGAGGCGATGCAACGGATCCGCGGCCAGGCCGAGGACGCGGTGCGCGGCGGCGCCTTGCATCTGGTCCTGACCGACCAGGCGGTGGCATCGGAACGGGCGATGATCCCGATGATCCTAGCGGTCGGCGGGGTCCATTCCCATCTGGTACGCGAAGGCCTGCGCACTTTCGTGTCCCTGACTGCTCGCTCGGCGGAATGCCTCGACGTCCACTACTTCGCGGTTCTGGTCGGGGTCGGCGCGACCACGGTCAACGCCTATCTGGCCCAGGACAGTATTGCCGAACGCCACGGCCGCAACCTGTTCCCTGGTCGCAGCTTGGGCGAGGTCGTGGCCGCCTACAAGCAGGCGGTCGAGCAGGGCCTGTTGAAGATCATGTCCAAGATGGGCATCTCCGTGATCGCTTCCTATCGTGGCGGCTACAATTTCGAGGCGGTGGGGCTCAGCCGGGCCCTGGTCGCCGATTTCTTCCCAGGCATGGTCTCCAAGATCTCGGGCATCGGCCTGGCCGGCATCCAGCGCAAGGTCCTGGCCCTGCACCGTGACGCTTATAGCAGTGCGGGCCAGCCAGTGCTGCCGGTCGGCGGGCTCTACCGCCAGCGCCGGGGCGGCGAGGTACATGCCTTGGAGGGGCGGCTGATCCACCTGCTGCAGACCGCGGTGACGACGGAAAGCTTCGACCTCTATCGCAAGTACATCGATGCGGTGCGGTCGCTGCCGCCGGTCTATGTTCGGGACCTTTTGGACTTCGCGCCCAAATCATCGCCGATCCCGCTGGACGAGGTGGAATCGATCACCGAGATCCGCAAGCGGTTCGTCACCCCGGCCATGTCGCTGGGGGCCTTGAGCCGCGAGGCCCACGAGACCCTGACCATCGCCATGAACCGGATCGGTGCCAAGTCGGACTCAGGCGAAGGTGGCGAGGATCCGGAAAACGCCCGGCCGCGTGCCAATGGCGACAACGCCTGCACCACCATCAAACAGATCGCCTCGGGCCGTTTCGGGGTGACGGCGGAATACCTCAACAACTGCACCGAGATCGAGATCAAGGTGGCCCAGGGCGCCAAGCCGGGCGAGGGCGGGCAACTGCCCGGCTTCAAGGTCAGTGAGATGATCGCCCGCCTTCGCTACGCGACCCCCGGCGTCACCCTGATCTCGCCGCCGCCGCACCACGATATTTATTCGATCGAGGACCTGGCTCAGCTGATCTACGATTTGAAACAGATCAATCCGCGGGCCCAGGTCTGCGTCAAGCTGGTGGCCGAGGCCGGGGTCGGCACCATCGCCGCCGGGGTCGCCAAGGCCAAGGCCGACGTGATCCTGATCTCGGGCCATTCCGGCGGCACCGGCGCCAGTCCCCAGACCAGCATCAAGTTCGCCGGCGAACCGTGGGAGCTGGGCCTGACCGAGACCAACCAGGTGCTGACCCTGAACCGGCTCCGGCATCGGATCAAACTGCGCACCGATGGCGGTCTCAAGACCGGACGCGACATCGTCATCGCGGCGATGATGGGGGCCGAGGAATACGGCATCGGCACCGCCGCCCTGGTTGCCATGGGCTGCATCCTGGTCCGGCAATGCCATTCCAACACCTGTCCGGTCGGCATCTGTACCCAGCGCGACGACCTGCGGGAGAAATTCGAAGGCACGCCGGACAAAGTGGTCAACCTGATGACCTTCATCGCCGAGGAGGTGCGTGAAATCCTCGCCTCCTTGGGACTCCGTTCGCTGGACGAGGCGGTGGGGCGGACCGATCTCCTGTTCCAGGTCAGCCGCGGCGCCCAGGACCTAGACGACCTCGACCTCAATCCGCTGCTGACTCAGGCGGATCCCGGCGAACACGGCCGCACCTGCACGCTCCAGGGCCGCAACGAGGTGCCGGATTCCCTGGACGCGCAGATGATCCGAGATGCCGAACAGGTCTTTCAGCGGGGCGAAAAGATGCAGCTTGCCTACAATGTCCAGAACACGGACCGCACCATTGGGGCGCGACTCTCCTCGCACCTGGTGCGGCGTTTCGGCATGACCGGGCTCAAGCCTGGCCATTTGACAGTGCGGTTGCGCGGTTCGGCCGGCCAGTCGCTGGGCGCCTTCGCGGTTCAGGGTCTGAAGCTGCAGGTCCATGGCGACGCCAACGACTATGTCGGCAAGGGCCTGTCTGGCGGCGATATCGTGGTCCGGCCGATGCCGGAAAGCCACCTGGTCTCGAACCACAACACGATTGTCGGCAACACGGTGCTATACGGCGCCACGGCCGGCACCCTGTTTGCCGCCGGCGCGGCCGGCGAACGTTTCGCGGTTCGCAATTCGGGCGCGCGGGCCGTGGTCGAAGGTTGCGGCGCCAATGGCTGCGAATACATGACTGGCGGTACCGTCGTGATCTTGGGGGCCGTGGGCGACAATTTTGCCGCTGGCATGACTGGTGGCATGGCCTTCGTCTATGACCCGGACGGTGAGTTCATCGCGCACGTCAACGATGATTCGGTGGTCTATCAGCGGATCGCATCGACCCATTGGGAAGGGGTGGTCAGGGACCTGATCGCGACCCACGCCGCTGAAACCCAATCCCCCCTTGGCGCTCGTCTGATCAGCGACTGGGAGATCGAAGTCGACAAGTTCTGGCAGATCTGCCCAAAGGAAATGCTGACCCGCCTCGACCAGCCGCTCAGCGACGAACCGGACCGCGAGATCGCGTAAAGTCATGGGTGCGGGGCTTGTTTGACGCCTGAGCTATCCCATCCTTCGAGACGCCGTGTGCCACGGCTCCTCGAAGGATTTAACACGCGCCGTCCGGCGTGCCGCACCTGATCTTGGCAGCCCTAGGAAGTGCTGGCCGCAAAACCGGCGGCTTCGATGACCTGGATCAGATTGTCTGGCCCGACCTTGGCTTCGTCATAGTCGATTTCGGCACTGGTCGCGGCGAAGCTGACCGCGGCTTCCGTGACGCCCTCGGCGCCCTGCAGCAACCGTTGCAGCCGGCCGGCGCAACCGTCGCAGTGCATTCCGTCGACACGATAGGTGATATGGGCCATCAACGCCTCCTTGCCTGACCGCGCTCAATTTACCGCATTCGCGCCCGCCAGTCTCGGATAACCGCGCCCTGGCTTATTGACCGGCCCGAGCGGCTAGTGCCTTTTTCAATTCGGCAATCATCCGCTTCATTTCTTCGAGCGTGATCGAACCGCCGACCAGGCGGTTGCCGATGATGAAGGCAGGCGTGCCCTCGAACTTGAGTGTCTTTGCCTGGCCGGCCACCTCTTCCAGGTGCTCGGCAATCGCCGGGTCGCGGGTGTCTTTGTCGAGCTGCACCAGGTCAAGGCCGACGCTGCGTGCCACGTCGACAATAGTGTCCCGGGTCAGGCCGCCGCGTTCCGCCATCAGGGCAAAATGGAACGCGTCGTACTTGCCCTGTCGGTTGGCGGCCAGGGCGACCTTGGCGGCGAACTTTGAGACCTCGCCGAACACCGCCCATTCCTTGAACACGAACCGGATCTGCCGGTCGCCCTCGATCAACTGTTCCAGTTGCGGTGCCATCGACTTGCAGTAGCCGCACTGGTAGTCGAAAAACTCGACAATGGTGATTGGGCCGTTGGGGTTGCCGCCGACCGGGTCGGCCGGATCGAACAGCAGCGGCCGCGGGTCGTGCTGCACTTGGTTCTCGGCCACCACCGGCTCGCCGATCTTGCGATAGCGGTTGCGGACCTTCAGCAATTGGCCGGGGTTCATGGCGTCGATAACGCCGGTCAAGGCGACCTCGGTCGATGGGAAGACCCAGACTAACCGGAAGACCTCGCGACCATCCTCGCCCCGCTTGCGGTTGGCAGTTTCCGGAGAGCCGAGACGTTGCATGAACATGCCCAGCAGATTGTCGTAGGACTGCGGCATGGTGTCCGAAATCGAGACCACTTCCAGCAACTCGCCCGACGCCTTGTCGAAATGGAACTCGAAACTGCTGACCGGGTTGTTGCGGTCGCCATAGGTCAGGACTTCGCGCCCGTCCTCCTCGCGCCGCGTCAGCGCCTGCAGATTGCCCTTCGGATTGGCCAGGAATTCGACAACCGGTGCCTTCAGGCTGCCCCAGCGGAACGGCCCAAAACCTTGCGGGTCGGGATTGGCCGGCGCCTCTTGGGCGGATGCCGGTGCGGCAAAGGCGGCAGCAACCAGCAGGAATGCGGACAGCAGAAAGCGCTTGGTCATGGTACGCCTTTCGTCAGTTTCCCTTGACCGGCGGCTGCCATTTCTCGACCGGCAGCCCGGCCTTGAGCCAGGCATCGATCCCCTTGGTGACGTTGACCACCTTGGCGTAACCGGCCCGGTCGGCCAAAGCCTGGGCCAGCGAGCTGGACCGGTTGCCATGCTGGCAGATCAGGATCACTTCCTGGTCCTTGGGGAAATCCTTGGTGAAGGTGTCGGGAAAGGTGCGGATGAACCGGCCGTGGCCGTCGAACGCGGTCAGCAGGGTCGAGCCCTTGATGATACCGGTCTTTTCCCATTCGTCGGGCCGCCTGATGTCGACCAGCCTGGCGCCACCCTTCAGCAGTTCTTGGAGCTCGTCATTGCCGACATTGCGGAACGGTGGCGGTGCCACGGCCAGCAGTTCGATCTCGAACTTCAGGGTCGCGTTGGGTGGAATGGCATTGCCGGCGCCACGGGCGCCGTAACCCAGCTCGGGCGGGATCACCAACTCGCGTTTGCCGCCGACCTTCATGCCCTTGACGCCCTGGTCCCAGCCCTGGATCACCCGGCCCGCTCCGAGCGTGAAGCTGAACGGGCGGCCGCGGTCGAGGCTGGAATCGAACTTCTTGCCGTCCTCCAGCCAGCCGGTGTAGTGGACCGTTACCTTGGTGTTCGCGACCGCTTCGTCTCCGGTTCCGACGACGATATCGGTGCTCTTCAACTCGGCAGCCTGGGCGACGGTGGCGGGCATGGCAATGATCAGCAGGACAAACCACAGCGCGGCGAGGATCGGCATGGCGGGGCTCCTTGAAAGCTCTTGTCACGGTTTTAGTGACAGGGAATGAACAAATCCCTTCCGACAGGCGGAAAGGTGTGATGGTGAGGGATAACGTCGGTATGCGGCGGACGGCCCTGGCGGCAATATAGGGCGTCGCGCCGATATTTCCCGATAAAATCTGTTAAATTCGGTGTTACACCACGCCGAACCGGTCCCGCATCCGGTCGCAATAGGCGACCAGGTTGGCCTGCGCGCGGGCGGCCTCCTTCAACGGCGATTCAATCGGTGGGTAAATCAGTGTGGCCAGCACGCCATACACGGATGCATCCACCGATCGCGGCTCAGTGCCCAGGACATAGTCCCGATTATCCAGCAATGCCGCCAAGGCCCCAATGTCTCGGCTGCCGAATTCGTAGATCTGGTCGCGGCTGTGGCGTCCGATCCCTTGGCCGTGCAATGACTGGCGCACCCCGCGCCGGGCCATCGCCGCGACCAGGGGCCGGATTGGCGCCGGCACCGGTTTGAAGTACTCCGCCCTGGCCTTGACCCAGTTTTCCGGTTCCATCCAGCGGGAATAGACCATGACGAAGTAGAGATGCTCTTCACACATGCGCCGGATGGCGTGGGCCCTGGCCAAATCCTCGTTGCTCTGGCCGTCATCCAGTGTTACCTGGAAACGATCGGTCAAATGGTCGATTGCCGGCCCCGACCCGGCGATGGGCTGTCCGCCGTCGACGGTGATGAACGGCAGCTTGCCGGTCGGCGATTTGAGAGGCGGGGCTGCCCGTATCGTGAATTCGATCCCGGCCATGGTGGCCCAGGTCACCAGCTTCAAACAGAACGGACTCGGATTAAGGTCCCAGCATCGGTGGAATTGATAAATCTCGACGGTCATATTACGGCCACATGCCTCACCAATTCTGACGCCGGCGGTAGCTAGTCGTTGTTGTCCGCCTGCGCCTTACTTTAGTGTATGAAGTCTAGCATATGGTACCCCTACGACGGCGTCCCAAGCTTGCTCGGAAAGGCGCCCGATGCGCCGCGGTGCGGGCCACCACAAGCATCGGGCAACATATCCGGCGAGCTTGGGACGCCGCCCTTCGGGTCCCAAATCCCGGCTTCTCGCGGTGTCGAGATCCCTTGACGATGCGCCAGCATCGCCGGCGGGACCTCTCCGTGTTAGAAACCGGAATTTGGGATCGTAGGGGCACCTTATGTTAGACTTCATACACTGAACTGACGCCCATGCGCATACTCTATCACCTTTGGCTGTCGCCTGCCTCGCGCAAAGTACGCCTCGCCCTGGCCGAGAAGGAGCTGGATTTCGAGCTTCATCTGGAAAAGACGTGGGAGCGGCGCGAAGGCTTTCTCGCGGTCAACCCGGCCGGTGACGTGCCGGTATTGATCGAGGCCGGCGAGCAGGCGGTGATCGGCGGCCAGGTGATCTGTGAGTACCTCGAGGAAGTCTATGGCGCCCGCCGCCTGATCTGTGGTGATGCGGCGCACCGGGCCGAGGTCAGGCGGCTGGTCGGCTGGTTCGACGAAAAGTTCGGCCGCGAAGTGGTCGACAATCTGGTCGGCGAAAAGCTGGTCAAGCGGTTGAGCGGCAGCGGCGAGCCTTATTCCGAGGCGATCCGGGCCGGGCACCAGAATATCGGCTACCATCTCGACTATATCGGTTATCTGGCGGAGCGGCGCAAATGGCTGGCCGGCGACGATTTCAGCCTGGCCGACATCACTGCCGGCGCACATCTCAGCTGCATCGACTATCTGGGCGACGTGCCGTGGGACGATCACCCCCTGGCCAGGGATTGGTACGCCCGGATCAAGTCGCGCCCCGCCTTCCGGCCGCTTCTTGCCGACCACATCCCGGGCCTGCCACCACCGCGCCACTATGCCGATCTCGACTTCTGATCCGGCCACGGAAATCCGCGCCAAGGCCGTTGAGTTGGGGTTCGACGCAGCCGGGATCACCCGGCCCGAGGCGGTCACCGCGGCAGGGGCCGATCTGCGCCGGTTCCTGGCCGAAGGCCGCCAGGGCGAGATGGATTGGCTGGACGCCAAGGCCGACCGGCGGGCCGATCCTCGCGTCCTGTGGCCGGAAGTTCGAAGCATCGTGGTGGTGGCGCAGAACTATGCCGCCGCCGATCCGGGCGGCGCGGCGCTTTATCCTTCCGACCGGGCCGCGATTTCGCTTTACGCCCGCCGCCGCGACTATCACGACGTGATGAAGAAGCGCTTGAAGCGGCTCGGCCGCTGGCTACAGGAAACCCACGGTGGCGAGCTGAAGGTGTTCGTCGATACCGCTCCGGTGATGGAGAAGCCCCTGGCCCAGGCGGCCGGGTTGGGCTGGCAAGGCAAGCACACCAACCTGGTCAGCCGGGACTTCGGCTCCTGGCTGTTCCTGGGGGCGCTGTTCACCACCCTGGACCTGGCCCCCGACACTCCGGCGGCGGATGCCTGCGGTTCGTGCCGAGACTGCCTCGACGCCTGCCCCACCGACGCGTTGGCGACCGCGTACCGGATCGATGCCCGGCGCTGCGTTTCCTACCTGACCATCGAGCACAAAACGGCGGTCGATCCGGACCTGCGCGCGGCCATGGGCAATTGGGTCTTCGGCTGCGACGCCTGTTTGAGCGTCTGCCCGTGGAACAAGTTCTCGGCAGCCGGGACCGATCCGAAACTCGCGCCCTTTGACCGGCTGGTGAACCTGAAACTGGCCGATCTGGCACGCCTTGACGATACGGCCTTCCGGGCGCTGTTTGCCGGCACGCCGGTCAAGCGCACCGGCCAAGCCCGGTTCCGGCGCAACGTCGCCATTGCATTGGGCAATAGCGGTGGCGCGGACGCCGTCGATCGCCTGGCCGAGCTGCTGACCGATCCCTCGCCCTTGGTACGTGGCGCCGCCGTCTGGGGCTTGGCGCAACGGCTAGGTCCAGCGCCGCTCCACGATTTGCACGACCGGTTCGGTGCCGACGAAGAGGATGCAGACGTGCGGGCGGAATGGGACGCGGCAGCGCACCAATAGGTGACCCCGTGTGAGTGGGAAATGCTCTAGGGCTTGCCCGACTCCCGCAGCTTGTCCAGATTGGTCGATGCGGCCTTGGCCTGGGGCGTGCCGGGGGCGGTTCGCAGGATGCGTCGCCAATCGGTGCGGGCACCGTCGGCGTCTCCGGACAACAAACGCACCGTGCCGCGTTCGAGCCGGGCCTCCGGGTGCTCGGGTTCGGCTACCAGAATTCGATCGAGATCGGCCCGTGCCAGACCGTACTGGCCCAATTGCCGTCTAGCGCTGGCGCGGAACAGATAGGCCGGTACGTGGTCGGGGTCGCTGGCCAGGGCGAGGTCAAGGTCGTCGACGGCGGCACGATAGTCGCCGGCAGCGGCCGCCGCTCGGGCCCGGTCGATGCGCAGCTCGACGTCCTTCGGCCGATCGGCCAGCGCGTCCGTGAAGCTGCGCCGGGCGCGGGCCGGCCGGTCGTCCAACAGCCAGGCATTGCCGGCCTGAGCCAGCAACGCCGCTCGCCGGTCCGGTTGGTCCTCGGTTTGTGCGTCGGCCAACGCCTCCAGGGCCAGGGCGGCCCGTTCATAATCGCCGATCCGGATCATGGCCAGGGCCGCGCAATGGCGGGCCGCCGGTTGCCGGTCGCGGCTCCACCAGGCTTCGGCGGCAGTGATGGCCTCGCGCGGGTCGCGTTCCACAAGGTCCAGGCAGGCGCCATAGCTGGCCACCGTCTCGGCGGCGACCGGGGTGGAAAGGCAACAGATCAATATGGCGGCGGCGGTTCTGGGCAGGGTGTTTCCCGAATTGTCCTTGCGGCGTACCGGCTCCATATTGATAAGCGTCAGCGCTTTGCGCAATTGCCAAGGATCAGACAACGGATCTGACATGCCACGACTGTTTGTCTTCGGATTGGGTTTTACCGCCGGCTTCCTGGCCCAACGCCTGCTGGATGCCGGCTGGTCGGTGGGTGGGACCAGCCGCAGTGCCGAAGCATGTGCCGGCTGGCGGGACAAAGGCGTCGCGGCGACCCGGTTCGATGGCACCGGGCCGCTTGCCGATTTCGATGCCTGCCTGGCCGGTGCCGACCACGTATTGCACTCCATCCCGCCCGGTACGGCCGGGGATCCGGTCCTCAAATGGCATGCCAGTGATCTGGCGAGCCGGTCCGACTTGACTTGGTTTGGTTATCTGTCGACCACCGGCGTTTATGGTGACAGCGGCGGCGCCTGGGTGACGGAACGCGACCCCGTAAACCCGACCCAGCCTCGCAGCCAGCAGCGGGCCGAGGCCGAACAGGCCTGGCTCGACCTGTGGCGCGACGACGGCCTGCCGGTGCACTTGTTTCGCCTGGCCGGGATCTACGGACCCGACCGCAATCCGTTGCGCAATGTCCTGGCCGGCCGCGCCCGTCGCATCGCCAAACCGGACCATGTCTTCTCGCGGATCCATGTCGCCGATATCGCCGCCGTCCTGGAAGCGTCGATGGCGCGCCCGGATCCCGGCGCCATCTACAATGTCTGCGACGACGAACCGGTTCCGCAGGCCCAGGTGATCGAGCATGCCTGTGCTCTGCTGGGGCGGGAGCCACCGCCGCTCGAGGACTTCGCCACGGCCGAAATGTCGGCCATGGCCCGCAGCTTCTATGCCGACAATCGCCGGGTCTCCAACCACCGCATCAAGCAGGATCTGGGGCTGAGCCTGCAGTTCCCGACCTATCGCGAAGGCCTGGCCGATCTCCTGAACGGTTTGCAGGATTGACTAGCCGCTCAGCTGGGCCAGGTCCTCGATCGTCGCGACCAGCCGGGCCAGGTCGTCGGGTTTGGACAGGCGGTGGTCGCCGTGCTTGACCAGTTCCAGGATGACGTCGCTGCCGGTTAGTGCCTCGGCCAGGTTCAGGGATTGCTGCCAGGGTACATCCAGGTCGGCCATGCCATGGATCAGCCGGACCGGCAGGTCGAGCGCGATCGGTTCCCGCAACACCAGATGGTTCCGCCCTTCTTCGATCAGGCGGCGGGTGATCGGATAGGGTCCGTCGTCATAGGCCGATGGCCGAAAATAGGTGCCTTGGGTCATGATCTGGTCGCGGATCTCCTGCGGAAACCTTTGCCACATCAGGTCCTCGGTGAAATCAGGCGCGGCGGCGACCCCGACCAGGCCGGCGATCCGGTCCGGCCGGGCCAGGGCCGCCAGCACCGCGATCCAGCCACCCATGCTGGATCCGACCAGGATTTGCGGCCCCTGGGCAACCGAATCGAGTACCGCGAGAGCGTCGTCGCGCCAGCGGCCGATGGTGCCGTCGGCGAAATCACCGGACGAGTCACCATGGCCGAGATAGTCGAACCGCACATAGGCACGGCCGTTTCGGCGGCAGGCCGCGTCCAGCGCGGTCGCCTTGGTGCCGGTCATGTCGGAATGAAAGCCGCCGCAAAAGATCACGCCGGGAGACTTCCCGGCCAAGCTGTGATAGGCGATAGTGGCGCCATCGGGGGCGTCCAGATATTGCGGAGCAAGCGTGGTCATGATCAGGGGGCATGGTGAACGGCTGGCCTGAGGAGTCAAGCACGGCGGTGCCTAGGATTCTGCAGGTTCTGCCGGAACTTGAGACCGGTGGCGTCGAGCGCACCGCCGTCGACATTGCGGCTGCCATCCAGGCGGCCGGCTGGCGGGCCTATGTCGCCTCGGCCGGCGGGCCGCTGGTCCATGAAATCACGCGGGTCGGTGCGGTCCACGTCGACATACCGCTGGCCAGCAAGAACCTGTTCCGCATGCGGGCCAATACTACCCGGCTGGTTGACCTGATCGAAGCCGAGGGCATCGATCTGGTGCACGCCCGCAGCCGGGCCCCGGCCTGGAGCGCCCGGGCCGCAGCGCGGCGCACCGGCCGCCCCTTTGTCACCACCTATCACGGCATCTACAACGAAACCAACGGGTTGAAGCGGGCCTATAACGCGATCATGGCCAAGGGCGACCGGGTGATCGCCAATTCCAATTATACGGCGTCGGTCATCCAGCAGCGCTACGGCACCCCGGAAGAGGTGCTGGTCACGATCCCGCGTGGCATCGACCTGACCAGATACGACCCGGCCGCGGTGAGTGCCGAGCGGATCATCCAACTGGCCCAACGCTGGCGTCTGCCTGACGGCCAGCCGGTGGTCATGCTGCCCGGGCGGCTGACTCGCTGGAAGGGCCAGGCGGTACTGCTCAGGGCGCTTGCCGAATTGGGCCGGCGGGATCTGGTCTGCCTGTTGATCGGTGCCGATCAGGGGCGCAGCCGCTATCGGGCCGAACTGGAGGACTTGATTCAGAGCTTTGACCTGGGTGGCGTCGCCCGCATCGTCGATCACTGCAATGACATGCCGGCGGCCTATATGTTGGCCGACGTGATCGTCTCCGCCTCGACCGACCCCGAGGCGTTCGGCCGGGTGGCGGTCGAAGCCCAGGCCATGGGCCGGCCGGTGATCGCCACCGACCATGGCGGTGGGGCCGAGACGGTGATCCCGGGGCGCACCGGCTGGCTGACCCCGCCGGGGGACGCGTCCGCCTTGGCCGCCGCTCTGGGACAAGCGATCGACCTGGAGTCGGGCGGGCGCGACATGATGGCTGCGGCCGGGCGGTCCCGGGCGATTGAGGAATACTCCCTGGATGTGATGTGCGCCCGGACTTTGGAGGTCTATTGGGATTTGCTGGGGCAGCCATGACCGCGGCCCTCGACCATCGCCGGGTGCTGGTCATCAAGCACGGCGCGCTCGGTGATTTCATCCAGGCTTTGGCACCGATGCAGGCGATCCGTCGCGCCCATGCAGAAGCCCATATCACCCTGTTGACCACGGCCCCCTTTGCCGGATTGGCCGAAGCCAGCGGCTGGTTCGACGACATCTGGCTGGACGACCGCCCGTCGATCGCCCGGCCGCATCTGTGGCTCGGTTTGATCCGGCAGTTGCGGCGGGCCGGTTTCGATCGGGTCTACGACCTGCAGACCTCGGACCGGACCGGCCATTATTTCCGGATGCTGTCCGGACCAAGCCGCCCTGAATGGTCCGGTATCGCCGCCGGCTGTTCACACCCCCACGACAATCTCGACCGTGACCGGATGCACACCCGCGACCGCCAGGCGGAACAGCTCAATCTGGCCGGGATTGCCGATGTGCCCGATGCGGACCTCGATTGGCTGAACGCGGACGTCGCGGATCTGCTGCCTGAATCGGCGGACTTCGCTCTGCTGGTGCCCGGCGGCTCCGCCCACCGGCCGGAAAAACGCTGGCCTGCGGCCGCCTTCGTCGAACTGGCTCAGCGGATCGCCGGCCAGGGCATGGCGCCGCTTTTGATCGGTGGCGGGGACGAGACTGAGCTTTGTGAACGGATTGCCGCCACTGTACCGGCGGCGCTGTCGCTGGCGGGGCGCACCGGCTTTGCGGAACTGGCGGGGCTGGCCCGCCGGGCTCGCCTTGCGGTCGGCAACGACACCGGCCCGATGCACCTGGTCGCGGCGCTGGGCTGCCGGTCGGTGGTGCTGTTTTCCGATGCCTCCGACCCGGATCTGTGCGCACCGCGCGGACAAAGTGTCTCGGTCCTCAGGTCCCCATCCCTGGCGGAACTGGGGGTCGACGAGGTGGCGGCGGCCGCCGGGCTGGCGAAGGCGGGGGCAACTGACCCTTGACAGCGCCGCAAATGCTCCTAATTTCGCGGCGTTTCCCTTGAACCCTGTGGAACGGAACGGATCATGGTAGCGATCACGCTCCCCGATGGTAGCGTCAAGCAATATGACGGCCCGGTGTCCGGCGCCCGGGTGGCGGCCGATATCGGCCCTGGCCTGGCCAAGGCGGCTTTGGCCGTGCGCGTCGATGGCAAGATGAAGGACCTGGACGCCCTGATCGAGGCGGATGCCCAGTTGGCGATCGTCACCTTGAAGGACGACGATGTGCTGGACCTGCTGCGCCACGACGCCGCCCATGTCATGGCCGAGGCGGTCCAGGAACTGTATCCGGGGACGCAGATCACCTTCGGTCCGGCGATCGAGGATGGGTTCTATTATGATTTCGCCCGCGACGAACCGTTCACGCCCGAGGATCTGGAGAAGATCGAGGCGCGAATGCGGGAAATCGTCGCGCGTGACGAGACGATCGTGCGCGAGGTTTGGGACCGCAAGGCGGCGATCGCCCATTTCGAGGGGATCGGCGAGCGCTACAAGGCAGAGCATGTCGGCACCTTGCCCGAGGATGCCGAAATCTCGATCTACCGCCAGGGCAACCACTGGCTCGACCTGTGTGTCGGGCCGCACCTGCCGTCGACGGGACGGCTGGGCACGTCCTTCAAGCTGATGAAGCTGGCCGGTGCCTATTGGCGCGGCGATTCCAACAACGAGATGCTGCAGCGGATCTACGGCACCTGTTGGCGTAACGACAAGGAGTTGAAGGCCTACCTGACCCGCCTGGAAGAAGCCGAGCGCCGCGACCATCGCCGGTTGGGCCGCGAACTTGGCCTCTTCCACTTGCAGGAAGAGGCGGCCGGCATGGCCTTCTGGCACCCCAAGGGCTGGTCGCTGTACCGCGAGGTCGAGGCCTATATGCGGCGGCGGCTGGACGATGCCGGCTATGTCGAGGTCAAGACGCCGCAACTGGTCGACCGCAAGCTGTGGGAAGACAGCGGCCATTGGGAGAAGTTCCGCGAACACATGTACATCAGTGAATCGGAGGACCGCATCTTTGCGCTCAAGCCGATGAACTGCCCCTGTCATGTGCAGATCTTCCGCCAGGGGCTGAAGAGCTATCGCGACCTGCCCCTGCGCATGGCCGAGTTCGGCTCCTGCCACCGCTATGAGCCGTCCGGTGCCCTGCACGGGCTGCTCAGAGTGCGCAACTTCACCCAGGACGATGCCCATATCTTCTGTTCCGACGACCAGATCTCGTCGGAGACCGAGATTTTCTGCGACCTGCTGCTGTCAATCTACCGCGATTTCGGGTTCGAGGACGTGGTGGTGAAATTCGCCGACCGGCCGCCGGTTCGGGCCGGCGAGGACGCGGTCTGGGACAAGGCGGAAGCCGCCCTGAAAGAGGCGGTCGAGGCCGCCGGCCTGGGCTATTCGCTGAACCCGGGCGAGGGCGCGTTTTACGGTCCCAAGCTGGAGTTCGTGCTGCGCGACGCGATCGGTCGCGAATGGCAATGCGGCACTTTGCAGGTCGACTTCGTTCTGCCGGAACGGTTGGGTGCCTCCTATATCGGCGAAGATGGCGCGCGCCACGTGCCGGTGATGCTGCATCGCGCCATCCTGGGCTCGCTGGAACGCTTCATCGGTATCCTGATCGAGGAGCATGCCGGCAAGTTTCCGCTGTGGCTGGCCCCGGTGCAGGCGGTGGTCGCAACGATCACCTCGGACGGCGATGCGTTTGCCGAACAGGTGGCGGAACGGCTCAAGGCGGCCGGGCTGCGGGCCGAGTTGGATCTGCGCAACGAAAAGATCAACTACAAGGTTCGCGAGCACTCATTGCAGAAGGTGCCGGTCATGCTGGTTGTCGGCAAGCGTGAGGCCGAGGAAGGTACGGTGTCGCTACGCCGCATGGGCGCCAAGAACCAAGAAATTCTTGCGCTTGATGAGGCGGTCGCTAAACTCAAAGCCGAGGCAAGTGCCCCGGATCGCTTAACCGACGTTTAACCGCGTCGCGGTGAAATTAGCGCCGGGTGTTTGCCGGGTTTGGCTGGTCCCTTGGGGTGAGCCCGCGGGAGGCCAACCGGAAATGCACGACGACAACTGCTTGAAGGAGGTCTTAGATAGCACGTCCACGTAGCATGACGCCGCCGCCCCGAGAGGGACCGCGCGTCAACGATATGATCGACGCCGCAAAAGTGCGTTTGATCGACCATGAAGGTGAAAATCGCGGCGTTGTCGGTCGCGACGAAGCTTTGGAATTGGCGGACGAGGCCGGCCTGGATCTCGTCGAAATTTCCCCCCATGCGGATCCGCCTGTCTGCAAGGTACTTGACTACGGCAAGTACAAATATGTTGCGCAGAAAAAGGCGTCCGAGGCCCGCAAGAAACAGAAAACCATCGACGTCAAGGAAATCAAGATGCGGCCGGGCATCGACAGTCACGACTATGACGTCAAGATGCGGGCGGCGCGACGGTTCATCGAGGAAGGCGACAAGCTGAAAGTGACCTTGCGTTTCCGGGGGCGCGAGATGGCCCACCAGGACCTGGGCATGAAAGTGCTGATGCGGGTCCGGGACGATCTCGAGGAACTGGCCAAGGTCGAGCAGTTCCCCAAGATGGAAGGCCGGCAGATGATCATGGTGATGGCGCCGAAATAGGCGCCGTCGGGATTTAGCTCAAGTTTCACTGTTCCATCCCGCTCCCCCTCCCAACCACCCATGGCGTGGTACCCTGTTGGGTGGTTGGGAGGGGGAGCGGGATGGAACAGTGCCCCGGAAACTGCGTAGACAGCTTTCCGGACAAACAACCGGGACTTTTTTTAGGGGCGCTTGCGCAGCAGGTAGCTGTGCTCGCCCTCCATGACCAATTCGCCGTCCTGGTTATGCACCGTGGCCCGCATGACCAGGACGCCGGTGGTCTTGCCCGGCTTGACCTCGACGATCTCCAGCTCCGGATACAGCGTGTCGCCGGCATAGACCGCGCCGCGCGCCTGGAATGATCCGCCCAGCATGGCGATCAGGGAATCGTCGACCAGGTGGGGAAAGATGCCGGCTCCGGCGGCGGACTGGATGAACACCTGCAGCCCGTGGGCCAACAGGCCCTTGTGGCCGCGCGCCTTGCAGTATTCGACGTCATAGTGGATCGGATGGTTGTCGCCCGAGGCCAGTTGGAAGGCTGCGAACAACCCGTCGGTCATGGTTCGCGACGGGATATAGAATGTCTCGCCGACCGAAAAATCCTCGAACCAACGGCTTTCGCCGTAGCGATGCTGTCTGGGGTCAAAGCCCGTTTCACCGGATGTGGCCATCATCGCCTCCCTTCGCTTATGGCGCTCTCAGCCGCAAGATTATTGAATTCCTGGCCGCAAGGGTAGACCATTATTCGCAAGCGAATTAATCTTGAAGAGTTTTTGGGACAGGTTCTCAGGGGAGTAGGACATGCATTTGGCGGGTATCCGGGTGGTCGAGCTGGGCCAGGCCATCGCCGGTCCCTTCGGGTCCCAGATCCTGGGCGATTTCGGGGCCGAGATCATCAAGATCGAAAAACCCGAGGGCGACGACGCGCGCTACTGGGGCAAACCCTATTGGGGCTATGCCGCGACCATGTTCCACGCCATGAACCGCAACAAGCTGTCGGTCACCCTGGACGTGACCGAACCGGCGGGGCGGCAGCAGTTCTATGAGTTGATCGACGGCGCCGACGTCTTCATCCACAATTTGAGGCCCGGCGTGGTCGGCAAGCTGGAACTCGACCCGGCGACCCTGATGGCCCGCAACCCGCGCCTGATCTATTGCGACATCTCGGCCTTCGGCGACCGCGGCCCGCTGGTCGACCGGCCCGGTTACGAACTGTTCCTGCAAGCGTTTTCCGGCCTGATGAGCCTGACCGGCGAGCCCGACGGGCGGGCCATGCGGGCGTCGCCGCCGATCAACGATATCGGCACCGGCATGTGGGCCGCGATCGGCATCCTGGCGGCGCTCCAGGGCCGGCATCAGACCGGCAAGGGCTGTGTGGTGCGCACCTCGCTTCTGGAAACCGCGATGACCTGGATGTGCGACGCCGTCGCCTCCTATCTGGGCAGCGGTGATGCGCCGGCCCGGGTCGGCAACAGCCACCCCCAGGTCTCGCCCTATGGCGACTTTGCCGCCGCCGACGGCCGGCTGATCCTGGGCGCCCCCAATGACCGCCTGTTCGCCAAATTGGCGACGGCGCTGGAACGGCCGGAACTGGCCACCGACGAGCGGTTTCGCGACGTCGCCGGCCGGGTCGCCAACCGGTCCGAATTGGACGGAATCCTGGGCCCCATTCTGGCGGCTCGCCCCCGCGACCATTGGATGCGCCTGTTTGCCGATGCCGGGGTGCCCTGCATGCCGGTGGCCAGCCTGCCCGAAGTGGTCGACCATCCCCAGACCGAGGCGATCGGCATCCTGTGCGCTGACCCGGAAAACCCGCAAGCCCGCACCGTCGGCAGCGCCGTGAGTTTCGATGGCCAACGCCCGAAAATACGCACCTCGCCGCCCAGGCTCGGCGAACACACCGACCGGGTACTGGGCGGTGGCGAGGATTGATGGAGTTAGGGGGACCAGGCGTTAAGGGGAGTTAAGGGGACAGAGTTAAGGGGACACAATACTTAATTCGATAGAATTAAGTATTGTGTCCCCTTAACTCTGTCCCCTTAACTCCCTAAGTCGAGAGCAGCGACCGGCTCTGTTCGATGATCCGGGCGGTTTCCTCCCACAGGGCATAGTCGGCCAGTTGGTCGGGTGCGACCCAGATGGCGTCGTCCGCGTCGCCCCCGGCGCAAAGCTCACCGTCCCGCCAGCGGGCGCACAGGTCGACCAGCGTGTAGTGGTACTGGACCTTATCGGCGCCGTCGCGGCGGATCGTATCGACCACGTCGACCAGGCCCAAGACCTGGATCGCCACGCCGGTCTCCTCGGCGACCTCGCGCACCGCCGTCTCGGCCACGGTCTCGCCCAGTTCCTGGGCACCGCCGGGCAGGCTCCACTGGCCCTTGCGCGGTTCCTTGCCGCGCTGGATCAGCAGCACCTTGTCGTCGCGCCAGACGACGACCCCGACACCGACAAAGGGACGCTCGGGATAGTCCCGCCGCATCACAGCTTGCGCCGGCTTTCCTGGACCAGCCCGTCCGCCACCAGCGCCTCGATCTCGGCCTCGCTGTAGCCGGCATCGGCCAGGACCTGGCGGCCATCGGCGCCGAACAGCGGTGGTTTGGATTTGGCTTTGCCAGGCGTGCGCGACATCTTCACCGCCACCCCGGTGCCGGCATAGTTGTCGATTTCCACCTTCATCTCGCGGTGCAGGGTATGGGGGTGTTCCATCACCTCCGGCACGGTCAAAGCCGCTCCCGCCGGCACCCCGATCTGCATCAACCGGGTCGCCAGGGTCTCGCCGTCATGATCGGTCAGCAACGCCTCCAACTCAGCGGTCAGTTCCGGCCGGTTGACGACCCGTCCCGCATTGTCGCGGAAGCGCTCGTCGTCGGCTAGGTCCGGTTTGCCAAGCTCAGTGCACAGGCGCTGAAATTGCCGGTCGTTGCCGACCGCCAGAAAGATGTCCCGGCCCTTGGTGGGGTAAAGGTCATAGGGCGAGATATTGGGATGCGCGTTGCCGGTCAGCTTGGGTGGATTGCCGCTCATCAGATAGTTGGGGGCCTGCGGGTGCAACAGCCCGACTGCCGAATCGTAGAGCGACGCCTCGACGAATTGGCCCTTGCCGGAAAGCGACCGCTCATAGAGTGCCATCATGATGCCGATCACCGCATTCAGGCCGGTGCCCAGATCGACCATCGGGATGCCCATCCGGGTTCCGCCTGAATCCGGCTTGCCGTTAATGCTGATCCAGCCGGTCCAGGCCTGGATCGCCGCATCGTAACCGGGCAGGCCCCCAAACGGCCCGTCGGCACCGAAGCCGGTGACCCGGCAATGGACCAGGCGCGGAAAACGCTTGCTCAAGACCTCGTCATAGCCGAGGCTCCATTTCGTCAGGGTCCCGGTCTTGAAATTTTCCAGCAGGACATCGGCGCCTTCCAGCAGCTTGAGCAGCACTTCACGTCCCTCTTCCCGGCTGATGTCCAGTGCCAGCGACCGCTTGTTGCGGTTGACGCCCGAGAAATAGGCGCTCTGACCGTCCTTGAAGGGTGGTCCCCAGTCGCGGGTCTCGTCACCCTGGGGCGGTTCGACCTTAACCACCTCGGCGCCATGGTCACCCAGGATCTGGCCGCAATAGGGGCCGCCCAACACGCGGCTCAGGTCGATCACTTTGACGCCGGCAAGGGCGCCGGCCGGTTTGGTTTCGGTCATGGAACAACTCTGGTCAGGCGGCCGTTTCGGTGAACGCGACGGCGGCGAATTTCGGATAGGTCTCGGCGATTTCCTCTCGGATGCGGCCGCGCAGCAGGGCCAGCCGGTCGGTCTCCGGTGCCGGAGTCACCGGTATGGTATCGGGCAGGTCGAAATCGAACCCGGTATTGTCGCGCACCTCTTCCAGTGTCACCCCGTCATGCAGGCTGGCCAGCCGGAAGCGCCGCTTGGCCTTGTCGAAAGCAAACCGGCAGAGCGGCGTGACCAGGGCATGCGGCCCGCCCGGGCGGTAGACATGGTCGTCGTTGCAGCCCGGCGCGCTGACGAAGTCGACCCGGGGCACGAACACCCGCCTGGTGTGCTCCTCGCGGAACAGGATCACCTTGGGCACCACATAGTAGAGAAAGGCCGAACCGAACGAACCCGGCCAACGCACCTTGTGCCGGGGATAATCGCCGCCGGCCCCGACCAGGTTGATATTGGCCTGGCCGTCGATCTGGCCGCCGCCCAGGAAAAAGGCGTCGATCCGTCCTTCCGCGGCGCAGTCGAACAGTTCGACCCCGCCATTGGTGAAGAAGTTGTTGGTGCTGCTCCCCAGCACGCTGACCTTGGTGGCACCACCCGACAGGGCCCGTACCAGCAGCGCCGCCGAGCCGGGGATCGGCGACGAAGCGCCGACCGCGATATGGCCGCAACCCTCCAGCAGGCGCGCGATCACCGCGATCAGCAACTCCTGGCTCGAATGCGGCGCGCTCATTCCGCAGCCTCGGCCCGGTCCATGACCTGGGCCGCCAGATAGTCGGCGAAGCCCTGTTCGCTGCGGGCCTGTTCGACATAGGCTTGCAGGTGGGCGCCGTCCTGTTCGTAGATGTCCCAGAGATTGAGCGGCCAGGCGCCGTTCCTGGCTTCCGCGACCGCCCCGACATACAGGGCAGGGATGGTGCCGGCGGCCAGTTTGGGGTCGTCCAACAGGTTGTCTTCCTGGACCTCTTCGACCGTGGCCAGGGTGGTCCGCGCGGCATGGGCCATGGTCATCAGTTCGCGCCGCGATCCGATCCAGACATTGCCGTGGACGTCGGCCAGTAGGCTGTGGAACAGCGCCACGTCGGGCGTGATCGCCGGCAGCAGCACGATCGGGTCGTCACCGTCGCTGAACGGATTGTCGATGGTCCGCCAATCGGGCCGGTGGGCGACCAGATCGGATCCCACCAGTCCGCGCATCGGCATGAAGGGGATGCCTTTTTCGGCCGCCTGGATCGCCGAATGCAGGGCCGGGCAGGTGGCGTCCTTGACCTGGACCGTGCCGGCGCGGACCGCCCGGGTGAAACAGGGCGCGGCGCCGAACTCCCCCATGGTGATGGCCGCCGTCTCGACCGTGGCGACGCAGCCGGCGCCGACCAGCAGATCGGTCTGCAGGCCGCTGGCCGGCAGGGTGACGATGTACAGGTCCTTGAGCCCCCGCCGGATCAGGGCGCGGGTCGCCGCCATGGCGACGCCGGAATAGTCCGGCGGCACGACGATCTTGGCGCCGTCGGGGATACGGCCAACCAGCTCGTCCAAGCTGGTAATCATAGAGTTGTTCATGGCCGTCTCTCCTTATTCTTCCAACACCACGTCGTCGCGTGGCGGCAGTGGCGGGCTGTAGATGATCACCATCTTCAGCGGTTCCGGGCCCAGGCTGATCACATGATGGTCCAGGCCGGCCGGGATCCGCACCACGGTGCCGGGTCCGCATTGCCGGCTGGGGTCCGGGCCCAAGGTGATTTCGGCAGATCCTTCCAGAATATAGAGGACCTGTGCCTCGCTGTCGTGGGCGTGGGGATCGGCGGCGCCGCCCGGCGCGATCTCCCCCAGCACCATTTCGAATCGGCCGCAGAAATCGTTCTCGACCAGCCGCACATTGCGGGTGCCGCTATGTCCCGGCGGTGCATAGGCCGGCAGTTCGGATTGGTGTTCAATCAAGGGCATGTCGTTTCCTCGCGTCCGAAGATGTGATAGCAGGAAACGCCGCCGCCGTTAAGGGAGGGAGGAGCATTGACCGAGTGGATCGAAGCGGGTCGGGTGCCGGGGCTTCTGCGCCCTGGGATGACCGTGTTCGTGCAAGGCGGGGTGACCGAGCCTCTGACTACCCTGGCCGCGATCGCCGCCGAGCCTGCGGCCAGCCGCGGCGTCACCTATACCGGAGTGACGATCCCCGGCGTCAACCGCACCGACTGGGCCGGCTTCCACGTCGAGGCCCGCTCGCGCATCTTCTTCGCGATCCCCGAGGTCCGCGAGTCCCTGGCCGCCGGCCGGGCCGAATTCATCCCCATCCAGTACCGCAACCTCTTCGACCACCTGGCCCACGAGGTGACGGTCGACCTCGCCCTGGTCCAGGTCGGCCCGCCGGACGGGGATGGCAATTGCCCGCTGGGGCCCAGCGTCGATTTCGTGCCGGCGGTGCTGGGTCACGCCAACCGGGTGGTGGCCGAGGTCAACCGGGCGCTGCCCGACCTGGCGGGGGCGCCGCGCCTGCCGCTGAACCGCTTCGACTACGCCATCGACTGCGACCGTGCCCCGATCGCGGTGCCGCCCGAGGTCCCGTCCGGCGGTGCCCGGGAGATCGGCGCCCATGTCGCCGGGTTGGTCGGGGACGGCGACTGTATCCAGATCGGCATCGGCAAGGTGCCCGACGCGGTGCTGGCCGGGCTCAGGGCCAAGAACGATCTCGGCTTCCATGCCGGCATGATCACCGATGCGGTGGTCGAGCTGGCCCGGGCCGGGGTGATGACCGGCGCCGCCAAAAACATCGACTCCGGCCGCCTGGTCACCGGCATTGCGATCGGCAGCGACCGGCTCTACGGCGAATTGGCCGAGCTTCCGAACGTCGACTTCCGCGGCGCCGACTATACCCATGATGTCCGGGTGATCGCCCAGCTCGACAATTTCGTCTCCATCAATTCGGTGATCGAGATCGACCTGATGGGTCAGGTCAATGCCGAAATGGTCGGCGGCACCCAGGTCAGCGGCCCTGGCGGTTCGGTCGATTTCATGCGCGGCGCGGCGCTTTCGAAAGGCGGGCGCTCGATCCTGGCCCTGAACGCCACCGCCGCACGGGGCACGCTCAGCCGCATTGTCCCCCGCCTGGCCGAAGGCACCGCCGCCACGGCGTTGCGCACCGATGTCGACTATGTGGTCACCGAATTCGGCGTCGCCCGGCTCAAAAACCGCACCCTGGCCGACCGTGCTGCGGCATTGATCGAGGTGGCGGCGCCGGCGTTTCGCGACGAGTTGCGGGCGGCGAGCCGCGGGCTTTGATCCGCTCGCGCTATTCATTCCTCCGCCTGGACGACCGCACCGCTGGCCAGCAGGTCGGTGATCCGGCTCTCCGTGTAGCCGGCCTGTTTTAGGATCTCGACGCTGTGTTCGCCCAGCCTTGGGGCGTGGTGGCGGATGGTGGAGGGGGACTTGTCGAAGCGGACCGGGGGGGCGGTGGTCTTCATGGCGCCCTCGCTGGGGTGGTCCATGGGCTGGAAGAAGTCGGTCGCCGCCAGGTGCGGATCGTGCATCAGTTCGTCCAGGTCCTGGGCCGGCGCGACCGGGATCTCGGCCGCCTCCAGCGCCTCGACCCAATAGGCGGTCGGCTTGGTCCTCAGCACCTCGGCGATGGTGGCATAGACCTGGTCGACGTTG
Organism: uncultured Sneathiellales bacterium; assembly: GCA_964344385.1. Taxonomy (GTDB): domain Bacteria; phylum Pseudomonadota; class Alphaproteobacteria; order CAYFNG01; family CAYFNG01; genus CAYFNG01. Next base: position 128,644 of record CAYFNG010000008.1, read on the forward strand.
ACGTGGCGCACCGCCAGATTGGCGAAGCGTTCGTCCGTGGCCAGTTCCGGCCGGCCGGCCAGTTCGCAGAAGCGCTGCCATTGCCGGTTGGTGTAGGGCAGCGCGCAGACATAGCCGTCGGCCGTGGCGTAGGGCCGCCGGTCGGGCGACAGCAGCCTGGTGTAACCCGGCGCGCCGATCGGCGGCTCGAAGACCTCGCCGAACTGGTGCTCGACCAGCACGAACGAGGCCATGGTCTCGAACATCGGCACCTCGACTGCCTGGCCCTGGCCGGTGCGTTCCCGGTGCAGCAACGCGGCGGTGATGGCGTAGACCAGGGTCAGGCCGACCGTCTTGTCGGCGATCACCGAGGTGACGTATTCGGGCCGTCCCTGGCGGGCACCCTGCAGCGCGGTCAGCCCGCTATAGCCCTGGATCAGATCGTCATAGGCCGGGTGGTGGCCGTAGGGCCCGTCGGCCCGGTAGCCATAGGCGCCGCAATAGATGATGTCGGGCCGGGCCGCTTCCAGGTCCTCATAGGCCAGGCCCAGCCGGGCGATTGCCTGCGGCCGCATCGAATGGACGAACACGTCCGCCTTGGCGGCCAGGTCGAGCAGGGCCTGACGCGCCGCGGGCTGCTTCAGGTCCAGGCACAGGCCGCGCTTGTTGCGGTTGGCATTCAGGTAGACCGCGGCCATGTCCGGATGGCGCATCGGCCCGGTGTTGCGGGTCAAATCGCCGGCCGGCGCCTCGACTTTGATCACGTCGGCGCCCATGTCGCCCAGGGTCTGGGTCGCATAGGGCCCCAGCAGGACCGAGGTAAGATCCAGAACGGTGATGCCGTCAAGCGCTCCCGGCATGGGGTACCTCCGTGTCGCTGTGTGGTCGCGGTGGCCATGCTTCGAGACGCCGCTGCCGCGGCTCCTCAGCATGAGGATCTGGTGTGGCGGACAGATTGCTGGCGTTCCGATGCGCCCCTCTCACCTCATCCTGAGGAGCCGCCTCGGCGGCGTCTCGATGGATGTGGGAGGCATCGGCGGCGATCATGCCGCCTCACAAGGTCTCGGTATGGCCGTCGACCGGCAGGGCCTGGCCGGTGATCCGGGAGGCGGCGTCGGAACACAGGAACAGGGCCGCTTGGGCGATGTCGGTCGGGTCGATGAAGCTGCGCAGGGAGTTTGACCTTGTATAGCTGTCGCGGACCTCGGCCTCGCTCCGGCCATGGGCCTTGGCCTCGGCCGCCACCACCCAATCCATGCGCGGCCCCGACACCGGTCCCGGGCAGATTGCGTTGACCCGGACGCCGTGCGGCCCCAGTTCGGCGGCCAGACTCTTGGTCAGGCCGATCACCGCCCATTTGGCGGCGGCATAGGGGCTGCGCTTCGGGTAGCCGAACATGCCGGCGGTCGAGGACAGGAAGATGATCGACCCTTTGCCCTGCGCCTTCATCAGCGGGATCGCCCGGCGGCAGCACAGGAAGCCGGCGTCCAGATTGACCGCAACCGTGTTCCGCCAATCTTTCGGCGCAATATCCTCCAACGAGGCCGCCGGCCCGCCGTTGCCGGCATTGTTGACCAGCACGTCCAGCCGTTCGATGCGATCGAACAGGGCATCGACCTGGTCCGGGTCGGAGACGTTGGCGGTGATCGTCCCGGCCCCCGGGTGGTCGGCGCGGAACCGCGCCAGCGCCTGGACGTCGATATCACAGACCGTGACCGCCGCGCCGGCGTTTAGGAATACCTCGGCGATCGCCCGGCCGATACCGGCCGCCCCGGCGGTCACCAGAACATGCTGATCGGCGAACCCGGTCATCGCAGCCGCACCGTTAATAGGATTTCGGCAGGCCCAGCGCCTTTTCGGCGATGTGGCTCAGGATCAGTTGCGGGCTGATCGGGGCGATGCGGCAGATCATCACCTCGCGCAGCAGGCGCTCGACATGGAACTCCTTGGCGTAACCCATGCCGCCCAGGGTCATCACTGCCTGGGTGCAGGTCTTGAAGCCGGCCTCGGCGCCGAGATATTTGGCGGCGTTGGCCTGGGGCCCGCAGGGCCGGTTGCGGTCGTAAAGGCCGGCGGCGTTGAGGCACATCAGCCAGGCCGCCTCCAGCTCCATCCAGCATTCCGCCAGCGGGTGCTGGATCGCCTGGTTCTTGCCGATCGGGCGGTCGAAGACGATACGGTCCTTGGCGTATTGGGTCGCTCGGGCCAACGCGTTCTGCCCCACCCCGACCGCTTCCGCTCCGATCAGCACCCGTTCGGGGTTCAGGCTGTGCAGCAGATAGTGAAAGCCCTTGCCCTCCTCGCCGATCAGGTCGGCCTCCGGCACCTCCAGCCCGTCGATGAACATCTCGTTGGAATCGACCGCCTTGCGGCCCATCTTGTCGATTTCCCGGACGTCGATCCGGTTGCGGTCGAGGTCGGTGTAGAACAGGCTCAAACCGTCCGTGGCGCGGGCGCAATCCTCGCGCGGCGTGGTGCGGGTCAGCAGCATCACCTTGTCGGCCTCGCGCGCCGTCGTGGTCCACACCTTGCGCCCGTTGACCAGATAGCCGCCGGCGACGCGCTCGGCCCGGGTCTTGATGGCGGTGGTGTTGAGGCCGGCATCCGGCTCGGTGACCCCAAAGGCAGTCTTGACCTTGCCCTGGACCAGGTCCGGCAGCCAGCGCGACTTCTGTTCCTGCGTTCCGAAGACGACGATCGGATGCGGCCCGAACAGGTTGATGTGCACGGCACTGGCGGCGCTCATGGCGCCCGACGAATTGGCCACCGCATGCATCATCACCGCCGCTTCCGTGACGCCCAGGCCGGCCCCGCCATAGTCCTCGGGCATGGTGATCCCCAGCCAGCCGCCGGCCGCCATGGCGGTATGGAATTCATCCGGATAGTCGCCGGTGTGGTCGTGTTCCAGCCAGTAGTCGTCGTCGAAATCGGCACACAGCCTGACGATACCGTCGCGAATCGCCTCCTGCTCCTCGGTCAGCGTGAAGTCCAAGTTCCCTCCCCTTCGCCGTGCGGACTTTGGTTCGCTGCGCTAGCTAATTGTTCGTTTACGTATCATTTGTCAACGATTTCGGATCTGGATCGGGGGATTTCGGACCCGGCTCTGATCCCGGTTTCGCCTTGTTTGCGCCGCTTCCCGGCCGACCGATTTCGCGGATCAGCCAGAACGGCATGCTGCCAAGGATCACCGCGAACATGCCAAAAAACAAGCCCGTTTGATACCCGTGGGTGAGGTCGTGCAGAAAGCCGCTCAAAAAGGCTCCGAAGGCGCCGCCGGCGCCGCCGCCAACCGCGATGGTCCCGAAAATAGTGCCGAAATTGCGGCCTCCGAAAATGCTGGACGCGATGCTGGAAATCATCGGCCCGCGGCTGCCCAGGCTCAACCCCAACAGCACCATGGCGGCGGTCAGCAACAGATCGCTGGGGGCCAGGCTCAAGAGATAGAACCCGATGAAGGACAGCAAGGTGACGCCGTAACTCAATCCGGCCGCGACGCGGCGCCCGATCTGGTCGGCCAGCCAACCAAAGGCCAACATGCCCATCGGCATCAGGGCACCGGCAAAGCCATATGAGCTGGCGGCCTTGAGGGGCGGTACACCGGTCTCGACCAGATAGGCAACCAACTGCACGATCACCACGTACATGCCGGTGCCGGTAAAGAAGAACACGGCAATCAGTCCCCAGTAGGGCAGCATGCGCACCGCGTCGTGCACGGTCAGGCCGCTGTCGCCGATCAGCGGCTGGGCGGCCGCGCCGGTCGGCTGGCCGGCACCGGCGGCAATGCGTCCCCAGGGCGGCAGCAGGATTACCGGCAACAGCACCAATGTCAGGATGGCGACGGCAATGCCGTGATAGGCCTGTCGCCAACCGGCCAGGTCGATGACCCATTGGGCTAGCGGGAGGAAGACCAGCATGCCCACGCCCATCGACGAATAGACGATGCCGATCACCGTGCCCAGACGTTCCCGGAACCAGCGCGACAGCAGGGGCGTGGCGACCGCCGGGCCCAACGCGGCGGTGGCGAACCCGCCCAACAGGCCGATCCCGAGCTGCAGGTGCCACAGCGATTGGGCAAAGCCGGCGACGCCGAGCCCGCTCGAAACCGCCAACAAGCCCAACAGGACGGTGCGCCGCGGCCCCAGACGGTCGAACAGCAGGCCGGCCAGGGGCGCGCTCAATCCGGCGGCCAACAGGGACAGGGAATAGATGCCGGTCAGCGAAGTGCGCGGCCAGCCGAACTCCTCGGCCAAGGGCAGCAGGAATACGGTGAAGGATTCCTGCACGCCGCGGCCGAAGGCGCCGACCAGGAAGCAGATGAAGATCACCAGAAAGCCCAGCTTCCCCTGCCGCGATGAGATAGTTCGCATGCTTGGCATTTTTCCTTTGTACGGCGGCGGGCCCGTGTCGGGCAATCCCTTTCGGCTCGGTGATTGGCCGTGTATTGTTTCCGATGAGTCGTTCCGAATGGCGCAAATGCGCCTGTCGGGAAGCGACAGCGACCAAAGTAAGCAGTCTTGGGGAGGAGTTATCGGGTGAACGGTCCCACGAGCGAGGTTCTGCGTATCGGCACCGGTGCCGGCTTTTCGGCTGACCGGCTGGACGCGGCGCGCGACCTGGTGGCCTATGGCGAACTCGACTACATCGTCTTTGAATGCCTGGGCGAACGCACCCTGGCCTTCGGGCACCGCGCCCGCATGCGCGACCCGGCATCCGGCTATAACAAGTACCTCGGCGCACGGTTCTACGGCGTGCTGCCGCTGTGCCGCCGCCACGGCACAAGGTTGATCACCAATATGGGGGCGGCCAATCCCCGTGCCGCCGCCGCCAAGGCGCTGAAAGTGGCGCGTGAACTGGAACTGTTCGGCCTCAAGATCGCCTGGATCGAAGGCGACGACATCGGCAATCTGATCAGCCCCGACCTCGAGATTCCGGAATTGGGATGCAGCATCCGCGGGGTCGGCCGCAGCTTTGTCGGCGCCAACGCCTATCTTGGGGCCGACGCGGTGCTGAAAGCCCTGGCTACCGGTGCCGATGTGGTGATCGGCGGGCGGATCGCCGATCCGTCCCTGTTCCTGGCGCCGATGATGCATCATTTCGGCTGGGCCGAAGAGGATTGGCCGCTGCTGGGTGCCGGTACCGTGGTCGGTCATCTGATGGAATGTGGCGCCCAGGTCACCGGGGGCTATTTTGCGGACCCCGGTGTCAAGGAGGTGCCGGACCCGGCCTATGTCGGCCTGCCGATCGCCGAGGTCGAAGCCGATGGCGCGGCGGTGATCACCAAATTGCCGCAGGCCGGCGGCCTGGTTACCGCCGCGACGGTCAGCGAACAATTGTTTTACGAAGTCCACGACCCCGCCGCCTACAAGACCCCCGACGTGATCGCCGATTTCACCCACGTGCATATCGAGGATCTGGGCGCCGACCGGGTGCGGGTGATCGGTGGTGCCGGCCGCGAACGTCCAGATTCCCTGAAGGTGACCCTGGCCTTCGACGGTGGTTTCCTGGCCGAGGCCGGGATCTCCTACGCCGGCCCCGGCGCCGGCGCGCGCGCCCGGCTGGCCGGCGAGATCGTGCAGGAACGACTGACCCGGTTGCATGGCCGCAACGAGCCGCTGCGGGTCGACATGATCGGGGTGGACTCGCTGCACCGCACCGCCAACCCAAGGGATCCCGGCGCCGCCGAGGACGTCAGGGTCCGCTTTGCCATGCGGGTTGATTCGGAGGAAGTCGCCGAACTCATGCTGTGGGAGGTCGAGAGCCTGTTGTGCGCCGGGCCGGCTGGCGGCGGCGGCTATCGCGGTCGGACCACGGCGTCGGTGATGACCCATTCCGCCTTTGTCGACCGCGGGCGGGTTTGGCCCCGGGTCGAGGTGCTGACGGCATGAGCCGGCTCGTCTCCTTGCGCGACATCGCCCACGCCCGGGCCGGCGACAAGGGTGATACGTCGAACATCGTGCTGGTGGTCATCGACCCGGCCCACTACCCGGCGGTCAAGGCTCAGGTCACAGCCGAACGCATGGCGGCGGCGCTGGGGCCGCTGGTCACTGGCCAGGTGACCCGCCATGCGGTGGATTCGCTGAATGTCCTGAACTTTGTCGCCACCGGGGCGCTGGAAGGCGGGGTCAACACGTCGCTCAACCTGGATGCCCATGGCAAGTCCTGGAGCTATCTGGCCCTGGCGATCGAGATCGAATTGCCGGACACGGCCCAGCTCGACCTGCCAACGCTATCGCTGTTCGACCGGATCCACCGCCAAAAAAGGGAAGGATGATCCGGTTGGTTGCTTTCAACAGCGCCTGATTTAAACCTACCCGAACGGGTAGGGCGATCCCCACCCATATTCTTTTCCGCCACTGGCCTTACGGGTGTTTTGCGATTTCCTCGGTTCTGCCAGATTGGCGTTGTTGGCCAATGGGGTCAACGCAACAGGCGCCAGGGCGCCAAGGCGCGACCGGCGAGCGGAGTGAGGAAAAGAGACAATGGACCAATCTAGTCGTTATGCGGATTTGAGCCTGAGCGAAGCCGACCTGATCGCCGGCGGGCGCCACGTGCTGTGCGCCTATGTGATGAAGCCCAAACAGGGTTACGAATATCTGGCGACGGCCGCGCATTTCGCCGCCGAATCCTCGACCGGCACCAATGTCGAGATCTCCACGACCGACGATTTCACCCGCGGCGTCGACGCCCTGGTCTACGAGATCGATCCCGAAAACGAGTTGATGAAGATCGCCTACCCGGTCGAGCTGTTCGACCGCAACATCATCGACGGTCGGGCCATGCTGGCCTCGTTCCTGACCCTGACCATCGGCAACAATCAGGGCATGGGCGATGTCGAATACGCCAAGATGCACGACTTTTACGTCCCGCCGGCCTATTTGAAGCTGTTCGACGGCCCTGCGACGACGATTGCCGATCTGTGGCGGGTGTTGGGCCGGCCGGTCACCGATGGCGGCTTCATCGTCGGTACCATCATCAAGCCGAAGCTGGGCCTGCGCCCGGAACCATTTGCCAAGGCGGCTTATGAATTCTGGCTGGGCGGTGACTTCATCAAGAACGACGAGCCCCAGGGCAACCAGGTCTTCGCGCCCCTGAAAGACACGATCCGCGCCGTCGCCGACGCCATGCGCCGGGCGATGGACAAGACCGGCCAGCCGAAGCTGTTTTCGGCCAACATCACGGCCGACGATTATCGCGAGATGATTGCCCGCGGCGAGTTCATCCTGGAGGAATTCGGCGAATATGCCGACCATGTCGCCTTCCTGGTCGACGGCTATGTCGCCGGTCCGACTGCGCTGACCACGGCCAGGCGCCAATTCCCCAACCAGTTCCTGCACTACCACCGGGCCGGCCACGGCGCCGTTACCTCGCCCCAGTCGATGCGCGGCTATACCGCTTTCGTACTGTCGAAGATGGCACGGCTGCAGGGCGCGTCGGGCATACACACCGGCACCATGGGCTTCGGCAAGATGGAAGGCGAGGCCGCCGACCGCAACATCGCCCATATGATCGAGCGGGACAGTGCGCCGGGGCCGTACTACCATCAGGAATGGCTGGGCATGAACCCGACCACGCCGATTATCTCGGGCGGCATGAACGCACTCCGGGTACCCGGCTTTTTTGACAATCTCGGTCATTCCAACCTGATCATGACCGCCGGCGGCGGCTCCTACGGCCATGTCGATGGCCCGGCGGCCGGGGCGACCTCGCTGCGCCAGGCAGAACAGTGCTGGAAGTCGGGGGCCGATCCGATCGCCTTCGCCAAGGAGCATCGCGAGTTCGCCCGCGCCTTCGAGAGCTTCCCGGCGGATGCCGACAACCTGTACCCGGGCTGGCGCCAGAGCCTCAATGTCGCGGCCTGATTAGTATCCACCCGGTGGCTGGCTGGGGGCGGCCGGCCATCGGGTCCAAGTTTGCGTGGTTTCGTTGTACCGCAGGGGGCGGACTGGATGTCGAAGAAACACCCGATCATAGCGGTCACCGGTTCGTCCGGGGCCGGCACCAGCACTGTCAAAGTCGCCTTCGAGCACATGTTCCGCCGCGAGGGCGTTACGCCTGTCGTGGTCGAGGGCGACAGCTACCACCGCTACAACCGCGTCGACATGAAGGCGGCAATGAAGGCGGCGGAAGACGAGCAGGGCTGTACCAACTTTTCCCATTTCGGTGCCGAGGCCAACCTGTTCGAGGAACTGGAGGCCACGTTCCGCACCTATGGCGAAACCGGCACCGGCAAACGACGCCTCTACCTGCATAACCACGAAGAGGCCGAGCCCTTTGCCGATCTTGGCCTAGGCCCCGGTGAGTTCACACCTTGGGAGGACTTTCCGGACGGCAGCGACCTGTTGTTCTACGAGGGGCTGCACGGTTGCCTAGTCACTGGCTGCGTCAACCTGCCGCGCTATGTCGACCTGAAGATCGGCGTCGTGCCGGTGGTCAACCTCGAGTGGATCCAGAAGATCCACCGCGACACCCAGATGCGCGGCTATTCGGAAGAGGCGGTGATCGAGACCATCCTCAGGCGCATGCACGACTACGTCCACTACATCGTGCCCCAGTTCCAGCACACCGACATCAATTTCCAGCGGGTGCCGGTGGTCGACACCTCGGACCCGATCATCGCCCGCGATATTCCGACCCCGGACGAGAGCCTGGTGGTGATCCGCTTCAAATCGCCGGACAAGTTTGCGGTCGACTTCCCGTTCCTGCTGCAGATGCTGAACGGCTCCTGGATGTCCAGGCGCAATACGCTGGTGGTGCCGGGCGGCAAGATGGGGCTGGCGATGGAGATGATCCTGGGACCGATCCTGCATCAGATCCTGCTCGATCGCAAAAAACTGCTCGACCGCTGACGGATGGTGGCGAGATGAGCAGGAAGCACCCGATTATCGCGGTTACCGGATCTTCCGGGGCCAACCGCCAGACGGTTCGCGAGACCTTCCAGGAACTCTGCCGCATCGAGAACCTGACCGCGGCCTATGTCCAGGGCGACGGGTTTCATCGCTACGATCGTCCGGCGATGAAACAGGCGATCGCGGACCAGACGGCCCAGGGCAACCGGCACTTCTCGCATTTCCACCCCGACGCCAATCTGTTCGACGCGCAGGAAGCGCTCTACCGCAGCTATGGCGAAACCGGGACCGGCCAGCGCCGCTTCTATCTGCACAACCCGGCCGAAGCCGAGACCTATGGCGACGAGTCGCTGCAGCCCGGCGAATTCACGCCTTGGGAAGACGTGCCCGCCGGGACCGACATGCTGGTCTATGAGGGGCTGCACGGCTGGGCGGCCAGCGACGGCACCAATCTGGCCGAACTGGTCGATCTCAAGATCGGGGTGGTGCCGGTGATCAACCTGGAATGGATCCAGAAGATCAACCGCGACACCGGCCTGCGCGGCTATTCCCAGGAAGCGGTGGTCGAGACCATCCTGCGCCGCATGCCCGATTATATCCGCCACATCGTGCCGCAGTTCCGGCGCTCGGACATCAATTTCCAGCGGGTGCCGGTGGTCGATACCTCGGACCCGATGATCGCCCGCGACGTGCCGACGGTGGACGAAAGCGTGGTCGTCATCCGTTTCCGAAAGCCCGAGGAATTCGACGTCGACTTTCCCTGCCTGTTGCGCAATTTACGGGGTTCGTGGATGTCGCGGCGCAACGCCATCGTCGTGCCCGGCGGCAAGCTGGGCATGGCGATGCTCCTGATCCTGACCCCGATCATCCGCCGCATGATGACCGCCCGCAAACGGGGCTAGCGGCGGTGGGGCTAGGCTCCAGAGGGTCATCCCCCGTGGCCGGACAGGTCCTTGATGGTGGCCTGAGCACCGCATAGCGGGCAGGCCGGGTCGGGCTTGACCCGGATGGTGCGGAAGCTGGTGTCCAGGGCGTTGTAGACGGTCAGCTTGCCGGAATGGCTGCTGCCGGTATCCAGGATCTCCTTCAACACCTCGGTCGCCTGCAGCGACCCCATAACCCCGGCGATCGCGCCCAGAATGCCGGCCTCGGCACAGGACGGCACCGCGTCCGGCGGTGGCGGTTCGCGAAACAGGCATCGGTAGCACGGATTGTCGCCGCCAAGATGGGCCTTGTAGGTGGCAAGCTGGCCGTCGAATTGCAGGATGGCGGCGCTGACCAGGGTTTTGCCGGCCAGGTAGCAGGCGTCATTGACCAGGAAGCGGGTGTCGAAATTATCGCTGCCGTCGGCGATTACGTCGTAGTCGCCGATCAGTGCCAAGGCGTTGGCCGCGGTCAGCCTGGTGTCGTGTTCCTCGATCACCACGCCAGGGTTCAGGGCGCGCAGGGTTTCGGCGCAGCTCGCCGTTTTCGGCCGCCCCAGGTCGGATGTCAGATGGGCGATCTGGCGCTGCAGGTTCGACAGCGACACCCGATCGTCGTCGACCAGGCCGATGGTGCCGACCCCGGCGGCTGCCAGGTACATCGCCACCGGCGAGCCCAAGCCGCCGGCGCCGACCACCAGCACCCGGGCCTGCAGTAGGCGCTGTTGGCCGGCGCCGCCGACCTCTTTCAGGATCACGTGGCGGGCATAACGCTCCAGTTGTTGGTCATCAAGGGCCATGGTGCGGCTCTGCCACTCACAACCCTTCGAACAGCGGTGTCGAAAGGTAGCGTTCCGCGAACGACGGCAGGATGACAACGAACTGTTTGCCGGCCATCTCAGGCCGGGCCGCGACTTCCAGGGCGGCCGCCAGGGCCGCGCCCGATGAAATGCCGCACGGAATGCCCTCCAGCTTGGCCAATTGCCTGGCATGTTCGAACGAAGTCTCGTTGCCGATGGTGACGACTTCGTCGATCAATCCGGTTTCCAGGATCGCCGGCACGAAGCCGGCGCCGATGCCCTGGATCTTGTGGGGGCCGGGCCGACCGCCGGACAGAACCGCGCTGTCCTCGGGCTCGACCGCGATCATCCTGACCTCCGGCTTGCGGGCTTTCAGGACCTGGCCGATACCGGTGATGGTGCCGCCGGTGCCGATGCCCGCGACCACGACGTCGACCGCACCGTCGGTGTCGGCCCAGATCTCCTCGGCCGTGGTCACCCTGTGGATCGCCGGGTTGGCCGGGTTCTCGAACTGTTGCGGGATGATCGCGTTGGGATCCTCCTCCAACAGTTCCTCGGCCCGGGTGATCGCCCCCTTCATGCCCAGTTCCGGCGGGGTGAGTTCCAGTTGCGCGCCCAGCAGCGCAAACATCTTGCGGCGTTCGATCGACATGCTCTCCGGCATCACCAGAACCAGCCGATAGCCGCGGGCGGCACAGACAAAGGCCAGCGCAATCCCGGTATTGCCCGACGTGGGCTCGATCAGCACCGTGTCCGGGCCGATGCGGCCCGACGCCTCCATCGCCAGGATCATGGACAGACCGATCCGATCCTTGACCGAAGCCAGCGGGTTGAAGAACTCCAACTTGGCCAGCAGGTCGACGTCCACCCCGCGGTCGGCCGCCAGTTTCTTCAGCCGAACCAGCGGGGTTCCGCCGATGGTGTCGACGATACTGTCGAAAATCCGGCCCCGCGGCTCGCAGGACAGGTCGTTCATCACTTCATCAATTCGGGTGTCGTTCGACATTGCAACGCCTCTCCGCCTGTTGTCGCCGCGCTTCGCGCCGGCCGTCTCCTTGGTTTACGCGTGGTTCAGATCGTGTAATCGAACTTGTCTTCGCTTTCCTTCGGGATCCCCAGATCATCGGCCGTGCGGCACAGGGATTCGACCGTGATCTTGTCCAGCTTGGCCAGTGACTGGTCGCGCAGGTCGTGCCACAGCGGCCAGACCACCTGGCGGCCAAGCTCGGAGCTGGTTTCCTCGTCGCGTTCGACCTCTTCCTGGGCCTCGATGACCCGGACGATTTCGCCGATCGTGATCCGCCGCCTCTCACGGGCCAGGGTGTAGCCGCCACGCGGGCCGCGCACCCCCTTCAAGACCCCGGCCCGCACCAGTTGCTGCATCACCTGCTCCAAATAGCGGGCCGGGATGCCCTGCCGCCGCGTGATCTCCCGCGACTGAACCGGTTCGGGCCGCGAATTATAGGCGATATCGATCACCGCCTCGACGGCATAGAGTACCTTTTTCGGCATTCGCAACATTACTTGCCACCCTCAGCTGACACCGGTCGACCCAAAGCCTCCGGCGCCGCGTTCCGTTGTCTCCAAATCTTCGACTTCCGCTACCGTCGCGCGTCCGACCGCGGCAATCACCAATTGGGCGACGCGGTCGCCCCTCTCGATCAGGAACGGTGCCGTGCCGTGGTTGATCAGTATGACACCGACCTCGCCACGGTAGTCCGCATCGATGGTGCCGGGACTGTTCAACACCGTCACCCCATGTTTCAGGGCCAGGCCCGATCGCGGCCGGACCTGGGCTTCGAAACCTGTCGGCAGCGCCATCTGCAGCCCGGTCGGGATCAGGGCGTGGCGGCCCGGCGCCAGTTCGACCGGCTGGTCCACGGCCGCCGCCAGGTCCAGGCCGGCGCTGTCCGGGGTTTCATAGGCCGGCAGCGGCAGGTCCCGGCCATGAGCCAGGCGCCGGAAACGCACCGCCACCGCGGTCATTTGTCGCCTCCCGCGTTCCGGAAATGCGCCGCAATACGGTCCGCAAGTTGGCCGGCGACCGCGGCCTTGCTCATTGCCGGCCAATCCTCGACCCGATCTCCGGCAATCAAATGGACCCGGTTGGCCTCGCCGCCAAAGGTTCCGGTCCCGGCACCGACGTCATTGGCGACGATCCAGTCGCAGCCCTTGCGTTGGCGCTTGGCCCGGGCGTTGTGGATCAGGTTTTCGGTCTCGGCGGCAAAGCCGACGACCAGCATCGGCCGGTCGGAACCGCTCCGGCTCAGGCGGGCCAGGATATCCGGGTTCTCGGCCAGGGCCAGTGACGGCGGGCCGCCGCCATCCTTCTTGATCTTCTGGTCGGCCGCCCCGTCGACCCGCCAGTCGGCGACGGCGGCGGCGCAGACGGCGATATCGACCGGCAGCGCCGCTTCGCAGGCCGCCAACATGTCGCGGGCCGATTCAATGTGCACGGTGCGGGTTGTGTCCGGGTCCGGCTCCCGGGTCGGGCCGCTGACCAGTGTCACCTCGGCCCCGAGACCGGCCAGGGCGGCAGCGATGGCATGGCCCTGCTTGCCCGACGACCGGTTGGCGATATAGCGCACCGGGTCGATCGGTTCGTGGGTTGGGCCGGAGGTCACCAGCGCCTTGCGGCCGGCCAGCGGGCGGTCGCCGGACGGGGCCAGCAGCCCCTCGATGGCGGCCAGGATCTCGGCCGGTTCCGCCATGCGGCCGGTGCCGAACTCGTTGCAGGCCATGGCGCCGTCGTTGGGGCCAACCTGGTGGACCCCGTCGGCCTTCAGGGTTGCCAGGTTGCGCTGGGTCGCGGGATGGTCCCACATCCGATGGTTCATCGCCGGCGCGATCAGCACCGGCTTGTCGGCGGCCAGCAACACGGTGCTGGCCAGGTCATTGGCCTGGCCGCTGGCCATCTTGGCCATGATGTCGGCGGTCGCCGGCGCGACGACCAGCAAATCGGCCTCCCGCGACAGGCGGATGTGGCCCATTTCATGCTCGTCGGTCAGTGAGAACAGGTCGCCATAGACCTTGTTTTCGCTCAGCGCCGACAGCGACAACGGGGTGACGAATTCGGCGCCCGCCTTGCTCAGGACACAGACCACGTCAGCGCCGCGCTCCCGGAGCCGGCGGATCAGGTCCAAGCACTTATACGCGGCGATGCCGCCGGTGATTATCAGGAGGACACGCTTGCCGGACAACATGGGCGAGGCAAAGACCTCTTGTTCTGCAAATTCCACTGAATTGGTGTGAATAACATAGAACCCCAACTCCCGCCGGGCAAGTCCCAAGCGACAGGGCCGCAAACGGCAAACCCGTCATTATCCCCGGACTAGCAACAGACCCAGGGCCAGGATTGCGATCGCCCAGGGCAGCACGCTGGAACGCCGCTGCCTTTCCCGCTCGACCGCCAGGTGCCGGATCGTCTCGCTGTCCAGTTTCAGGCCCTCGTCCTGGGCCTGTTCCAGGGTGCGGTCCAGGTTTTCGATCAGGCGCGGCAGGCGACGTGCGATCTCGGACGCCCGTTCGGCCGCATCGCGCAACCGGGCCTGGGGGCCGGCGGTCTCACCGATCCAGGTCTCCAGCACCGGGCGGGCCACCTCCCACATGTCGGTGTCCGGGCTCAAGGTGCGGCAGACGCCCTCGACGGTCACCATGGTCTTCTGCAACAGCAACAGATGCGGTTGGGTGGCCATGTCGAAGGTCTCGGTGATGCGGAACAGCTGCGCCAGCAAACGGCCGATCGAAACCTCGCCGCTGGGCCGGTCGAACACCGGCTCGCCGATCGACCGGCAGGCCTGGGCAAAGACGTCGACCGATTTGTTGGCCGGCACGTAGCCGGCCTCGAAATGGACCTCGGCGGCCCGCCGGTAGTTGCCGGTCAGGAAGCCGAGCAGCACCTCGGCCAGATAGCGCCTGGTGTCGCGGTCCAAGCGTCCCATGATCCCGAAGTCGACGGCGATCAGGCGCCCGTCGGGCGCGACGAACAAATTGCCCTGGTGCAGATCGGCGTGGAAGAACCCGTCCCGTACCGATTGGGTCAGGAAGGCGCGGATGGTGGTGGCAGCCACCGCGTCCGGGTCGTGTCCGGCGGCGACCAGGGCCTCGCGGTCGCCGACCGGCGTGCCGGTCACCCGTTCGGTGGTCAACACCCGCCGGCTGGTCCGCTCCCAATCGACGGCGGGAAACCCGACCGCCTCGTCGTCGGCGAAATTCTCGGCCAGTTCGGCGGCGGCGGCCGCCTCCATGCGCAGGTCCATCTCCAGGTCGACCGTGTCGGCCAGGGTCTCGACGACGCTGACCGGCCTCAGCCGCCTTAGTGCCGGCTGGATTCGCTCCGCCAGTTCGGCCAGCCAGTAGAACAGCTCCAGGTCCCGCTGAAAGGCAGCCTCGATGCCCGGTCGCAACACTTTGACCGCCACCTGGCGGCCGTCGGCGGTGACCGCGAAATGGACCTGCGCGATCGACGCGGCGGCCACCGGTTCGGCGTCGAACTCGGCGAACATCGCGTCCAGCGGCTGACCCAATTCCTCGACCACGGTGGCCCGGGCCAACTCGGCGTCGAAGGGCGGCAGCCGGTCCCTCAGCTCGCCCAGGTCGCGGGCCAGGTCCTCGCCGATCAGGTCGGCCCGCACCGACAGCGACTGTCCCAGCTTGATGAAGCTGGGGCCCAGGCGGTTGAGGGCGCGGGCCAGTCGCTCGCCCGGTGCCAGACCGCGGACATCGTCGGCCAAACGCGGTGCCAGCAGGCGACGCCAGCCCAACAGCCATTGCGGCGTGCCCAACAGTTCCAACGGAAACAGGGCGTCATAGCGGGCCAGGGTCCGGGCAATGCGTAACAGGCGGAATATATTTCGGATTGCCCGGGTCATCACGCCACCTGAGACACCCTGTCCGACCTAGTGGATAGTATTTATCAGTTGGTGCCCATAGGATCCCATATCCCGCTTTCTCGCCAGGAGAGGTCCCGCCGGCGATGCTGGCGCATCGTCAAGGGTCCTCGACACAGCGAGAAGCCGGGATATGGGACCCGCGGGGCGGCTTCCCAAGCCCGCCGGACGCGTTGCCCGACGCTTGTGATGCGCCAGCATCACGGCGCATCGGGCGCCTTTCCGGGCGGACTTGGGAAACCGTCCTATGGGTACCATCTGATAAATACTATCCACTAGACCCGCCAGGCGGAATGGATGGCGGCGATGCCGCCCGACAGGTTCTCGACCTTGACGCAGCCCAGGCCCGCGGCCCGGATCATGTCCGCGAACCGTGTCTGATCGGGGAATTTGCGGATGCTCTCGGCCAGGTATTGGTAGGCTTCGCGGTCGTCCGCCACATACTGGCCCAGGGTCGGCAGCACCGAAAAGGAGTAGGTGTCGTAGATCCGGTCCAGCCCGGGGACGATGACCTTCGAAAACTCCAGACACAGAAACCGGCCGCCGGGCTTAAGGACCCGGCGCGCCTCGGCCAGGGCGTTTTCGATATTGGTGACATTGCGGATGCCGAAGGCGATGGTGTAGGCGTCGACCGACCGGTCGCCCAAGGGCAGGGCCTCGGCATCGCCGCAGACCCAGTCGATGCCGCTCAACCGGCCGCGATCGATCGCCCGGTCCCGGCCCGCCGACAACATCTCGCGGTTGATATCGATGACACTGACCCGGGCCCGGCCGGCCTGTTTCAGGAAGCGTTCAGCGATATCGCCGGTGCCGCCGGCGACGTCGGCCAGCCACATGCCGGGCCGCGGCCGCAAGCGTTGGATCAGGGCCGCCTTCCACAGGCGATGGACCCCGGCCGACATCAGGTCGTTCATCACGTCATAGCGGGTGGCGACGCTGTCGAAAACCCGCCGGACTTCGGCCGCCTTCTGGTGCCTGGGCACGGTGCGGAACCCGAAATGAGTGGTGTCGGCGGGATCGTCGCTGGTCGGCTTGGTCATCATGCCGCGGACCATAGCCTAAGCGCAACGGGCGCGCTACCATGGTTCGCATGCCTGAACTGCCCGAAGTCGAAACCGTTCGCCGTGGTCTGGCGGCCCGTCTGGAAGGACGCATTCTGACCGCAGTCGAACAGCGGCGCGAGCGTCTGCGCCTGCCGCTGCCGGACAACTTTTCCGGCCGCCTGACCGGCCGGCGCGTGACCCATCTCGGCCGGCGCGGCAAATACCTCCTGATCGCCATGGACGACGATCAGGTGCTGATCGTGCACCTTGGCATGTCGGGGCGCATGTTCATCCAGGACGCGCCGTTCCCGGCGGCGGCCAAGCACGACCATGTCCTGCTGACCACCGACGAGCCCTGCCGGGTTACCTTCAACGATGCCAGGCGATTCGGGTTCATGGCCCTGGCACCGGCTGCCAGGGTCGAATCCTTCCCCGGGATCCGTAATCTGGGACCGGAACCGTTGGGCAACCAGTTCAATGAAAGGGTGCTGGACGAAAGGTTGGCGGGGAAGCGGACGCCGATCAAATCGGCCCTGCTGGACCAGCGAATTGTTGCCGGGTTGGGCAATATATATGTGGCGGAAGCCCTGTACCGCGCCGGGATCTCGCCGCGGCGGCTGGCCGCCAGCGTGGTCGGGACCCGGGCCAGGCGGCTGGTGCCGGCGATCCGCGAGGTGCTGGAAGCGGCGATCGCCGCCGGTGGGTCGACCCTCAAGGACTATGTTCAGGCCAGCGGCGAGCTTGGCTATTTCCAGCATGACTTCAAGGTCTATGACCGCGAAGGCGAGGCCTGCCGGAACCCGGATTGCGGCGCCCTGGTGCGCCGCATCGTCCAGGCGGGCCGTTCGACCTATTACTGCCCGAAATGCCAGCGTTGACGGACAGCGCCGCCGACTCTTCAGATCGAAGCGATGCGGACTCTGCTTGATTTCCCGCCCCGGCTCCGCATAAACAGGGGCAAATCTAGCCCAACCCCTTGCCCAGGAGTGCAGTCGGATGGCTTTTGAAAATATTCTCGTAGATACGCGCGGACCGGTCGGCCTGATCACCCTGAACCGGCCGGAAGCCTTGAATGCGCTGAACTCTGCCCTGATGGACGAACTTTCCCAGGCGGTGGGTGGCTTCGACGATGATGACGCGATCGGTGCGATCGTAGTGACCGGCAGCGAAAAGGCTTTTGCCGCTGGCGCAGACATCAAGGAAATGCAGTCCAAGACCTTCGCCGAGGTCTATAGCGAGGACTTTATCACCCGCAACTGGGAAGACGTTTCGCGCTGCCGCAAACCGGTGATCGCGGCGGTGGCTGGCTATGCCCTGGGCGGTGGTTGTGAGTTGGCGATGATGTGCGATTTCATCCTGGCCGCCGATAACGCCCGGTTCGGCCAGCCGGAAATAAATCTGGGGATCATCCCGGGCGCCGGCGGCACCCAGCGGCTGACCCGCGCGGTCGGCAAGGCCAAGGCCATGGAGATGGTCCTGACCGCCCGCATGATGGACGCCGAAGAGGCCGAACGGGCCGGCCTGGTCAGCCGCATCGTGCCAAAGGACGAGTTGCTGGACGAGGCGATCAAGGTGGCGACCAGGATCGCCGAGCTGTCGCGACCCTCGGTGATGATGGCCAAGGAATCGGTCAACCGGGCCTATGAGACGGTGCTGGCCGAGGGGGTCCGGTTCGAACGCCGGCTGTTCCACGCCTGCTTCGCCACCGAAGACAAGCAGGAAGGCATGGCGGCATTTGTCGAGAAACGCCAGCCGCAATTCAAGAACCGGTGACGCCGCTTCAACAATCGGCAAAAACGGGCGGTTTTTCGTTGACGCGACGTGGGCGCGGGGCTATAACGCGCGCTCATTTTTCGGCCCTTTTCGGAAAGGTTGAGCATGGCCCATCACAAGTCGGCCAAGAAACGCATTCGCCGCAACGACGCGCGCACCGAGGTCAACCGGTCGCGGCGCAGTCGGATTCGCAGCTTCATCCGCAAGCTTGAGGACGCGATCGCGGCCGGTGACAAGGACGCGGCCTCGGCAGCGTTCAAGGCGGCCCAGCCTGAGATCCAGCGTGGCGTCACCAAGGGAGTGTTGCACAAGAACACCGCCGCCAGGAAAATTTCGCGGCTTGCCGCTCGGGTGCATGGCATGTCTGCCTGATCCGCAGTCGCAGCTATTTGACGTAACCGCGCCGTACAGGCGCGGTTTTTTGTTGTCGGCCCCTGTGACCCAGGTCGTGCCGGCCACCTGGAAATGCTGACGTTCTGGATTCAGTCCTATTGCATGGGGCGGGCGCTCAAGCTACGCTTCTTTCCGGCAAGGCAAGGACGGAACTCCGCTGAGTTCCGGCAAAACGCAAATAATTGACCGACTGGAGGTGGTGCGTCTTCGCACCACCCTAACAGGGGCTATTGCCTGAATTCGGACGGAGGTCCGAGTACAGGTGACGGGAGGACTTTTCGGGGTGTTGATTGCCAGGGACCCGATTTGGCTCGCGGCCGAAACGGGGCCGATGAGCGATTGAGTGTTTGGCGTCGAGGGGGAAGATAATGAAGGCGGGCAGGTATGGTGGGGCGTAGTCGTTTTTCGGTGGCCCCGCACAGCCATGAGTGTTGGCAGGATCTTCGGTCCACGGTCGAGCAGATGCCGGGAAACGGCGGTGCGCGATGACGGGGATCGGAACCGATATTGGTGCCCAGACCACGGGCCATTGGAATTGGGTTTGCGAAAAGTTGCGCGGCGAGGTCGGTGACGCAGCGTATGACAGTTGGTTAAAGCCGATGGCGCTTTCGTCGATGTCAGGCGACGGCGTGGTGTTGGCGGTGCCGACCCGGTTCATGCGCGATTGGGTGATGCGCCACTACGAACGCCGCCTCCGGGAACTTTGGCGCGAGGCCGATCCCGGTGTCCGCTCGGTCACGATCGAGGTCCAGGCGCGCAGCCGCGACGACGTGGTCGAGGAAATGGGCGAGGCGATGGCGGCCTCGCCAGTCCCGGCCCGCGCGGTTGGCAGCGCGACGGCCGGCGAGTTCGGCGCCACGCTGGATACCCGCTTCACCTTCGAGAACTTCATTGTCGGCAAATCAAATGAATTTGCCCACGCCGCGGCCCGGCGCGTGGCCGAGGCACCCACGGTGCCGTTCAACCCACTGTTCCTCTATGGCGGGGTCGGGCTCGGCAAGACCCATTTGATGCATGCCATCGCCTGGCACATTCGCAAGCACCAGCCGCACCGCAAGGTGATCTACCTGTCGGCCGAAAAGTTCATGTACCAGTTCATCCGGGCACTGCGCTACAAGGACACCATGGCCTTCAAGCAGCAGTTCCGGGAAGTCGATGTGTTGATGGTCGACGACGTACAGTTCATCTCCGGCAAGGACACCACCCAGGAAGAGTTTTTCCACACTTTCAACGCCCTGGTCGACCAGAACCGGCAGATTGTTATCTCCGGCGATCGCAGTCCAAGCGACCTGGAAGGCATCGAGGAACGCATGCGGTCGCGTCTCGGTTGGGGTCTGGTGGCCGACATCCACCCCACCGACTACGAACTCAGGTTGGGGATCCTGCAGGCCAAGCTGGAACGCGGTGGGATTTCCAAGGTGCCGTTGAAGGTGTTGGAGTTCCTCGCCCATCGCATCACCTCGAACATCCGCGAACTGGAAGGCGCCCTGAACCGGCTGCTGGCCTACGCCAACCTGGTGGGGCGCGACATCACGCTGGAACACACTCAGGAGGTGCTGCAGGACCTGCTGCGGGCCAATGACCGCCGGATCACCATCGAGGAAATCCAGAAGCGGGTGGCGGAGCACTACAACATCCGCCTGTCCGACATGCATTCGGCCCGACGCGCCCGCGCCGTGGCCCGGCCGCGTCAGGTGGCCATGTATCTGGCCAAGCAGCTGACCTCACGTTCGCTGCCCGAGATCGGCCGCAAATTCGGCGGCCGCGACCACACCACGGTCATGCACGCGGTCAAGCGCATTGAGGAATTGCGCGAAACCGACAGCGCGTTTTCCGAGGATATCGACCTCCTGCGACGGATGCTCGAGAGCTGATTTACGCCAAGTTCAACCGGGACCGGCCCTGCGCGGCCGGTTCGCGGTTTTCCTTTGGTTACACCTGGATTTTGCTATACTGGCGCGGTCCGGACGCAGGCCCGGCTGCGCGGTCGTCGACTGGATGAAAAGGGGGAGCCCTGCGCCTCCCCTTTGTTGTCTTGTATGCGAACCATTTAACCATAGATATCCGCAGATGAAGCTGACCATTGAACGTGCCGATCTTTTGTCCGCGTTGACCCACGTGCAAAGCGTTGTCGAACGCCGCAACACCATTCCCATCCTGTCCAATGTGCTGCTCGACGCCAGTGACGGCGGCTTGGTGCTGACTGCCACCGACCTGGACTTGAGCATCACCGAGCGTACCTCGGCGGAGATTGCCCAGCCCGGCGCGACAACGGCCCCGGCCCACACCCTGTACGACATAGCACGCAAACTGCCCGAGGGGTCGCAGGTCGAAATCGACGCCACCGGTGGCGATGGCCAATTGCACTTGAATGCGGGCCGTTCCCGGTTCGCGCTGTCTGCGCTGCCCCGGGACGATTTCCCGCACATGGCGGAAGGCGAATTCAGCCACAATTTCACGGTCGCGGCCGGCGACTTGCGGCGCCTGGTCGACAAGACCCGGTTCGCCATCTCCACCGAGGAAACCCGCTATTACCTGAACGGCGTCTACATGCACGCGGCACAAGGCGATGGAGTCAGCGCCCTGCGCGCCGTGGCGACGGACGGCCACCGTCTGGCGCGGGTCGAAATGCCCCTGCCCCAGGGGGCCGAGGGGTTGAACGGCGTGATCGTGCCGCGCAAGCTGATTGGCGAGCTACGCAAGCTGTTGGACCAGGCCGACGCCGAGGTCGCGGTTTCCTTGAGCGATACCAAGATCCGCGTCGCCTGCGGCAATGTGGTTCTGCTGTCAAAGTTGATCGATGGCGCCTTCCCCGACTATGGCCGGGTGATACCCGAACACAATGACAAGATGATGGAGGTCGACACCGCCGCGCTGGCCGAGGCGGTCGACCGGGTCTCGACGATTTCGACCGAAAAGAGCCGGGCGGTGAAACTGGCAGTGGAAGGCGACCGCCTGATGTTGTCGGCGTCCAGTCCCGACGCCGGCAGCGCCGATGAAGAAATCAGCGTGTCCTTCGGTGCCGATCCTTTGGAGATCGGCTTCAATTCCCGGTACCTGTTGGACATCATCACCCAGGTCGAAGGGCAGAACGCGCAGTTCCTGATGGCCGATGCGGGGTCGCCGACCCTGATCCGCGATACCGAGGACGATGGCGCGCTGTTCGTCCTGATGCCGATGCGGGTATGAGCGACCGCCGCCGGTTGGGAAGGGGGCGAGACTGAATCACCACAGGACAGCGTCGCGTGAACCGGCGGACCGTGCCGTTGCCGGGGCAATCCATGGCACCGCTATCACCCGCCTGCGGCTGACCGATTTCCGTAACTATGCCGAGCTGGGAATGCAGGCCGAACTGGGCCCGGTGGTGCTGTGCGGCCCCAATGGTGCCGGCAAGACCAACCTTTTGGAAGCGATCAGCTTTCTGACCCCGGGGCGGGGCTTGCGCCGGGCACGGCTTGGTGATGTCGGGCGGCGCGACGGACGGGGCGGTTGGGCTGTGGCGGCCCGGGCGACGGGTGCGGACGGCCCGGTTGACATCGGCACCGGCCTGGTCGGCGAGGGTGAGGGCGAACGACGCAGCGTGAGGATCGACGGCGAGACGGTCAGCGGGCCGGCGCAATTGGCCGAGGTCTGCGGCGCGGTTTGGCTGACCCCCGGCATGGACCGCCTGTTCGCGGGGCCGGCCGGCGACAGGCGCCGATTCCTCGACCGGTTGGTCTTCGGTTTCGATCCCGCGCACGCCCGACGGGTCAGCGCCTATGAGCGGACGGTGCGGGAGCGGGCCAGGCTGTTGAAGACCGGCGGCGATCCGGTTTGGCTGGACGCGCTTGAACGCAATATCGCCGAATCCGGGGTGGCGATCGCCGCCGCCCGGTTGGACCTGGTAGCACGGCTGAAAACCGCGCTGGCGGTGGCGACCGGTCCCTTCCCGAAGGCGGATATCGCCGTCGAGGGCCTGGTGGAGAGCTGGCTGACGGAGGCCAGCGCGTTGGTGGCCGAGGACCGGTTGCTGGCCGAGTTGAAAAGCCATCGCGGCCGCGACGCCGAACTGGGCGGGGCCGGAGCCGGGCCACACAAGAGCGACCTGGTGGTTCGTCACGCCGTCAAGGACATGCCGGCCGGTCAGTGCTCGACCGGCGAGCAAAAAGCGCTGCTGATCGCGGTGGTGCTGGCGGATGCCCGGTTGCAATCGGCGCACACCGGACGTACGCCGTTACTGCTGCTGGACGAGGTCGCCGCCCATCTGGATGCCGAGCGCCGCGCCTCGCTGTTTGACGTGTTGCTGGGGCTGGGCGGCCAGGCCTGGCTGACCGGCACCGACTTCGCCCTGTTCGACGGGCTGAAGGGACGCGCCGGCTATTTCCTGGTCCGGGACGGCACCGTTGCGCCGATCGAACCGAGTTGAGAGAAGACGACACATGAGTGACACCCCCGAACACCCGACTAATGGCGATTATGGCGCCGATTCGATCAAGGTCCTGCGTGGGCTGGACGCGGTGCGCAAGCGCCCGGGCATGTATATCGGTGACACCGATGACGGATCGGGCCTGCACCACATGGTCTACGAAGTGGTCGACAACGCGATCGACGAATCGCTGGCCGGCTATTGCGACCGCATCGTCGTGTCGCTCAATCCCGACGGATCCGTGACCGTCTCGGACAATGGCCGCGGCATTCCGACCGATATCCACGAAGAGGAAGGGGTGTCGGCGGCCGAAGTGATCATGACCCAGCTCCATGCCGGTGGCAAATTCGACCAGAACTCCTACAAGGTCTCGGGCGGCCTGCATGGGGTCGGTGTTTCGGTGGTCAATGCGCTGTCGTCAAAGCTGGAGCTGCGCATTTGGCGCGCCGGGGACCAGCACGAAATGGTCTTCGAAAATGGCGATGCCCAGAACCCGCTCACCGTGGTCGGGACCTCGGACGCGACCGGCACCGAAATCACCTTCACCCCGTCGGATGAGATCTTCACCCGCACCGAATTCGACTACGGCACGTTGGAGCACCGCCTGCGTGAGCTTGCCTTTCTGAATTCCGGCGTCTTCATCACGCTCAAGGACCTGCGCGGGGTCGAACCGAAGAGCGTAGAGCTGCACTACGACGGCGGTATCGAGGCCTTCGTGAAATATCTCGACCGCACCAAGACGCCGTTGCACAGCCCGCCGATCAGCACCGCCGGCGAGCGCGAGGACATCGTCGTCGAGGCGGCGCTGCAGTGGACCGACAGTTATCATGAAAACGTGCTGTGCTTCACCAACAACATCCCGCAGCGCGATGGCGGCACCCATCTGGCCGGTTTCCGGGCCGCATTGACCCGCTGCATCAACAACTACGCCAATGAATCCGGCCTGGCCAAAAAGGAGAAGGTGTCGCTGACCGGCGACGACTCCCGCGAGGGCCTGACCTGCGTGCTGTCGGTCAAGGTGCCGGACCCCAAATTCTCCTCCCAGACCAAGGACAAGCTGGTCTCGTCGGAAGTCCGACCGGTGGTCGAAGGGCTGATCGGCGAACGCCTCAGCCAGTGGTTCGAAGAGCACCCGCAGGACGCCCGCAATATCGTCGGCAAGGTGATCGAGGCCGCGGCCGCCCGCGAGGCGGCACGCAAGGCCCGCGAGCTGACCCGTCGCAAGGGGGCGCTCGATTTCGCCAGCCTGCCCGGCAAGCTGGCCGATTGCCAGGAGCGCGACCCGGCCAAGGCGGAACTGTTCATCGTCGAGGGTGACAGCGCCGGCGGCTCAGCCAAACAGGGGCGGAACCGCGGCTATCAGGCGGTGCTGCCGCTGCGCGGCAAGATCCTCAACGTCGAGCGGGCCCGGTTCGACCGTATGCTGGCCTCGAACGAAATCGCGACCCTGATCACGGCCCTGGGGACCGGCATCGGCCGCGACGATTTCGATATCAGCAAGATGCGCTATCACCGGGTCATCATCATGACCGACGCCGATGTCGACGGCGCCCATATCCGTACCCTGCTGCTGACCTTTTTCTATCGCCAGATGCGCGAGATCATCGATGCCGGCTACCTGTACATCGCCCAGCCGCCGCTGTTCAAGGTGACCCGCGACAAGCGCACCCGCTTCGTCAAGGACGAACGCGAACTGGACGACTATCTGGTCGAGGAGGGCCTGAAGAGCGCGGTTCTGGAAGTGCATGGCGATGGTGGCACCGCCGAGCAGCGGGCCGGCGAGGACCTGCGCGAACTGGTCGAGCATGCCCGCCAGATTCAGGTGTTGCTGGGCGCGGTCGGCGGCAAATATACGGTCCGGGTGGTGGAGCAGGCGGCGATCGCCGGGGCCCTGAATCCGGACGTGCTGATGGACGGCGAACGGGCACAGGCGGCGGCCGATTACGTCGCCCAGCGGCTGAACCTGTTGGGCGAGGAACATGAACGGGGCTGGACCGGTCGGCCGACCGGCGATGGCGGAATCGTCTTTGCCCAGTCCTCGCGCGGCGTGGTCACCGAGCATGTGGTGGACGCGGCCCTGGTGCAATCGGCCGAGGCCCGGCGCCTGGACGAAATGGCCGGCGAACTGCAGTTGGTCTACGCCCATCCGGCGACGCTTCGGGTCAAGGAGGACGAACACAAGGTCGACTCGCCGACCGACCTGATCAACACGGTGCTGGATCTCGGCAAGAAGGGGCTCACCCTGCAGCGCTACAAGGGATTGGGCGAAATGAACCCGGACACCCTGTGGGAGACGACGTTGGATCCCGATGCGCGGGTGCTGCTGCAGGTCAAGGTGGAACACACCGACCAGGCCGACGACATGTTCACCCGGCTGATGGGCGATCTGGTCGAGCCGCGCCGCGAGTTCATCCAGCAGAACGCACTGCAAGTGGCCAATTTGGACGTCTGACATCAAGCCCGACATGGCCCGCCGCGCCAAAAGAAACAAGCAGAAGAAACCGCCCCGGTCGTGGCGTACCCGGCTCCTCAACTGGGGCGGGGCGGCGGTGGTGTGGGCGATCGTCGGGCTGGTCTGGCTGGTTGCCTTCTATGCCTCGGACCTGCCCAGTGTCGACAAGCTCAACACCATGGTGCGGCGGCCCAGCGTGGTGCTGCTGGCCCGCGACGGGACCGAGATCGCGACCTATGGCGACCTCTACATGGAACAGGTGCCGCTAAAGGACTTCCCGCCGCATCTGATCCAGGCGGTGATCGCCACCGAGGACCGCCGCTTTTACGACCATTTTGGTCTGGATCCGTTCGGGCTAGCGCGGGCGATGCTCAGCAATTTGCGAGCCGGTCGGCTGGTCCAGGGCGGCAGCACGATTACCCAGCAACTGGCCAAAAACGTCTTTCTGACGCCCGACCGCACGATCAAACGCAAGATCCAGGAACTGCTGCTGGCGTTTTGGCTGGAAGCCAACTTCACCAAGGACGAGATCCTGTCGATCTACCTGAACCGGGTCTATCTGGGTGCCGGCACCTATGGTGTCGAGGCGGCCAGCCAGCGCTATTTCAACAAGCCAGTCAAACGCCTGACCCTGCAGGAATCGGCGATGCTGGCCGGGCTTCTGAAAGCGCCCAGCCGGTTTGCCCCGACGGCCAACCTGAAGCGCGCCCGCGGCCGGGCCGATCAGGTGCTGGTCAACATGGTCGACGCCGGATACCTGGAGCCGGTCAAGGCGGTGGCGGCCCGCAAGGTACCGGCCAGCCTGGCTCCGGGGCGGCGGCGCGGCAGCGACTTCCGCTACTTTGCCGACTGGGTGATCAACGCGGTCGGCGACTATGTCGGCGCCACCGAGCGCGACCTGGTCGTCATCACCACCCTGGATGCCGGGCTGCAACGGGTCGCCACCCGCACCGTGGCGGCCCGGCTGAAACGCGAAGGGGCCAAGTCCAAGGCCGGCCAGGCGGCCCTGGTCGCCCTGGCACCCGATGGTGGGGTGCGGGCCATGGTCGGCGGGCGCGACTACGGCACCAGTGCCTTCAACCGGGCGACCCAGGCCCGGCGCCAGCCCGGATCGGCGTTCAAGCTGTTCGTCTATCTGGCGGGACTGGAGGCCGGCCTGCGTCCGGGCGACACCTATCGCGACCAGCCGATCACCGTCGACGGGTGGAAACCGCGCAACTATTCCGGCCGCCATGTCGGCCAGGTCTCGCTGAGCCGGGCATTCGCCGAATCGATCAACACCGTCGCGGTTCAGGTCTCAGAGCAAAGCGGTCGCGACCGGGTGATCGCCGCCGCCCGCCGCTTGGGGATTTCGACGCCGCTGAGGGGCCATCCGTCGATCGCGCTCGGCACCTCGGAAGTCAGCCTGGTCGAGCTGACCGGCGCCTATGCCAGCATCGCCAATGGCGGCAACGGCGTGCTGCCGCACGGGATCCTGGAAATCCACGACCGCGGCGGCCAGGTTCTGTATCGCCGCCAGCCGGATCATTTGGGCCGGGTGGTGCCGGCCGAGCAGGTCAACCAGCTGAGCAACATGCTGGGCGGGGTGATCGCCGGCGGCACCGGCAAACAGGCCAGGTTGAAGCGCCCGGCGGCCGGCAAGACCGGCACCAGCCAGGATTTCCGTGATGCCTGGTTCGTCGGCTACACCGCCGACCTGATCGCCGGGGTGTGGGTCGGCAATGACGATGCCGGCGCCATGCGCCACGTCACCGGCGGCGGCCTGCCGGCGCGGATCTGGCGCGACTTCATGCGCGACGGGTTGCAAGGGCAGCCGGCCCGGCCCCTGCTGGTCGCCCGCGACGACACCGCCGGTTCGATCTGGCAGCGCATCCTGTCGGTGTTCGGCGGCGGTGTCAGTTTGGGCGGCGGCAGTCCCGGCGGCGATTATGGGTCGACGCCGTCAAAGTCCCAGAAGCGCAAGGAATTTCCCTAGATTTTTTAGAGAGTTGTGGGTCAGTTGGCGCCGTAACGGTGCAGGTCCTGGCCATGGCGCTTGAGCCAGGCTCGGGCCGGGCGGTTGCCGGGGCACAGGCCGTCGACCAGGTGCCAGAAGGCGGGCCCGTGGTTCATTTCCCGCAAATGGCTGACCTCGTGGGCGACCACATAACGCAACACGTCCGGCGGTGCCAGGATCAGGCGCCATGAGAAGTTCAGGCGTCCGGCCGGACTGCAGCTGCCCCAGCGCGAGCGGGTGTCGCGAATGGTGATGCGTTTCACGGTTACCCCAAGCTCGGCCGCCATCGGTTGGGCAATGGTGCTGATTTCGGACTTGGCCTGGGCGATCAAGAAATCGCGAACCCGGCGTTCCAGGTGCGGGGCGTCGCAAACCACCAGGATTTCCCCGTCACCCTGATTGATCCCGCCGCGTCTGCCTTGGTGGTGGCGAATGCGGTGGTCGATGCCCTGAAAGGGGATTACGGCACCGTCCTGGAACGGCACCAGCGGGGCGAGTTGGGCCAGATTGGCCGCCAACCAGTCCTGTTTTTCGCTGACGAAGTCCAGGCCGCGTTTCAACGACACCCAGGCGGGCAGGATCAAATCGACCCCGCCGCTGCGGGCGTTCAGCCTGAGCAGCATGTTCTTGGCGTTCTTGTGGCGCTTGACCGTCAATGGCACGGTGCGGCCGGCAATGTCCAGGGTGCCGTTCTCGTTGGTCCGTGCCTGTTCCAGCTTCGACTCTGCGCTCCCCATGGTCGGGCAGTATAGCCGAAGCGGTGCGTTGCGATAAGGCCCTAAGCGGCGGTCGCCATCGCCAGGCGGCTGTCCTCGATATCTGCCATCAAGCGTTCACCATCGGCGGAACCCAATGGCAGCAATGGCGGCCGCATGTTGCGCCAATCGGCGCGACCGGTATGGCGGGCCATCGCCTCCTTCAACGATGGAATGGCCGGGTAGGCCTGCAGTGCCAGACGCTGGATCGTCAACCGTGATTGCAGCGCATCCGCCCGGTCGCTTTCGTCGCACCAGGCCTGCCAGACCGCGGCACAGCCCGGGCTGGTGATATTGGCGGTAGCCGAAATGCATCCGGCACCGCCGGCCCTCAAAGTGTCCAGCAGGTATTGCTCGGTGCCGGCAAACAGCCGGAAACCGGGGATAGCGGCCAACAGCGCCTGCATGTTGCCCCAGTCGCCGGAGCTGTCCTTGAGCCCGACAATGGTGCCGGGAAAGGCGTCGGTCAGGCGAACGATCAGGTCGACGCTCATGTCCAGCCCGGTCATTTTCGGGAAGTGATAGACATAGACCCGCAGCCGGTCGCTGCCGATACGCTCCAGGATCTCGGCATAGGCCGCGAACAGCCCGTCGTCGCTCACCCCCTTGTAGTAGAAGGGCGGCAGCATCAGGACGTCACGGACCCCGATCGCCAGAGCCGCCTGGGTCAGGCGGACCGTGTCGGTCAAGGCGCAGCAACCGGTTCCGATCATCAACCGATTGCGCGGCAGGTCGGTTTCGTCGATGGCGGCGATCATCGCCAGGCGTTCGGCGACACTGAAGGAATTGGCCTCGCCGGTGGTGCCCAGCATGGCGACACCGTCGCAGCCATTGGCCAGCAGCCAGCGGTAGTGCCCGGCTATGGCGGCATGATCCGGGGCCAGGTCCGCGTCCAGCGGCGTCAACGCGGCGGCGTACACACCATTGATCGGGTCGGTCATGTCTGGGGCTCCTGTCGATATCCAGCGTTCCAGGGCCCTATACTATGTCGCTTAGGGCTCGCGATCGAGAACGTAGTGTTCCAAATTGCCGGCCGTGCGTTCCGAAACCGCCCGCCCGCCGATCGATTCGCCGGCCTGGTGCACCGTTGACGGATCGCCCGACACCAAGGGGTGCCACCAGGCCAGATCGCGTCCCTCGGCCACCAGACGATAGGCGCAGGTCGACGGCAGCCAGGCGATTTCGGTGACGTTTTCGGGGGTCAGCACGACGCAGTCCGGCACCAGCCGCTGGCGGTCGGGATAGCGGGAACAGGTGCAATGGCTGAGGTCGAGAAGCCGGCAGGCGACCAGGGTATAGAACACCTGGCCATCGTCCCCGTCGCTCAGCTTGTGCAGGCAGCACTTGGCACAGCCATCGCACAGGCTTTCCCATTCCTTGGTGCTCATTTCGGCCAAGGGCTTGGTTTTCCAGAATGGCGCCTCGGCCATGGCTCTAGTTATGGTCGCGGATGAACTGGGTCAGTTTCGGCGCGATCTCCTTGCGCCAGCGGCGACCGTTGAAGACACCGTAATGACCGACCTTGGGCTGCATATGATGGCCCCTCAGATCGTCCGGCAGGTTGCGGCACAGGTCGTGGGCGGCGCGGGTCTGCCCCGGGCCCGAAATGTCGTCGCGCTCGCCTTCCACCGTGTACAACGCCGTCCCGGTGATGGCGCCGGTGTCGATCGGCTCGCCGCGATGGGTCATCTTGCCGCGCGGCAGGGCGTGGTCCTGGAACACCGTCTTGACGGTCTGCAGGTAATATTCCGCCGGCAGGTCCATGACCGCCCGATATTCTTCGTAGAATTCCAAATGTGCCGCGGCGCTTTCGCCGTCGCCCTTGATCAGGTTGTGAAACAGTCGCAAATGGGCACCGACATGGCGATCCAGGTTCATGGTCATGAATCCGGTCAATTGCAAGAAGCCGGGATAGACCCGCCGCATGAAACCGGGGTACAGCATCGGCACCCGGCTGATCACGCTGCGTTCGAACCATTCGATCGACCGCTCGGTGGCCAGTTTGTTGGGCACGGTCGGGCTGATCCTGGTGTCGATCGGGCCACCCATCAGGGTCATCGATCGTGGCACATTGGGATCGTTGCGGGCCGACATCAGCGCCACCGCCGCCAGCACCGGAACCGAGGGCTGGCAGACCGCCATCACATGGGTGCCGGGGCCCAGCAGGTCCAGATACGAGATCACGTAGTCGATATAGTCGTCGAGGTCGAAACGGCCCTCCATGAGCGGCACCAGCCGGGCATTGCGCCAATCGGTGATGTAGACGTCGTGGTGCGGCAGCATGGCCTTGACGGTGTCCCTGAGCAGGGTCGCGAAATGGCCGGACAGCGGCGCCACGATCAGCAGCTTGGGGTCCTTGCGCTTGATGTCGCGGACGAAATGCTTCAACTGGCAAAACGGTTTGCGGTGGATATTTTCTTCCGTGACCGCGACCGTACGACCGTTGATGCGGGTTTCGTCCAGGCCAAAGGGCGGTTTGCCGAAGGGGCGGGTGGTGTGTTCGAAGACTTCGCACGCGGCCGCCACCGATTTGCCGAAATGGGTCTGACTCAACGGGTTGAACGGACTGCGGAACAGGTTCTGGTTGGCCTCGGCCGCCAGTCGCAGCGGCGTCAGGGCCGCTTTTTGTACTTCGTGGAAATGATACAGCATCCTATCGCCCCGATTTCACGCAAGGTCGTGTCGCCGGGCGCTCCAGGCGCGTTGACACCCCCCTAACATACAGATTGACGGCGCCAGGTAAAGAAAATGCTGCACTGCAGCGAACCTCGTGATTTCCATTCGCATTCGCACCCTGTACCAGCGAACCGGCGGAAATGTGGCGAAACAGCTGCCAGGCGCCTTAGTCAGCGATTTTCCGGCCAAAGACCAGGTGGGGACGCCGTGACGGCCCCTAAAGGTGCTCCCGGATAGCCGCAATGAAGCTCTCGGGCGGCCGCCCGGGACCGAAATGCTTGGTGAACTTCCCGTCGCGGTTCATTAGATACACGAACCCGGAATGGTTCATCAGGTAGTCCTCGTCCGGTTCGCCGCCATCGGCACTGCTCTTGGCGGCGTAGACCTTGTAGGCCTTTTTGGCGGTCTCGACCTGTGCGACGCTGCCGGTCAAACCGATAAAGGACGGGTGGAAGCTGGTCACGTAGTCGGCCATCCGTTCCACCGTGTCGCGTTCCGGATCGACGGTGATGAAGATCGGCAGCACTGACTTGGCGTCGTCGCCCAGTTCTTCAAGCGCCAAGGTCATCGACTGTAATTCGGTCGGACAGACATCGGGACAAAAGGTGTAACCGAAATAGATCAGCGCCAGCCGGCCTTTAAGCCCGTCCTGGGTAAAGGGCTTGCCGGTGTGGTCGACCAGTTCGAAGGGGCCGCCGATCTTCGGGCGGCCGACCTCGGCGACTGTTTGGCCGTCGGGCTGGGTCAAAAGTACCCGGGCCATGACCGCGATCGAAAGGCCCAGGATGACGGCCAGTGCGATGATCAGTTTCTTTTGGGTTGCCGGTTTCATCTTCGCTCCCCCACCCAGATCCCGACTAGGCCGCCAGCAACCAGATTGCAGCGACCACGGTTGTCGGCCATACGAAATATGGGGTGCAAATCCATGTCAAGGGGCGACGCGACGGTTGCCATCCCAATCCATGGACCGCACCTCCGATCCCGCCCACCAGGACCGCGGCCAGCGCGATGCGGTCGGCGGTCCCGGCCTCGGGCCGATAGGCTTCGGCGAGCCAAACCGCAGCAACCGCCAGCAAGGCCGCCAGGCTGGAAACAGCGCGAAAAAGTCGATGGTCGGCTGATCGGTCGATCATTGGTCCAGGTATCGGTGTTTCGGCCAGGCTGCACGCATGCCCGTTTAGATGGGTTGCGTTGCCGCATGATCCAACCAGTTAACCGGTTCAGTCGCCGTTCCGGCGCCCGCTATTTGGCGAAGTTGGTCAGCGCGGTCTGCAATTGCCGGGCGCCGGGGTGCGTGAACCTGCGCTCCAGAACGATTGCCTTGGCCTCGGCCGTCTTGCCGTAATACTCCTGGTTCCAGTCGTCGCGGGCACTGATCACGCCGCCCTCCAGCGCCACCCCGCCGTACAGTCCCTTCGAAATCTGAAAGGAATAGATATCGGCGCTCATATTGCTGGTGGTGCTGGCCTGGACTCCGGCTCCGACCGGGCCGACCGCGACGCTGGCATCGGCCCCCAGCCGAAACTGGTCGTTGATAACCGCCTGCAGGCCTTCTTCGGTCATGATGAGAAGCAACACTTCCGACGCCTCAGCGCCGATTTGCAGGCCGATCGAGCCCGAGCCTAACGTATAAAAGGCCGGGCTGCTCCAACGGCCGGTCTTCGCGTCCCGCGACAACAGAACGCCACTGCCGCCAGCGGCCCCGACAATGAAACCGCCCCGCAGCATTTGCGGCACCACCATCACGCCCTTGGATTCCGCCATCAGCTGTTTGACGGTCGCCATCTGTTCGATTTCGGTGAGGGTTTCAACGGTGATACGGGCTTTGTCGACCAGTTGCTGTGGATCCTCTGCCGCAGCGTGACCCGGCCACAGCAATGCGGCGGCGGCCATACCCAGCACGAGACCACGAAGAGTCGCGATCATGGCACCTTCCCATATTTTCTTGCCCATCTAAGCTGACCATAACGTTACGCGGCGGCGTGCACAACGGTGGTGTTCCGACAAATCCGTTTATCGCCGGTGCCGTTCGACGAAAGCCGGAACCGCGGCGGGGCTTGGCGAAACCGACAAAGCGGTTATCTAGAGGATATGTCCCAAGACTGGTCCACTTCGCGGCCGGCCCACCACACGGCGCGCGGCTACGTCAATCCGCCCGGCAGCCCGGTGCGCCGGGTCCGCCGCACCTCGTTCTTCCGGTTCATCTGGCGGCGGGTACTGGTCGCGCGTCAAAAGCCTGCGGTACCCAACGGTCATGTGCTGAGCAAGGCCGAAGCGGTCGCCGGATTGGTGATGCCGAACGGCAATCCGGGTTTGACCTGGCTGGGTCACGCGGCCTTTCTGGTGCGGCTTGGCGGCAAGACCATTTTGACCGATCCCTATCTGGGTGATTTCGCATCGCCCGTGCCGCCTTTCGGCCCCAAACTCTTCGTGCCGCCGCCGGTGGCGGTCGAGGATCTGCCACCCATCGACCTGCTGCTGGTCAGCCACAACCACTATGACCATTTGTGCGCCGACACCATTGACCGCCTGCCGGGCAAGGACCGGGTGCAGGTCGTCGTGCCGCTGGGACTGGGCAGTTTTTTCACCAGCCGCGGCTATGCCAGGGTGGCGGAGCTGGACTGGTATGACCGGTTTGACCAGGACGGGGTCGGCGTCACGGCCCTGCCGGCGGTGCATTGGTCGAAGCGGCGGATGTTCGACCGCAACAAGACCCTGTGGGCGTCTTTTGCCATTGCCGGCGAGGGGCTGAATATCTGGTTTGGCGGCGACACCGGCCTGGGACCGGTCTTTGCGGAACTGGGCCAGTCCTATGGCCCCTTCGACCTGGCGCTGGTCGGAATCGGCGCCTACGAGCCGCGCGAGATCATGAAGGCAAGCCATGCCACGCCGGAGGAAGCGGTGCAGATCTGTCGTGACCTGCGGGCCCGGCGCGTCATGGGCATGCATTGGGGAACGGTTGTGTTGACCGACGAACCGGCCTTCGAGCCGCCGGACCGGTTCCGCGCTGCGGCCCAGGCGGCTGGTTACGGGCCTGACGAAACCTGGCTGATGCGGGTAGGCGAGACCCGCCATTTGCCCGGGGCCTGGCCGGCCAACGCCTGATCCTCCCGGGCTATTCTCCCTGCTGCAGCAACGAGCCGCGATCCCGGGCGACGCGAACGAAAAACAGAAACAGGGCGGCGCCGGCGGTCAGCCAGACCAGATTGCCGAGCAAACCATAAGCCATCAAGTCCAACCTGACCTGGTGGTCGATCAGGATCGCCCGCATGCCCTCGAACACATGCGATGACGGCAAGATGGCGGAGACCGGTTGCAGCCAGTCGGGCAGTACCGAGATCGGGTAATAGACGCCGCTGACCGGCAACAGGGCGAAGATCGCGACCCAGGCCAGGCTTTCGGCGCCCAGCCCATAGCGCAGGACCATGCCGGTCACCATCAACCCGATCGACCAGCCGAACATCATCAGGCTGGCCACGAACACCGCCAGCGACAGGCCCAGGCCATAGACCGAATAACCGAAGAACAGGATCGCCAGGATCGATGTCGGCAGAAAGCCCAGCAGGGTCCGCAGGAAGCTGATCGTGACCACCGCAACGATCATCTCATAGGGCCGCAAGGGGCTGACGAACAGATGGCCCAGATTGCGCGACCACATTTCCTCGAGGAAGGACAGCGACACCCCCAATTGGCTGCGAAACAAAATGTCCCACAGCAGCACCGCCGATATCAGCACACCGAAAGCCTGCGCCATCAGATCGCTCTGGCTGGCCAGGAACTTGGTCATGAACCCCCACATGATCATCTGCACGGTCGGCCAATAGGCCAGTTCGATCACTCGTGGCCAGGAACTGCGCAGCAGATACCAATAACGCAGGATCATGGCGCCGATCCGCTGGGCGCTGAAGGCGTGAAACCGCGCCGGGCGATGGACGTCGGTCTTCATTCGGGCACGCCGTTCCGGCCGCGGGCGACGTCCAGAAACACTTCTTCCAGGTCGTCGCGGCCGTACGCCGAGATCAGCGCCGCCGGGGTGCCGCGATCGACGATTCGCCCGGTTTTCATGATCAACACCTCTTGCCCCAGGCGTTCGACCTCGGACATGTTGTGCGACGCCAGCAGGATGGTGGCGCCGCTCTGACGGCGGTAATCGTCCAGATAACCGCGGACCCAGTCGCCGGTGTCGGGATCCAGCGATGCGGTCGGCTCGTCCAGCAGAAGCAGCTCCGGCTGGTTGATCAACGCCTTGGCCAGGGCGACCCGGGTTTTCTGGCCGGCCGACAGGTTGCCGGTCCGCCGGTTCAGCAGCGGTTCGAGGTCGAGCGCGACCGCCAGTGAGGCGATGCGGGCGTTGACGTCCGCCAAGCCGTAAAGGTGGCCGTACACGCGCAGGTTCTGGGCCACGGTCAGGCGGTGGGGCAAGTCGACATAGGGTGACGAGAAGTTCATCCTGGGTAGCGCCTGCCCGGGCTGGCGCAGCATGTCGACGCCGAAGATGTCGATCGCGCCGTCGGTCGGGGTCAGCAATCCCAGCAGCATGGCGATGGTCGTGGTCTTGCCGGCGCCATTGCCGCCGAGCAACGCGGTCACGGAACCGCGCGGAATCGTGAAATCGATCCCGTCGACCGCGACGATGTCGTCGAATCGTTTGCGCAGCCCCCGGACGGTTATCGCCATCTCTGTCATGTCGGCTAATATGGCGGCGATTTTTTAAAACCACCAGAGTGTCGGTGGCCGGAAAACCGGCCATGTGTCCTGCAGGGAGTTGAACGTCGCATGACCTCGCTGAGCATGACCCAGCCCAGCCAATCCATGGCGCCGGGCCGGCAGGAAAGCGGCCGCATCCGCCTGACCACCCTGATCATCGTGCGCTGGATCGCGGTCGGCGGTCAGATCCTGGCCCTGCTGTTGGTTGGCGTCATTCTGGGCTACAAATTTCCCCTTTGGCCCTGCCTTGCGACCGTGGCGGCGGCCGCCGTCGTCAACCTGGCGGTCAGCCCCAGGGGGGCGGCGGGGGTCAGGCTCAGCGGCCGGGCGGCGGCGATCCACCTGGCGTTCGACACCGGCCAGTTGGCCGTGCTGCTGTTCCTGACCGGCGGCCTGGACAATCCGTTTTCGCTGCTGTTCCTGGTCCCGGTCACCATTTCGGCGACCGTGCTGTCGCTGCGCAGCACGATCGCGCTGGGCCTGTTGGCGATCTTTTGCGCCACGGTCTTGGCCGGGGTGCACCTGCCGCTGCCGTGGAGCGATCCGGGCCTGACGCTGCCCTGGGCCTATGTCACGGGGCATTGGATCGCGCTGGTTTTCGGAATCACCTTCATCGCGCTGTATGCCTGGCGGGTCTCGGCGGAAGCCCAGCAATTGTCGGACGCCCTGGTGGCGGCGCAAATGGCGCTGGCCCGCGAGCAGCGCCTGTCTGAATTGGGTGGCCTGGCGGCGGCGACGGCGCACCAATTGGGAACCCCGTTGGGAACCATCGCCGTGGTTGCCGGCGAGCTGCGCAAGGAAGTGCCGCCCGACGGGCCGCTGGCCGAAGATGTGGCGCTGATCGCCAGTCAGGCGGAGCGCTGCCGCGAACTTCTGGCCCAGATCGCCAAGCGCCCCGACGATGCCGATCTGGCGCCGTTCGGCAGCGCCAAGCTGACCGGACTGGTGGAGTCGGTCGCGGCCCAGCACGGCCGGCCGGACATCGAACTTGCCATCACGGTCACCGGTGGCGCGGACGACGAGCCAAACTTGCCCAACCAGCCGGAGATTCGCCACGGCCTGGGCAATCTGATCGAAAACGCCTTCGACTTCGCCGACGCCGCGGTGGCGATCGAGCTCGACTGGTCGGGCGACACCGTGGTGGTGACGATCCGGGACGACGGGCCGGGTTTTACCGCCGACGTTCTCGACTCGATCGGCGAGCCCTATGTTTCCGGCCGATTGGATGACAGCGGCATGGGCCTGGGGGTTTTCATCGCCAAGACCCTGTTGGAGCGCACCGGCGCCGAATTGCGCTTCGACAACCGGCGGCAAAGCGGTGCCGTGGTTGCGATCATCTGGCCGCGTGCAATAATAGGCTAAGGGGTGTCGATACATAGCCGATCCGGTCCGACCGGCCGATCGGGTGGAACCGGGTGAGTTGCGCGTGGAAGGCAAAGACAGCAGCCTGCTGATCATCGACGATGACGAGCCGTTTCGCTCGCGCCTTGGCCGGGCGATGGAGCGTCGCGGCTTTCGCGTCACCTTGGCGGATTCGGTTGCCGCCGGCAAAGCCGCCGCCGCGGCGGCACCGCCGGCCTATGCGGTGGTCGACCTGCGGCTGGAGGACGGCAGCGGCCTGGATATCGTCGCGGCGTTGCGCCAGGCGCGGC
The DNA here is from genome assembly GCA_964344385.1 of uncultured Sneathiellales bacterium. Classification (GTDB taxonomy): domain Bacteria; phylum Pseudomonadota; class Alphaproteobacteria; order CAYFNG01; family CAYFNG01; genus CAYFNG01. The sequence continues at coordinate 165,933 of CAYFNG010000008.1, forward strand.
CGGATGCGCGGATCATCATCCTGACCGGTTACGGCAATATCGCCACCACGGTGGCGGCCATCAAGGCGGGCGCGGTGGACTACCTGGCCAAGCCGACCGACGCCGATGCCATCGAAGCGGCGCTGCTGGCCCGCGACGACACCAAACCGCCGCCGCCCGAACAGCCGATGTCGGCGGACCGGGTCCGGTGGGAGCATATCCAGCGGGTGTTCGAACTGTGTGACCGCAATGTTTCGGAAACGGCGCGGCGGCTGAACATGCACCGGCGCACCCTGCAGCGCATCCTCGCCAAGCGCTCGCCTCAGTAGATCAGGCCGGCCTGGGCCCGGATCTTTTCGGTCTGGGCCCGGATGTCCTTGTTTTCACCGGCCTTGAATTCCTCGTGGCTGATGCCGGTCTCCAGCAACTGGTCGACATAGCGGCCCTGGAACAGGGTGATGCCGAGTGCCAGGCCGGCGTCGATGGCCTCAGATGAGTCGCAGCGCGCCAGGATCACGCGGGCGGCGCCGGCCTTTGACAGCGCCTCGCTCAGCTGGGAGCGACGCTCGATATTGACGTCGTCGCCCATGTCCTGGGCCCACAGGATCTTTTCCATGTCGAGGCCCAGATTGCGCCGGTCGACCAGCGGAAAGGTCAGGTGGTTGAGGCCGTCGAGGCAGACCCGGTAGCCGCGCTCGCGGACGAAATCGCGGGCGAACATGAACGCCGCCATGTCGCCGAAAATGTCGATCGGCTGCAGTTCCAGGATCATCGTCTTGCGGGTCAGGGTCCTGAGCCGCGTGTCGAACTGCAGGAATTCCGGCGACAGTACCGACGAGACATTCAGGTTCACGCTGGTCGACAGTTCCTGATTGGCTTCCAGGCTGGGCAGCATTTTCAGCATCCGCTTGTCCAGCGATTCCGTCAGGTGCTGAAACAGCCATCGGTTGGACGACAGATCGACGTCCGGCAGGACCAGCCGCCTGAGGTCGAAGATCGAAATATAGACTTCGTTGAATACCGGGCGGGGTTTGGCGTTGGGGGTGATGGCGCAGATCTTCTGGCGGCAGATCAGGTTGGTCATGTCCATGCCGCGAACCTGTTCGACCAACCCGGCCAGACGTGCCGGTTCCAGCGGTTTCGATGGCGCCGCCTCGCTGGGCTTGGGTTCGGCCCGGGCCTGTTCGGCGGCGGCTTCGGCGACCTTGGCGGCTTCCGCAACCTTCAGGATCCTGAGCGCCACCGACTTGAACTTGCCGTAATCCTGTTCCAGGTCGTACCAGGTGCAGAACGACGAACTGGCCGCATCCTCCTCGTCGGCGGTCAACGGGTCTTCGGCAAACAGGAACTTGACCCGCAGGATGACCTCGTCCAGGGCGGCGGTCGGGCAGTCCTTGACCACCACGATGATGTCCTGGTTGGCAAGCTGAAAGAGCTCGCCGTTATAGGCCTTGATCAAGGCATCGAAGCTGTTGGCGGCGATCCTTAGGTGATGGTCGCGCCGGTTATAGGGGCGCAGCAGGGAAAGATGCAGGTGCGCGGCACGGCGACCGTCCAGATGCTTGGCCAGGCGCGTTGCATAGTCGGCCAGCAACAGTTCGTGGCTTGGGAGGTTTTCCTCACGGATCATTTAGCGCCTGTCCGACTATTCGCACCCGTCCCGACATCCTGAATGGGAGCGGGAAATTACGCATCTATCGTAATTTTGAATACGCCCGCGCCAATTACGAAATCGTTAAGAGTATTTTGCGAAAAATCTAACTATTCAAACCGGGTAGTCGCCCGGTTGGAAGAAAAGCAAGACCAAATCCGACGTCCGGTGGAGGAGTAGCAAGATGGTCGGCTATCATCGCTGCAATGGGGTCACCGAGACCAAAGTCGACAACGACCGCTTTCTGGTGGGACCGGGCAACGTCGACTCATTCCAACTCGATCCGGTGTCGGGCAACCTTTGGGACATGTTGGTTTCACCGACCGATGTGGCGGCCGCCGTGGCGTCATTTTCGGCCGCCTATCCCGAGGCCGAACCGGCGATTTTGGCGGCGGATATCAAGCTGGCGCTGCGCCGCATGTCGAATGCCGGCTTGGTCGCGGCGGCATAGCTGAGAGCCGCTTTGTCCCAAAACGAAACAGTGTAAACTTGGGCGAACCGTAATGGTACGGCAAGGCTTTACACAGGGGTCGCTCGGGGATCGAAAATCGGCAGGAAATGGCGATTCCGATGACGCCCCAAAACTGGTATTTAACTTGCAGTACGTAAGGTTGTCATAGTCCATTGGTCGCCGAAATGCATCCCTCGCAAGCTTCTCGACAGGTTAATCTGACATGCGAGCGCCTCGCGGCGGCGGCGCTGAATATGACGCGACGGTTTGAGCCGGGGCCTTCCCGCGGACCGGCCGGCAAACCAGCGGTCTGCAAGAATGCCTTAAGTTCTTCCGGGTAGAACAAAGTACGCAACTGGACTGTCAGGTCCAAAACTGAGGTCGGGTGGTCGATATGAACAGCAAGAAGCAGTGGCGGATTCCGGTCAAGGTATTGCTGCTGGCAGGCATCGCGGCGTTCGCGACGCCAGCTATGGCGCAATCGATCGAGAATGCGGTAAGCGGCGCGAAAACCGATGGCCTTTCCGGCGCCAGCGCGCTGGATGCCTATTTCGATGCCGGCGACGGCCTACCGGCGACCGTCGTTCGCCAGGCAACGAATTTGATCGACCGGCTGTCCCAGGACCGCCGCCTGCAACGCAATCCCGTCGGCTTGCAGGATGCGTTGGACCGGGTTGAGCGCGCGGTGACCCGCGCCTTGAACTCGCGCCGCATCATCAAGGTAGAGGTGGCCGACAATTTCCGCCTGACCGACCAGCGACGGGGCTGGGACTTCGGCGCCGCGTCGGCGTCGGCCTACGGCAATTTCGAGGCGGTCGACGAAGCGGATGCCCGCATCGCCGGCCAGGCAGTGGGCGGTCAGGGCGGTGCCCAGGATGACCTGTTCGGCGACGGCTTGAACCAGGTCCGGAAATTCACCGTCGGCGGCTTGCCGAACGGGGTTTACCGGTTGGTGGTGATGACCGATCAGCACGGCGTCCCCGACGCGGTCCGGCATCGTTTCGGTGCCAGCCTCAGGGTCAATGGCCGCACCCACCGGGTGGCCCAGACCCCGCCGGGCCAGTGGCCGGAAATGGCGTACCTGACCAAGGGCGGTGTCCACATGGATGACGGCGATCTGCCGCCGGACATGCAGGTCATTCCGGGCAGCGGCGGCGGTGTCATCGTCACCAACGCCAATGTCAGCGCCAGCCAGTTGCAGGTCGAGATCATTCCGTCGGGCAATGCCGGGACCTTCATCACCGGACTGTTCGTGGAGCCGGAGGAAGAGGACAGCGTCCTGCTGTGTCCGGCAGGGATGGCGCATCTGTGCGATCCCAACGATGCGCAAATTGCGGAAGCCGAGGCCCAGGTCGCCGAAAAGGTCGGCGAAGAGCTGACCAAGATCCCGCCGGCCGGCCCGCTGTCGCCTCTGCCGGAAATCATCACTGGACCGCCGCCCTTCAAGGACGACCCGCCTCCGGTGGCCAGCCCGAACTGATACAACCAAAATGGCTCCGGCTTAACCGCCGGAGCCGCGTTTTTGTTTGCTTCTCCAAGGAAGTGGTCTTAAGACAGGGAACATGGTTAAAGGCGGGAAACGCAGCTTTGCGATGCTCGGATCGACCGTTGTTGCGGCGGTCTGGGTCATGGGGTCGGTTGTTGCCATTGCGCAAACGGCCAAGGATTCATCGGTGCGGGAACGGGCACGGCCGGAGTTCGATCCGATCGGCATTCTGCTCGGTGTTCCGACGTTCAGCGGCGAGGCCGCGGGCCCGCTGTCCAGCTTCATCCTGTATCCGCAGGTCGAACTCGACCTGATCTACAGCAACAACATCTTCAAGACGGAATTCAATAAGAAAAGCGATTTCATCGCGGTTCTGAAACCGTCCCTGGATCTGAAGTCGGATTGGGACAATCACGCCTTGAACTTTGGCATTGGCGCGGCGATCGGCCGCTACAATGATCATGGCGGCGAGGACTTCGAGGAATATCGCGCCCAGATCGACGGCAAGTACGACACCAGTGAAAGTGACCACCTGGATGGCGAACTGTCCTATGAGCGGCTGCACGAGGATCGCGGGTCGCCCGACGATGCCGGCACCAGCGGGCCGACCGAGATGGAACGCATTGCCGCCGAGACCAGCTATCGCTACCAGCCGGACGCCCTGCTGGTCCAGCCGCAGCTCAACTACGTCAATCTCGACTTCGACGACAATGGCACGGTCAATCACGACGACCGGGATCGCGACGAGTACGCGGCCAAGGTGCGCGTCGGCTACGAGTTCTTCGAAGGCACGATGTTCTTCGTCGAGCCGAGTTGGAAAGTGGTCGAGTACGATTACGGACGTGACGACAACAACTATGATCGCGACTCCCATGGCGGCAGCCTGCGCCTGGGCCTGACCTATGACCTGTCGGCGGTGACCTTCCTGGAAGCCGGGGTCGGCTATACGTGGCGCAACTTCGACGACGAGATCCTGAAGGATGTGGATGGGCTGGATTTCCTGGTTCGCGCCTTGTGGAACCCGACCGATCTGATGACGGTCGAGGGGGTCTTCGAGCGGAATATCCGCGAAACTACCCGGTTTGGGGTTGGTGGCTTCCACGAAACCCGCATTGCCGCCTCTGTCGATTATGAAGTCACGGACAGTGTCGTGGCCGGCGTCGCCGCCAGCTTCGCGCGGCAAGAGGCCGACCTGGTGCAAGCCAACCTCGTCGTCCGCGACGAGACCGATAATTTCGTCCAGTTCGAAGTCGGTGCCGACTATCTGGTCAACGAGAATATCTACAGTCGCGCCGCCTATCACTTCGAACGCCGCACCTCGACCAGCACGGTGCTGGACTATGACGAGCATCGCTTCCTGATCAGAATAGGGTTCCAGTATTAGTCTGCCGATGAAAGCTGCCTCCCGTATCATCGCTGTAACCCGCGCCGCACGGCGGCGGGTCGTTTTGGCCGCGGCGGTTCTTTTGCTGGCGTCGGCAAGTGGACCGGCCACCGCCCAGGATTCGACCGCCGGGATCGAGGAATACCGGCTCGGCTCGGGCGACCGGCTGCAGATCCGGGTCTTCGGTCAAGACGATATCTCCGGCGAGTTTGAGATTTCCAGCACCGGACAGCTGGCGATGCCGCTGCTTGGCGAGGTGCAGGCGGCCCGCCTGACCGTGCGGGAATTGAAGAAGAAGCTGACCCATGTTTTGGACCGTGATTTTATCGTCGATCCCAAGGTCAGTATCGAAGTGGTCAACTACCGTCCCTTCTTCATCCTCGGCCAGGTCGAAAAGCCGGGCAGCTACGAATATCAAGCGGGCATTACGGTGCGGATGGCGGTGGCCCTGGCCGGCGGGTTCACGCGACGGGCGCTGGAGGACAAGATCCTGATCATCCGGCAGGACGAAGCCGGCGAGCCGCGCAAACTGACCGTCGATCCGGAGGCCATGGTGTTGCCCGGCGACACCGTTGAAATCGGCCGCCGCGTCTTCTGATCGGAACGGTGTCCAGACCCGTTTTTCGAGTATTTTTCCTATTGTTGCCGCGACCTTAACCAAATCATAATTCGCTGGTGCCAGGGTCGCAGAACGTGGCCGCTAGGTGTTTTCTTGCCGGGCCATTGGTGGTGAGGAGAAGGTTCGGCGATGGCGGAGATCAGCTACTTGCAGTCCGAGCAAACCAGAGGCGGCGGCGGGTCGCGCCAAATGATGCTTCCGGAACCCGACGAAGGCGATTTCGAGATCCGACACCTGTTCCGCACCCTGTGGCGGCGCAAGCTGGTGGTGTTCGCAACCATGCTGATCATCACCCTTTTCACCGGCCTGTGGGTCTTCCAGGTCACGCCCCTTTACCGGTCCGAAGCCGGCATGGTGGTCGAGACCAAGCGCCAGAACCTGGTTGCCATCGAATCGGTGCTGCAGGGCGGTGGGCCCGACTATTACACCAACGAAACCGAAGCCGCGATTATCGCGTCGCGGGAATTCGCCAATACGGTCGTGGAAGAATACGGCCTGATGCTGGACCCCAATTTCAATCCCGAACTGGATGCGCCGGCCAGCGGGCTGGTCGCCGAATTGATTCAGAAAGTCGACTTTCCGGGATTGATCGAGCAGGTGGTGCCGGAATGGCTGGCACTCGAGCTCGGCCTTGACTGGCTGCCCGGCGCCAAGCGGGAGCGACCCACCGATGCCGGGGCCCAGGAATGGGAACGCAACCTGGTCATCGACGAATTCCTGGGCAAGCTGGACGTAGTGACAAGCCCACGTTCTCGGGTTATCGGCATTCGCTTCACCGCGGCCGACCCCAAGCTGGCGGCGGCGATCGCCAACCGGCTGGCAAAGCTTTACATCGACCAGTCGCTCAGGGCCAAAACCGACGCTAATTTGCGGGCCTCGGACTGGGTCGGCGAACGGCTGGGCGAATTGCAGGCCAAGCGCGACGAGTCGAACGCCCGGCTGCAGGCCTATCGCCGCAAGATCGGCTTGGTCGACGTCAAGGGACAACAGGACCTGCTGGTCCAGCAGCTTTCCGAATTCAACCGGCAACTGATCACGGTGCGCAATGACCGGGCCGAACTGGAGGCCCGTTACAAGCAGGTCAAGCAGTTGCTGACCGATCCGGGCGGGATGGAGAGCGCGGCCAGCGTCCTGAACGCGCCGCTGATTCAGCGCCTGCGCGAACAGGAAGCCCTTCAGGTGCGGGTGATCGCCGATCTCAGCACCAAGCTTCGGGATAAGCACCCCCGCATGATCTCGGCCCGTAAGGACCTCGAGGACCTGCAGGGCAAGATCGCTGGCGAAGTCAAAAAGATTGCCTCGGCCCAGAAGCACGAACTGGAGGTCGCCCGCATCAAGGAACGCGATTTGCGGGCCTCCATCGGCAAACTGCGCAAGGAAGTCGAAACCCAAAAGGCAGCCAGCGTCGAATTGCAGGTGCTGGCGGCCGAAGCCAAGGCCGACAACGACCTTTATGAAACCTTTGTTGCCCGTGCCAAGGAAACCGACATTCTGCGCCAGGGCGATCCCAACCAGCCGGATGCCCGGCTGATCTCGCCGGCGGTGCCGCCGGTCTATCCGGCCTTCCCCCGCAAGAAGGTGATCCTGGCCATCGCGCTGGTCGGCTCGGCGCTGTTGGGCGTTGTGTTCGTCTTCCTGCTCGAGGTGATGGACAGCGGTTTCCGCTCGATGCAACAGTTCGAGGGCATGAGCGGCCAGCCCGCGATCGGACTGATCCCGGCAATCAAGGGCACTTCGAAACGCCACGGCCCGGCCGATCATATCGTCAGCAATTCGGCGACACCCTATAGCGAGGCGATAAGATCGCTGCGCACGGCGTTGCATCTGTCCAACATCGATGCACCGCCTAAGATCATCCTGTTCACCTCGTCGCAGCCGGCCGAGGGCAAGACCTCGACCGCGGTCTCCATGGCCCGCGCCGCCGCGATCGGTGGCCAACGCGCCCTGATCATCGATTGCGACCTGCGTCGGCCGTCGCTGCACACGGTGCTCAGGACCAGCAACGAAACCGGACTGTTCGAATTCCTCGCCGGTCAGACGGCGCTGGAAGACGTCATCCGGTTCGACGAACCGACCGGCGCCCATTACATCACTTCGGGCGGTCAGGCACCCAATCCGGGTGATCTGTTGAGTTCCAGCCGCATGCGCGACGCCATCCAGCAATGCGCCGACGCCTATGACCTGGTGGTCATCGACACCCCGCCGCTGTTGGCCGTGTCGGATGCCCGGGTGCTGTTCCGGCTGGCTGACAAGACGGTGTTCCTGGTGCGTTGGGGCAAGACCAAGCGCGAGGCGGTGTTGGCCGCGCTGCGCCACATCCTGGAGGCCGGTGGCAATTTCGCCGGCGCCGTGCTGACCCAGGTCGACATGAAGAAAAACGCCCGCTACCACTATGGCGATGCGGGCTACTACCACAGTGATTACCAGAAATACTACGGCAGCTAGCTCGTCGAAACGACGGGCGGCGGAGCGGCACCTGACGGTGCTCGCCGCCCTCTTGCTTGCGGCCACCAGCGGTGCGATGGCGCTGCCGCGCTTCCAATCGGCCTGGCAGGCGGCTGGCGGCAACACGACGGTCTTCCAGGCCAGATACAATCCCCCGGTCGCCGAACCCGCGCTGGTCCGTGCGGTTGCTGGGCGCGAACTGGCAAATTCATCGCGCGAAGATGCCCGCTATTGGGCTGATCTGGCGGTCCTGCATGACCGCGGCTGGCGAGCCCAGGCGGCGACCCAGGCGGGCCAGCACCATTTGTTGCAAATGGCCGCGGCGGCGACCGCGTCGCTGTTGCGCAATCCCGGCCAACCCGACACCTGGTACCGGCTGTCCCTGGCGCGGTCGCGGCTTGGAGCCGATCGCGAAGCCATTGCCGCGCTGATGCAATCCTGGGCCACTGGCGCCTTTCGCCGCGAGCTGATGCTGGCGCGCGCCGACCTGGGTCTGGCCCTGCGGCGTTCGATGACGCCGGTGGAAAACGACAGGCTGGCCCTGGCGATTCGCCAGGCGGCGATCAATTGGGCCGACCGGCTGGCACCGATCGCCGAGTTGCGCCGCGGCGCCGGCTTCGTGCGCGAGTCCTTGGCCGATCATCCCGATTTGTTGGCGGAATTCGACCGGGCCTTCCTTAAATTACGCCGGAAGAAGAGCCGGCGTCCCTAGACCTGCGGGGGCCGGCCGTCGAGGTCGGCCAGCTTTGTGCATAGGCGGTTCCCAGGATCAGCGCAAACGCGCAGGCCACGGCCGGGATCTGAATGCTGAAATCCACCAGCGCGTGACTGCCGACCAGGATGCCGGCGGCGAAGCCCAAGGCGGGGAACATGGCGTTGCGGCGGCGCTGGCGGGTTCCAACCAGGCAGCGCCAGACGATCGAACCCAACACCAGGAACAGCAATGCGGCGGCCGGGATTCCCAGTTCGATGACCATCTCAAGATAGCTGTTGTGGGCCTTGTCGATCAGCCCCAGCCGGACATGTTCGGCGTCGCGATAGGCTTGATAGATCCACTCGAAGGAACCGATGCCGGACCCCAGCCAGGGCCGGTCGGCGACCGCCAACAGGCCGCGTTCGTACATCCACAGCCGGGTTCCCACCGCTTCCGAACCACCCAGGTCGATACGCTCCAGGATGCCGGCACCACTCCAGATCACGATCAACAGGGCGGCCAAGCCGATGGCAATCACGATTGCCTTGGTCGAGCGGCTTTGTTCGCTGCGCCGCTGCACCGCCAGCAAGGCGAACAGCCCCAGGCCGGCAGCCAATACGCCGGCCCGCGACAGGCTGAGCATCAGGGCGGTGGCCAGGATCGGCAGGGCGATGACGGCCGTCCAGCCGGCAACGCCGAACCGGGCCAGGCCTTGTTCGATGCCCTGGGCGTCGGGGACCGCCAGGTCCCAAACCGCCCGGGCCCGTTCCAACCCGATCGCCAGGGCGGTGATCATCGCGATACCGGCATAGGTGGCAAAGGAGTTGCGATTGACGAAGGTGGCCGACACCGAATCCGGATAGGCCCATTTGTCGTACCAGAGGATCTTCGGATCGCCGCTGGAATGCACCCAAAGCCCGTAAAGCGCATACAGCGTGGCCGCGGCGGCGATGCTGTACAGGGCCCGGGCGGCACGCTTGCGGTTGCGGCCCAATTGAGCGGCCAGCCAGAAGACACCGGCATAGAGGAGCATCCGCATGACGGCGGCGACGCCGTCGTCGGGGGCGGCCGAAATCGCCGACCAGGGCACCGTGCCCAAGGTGGCGGCGGATGCCCAAGACGGATGGTGCCAGCCCTGCGGCGACCACGGGACCAACTGAAACCCGGCCCAGGCGACGACCAGCAGGAAGCCGATGGTCAGCGGCCAGATCTTGCGGCCCCGCAGGGTCACACGGGCAGGGTCCTGCCAGGCCGTGACCACCCACATCACCAACAGGGCGGCGACCGCCAATGCCAGCGAACTCCAGCCCAGCGGCCGGTTGCTACCCAACGGCAGCGGTGCCAGGGCGACGACCAGGATGAGCAACCAGTGAATGAGATTTGCCACGCCGGCCTCAATACGCGTTTTCGTGAACGAAGCCGATGAACAGGGTCATCACCAAAATCCGCAGGTCAAGCATCAATGACCAATTGTCGATGTAGTAGAGGTCCATTTCGACCCGCTTTTCCATCTTTTCCGCGGTTTCGGTCTCGCCGCGCAGGCCGTGGACCTGGGCCCAGCCGGTGATCCCCGGTTTGACCCGATGGCGACCCAGATACTGGCGGATCAGGGCGGCGTATTTTTCGTTGTGCGGCACCGCGTGCGGCCGTGGCCCGACCATCGACATTTCGCCCTGCAGAACGTTGAAGATCTGCGGCAGCTCGTCCAGACTGGTGCGCCTGAGGAAGGCGCCGACCCGGGTCACCCTGGGATCGTCGCGGGTCGCCTGGCGAACCTCGTTGTCTTCCGGCAGGTCGACGTACATTGACCGGAACTTCCATACCGTGATGACGTTGTTGTTGAAGCCGTAGCGTTTCTGGCGAAAGATCACCGGCCCGGGACTGTCCAGCTTGATGGCGATGGCGACCGCCAACACGATCGGCGCCGCGACCACCAGGGCCATGGCTGCCAGCACCTTGTCCTCGACCGCCTTAAAGGCCCAGTTCCAGCCGGTCAGCGGGCGTTCGGCGGCGCTGAGCATCGGCACGCCGGCGACGTGGTGGACGCCACGCTCGAACATCCTGAATCCGATCCGATCGGGGCACAGCTGCAGATCGGCCGGAATGGTGCGCAGCCGGCCAAGGATATCCAGCAACCGGTTTTCGGCGCTCCAGGGCAGGGCGACGATGATCATGTCGATATCGCGGCCCCGGGTGAACATCAGCAGGTCGTTGATGTCGCCCTGCATGGTGATGCCCTCGATCGCCGTGGGTGATCGGCCGATGCGGTCGTCGAACAGGCCGATCACGCGGATGCCGGCATCGGGATGCTCGGCCAGATGGGCCAACAGCCGCTGCCCGTGTTCGCCGGCCCCGACGATCACCGCATTTCGGGTCAGCCGGCCCTGGGCCCGCCAGATCTTCAGCCTTTCGTGCAGCGCCACGCGCAGCATGACCAGGAACAGGAACGATCCACCGAACCAGACCGCGGCCCAGATGCGGGAGAAATCGGTCGACGAGCGGCTGAAAAAGGCCAGGGCGATCAGGACAAGGCAGACGGTGACCCAGGCGCCGGCCAACCGCCGCAGGGTTTCGGTCAGGCGGTCGAACAGTTGATAGCGGTAGAGACTGGCCCGCTGGAAGACGTTGAAGGTGACGAAGGCCGCCAGCAGGGCCGCCAGCCAGTAATTCGGCCCCATCGGATCGAAGCCGTGCCGGACCCAATAGGCGACGATCGACGTCAAGATGACGACGAACGCATCCGCCAGCCTAAGAAGGCCGACGATGATCGGGGGGGATTTGACCAGCATCATGCGCCTGGTGTGCCTCAGGGTGGGTTGACGGGTTCCTCAGCGGCGGTGCAGCCACCATGCCTCTTCGTTGACGGAATAGATGGGGCGGTAGTGATGGATCGTTTCGGCCTTGACCACCTGCCGGATCTGGTTGTCCAGCACCAGGGTCTGGTCGCCGATGAACACCACCAAGACCGCGTGCGCGGTGCGCAGGTTCAGGTCCTGCAGCACGACAATACGCATCTGATCGTTGCCGACCCCCAGGGCGCGCAGGGACAGGAACTTGGCGATCGCATAATCCTCGCAATCGCCCTTCTTGCGCAGGAACTGGTGCGGCGATGCCCAATAGTCCTTCACGCCCCAATTGATCGGATCGACGATGTAGCGGGCGCGGTTCATGAAGGTGTTGATTTCGGTGACCTGCTGCATCAGATCGGCGTCCCGCAAGCCGTCCAGCAGCGCCTGCCAGCGCTTGAAATGGCAACGGTTGAACAGAGTTTCCTGGCAATCGCCCGGAACCTCCTTGCGTTCCTCGAAATGTCGTTGCAGGGCCCCCGTCCATTTGGGAAACGGTTTTAGATCATCGCGGCGAATTTCTCTACTGCCGAAATAGCTGGGTTCGGGCTTGGGCCGGGCGTCGGCGGACGCGGCAAAGGCCACCGTCGCCATGGCCAGCGCGGCGATACACAGATGCAGCAAGGGAACCCGGCGAAGGCCGCTCGGCATGGGCAAATCTCCTCGTCCGCCCATCCTCCGCCGGTTCGCTTAAAAGCTGGTTAAGGTTCTGGAAAAGCTGATCAAAAAGCGGTGAGGCCCGGCTTCCAGTATTTCAGAAGTGGAAGCCGGGCCGGACCGTCAGTGCGCCTCGAGATAAGCCAGCACCGTGTCGGCGTCCGAGACCTCGAACGGGTCGTCGCCGGCATTGTCGGCAAAGCCCGGCTCGACGAACATCTTCTCGATTTCGCCGTCATTGACGATCATGGCATAGCGCCAGCTGCGCATGCCGAACCCTAAGTTCGACTTGTCGACCAGCATGCCCATCTTGCGGGTGAATTCGCCATTGCCGTCGGGCAGCAGGAAGACCTTGTCGGCGCCCTGGGCCTTGCCCCACTGGTACATGACAAAGGCGTCGTTGACCGACAGGCAGATCACCTGGTCGATGCCGGCGGCGGCGAAGTGGTCGTGCAGCTCCTCGAACCGCGGCAGATGGCTGGTCGAACAGGTCGGGGTGAAGGCGCCGGGCAGGGCGAACACGACGACGCGCTTGCCGGCGAACACGTCGTCGCTGCTCACCGTCTTCCAGGTAAACGGGTTGGGGCCGGCGATGCTGTCATCGCGCACACGGGTCTGGAACTGGGTCTGGGGGACATGTGTCTGGTGGTTGATCATGGCTTGCATGGCTCCTCTGGGGTTTGCCGGCCGGTGGCCAGGATGGTTGATCCGTCTGAAGCCAAGATAGGGATCGGCTTTTAATTTGTGAAATTTGTAATATTTCCTATATAGATTGATAAAATCGATTATTCACGGATCGTTGCCATGTCGCTTAACCGCCCGCTTCCCAGCCTGCGCCAGCTGCGCCACCTGGTCGCGCTGGCCGAGCATCGCCATTTCGGCCGCGCCGCCGAAGCCTGTCTGGTGACCCAGTCCAGCCTCAGCGCCAGCCTCAAGGAATTGGAGACCGTGCTGGGCCGGACCCTGGTCGAGCGGACCCGGCGGTCGGTCCTGGTGACGCCCCTGGGCGAGGCGGTGGTGGCCCGGGCCCGGGCGGTGCTGACCGCGGTCGATGACATCGCCGACCTGGTGGCGGCCGAGGGCGGCGGGCTGGGACCCAGGCTCCGGCTCGGCGTCATTCCCACCGTGGCGCCGTTCCTGCTGCCGCGGGTGATGCCGGCGCTGCGCCAACTCTATCCCGACCTCGCCCTCTACCTGCGCGAGGCCCGCAGCGCCGAACTGGCGACGGCGCTCAAAGACGGTGCCCTCGATCTCCTGTTGCTGGCCTTTCCCTATCGGCTGGACCAGGCCGAGACCCATATCTTCGCCGAGGACCCGTTCTGGGTTGCCTTTCCGCCCGGGCATCGTTTCGCCGGGCGGGAGCGGCTGACCCCGGCCGATCTGGCCGGTGTGCGGCTGTTGCTGCTGGAAGAGGGGCATTGCCTCCGGTCGCACGCGCTGGCGGCCTGCCGGGCGGCCGGGGACCTTGTCGAACCGGGCTTCCAGGCCACCAGCCTGCACACATTGGTGCCGATGGTCGAGGGCGGGATCGGCCTGACGCTGCTGCCCAAGATGGCGATTGACGCCGGCATCCTGCGCGGTACCGGCCTGCAGCTCCGCCCCCTGGACGGCCCCGGCAGCGGCCGCCGCATCGGCCTGGCCTGGCGCCCGTCCTCGCCGCGCAAGGACGCCTTTCTCGGCCTGGCCAACGCTTTCCGCGACGAACTGGCGACGCCGATCAGGCCGGGGTCCGGGGCGTCACCCGACGATCAGTAGGGCCAGATAGGGGGTCAGGCAGAACACGATGATCCCCAGCTTGAACAGGCCCAGGAACATCACCACCACCTGGTCGTAGGCGGGGCGGTCCAGCGGCAAGAACCAGCTTTGCATCCGGTAGACGAAGTTCGGCGCCACCACCAGCCAGGCGGTGGACCACAGGAACACCCCGATATTGATCACCGTGCACCATTTGAAGAATTCGGTCAGTGTGGAAAGGTCCATTTCTTCCTCCTTAACCGAGTCTTAAACCCTGGCATGCCAGTCTGTTAACCAAATTTTGGAGCGCCCGGTTTCGGGGCGCGTCAGACGGCATCATGGGTGGGTCGTGGCACTGAACGAAATCGTCGAAACCGAGGCGCGGGCGGCGCCGGAGCGGGGCGGCAAATATGTCGTCGCCGCGGTGGGCGGATTGGTCCTGGCGGCGGCGCTGGGCATTTTCCTGGTTCTGCAATTCGTCGAGGGCGAGCGGCAACGGGACCTGCAGGCCTGGCAGGTGCGGCTGGGACTGGTCGCCGACAGCCGGGCGGCCGCGGTCGATGCCTGGCTGGACGAACAATACGCCACCTTGCAGGGGCTGGCCGACAACGCCGCCCTGCAACTCTATGTCACCGAATTGGAACTGCTGGCCGAGCAGACCGGCGGCGATGTCAGCGCCGCCGCCCAGGGCGGCTATCTGGCCAATCTGCTGGTTGCCACCGCCGATGCCGCCGGTTTCAGCGGTCCGGTCCTGGGGCCGGACATCAACGCCAATGTCAACCGCACCGGACTGGCCGGCCTGGCTCTGGTCGACACCACCGGCGCGATGATGGTCGCCACCCCCGGCATGCCGGCGCCGCAATTGTTGCCCGAAGAATGGCTGGTCCGGGTCGCCCAGGGCCAGCAGGTGTTTTCGGGTCTACGCCGCGGCCCCAACGGGGTGCTGCTGGCCGCTTTTGCGGTGCCGATCTATGCGGTTCAGGCGGACAGCGAGACCGCCGCCCCGATCGGTGCGGTGATCGGTCAGCGCCTGGTCGGCGATCGGTTCTTCGCCCTGCTCGACCAACCCGGCGAAACCCTGGACACCGCCGAGACCTATCTGGTCCGCGTCCAGGACGGAACGGTCGACTATCTGTCGCCCTTAAGCGATGACACGCCGCCGCTGAAGCTCAGTCTGGCGGCGGATCCGGAACAATTGGCCGCCGCCTTCGCGGTGCAACGCCCCGGCGGCTTCGCCCGCCTGCGCGACTATGCCGGAACCGAGGTGCTGGTCACCTCGCGCCGCCTCAGCACCGCGCCCTGGACCCTGGTCCGCAAGGTCTCGACAGACGAGGCGCTGGCCGACAGCGAAGGGCGCAGCCGCTTTCTGTTGATCACCCTGATCTCGTCATTGCTCATCATCTGCCTGGTGATCGTCGCAGTCTGGCGTCACGGCACCTCGCTCCGGGCCCGCGACCTGGCGGCCCGCTACCGGGCCGTCGCCGAACGTTATGGCCGGCTGAGCGATTTCATGCGCCTGGTGGCCGACCACCAACCGACCGCGATCAGCACGGTCGACGCCACCGGGCGGTTCGTCTTCGCCAACGCCCGGGCGGCCGACCTGGCCGGGATCAGTACCGTCAACATCGCCGGCAAGGACATGGCCGCGGTGTTGGGGCCGGTACCGGCAAAACTCAATGCCAGCCTCAACCGCCAGGCCCATGAAGACGGTGAACCGGTGACTCAGCATTTCGCGCTCGACGGCGAAAACGGCGAGGAGCGCATGGTCAAATCCGACCACGTGCCGCTGCCCGACGGCGGCACGTTGATGGTGGTCGAGGACATTACCGAGTTAGTCGGGGAGCGGGAACGGCGCGAACGGGCCTTGCGGCAACTGGTCGACACCCTGGTTACCATTGTCGATCGTCGCGACCCGTTCGCCGCCCACCACTCGCTTCGCGTCGCCATGGTCGCCGATGCGGTTGCCGCCGAAATGGGCGTCGAGCCGGAAATCCGGTCGACGGTATCGTTCGCCGCCAAGCTGATGAACATCGGCAAGATCCTGGTGCCCAAAGTCCTGCTGGTGAAGCCGGGCAATTTCAGCGACGACGAGCTGGCCCAGGTGCGCGGCAGCATCCAAACCTCGGCCGAGCTGATCGCCGACTGTGACTTCGACGGTCCGGTTGCCGAGACGGTGCGCCAGATCGGCGAGCGCTGGGACGGTACCGGCCCATTGGGCCTGGCCGGCGAGGACATCCTGCTCAGCGCCCGCATCGTCGCGGTGGCCAATGCCTTCACCGCCATGGTCAGCCCGCGGGCCCATCGCAGCGGCATCGATTTCGACGAGGCGTTGGATATTCTGCGGCGTGACAGTGGCCACGCCTTTGACAGACGTCCGCTGGCAGCCCTGGCCAACCATCTGGAAAATGGCGGCGGCCGTACCGAATGGGCGTCCTTCGCCAACCCACCCGGCGAGGCCGCCGAATAGACGCATCCCAATGCTTCGCCGCGCCATCAGTTGAGGGTATAGTCCAGCCATGTTGGCAAGCTTGTTCAAATGGCGCCGGGCCGAACCGGTGGTCGAGTATACCGCCGAAGTCCCGGTGGATACCCGGGTTTATGCCATCGGCGACATTCATGGCCGCCTCGACCTGCTGCAGGCCATGCAGGCAATGATCCGGGCCGACGCGGAAACCGCCGCCGTTTCCCGCAAGGTCGTGGTCTATCTCGGCGATTATGTCGATCGCGGACTGGAAAGCCGTCAGGTGATCGACCACCTGATGACCAACCCGATGGACGGGTTCGATAGCGTTCACCTGATCGGCAATCATGAGGCCTTCCTGCTGGATTTCCTGAAGGACGCCAGCGTCGGCACCGGCTGGATCATGAACGGTGGCGACACCACGCTGTACAGCTATGGCGTTGGTCTGACCCTGGAACTGCCGACCGAAGGACGCTACCGCCAGGCCCAGCACGACCTGCGTGAGGTGTTTCCGCCGGCCCAGCTGGAATTCCTGCTGGCGATGCCGCATTGCCATATCGAGGGCGATTACTTCTTCGTCCATGCCGGGGTCAAACCCGGCGTGGTGCTGGAGGACCAGGATCCCAACGACATGATGTGGATCCGCGGCGCCTTTTTGCGCGCGACCAACGATTTCGGCAAGATCGTCGTGCATGGCCATTCGATCAGCGACGAAGTGGAGTTCCGCGCCAACCGCATCGGCATCGACACCGGTGCCTATTTCAGCGGTCGCCTAAGCTGCCTGGTGTTGGAAGGCAGTGACCGGCGTCTTTTGCAAACCTAGGCGATGGCCCGCAAGGCCCTGATCGTCTGCCCGGGAGGCGTTCGCAACCGCGGCAGCATCGGCCGCGGCGTCAGCTATACCATCGCGGCCTGGCAGGCATCGGGCGAGATTCCCGCTTACCGCCTGGTCGACCCCCGCGGCACCGGCAACGTTCTGTTGTCGCCGTTCTACTTCCTGGCCACCTTGGCGATCCTGCTGGTCGAAGGCCTGGGCCGGCGGCTGTCGGTGGTTCATATCCACATGGCCTCCAAGGGCAGCACCTTGCGCAAACTGTTCATCCTGGTGCTGTCCAAACTGCTGACGATCCCGGTCATCCTGCATTTGCACGGTGGCAATTTCGATGGATTTTACCGTTCGATTCCCGGCTTTGCCCAGGCCGTGGTGCGCTGGATGTTCCGCACTTCGGACCTGGTGATCCTGCTGGGCGAATCCTGGCGCCGTTTCGCGGCCGAGGAGATGGGCCTGGACCCGGACCCGATCCTGGTGATGAACAACGCGGTGCCGGCCGGCCCGCCACCTCCGGGCGAGCGGGCGCCGGGGCCGATAAGGCTCTTGTTCCTCGGGCTTCTGGGGCCCCGCAAGGGGGTGCCGGAGCTGCTGGCGGCGCTGGCACAATTGCGGGACCTGGATTGGCAAGCCACTTTGGCCGGCAACGGCGCGGTGGACGAATACCGCCGCCAGGCCGAGGAATTGGGTCTGGGCGACCGTATCGCCTTCCCCGGTTGGGCCCTGCCGGACGAGGCCGAGCGGTTGCTGTGCGAGGCCGACGCCCTGCTGTTGCCCTCCCATGCGGAAGGGCAGGCGATGGCGGTGCTGGAGGCATTGGCGCACGGGCTGCCGGTGATTACCACCGCGGTTGGGTCGATGACCGAAGCGATCGATGACGGGGTTTCCGGCCTGATGGTGCCGCCGGGTGATGCGGACGCGTTGGCGGCGGCGATCAAGCGACTGATCGAGGATCCCGGCCTAAGGGATCAACTTAGTGAAGGCGCACGAGCCCGGTTTGCGGAAAAGTTCGACATGCGCAATTATGCGGCTCAGATAACGGCGCTGTACCGCGAATACGGCACCGCGATGACCGACGTCCAAGGGAGGACTTCGTGAGCGCGTCCGATTGGCTGATCTCCGTGACCAAATCGCTCAAGTCGGCCGGCCTGATCGACACCGCGCTGCGCTACAATCCGCTCTATCGGTCCAGTGCCATGCGGGCGATCGCCCATTTCACCGGGGCCGGCCCCGCCGATCGCCGCCGATTGTCCGAGCAGTTTCTACAGCGCACGCTGAAACGGGCGGCGACCAGCGCTTACGGCCGCCAGTTCGGCACCGACTACGACAACTGGCCGGTCTTGGAAAAACACATCCTGCGCGACACACCGGAAAGCCTGTACACGGGATCGCCGTTTCGCATCCCGGCCGAGACCAGCGGTACCACCGGCCTGCCGGTCCGCCTGATCCGCAGCCTGGGCTCGATTGCCGCGGAACAGGCGTTTCTGGACCATTTGCTGGCACCGGCGGGCTTCAGTTTGCGGACCGCCCGGACGGCGATCCTAAGGGCCACCGACGTCAAGCACCCCGACGACCGCGACCCGCCTTATGGCGCGATCAGCCATGGCGGCAAGCGCCTGGCCCTGTCCTGCCCACACCTGACGCCGGCGACGTTCTCCTGGTATTTCGACGCCCTGGACGCCTACCGGCCGGACATTCTGTGGGTGCGCCCGACCTCTTTGGCGGCGCTGATCAAACTGATGCGCGAAGCGGGCCGCAGCCTGCAGATCCCGATCGTGCTGTCGTCATCCGAAATGCTGCCGGCCAATACGTTCGAAGCCGCCGAACAGACCCTGTCGGCGACGGTGATCGACTATTACGGCACCGCCGAGCGGGTCAACCTGGCCAGCGCCGTCCATCCAGGCGAGTACTGGTTCCACCCAGCCTATGGCTAC
Source organism: uncultured Sneathiellales bacterium (assembly GCA_964344385.1). GTDB lineage: Bacteria > Pseudomonadota > Alphaproteobacteria > CAYFNG01 > CAYFNG01 > CAYFNG01. Next base: position 185,103 of record CAYFNG010000008.1, read on the forward strand.
ACCGAGCTGGTGCCGACACCGGAAGCCGGCTCCGACCGGGCCCGGATCATCGCCACCGGCTATTGGAACACGGCGATGCCCCTGGTTCGCTATGACACCGGGGATCAGGCCCTGATCCCGCCCAACAGCAGCGCCGCTGATCTGCGGGCGATTGCGTTGGGCATCAAGCCATTTGCCGGTATCGCCGGGCGCACCAACGAATACGTCATCAGCCCGGCCGGCATGCAGCTTGGCGGGTTGAACCAGTTGCCGCGCTACGTGCCGCATGTTCTGCAACTGCAGATCATCCAGGAAAGCCTCCACCGGGTGGTGATCAAGGTGCTGGCCGAACCGGCCTTTGGCGAGGACGAACGGGCCCGCATTCTGGCCAATGCACGCACCAAGATTCCGCCCGAGATCGACGTCTCGATCGAGGTGGTGTCGGAACTGGAAACCACCGCCGGTGGCAAGGCCCCGTTTGTCATCCGCAAGATCTGAACGGAAGGGCGTAACAGAGTATTAAACCCGTCGTGACAAGGTGTTAGCCGTCATCCAACTAGGTTTCAACCCGAGCACCGAACCCCCATGGCAGGCAGCGAACCGATCACGAATTTGAGCCTGAAACCGACGGCCGCCGGCCGGGTTGATGCGCGCCGGGCGGTCATCGTCTGCCCCGGGGGCTTGCGAAACCGCGGTGGCATCGGGCGCAGCGTCGGTTATGTCACGGCCGCCTGGGCGGACCAGGACGACGCGCCGCCCTATCTGATCCTGGATCCGCGCGGGACCGGCCATATCGCCGCATCACCCTATTTTTTCCTGACCGCACTGGCCCGGTTCCTGTTCGAGGTCCTGCTGCACCGGGTGGCACTGGTGCACATTCACACCGCGTCGAACACCAGTGCGCTGAGGAAGTCCTGCTTCGCCGTCTTGACGATCCTGTTCGGCCTGCCGCTGATCATGCACATCCACGCCGGCAGCTATATGCGGTTCGTGCGGTCGCGTCCGCGGCCGATTCGGGCGGTGATGATGTGGATCTATGCACGGGCGGCGCGGGTCATCGTGCTGGGCGAGGTCTGGCGGCAATTTGCGGTCGATGAACTGGACGTGCCGGACGACAAGGTCACGGTGATGCATAACGCGGTGACGCCGGCAAAGGCGAGCGAAGGTCGGCAATCCGGACCGCCGGTGCTGCTGTTTCTCGGCCTGTTGACCGCCCGCAAGGGCGTGCCGGAGATCCTCGCCGCGCTCAGCCGTCCAGACGTTCTGGCGTTGGATTGGCGAGCCGTTTTCGCCGGCAATGGCGCGGTCGAGGAATACAGCGCCAAGGCTGACGAGCTTGGCCTTGCCGGCCGGGTCGAGTTCACCGGTTGGGTCGGTCCGGCAACGGTTGAAGATTTGCTGGGATCGTCGGACGTGCTGCTGCTGCCGTCCCATGTCGAAGGCCTGGCGATGTCGGCGCTGGAGGCGATGTCGCACGGCATGGCCGTGATTGCCACCGATGTCGGGTCGATGGCCGAGGCGATCGTCGATGACGAGACCGGCCTGATGGTCCCGGTGGCAGACAGCGACGCCATGGCCGAAGCCATTGTCCGCCTGGTCACCCAACGTGACTTGCGGACACGGTTGGGCAAAGGCGCCCAGCGCCGGTTCCAGGCGCTGTTCGATGCCCGCACGGCGGCAAGGCGCCTGACCCGGATTTACCACGATCTGTGGCCGGGGGTACGGACATGATCGCGGGCCACGGCACGGCACCAACCCCCGGTCCGGCCCTTGACCTGGCCGGCCGGACGGCGGTCCAGCGCCGGCGGCTGGTTAGATTCGCCGCTCGCCTGAAATCCATCTCCCCGATCGACAACGCGTTGCGTTACCACCCGCTGTATCGGGCCGAGGCGCGTCGGGCGATTGCCAGATTCGCGGTCGCCGATCTGGACGGGCGCCGCGGTTTGGCCCAACGCTGGGTCCAGCGCACGCTCAAGGTGGCGGCCGAAACCGCCCATGGTCGGAGCCTGGGCCGAAACCTCGCCGATTGGCCGATTGTGGACAAAACAACGTTGCGCGACCAGTCCAAGGGCTTCAGCCGGTCCGGCCTGGTCCGGGTGCCGGCGGAAAGCAGCGCCACCACCGGGTTGCCGGTACGGGTCGAGCGCGACCTGCGCGGCGTCGCCGCCGAGCAGGCCTTCCTCGACACCCTGCTGGTGCCGCATGGCCTCGACTTCCGCAAGGCCCGGATCGCCGTTTTGCGCTCGGACAACGTCAAGCCGGCCGAACGGCGGGATCCGCCCTTCGGTTTCACCGACCATGGCGGCAAGCGGCTGGTCCTCTCCAGCCCGCATCTCGGCCCCAAGACCATCGACTGGTACGTCACCGCCCTGACCGATTTCGCGCCCGACCTGATCTGGGTCAAGCCGACGCCCTTGGCCAATCTGCTGCGGCTGCTGGACGGTCGGCGGCTCGACCTGCCCTTGGTCCTGTCGTCGTCCGAAATGCTGCCAGCCGGCAGTTTCGCGGCCGCCCAACACGCATTGTCGGCTCAGGTGATCGACTATTACGGCCAGACCGAACGGGTGGTTTTTGCCGCCGCGACGGCGCCCGGCGCCTATCGGTTCGAACCGGCCTATGGCTTCGTTGAACTGATCCGCGACCCGGAACTGGAACCAGACCAGGCGCGGATCATTGCCACCGGCTATTGGAACGACGCCATGCCGCTGGTCCGCTACGACACCGGTGACCTCGCCCTGGTGCCGGAAGATGCGGATGAGGCCATGCTGGAGCGTATCGCGCTCGGCCTGGAGCCGTTCGCCGGCATCGCCGGGCGGTCCGGGGAATATCTGATTGCACCCGACGGGATGCAGGTCAGCGGCGTCAATCAGGTAACCCGGTATGTGCCGCATGTCCTGCAGGCCCAGATCTATCAGCCGGCCCGCGACCGGGCCATTATCCGTGTTCTGGCGGCTCCCGGCTTCGGCGAACCCGAGCGGGCCCGCATTCTGGCCAATGCCCGGGCCAAGATCCCGCCCGAGATCACGGTTTCGCTGGAGACCGTGGCCAATTTGGATACCGCCGCCAATGGCAAGACGCCGTTCATCATCCGTGTCGAGTAAACTATGGTCGGGAGCGGTGTCAGCGTGATGGGAACGGACGGCATGCGGCAATCGGCCGTGGCGATGGGCCAGAAGCGGGCGGCGGCGCCGACCTCGTGGGCGGCGCTCAGCCTGGCGGCCTATTATTTCCTGTTGATCGTCGACAATGTCGCGCTGCGCGGCGACCGCGGCCAGTCCGGCCTGGTCGACGAGGCGTTCATCCTGGGCCTGGGCCTGTTCGCGGTCCCGGCGCTGGCCCGGCTCGACCGCCGGGTGGTGGCGGTCCTGGTGCCGATCATTCTGTATTTCGCCTTCGGGTTCGCCTCGGCCCTGTTCAACGACCTGCCGGCCTATCCGCGCTACAAGGCAGCGGTGATCGCCATCGTGCTGGACGCCAAGCCGTTTATCGCGCTGCTCGCTTTCTGCTTCCTGCTGCGCCGGCCGAAACCGGTCGAAAGCTTCCATCCCCTGTTGCAGGCGCTGGTCGCCTTGGCGCTGCTCAACAGCCTGTTCGTGCTGCGCGATATGGCGGGCGGCGGCAGCAATATCTATGGCGAACCTCTTGGCATCCGTATCGGCATGCCGCTGCCGACCGGGATCTTCCACCACCAGACCGACAGCGTCGATATGAGCCTGATCGGGGCGTTGGCCGCCGGTGCCCTGTTCGTCGGTGCCCGCAAACCGGTCTTCTTCCTGCCCTGGGCTTTTCTGACCCTGGTCACCATGGGCCATCTGGTGGCCAAGGAACTGGTGGTCGCCTGTGTCGCCGCCGGTTTCGTGGTGCTGCAGTTCCGGCCGCGCCAGCGCACGGTGCGTTGGCTGGTGCGCAGCCTGGCGGTCTGCCTGATCGCGGTGGCGGCGGTACCGGCGATCCAGTTCGCCGCCCCGGTGGTCGGGGACCGGATGGCGATCTATTTCGGGGCCGACTGGGAACAGTCCGTCCGTACCGCGATGTATGCCAGGTCGGGCGATATCGCGGTCGATTTCTTCCCCTTCGGCACCGGGTCGGGCACCTATGGCAGCCAGCCGTCACGGACCCTGTTCTTCAGCCCGGTCTATGACCTGTACGGCATTTCCTCCCTGTGGGGCGGATCGCCGGAATTCAGCTCCTTCCTGATGGACACCTTCTGGCCCAAGGTGTTGGGCGAGGCCGGTATTTTCGGCCTGCTCTGCTATCTGGCCGCCTTCATCTATCTGTGCTTCAAGGGCGTCGGCAACCTGCGTCGGCACCGCGACGCCATGACGCTGTTCTGCGTCCTGGTGCTGATCGCGGTCACCGTCAAATCGGTGGCGGCGGCGGTTTTCACCCATGAAATGTTCGCGCCCCTGATCGGGTTCGCCGGCGCCTACATCCTGACCCGCAAGCGGCGGTCGGGTCCTGAGGGCGCCGCGTGATCAGCCGCATCCCCCATCTCGGCTTCGTGGTCGCGGCCGGCTGGACCCTGGGGTTCCGCATTCTCGGCATGGCCATGCAGGTTGGGGTGTTCGTGTTGATCGTTCGCCTGCACGACCTGCCGACGGTCGGCCTGTATGCCGTGGTCAACGGGCTGTGGATGATCAACCGCCTGCTGGGGGCGATGGGACTGGATGCCGCCACCTGGCGCTACGAGGTCGAGCTGCTGACCGACGGCCGCACCGCCGAGGCCCGCGGCTTCGAGATCAAGACCCGCCGCATCGTGCTGGCCTGGAACCTGGCGGCCGCTTTTGTCCTGTTCCTGGTCGGCCTGGCGGCGATGCAATTGGATCTGTTCACCGTCTCGCCGGTTGCGATCGCAATTTGCGGGCTGGGCCTGCCGGTCTACGCCATGATCGGTGTCTTGAACAGCCAGCTCAGGGCCCGCAAACGAATCCAGGCAGCGCAGTTCCCGGAATCGGTACTGCCCCATGCGGTGCTGGGCATCCTGCTGCTGGCCGGACTGCCCTGGATCGAACCGGGGCTGGTCTGGCTGCTCAGCGCCCAGGTGATGGCCGCGACGACGGTGGTCCTGACCTACCTGATACTGGACCGACGGCACCGGGGACCGGTCGAAGCGCCGAGCCCGGCCTATTGGCGCGAGGCACGGCACACCGCCTGGCGCATCCTGGCCGGCCGCGCGGTCACCGCGTTGGCCGACCGCGGACCGGTGATCATGGTCTCGTCATTGCTGGGCGGGGCGGCGGCGGCGCTCTATGAAACCGCACAGCGGTTCGGCCTGCTGGGCACCGTCACCACCTGGGCGGCCGGGGTCGCGGTGACCCCGATGTTCGCCGAGGCCAATGCCAAGGGCGAGCGCGCGAAACTGCGCAGCTTGCTGATCATGGGAAGCTGGCTGGCGGTGCTGCCGTCGCTGGCGATTTTCGCCTTCCTGGCGGCCTTCGGCGACTGGGCCCTGGTCTGGCTGGTCGGAGCGGACTACGAGGCGGCCCACGGCGCCATGGTCTTCCTGGCCGGGGCGGCCGCGATCAACGCCGCCGCCGGGCTCAGCACCAATTTGCTGAACGTTACCGGGCACGAACGTGTCGTCCTGGTCTGCAGCGCCCTGAAACTGGCGGTCGTGGTGGTCGGGGTGCCGCTGTTCGGGTTCGGCTTCGGGATCGCCGGCGCGGCTGCCGCGGTCACCCTGGGCGCGCTGCTACGCGACGGCGGCGCCGCCAGCCGCCTGAAACCTGCGCTGGCCATCACGCCGGGCCTGTGGCCGCGCACCGCGCCCTGACCACGGGTACCGCCGAACCCTTTGCAGCCGCCCGCCGGCCTGATATACCAGCGCGATTGATTGATTAAGGAAGATCGGTGGATCCCAAGACCCTGTTCCAGGATGGCTTTACGGCCCATGCGGCGCTGGCGCGGACCTGCGGCGAGGCCCTGGCCGAACCTTTCGCGGCGATGCTGGCAGTCTGGACCGAAGCGATCCGCGACGGCAACAAGATCCTGATGTTCGGCAATGGCGGCAGCGCCGCCGACGCCCAGCACCTGGCCACCGAACTGGTGGTCCGCTTTGTGGCCGACCGGGCGCCGATCCCGGCGATCGCGCTAACCACCGACACGTCGACACTGACCGCGGCCGGCAATGACTACGGCTTCGACCAGGTGTTCGCGCGTCAAGTCCGGGCGCTGGGTCGGCCGGGCGACGTCGCCCTGGGCATCTCCACCTCGGGCCGCAGCGCCAATATCACCGCCGCCTTGGAAGCCGCTCGCGACGGCGGCCTGGTGGCCTGCGCCCTGGCCGGCCGGGACGGTGGCGATCTGGTCGGGCGCGCCGATCCGCTGCTGATCGTACCCTCCCAGGAAACGCCGCTGATCCAGGAAATGCATATCACGATCGGCCATCTGCTGTGCGCCGGGTTGGAACGCAACCTGGGCCTGGTAACGTGAACGGGAAGGCGCCATGGACCTGCCGGCACTGACCGACCTGTTGGGCCAATTCGACGGCGTTCGGGTGCTGTGCCTTGGCGACGTCATGCTCGACCGCTACGTCTATGGCGAGGTCAGCCGGATCTCTCCCGAGGCGCCGATCCCGGTGGTCGGGGTCGACCACGAAGAGGTGATGCCCGGCGGCGCCGCCAATGTGGCGCGCAACGTCGCGGCCCTGGGCGCCCGGGTCGACCTGATCGGGATCGTCGGTGGCGGCGAGGCCGCGGTCGAACTGAACGACCTCTTGGGCGCCCAGCCCGGCATTTCGGCGGCGCTGATTGCCGACCCCGGCCGGCGGACCAGCCTGAAGACCCGCTACATCGCTGCCGGCCAACAATTGCTGCGGGCCGATCGCGAGGATACCGGTGCGATCAGCGCGACGCTGGCCAAGCAGGTGTTGGCCGCCTATCGCGACGCGCTTCAGGCGGCCGATGTGGTCATCCTGTCCGACTATGGCAAGGGCGTCCTTGCCGATGCCGTGCTGCGCCCGGCCATCGCACTGGCCCGGGACCAGGGCAAACATGTGGTCGCCGATCCCAAGAGCCTGGATTTCGCGCGTTATGCCGGCGTTTCCGTCCTGAAGCCGAACCGGGGCGAGATTGCCGCCGCCACGAGGCTGCCTTGCGATGACGACGCCCAAGCCGTGGCCGCGGCGACCAGGGTCATCGAGGATTGCGGGATCGACAGCGTCCTGCTGTCGCGGTCCGAACAGGGTGTCAGTCTGATCATCGGCGACCAGCCGCCGCTGCATCTGCCGGCCCGGGCGCGCGAGATCTTCGACGTGTCAGGCGCCGGCGATACCATGATCGCCACCTTCGCGGTGGCCCTGGGCGCCGGGGCGGCGGCGGCGGACGCGGCCCGGCTGGCCAACATCGCCGCCGGGGTCGTGGTCACCAAGCTGGGAACTGCCGCGGTCTACCAGGACGATCTGGCCCAGGCCCTGCACACCGAGGATTTGCGGACCAGCGACGCCAAGGTGGTGGGCCTGGAACGGGCCCGGGAAATCGTCGCCGCCTGGCGCAGCCGCGGCCGCCGCATCGGCTTCACCAATGGGGTCTTCGACCTGATGCACCCCGGCCATGTCTCGCTCCTCAACGAGGCGTCGGATGCCTGCGACCGACTGATCGTCGCGATCAACAGCGACGCCTCGGTCAAGCGCCTCAAGGGCGAGGGCCGCCCGGTCCAGGGCGAAACCGCCCGGGCCACGGTGCTGGCCTCGCTGGCCATGGTCGACCTGGTGGTCATTTTCGCCGACGACACGCCGGTGCCGCTGCTGGAGGCGCTGCGCCCCGATGTGCTGGTCAAGGGCGGCGACTATTCCCTGGACCAGGTGGTCGGCGGCGATCTGGTGCGCGGCTATGGCGGCGAGGTGCGGCTGGCGCAGCTCAAACAGGGACACAGCACCACCAAGACCATCGAGCGCCTAAAGGGGTAGGGGATGACCGCGGCCCGGGTCGACCTGGTCATATTCGGCGGCGGGATCGCCGGGCTGTGGCTGCTGGCCCGGCTGCGGGGCCTGGGCTACAGCGCCGTCCTGTTCGAGGCAGACGTGCTGGGTGGCGGCCAGAGCGTGGCGTCGCAGGGCATTATTCACGGCGGGGCGAAATACGCGCTGGATGCCAAGATCGGCGGCACCGCCGAAGCGATCGCGGCCATGCCGGGCCGCTGGCGGGCCGCCCTCGACGGCGTCGGCGACATTGATCTCAGCGGTGCCCGGTTGGCATCGGCCAACCAGCATCTCTGGCTGCCGCCCGGGCCGACCGCCCGCCTGAAGGGGTTTTTCGCCTCGGCCGCCATGCAGAGCCGGATGACGCGCCTGGACAGGTCCGACTGGCCCAACGCCTTCCCTGCCGGGCGGTTCCGGGGCGAGATCTACCGCCTGGACGAACCGGTGGTCGACGTGCCGTCGGTGGTGGCCGAACTTGCAAAGGGCCATGCCGATGCGATCTTCGCTTTGGGCAACCCGGACGCGGTCGCCATCGAGGCGGATCGGGTGCGCCTCGGCGAGACCGAAATCGCCTGCGACCAGGTGATCTACGCGGCCGGCGCCGGCAACCGCGCCCGGACCAGCGCGGTCCAGACCCGGCCGCTGCACATGCTGATGGTCAAGGGCGTGCCCTGGTCCCTGTTCGCCCATTGCGCCGGCACCGGAGTGCGGCCGCGCCTCACCGTAACCAGCCACGAGGCGGCCGACGGCGGTCTGGTCTGGTATCTGGGCGGCGAAATCGCCGAACGCGGCGTCGAACAGACCGAAGCCGAGCTGATTGCGGCCGGTCGGCGCGAGCTGGGGTCGCTTCTGCCCTGGCTCGACCAGACGGAGTTGCGCTGGGCCGGCTATCGCATTGACCGCTCCGAGCCCAAACACGGGTTGGGCCGCCTGCCCAACGAACCACGCATCGAGACCCGTGACGGCGTCATGGTGGCCTGGCCGGTGAAGTTGGCCTTTGCACCCCGGCTGGCCGATGCCGTGGTCGAAAGCCTTGCGGCGCGCGGGATTGCGCCCTCGCCCGGCGACATCGCGGCCCTCACCGGTTGGCCGCGGCCGCCGCTCGGCCAGCCACCCTGGGAGGCCGTGACATGGACCTGAGGCCACTCGGCACCGGTGGACCGTTGGTCGGCCCGTTGGGATTGGGCACCGTCAAGTTCGGCCGCAACACCGGGGTCAAGTACCCCCAGGGCTTCGACCTGCCCAGCGATGACCAGATCGACCGCCTGTTGGCCGCCGCCCACGACCTGGGCGTCAACCTTTTGGATACCGCCCCGGCCTATGGTCTGGCTGAACAGCGATTGGGGGCGGCCTTGCAGCGAGTTGGTGGCGATTGGGTGGTGGCGACCAAGGTCGGCGAAACTTTCGACGGTCGGAATTCCAGCTTCGATTTTTCGGCCGCCGCCATCACCGCCAGCGTGGACCGCAGCCTGGCCCGGCTCAAGCGTGACTGCCTCGACCTGGTGCTGGTCCATTCCGACGGGCGTGATCTGGAGATCATCGAGCAGGACCGTGTGTTCGAGACCCTGGGCGAATTGCGCCGGGCCGGAAAGCTCAGGCGCTTCGGCCTCTCCGGCAAGACCGTGGCCGGTGGTTTGCGGGCGGTCGCCGACAGCGATGCGGTGATGGTCACCCACAACCCCGAATACGACGCCGAGCGGCCGGTGATCGCGGCCGCCGCCGCCGCCGGCAAGGCGGTGCTGATCAAGAAGGCCCTGGCCAGCGGCCATTTGGGGCTGGAAGGCGATCCGGTTCAGGCGGCCATGGATTGCGCCTTCGCCGAGCCCGGCGTGACCTCGGTCATCGTCGGTACCTTGAGCCCGGAGCATTTGGCGGCCGACGTGGCGGCGGCGACCCGCGCGCTCGCAGGTCCGGCATAAGCCATGGCGGGCGGGCGCCTCGGCTGGTATCTCAACCGGCTCCGCTCCATGGGGCCGGCGGAAATCGCCCATCGGGTCGATGAACAGCGCAAGCGCGCCACCGGCCGGCATCTGGCACCGGAAAAACTGGCCCGCCAGGCCCGCAACCAGGACCGGCTGCCACTGTTGCCGGGTTTTCTGGAGCGGGTGCGCGACCTGGCCGAGGCGAGCGCTATCGACGATCATTGGCGGCAGCACTACCGGGCCGTGGCGGCGGGGGAACTCACCCTGTTGGGCCAGGCCTGGCCGCAATTCGGCGCTGTGCCGGACTGGCATCTGGACCCGGTCAGTGGCGAGGCCTGGCCGGCCGAGCCCTATTGCTTCGCCATCCCCTACCGCCACGAACGGCGCCGGGGCGACGTCAAATATGTCTGGGAGATCAACCGCCTGCAATACCTGCAGCCGATCGCCGCCCATGCCGCCATCGCCGGTGATGCGGCGGCGGCCGAACTGGTGCGGGCCCATCTCAAATCCTGGCTGGACGCCAATCCGCCATTTCATGGCATCAACTGGTGCTCCGGCATCGAACTGGCCAGCCGCATCGTCAGCCTGACGGTGATCGCCAGCCTGCTGGGGCCGGAGGGGATCGGCGCCGGGCTGGGCCGCCGCCTGATCGACAGCCTGAACATCCATGGCACCTGGATCGCCCGCTTCCCGTCGCGCTTCTCGTCCGCCAACAATCACCTGATCGCCGAGCTTGGGGCGCTGTTCCTGCTCGGCACCCTGATGCCGGATCTCGATCGGGCTGGCACCTGGCGCACCCGGGGTCGGTCGCTGCTGGAACACGAGATCCTGTTGCAGATCCATGGCGATGGTATCGGGGCCGAGCAATCGCCCACCTACACCGCCTATTCCCTGGAATGGCTGATGCTGGCCGAACGCATCGCCGACGCGGCCGGCGAACCGTTCTCGGGCGCCTTTCTGGGGCGGCTGGAGGCGGCGGGCGAGGCCCTGCGCAGCTTTACCGATGCCGGTGGCAATCTGCCGCGTATCGGCGACGATGACGAGGGGCGGGTGCTGGCCGATGGCGGCGAGGAGCCTGGCTATGTCAACACGGTGCTGGCGGCCTTTGGCGCCCGGTTCGGCCGCGGCGACCTGGTACCGCCCGCCGCTCCACACAGCCTGCGCCGCGCGCTCTATGACCCGGCGCCGGAGCCTGCGGCGCCGGCCACCGGGCTTAGGCAATTCCCTGAAGGCGGCTACACGGTGGTGCGGGACGGTCCGCCGGATGCCGAGTCGCTGCTGGTCTTCGACCATGCCCCGCTCGGCTATCTGGCCATCGCCGCCCATGGCCATGCCGACGCGCTGGCCGTTTGGCTGCACCTGCAGGGCCGGCCGGTACTGGTCGATGCCGGCACCTATCTCTACCATTCCGGGGGTGGCTGGCGCGACCGGTTCCGCGGTACTCCGGCCCACAACACCTTGGCGCTCGACGGTGCCTCGTCGTCGGTGATTTCCGGCGCCTTCAACTGGTCGGACAAGGCCGAATGCCGACTGTTGGAAACCCGGAACGACGGTCAGAGCTGGGCTGTCGAGGCGGAACATGACGGTTTTCTGGGCCGTTTCGGCTGCCGCCACCACAGGCGCATCGAAGGCCGCTTAAGTGACGGTTTCTTCACTATTTTCGATCAATTGTTGGGGTCCGGGCGCTGGCCGGTACAGATCGGTTTTCTGGTCGCGCCGGACTTGACCATCCAGGGTGATGGCAAGGTCTGGCGGGTCAGGGACGGGGATCGGGATGTGCTGCGGCTCAGCCATGACGGCCCGTTGGTCGGTCAGGTCGAAACCGGCGGCGATGCCGGCTGGTATTCGGCCGCCTTCGGCCATCGCGAGCCGGCCCCGCGCCTGGTATTCGCCGGCGAGATGTCGGCGGGAGAGCCGGTCAGCTTCCGGCTGGACCACGCCTGATCCGACCCTTGGGCCGGAAGGTGAAGACAAAAGAGGACCCCCATGCGCATCGCGGTGTTTGGATTAGGCTATGTCGGCACGGTCTCGGCCGCCTGTCTGGCCGGCGGCGGCCACCAGGTCATCGGTGTGGACCCCAATCCCCTGAAGATCGAACCGATCAACGGGGGCCGGTCGCCGGTCATCGAACCGGGGCTCGAGGAATTGATCTCCGAGGCGGTTGCCGCCGGACGTCTGAGCGCGACCGGCGATGTCGGCGAGGCATTGGCGGCCAGCGACCTGGCGCTGATCTGTGTCGGCACGCCCAGCCAGGCCAACGGCGCCCTGGACCTGACCTATCTGGCCCGGGTGATCGACGAAATCGGGGCCGGTTTGGCCGGCCGTGACGGCGATTACGTCGTCGTGGTGCGTTCAACGGTGCTGCCGGGCACCATGCGCGACCTGGTCGTGCCGCGGCTGGAAGCGGCGTCGGGCCGTGCGCTCGGCGATCGGCTCGGCCTCTGCCATAACCCGGAATTCCTGCGCGAAGGCAGTGCCGTCGCCGACTATTACGGGCCGCCCAAGACCGTGATCGGTGAAAGCGACGCGGCCAGCGGCGAACTGGTGGCCGCGCTTTACGATGGCATCGACGCACCCCTGTTCCGCACCGAACTGGCGGTCGCCGAGATGGTCAAATACGCCGACAATTCCTGGCACGCCCTGAAGGTCGAGTTCGGCAACGAGATCGGCGCCATCTGCAAGGCCAAGGGCCTGGACAGCCACCGGGTGATGGATATCTTCACCGCCGACACAAAGCTCAACCTGTCGCCCTATTACCTGCGGCCCGGCTTCTCGTTCGGCGGCTCCTGCCTGCCCAAGGACGTCCGCGCCCTGATCCACGCCGCCCGTTCCAGCGACGTGGCGGTGCCGGTGCTGGAAGCCATCCTGCCGGGCAACGAGGCGCATCTGAAACGCGGCGTCGAACTGATCCGCGGCAAGGGCAAGCGCAACATCGGCATGCTTGGGCTCAGCTTCAAGTCCGATACCGACGACCTGCGCGAAAGCCCGCTGGTCGAAATGGCGGAACGGCTGCTGGGCAAGGGCCATGATTTGCGCATCTTCGACCGCAATGTCAGCCTGGCCCGGCTGGTCGGGGCCAACCGCGACTACATCCTGAACGTCATCCCGCATGTCTCGAACCTGCTGGTCGACAGCATCGACGCGGTGCTGGACCATGCCGAGGTGGTGGTGATCGGCAATGGCGACAAGGCGTTCCGCGACGTGCCCGCGCGGCTGCGGCCGGGCCAGGACCTGGTCGATCTGGTCCGCATCGGCGAGGACTGGCGGAATTGGGACGGCTATGACGGCATCTGCTGGTAAGCCTGGGCCCGGGGCCGGCCGCAAGGTCCTGATCATCATCGAGAACCTGCCCGCGCCGTTCGACCGGCGGGTCTGGCAGGAGGCGACGACCCTGCGCGACGCCGGCCACCAGGTCACGATCATCTGCCCCAAGGGCAAGGGCCATGAAAGCGCCCACGAGACTATCGACGGCATCGAGATCTTCCGCCACCCGCTACCGCTGGAGGCGGACGGCGCGATCGGCTATCTGCTGGAATATTCGGCGGCGCTGTTCTTCGAGTTCCTGATGGCCTGGCGGGTGCTGCTGACCCGCGGCTTCGACGTCATTCATGCCTGCAACCCGCCCGATCTGATCTTCCTGGTCGGCGGCTTCTTCAAACTGTTTCTGGGCAAGAAGTTCCTGTTCGACCATCACGACATCAACCCGGAGCTCTACGAGGCCAAGTTCGGCCGGCGGGATTTCTTCTGGCGCTTGATGTGCCTGTTCGAGCGCTGGACCTTCAAGACCGCCGACGTCTCGATCGCGACCAACCAGTCCTATCGCCAGATTGCGCTGACCCGCGGGCGAATGGACCCGGATAGGGTGTTCGAGGTGCGCTCCGGCCCCAGCCTGGACCGGCTGAAAATCCTGCCCCCCGATCCGGCCCTCAAGCGCGGGCGCACGTATATGGTGGGCTATGTCGGGGTAATGGGAGCCCAGGAAGGCCTGCCTTATCTGTTGGAGGCGGCCCGGCATATCGTCCGCGATCTGGGCCGTGACGACGTGCATTTCGGGCTGGTCGGCGGCGGTTCGGAACTGGCCGCCATGCAGGCGCTGGCCGGGGAACTGGGGATCGCCGATTACGTCACCTTCACCGGCCGGGTGCCGGATGCCGAACTGCTGGCGATGCTCAACACCGCCGATGTCTGCGTCAATCCGGACAGCTTTAACGAGATGAACGACAAGTCGACCATGAACAAGATCATGGAATACATGGCCCTGGCCAAGCCGATCGTGCAGTTCGACCTGACCGAGGGGCGGGTGTCGGCCGGCGAGGCGTCGCTTTACGCCAGGCACAATGACGCCGAAGACATGGCGCGGCTGATCCTGGAACTGCTAGACGACCCGGAGCGGCGGCACGAGATGGGCGAATACGGCCGCAACCGGGTCGAAACCGAACTCTCCTGGCCCCACGAAATCCCCAAGCTGCTGGCGGCCTATGACAAGCTCTGGGCTTAGATAAGAAAGTCTGGGCGGGTCGTTATCCGGACGCAAATCTCGATGTCGAGCGCCCGTAAGCAAGAGCACAAATCGCAACACCCAGAGCTCCCCAACCCCCGGAATTCTATGCCCGGCATTGGATAAAGCTCGCTTGGCTGACTCAAGCCTCCCATATTGCGAATGCGCCTTATTCGCTGCTCTTGTCATTCCCGGTGCCTGTTGGTGGTGCTCCAGTGCGAGAGAGAGGACCCGTGCCAGGTAGGCCGCCAAAGCGACCGGTGGCAGATGGGTAAGCCGGGCCTGAAGCGGTAGCGATCACACCCGGCGGCAACTGTCCGTTAACCCTGTCGGCCTAGCTTTTGAGCATGTCTCCCCTATTCGGATTCACTGAGGTCGCGTTTCCGCCCCTCCGGCAAGGAGGGGAGGAGCGGTCGATGCGGGGCATCGTCCGCGGGTTCTCGACACCGCAGGTGGGGCGGCAACGCGACCGCAGGCGCCGCCTTCCTTGTCAGCGAACCGGAGATGGCGTCTCGGTGGTTCCGAAAAGAGGAGGCATGCTCTAAACCATGGCAAGCGATGGCGCGATCCGAACCGCCGAGGACCTGGCGAAATTGGAGCTGGGTTTCGAGTCGGTGCTCAGCAACCGGGTGCGGTCGATGACCATCGAGGCGCTGGCTGGCGTCCGGACCCCGGCAGCGGTGATCGCCCTGGTCGAGGCGGTGCTGGCCTATGGCGAGGCGGCGATCGCCGAGGTCACCACCCACAATCCGCCGCCCAAGCCGCTGGCCTGCCGCTCCGGCTGCCACGCATGCTGCCACAATCTGATCGTTACCACCCCGCCGCAGGTGCTGGCTCTGGCGGCGGATCTCAGGGCCCGCCTCACCCCGGTGCGGCTGGCCAAGCTTGGCGACAGGCTGCGCCAGCCGCCGGCGATCGGTGAGTTGCGGCCCGCCTGCCCCCTGTTGAAATCCCGCAAATGCCAGGCCTATGACTGGCGGCCGGTGAACTGCCGCGGCTGGACGTCGTTGGACCGGCAGGCCTGCGACGCCGATCTCAAGCGGCCCGGCTCCAAAGGCATTTCCTTCTACGTGCCCCAATCCCGGATCACGGCGGCGATCGAGAAGGGGTTGATCCTGGGCACCGCCGCCGCCGGCCTGCCGGCCGAACCGGTGGCGCTCGCACCCGCCCTGGCCACCGCCCTGGAGCTGCCGGACGCCTGCGAACGCTGGCTGGCCGGCGAGCCGGTCTTCGCCACCGCCCGGGTATAATCTGTTTTCCAACGGCCATCTGGGGCGGAACCTTGCTTGACAGCAGCGGGCCGCCATGCCCTGTTAGCGCCTCGGAAAAACAGGCTTGGCGGCGCGGTGCAAAGTGGCGGCAGATACCAATTACGACGCGGTGCTGTGGGATTTTGGCGGGGTCATCCTGTCGAGCCCGTTCGACGCCTTCAACGCCTATGAAGCGCAGGCCAACCTGCCGCGCGACTTCATCCGCGGCCTCAACGCCACCAACCCGCACGACAATGCCTGGGCCCGGTTGGAACGGGCCGAGATCGATGTCGCGCAATTCGGCACCCTGTTCGAGGCCGAGGCCCGGGCCGCCGGCCACGAGCTGGACGCGGCCCAGGTGCTGGCCATCCTGTCGGGTGAGATCCGCCCGGCCATGGTCACCGCCCTTGAGCGTGTGGCGGCCAGCTTCAAGACCGCCTGCCTGACCAACAACATGCCGACCGGCCAAGGCGCCGGCATGGCCCGGGACCCGGTCAAGGCAAGGCGGGTGGCGGAGATCCTGGCGCTCTTCGACCATGTCGTCGAATCCAGCAAGCTGGGCCTGCGCAAGCCCGACCCGCGCATCTATGCACACGCGCTCGCGCTGCTGGATGTGACGCCGGACCGGACCGTGTTCCTCGACGATCTTGGCATCAACCTGAAACCGGCCCGGGCCATGGGCATCCACACCATCAAGGTGGTCGACCCCGACGCGGCGATCGACGAGTTGTCGGCGGCGCTGGGCATCGACCTGCGATGAGGCACCGGTAGGGCAAGAGCCGTTTGCCCCGACGCCACCAGCGGCTCAACGATAAGTGCGTTGGTTGATCGGTGTCTGGTCGATCTGTCTCACCAGCATATCCAGAAACGTTTCCTCGGCCCGGTTCAGCTTGGCCTTCGGATTCCAGGCGACATGCACATCGACAGCCGGAGGATCGTCATAGGGCGGCAGCCGCCACAACAGGCCGTCCGCAACGTCCCGCGCGACCACGTGCACGGGCAGGGCACCGATCCCCAAGCCGGCGATGGTCATGCGGCGGATCTCCTCCAGGTGGGACGAGCGGCCAATCACATGCTGGTCGAGTTCGGAGTTGGCCCGTATGAGGGCGACGGGCCGCAAGACATCATCGAGGCTGTCGGTGAGGAACCCCACCGAGGACTGCCCGCTGAGGTCCGAGAGGCCGAGATCCTGCTGCCCGAACAATGGATGCCCCGGCCCGCAGAACAGCCCGAAAAATTCGCGGTAGAGGCGGCGGTATTGCAGTTTCGTGCTGCGTTCGTTGACCAGGCAGACGGCGAACGACGCCCGCCTGGCTGTCACCTCGGTCAAGGCCGCGACACTGGCCATCACGTCCAGGCTCAAGGTCGCCCGCGGGTGGCGTTGGTGGAAGAGACCGAGGCATTCGTCGAACAGCGGACAGACGACATGGCTGGCCATGACAATCCGGATATGTCCCCGGATCTCGTCGGTTACGTCCCGCATGAGCGTGTTCAGGCGGGTCACCGCGCCATAGATATCCACCGCTTCCCGATACAGAAGCTGGCCCGCGTCGGTCAACCGAAACGTCCCCGGCGATCGCTCGATCAGGCGTTTGCCGATCTGTTCCTCCAGCCGGCGCAAGGCATTGGAAACGGTGGGTTGCTTGCGACCGAGCCTGTCGGCCGCGGCAGTGACACCACCCGCTTCCGCCAGGACCACGAAGGTGTGCAGAAGGTTCCAGTCGAAGGCCCGTGCCGTCGATCCATCGGCGATATCATCATTCATCCAATATAGAAATCAGGAATGATCGGAATTGTCATTATCTATTTTTAGAATGATAGGCCGCCTGCCACTATTCCGCCATAGGCGTGGCAAACGGTGCGCGCCGATACACAGGATTCGAGGAATTCAGGGAGGTTCCGATGCGGAAATTGACCAAAAGCTTGATGGCCGGCCTGGTGCTGGCCGGCACCATGACGGCGCCTGTTGTCGCCGAGGACCTGGAGCGGATCAAACAGGCGGGCGAAATGTCGATCGCCCTGACCGGTGCCTATCCGCCGTTCTCGCTGATCGACACCAACAACAATGTTGTCGGGTTTGATGTCTCCGTCGGCTCGGAAATCGCCAAGCGCATCGGGGTCAAGCCCAAGATCGTCACCACCGCCTGGGACGGTATCCTGGCGGGCCTGCTGGCCAAGAAATACGACACCATCGTGGGCAGCATGAGCATCACGCCCAAACGGCAGAAAGTGGTCGATTTCGTCGGGCCGTACTACACCGCCGGTCGGGCGATCTTCGTCGGTGCCGACAGCGCGATCAACAGCATGGATGATCTCAAAGGCAAGACGATCGGCGTGACCCTGGGCGAAACCCACGAGAAATGGGCCCGCAAGCAGACGGCGATGGACTGGAACCTGAAGACCTACAAGGGCCTGCCGGAATTGCTGCTGGAACTGAAGAACAAGCGGATCAACGCGTTCATCATTGATTCGATCCCCGGTCGGGTGGCCATCACCAAGGACAAACAGCCGCTGCGCGAGCTGAACACGCCGGGCATCGATGGCGGCAGCGTCGGTGTCGGCATCGCCATTCGCAAGGGCAACCCGAAACTGGCGGCGGCCATGCAAAAGGCGCTGGAGGACATGATGGCCGACGGCACCTACAAGAAAATCGCCTTGAAGTGGGTTGGCGCCGACATCCGCTGACCGCGCTCCGGCCTTCCTTGCGCCCGGCCTTCGGGCCGGGCGCCGCGAGGATGCGATGCAGATCCGCTACGACAAGCTGACCTGGCAGGACGTTCGCGACGCCGACAAGGACCGGGTCGTGATCCTGACCGTCGGGGCGACCGAGGATCACGGCCCCCACATGGTGTTGGACACCGACACGCTTCTGGGGACCCGTATCGCCTTGGGTGCGGCCGAAAGAGAGCCGGAAAGCGTGCTTGTCATGCCGACGATTCCCTACGGCTTCAACGAACACCACAAGGACTTTCCGGGGGTGATCTGGATCCAGCCGGAAACCCTGGTCGCGTTCATCACCGACGTCACCAAGTCGCTGGCCCATCACGGCTTCCGTCGCATTCTGTTGCTGAACAGCCACGGTTCCAATCATCCGGTCCTCGACCTGGCGGCGCGCAAGACGGTGATCGAAACCGAAATCATCTGCGTGTCGGCGTCATACTGGAACCTGATGACCGACCGTATCAACGAAATCCGGACGTCGGACATGGGCGGCATCGCCCATGCCGGTGAGTTCGAAGCTTCGATGTACATGTACCTGGACCCCGAACACGTCTATCCCGAGAGGGCGGTCAAACGGGTAGTGCACAGCCCGGACAGCCGGTATTTCAACCTTGACCTTGCCGGCGGCGGACGCGCCATGCTGATGCGCTGGTGGTCGCAGTCGACGCCGGATGGCACCATGGGCGACCCGACGGTCGCGGACCCGGAACTCGGCCGCCGGTTCTTCGAGGCCGCGGTCGAGGAGACGCTCGGGCTGGTGCGGGAAATTCGCGCGCTCCCCCTCATCCCCCGCCGGGATCATCACTGAGGCAGTTATGGATCTTGCACTCATCGCCAAGGTTTGGCCGTTCTTTGCCAACGCGGCCGTGATCACCGTCCAGGTCTCGGCCCTGGCAATCGTGCTCGGGCTGGTACTCGGCTTCTCGGCCGCCCTTTCCAGCCTGTCGCGCAATCGCTTCCTGCATGGCACAGCGCGGGCCTATGTCAGTGTTTTCCGCGGCACGCCAGCCTTGATCCAACTGTTCCTGCTGTATTTCGGCGGCCCCCAAATCGGTATCCAGTTGGCACCCTTAGAAGCCGGCGTGATCGGCCTGGGAATCAATATCGGCGCCTATATGTGCGAATCCATCCGGGGCGCCATCATTTCCATCGACAAGGGCCAGATGGAAGCCGGCCGCTGCCTGGGCCTCGGGCATGGGCGGGTCATGCGCCGGGTCATCCTGCCCCAGGCGGCGCGTCTGATGGTTCGTCCCCTGGGTGTCAACGCGATCGCGCTGATCAAGGGTTCGGCGATCGTCTCGACGATCTCGGTGGTCGAACTCTCCTACACCGCGCACCGCTATATCTCGTCGACCTACAAGCCCTTTGAAATGTTCATTCTCGCTTCGATCTTCTACCTGGTCATCGTCTCGCTGTTTTCATATGGGGTGAGGAAGGTCGACCAGCGGTTTGCCCTGGAGTAGGCGTCATGGGTCTTGATTTCACCGTCCTGCCGGAATATCTGGACGTCCTGTTCGAGGGCACGTTGTGGACGATCGCGTTGACCGTCCTGTCGATGGCGTTCAGTCTGATCGTCGGTGTCCTGTTCGCCGTCATGCAGCTCAGCCGCCATGCCCTGGTGCGCTGGCCGGTCAACGGGTTCGCCTGGCTGTTCATGGGAACACCGCTGCTGTTGCAGCTGTTCCTGATCTATTTCGGGCTGGTCCAGATCGGCCTCGACCTGAACGCCTTCGTCGCCGGTGTGATCGCGCTGACCCTGCATTTCGCGGTCTACAACGCGGACATCATCCGGTCCGCCATCGTGGCCATCGACCAGGGCCAATACGAGGCCTCGCGCAGCCTTGGCCTCAGCCAGTTGCAGACCTTGCGCAAGGCCATCGTGCCCCAGGCCGTGGCCAATGTGACACCGGCGCTCGGCAACATGATGATCGCGCTGCTGAAGGAAAGCTCGCTGGTCTCTGTGATCGGGGTGATGGAGCTGACCTTGTCGGCGCAGCGGGCGATTTCCGACAGTTTCCGCCCCTTCGAATTCTATCTGGCGGCGGCGGCCATCTACTACGTCCTCAATCTAGCGCTTGAGCGGACGGTCCAGGTTTCCGAACGCCGCGCGGCGCGCTATCGATAGGTAAGATGATGAGCGATCCCCTGGTCAAGATACGAGGCCTCAAGAAGAATTTCGGTCCGCTGGAAGTCCTCAAGGGGATCGACATGGACATCGAAGCGCGCCAGATCTTTGCGCTGATCGGCGCCAGCGGCTCGGGCAAATCGACGCTTCTGCGCACCATCAACCAGTTGGAAGAGGTTACGGCCGGCGAGATCTGGTTCAATGGCGAACTGGTGAACAGGGACCTGCCGCATCGCCAGCGCGAAGCCCACCTCAACAAGCTGCGCCAGAACATCGGCATGGTCTTCCAGCACTTCAATCTGTTTCCGCATCTGACCGCGATCGAAAACGTCACTATGGCGCCGGTGCTGCTGGGCCGGATGTCCAAGGGGGACGCCATCCAACAGGCCGAGGCGCTGCTCGACAAGGTGGGACTGGCCGATCGCGCCGACTACTATCCCTCGCGCCTCTCCGGTGGCCAGAAACAGCGGGTCGCGATCGCCCGCTCACTGGCCATGTCGCCCAAGCTGATGCTGTTCGACGAGGTCACCTCGGCGCTGGATCCCGAACTGGTCGGCGAAGTGAACCGGGTGATGAAGGAACTGGCCCAGGAACACATGACGATGATCATCGTGACCCACGATCTGCGCTTTGCCGAAGACGTATCCGATCACGTGGTCTTCATGGCTGACGGTCTGGTCGCCGAACAGGGACCGCCGTCGCAGGTGTTCCGGGCACCGCAGGAGGCGCGCACCAAGGCCTTTCTCAGCCAGGTGTTCGATGACTGAACCCGAGCACCCGTTTCTCTTTTATCAGAACCGAACCCGGCGGCCACAACTGGACATGGCCCGCGGCGTCTACATGTGGGACGTCGACGGCAAGCGCTATCTCGACGGTTCCTCTGGGGCGATGGTGTCGAATATCGGCCATTCGAACCCGCACGTCCTTGACGCGATGCGCCGCCAGATGGAGAAATCCACGTTCGGCTACCGGCTGCATTTCGAGACCGAGCCGGCCGAACGCCTGGCCGCCAAGACAGCGGCTCTGGCCCCGGCCGACCTCAACCGGGTCTTTTTCGTCTCCGGCGGGTCGGAAGCGGTCGAAAGCGCCATCAAGCTGGCCCGCCAATATGCCGTGGTCTCCGGCCAGGAGAGCCGCTGGAAGGTCATTTCGCGCACGCCCAGCTATCATGGCTGTACGCTGGGGGCCCTGGCGGTGACCGGTTACCACCCCCTCACCGCCCCCTTTGCGCCACTGATGACCGCGATGCCGAAAATTCCGGCGCCGCGCGCCTATCTGGAGGGTTTAGATGCCGATGACCCGGCCACCGGCCACCATTATGCGGACATGCTGGAGCAAAAGATCCGCGACGAGGGCCCGGACACCGTTCTGGCGTTCATCGTCGAACCGGTCGGCGGCGCATCGACCGGTGCCCTGGTGCCGCCGGCCGGATACATGCAGCGGGTCCGCGAGATCTGCGATCGCCACCAGGTGCTTCTGATCCACGACGAGGTCATGTCGGGGGGCGGGCGCACCGGGCGGTTCCTTGCCGCCGACCATTGGGGTGTCACCCCCGACATCATTGCGCTGTCCAAAGGGTTCGGCGCGGGCTACGCGCCGCTGGGCGCGGTCGTGGCGAAAGACCGGCTGGTCGACCGCTTGTTGGACAAGGGCGGCTTCGCCCATGGTTTTACCTATGCCGGCAATCCGCTGGCCTGTGCCGCCGGCCTTGCGGTGATCGAGGAGATCGAGGCCAATGGGTTGATGCAGAACGCGGTCCGGGTCGGAAGCTCGCTGAAGTCCCGCCTGGGCGATCTGATGCAAAAGCACGAACTGATCGGCGATGTCCGCGGTATGGGTCTGTTGCTGGCCCTCGAGCTGGTGGCCGACCGCGGGACCATGACGCCGCTGCCCCCCGGTCTGAATGCGCATTCGCGGCTGGTCGACATCGCTTATGACAACTGCCTGATCATCTATTCCCGCCGCACCCGGGATGGCGTCGAGGGGGACCATTTCCTGATCTGCCCGCCGATGATCGCCGCGGACGAACATGTCGTGGAGATCTGCGAGGCGCTGGACCGTTCGCTGCACCGCTTCGCCGAGGAAATCGGGACCGGCTGGCGGGCCGCCTGAGCGATGTGGGACAAGACCACCGATATGGTTTCGGCCATCGCCGCGATCCCCGACGGCGCCAGCGTCATGCTGGGCGGTTTCGGTGTGCCCGGGACGCCGTTCTGCCTGATCGAGGAACTGGTCCGGCACGGCGCCCGGGACCTGACCGTCATCAAGAACGACGCCAACGAACAGGGAATGGGTGTCGATTGGCTGCTGGAAAACGGTCAGGTGCGCAAGCTGATCGCCAGCCATATCGGCCTGAACCCGCGGGCCGTGCGGATGATGAATGACGGCAAGGTCGAGATTGAACTGGTGCCCCAGGGGATCCTTGCCGAACGGATCCGCTCCGCCGGGGCGGGACTGCTGGGGTTCGTCACCGATATCGGCCTGGGGACGCCGATGTGCGCACACAAGCAGCACCTGCGGCTGGACGGCAGGGAGGGTGTCTTCGAGCCGGCCCTGAACGCCGATTTCGCCCTGGTGCACGCGTCCCGTGGCGACAGCTTCGGGAACCTGGCCTACGCCGCCGCGGCGCGCAATTTCAACCCGCTGATGGCCATGGCGGCCACCGTCACCATCGCGGAGGCGGAGAGTATCACCGATCCCGGCGCCATCCCATCGGAACAGGTGCACACGCCGGGGCCGTTCGTCGATCGGCTGGTACCGCTGCCTGAACTGCCGGAGGTCTATGGTGTCGTCCGAAGATAGGCAACGCATGCTGCGGCGCGCGGCGCGCGATATCGCGCCGGGCATGACCGTCAACCTGGGCATCGGCCTGCCGACCCAGGTGCTGCGCTATGTCGACCCGGACCTGCCGCTCTGCCTGCATGCCGAGAACGGCATTGCCGGTGTCGGGCCGGTGTTGGAGGCCGATGCGGCCGACCGCAACCTGATCGATGCCGGCGGCGCCTATGTCTCGCAAGTGCCCGGCACCTCGTTTTTCGACAGCGCCACCTCCTTCGCTCTGGTGCGCAGCGGCCGCCTGGATCTCACCTTGCTGGGGGCCTTCGAAGTCGCCGGCAATGGCGATCTGGCCAACTGGATGATCCCCGGCCTGTTCACCCCCGGTCCCGGCGGCGCCATCGAACTGGCGCAAAAGGCCCGTCGGGTCGGCGTCATCACCAGCCATACCGACAAACAGGGCCGGCCGAAAATCGTCGAACGCTGTTCTCTGCCGCTGACAGCGGCCGGCTGCGTCGATAGGATCTACACCGACTTGGCGGTCTGCGACGTGACGCCCGACGGTCTGCGGCTGGTCGAGATCGCCGGGAACACCGACCGCCAGGCGGTCATCGCGGCCACCGGATGCGACCTGATCGTCGACCAGGGGCCGCTGCCGGAATTCTGAACGGGGACACAGCCGATGGATGCACAGCTTGTTGCTGAGATCATGGACGCGGTTGACCGGGGTTTTGATGAGCAGGTCGATTTCATCTCGGAACTGGTCCGCTTCCCCTCGACCCGCGGCCAGGAGCACACCGCCCAGGACTTCATGGCCCGCGAACTCGGCGACCGCGGCTTCGCGGTCGACCGCTGGACCATCGACGTCGACCAGATCGCCCATCTGCCCGGCTTCTCGCCGGTCCATGTCAGTTACGACAACGCGGTTAACACGGTCGGGGCCCTGCGCGCCGACAACCCGAAAGGCCGCTCGCTGATCCTCAACGGCCATATCGACGTGGTGCCGGTCGGGCCTTATGAGATGTGGGACCGGCCGCCCTTTGATCCCCATATCGCCGATGGCTGGCTCCACGGCCGCGGCGCCGGCGACATGAAGGCCGGCATCGGGCAGTGCGTCTATGCGCTCGCCGCCCTGGAACGGCTGGGCTGGCGGCCGGCGGCGGACGTCTATGTCCAGTCGGTGGTCGAGGAGGAATGCACCGGCAACGGCGCCCTGGCCTGCCTGGCGCGGGGCTATCGGGCCGATGCGGCGCTGATCCCGGAACCCTTCGGCGACCAGTTGCTGACCGCCCAGATCGGCGTCATCTGGTTCCAGGTCAAGCTCAAGGGCCGCCCGGTCCACGTGCTGGAGGCCGGCGCCGGCGCCAATGCGATCGAGGCCGCCTTCCCCCTGATCCAGGCCCTGCACGAGCTTGAGGCGCGCTGGAACGAACCCGGCTTCCGCCACCCGGCCTATGCCGATGTCGAGCATCCGATCAACCTGAATGTCGGCCGCATCGAAGGCGGCGACTGGCCGTCCAGCGTGCCGGCCTGGTGCGTCTTCGACGTCCGGGTCGCGACCTATCCCGGCCAGGACCTGGCCGAGGCGCGGTGCGAGATCGAGGACTGCCTCCGGGCCGCGGCCCAGGCCAATTCCTTCCTCGCCAATTCGCTGCCGGAAATCGTCTATCACGGCTTCCTGGCCGAGGGCTATGTGCTGGCCGATGCCGACCAGGCCCGCGCCGTACTGGCCGACGCCCACCTGGCCGCTTACGGGCGGGACCTAGTTGGCACCGCCACCACGGCGACCACCGATGCCCGTTTTTTCGGCCTCTACGCCGACACTCCGGCCCTGGTCTATGGCCCCAACGCCGAGGCCATCCACGGTTTCAACGAACGGGTCGAACTTGACTCCGTCCGCCGCAACACCCAGGCCATGGCCCTCTTCATCGCCGATTGGTGCGGCCTGTCAAAGGCCTGAGGCAGGTCGGCGCGAAAGCCGATAGGGCGCCCACACCCGAAGCCCCGACCAGGGGCTGAGGCAAGGCCGAACGGCCGTCGGCGCGTATGCGCCGCAAGCCCAAGCGCGCCGAGGCGAGCGCCCGGCGTCTGAGGGGCCAGACAACAAACCGAAGCCTCTTGGGGCTGAGGCAAGGCCGAACGGCCGCCGGCGCGTATGCGCCGCAAGCCCAAGTGAGCGGAGGCGAACGCCCGGCGCCTGAGGGCTTAAACAAAAAACCAACCCGAGGCCCGCAGGGCTGAGGGCTGGGAAATATCTCACCTCGACCCTCGACAGTCGCCACCGGCTCTGCTATATGCGTGGCCTCATTTTCTTACGAGACCCGTGGGCGCATAGCTCAGTTGGTAGAGCAGCTGACTCTTAATCAGCGGGTCCAAGGTTCGAGTCCTTGTGCGCCCACCAT
>CAYFNG010000009.1:0-193615 GCA_964344385.1 uncultured Sneathiellales bacterium
GCATGACCACACCTCTCAGCTGGCCAATCTGTCAGGTGAATACCGTCTCAGTACAGTCAAAGTGAATTCAATCACTACGGCTCTCAGATGCTCTCTGTTATCAACGAATATCCAGCCTTTGTTCGCAGTGTTGGCCGCATACGTAAACGCGTTGAATCGCCGAAATAAACTGGCCATTTCCCCTTTAACCAGGCACCGGCGCATCTATAATCGCCGCTTCGAACCAACAACCAGGCAAGACAGGGAGACGGGCATGCAGGTCAAGGGCATGATGCGTGGTGTATTCGGGCTGGTGGTGGCGGCGCTGGTCACGGGCGCTGCCGGGGCGGCGTTGGCGGCGGACAAGATCACCTTGGGCGCGCTCAGGTTCACCTCCCATTCCGGCGGTTTCGTTGCCTTCGAGAAAGGCTATTTCAAGGACGCCGGCCTGGAGGTCGAGTTCAAGTATTTCCAGGCGGCGCAGCCGATGGCGGTGGCGATCGCCTCGGGTGATGTCGACTTCGGGGTCACGGCGATCACCGGCGGGCTGGTCAATCTGGCGGCCAAGGGGGCGGTCAAGGTCATCGGCGGCGTGCTGCAGGAGGAAAAGGGCATCGACGGCTCGGCCATCCTGGCCTCCAAATCGGCCCATGCCGCCGGCCTGACCTCGCCCGACAAGCTCCAGGGCCGGTCGCTGGGCATCACCCAGACCGGGTCCTCGTTCCACTACATGGCGGCCCAGGTGGCGGCCCGGGAAGGTTTCGACGCCAAGTCGATCAGCATGAAGCCGCTGCAAAAGGTCGGCGCCATCATCGGCGCCCTGAAATCCGGCCAGGTCGATGCGATGATCATCGTCCCCCATATCGCTAAGCCGTTGCAGAAGGGCGGGGCGGCCAAGATCATCGGCTGGATCAACGATTATGACGACTATCAGGTGACCACCGCCTTCACCTCGGCCAAGAACGTCAAGGAACGGCCCGACCTGGTCAAACGCTTCCTGGCGGCCTATTCCCGCGGCATCGCCGATTTCAACACGGTGATGTTGAACCAGGACAAGGACCCGGCGGCGGTCGACGCGATGGTCAAGCTGATCCACAAATACGTCTACACCAGCCGGCCCTACGAAAAGGCGTCGCCGTCAATCCGCAACGGCGCCATGCGGCTCAACCCCAATGCCAAGCTGAACCTGACCAACGTCAAGAAGCAGCTGGCCTGGTTCCAGGCGGAAGGGCTGGTCTCCAAGGACGTGACCATCGACCAACTGGTCGACACCAGTTTCGTCGAGACCTACTGATCCCGGCCGGCCTGGCCGGGGCGGGCCGCCATGGATCTTAAGCTCTGCGGGGTAGGCCACGCCTATGGCGATGTCGCGGTGCTGGACGGCATCGATCTCGACATCGCCACCGGCCAGATCGTCTGCATCATCGGCCCGTCGGGCTGTGGCAAGTCGACCCTGCTGCGCCTGATCGGCGGCTTGGAACAGCCCGACCGGGGCCAGGTCCTGCAGCTTGGCGAGGCGCCATCCGGCTCGCTCAACCCGCTGACCTATATCTTCCAGGACTTCGCGCTGCTGCCCTGGCGCACGGTAGCGGGCAATGTCAGCCTGGCGCTGGAGCATCACGGGTTTTCCAAGGCCGAACGCGGGGAAATCATCGACCAGGTGCTGGCCCGGACCAAGCTCGGCGATTTCCGGGACGCCTTTCCCCGCCAACTGTCGGGCGGCATGAAGCAGCGGGTGGCGATTGCCAGGGCACTCAGCGTGCGGCCGGCGGTGATCCTGATGGACGAGCCCCTGTCGGCCCTGGACAGCCAGACCCGGGAACTGCTGATGGACGATCTGGTGGATTTGTGGGGCCGCGAGCCGTTCACCGCGGCTTACGTCACCCACAATCTGGCCGAGGCGGTGCGGCTCGGTCACCGCATCGTGGTCATGTCCCGGCGTCCGGGGCGGATCCGCGAGATCGTCGACATTTCCATGCCGCTGACCGAGCGCCGCGAGCATCTGGCGGAGCTGGAAAGCCAGCAGAACGTGCTTTGGCAGTTGTTGCGCGACGAGGCGATGGCGGCCGATCAGGAACTGGTCGATGCCTGAGCCGGCAACCACCGGCCGGCCGGTCCGCTTTCGCGGCGGCGGGTTCGCGCCCAGGCCGATGCGCCTGGTCGGGCCCGCCACCTTTGTCGGCCTGATCGCGATCTGGGAGATCGGCTCGCGTCAGGGCTGGATCAGCCCGCTGGTCCTGCCGGCCCCGTCGGAGGCGCTGGAGGCCTTCATCGACCTGGTGCGGACCGGCATGTTGTGGCAGCACCTGGCGGCCTCGCTGACCCGGCTGATCTTCGGCTGGACCGCCGGCACCATCGCCGGCGTCAGCCTGGGCCTGGCGATCGGCCTGTTCTCGCTGGCCCGGGCCGGCCTGGCGCCGCTGGTCTCGGCGATTTTCCCGATCCCCAAGATCGCCCTGCTGCCGCTGTTCGTGATCTGGTTCGGCATCGGTGAGGGCTCGAAGATCGCCACCATCCTGTTCGGGACCTTCTTCCCCACCGTGATCGCCACCTATGGCGGGGTCGACAATGTCGATCGCAACCTGGTGCGCATGGGCCAGTCCTTCGGCCTGGGCTGGTTCGCCATCGTCGCCAAGATCATCCTGCCCGGCGCTTTGCCGGCGATCCTGTCGGGGGCGCGGATTTCGGCCTCGATCGCCATCATCCTGCTGGTCGCGGCCGAGATGATCGGAGCCGAGTTCGGGGTCGGCGCCTACATTCTGCTGGCCGGCAGCCTGATGGCCACCGATCAGCTGATTGCCGGTGTTGCGCTGCTATCGATGATGGGCCTGACGGTTGCCTGGGTGATCGGCCGGGCCGAAAAGTTCTTCCTCAGGTGGCGGTAGCCGCAGAGTCGAAGATCAGGTCTAGTGCTTCCAGTGGACCGGGAGCGGCGATGCCGCACTCCTGCGCAAGGCGGCGGCCATCCAGGCTGGCATGGGAGGGCAGATGCTCCAGATCGATCCCAGCGGCGGCCGATGTGGTCGAACGGACCAACTCAGGTGCCGCGCCCAGCCGCCGGGCCAGGTGACGGGCGGCGTCGACATAGGTGATATCGGCTGTGGCCGACAATTGGAACAGACCGGGGCGTCGGGCGGCGGCGATCTGGTGCATGGCGATCAATGCCAGATCCAACGCAATTGGCGCCATGGTCAGATCGGAAAAGGCGGTGACCGGCTGACCGCTCTGCAATGTGCTACACCAGCCGGCCAGCAGCCCGTCGCCCGGTCCGATCACCTTGGCCAGGCGCAGAACAGCGGCGTTGTCGCCTAATGCCAGGAACCGGGCCTCGGCTTCGGCTTTCTGTCGGCCGTAAGCGCTGATGGGGTTGGGTGGCGTATCGGCAGTCACCATCGGCCGCGTCCCGTCGAAGACCTGAGTGGTCGACAGGAACAGACAGAAGACGCCATCGCCGGCAAGCTGGGTCGCCAGTCGGGCGGGCGCCTCGACGTTGATCGTGCGGGTCCGGTCGGGGTGCTGCCGGCAATCGGCCAACCTGGTGGCGGCGGCGCAGAAAAAGGCGGTCTCCGTACCATCCGGCGGCTGCCAGTCGGGGGCGAAATCGGTGAGGTCGAGATGCAGGTCGCGGTTGCCGGCGAAACGCCTCGTGGTGCGGATCGGGTCTTCACCCAGTTCGAAAAGGTGGCGGGCCAGCGCACCGCCGATCAGCCCGTCACCACCGATGATCAGGGCCGGCAAACTCAGTCCTCGTCGAAAGGTTGGCTGCGTGGCGGCAGGCAGGGGACGTCGATCCGCCGCGGCGGCTTGCCATCAAGGTAGTTTTGCCACATCAGGCGGTAGCCGTCTTCGAGATGGGCGGTAAAGCGCTCGATGTCGAAGGCCGGTTGCCGGATACGATTGTGCCGAAGCTTGGCCCGTGCCGCCGCCAGCCGGTCTGGATCGGTCGCCAGGCGATAGGCGATCTCCTCGTAGGCGGTGGTGGAATCGGCGTTCAACTCCGGCAGGTCGAG
This sequence comes from uncultured Sneathiellales bacterium, assembly GCA_964344385.1. Taxonomy (GTDB): domain Bacteria; phylum Pseudomonadota; class Alphaproteobacteria; order CAYFNG01; family CAYFNG01; genus CAYFNG01. The sequence goes on from CAYFNG010000009.1 coordinate 3,990, forward strand.
GGTCTGATTGAGCAGTGTCGAGGTCCGCGAATTGGCGGTCTTGCCGGGCATGGTGACGACCGGCACGTCGCGCCACATGGCGTCCTGGGAGGTGACGCCGCCGGAATGGGACAGGGTGTCCAGGCAGATGTCGGCCAGTTTCAGGCGCGCCAGATGCTGCGCGTGGTCCATTCTGGGGGCGAAAATCAACCGGGTTGGATCGATCCCCCGCAGCTCCGCCTCCTGTCGCAGATTGCGGCGGACCTCCTTGCTGCCTTCCAGCAGCCAGAAGACGCTGTCGGGAACCCGCTTCATCAACCGCATCCACAGCGCGAACGAGGCCGGTTCGAACTTGTAATGCGCATTGAAATTGCAGAACACCGTCGCGGTTTCGGGCAGTCCGGCCTCGTCGCGGGTCAGTTCGACATCTTCGAATTCGGGGACCGTTCCCGGCATACTGGTTTCCGGCAGATAGACCGGCTGCTCGCTGAGCCAGGGCAGTTCAGCCTCGGCGAACGACGTACGGTCGGTGATCAGATAGTCGACCAGATTGCCGCCGATGGTCGATCCATAACCAAGGAAATGGGCCTGAACCGGGGCCGGGCGGAGCGCCAGGATATCCAGCCGGGTGCCCCTGGTGTGACCGGCGAGGTCGACCAGGATGTCGATACCGTCGGCGTGGATCTTTTCGGCTGCGGCCAAGGCCGGCGCTTCCTCCAGATCGTGGAAATGGTCGAAGGTTTCGCGGAAATGGTCGGTGATATGGTCGCGGCCGTAATTGCCGATCAGGTAGCCGTGGAATTCCAGGTCGTCGTGGTGATGGTGATCGGCCACCCCCTTGAACACCAGGCCGGCGCTGTGGCGGCGGAAATCGGGTGAGAAATACCCGACCCGGATTTTGTCGCCGCGCTGCCTGATATAGTTGAACTCGACCTCGCCAACCAGATTCTTGATCTCGCGTTTGACCTTGACCGCCACCTGTTCGGCGACTTGCTGGCGAAGTTCCGACGATGCGCCAAAGGCGATCAGGGCAAAGGGCGCGGTCGAAGATGGCTGGTCGTTGGCGATTTCCTCGGCGGTATTGGCGTAGACCTTCTCGATCACCGAATCCAGGTTGCTCCAGGCGCATTGGTGCATCAGGGCGTGGCCGAGATAGGGGTAGACCGGGTTGAAATCGGGGCGTCGGTGCAGGACCTGGTAATAGGCCCGGACCGCCTCGTCATTGCGGCCCATGATGGTCAGCAGGCTGGCCATGTTATACAACACCTCGATCCGGTTCGAGTTCTGGTCGAGGCTGTCGCGGTAAACCTGCAGCGCTTCCAGTCGTCGACCCATATTGGCCAGCGCCAGCGCCTTGTTGTTCAGCGCCTCGATATAGCCTGGTTCGATCTCCAGCGCTTTGTCGAACAGCTCCAATGCCTCATCGTTGTGGTAGCTGCTCAAATACAGCACGCCCAGGCCGTTGTGGGCATTGGCGTTGCCGGGATCGAATTCGATCGCCTGGCGGAACATGGTCTTTGCGTCCTCGGTTTTTCCGAGATCGCGGTACATGTGCCCAAGGTTGATGATTGCGACCGGGAAGTCGGGCAGGATTTCCAGGGCTCGGCGATAGGCCGCTTCGGCCTCCTTGGGCCGGCCGGTGTTGTGGTAGGCATTACCAAGATTGTTGTGGGCGTTGGCCGAGGTCGGGTCCAGGGCGACGGCCTGTTCGAGAATTTCACCCGCTTCCGCGAACCGCTGGGCTGAAAGCAGGGCAGTGCCCAGATTGTTGAAGATTTCGGCCGATTCGCCATTCAAGTCCAGGGCGCGATGGAATGCGGCGATCGCCTGGTCGTACTCACCGCGTTTGTTGTACATGGTGCCCAGGCTGAAATGAACACCCGGGTCGTCGGGCAGCAGCTCGACCGCCTGGCTCAGGTATCGGTCGGCCTCGTCCAATTCATCGATTTCGGTCAACAGGCTGCCCAGTCCGCGCACCGAAGGCCCATGGCTTGGATCCAGCCCCACGGCCTCGTGGTACGCGGCCTTGGCCGCCTCGAAATCACCCATAAGTTCCAGCTGGGAGGCCAGGTTGAAATGGGCGACACAGTGGTCGGGTTGCAAGCCGACCACCCGCCGGTATATGTCGAGCGCTTCCTGGCTGCGACCGGCGCGCTGCAGCAGTCCGGCCAGGTTGGTCAGGGCATCGACATGATCCGGATGGTCGGCCAGGACGGTTTCCAGCAGGCGGACCGCCGATTCGCCGTCCCCGTTTAGGGCGGTTGCCACGGCCAGGTTCAATTTTGGTTCGACGGCCATGGGGGCCAAATCGGCGGCGCATTGCAGATGCGGGATCGCAGCCGCAACCTGCCCGGAATCCAACAACAGCTTGCCCAGGTTGACATGCACGGCGGCAAGGTCCGGGTCCAGGTTCAGGGCCCTTTGGTAACAGACCATCGCCTGCTCCCTGGTGCCGCGAACCTGCAGCAGATTACCGAGATTGACCAGGATCGCGACGTCGTCCGGCGAAAGCTCCAGTGCGGCGCGGTACAGGGTCTCGGCGTCGTCCACCGCGCCGATCGCCGCCATCAGGGACCCCAGATTGCACATCGTATCGGTGTGGGTCGGCTCGATGTTCAGAACCTGGCGATAGAGATCGACCGCCTCGGCCAACTGGCCGGACTGGTGAAAGGCGTGGGCGCGGTGAAACAGCGAAGGAACGGTTTCCGCGGAAGTCGCAACATGGTCAGTCATACCGGTGACTGTTAACCAAGTTGATTAAGATCGTCTTAACCCGGAGCCCCGGAATCACCCCGAAATTACGTAGATGGAAACAGGAAAAACACAATTAAAACAAATAAATACAAAGCATATTGAATCTTGGATTTCAGGTTCGTTGACATGGGATGAATGCAGGCGGCAGTGCTTAATCGTCGACCGCCCGGCCGATCAGCGAGAGGTCGTTCCAGGCCATGCCGATGCTGGGGACCGGGGTGCCGAAAATGTCGATGTCGCAGCGGCCGGTACGGGCCCCGCCCAGGCGTTCATAGAACCGGATTGCCCGGTCATTGCCGTCGACCACCGTCAGATGGGCTGTGCGGTGACCGTTTGCCATCAGGATCGCGCCCGCCGCAGCCATCAACTTGGCCCCCATGCCGGCGGAACGGTAGTCCGGCAGAACATGTAAATTATCGATATCCGCATCGGGCCGGCACCAGACGGCGATGAAGCCGCGAACGGCGTCGTCTTCGGCGACCAGGACCACGTCCTGGTCCCGGACCTCGATATTCCGCCAATGATTGGCCAGGTCCTCCACCACCTGGCCGGCCAGGTAGGCGTCGGGCAGGGCATGGCGGTAGGCGGTTTGCCAACTGGTCGCGTGGATCGCGGCAATTGCCGGGAAATCCCGCCGATCAGCAGCGCGGATGATCATGTCACGGCCGCATGCCGAAGGCGGAGGGCCCGGCGGTCCTGAGCGGCGCCACCAGATTGGCGAACTCGCACAACAGGGGGCGGGTGTCACGGGGGTCGATGATCTCCTCGACCAGGAAGGCCTCCGCCGTGCGGAACGGCGAGCGCACCCGGTTCAGGCGTTCCTCGATGTCCGCCAAGGTGGCCTCGCGGTCTGGTGCGGCGTCCAGTTCGGCGCGATAGGCGGCCTCGATCCCGCCTTCGATCGGCAGCGAACCCCAATCGCCGGATGGCCAGGCGTAGCGATAGTGCAGGCGGGCGGCGTTCTGGTGGCCGGCACCGGCGACCCCGAAGACCTTGCGAATGATGACCGAGCACCAGGGAACCGTGGCCTGGTAGATCGCGGCCAGCGCGCGGGCGCCGTGGCGGATGGTCGCCGCCTGTTCGGCGTCGCGGCCGATCACGAAGCCGGGATTGTCGACCAGGTGCACGACCGGCAGGTGAAAGGTCTGGGCCAGGTCGACGAACCGCATCACCTTTTGCGACGTGGCCGCGGTCCAGCCGGCGCCATAGAAATACGGGTCGCCTGCCAGCACCGCCACCGGCCAGCCGTCAAGCCGGGCCAGGCCGGTAATCGCCGAACGGCCCCACAGGCGGCCGATCTCGAAGAACGAGCCGCTGTCGACCACCGCATCGATGATGTTGCGCATCCGGTAAACCTTGCGCCGGTCGCGCGGCACCGCTTCGATCAGCCAGGGGTCGCGGCGCCCGGGATCGTCCTCAACCGGGCCGCGGGGCGGCAGGTCGTGGATCGAGGCCGGCAGGTAGGACAGGAAGCGCCGGGTCCGCGCGAAGGCCTCTTCCTCGCTGGCCACTTCGTCGTCGACTGCGCCGTTGCGGGTATGGATATCGCTGCCGCCCAGGCTTTCCTTGGTCACCTCCTCACCCAACCGGGCCACCACCGGCGGGCCGGCCACGAACATCTGTGACACGCCCTTGACCATCAGCGAATAGTGGCTGGTAGCCACCCGCGCGGCGCCCAGGCCGGCCACCGAACCCAAGGCCAGTGCCACCACCGGCACCGTCGCCATGTTAGCCACCACCACGTCCCAGGCGGGATTGGCCGGGACATAGGTGTGGCCCTCCATTTCCAGGGATCTCACCGAACCGCCGCCGCCGGTGCCGTCGACCAGGCGGATCAGCGGCAGCCGCAGTTCGTTGGCCATTTGCTCGGCAATCAGCTGCTTGCCGCGGATCGCCGCATCGGCGGCACCGCCGCGGACCGTGAAGTCGTCGCCGCCGATCACCACCGTCCGGCCGTCGATCCGCCCGCGCCCGGCCAGGAAATTGGCCGGTGTCAGGGATTGCAGATTGCCGTCCGCGTCATAGGTGGCATGGCCGGCCACCGAACCGGTTTCCTGGAAGCTGCCGGGGTCCAACAGGGCGTCGATCCGTTCCCTGACCGTCAGCTTGCCGCCGTCGTGCTGGCGCCGGACCTTGTCCGGTCCCCCCATTTGGCGGGTCAGCTCCTGGCGTGCCCGCAATTCCTCCAGTTCCGGCTCCCAACTCATCACCATGCTCCCCTTGACTGAATCGGGCCGAAGCATAGCCGAAAAGCCGGCCGCGCCAAGGCCGCCGCTGCCGCCCCGGGCTGCAAATACCGCCGGGCAAGAACTGCAAAACCCGGAAAATTTTTCCTATTAACCATATTGCCGAAACGGAAGAATTCTTGGCTCGTCCGGAAATGTGGCGAGAAAAAATCTAATAAAAACAAAGACATAGAAGAAATTTCGCGCTCCCTGGTCGGTTTGGCACGGACCCTGCCTTGTTAGTGGCGGACAAAGCTAGCGCTGTTGTTAAGCCCCGCGAGTAGGGCGGGCAGTAGCTGAGAAGGAGAACGCAATGACTTTGTCGGTCAACACCAATCTGGGCGCGATGATCGCGCTGCAGAATCTGAATTCGACAAATGACAAGCTGGTCAAGACGCAGCTGAAGATCACCACCGGTCTTCGGGTCAACGGCCCGAAGGACGATGCGTCGACTTATGCCATCGCCCAGAACATGCGCGGCGACATCGCCGGTATGCGGGCGGTGAAAACCGCACTGGCGGGCGGCGAATCGACGGTCAACGTGGCCATCACCGCCGGCAAGCAGATCTCGGAAATGCTGATCGAGATGAAGGCCAAGGTGGTGCAGGCCAACCAAGCCGGTCTGGACGCGACCTCGTACAGTGCCTTGCACAACGATTTTTCCAATCTGCGTGACCAGATCGCGACCATCGTGCAAACCGCCGAGTTCAATGCCGTCAACCTGATCAAATCGGGTGCGCCGAACATGTCGGTGCTGTCGACCGTCGATGGCAGCGCGATCACCGTCAGCGCCCAGGACATGAGCCTGACCGCGCTTGGCATTTCGACACTGAGCCTGACCACCAGCGCCAGTGCCGCGACCGCCCTGACCGCGATCAACACCGCGATCGGGAATCTGAACGCCAAACTGGCCAATCTTGGCTCGTCGGGCAAGCGGCTGGAAACCCAGATCGAATTTACCGTCAAGTTGGTAGACATTCTTAAGGATGGTGTGGGTAATCTGGTCGACGCCGACATGGCGGAGGAAAGCGCGGCATTGACGGCGCTGCAGATCAAACAGCAACTGGGTGTGAATGCGCTCGCTATCGCAAACCAGGCACCGCAAGCGATCCTGTCGCTGTTCCAGGGCTAACGTTAACATAGGGCGGCCAGAAAGGCCGATGGTGAAGAGATGGCTTTGAAGCTGAGTCTCAAACCGGGCGAAAAATTCGTCATCAATGGCGCCGTGGTGGTCAACGGCGACCGCCGGACCACCCTGGTGATCCAGAACAAGGTGTCGCTTTTGCGGCAGAAGGACATCCTGCTGCCGCAAAACGTCGACACCCCGGTCAAACGCATCTATTTCCCGATCATGATGCTGTATCTGGATTCACCAGGCGGCAAAGGCTATGCCGACGAGTTCAGCCAGCGGATGGCGGAATTCATGAACGCCATAACCAACAGTGATGCCCTGAAGGACTGCATCAAGATCATCGAAGCGGTCAATTCCAAGGAATATTACCGCGCCCTGATGATCTGCAAGAAGCTGCTGCCCTTCGAGCAGGAAAGGTTGGGGTATGTCGCTGCAAGCGTATAGCCAAGCCCAGGCTTCGACCGAAAACCCGCGACAGACCGAATACCGCCTGTTGGGCCAGGTCACGGGCCGCCTGATCGACGCCAAGGATGCATCGCACACCCAGATGGTCGAGGCGCTGGATTGGAACCGCCGGGTCTGGCTGACCCTGCAGACCGACCTGATGTCGGCCGACAACCAGTTGCCGGACCAGTTGAAAGCGGGCCTGATCTCGCTTGCGATCTGGGTCGACCGCCACAGCCGTTTGGTGATGAACGGCGAGGCGACCGTCGATGCGCTGATCGAGGTCAACCGCAGTATCATGGACGGTCTCAAGGCCTGACCGGCCACCCGGGCAACCGGGCATTCAAGCGTCCTCCTTCTTCTCTCCTTCGGGGCCAGGGCTGGTTGCCTTGGCCCTGATCCATTTCCGGCCACCACTACCAGCACCGCCCGGGCGGAAAATCCTGCCTAAGCGGCAAAAATTGCCCGGCAATATCTGCCGTTTCGGAAAAAATTGCCGAGTAAATCGGCTTTTGAAATCATGGTTAAGTATCTGTTTATTATAGTAAAATTCACGAAATCAACGACTTAGGAATTTTCTGCCGTTTCCCGGGTGGCTGGCACATCGCTTGCTGGAATGGGTCTGCGAGGCAAAACGCCTCGGGAGCAAAAAGCTCTATCAGTTCCTAGAAGAAGGGAAACCAAAAAATGGCAATGTCCGTTAATACCAATCTCGGCGCGATGCTCGCGCTGCAGACCCTGAATGTTACCAACAAAAAGCTCGGCTCGACCCAGTTGAACATCTCGACGGGCCTGAAAATCAACGGTCCGAAGGATGATGCGTCGACTTACGCCATCGCGCAGACCATGCGCGGTACGGTTTCCGGCATGGGCGCCGTGAAAACGGCGCTGGCAAGTGGTGAATCGGCGGTCAACGTCGCTGTTACCGCCGGTCAGTCGATCGCGGACCTGCTGGTCCAGATGAAGGCGAAGGTTGTTCAGGCCAACCAATCCGGCCTGGATGCCGCGTCGTTCACTGCTCTGCAAAACGATTTCTCCGAGTTGCGTTCGCAGATTTCTACGATCGTGAGCACGGCGGAATTCAATGGTACCAACCTGATCAAATCGGGTGCGACCAACTTGCAGGTGCTGAGCACGGTTGATGGCAGCCAGATTACCGTCAGTGCGCAGAACTTGAGCGTTACCGCACTGGGTATCAGCACTGCCAGCATCGCCACCAGCGCATCTGCCGCAACGGCGCTGACAGCGATCAATACCGCCATCGCGACGGTGACCTCTCGTCTCGCCAGCCTCGGTTCGTCTGCTAAGCGGATCGAAGTGCAGGCGGAATTCACCACCAAGCTGGTCGACATCGTCAAAGCAGGTATCGGCAACCTGGTCGACGCCGACCTGGCGGAAGAGAGCGCACAACTGCAGGCTCTGCAGATCAAGCAGCAGCTGGGTGTGCAGGCTCTGGCAATCGCCAACTCCGGTCCGCAGGCCATTCTCGGACTGTTCGGCTAAGAGTAGGCGGGTGGAGCCGCTTCGGCGGCTCCATCCACTCCTCTGCCGCCGTGACTTTAGGCCGCGCCGGCGCACAGCGGCGCCGCGGCCGACGGTCCCGGGGACCTGGTTTTTTTTCGCTTGGAAATCGATTGTCGGATAGGAGGCGCTCAGTATGTCGCTGGAATGTTACCATTTGGCCCAGGCCGCAACCGAAAACCCGCGGGCCACGGAGTATCGGCTCTTTGCCTTGATCACCAAGGCGCTGGTCGATCTTGGTGGGTCTGCGCAGCGTGATTCCAAATTTCACTCGGTCGTGGATTGGAATCGGCGGTTGTGGCTGACGCTGCAAACCGATTTGGCGTCGGACGGCAACCGTTTGCCGGACGAGCTCCGCGCCAAGTTGATTTCAATAGCGATCTGGGTCGACAAGCACTCCAGCATGGTCATTCGAGGCCAAGCAAGTTTGAAACCATTGATCGAGGTGAACAGATCGATCATGGACGGATTGAGCGGCCAGGCAGCGGTCGAAGACGACCAACATTTACAGCTGCCTTCGATGCCGCCCGATCAGTCATTGCACCAGGCGATCGCCGTGTAGAAGGTTCGCGGGTATTGCGTTCCTAAGCGCGGTCGCCAAGGTGGTGGAATTGGGAGAGTAAGGCTATGGATATGGTAAGCCAAGCAAACCATGTGCACCCGCCGCCAGCAACACCGGGCAATAAGCCGTCAGGGATGCAAAAAGGGCAGACTGGACAAGCGGGCCCCTCGGGGCACGCCGAGGCCACTGATGCCAAGAAGGAACCGGCCGTTTTCGTCAGCGAGAAGATATTCGCGCGGGACAATTTACGTCTGCGGATTGAATTCGACGAAAAGACCGACCGGTTTATCTACTTGGGTGTCGATCCTGAGTCGGGTGAAGTCGTGCGTCAGTATCCGCCCGAGGATGTGCTGAAGCAGTCCAGTCTTCTTGACGGTGCGGACGGTATTGCGATTGACGAGACGGTTTAGCTCGGACGTGGGCACATCCTGGATGACAGGCCGGGGTTTCGTTTGCCAGGCGGTGACACCGGCCCGCCAGCCAGGGGCGATTTATACGACTTGATTGAGCGCCAGCGAAATCGGGGTGGCGTCGTTTGGCCGTTGGCGCAGCGATGCTTGGCGCGCCTGGGCGTTGTAGCCCGGTGCCGCTTCGGTTCGGCTCGAAACCTCCTTGGAGATCGCCTTGATGATCCCTTCGGTGGCCGAGCGCATGGCCATGATCTTGCGCCGGTGATGTTCCAGAACCTGTTGGAACCTGGCGCCGATCGTTTTCAATCCGGCTACCTCGGTCGGCGACGCGTTCGCCATGATCCCGGGGTTGGTTTTCAGTTCATGCATTGACGCGCTGTAAGCCTGAACCAGCCGTTCCTTTTCTTCCTGATAGGGGACCAGGGCCCGCGGCCGGCGGCTTTCCAGCAGATGGTTTTCTTGCTCCAGCAAATCGGTCAGACGCTGCAGCAACGCCGTCAGGTCGGGAACCAGTTGCCGCGGTTGGTCGAGGGTTTCGGCGACTGCGTTCATGGCCTCAGCTCCTGGGCGCGTAGGATCTCCTTGTAGACCGCGTCTGCAATGCCGACGCCACCGGACCGGGAGACCGACTTGGCGTATTCCTGGTTCATCATCGAGCGGAAGATACCTTCGGCGTGGCCGCCGCCAAATGGACCGTCGGTCGGCAGACCGGCGAACATGTGCTCCAGAACCCGCGAGAGAAAGATCGCCTCGAATTCTTCCGCCACCCGCCGGGCCGGGTCGGCCTTGGCCGCCGGCGGTGCGGGCGGCGGTGAGTTGACAAAGCCGGTGACAAGCGCCTGGGCCATGGCTACATCACCTCGATATCGGCCTGCAGGGCGCCGGCGGCCTTGATCGCCTGCAGGATCGAGATCATGTCCTGCGGCCCGACCCCCAGCGCATTCAGGCCATCGACCAGTTCCTGCAGGGTGACACCGCGTTCCAACAGCGTGAGCTTCTGCTCCGGCTCGTCCTCGACTTCGACGTCGGTCCTGGGGACGACGGTGGTCTGGCCTTGCTGCGCGAAAGGCTGGGGCTGCGAGACCTGGGGCGCTTCGGTAACCCGGATGGTCAGATTGCCCTGTGCGATGGCAACCGTGTCGACCCGCACGTCCTCGCCGATCACGATCACGCCGGTGCGTTCGTTGATGATCACCCGGGCTGGCTGGTCGGTCTCCACCATCAACTGTTCGATGGCGCTGAGCAACGCTACCGGGTTGCCAAGATAATTTTCCGGCACGCCAAGCCTGATCGTCCCCGGGTCCAACGCCTCTGCCGCCGGCATGTTCAGGAAGGCGTTGATCGACTGGGCGACCCGCCGCGACGTGGTCAGGTCGGGGTTGCGCAGGGAGATATTCAAGGTCGACAGTGTCGCCAGCTCGAACCCGACTTCGCGTTCGATGATCGCGCCGTTGGGGATCTGGCCGTTGGTTGGAACGCCCTTGGTGACGTTGCCGGCATCGCCGCCCGCTGAGAACCCGCCGGTTGCCACCGACCCCTGCGAGACCGCATAGACCTCGCCGTCCGCACCCATCAAGGGCGTGACCAGCAAGGTGCCGCCGCGCAGATCGTTGGCGTCACCAAGAGCGCTAACAGTAACATCCAATCGGCTGCCGTGACGGGCAAACGCCGGCAGCGTCGCGGTGACCATCACCGCGGCAACATTTTCCGGTTTCAGGTTGGTGTTGCGCACGTTGACACCCAGCCGTTCCAGCATCGCTTCCAGGCTCTGGCGGGTGAAAGGCGCGTTCGCCAGGGTGTCGCCGGTGCCGTTCAGGCCGACGACCAATCCGTATCCGACCAGCATGTTGTCGCGAATTCCTTCGAAATCCGCGATATCCTTGATCCGCGAGGTTGCCGCCAGGGCGGCGGTGGTGAAAACTGTCAGCGCCAGGGCGGCCAGGGCGGCGCGGCTGATCGAACCAAGCAGATTGCGAGCTGAAATCATAGGACATCCTGCCAATACAATATCTCTCCCTATCACTCGCAAGGTATGTGCCAACAGAAAAGATAGAAAAAACAACGGATTGGCATGATGCCAAGACGTAGAATATGGGCAGTTTCGGCCTAGTGGGAAGGAATTGCCGGCCGTGAGGGTGATTGGCGCCGGGGCTGGGTCCCAACTCTTAAGTCGTTGTTAAGGTTCTCGGCACATCCTGTGGATATCGGCTCTTTTGGCCGGTTGAAACCCTCTGACGCGTGACCGTCGATGAGAATTACTTCCTCGAAATCCACTCGCCCGACCGGCGTTCGATCGCAGGCACCGGCGCGGAAAAATACCGGTCCTCGGTTCGCCGAGCAACTGTCCGATGTCGACGCCGAAGTGCGCTCGATTTCCTCGGCTCGGTCGGTTCCGGTCAGCGATGCCCTGCTGGCGGTCCAGGAAGTCGGTGGCGAGGCCGAACGCCGTCGCCGGGCGGTGCGGCACGGCAATGATATTCTGGATCATCTCGATGAACTGCGCATGGGGCTATTGCTGGGGATCTTCCCGGCCGCCAAGCTGCAGTCTCTGATCGAAAAGACCCGGGACAGGATGACCGGGGTCAGCGATCCGGGCCTGGCCGCGGTGCTGCAGGAGATAGAACTGCGCGCCATGGTCGAATTGGCAAAGCTGGAAAATCTAGCCTCCTCGACACGGCAATCGGCCTAGAACGGGTTGGATTTGGCACTTTCCGGCGATTTGGCGCCGGTCCGAACGGGAGCGAACCTGCCTGTGGATAACAGGTATATAAACAAATTCATGTCATGGGCTTGAAGCGCTCGGCTTCTTAGAAATATTTTGCTATACAGGCGCCGCTGTTAGTCGGGATGAGCGAGGGTTTTGAGGACAAGCCATGGGCAAAACGAACACCAGCAGCAAAGCAAAGACACGAAAGGGGGCGCGGCGGAAGTCTTCGCCGGACGGCTATCAGCCGACCGATGACGAGCCGTTTATGAATGCGCGGCAGCTCGACTATTTCCGGCAGAAGCTGCTCGACTGGCGCGCATCGATCCTGAAGGATTCACACCAGACGCTGCAACACCTGCAGACCAACAATGAACGGGAAGCCGATATTGCGGACCGGGCCTCGACCGAGTCGGATCGTGCCTTGGAACTCAGGACCCGTGACCGCCAGCGCAAGCTGATCGGCAAGATCGATGCGGCCCTGCGCCGGATCGAAGACGGCTCCTACGGCTTTTGCGAGGAAACCGGCGAACCGATCAACTTGCGGCGCCTGGAAGCGCGGCCGATCGCCACGTTGAGCATCGAGGCGCAGGAACGCCACGAATTTCGCGAAAAGGTGTATCGCGACGAGTGACCGCCAAGGTCACATCAGACCCAGTTGCCAACTGAACAGGCCGGCCCCAGCGCCGGCCTTTCTTCATTCCGGTGGCTGGACCGGAGGTTTCGACGTCCGGCCGTTGGGAAATTATTTGACTCGGTCAACTTTATAATTGACTCTGTTTCCAATGACCTCTGGAACACAGGACACATCCGAGCTGGCCCGGCAGGTGAGGGCGGTGCGGACCTTCAACCGGTTCTACACCCGCCTGATCGGCCTGCTGGAGGAGGGAATGCTGGACAGCGAGTTTTCGCTGACCGAGGTTCGGGTCCTCTACGAATTGGCCCATCATGATGACCTGACCGCCGCCACCCTAGGCCGCACATTGGGCCTGGATCCCGGTTATCTCAGCCGCATTCTGAAGAAGTTCTCCGCCCGAGGGTTTCTCTCGCGGGCGACCTCGGAGCGCGACGCGCGGGAATCGGTCCTGGCACTGACCACGGCGGGACGGCACGCCTTCGCGCCGCTCAACCAAACCTCTCATGACCAGATCACCGGCTTGCTGGCGCCGCGGTCGGCGGTGGATCGGCGGCGGCTGGTGGCGGCCATGGACGAGGTTCAGCAGGTGCTGGGCACGGCTGCGCCCGAGCCGTCACCGATCGTGCTGCGCCCGCCGGAGCCCGGCGATATGGGCTGGATCATTCAACGGCACGGCGCGCTCTATGCCCGGGAATATGGTTGGGACGAGAGTTTTGAGGCGCTGGTCGCAAAGATCGCCGCAGCGTTCGTCGACTCGCACGACCCGAAGCGCGAACGTTGTTGGATCGCCGAAAAGGACGGCGAAAAGGTCGGCAGCGTGTTTGTGGTTCGCGAAGACGAAACCACCGCCAAGCTACGGCTGTTGTTGGTCGACCCGAAGGCCCGAGGCTGCGGGATCGGTCGCCGCCTGGTCGATCAGTGCATCCAGTTCTCCCGCGCCCGGGGGTATCGGACCCTGACGCTGTGGACCAACGATGTCCTGTCATCGGCCCGCCGGATCTATGTCGCGGCGGGGTTCAAGCTGATCGCCGAGGCGCCCCACCATTCGTTCGGGCACGACCTGGTCGGCGAAACCTGGGCGCTGGACCTGTGACCCGCCTGCGCGACGGATTGGCCCTGGGTGCGGCGTTGGGCACCGGCGTGCAGGTCGGCGCGGCGATGGTCGCGACCCGTATCGTCGCCCATGACGTCGGGCCGGCCTCGCTGGCCATGCTGCGCTATGTGATCGCCGTTCTGTGCCTTTTACCGTTCCTGCTGGCGGCGCCGCGATTCCGCTTTCCCCCTCGCGACTTCATTGCCGTCGCGGGGCTGGGGATCGTCCAGTTCGGGGTTCTGATCATGCTGCTCAACTTCGGCCTGCGTTACATGCCGGCCGGTCGCGCGGCGCTGCTGTTCGCCACATTTCCGCTGTTGACCATGATCATCGCGGCGGCCCTGGGTCGCGAAACCATGACCTGGGCCAAGACCGCCGGCGTGCTGCTCACCATTGCCGGGGTCGGGGTGACCCTGGGCGAAAGGCTGTTGCATCAGCCGGCAGCCGGGGAATGGCTGGGCGCCGGTCTGGTGCTGGCTTCGGCCCTGTGCGGTGCGGTGTGCTCGGTGCTGTACCGGCCCTATCTGGAGCGCTGCCCGACCCTGCCGGTCGGGGTTCTGGCGATGTTCGCGTCGGTCGTGTTCCTGGCCGGGTTCGCGGGTTTCGAAGGGCTGTTCAGCGCGCCATTGGCAATTGGCCTGCCGGGTTGGGGCGCGATTGTCTTCATCGGTCTTTCCAGCGGCGCCGGGTACCTGTTGTGGCTGTATGCCTTAAAACATGCGTCGCCCACCCGGGTGACCGTGTTTCTGGCCATGAGCCCGGTGACCGCGGCCCTGTTGGGTGTGGTGATCCTGGACGAACCGGTCACGACCGGAAACCTGATCGGCTTGGCGACGGTGGCCGGCGGCCTGTGGCTGGCCACGGGGTCACTGGCCGAACGACGCCTGAAGCAAACGGCACGGCCCCACTGAAGGTGGGGCCGCTCCGATTGTCTGTGCCCGAATTAGAACGGGAACACGATGTCGAAGATCTGTTGCCCGTAGCGGGGTTGCTGGAAGTCACTGATCTGGCCGCGGCCGCCATAGGACACCCGCGCCTCGGCGATTTGGGTGTGGTTGATGGTGTTGGTGGCGGTGATGTCCTCGGGCCGCACCACGCCTGAAATCGTCAGCTCGCGGACTTCGTAGTTGACCCGGACCTCCTGGCGGCCCTGGACCACCAGGTTGCCGTTGGGCAGCACCTGGGTGATCAAGGCGGCAACCTTCAGGGCGATGGTCTCCGACCGGTCAACCGTGCCCTTGCCGGTGTTCGAGGTGGTCGAGCCGAGGTCGACTAGATTGGTCGGATCGATGGACTCGGGCAGTATCTTGCCCAGGCTGCCCTCATAGCCAAGGAATTTGGTCAGGTCGGCGGATTCCGAATTATCGCGCGACCGGGTGGTGGTGTTGTTGACCTTCGCCTCGTCCTCAATGTTGACGAGAACGGTCAGGATGTCGCCGATCCGCTGGGCCCGCTGGTCCTTGAAAAAGGCCCGGGCACCGGGGCGCCAGAGGGAATTGGCCAGCCGGTCCTTTCGCTGTGGCGACGGCATTGGCAGGCTGACCGGTTGATAGGTGCTCGTCTGCACCGGGTTCTGGATCTGGCTCAGCGGCGGCGGTGAACCGACCGTGTCCAGGCGCTGCAGCACGTTGCAGCCGCCTAGGCCGGCTGCGACCGCGGCGGCCAGCGCCAGATTGCGGGCCATATGAAACGGAGTCTGGGTCATGACTGGTTCCTCGCTTTCCTTCGCCCGTCAGCGGGCCGCCGTGGTGAAACCCTGCGGTACCACGACTTCGGCCCGGTTCGGCCCAACGACGATGGCTTGTACGGTTTTACGGCTGCGCAGATTGACGACATCGATCGTGTCGTTCAGGCCGCCCGCCCGCAAAGCTTTGGCGGTGGTCACCAGCTGCATCCGCCGGCTGGCCAGCACCAGCTTGACGACCGCGCCCTTGGCGACCAGGACCGGCCGTTGAACATCGGTCGTGCGCAATGGCTGTCCGGGCCGCAGCGTGCGCTTGGCGGCCTGACCGATGACCTGGTCCGCCTCGGTCACGATATTGCGGCTGATCCGGTCGGCCCGCCGCTCTAACCATTCGATATCGTTTTCGGTCAGGACCTCACCCGATGCGATGGTGCGGGTCGGGACCGGGATTTCGGCCACCCGGTAGGCGGTTCCGGAAATCCTGTGGCGGTCTGCCACGGCTTCGCCGGCCGGCGCGCTGACCACGGCCAGGAAACGCCGTGACACCGGATCGAAATCGAAATCCACGACTTCGACGGTCGGCAGTTGGGTGGTCGGGACGTGAATTTCCAGGCGCCGGTTCAACAGGCGCACCATGAAGCGGTCATGGCCCTGGGTGGCGGCCAGCGCCTCGACAATGGCCGCTGTCAGGTCCTGGCGCGAGACCAGGTTGCTGTTGCGGCGCACGATGATCTTGCGCAGGCCCGGCTGCGGCCGCCAGCTCATCTTGTGCTTGCGGACCAGGGACATGAGCCGCCGGGGGCTCAGGACCAGGGAACGGCCGGGCGCCGGAGCCGCTGTTACGACCAAGTCGGATTTGTCGCCGGCGTTGGCGAACAGGTCGCCCAGGGTGATCGTGGCGCCGTCCACGGCGATCCGTGACTTGAGGCTCAGGGCGTCGGCCTGGGCCGCGGCGGTCATGGTGACCAGGGCGGCGCTTAGGCAGATCACCCAAAGGAGGCTTTTCGGTGCGAACATCTACCGCTCCTCAGCGTTAGCGCAGTTGCGACATCGCGGCCAACATCTCGTCGGACGTGGTGATCACCTTCGAATTCATCTCATAGGCCCGCTGGGCGGTGATCAGGTTGGTGATCTCCTGCACCGCATTGACGTTCGAGGTTTCCAGCGCGCCTTGTTTGATGGATCCATAACCGGTCGAATCGGCGACCCCGATGGCGGCCGACCCCGATGCCGGGGTTT
This sequence comes from uncultured Sneathiellales bacterium, assembly GCA_964344385.1. Classification (GTDB taxonomy): domain Bacteria; phylum Pseudomonadota; class Alphaproteobacteria; order CAYFNG01; family CAYFNG01; genus CAYFNG01. The sequence goes on from CAYFNG010000009.1 coordinate 20,374, forward strand.
CCATGAACAGATTGTCGCCGATCGCCTCGAGGCCGGCCTCGTTGAAGAAGATGGCCAGCTCGATCTGTCCGACGGTCTGTGGCGTGGTCTGGCCGTCCAGCTTGACCTGAACCGTGCCCGACGAATTGATCGTCACGTCGACCGCGTCCTGGGGAATGGTGATGCCCGGGCTGACGGTGTAGCCGTCCGGGGTCACCAACTGGCCGGTGGTGCTCAACTGGAACGACCCGGCCCGGGTATAGGCATCCTCGCCGCTGGGCAGCTGGATGCGGAACATGCCCTTGCCCTGGATCGCCAGGTCGAAATCATTGTCGGTGATGGTCAGGCTGCCCTGTTCCATGACCCGGTAGACGCCGCCGACCTTGACGCCGACGCCGACCTGGATGCCGGTCGGGACCACGGTGCCGGCGTCGGACGACGCGGCGCCGCTGCGCTTCAGGTTCTGGTACAGCAGATCCTGGAATTCCACCCGCTGGCGCTTGTGGCCGGACGTGTTCATGTTGGCGATGTTGTTGGACACCACCTCGACGTTGAGCTGCTGGGCCAGCATTCCGGTAGCAGCAATACTAAGCGATTTCATGGTCTTCTTCCCCTACTAGGCCGTGCCGCTGAGGCGCTGGATGGCCCGGCGCTGCAGCTCGTGTTCGGTTTGCAGCAGACGGTTGATCGATTGGTAGGCGCGCAGGACCTCGATCATCTTGGTCATTTCGACGATCGGCTGGACGTTCGATTTCTCGACCATCCCCTGCAGCAGGCTGGCTTCGGTGGCGGGTATCGGGACCTCGTCGGTCTGGTACATGCCGTCCCCGACCATCTGCAAGGCCTGCTCGTTCTCAAAGGTCACCAGGTCCAGCTTCCCATAGGTCACCCCGGCCGCGCTGACCGTGCCATCCGGAGCAATGGTGATGGATCCGGTGGTCTGTTGCGGCAGCACGATCGGCTGGCCGTCGGCGTTCAGCAGCAATTTGCCCTGTGGTGTGACCAGGTTGCCGTCCGCGTCCAGCCGCAGATGGCCGTTGCGGGTGTACAAATTGCCTTCCTCGCCTTCGACCACGAAATAGCCCGGACCGGTGATCGCCACGTCCAGGGGATTGTTGGTCGGGCTGAATTCGCCTTCGGAGGTCACGCGGCTGGTGCCGGAATCCAGGACAAACGACATCTTGTCGCCCTGTTGGGTGTCGACCAGATATTCCTTGAACTGGATGCGGTTCCGCTTGTAGGCGGTGGTGTCGGTGTTGGCCACGTTGTTGGCGATAACTTCCATCGCCCGGCGAAGGACGATTTGGCGCGACAGGCCGATAAAAGTAGCATTCTCCATATTACAGACGCCTTCTAGCTGTCCACTGCATGCGCTTTCCGCTTTGCAGCCTGCGTGCCAAGATAAAAATTTAATAAAATCAATCGCTTGGAGAAACGGCCGGCGGCCGACCGGCAGAATTGGCCGAACCGGGCCGTTTTCCGGTGGGAAATTATTGCCGGGTTGGGCCGCTTCGGGGGCCGGCGGAAATACAAAATTAACGAAGGAGGCTTAGTTTGATAGTCAATCCCGTCAAGCAACAACAGTAACTTAAGATCATGGCTGAGGCTGCCGTAGACCAAGAGGTCGAAGAAGGCGTAGAGGGCGAGGAAGGTGAAGAACAGCAAAAGCGGAAAGGCCTAAGTGGCAAGAAGCTGGTGCTGTTCATCGTGCTGCCGGTCCTGCTGCTGGCTCTTGCCGGTGGCGGCGGTGCCGCCTATTTCCTGGGTTTCTTCGGCGGCGATGCTGCCGAAGGGGTCGAGGAAGCCGAGGCCGTCCCCGACATCGACCCGTCACTGCTGGTGTTCCACGAACTGGAGGAGATGATCGTCAATCTCAACAGTACGGGAAAGCAGAAGCGCTACCTGAAACTGAAGGTGCAGCTGGAACTGGAAGACGAGGAAATGGCGTCCAGCGTCACCGGCCTGATTCCCCGCGTGATCGACCAGTTTCAGGTCTACCTGCGAGAGGTCCGGCCCGAGGACCTGCAGGGCGCGGCCGGTCTCTACCGACTGAAGGAAGAGCTGTTGATCCGGATCAACACCTCGATCCAGCCGCTCAAGGTCAACGACGTGTTGATCAAGGAATTCATAGTGCAATAGGCAGGGGTGATGGCTGACCTGAACGAAGAAGAAGTGGGCGGAGCCCCGGAAGACGCCGGCACGGATGACGATGCCATGGCGGCCGAGTGGGCTGCGATGATGGACGAGGAGGAAGAGGAGGGAGAAGAGGCGACGGGAGATGACGACCCCTCCGCCACGCCCAGCGCCCGGGTTCTCAATCAGGACGAAATCGACAGCCTGCTGGGCTTCGACCCATCGGCCGACGACGACGGCGAGCGTTCGGGTATCCAGGCAATCATCAACAGTGCGCTGGTCAACTACGAACGCCTGCCGATGCTGGAGATCGTCTTCGACCGCCTGGTCCGGATGATGACCACGTCGTTGCGCAATTTCACGTCCGACAATGTCGAGGTCTCGCTCGACAATATCGGTTCCAGCCGGTTCGGCGACTACCTCAACTCGATCCCGCTTCCTGCCATCCTCAGCGTATTCCGGGCCGAAGAGTGGGACAATTTCGGGCTTTTGACCGTCGACAGCTCGCTGATCTATTCGATCGTCGACGTGCTGCTGGGCGGCCGTCGCGGGACCGCGGCGATGCGGGTCGAAGGTCGGCCCTACACCACCATCGAACGCAATCTGGTCGAGCGCATGGTCGAGGTCGTGCTGCAGGACACGAGCGCCGCCTTCGAGCCATTAAGCAAGGTCACCTTCGCTTACGACCGGATCGAGACCAATCCCCGGTTCGCGACCATCGCGCGGCCGGCCAACGCCGCCATTGTCGTGAAGCTGAGGATTGACATGGAGGATCGCGGCGGCCGCATGGAGCTGCTGTTGCCTTATGCGACGCTGGAACCGGTGCGCGAACTCTTGCTGCAAATGTTCATGGGCGAGAAGTTCGGTCGCGACTCGATCTGGGAAAACCATTTGGCGACCGAACTGTGGTCGACCGACGTCCAGATCGAGGCGATTCTCGACGAATTGAACATGTCCTTGAACAAGGTCATGAATTTACAGATCGGCGATACCGTCATGTTGAACGCCACCCCCGAATCCTCGATCGAACTGTGTTGCGGCGGTGTGCCGATGGTCCAAGGACAGATGGGCCGGGTCGGCACCAACATCGCCATCCGGGTCGACAGAACCTTGCGGGCTTTGGGGCAGGTGCAATGATGCTATCTTTGGTATTGGAAGGCTTGGTTGCGGTTCTTTTGGTGGCGACGATCGCCTATTGCTACGTATTGAACCGTCGGCTCGGCCTGTTGAAGAACCTTCACGCCGAACTCCACACCGTCATCGGCGGTTTTGACGAGGCGGTCGAAAAGGCCCAGCACGGGTTGGACGATCTCAAGCAGGCGGGCAACGATATCGGCCTCACCCTGCAGGACCAGATTGACAAGGCCCGGGCCCTGGCCGATGAACTGTCGCTGATGACCGACGCAGGCGAGCGGGTGGCCGATCGGCTGGACAAATCGGTCGATGCCCGTCGCGGTTCGGTACCCGAGCTTGTCCCCGCGCTAGAAAACGACGACCAACCCCTGTCCGGTGAAACATTGCCCAGTCGAACCGAGCGGGAACTGATGACTGTCCTGCGTCGCGTGAAGTGAAGATGTCGAGGTTCACAACCATACGTCCGCTGCCGGCACTTATCACCGCCGCCGTCCTGTTGCTGGGATTCAAGCTGGTCGATATCTGGCAGGACGCCGGAACGGTGTTCGGTGTTGCCCCGGCGGTTGCCGGCGCGGCCCCGGCGAAAACCGCGGGTAAACCCCCGGCGGGTACCGCATCTGAACGTCCCGACGAACAGCAATCGGCGACCGCGGACGACGCGGCCGACCTGCCGCCACCCAAGGATCCGTCGCTGATGACGCCGGCCGAACTGGATATCCTTCAGGATCTGGCCATGCGGCGGCAGGAACTGGAAAAACAGGCCCGCGAACAGGAAATGCGCGAGAACCTGTTGCGCGCCGCCGAACAGCGGATCGACAAGAAGATTGCCGAACTGAAACAGCTTGAAGCGTCGGTCAAGGGCCTGCTCAAGGCCTATGACGAAGAGGAAGAGAAACAGTTCCGCAGCCTGGTCAAGGTCTACGAAAACATGAAACCGAAGGCGGCGGCGCCGATTTTCGAGAAGCTGGACGACGAGGTGCTGATTGCCGTGGCGACCCGGATGAAGGAAGCCAAGCTGGCGCCGATCCTGTCGAAAATGGGCACTGAACGGGCCCGCTTCCTGACCGTCGAACTGGCCAATCGGCCACCGCTTCCCGCACGCGGCGAAAAAGGCAAATAAACAACCGCATTTCAGCCTCGGGCTTGCACCGGTTTAACCTCGATTTAACCAACAAAAACTAGGATTTAGCTAGGAATTGTTGGATCTGCGTTGAACTTAGGGGTCGGCAACGGGCGCGACCCAGCCATGCGGTGCAAATCGGTCGACATGAAAACGCCAGGACAGGAAAACCCGGACGACCGTCCCGACAGCGGTGTGGTGATCTACCTGTCGTTGTTCCTGTTGCTGTTTGCCTTTTTCATCATGCTGAACGCCATATCCCAGCGCGAGAGCGTGCGTGCCCAGGCGGCGATCGGCAGCCTCAACGCGGCCTTCCGGTCCAAGATCCCGACCAGTTACAAGCTGCCCGTCTTCCGCTCCAGTGTCGGCGAGCCCAACCAGCAGCACCGGTTCCAGGACGACGTGAAATCGGTGATCCGGACCAAGTTCAAATTTGCCAGGTATGAGATCCTGCAGAACGGCCCGGTGATCGAAGTGACGATGCCGCTCGCGGATCTGTTTGCCACCGGCACTTCGGACCTGTCGGAATCCGCCCGTGCGCCGCTGCGCACCCTGGCTGCCACCCTGTACCGCAACAACCAGGGCTTCGAACCCGAACTGGCGGTGCGCATCGGCGGGGCCGAGGACCTGGACCGGTTCCAGCGTGGTCCCGGGCGCTTGGCCCTGCGGCGTTTGGAAACGCTGATGCAGGGCCTCAGACAACATGGCGTCGCGGCCGCCGCCCTGTCGGTTGGAATAGGGCAGGGGAAGCCGGATATCCTGCGCCTGACCTTCCGGGCCCGGACCACGACCCGGCTGGTGTCCCAGGCGGAAGGCGGCGAGGTGCGGCCATGAAGGCGCCGGAACCGATCGCGACCGCGGGCGGCGGAAAGCAGACCAGCCTGTTTGGTGGCCCCTGGATGGTCACGTTCGCCGATCTGATGTCGCTGTTGCTGGCATTCTTCGTGCTGGTTTTTTCGATGTCGAAGGTCAAGGTCGAAGCCTGGCAGGCGATGGTTGAATCGATTGCCGACCCGGCCGCCAGCGCCGTCACCGGTCAGCCCCTGGGCCCCAATGCGGACAAGAACGTCGCCAGGATCTTCCCAATGCCGGCGACTGAGTTGGAATACATGCAGGTGGTCCTGCAGCGAAAGGTCATGCCGCTGCCCTTGCTCAGGAGCGCCGCCTTCACGCGCCATTCCGATCGGCTGGTGGTTACCCTGGCCGCCGACCCGTTCTTCCAGGGCGGTTCGCCCTATCTCAATCGTGACGGCGAACTGGCGGCTCGCGATATCGGCGGTCTTTTGTGGGTGTTCGGCAATCGCATCGAAGTGGCCGTGCACGGTGATCCCACCACGACACCCGCCGGCTGGCGCTCGAACTGGGACTTCACCACAGAACGGGCCATTGCATTCGCCAAGGCGATGGCGAAAGGCGGTGTCAAACGGCCGGTCGGCGCCGTCGGTATGGCCGACAGCCGATTTTACGACGTCGATCCGTCGCTGACCTACCGGCAACGCCTGCGCCTGGCGCGCCGCGTGGAGATCGTGATCTTCCAAGACGGCGCCGTGCCGGAGAAGTAGAGTTATCATGCAAGTTCGTATCCCCCGCCCCGTGACCCTGATCGCTGTTCTGCTGGCGGCCCTCGCGCTGTCGGCAGCCGCATCCGCCATCGAAAAGGTCAAGATCCGAGCCGGCCAGCACCCGGGCTTCGCCAGGATCGTTTTCGACTGGCCGGCCGTGGTTCCCTATACCGCCCGGGTCGAAGACGGCGAGTTGGTGGTCCGATTTGAACGGCCACTGTCCGCCGATCTGGCCGCATTGCCGCGGCGGCTGTCGGGTTATGTGCGGTCGGCGCGGCTGGCCGATCGCGACGCCACTGTTCGGATTGCTTTGACGGGCGAGTTTGGGCTGCGAACCGCCCGCTACGGCACGGCCGTCGCGATCGATCTGATCAAGCAGAAACCGTCATCCGGCAAAGCGGCCGACAATCCCGCCAAGAAACCCCGGGTCGCGGTGCGGTTCGGCGAGCACAAGTCGTTTTCACGGCTGGTGTTTGACTGGCCAAAACGCACCGACTATAGCCTGCACCGCCAAGGCGAGACGACGCGGATCGAATTCTCCGCGCCAGCGATCCTGGACATCAGCCGACTGCGCGCCGATCCGCCGCGCATGGTGGCGAAGCCGCGGGCCGAACTGCGCAACGACCGCGCCGTGTTCGGCTTCCGGACGGGTTCGGGGAATGCGGTACGGGTCTGGCGCGACGGCAAGCTCCTGGTCGTGGACATCGCGAAGGGCGCCACCAAACCGGCCCCGGCACCGGCGGCCAAGACCGCAAAGCCGGTCCCGGTCGAGGCACCGGCAGAACCGAAAAAAGCTGAGCCGGCCACGGTCGCGGCACCGAAACCTAAACCCGGCCCGACCGCCGCCGCCGAACCGGCCGCGGCCAAGAACGATGACGGTGTGCCCGACGCGGCGCCTATTCAACCGGTCACACAGGCGGCCCTGGACAACACGAAGGCGCCGCCGCCGGTCTTGAAAACCCTGGTCCGGACCGAAACCGACTTGCCGAACCTGCGGGTTTCGGCCAAGCAGGTCGATCGCAACCTGCGGGTGGATTTTCATTGGCGGGAACCGGTTGCCGCCGCCGTGTTCGACCGTGCCGGTTTCCTGTGGGTAGTGTTCGACCGGCTGGCCCATGTGGACTTTGCCGACGTGTCGTCGGATGTCGGCGGCCTGTTGCGGTCGGTCGAGCAACGGCGCGCGCCGGGCGGCACCGCCATCCGGATGCGACTGGCGGAGGGGTTGGAACCGATCGTCAGCCGGCAGCGCGACACCTGGACGATCGATTTTCGCGCCACCGACAAGCCTGTACTGGCGGGCCGTATCCTGGTCAAAACCGAACCGTCGGCCAATGACGGGCCGCGGGTCTTTCTGCCAGTGGTCGACAATGGCGAAACCGTCAGGGTTCGTGATCCGGAAGTCGGTGACGTGATCGTGACCGTCCCCATTCTCGGCACCGGATGGGGGGTGCCGGACGGCCGGCGCTTCGCCGAATTCGACGTGCTGGCGACCAGCCAAGGAATCGCGGTGCTGCCGAAGGCGGATGGCATTCGCGTAACCCCGGTTCATGACGGCGTCGCCGTGCTTAGCGGTTCCGGGCTGTTGCTTTCGCGGCGACCGGGAGAAGGCGATGCCGAGTTGGACCAGGTGGACGGTCAGCGAACGCTGGCACCGAAACTGTTCCGTTATGAACGCTGGCGTGGCGAGCAGCGGCGCACCTTCACCTCCCGCAAACAGGAACTGCAACACGCCATCGCCGAGGTTCCCGCCGAAGCCCGCAACCGGGCCAGGCTGAACCTGGCGCGGTTCTATTTTGCCCATGGCTACCTGCCCGACACGCTTGCCGTGCTCAGCCGGATCGTCACACAGGACCCCCGGGCCGATGACGAGCCGGGTTTCCGCGCGATGCGCGGGGCGGCGCATTTGTTGCTCAGTCGGTTGCCGGAAGCAACCACCGACCTGATGCACCCGGATCTGGACAATGACCCGGAAGTCGCCCTGTGGCGGGGACTGTTGGCCGCCGAGCAGCGGAACTGGAGCAAGGTGCTGGATGAGTTCGATTTCGGTGCCGACGCGCTGGCCAATTATCCGGCCGACGTGCGTGGCAAATTCAATCTCGCGATTGCCAAGGCGGCATTGGGGGTGGGGGACCTGGCCCTGGCGCGGGCCCAGTTGTCGGCGGTGGAAATGGCCGAGGTCCCGCGCAGCGATCGATCGATGGCGGACCTGTTGCAGGGCATCGTCGAACACCGCGAAGGCGCCCATGAGGAGGCGCAGACGGCGTTCAAGAAGGCGATCAGGGTCGGCTATCGGCCCAATTTGGTCGAAGCTCGCCTGGCCAGGACCGAGGCGCTTCACGATGCCGGTGAAATCGATCTGGATCAGGCGATCGAGGAATTGGAGAAACTGCGCTTTGCCTGGCGCAGCGGTGACTTCGAATTGCGGGTGTTGCGGCGCCTCGGACATTACTACCGGAAGAAAAAGGATTTTCGCAACAGCCTGGGGATATTCCGCCAGGCGACCACCTTCTTTCCTGACGCGGTCGATACCGATGAGATCGCCAGGGACATGAACCTGGTGTTCCGGGAACTGTTCCTCGATGGCGTGGCTGACGAACTGTCGCCGATCACCGCCCTGGCCTTGTACTACGACTTCCGCGAACTGACGCCCAGCGGGCGGGACGGCGACGAGATGATCCGCAAGCTGTCCGACCGGCTGGTGTCGGTGGACCTGTTGGAGCGGGCCGCCCAACTGTTGGACCACCAGGTGCGCTATCGGCTTTCCGGTGAGGAGAAGGCGCGGGTCGGCGCGCGGTTGGCCGTGATCTACCTGTTCGATCGCAAGCCGGAGCAGGCCCTGCGGGTTCTCGAAGACAGCGTCTTCAAGGTCATGGACCCGACCCTGGCGCGCGAGCGGCGCTACCTGACCGCACGGGCCTTTACCGAAACCGGTGAAATGGATCAGGCCCTGCTGCTGATCGCGGATGATGACAGCCAACAGGCCCTGCAGCTTCGCGCCGATGTCTACTGGCGGTCCAAGCGGTGGCGTGACGCGGCCGCGACCTTTGCCGCCATCCTCGGCGATCGCTGGCAGTCCGATGGGGCGCTGTCGGTTATCGAACGCCAGCAATTGCTGAAACTGGCGGTCTCGATGTCGCTGGCCAGCGACACCGCCGGCTTGGAACAGTTGCGAGAACGCTATGCGGACAAGCTCAGCAAGACACCCGAACAGGATGCCTTTGCGGTTTTGACCGAGAAGGACCCGGAACAAGGCACCGAGTTCCGCAAGGTCGCGGCCACATTGGCCCAGGTCAACATGCTGGAAGCCTTTATGGCCAGCTATCGGGACCGGGTTCAGAAATCGGGTTTAAGCGCCCTGAACTGAACCCACAACGGGCCCCGAATCCACCGGCGCTTTGGTTGTGGGAAATCCGCCACAACATGCAACCGGGCGAAGGTTGTTAACAGGTTGTTAATGTTTCCGAGTGGAAACTCGACGCGGGAAACGGCCAGGAAAAACCCGGCCAGGGACTAGCCCGGCAATGTCGCCGGGCCGGGTCCAAAGAGGAGGAAGGGGATGTATGTGGAGAGCGGACAGCTTTCGCAACCGTTATTGTCGGTGGTCAAAACGCTCAAGTTCAGTCGGATCGGACCGGACCGTAGTGACGAAATAGATAGATTAGTCCAACGCATTGAACGATTGGTATTTCTGGTCGATGAACCGCGCGGAGACGGTAGCGAAGTCAAGGACCCCGACACCTGCTTAACCCGCCGCGTGATGGGGTATGATTGCAGCCATTGCAATTTGACCTGTGACCGGTCGGCCAAGCCGGAGGGCGCCTTACAGCGTTCCTGAGGCCGATCCTGGCCCGGTATCCTCGGGTCCAAGCCTGAAAATACTAAGGCCGGATGCTCCGTGCCATCCAACCGCCGCCGGCGGTTGTCCGACAAAACGTCCAGTACCAGAGCGAATTTGACGAGATTGTCGGGCGGACAAGAAAACTCCCGCACCTAGTCGCGATTCAGACTCCGAAACTTTCGATCAGGCTGCCGGTAACCAGGTGCCACCCGTCCACCAGGACGAAGAAAATCAGTTTGAAGGGTAGGGATACGACGATCGGCGGCAGCATCATCATGCCCATCGACATCAGAACCGACGCCACCACCATGTCGATGACGATGAACGGCACGAAGATCAGGAACCCGATTTCGAATGCGCGTTTCAGTTCGCTGACCATGAACGCCGGAATCAAGGCTCGTAGAGGCACGTCTGCGGCGTCGGTACTTCGCTCGACCTTGGCCAGATCGAGGAACAGGACCAGGTCTTTCTCCCGCACATGGGTCAGCATGAAATCCTTCAGTGGCGCCGTGGTGCGCTCGAACGATGTGGTCTCGTCGATCTCCTGGTCGATCAGCGGTCGGATGCCGTCCTGATAGGCGCGCTCCAGGGTCGGCGCCATGATGAAGGCGGTCAGGAACAGCGCCAGGCTGATCAACACGGAATTTGGTGGCGTCTGCTGGACGCCCAGGGCGCTGCGCATCAACGAAAGCACGATGACGATCCGGGTGAAGGACGTCACCATCACGAGGATCGACGGTGCCAGGCTGAGTATGGTGATCAGCGCAACGATCTGGAACACGCGACCGGTCAGGTCGCCGCCTTCGCCGATATCCAGGGTCAGTTGCTGGGCGGTCGCCGGCACCGCGGTCGCCAACCAAAGCAGCAACCCAAAGGGTAGAATCCGAACCAGTTTCCGGACATACGCTGGAGAGCGCTGAGAGTCGCGCATCGGCCTCAATCCTGGTCCGCGTTCGCGGCGGACGCCCTGTCCGCCCGTATTCCGCGCTCGATCACCAGATCGCCGTTCAGACCCAGAAGCAGCAGATGCTCGGTGTCATCGCGTCGGACCAGCACCATTCGCCGCCGGGCGTCAATCGGTGCGACCTCAACCACCGACAGGCGCCGGTCGCGACTGCCGCCCGGTGTCGGCCGCGGCATCATTCCGAAACGACGGGCCAGCAGAGCCAGACCGCCGATCAGAACCAGCACGAAGGCCAGCGCGGCGACGTATTGTATGTAGCTGGTCGGATCCATTTACGAACGGTGTTGGTATGCGCGCTTGGCTCAACCTCGGTCCGGGCCGCCGGTACCGGACTGTCGCGCGATCTGGTTTTCCACCCCGTCGCGCTCGATCTGCATTTCGTCGGCCAGGGCGTCGAGGTCGGCCAGCAGGCCGACGATCAAGTCGCTGTAGCGCCGTCCCTGGTCGATCGGCAGGCACGAGATCCGGGCACACAGGTGTTCGACCTTGCGGGCCAGGGCGTTGAGGTTGATGGTTTCAACCGCCGCGGCCCCCCGGCGACGCGCGATGGTGACGATATTGACGATCTCGGCGATTTCGAAGCCGGGGTCTATGGCGGGGGCGGGCATGGCGTTCATGGTGGTACTCACGCTTGTGGCGAGACCGGAGTCTCGCGATTGGCTCGGTAGACGTAGGACATGATTTCGGCGACCGCGGCAAACGCTTCGACCGGGATCAGGCTGTCGACTTCGACCGCCGCCAGCAATTGGACCAGATCGGCGTCCTCGCGCACCTTGACGCCGCGGTCGAAAGCGATCTGCAGGATTTGCTCGGCCATCGCGCCCGACCCGGTGGCCACGATCCGCGGCACCTCGTCACCGGGCTGGTCGGCCTTCAGGGCGACCGCCAGGGCGGTGGCTCGTTCGCTTTCCGTTCTGGACTTATCCACGGTTCCAAACCTTCCCCAGTAAGCGGCCTGACCGGGTCTGCAACACCGGTGGGGCCAGAAAAAATATTGCGCCTCTGATACTTAACAAAGGGTAAAAAATGGCCCGGACTTGTTAACCAATTGACGCTTAATCTTCGGGCGCCGGTCGTTTTCTACACGCCAGATGCTCAGGCGGCGACGACCCGAGAGCCTCGTCAGCTTTTCGTTGTGGTTGCGGGAGCTGGACTCTATGCTCGCATTCTTGAGTGGAAGTCAGTGTGGGAGACCGTTCATGGTAATGCGTATGTTGCGGGCGGGCATCGCGGCCGGCCTGGTATGGATGCTGGCCGGGTGTGGGTCGGGCGGGATGCAAATTGTTCCGTCCGACAGCGTCGCCCTGGAACCCGGGGCCGGAAACGCGATGGTTGTGTTTCTGTTGCCAAGCAATGTCGAAGGCCGCGTCCGCGCGTCGGTGTTCGACATCACCGGCGAGGAACGTGAAATCATCGGCATCATGTACCAGAAGACCCGAATCGCCTATCCTGTGCCGGCTGGCGAACGACGGTTCATGGTGATCGGTGAAAACGCCGATTTCCTGGACGCCGACCTGTTGGCCGGCAAGACCTATTACGTGAAAATCGATCCCAAATTGGGCCGCGTCAAACCGCGCTACGAATTTGTGCCGTTTAGCAAGGCCGATTATGCCGACCCCCGAAAAGCGCCGGCTTGCGGCGGCTGCTCCTGGCTGCAAAACACCGAAAAGTCCAAATCCTGGGCCCGGGTCAATGCCAGAAGCATCGGCATTCGCCAGGATCGCTACCAGGAAACTTGGCTGCAAAGTGGAGATCGGGCAAAGCTGCGCCAGGGCGACCACCGCTAATTCACTGTCCGACACTGGAACCGGCCTCGCGTGCCGGCGGGCCGGATGGAAGCGCTTCCCACCTGGCTCTCCGGTGTTGCAGGAGCCGATCTGAACCGGTGGCTTTTGATCCAATCGGTCCGCCAATTGTGCGATGACGTCTTAAGGAGAATAGAAGATGTCCAGAGTTGCATCGCTGTTCGGTTTTGTGTTGATGCTGTTGGGAATTCTGGCGGGGTGCCGGATGGCGGGCATGCAATGGGTTCCCGGTGATGCGGTTGCCAAGACGCCAGAAGCCGGCAAGGCCCTCATTGTGTTCACGCTCCCCTACGCCAAGGACGACCGGCGCATCCGCGCGATCATGGTAGACGTGACCGATGATGGCTATGACCTGATCGGCTTGATGTACCAGCAAACCCGTATCGCCCACCAGGTCCCGTCTGGCAAGCGGCGGTTCATGGTGGTTGGAAAGCGGGCCTACTTCCTTGATGCCGATCTTTTGCCGGGCCGTACTTACTATGTCCGGGTCAAAATCGGAACCGCCTTTCGGGCGGCGCAATTCGCGCTGGTTCCCTATCATCGGGACGAGTTGGCGGCGCTGAAATCGCCGCCCGATTGTCCGACCTGTACCTGGTTGGTGAACACGGAGAACTCGATAAACTGGGCAGCCAGGAAAAAACCGGATATCGAATACCGCAAGTCATTGGATCTGCCAGCTTGGCTCGCGCGTTCGGATCGGGAGGTATTGCGGCCGCAGGATCATCTTTAGGCCCTAGTCCCGACGGCACCAACACATGACCGGAAGCGCCATGGGTATCCGCTGCCTTCTGATTTCCGCCAATACCGTTACCGCGCCCTATGCGGTCCACCCACTTGGCATCGCGCAACTGGCGGCCAGCCTGTCGCTGCGCGGCCATTCGGTGGTCCAGTACGACGTGCTGGTGGCCGGAGGGCTGGACGGGTTGAACGCTGTCATGGCCAAAAGCCGGCCCGATCTGGTTGGCGTGTCGCTGCGCAACGTCGATACGGTGGATAGTGCCAACCCCCAGTTCTTCCTGGAGGGCGCTGTCGAACTGGTGCGGCGCATTCGCGCCATCACGGCGGCACCCATCGTGTTGGGGGGCAGCGCCTTTTCCCTGTTCCCGGATGCGCTGATGGCGCGGATCGACGCTGATTACGGGATCACCGGCGAGGGCGAGGCGGCGTTGGTAGACCTGGCCGATGCGATCTCCGCGGGGACACCGCCGCCTTCGGGTCAGGTCTTCCATGGCGGACCGCAACCGATGTCCCATGGCGCCGCCTACGATCCCGCGATCGCCGCGTTTTATGCCGCCCGCGGCGGCATGTTGAACCTGCAAACCAAACGGGGTTGTCCCTTCCGGTGCGCCTATTGCGCCTATCCCCAACTGGAAGGGCGGCGGTTCCGTTTCCGCGACCCCGATGCGGTTGCCGACGACGCGGCCCGCCTGGTCGACGAACAGGGTTGCCGCTACCTGTTCTTCACCGACGCCGTGTTCAACGACCGGCAAGGGTATTACCTGCAGGTCGCCGAAGCGTTGCTGCGGCGCGGCAACCGAACCCCTTGGTGTGCCTATTTCCGGCCAAGTGATTTGGGCCGTGCCGAGTTGTCGCTACTTAAGAAGAGCGGCCTGCACGCGATGGAGTTCGGGACCGACGCGGCGTGCGACACCACCCTGGCGGCGATGCACAAGACGTTCCAGTTCGACGATGCGCTGGCCACCCAGCGCCTCTGCGCCGAACTCGACATCCCTACGGCGCATTTTTTTATCTTTGGCGGTCCCGGCGAAGATGCACGCACGTTGGAGGAGGGGTTGGCGAATATCGACCGCCTCGGCCGCTGCGTGGTGTTCGCCTTCAGCGGCATCCGGGTCCTTCCCGGGGCGCCGATCGAGCAAAGGGCAATTGCCGAAGGCGTCCTGGACCCTGACCGGGACTTGCTGGAGCCGTGGTTCTACTTCTCCCCGTTGATCGACCAGGCGGCGATCGCCCGGCGGCTCGAGGCGGCCTGGGCAGGACGGGCCGACCGGGTCTTTCCGGTCGCGGACAGCCAGCGCCAAACCGGTGCCATGCACAAGGCAGGCTTTACCGGTCCGCTGTGGGATATGCTGCTGTCCTAGAGGGTGTTATCCACCAGGTCCGGGTTGACCGTTTTCTTGTGGACCCAGCACCGCTTTATAGTTAACCAACCGATAACCGGTTTGGATTAGCCTGCCGGATGCTCTCGGGGCCTTCGGCGCCGCATCCTGTCCTCCGCGTTTGAAGGAGTCTTCCATGCGCACGAATCCATTTTATTTCGTTTTGGCGCTGCTGATCGGGCTGGGCCTTGCCGGCTGCACCACGGTGGTCACGGAAACCGCGCAAAAAGCCTGGGAAGACCGCAGCACGGAGGATCAGGTAACCGATACCAAGATCGGCGCCGGCATCCTGAAGCGGCTCGCGGATCGAGACGAGGGTCTGTTGCTGGATGTGTCCACCGATGTTTGGGAGCAACGGGTCCTGCTGACCGGCGTGCTGGACAATGCCGCCGAGAAGAAGGCCGTCGAGGGTCTAGTTGGTGCCGACGACCGCATCAAGCGGCTGTATTCCCACGTCAAGGTCGTCAGCAAGGCGGAAAAGGAAAGCCGGCGCGCCGACGCCAAGGCCAAGGATTCGCAGGACAAAAGCGGCGTCGGCCAGGCAGTCAACGATTTCTGGATTGAAACCAAGATCAAGGCCCAATTGCTGGTCGAAAAGGGCGTGACGTCGGTGAACTATCGCTGGCGTTCGGTACTGAACGAGGCCTATGTCATCGGCCGCGCCGGATCGACAGCGGAGCGCGACACGGTACTGCGCATCATCCGCGCCACCGAAGGCGTCGAAAAGGTACGCAGCTATATCGAAGTCAAGCCGGTCGCCAAATAGATCAATTTCCAAATACCCACAATCTTGAATAGATAATCAGCGTCTGATAGTTGTTATTCGCCCAATAAGCTGCGCGAGAAGAGGGTTTTGGTAAAACCCTGCAGGCTCTCGGGCCAGATACAGCCGGCCCCGAAATGCGGAATCCGGGTATCGGTGACATTGGTTGGAGATACTCGGTGATTTTGGAGAAGTGGTACGGCGACTTCTACGACGGCCGGACCTTTCATATCCGCTATGCAGCCAATTTGAAGATTGGGGCCCTTAAAATTGGCTTCCATGGGCAGTTGTCGGAAGATTCCACGCAAAACGGGAAGTATTTCAAGCGCTGGGTCAATCTTCCGGAACTCTCGGGAGATGGGTTGGCCTG
The DNA here is from genome assembly GCA_964344385.1 of uncultured Sneathiellales bacterium. Taxonomy (GTDB): domain Bacteria; phylum Pseudomonadota; class Alphaproteobacteria; order CAYFNG01; family CAYFNG01; genus CAYFNG01. Next base: position 36,159 of record CAYFNG010000009.1, read on the forward strand.
GCCGGACATTGGCCACTCGGCACGTGTTTGGTCGTCGGCACGATCGTGTCCTCACGTTCTCTATTCCCACATGGATAAGAAACTGGTCTGGGATCCCGTCGTGCTGAATGGCAGTGTCCAGGCCTCCGATGGGGTGGTCTTCGGGCAAGGCTATGCCGAACGACTTGAGATGAACTTTGCTCCCTGGCAACTCGGGTTGTCGCGCCTTAAATGGGGTCGCTTCTGTGGTGCCGAACAGTCACTGGTCTGGATTGAGTGGCAGGGCGAGATCAATAAACGTCTTTGCCTTCGAAACGGTCTCTTGGTCGATTTGCACTCGATCGAACAGTCCGAAGTAATCTTGGAACCTGGAACGTATTTGCGTTTATTCGACCAAAAGGTCCTGGTCAATGAATTGCTGGGTACTGGTATCCTTGAGAGGATTCCGCTACCTGATGCATTGAAACCCATCCGTTTTCTCACTGGTCGCGAACGGAAGTTTGTCGGCGTCGGATCTTTATATGACAGCGGCCAGTTGGTCGATCATGGTGCCGTGGTGTTTGAGGACATTGTTTGGCCATGAACGGTTTGCTAGGCCGTATCCTCTACGGCGCACTGTTCTGTCTCGTCCTGCCAGGGTTGCTCGTGCTCTGGTCGCAACTCCTTGACAGCTTGGCTCTTGTTCCTTGGTCGGTGCCTCTGCCGAAATGGTCGGGGACGGTACTGGCAGCCGCTGGAGGTGCACTTTTGTTGGTGTCACTCGCGCTGCTCACCTGGAAAGGTGGCGGGCTGCCTATGAACGCTTTTCCCACCAAGCGCTATGTCTTTACCGGGCCCTATCATTGGCTCGGGCATCCGATCTACGTCGGTTTCGTACTCCTGGCCTTTGGCGGTTCGGTGGTAGTGGGGAGTGCCGCTGGTTTTTGGGTTGTGTCCCCATTGTTGACGTTGGCGGTGATGTCCTTTGTCGCGGGATACGAAGGTCCAGCGACGCGCGCCAGGCTCGGGCCGAGGGAAATATCCCCTTGGCTTTCGCTCCCGGTTTCTTGTGATGAGCGGGCCTCCATTCCTGAACGCATTGCGGCGGGCGTGCTCGCACTGCTGCTTTGGGGGGTTGTTTATTCCTGTCTCTCCACCGTCCCTACACCGGCTGCGGCCATCGAGTTGCGAACCGCTTGGGAGTATAAACTGAGCCACCCGGCTTGGTCGGTCTGGATCTATTCGGCGATTTATCCGATCGCCGTTCTAATACCATTCATTTTGATTTCGAAGCGCGACTTAAGGCGATTTGTCATTTCATCCTGGATCGCGTCATTGATTGGTTTTGCGGCCCTGATATTCCTGCCGTTCAAAGCTGAATATCTGGATGTGGCCTCCGATCCGCTGACGGACATTCTGCTCAAGCAGAACCGTATGCTGGATGCCGAATGGATGGCACTGCCGGCGTTTCACGCCTATTGGGCTACGATAGCAGCCTTTGCGGCCGGGCGACGGTGGCCGGCAGGATCCTGGCTTTGGTGGGGCGGAGCGGGGTTAATCTGGCTAACCTGTGTCTTGGCGGGTCAGCACTCAGTCGCCGATGTCGTCGCCGGTGCCTTCCTAGGTTTTCTGTCTTGGTCCTATCCATACTGGTGGCCAGGCTTGGTCAATATGTGCGGGTGGCTCTCTAACGCCTGGGTGGCGAAGCGGGTTGGCCAGGTACGGTTTGTTGCCAGCGGAACTTTGAGTGGTCTGGCAGCTTTCGTCGGGGCGCTTGCGGTAAATTTCTTCCTCGATAAGAACCTGGCGGGTTTCGTGATGGTGACGGGTTTCGCCGGCTTGATCGCCGCCGCCGCATGGGGCTACCTGATTGAAGGTGGTGATCGCCTTTCCCGACCGTTTGGCTATTTCGGGTTTCTCGCCGGCGCGGCAATGGCTGTGGCAACAATATCGATTTTTGATCCGACGGCTGCAGCGTCCCTGGCTGCCTCGGGTGTTGTCGGGGGTGCATTGGGACAGGGCGTAGGTAGGCTCCGGTGTTTGGTCCAAGGTTGCTGCCACGGTCAACCGGTCTCAAATGCGCTCGGAATTCGTGTCGTCAATCGAATGTCACGGGTGGTTGCGTTGGAAGGACTGTCAGGTGTTGCGATTCATCCGACACAACTCTATTCGCTGTTTACAAATCTTGCAGTGTTCTTGGTTCTTTCTGCGATGTGGGCCCATGCAATGCCGTGGAGCGTGATTGTCGGTTCCTACCTCATTCTGACATCACTGGGGCGGTTCTGGGAGGAGCGATATCGAGGCGAATCCCTGACGCCTAAGTTCGGCGGCCTGTCGCTTTACCAATGGCTGTCTGTTGCATGTTTGGTTTTTGGGATCGCGATGACAACGATTGCGTCGGCCGGGGTTCAGCCGGATTTCACACTTGATGCGCAATCATTGGGTTATTCCTTAATTCTCGGGTTGCTTGCCGCCCTCGCAATGGGCGTTGATTTCCCGGATCGAAACTGGCCTCTGTCCAGGCTTGCACCTAAGCCGCCGGCCGGGGATTAAGGGAATATTAAACCGGGCGTCGGACAATAGCTTCTGACGGATTTTCGTCGAATTTTATGCAAATCGCTCGGGACCTCCGCCCGGGCCGCGACGCCGGTGGCCGCATGGACCTGAACGACATTCCGATCTTCGGTGCGCTGCAGAAGCGCATGACCTGGCTGAACCGCCGCCAGCGGGTTCTCGCCCAGAACATCGCCAATGCCGACACCCCCGGCTACAAGCCCCGCGATCTGCAGGACATGTCCTTCAAGGACCTGCTGCGCAAGGGCCAGCCAAGCCCCGGGGTGCGGACCACCCAGCCCGGCCATATCGCGGTCGAGGCGCGCGGCAGCGGTTCGATCAAGGAGCGCGACGACGAGGTCGATCAGACGACCCCCACCGGTAATGCGGTTAACCTGGAAGAGCAGATGATGAAAAGCGCTTTGAACCAGGCGGACTACGAACTGACCCTGAACCTGTACCGCAAGCAGATCGGCATGCTGCGGACGGCGCTCGGCCGTAAATAATTGAGGTGATAGGAGGGCGACAATGGACCTATTGAAATCGATGGCGATTTCGGCCTCGGGCATGCGGGCCCAGGGGCGCCGCATGCAGGTCGCGGCGGAAAACCTGGCCAACGCCAATTCGATCTCGACCACGCCTGGCGGCGAGCCCTATCGCCGCAAACTGGTGTCCTTCAAGAACGAGCTGGACAAGGATATGGGGGTTCACCGCGTGCAGGTCTCGGGCATCGAACGGGACAAGTCCGAGTTCGGCATGCGCCACGAGCCCGGCCATCCGGCGGCCGACGAAAACGGCTATGTCCGGACCCCCAATGTCAACGGCCTGATCGAGACCATGGACATCCGCCAGGCGCAGCGCTCCTACGAGGCCAACCTCAACGCCATCGAGGCGGCCCGCAAGATGCTGATGCGCACCATCGAGTTGTTGAAATAGGGCCCGCACCCGGCGGCGTAGGAACTGAAGGAAGGGGATAGCCCGTGGATGCGAAATTGACCGATGCCTCATTGGCCTACACCCAGGCGATGCGCCGTGCCGCCGATATCAAGCCGGGCCAGTTCGACGACCCGACCGAAAAGGCGAGCGGGGGGCCGAATTTCGCCGCCATGGTCGAGGAGGTGGTCCAGACCACGCTGGATGCCGGGCGCAACTCGGAACAGACCGCGATGAAAGCCATGGTCAACGAAGCCGAAATCACCGACGTGGTGACGGCGGTGGCCAACGCCGAGATGACCCTGGAAACCCTGATCGCGGTTCGCGACCGGGTCATCGGCGCCTATCAAGACATCATGAAGATGCCGATCTGACGGGCCGGACAAGATGGATACAGCGACTGCCCTGGACCTGGCGCGTGATGCGATCTGGGTCCTGTTGAAGGTGGCCGGACCGGTGATGCTGATCGCCCTGGTGGTCGGCCTGATCATCGCACTGTTTCAGGCTCTGACCCAGATCCAGGAAATGACCCTGACCTTTGTCCCCAAGATCTTTGCGATCTTTCTGTCCCTGATGCTGCTGTTGCCCTACATGGTCACCACCATGTCGACCTTTATGGAGCGCATCGCGCAGCGTATCGCCGGCCTATCCTAAGGGGCGGGGGCGGGCCATGCTGCAAGAGCTCCTGCCTGCCGGCGCCTTTGCCTTCATGATGGTGTTTTCGCGGCTCGGTTCGGCAATCAGCCTGATCCCGGGGTTCGGCGAGACGTTCGTCCCGGTCCGCATCCGACTGGCCATCGCCTTGGCCGTCAGCCTGGTTGCCCTGCCGCTGGTCGCCGATGGGCTGCCGGCCCTGCCCGGGACGCCCATGGCCACCACGATCCTGATCACCGGCGAAGTGCTGATCGGCCTGTTCATCGGCGCCACCGCCAGGCTGACCATGGCCGCCCTGCATGTCGGCGGCACGGTCATCGCCTTTCAAAGCTCGCTGGCCTATGCCCAGTCCTTCGATCCCAGCCAGGGCAGCCAAGGCGCCCTGATCGCGACCTTCCTCACCCTGTTGGGCCTTTTGGTCATCTTCACCGGTAACCTGCACCTGCTGGCCCTGCAGGCGATGACCGAAAGCTACACGGTGTTTCCCGCCGCCGGCACGCTGCCGGTCGGCGACTTTGCCGAAACCGCGGTCAAGGCGGTGGCGGGGGCCTTTAGCCTGGGCATCAAGATCGCGGCACCGTTCATCGTCTATGGTCTGGTTTTCTATTTCGGGCTTGGCCTGTTGAACCGGTTGATGCCGGCGCTGCAGGTGTTTTTCGTCGCCCTGCCGCTGCAGATCGGGCTCGGTTTCTTCGTCCTGGCCGCAATCCTGCCGGCGGCGCTGACCTGGTTCCTGGTCCATTACGAAGCGGCCCTGTCCCTCTTCCTGCCGACGAGGTGACCCGTGTCCGACGACCAGGATGATGCCCAAAAAACAGAAGAACCGACGCAAAAGAAGCTCGAGGACAGCCACAAAAAGGGTGATGTCGCCAAGAGCCAGGAAATCAATCACTGGTTCATGATCCTGGGTGCCACGCTGTCGGTGATGATCTTCTCCGGCTACATGTTCAGTTCGATGCGGAAGACCCTGCAGATCTTTCTGGATTCGCCGCACGACATACCGATGGACATCGCGCATCTCCTGCAGGTCGTGCAGGGCATCGCCACCGATGTCGCGATCGTGCTGGGGCCGATGCTGGCGATGCTGGTTGTGCTGTCCGTGCTGGGCAATCTGGTTCAGCACAAGCCGGTGATCACGCTGGAAAAGATGAAGCCCCAGCTCAACAAGATTTCGATCGTCAAGGGGGCCAAGAAACGGTTCTCCGGCGATGCCCTGGTCGACTTTCTCAAGGGTCTTCTGAAACTGTCGATCGTCGGCACCATCGCCGTCATCCTGGTGGTGCCGCAACTGGACCAACTGCCGCTGGTCGTCGAATACCAGTTGATCGACGTGTTGGCCCTGCTCAAGAATCTGAGCCTCAGATTGCTGCTCGGCGCGGTCGCGGTGCTGGCGGTGATTGCCGGTCTCGACATGCTCTACCAGCAGTACAAGCACCGCAAATCGCTGCGGATGTCGAAACAGGACATCAAGGAAGAGCACAAACAGGCGGAAGGCGACCCGGCAATCAAGCAGCGCCTGCGGGCGATCCGCATGGAACGGGCCCGGCGCCGCATGATGGCGGCGGTGCCTGAGGCCGATGTGGTGATCACCAACCCGACCCACTTCGCCGTTGCGCTGCGCTATGATCCGGATACCATGGCGGCGCCCAGGGTGAGTGCCAAGGGCCAGGACCACCTGGCGCTGCGCATTCGCACCTTGGCCGAGGAACACAAGGTGCCGATCGTGGAAAATCCGCCTCTGGCCCGTGCCCTGCATGCCGGCACCGAGATTGACCAGGAGATTCCGGTGGAACACTATAAGGCGGTGGCCGAGGTAATCGGTTATGTCATGCGCCTGAAGGGACAGGTGGCCCGCCGCGCGGCACCGTCCGCCGGCGCCCGTTAGACCGGCTTCAGAGGCTAGGACGACGACCGCATGGATCTGTCTGCGCAATCGATTGGCCGCCCGTCAGGCGGGCGGTTTCCGATGATCACCGCACGAACCCGGCAAGGTCTGGCGGCGCTTCTGGTCGCGGTGGCGGTGGTGCTGGAATTGACGATCATCGCCTGGACGGCGGAACTGGGCACGGCCGCCTATTGGCTGGCCGGCTGTGTCGTACTGCTGGCCGGAGCCGGGGTGGCGGGCCTGTTGGGCCTGGCCGGCGACCGCGCTGCCGATCCCGGGGTGATCACCAGGCTGCTGGCTGAATCGCTGGATGTCAGCGACCGTGGAGTCGTCGTGACCGGCCCCGACGGCATGCCGGTGTACGCCAATCCCGCCTATCGCCAGGCGGTGCGCTGCGACGCCAAAGGTTGCCCCGACCTGTCGCTGCTGACGGTCGGCAGTCCGGATGCCGCGGCCGTTGTCGAACGCCTGGCCACGCAAGGCATGGCCGGGGCCGCGGCCAGCGACAGTATCCACGTCGAAGTCGACGGCGAATCGAAATGGCTGAAACTGACCGCCAAACCGTTGGCCGACGCCGCGGACCATATCGTCTGGTTCGTTGACGACGATACCGATCGCCGGGAAATGGAACTGGCTATTCATGAGGAACAGGACAAGCTGGCGGACTTCCTGGACAACGCGCCGGTCGGATTCTATTCGATCGGCGCCGATGGCCGGTTCCTGTTCATCAACAACACGCTCGCCGGATGGCTGGGCTACGAACCGGCCGAACTGGTGCGCAGCGAATTGCGGCTGGCCGATGTGGAGGTCGACCGGGTGAGCACCGGCAAGGTCGTCGACGAAGACGGCGAACGGTCGGGATCGGGTCGCCTGCGCCGGCGTAACGGCGAGGAGTTCGACGTCGAGATCCGCCAGAGCGTGGTCTACGACGAAACGGGCAAGCCGCTGAGGACCCGGTCGGTGGTGCGCGACGTGACCCAGGAAAACGAGCTGCAAGCGGCCCTGAAAATGGCCGAGGAGCATTTCCAGCGCTTCTTTGACTTTGCACCGGTCGGCATCGTCATGGTCGACCCCGATGGCCGCATCCAGGAAGCCAACGCCGCCCTGGCGGCAATGCTGGAAGAACCGGCCGAGGAGATCGTCGGGCACAGCCTGGCCAGCATCGTCCAGGACAGTGACGTCCAGGTGCTGCGGGACCGGTTGGCCGAGGCCTTGGAGGCGGAGCGGCCGTCGGGTCCGGTCGAAGTGCGGATCGGCGGGCGGGGCTCGCGTGTCGCCCAGGTGTTTTCCAGCCGGGTGGTCGATCACGAGGGCCAGGTCAGCGGTGTCGTGCTGCACTTCATCGACAGCACCGACCAGCGTCAGCTGGAGCTGCAATTCGCCCAATCCCAGAAGATGCAGGCGGTCGGCCAGTTGGCCGGCGGCGTCGCCCACGATTTCAACAACTTGCTGACCGCGATCATCGGTTTCTGTGACCTGCTGCTGCTGCGGCACCAGCCCGGCGACGAATCCTTCGCCGATATCATGCAGATCAAGCAGAATTCCAACCGCGCCGCCAACCTGGTGCGCCAGTTGCTGGCGTTCTCGCGGCGCCAGACCCTGCGGCCGTCGGTCCTGGAAGTAACCGACGTGCTGGCCGAGCTGTCGCATCTGCTGCGGCGTCTGATCGGCGAGGGCATCGAGCTCGAGATCCGTCACACCCGCGACCTGTGGCCGGTGCGCGTCGACCAGGGCCAGTTCGAACAGGTGGTCATCAACCTGGTGGTGAATGCCCGCGATGCCATGAGCGGCAATGGCGCGGTGTCGATCTCAACCCGCAACGAGACCAATGCGGCCCCCCGGCAAATGAGCCACGAAGTGATGCCGCCGGGCGATTACACGGTGATCGAAATCACCGACACCGGAACCGGCATCCCCAAGGAGCACCTGGAGAAGATTTTCGAACCGTTCTTCACCACCAAGGAAGTCGGCGCCGGAACTGGCCTGGGTTTGAGCACCGTCTTCGGGATCATCAAACAGACCGGTGGATATATCCACGCCGAGAGCGAGCCCGGCCGCGGCGCCAGCTTCCAGATCTATCTGCCGCGCCACCAGCCCAGCCAGGCGGAACTGGCCGAACAGAGCGTCGAATCGGCGGATTCCGTGGCCGATTTGACCGGCATCGGCACCATCCTGCTGGTCGAGGACGAGGATGCGGTGCGCCTGTTTGCCTCGCGGGCCCTGCGCCGCAAGGGCTACACGGTGCTCGAAGCCAATAGCGGTTTTGCCGCACTCGACCTTCTGGACGAGCATGAAGGCGGCATCGACCTGCTGGTCTCAGATGTCGTGATGCCGGCGATGGACGGCCCGACGTTGAGCCGCCACGTGCTCGAACGTTTCCCGACCACCAAGGTGATATTCATCTCCGGCTATGCCGAAAGCGAATTCCGCGCCAATCTGGAAAGCGACGCCGAGATTAGCTTCCTGCCCAAGCCGTTCAGCCTGAACCAGCTCGCCGCCAAGGTGAAGGACGTCATGGAGGCCCCGGCCGATTAACCGTCTCGGCGCCGCGATTCGCTGCCAGCGGTCCCGCGCAAATCATTTCCGACCAACAGCGTTAACGGTCTTTCGCCGCATATATCCCCTTGACGTAAGTACTCCCAATCCCCATATATCAAGCATGGGAGATACCGATATGCCGAATCCGAAGCACCTCAACATCCAAGAATTCTTTCGCCAATTCCCGAATGACGACGCCTGCCTGGATCATTTGCTTGAAACCAGATATGGCCGCGCGTCGAAGTGTCCGAAATGCGGCAAGGCTACCAAATGGCACCGCGTCCGCCGCGAGCCGGCCTATGCCTGCCAATGGTGCGGCTGGCATATCCATCCCATGGTCGGAACGCCGTTCGAACGGACCAGAACGCCGCTGCAAAAGTGGTTCTTCGTCATGTTCATGTTTACCACCACACGCAACGGCGTATCGGCTAAGGAAATCCAGCGCCAATGCGGAGTGACCTACAAGACGGCGTGGCGCATGGGTCACGAAATCCGCAAATACATGGGCTGGGTCGATGGCGACAGCAAGCTTGGCGGGCCGCATACCGTAGTGGAAATCGACGAAGTCCGCATCGGCGGCAAGGACAAGTTCGGGCACGACGACAAAACCCTGGTTCTCGGCATGCTGGAACGGCAGGGCGAATTGCTTACCCGCGTGGTCCCCAGCACCCGTATCAACCATCTGGTCCCGCATATCCTGGAATGGGTGCATCGCGGATCGCGCGTGGCGACTGACGAACTGCGCAGCTACAGCAACCTTCCCGAGGAAGGATATTGGCACGGCACGGTGAACCATAGCGCTGGCGAATACGTTCGCGGGCAAGTCCACGTGAACACGATTGAAGGCTTCTGGTCCTGGCTGCAACGCGGGATCAACGGCACTCACGTTTGGGTTTCTGCCAAGCACCTGCCGAAATACCTTGGCGAGTTTGAATTCCGGTTCAATCTTCGGAAGCATCCGCATCTGATGTTCCAGGCTTTGATGATTTCGTTCGCGCCGCCGGCTTCCCGCTCGTCATCGCGCGCATAAGCCGATTGAACCGGCCCGCGTCGGCTTGCTGGTATTCGGTTTCAGCCGCGAACCGGTCAAGATCGCCGGACTTGCGCGCTTCCTCAAGGCTTAGGTGTTTTCCACGTGCCATATCAATTCCTTAGAGTCCTTGAGTTCCTTCGCCCTCAAATTCAATTTCTACAGAAAACTGCCCATTGCTTGGTTCAATTGGAACGCGAATTATATAGAAATGCGGACTCACCCATTCATCTTTTCCGCTTTTAACTCGAAGACGGAACTTGTTCTTTTTTCTATCGTTTTCAACAAGATTCGGCGTTCCCTCAGAATTGTGAAACGCTAAATCGGCTATTGTTGCACGACCATCATTTGAGTCCTCTGAACGGCTAACGACAGGAATTAAAAGAGGTCTACCAGCTTGAAGCGTTTCTTCCTTTTTCGGCTGGTCAGTGTACATATCGCCAAATCCAAGCCGTATTTTGTTGGCTATATCGTCACCGCGATACAGATCCAAATAGACACGACAGTGGGAAAGCGTGGCTGGGCCAACTCTTTTGAAAACACGAGGATAAATTTTGATAGGGACATGCCAAAACGATTGCCCGCGCGTCTTGGCGCGCTGGACAGGGCTGCCAAATTCAACAATCGGGGGCATCAGAAACCTGCCAATCGCTGATAGCACGCCTGCGGGCAATTCAAAACTTGGCTCAAAAGGCATAACCGGAATCCATTTGGCGACATATTCCTACGCGCCAATACTCGCAACCCACCAAGCACAATAGCAACCCCAGATTCGCACTGGCGCTCATCAGACAACCGAATCCGTTTCCGTTCCGTCATGGATCTTAGCCTTTCTTTATACTTAGGTGAAGGGGATATATGCGTCTTTCGCTGACCGGAACTAATTTCGAACATGGCGGATATATCAACATAAAAACAACGACTTAACGAAACCTCTTGCAAGTGAGAACAAACCATGTACATTACCAGCAATTGCAACCGATGCGACGCTATGAAATAACGGGAGTGGGTGAAATGTCCCAGAGCATGTTGCGCTTGGTGGAAAAGGATTCGATGGACAAACAAAAGGCTTTGGATGCCGCGCTCGGCCAGATCGAACGCGCCTTCGGCAAGGGCTCGGTCATGCGGCTGGGACAACGGGAAACGGCGATTGCCATCGATGCGGTTTCGACTGGCTCGCTGGGACTGGATATCGCGCTCGGCATTGGCGGGCTGCCGCGCGGCCGGGTGATCGAGATCTATGGTCCGGAAAGCTCGGGCAAGACCACCCTGGCCCTGCACACGGTGGCCGAGGCCCAGAAGACTGGAGGCACCTGTGCCTTTGTCGATGCGGAACACGCATTGGACCCGGGCTATGCCAAGGTACTGGGCGTCAACCTGGACGACCTGCTGATCTCGCAGCCGGATACCGGCGAGCAGGCATTGGAGATCGCGGACACCCTGGTCCGGTCGGGCGCGGTCGACGTGCTGGTAATCGACAGTGTCGCGGCGCTGGTGCCCCAGGCGGAACTGGAAGGCGAGATGGGCGACGCCCATGTCGGCCTGCAGGCGCGGCTGATGAGCCAGGCATTGCGCAAGCTGACCGCGTCGATCGCCAAATCCCACACCATGGTGATCTTCATCAACCAGATCCGCTTGAAGATCGGCGTCATGTTCGGCAATCCGGAAACCACGACCGGCGGCAACGCGCTGAAATTCTACGCCTCGGTCCGGCTCGACATCCGCCGCATCGGCGCCATCAAGAACCGCGACGAGGTGGTCGGCAACCAGACCCGGGTCAAGGTGGTCAAGAACAAGGTGGCGCCGCCGTTCAAGGTGGTGGAGTTCGACATCATGTATGGCGAGGGGATTTCCAAGACCGGCGAGTTGCTGGACCTGGGGGTCAAGGCCGGCGTGGTCGAAAAATCGGGATCCTGGTTCTCGGCCGAAGGCCAGCGGGTCGGGCAGGGCCGTGAACAGGCCAAGGCCTTTCTGCGCGAAAACCCCGACATCGCCGATCGCATTGAACAGGCGATCCGGGCCAATGCCGGCCTGGTTTCCGACGCCATGGCCGGCACGCCGCCGGCAGAGGCCGACGAAGATGAGACAACCGACAGCGAGGCCGGCTGAACCACCAACGAAGCCGGCGCCGGCCTGAGGCCGGTGCCGTGACACGGACCGGCGCCGCCTGATGCGGCGCCGGTTTGTTTTGCGGAACCGGCTGCGCTGCACCGGTTCCACGGGCCGCCGGCGGCGCCCAAGGGATGGTGCCTTGACAGGGTTGCCGCTTGCCGCCACATTAGCCGGCGCGGATTTGTGGAAATCCCGATTTATCAATAACTTAAGCTGGTTCGGCTGATGCAGAGTTCCAACGAGATCCGGAAGGCGTTTCTTGACTACTTCGCGACCCATGGTCATCAGGTGGTGGCGTCGTCACCGTTGGTGCCGCACAACGATCCGACATTGCTGTTCACCAATGCCGGGATGGTGCAGTTCAAGAACGTCTTCACCGGGGCCGAAAGCCGGCCCTATAACCGGGCCGTCACCAGCCAGAAATGCGTCCGTGCCGGCGGCAAGCACAACGACCTCGACAATGTCGGCTACACCGCCCGCCACCACACCTTCTTCGAGATGCTGGGCAATTTCTCGTTCGGCGACTACTTCAAGGACCTGGCGATCGAATTGGCCTGGAACCTGGTGACCAAGGAATACGGTCTGCCCGCGGACCGGCTCTGGGTCACGGTCTATCACGAGGACGACGAGGCCTTCGACCTGTGGCGCAAGATCTCCGGCCTGCCGGAGGACCGCATTGTCCGCATCGCCACCTCGGACAATTTCTGGGCCATGGGCGACACCGGCCCCTGCGGTCCCTGTTCCGAGATCTTCTACGATCACGGTCCCCATATCGAGGGCGGCCCACCCGGCAGCCCTGACGAAGACGGCGACCGCTATGTCGAGATCTGGAACCTGGTGTTCATGCAGTTCGAACAGGTCCAGCCCGGCGAAAGGCTGGCCCTGCCCAAGCCGTCGATCGACACCGGCATGGGCCTGGAACGTATCTCGGCCGTGCTGCAGGGACAGCATGACAATTACGATACCGACTTGATGCGCGCCCTGATCCTGGCATCGGCCCATGCCGCCGATGTCGATCCTGACGGGGACCATGCGGTGTCGCACCGGGTCGTGGCCGATCATTTGCGGGCTTCCAGCTTCCTGATTGCCGACGGCGTCCTGCCATCCAACGAAGGCCGCGGCTATGTGCTGCGCCGGATCATGCGCCGGGCCATGCGCCACGCCCATATGATGGGCTGTCGCGAACCGCTGATGCACAAGCTGGTCGGAGAGCTTGCCACCCAGATGGGTCAGGCCTTTCCCGAACTGATACGGGCCCAGCCGCTGATCACCGAGGCGCTGCTGTTGGAGGAAACCCGCTTCAAGGAGACGCTGGAGCGGGGCCTGAGGCTGCTGGAGGATGAGGTCAACAAGCTGGGCGACGGCCAGGCCCTGGCCGGCGATGTCGCGTTCCGGCTCTACGATACCTATGGCTTCCCGCTCGACCTGACCCAGGACGCGCTGCGCGAACGCGGGCTGGCGGTCGACACGCAAGGCTTCAATGTGGCCATGGAACGCCAGCGGGCCGAGGCACGGGCCGCCTGGGCAGGATCCGGCTCGGCCGCCACCGAACAGGTCTGGTTCGAACAGCGCGAACAGGTCGGCGCCAGCGAGTTCCTGGGTTACGACACCGACACCGCCGAGGGTATGATCACGGCGATCATCGTCGACGGCGCCGCCGCCGATCAGGCGGCGGACGGGACCGAGGTCGCGGTGCTGACCAACCAGACCCCGTTCTACGGCGAAAGCGGCGGCCAGATGGGCGACAGCGGCGTCATGTTCACCGCCAGCGGGGTCGAGGTGCGGATCCGCGATACCCAGAAGAAATTGGGCGACGTGCATGTCCATCTCGGCTCGGTCAAGGGCGGTACCCTGGCCGTCGGCGACGTGGTCGAAATGAAGGTCGACAGCACCCGCCGTGACAGGCTGCGGGCCAACCATTCCGCCACCCACCTGCTGCACGAAGCGCTTCGTGCCACGTTGGGCGATCACGTCACCCAGAAGGGCTCCCTGGTGGCGCCCGACCGCCTGCGTTTCGACATCTCCCATTTAAAGGCGATGAGCGAGGACGAATTGGCCGCGGTGGAGGCCGAGGTCAACGCCCGGATCCGCGAGAACAGCGCGGTGGCGACCCGCCTGATGACCCCTGAGGCGGCGGTCGAGGCCGGCGCGCTGGCGCTGTTCGGCGAGAAATACGGCGAGGAGGTCCGGGTGGTGTCGATGGGCCGGGCCGGCGAGGGCAGCTATTCGACCGAGCTGTGCGGCGGCACCCATGTCCGCCGGACCGGCGATATCGGCCTGTTCGCGATCGCGTCCGAAGGCGCGGTGGCGGCCGGCGTGCGTCGCATCGAGGCCCTGACCGGTGAGGCGGCTCGGGCTCATCTGGTGGCCCAGGACAAGACCCTGAAGGACGCCGCGACGCTGCTGAAGGCGGCGCCGGGCGAGGTTGCCGACCGTATCGCCGGCCTGCTGGAGGAGAAGCGCGGCTTGGAGCGGCGCCTGGAAGAGGTGCAACGGCAATTGGCCGCCGGCGGCGGGTCCGGCGGCGGGGTCGCGGCCGAAGACGTGGCCGGGATCCGCTTCGCCGCCAAACAGATCGAAGGCGTGCCCGCCAAGAACCTCAAGGCGATCGTCGACGATATGAAGAAGACCGGCCCCGGCGTTTACGCCCTGGTCGGCGCCAATGACGGCAAGGCGGCGCTGGTGGTCGGCGTCACCGACGATCTGGTCGACCGGGTCAGCGCCGTCGACCTGGTCCGTCTCGGCGTCGTGGCGCTGGGCGGCAAGGGCGGTGGCGGCCGCCCCGACATGGCCCAGGGCGGCGGTCCCGACGCCGCCAATGCCGACGCCGCCTTCGCCGAAATCCGCAAAGGGCTGGAAGCCAGCGCTTGAGGCTGGCCGGCGGCCTGGCCGCAACGCCCCCCCCCCACCCTAACCCTCCCCCGCAAGGGGGGAGGGGACTACGTCCTAGGTTCGCTCTTAATGATCAGGGTTTGAGGGAAAACCGAGCCGAGAGACGCTGCCAGGATCCCTCTCCCTATCGGAGGAGGAGACTCCGTCACTGCTGATCGCATTCAACGATCGGGAACCGGCCGCAAACCGGGCTCAGAGACAGCAATGGCATTCCCTCCCCCCTTGTGGGGGAGGGTTAGGGTGGGGGGATACGCGCGCCCCGGTCTCCTTGGCGTGTTCCCAGGGTCCGCGCGCGCGAAAAAACCCTCTACCCCATCGCGGACTGGAGGTTCTCGTCCAGCTTGTCGAGGAACTGGTTGGTGGTCAGCCAGGGCTGGTCGGCGCTGATCAGGATCGCCAGGTCCTTGGTCATCGAACCGCTTTCGACCGTGTCGACGCAGACCTTCTCCAAGGTTTCGGCGAACTTCGCCAGGCTGGGGTTGTTGTCCAGCTTGGCACAGTGTTTCAGGCCGCCGGTCCAGGCGAAGATCGAGGCGATCGGGTTGGTCGAGGTCTCCTTGCCCTGCTGGTGCTGGCGGTAATGCCGGGTCACCGTGCCATGGGCCGCCTCGGCCTCGACGGTCTTGCCGTCGGGGGTCATCAGGACCGAGGTCATCAGGCCCAGCGAGCCGAAGCCCTGGGCCACGGTATCGGACTGCACGTCGCCGTCATAGTTCTTGCAGGCCCAGACGAATCCGCCGCTCCATTTCAGCGCCGCCGCCACCATGTCGTCGATCAACCGGTGTTCGTATTCGATGCCCTTGGCCGCGAACTTGTCCTTGAATTCGGCGTCGAAGACTTCTTGGAACAGGTCCTTGAAGCGCCCGTCATAGGCTTTCATGATGGTGTTCTTGGTCGACAGGTAGACCGGCCAGCCACGGTCCAGGCCATAGTTCATGCAGGCCCGGGCGAAACCGCGGATCGAGTCGTCCAGATTGTACATGGCCATGGCGACGCCGCCGCCGGGGAAGTCGAAGACCTCGCGCTCGATCGCCTCGCCGCCGTCCTCCGGCTGGAAGGTGATGGTCAGCTTGCCGCGGCCCGGCACCACGAAATCGGTGGCCCGGTACTGGTCGCCAAAGGCATGACGGCCGATGACGATCGACTGGGTCCAGCCCGGCACCAGCCGGGGCACGTTGTCGCAGACGATCGGCTCGCGGAACACGGTGCCGCCCAGGATGTTGCGGATGGTGCCGTTGGGCGACCGCCACATCTGCTTCAGGCCGAACTCCTCGACCCGGGCCTCGTCGGGGGTGATGGTGGCGCATTTGACGCCGACCCCGTACTGCTTGATTGCCTCGGCCGCGTCGATGGTGATCTGGTCGTCGGTCTCGTCGCGCGCCTCGATCCCCAGATCGTAGTATTTCAGGTCGATGTCGAGATAGGGCAGGATCAGCTTGTCCTTGATGAAGCGCCAGATGATGCGGGTCATCTCGTCGCCGTCGAGCTCGACGACCGGGTTGTCCACTTTGATTTTCGCCATGGATAGTCCTCTTGGTCTGCGACCTTTTTGTAAAGAAATGGGGGTGCGGCCCGCGGGTCAGGGCCGGCGGCAACATAACACCGGGGGACGCAAGTGCAAGCTGTTCGTGCGGCCCGCCCGTCAGCTCAGTTTCGAGACCGCATCGGTCGTGATCGACGGCGCCGGGGCCGAGCGGATGGTGTCGACGACATCGTCGACCCGTTCGACCACGGTGAACAATTGCCGGTCGCTTTCGCGCACGAAACCGGCCCCGATCATGTGGTCGACCAGATCCAGGAATGGCTGCCAATAGGCGGCGTTGTTGATGATTACCACCGGTTTATCGTGCAGGCCGAGTTGCTTCCAGGTCAGGATCTCGAAGGTTTCGTCCAGCGACCCCAGGCCGCCCGGCAACATGGCGAAGGCGTCCGACTTCTCGAACATCAACTGTTTGCGTTCGTGCATCGACGGCACGATGTACAGCTCGGACAGGCCGGGATGGGCAACTTCGAACTCGTGCAGATGCTCGGGGATGATACCGATTACCCGGCCGCCGGCCGCCAGGGTGGCATCGGCCAGGATGCCCATGATCCCGACATGGCCGCCGCCATAGACCAGGGTGATGCCTTCCCGGGCCAATTGGCCGCCCAAACGCTTGGCGGCATCCTTGTGGGCTTGATCAACCTGGGAACGCGACCCACAATATACACAAAGAGAGGAGAGTTGCGCCATGTATCGCTCCGTCCTGGTTACCGCCGCACTGCTGGTCTCAACCCTGGCCTTGCCCGTTGCCGCCGGCGAGGCCGATGTGGTCGACGTCTCGGTCACCAAGACCGGGCCCGGTACCTACCGTTTTTCCGTTACCGTCGCCCATGGTGACACGGGCTGGGATCATTACGCCAACCGCTGGGATGTGGTTGACGACAAGGGCAATGTGCTGGCGACACGAATCCTGCATCACCCACATGTGAACGAACAACCGTTTACACGTAGTTTAAGCGGGGTCAAGATTCCATCGAATTTGAAGTCAGTCATTCTTCGCGCGCATGACAGCGTCCATGAAACCGGCGGCAAGGAGATGACGGTCAACCTGCCCGAATAAACGGTGCCTCCGCCAACCCCACCGACCAAAAACCCAAGGAGATTTCGATCATGAATTTCGCTTTTGCCCGTGCCTTTCGTTTGACCGTGTTCGCCCTCGCGCTGCTGCCCCTGGCCGGCCTGCCGGCCCAGGCGGTCGACGAATCGGAAAAGGTCATCAAATACCGTCAGACGGTGATGAAATCCCTGGGCACCCATATGGGCGGCATTGCCGCCGTGGTCAAAGGCGAGGTGTCGTTCGTCGGGCATGTCCCCGGCCATGCCGCGGGGATCGCCGCGATCTCCAAAATGATGGTCGACATGTTCCCCAAGGACTCCGATTTCGGCGTCACCCGCGCGCGGCCCGAAATCTGGACCCGCTGGGACGATTTCGTCAAGGCCGCCAAGGCGATGGAGGTGGAAGCCGCGAAACTGGTCGAGGTCGCCGGCAGCGGCGATCGCGGCGCGATCGGGGCCCAGCTCGGCGCTGTCGGCAAGACCTGCGGCGGCTGCCACAAGCCGTTCCGCGAGAAGAAGGAATAGGGAGCGCAGATGCTTTCCTGGCACCGCGCCACCGGGCTGGTCCTCGGCCTTTCCCTGCTGGCCGCCGGGCCGGTCTGGGGCAAGGTGTTGACGCCGGTCGAACGCGGTGCCTACCTGCTGCGCGCCGGCGGCTGCATCGGCTGTCACACCGACCTCAAGGGCGGCGGCACGGAACTGGCCGGCGGGCGGGCGCTGAAAACCCCGTTCGGCACCTTTTACAGCCCCAACATCACACCGGATCCCGAGACCGGCATCGGCAAATGGCGGGAGGAGGATTTCCACCGCGCCCTGCGCGATGGGGTGGCGCCGGACGGCAGCCACTATTTCCCGGTCTTTCCCTATCCCGCCTATACCCAAATGTCGGATGCCGACATTGCCGACCTGTTCGCCTATCTCAAAAGCCGCGCGCCGGTGAACCGGCCCAATAAGCCGCATGATGTCGGCGCGCCCTTTGGCTGGCGCTGGCTGCAGGCCGGCTGGAAGGCCCTGTTCTTCGAACCCGGTCCCCTGGCTCCGGCGACCGACCGCGACGAAACCTGGAACCGCGGCGCCTATCTGGTCCGGGCCCTGACCCATTGCGGCGAATGCCATACACCGCGTAACGCGCTGGGCGCCCCGGACGAAGCCCGCTTCCTGGCCGGCTGGGCCGATGGGCCGGAAGGCGAATTGGCCCCCAACATCACCCCCCATAAGTCCACCGGCATCGGCGACTGGGACAGCTCGGACCTGGTCTTCCTGATGAAGTCCGGCATGAAGCCCGACTACGACAATGTACAGGGCGTCATGGAGGAGGCCGTCGAGCACGGCCTGAAACATCTCAGCGACAGCGACCTCGAAGCGATCGCCGCCTATGTCCTGGGCCAAAAACCGGTCGATCACAAGGTTTCCTCCAAGCGCGACTGAGCGCGCCCAGGCCATCGACACATTTGTGAAACCGGGCTAGGCTAAGCGCGCGGAGCAGTCAGGGGAGGTGACACCGCCGTGAATATTCGGATCTTAGGTGCGTTGTTGGTCGGAGCCGTTGTGTTCGCGGTTGTGTTGGCCTTGTTTTGGCCTGGGCCAAAGGATCAGGGCTCGCCACCCGAAAGCCAAACCGCGGCCACCGCGCCGGCGGACGATGACGACGCGGGCCAATCCGCGGCGCCGAGCCTGACCAGTCCGGAAAAGGCCGAAACGCCGCCGGTCGCCGCTCAAGTAAAGCCGGCGGAACCCGCGACGCCCGCGGCCGAACCGCAGCCAGCGGCCACCAGCGAAGCGCCGCCGGCCGCGACGCCGGCTGAACCCGCAAAGCCGGTAGAAACCGCAAAGTCGGACGAACCCGCGAAACCCGCCGAGACCCCGGTCGCCGCCGCGCCGGCGGCCCCCAAGCCGGAACAGCAGGCCGCGGTCGAGCCCCAGGTCCAGGTCAAGGAGCGCGCGCCGGACCCGGCGGCGGCGG
Organism: uncultured Sneathiellales bacterium; assembly: GCA_964344385.1. Taxonomy (GTDB): domain Bacteria; phylum Pseudomonadota; class Alphaproteobacteria; order CAYFNG01; family CAYFNG01; genus CAYFNG01. The sequence continues at coordinate 55,276 of CAYFNG010000009.1, forward strand.
TGCCCGAAGGTCTGCGGCCCAGCTTCGACGTGGTGCGTATCGCCCATGACTGCTTGGCGGTTTTCGCCGGCCGGGCCGAGCCCGGCGCCGGGGTCGTGGTCAGCGCCGGGGATGCGGAACTCGGTCGCACCACGGCGGACGGCCGTGGCGAATGGGTGCTGGTACCGGTGGCGCCGCTGGCCGGCGGCTCGCGCGAACTCAGCCTGACCTCGCAGGTCGCCGGCAAGCCGCCGGTGGACAGCGACAAGGTGGTCGTGGTGGTGGTACCCGATTGCGCCGAACACAAGCCGACCCCGGCGACCAAGGGCGCCATCGCGGTGCTGACCCCGAAATCGGATGGCGGCGAGAGCAAGGTGCTGCAGCCGCCGCAAGTCGCACCCGCGGCCGGTTCGAACCAGAAGCTGGCGCTGGGCAGCGTCGACTATGACGACAAGGGGACCATGGTCCTGAAGGGCAAGGCGGAACCTAAGACGGCTGTCCAGGCCTATGTCGGCGACAAGCCGGTCGGGACTGCGGTCGCGACCAAGAAGGGCGAATGGAAGATCACGCCCGAGCAGAAGATCGAACCCGGCGTCCACAAGCTGCGCATCGACCAGGTGGCGGAAGGCGGCAAGGTGACCCGCCGCATCGAACTGCCGCTCAGCCGAGCCAAGCCCGGCGAGGTGACCCTGATGGCGGGCCAGGTGATCGTCCAGCCCGGCAATTCGCTGTGGCGGATCGCCCGCAAGACCTATGGCGAGGGTATCAAATACGTCACCATCTACGCCGCCAACGCCGGCAACATCCGCGACCCCGACCTGATCTATCCCGGCCAGGTCTTCAACCTGCCGAAACCGGCGGAGTAGGGGGTGGGGTAACCCGGGTAGGGTTTGGGCTTCGACGGGCCGGAGGGAACGCCTGAACTCGCGCTATCACATTCAACGTGGCTGCGCTTAGCTTGGCGGCGCTCTGAATCCCTATGATTACGCCTAACGCAGGGCCAAGCGCAAAACCAAAAGGGCGCACACCGGCCAGGTCCGCGTGAAAACCATAATCCACACCACCACGCCGACAGCCGAGGCGATCAGCGCGGCGCCGCCGACCAAGGCATAGGCGACCCCAAGGCCGGTATTAGCCTCGACGACCCAATACTCTCGACCCGAGTCGGTGAGCAGCATCAGGAACAGGAACAGAGCAAATCCAAAGTAGAAGTTTATGTTTGCGATCCCGCGGCTAACCGGGGACACGGTGTTGGAAAAATAACGCACCATAAGGCGCATGACCTTGTTGTCGCGTTCCTCGAAGGGCAGCCCGGATGCTACTTTTAAGGCGAAACCGGTGCTCCCGGTGGCAAATGTCGCGGAAAGGATCAATCCGTAGCTATGTGGCCGGATGCCGGCGCTATCCAGGCGGGCCAGTTCCGGTGTTTTCCCGAATACCAGCCAACCATATTCCGAAAACGCCAACAGTCCGGTAAGGAAGATCGACGCAATGCCGAGAGGAATCGCCATGCTGTGGAATCCAAGCACGGCATAGACCGACCCGCCGAACTTGTCTTTTTCTCCCAGCAACGCGGCGACGCAGACAATGACGAGCAGTCCGTCAAACAGGAAGATGACGAAGGCGCCAAACAGGTCAGCCATCGCGATGTGAAAGAACACGAACCCGAAATAGCCGAAGGTCAGCGTTGCCGCAACGCCGCGGCGCTTCAACTGGCTGGCCCGTGATCCGTCGAACAACCGGATGACGGCCGCTCTGACCACGTGCAAGAGGGCTGTCGGGTTGGGCTGTTTCTTTTGGGATTCCTTGAGGAGGGCGATGAGTACCGGGTCGTTCGCGCTGCCGATGCCGGGCACTGGTGTCGCTATGCCGAATGCGATCGCCAGCATCACGAGTTCCGGCAGCCAACCACGCGGTAGGATTCCCCAAAGCGAAACCGCTGCCAGGAACAAAATAAAGAGCAGGCCGAGTTGTTGCCCTTTCAAGGACGGAGAACCTCCTCTATTGGACACACAGCGTAAAAAGCGACCGAAAAATCATCACAGGCAAATGCCTCCCGTCCCAACACCAATACTTCCTCCCGGACCCCAATGTGCATGGCGATCATCGCGCCGCCATCCGCAGCACACACCGGGCGCTTGCCAGCCAAAGCCTCGGGTAGGTGAAAATCCAATCGATGCAGCAGAAAATAGACAGGCCCAACATGAGACCGGAGACGACCCCGTGAACCGTCATCATAACTGGATGGAAGTTCGCCGACGGCGCGAATGCGTGGAAGGAAATATAGGCAAAAACAAGAACGCCGGCCAAGATTGCCAATCCACTTAAGCTGTCGGAATAGGGCAGGAGGCGTTTGCCCATATAGCCATACAGCAATCGACTAATTCTGTGTTGGCTTAGCCGGGAGAGATTTCCCATCGCGAAAAACAGGCTGCCACCCGAAAACGCGCAGGCGAACATGGCCAGGCTCGGAAGGCCGAAGATCCGTGGGTCGGGGTCAGCCGGCAAGGTATCGAGAATCGACGATGGCAGGTTGCCGGTTTTGAGCCAACTAGCCTCGGCCAGGTAAAGGAGTATGGTCAGGAAGACCGCGGCCGCGCCAAAAAGGGCCATCAGATGGACTTCCCGGAAAGATCTCAGGATCTCCGACCCGAAACGATCCGTTTCATACAGGATCCGGTCGGCAACGGATACGGCGCTGAGTGCCTGGAATACAAAGGAGATGGTGCCAAACCATGTTCCATCCACCAGCAGCCAGCCCACAACCGCGAAAGACCCGAATACGACAATCGCTGCATATCGCCGGCGTCGAAGAATATGTCGACGTGCCGGGCTCATATTGTGTTGCTCCAGCAAGCCATATCAAATATATGGTGCAATCAATAGGGGAATTCAATTCGATATGTAATATTGATACAAATAATAAGTGTTGTTATCCAAGGTCCGTCCAATGTCTCCCACGGCGGCAACCTGGCAGGTAAGAGCCCCTACCGGGCCGCGACCCTGAGGATCAGGCGAGTGCTCTTCCACCACGATCTTGGGCAGATGACCGCCCAAATTGCACCTAGTGTCGCGCTGAGAACGAGGAGGAAACCATCGACCAGCGGTAGGTCTTGTGCAAGAGCCGTTTGACCGGAATCGCCTCGGAGTTCAATTGAAATTACAAAATACCCATATCCAAAAACCAATATCAGAGCAACTGAGAAGAATATCCTAAGAATTTTTTTGGTAAATATATTCTGATGGATAATAAATAGTGTTTTTATTTTTATGCTTGGTGCCAGTGTTATTGATCCTGATGTTGATAATGCCAAGGTAAATCCAATAAAAACACTAGCAAAAATCATCATCTCGGTCAGCGCAGTCGTCGGTGATTTCGGTTCGTTAAACGCTAACAGCGAGAGAACCGGAGCTGGAAGCGTTGCCGTGTCCAGCCATGAAACCGCAGCCCATAACGAAAGCGCCGTCAGCACGATACCAATCAAACCGAATAACAGCATCAAGCACATCTCGACAAACGTCATCAAAACCGATACGCCGAACCTGTCCTTCGACAGCAGCAGGGCGGATGCAAGGGTCGAAAAGAAGAAAACAATCACCACGAGGGCCAATGCACCGAGGCCAGGGGTGATCAAAAAGATCAGAGCGATCATGGCATTGATCGCTAGGAATGCTCGGACCACGATACGGCGACGGGGGCGATTAGGGGAACGAACTTGGCCCATGAGTCCTCGTGTACGATGGAGCGTTTACGGTTTGCCAAGCCCATTTAGCGCGAGGAAAGTTCAGGACGCAAGCGTTGCGGGTATCGGCTTGTGCCGGCCGCGTGACCCGTCTGGCTTTGTATTTTGGATCAGAAAACCCTATTTATCCGTACACCGTTGCCAAACCCCGCTTTTCTCCACAGGCCCCGATGAGTCCCTCCGATTACGATCCTTCAGCCGATGACGTCGAGCGCAGCCATTGGGCGACGCTCAGGACGTTGCTGCAATGGCTGTGGCCGGCCGGGCGGTTCGACCTCAAGGCGCGGGTGGCGGTGGCGCTGGTGCTGCTGGCGGCGGCCAAGGTAACCACGGTCTATGTGCCGTTCCTCTACAAGGAGATCATCGACCGGCTGACCGGCGATTCCGGCCTGGCCATCGCGCTGCCGGTGGGGCTGATCCTGGCCTATGGCGCCGCGCGGGTGATGCAGCAGGGCTTCGGCGAGCTGCGCGACGCGGTCTTCGCCAAGGTCGGCCAGCATGCCCTGCGCAGCGTGGCGCTCGCCACCTTCCGGCACCTGCACCTGCTTTCCTTGCGCTTCCACCTGGAGCGTCGCACCGGCGGCGTCAGCCGGGCGATCGAGCGCGGTACCAAGGCAATCGACTTCCTGCTGCGCTTCTCGCTGTTCAACGTGCTGCCGTCGCTGTTGGAGATCGGCCTGGTCTGTGGCGTGCTGTTCTACAAGTACAATGCCTGGCTGGCCCTGGTCACCTTCGTCGCCATCGCCTTCTACATCTACTTCACGGTCGCGGTCACCGAATGGCGCACCAAGTATCGGCGCGAGATGAACCGCCAGGATTCCGAGGCCAACACCAAGGCGATCGACAGCCTGCTCAACTTCGAGACGGTCAAGTATTTCGGCAATGAGGAGCACGAGGCGCAGCGCTTCGACAAGGCGCTGGCCCGGTACGAGACCGCGGCGGTCAAGAGCCAGACGACGCTGGCCATGCTGAACATCGGCCAGGGCCTGATCGTCGCCATCGGCCAGGGCGTCGCCATGGCCATGTCAGGCTATGCGGTGGTCCAGGGGACCATGACGATCGGCGATTTCGTGCTGATCAACACGCTGCTGTTCCAGGTCTACATCCCGCTCAACTTCCTCGGCTTCGTCTACCGCGAGATCAAGCAGTCGCTGGTCGACATGGAGAAGATGTTCGAACTGCTCAGGGTCGACCGCGAGGTCGCCGACCGGCCGGACGCCCAACCGCTCGCCGTCAATGGCGGCACCATCGAGTTCGACCGGGTGAAGTTCAACTACGACCAGCGCCGCACCGTGCTGGACGATGTCAGCTTTACCGTGCCGGCCGGCAAGACCGTGGCGATCGTCGGGCCCTCGGGCGCCGGCAAGTCGACGATCAGCCGCATCCTGTTCCGTTTCTACGACGTCGATGGCGGCACGGTGCGGATCGACGGCCAGGACATTCGCGGGGTGACGCAAGCGTCTCTGCGCGACGCCATCGGCATGGTGCCCCAGGACACGGTGCTGTTCAACGACACGATCCGCTACAACATCCGCTATGGCCGGCCCGACGCGAGCGACGACGAGATCGAGGAGGCGGCCCGGCTGGCCCATATCGACGGCTTTATCGCGGCCCAGCCGGACGGTTATGACGCCCTGGTCGGCGAGCGCGGCCTCAAGGTCTCTGGCGGCGAGAAGCAGCGCATCGCCATCGCCCGCACCATCCTCAAGCGCCCCGCCATCATGCTGTTCGACGAGGCGACCTCGGCCCTGGACAGCCACACCGAACGCGACATCCAGGCCTCGCTGCGCGAGGTTTCGGAAAACCGCACCACCCTGGTCATCGCCCATCGCCTGTCGACGGTGGTCGACGCCGACGAAATCATCGTGCTCGACCAGGGGCGGATCGTCGAGCGCGGCCGCCACCAGGACCTGCTGGCCGCCGAAGGCGCCTATGCCGCCATGTGGCAGCGCCAGCAGGAGGCCGCCGAGTACCGCCAGAAGCTGGCCGAGACCCTGGGCGAGGAGGGGAGCGCGCCCATAAGTGCGGGCAAATCTGTCGGCGCGCACGGGACAGTGGGAAGCTAGCCTCGCGGCCGGCGCTGCGCGCACCCCCCACCCTAACCCTCCCCCGCAAGGGGGGAGGGGATTTGGTTGAGCCTGGGGTTGATGTTTATGGGTTATCCCCTTGAAAATTCTACACGTTGGATCGTGCATTTGTTCCCTCCCCCCTTGCGGGGGAGGGTTAGGGTGAGGGGTTGCGTGCACCACCGGAACTCTATGACGAACACCTCATTCTCCGTGCACGCCAGACAACTTTCTGCTGGCGAACCGCCGGCAACCCCTTATATAGGTTGAGCTATGGAGACATTGCGTTCGGTTCTGGTACCCATTCACCCGGAAGGGCGGCGCTTCATCGTGCTGTTCGCGGCCGTCACAATCGGCCTGTTCTGGCTCTGGGAGGCGGCCGGCTGGCTCGGCCTGGTGGCGACCCTGTGGTGCGCCTATTTCTTCCGCGACCCGCCGCGGGTGACGCCAACCCGCGCCGGCCTGGTGATCAGCCCGGCCGACGGCGTGGTCCAGATGATCGAGAACGCGGTGCCGCCGCCCGAGCTCGGCCTGGGCGACGATGCCCGCACCCGGGTCAGCGTCTTCATGAACGTCTTCAACGTGCATGTGAACCGCATACCCGTGGACGGCAGGATCACGGCGGTGGAATACCGCCCCGGCAAGTTCCTCAACGCCCAGCTCGACAAGGCCAGTGTCGACAATGAACGACAGGCGGTGCGCCTGACCACCGCCGACGGCCGGGACGTGGTGTTCGTCCAGATCGCCGGGCTGGTGGCGCGGCGCATCCTGTGCTGGCTGACCCCGGGGCAGGAGGTGCGCGCCGGGGAACGCTTCGGCCTGATCCGCTTCGGCAGCCGGGTCGACGTTTACCTGCCGGACGGGGTCGAACCCCTGGTGATGCCGGGCCAGTTGACCGTGGCGGGCGAGACCGTGCTGGCCGACATGCAGGCTGGCGAGCCGGCCCGCAGCGGCGAGGTGAGGTAACGTGCCCAGCGAACGCAAACGACAGATCCGCGGGGTGCCGATCAACACCCTGGCGCCCAATATCCTGACCCTGTTGGCGCTCTGTGCCGGCCTGACCGCGGTCCGCTTTGCCCTCAATGATCGGTTCGAGCTTGCCGTCGCCTCGATCCTGATTGCCGCAGTACTCGACGGTCTGGACGGCCGCATTGCCCGGCTGTTGAAGGGGGCGACCAAGTTCGGCGCCGAGTTCGATTCGCTGTCCGACTTCGTCAGTTTCGGCGTGGCGCCGGCCCTGGTGCTGTATTTCTGGACCATGGACCAACTGGCCCGGGCCGGCTGGATCGTAGTGCTGGTGTTCGCGGTCTGCTGCGCGCTTAGGCTGGCCCGTTTCAACACCGCGCTGGAGGACAAGAGCCGCCCGGCCTGGGCCGGCGACTATTTCACCGGCATTTCGGCACCGTTGGGCGCCTGCTCGGCAATGCTGCCGATGCTGCTGGACTTCCAGCTCGAAAACGGCTTGATGCGCAACCCTGTGATCGTCGCCGGCTGGACGGTGGTGATTGCGCTGCTGATGGTCAGCCAGGTGCCGACCTATTCGTTCAAGCGGCTCCGGGTCAAACGCGAGTACGTGTTGCCGATGCTGCTGGCCACCGCCCTGATTGCAGCCGGCCTGTTGAGCTATCCCTGGACCACCTTGAGCATAGCCGGGTTCCTGTACCTGGCGACCATCCCGCTCAGCATCCGCAGCCATGCCCGTCAGAAACGCGCCACCGCCCGCGCCGCAGCGGCCGACGTTGAGGAGGCGGCGCTGATCGAGGATGCCTCAATGCAGGCGGGAGGCGGCGAATCCGAAGACGTGTCGGTCAGCAAAACCGAGGACTGATCAGAAACCCGCCCAGTCCGGCTTGACCGGGATCAGCTTGGCCTGCTCGGCGATCAGCGGCTGCTTGGCTTCCGCCGCCGCCTCAACCACCTCCAGGCGCAGCATCGCCAGGCCGGTGCTGCCGGCCCCCGACAGCATTTGCCCGGCTTCGCGCTCGCCCAGCATGATCGATGAACCCGGCGCGGGCAGGGGGCCGTCGGCTTCGACCCGGAACATGCGCTTGCGCACCGTGCCGCGATGCTTGGTGCGGGCGGTCAGCTCCTGGCCGATGTAACAGCCCTTGTCGAAGTCGACGCCGTTCAATTCCTCGAAATTGCATTCCAGCAGGAAGCTCTTCTCGACCAGGATGTCGCGGCTGCCGTCCGGGACCCCGAGGGTCAGCCGCAACTGCTCATAGGCACCTTCGTCGCCTCGCGTCAGGCCGGCTGCCTGCAACACCGCGTCCAGCCGGTCCTGCGGCACGATCGCCCGCGCCCCCAGGCCCGCGACCCTTGGGTCGACAAATATCCGCCCGCCGTCCAGGTCCCGCGACTCGCCCCGGTTGGTGCCCAGGCCCAGTGCCGCCAATGCGCCGTCGCCGATGGCCGCGGCCACGGCAAATTTCCCGGTCACATCCGCGATGTCGACCTTGGCCCGCAAGCGATACATCATCAGCCGCCTGAGCAGGTCCTGGCGGCGCTCGGCCTCGCAATCCAGCAGCAACCGGTCGCCTAACGCGGTCAGGAAGAAATCGTGCAGGAACTTGCCTTGCGGGGTCAGTAGTGCGGCGTAGATCGATGTTTCGCCGCTGATTTTGTGGACGTCGTTGGAAATCAGTCCCTGGAGCAGTTCGCGGGTGTCCGCACCCTCCAGGGCGATCACGCCACGGTTGGACAAATCAACATAATGGGCATCAGGCATCGACCGACTCCGACTGGAATTCCTCATTATATGCGAATTTGGCGGCTGCGGTTGAGAAAGCAAGCGACAGCCCGTCGCCGAGGCGTCATTATTCCTTCGGGAAGATGCGCGAGGGGACGAGAAGGATGGCCGATTTCAAGGCGTTGCTGGCCGAATTTACCGCCGCGGTGGAAAGCGGCGACGGGGCCCGGTTGGCCGCCCTGTTCTGCGAGGACGGGGTCTACCACGACGGATTTTACGGCCCCTTCCAGGGCCGCGCCGCAATTGCCGACATGCTGGAGACCCATTTCTGGGGCCATGCCAAGGATTTCCGCTGGGAGATGCGCCAGCCGGTGTGTGACGGCGATACCGGTTATGCCAGCTATGCCTTCAGCTACACCTCGACCGTGCCCGGGGCCGAAGGGACCAGGGTGGTGTTCGAAGGGATCGGCCGCTACACCCTGGAAGACGGCCTGATCCGGGAATATACCGAGGTGTTCGACACCGGTATCGCCCTGACCCAGATCGCCTTCCCACCGGAGCGCATCGCCGGGTTCCTGGGCAAGGCGGCCAAGCGACTGCGCGGCCGCCACACCGGGTCCCAGCACCTGCCCGGCCAGCCTCGATCGACGTGAGGTCTGGCACTTGGCATCGGTGCGGGAGGGGGCGTATAACCATCGGATTGTGCAGTCGAGCGAAAGCGCCAACCGCGCCACCATGAATATCCTGTTCATCACCGCCAACCGGATCGGCGACGCCGTTCTGTCGACACCGTTGCTGGCGCATCTGATCGATCGTGCGCCGACAGCGCGCATTACCGTCGCCTGTGGCCCGGCACCGGCACCGCTGTTTGCCGACACCCCCGGCGTGGTGCGGGTGATCGAGCTGGTCAAGCGGCCGCGGCTTGGCCATTGGCGGGACCTGTGGCGCCAGGTGCGGGGAATCAAGTGGGACCTGGTGGTCGACCTGCGCGGCTCGATGCTGGCCTGGCTGCTGCGCAGCCGCGAGCGCCGGGTCCTGAAACCGCCGCGCGGCCCGATCCCCCGGGTCGACCATCTGGCCAGGTTGCTGAACATACCGTTGCCGGCAATGCCCCGGCTGTGGTGTTCCGACGCCCACCGCGACCGGGCGCGGGAATTGGTTCCCGACGGCCACACCGTGCTGGCGGTCGGCCCCACCGCCAATTGGGGCGGCAAGCAATGGGCGGCGGATCGGTTCGTCGACGTGGTCGCACAACTGACCGGTCCCGAGGGCGAACTGGCCGGCGCCGATGTGATGATCGTCGGCGGTCCCGGCGAGCGGGAGGCCGCCACCCCGGTCATTGAGGCGGTGCCGCACGAACGCCGCATCGACCTGGTCGGCCGCGAGGACCTGTTGACCATCTTCGCCTGCCTGGCCCGCTGCCGGCTGTACATCGGCAATGACAGCGGCCTGATGCACCTGGCCGCGGCCAGCGGCACCCCGACCCTGGGGCTGTTTGGGCCCAGCCGGGAGGATCTGTACGCGCCGCGCGGCCGGGTCACCGGCTTTGTCCGCACCGAACTCAGTTTCGACGATATCCGCTTCGCGCCCGACTATGATTACCGCAAGCCGGATTCCCACATGGACAGTTTGAGCGTCGACAAGGTGGTCGAGGCCGCCAACGACCTGTTGGCCCGTTCGCGGCTGCTGCGGCCCGAGGGCGGCTGACATGGCGACACCTTCGCTGTCGGCGCTGGTCGTCGCCCATAACGAGGCGGCGCAACTGGCCGACTGTCTGGCCCGCCTTGAATTTGCCGATGAGCTGGTGGTGGTGCTCGACCGCTGCACCGACAGTTCCCGCGATATTGCCGCCGGGGCGGGCGCCAGGCTGGTCGAGGGCGGCTGGCCGCTGGAAGGCCCGCGGCGCAATGCCGGGATCGAGACCTGCACCGGCGACTGGATCCTGGAGGTCGACGCCGACGAGCGGGTCAGCTCGGCTTTGGCGGCCGAGATCCGTACCCGCATCGCCGATGCGCCGTTCGGCTATTTCCTGATCCCCTTCGACAACTATATCGGCGGCCGCCTGGTCCGCTATGGCTGGGGCGCCTATTGGGGCGTGTCGGCGGCGCCCCGGCTGTTCGCCCGCGGTGCCAAGCGCTGGGGCGACCAGCGGGTCCACCCGGGCCTCGAGCTCAAAGGTCGGGAACAGAAACTGACCACGCCGATGGAACACTATGTCGACGACGACATCTCCGACATGCTGCGGCGGCTGGACCGCTACACTTCGGCCCGGGCCGCCGATCTCAGGCAATCGGGTGAGGTCGGCCGGCTGGGCCCCAATATCCGACGGATCTTCTCCCGCTTCTACAAATGTTATGTCCGGCGCAAGGGCTATCGCGAAGGGGCCTATGGCTTCCTGATCGCGATGATGGCCGGCCTCTATCCCATCCTGTCCCATCTGAAAGCTCGGCTGGAGGCGGAATGAGTTTGCGGGTCATGCAGGCGATGGCCGGGGCCCGGCAGGGCGGGGCCGAGAACTTCTTCATGCGGTTGGTACCGGCGCTGGGCCGGGCCGGGTTGACGCAACAGGCCCTGGTGCGCCGGCATCCGTTGCGGGCGCGGCAGTTGCAGGCGGCCGGGGTGCCGGCGGTCGAGCTGCCCTTTGGCGGGGCGTTCGACCTGCAAAGCCGCCTGGCCTGGCGCCGCGAACTCGCCCGGTTCCGGCCCGATCTGGTCATGACCTGGATGAACCGGGCCTCGCGTTTCTGCCCGTCGGGGCCGTTTGTCCGCGTCGCCCGCCTTGGCGGTTACTACAAGCTGAAGAATTTCCGCGGCTTCGACCATCTGGTCTGCAACACCCGGGATCTGGTCGACTATGTCGTGCGCGAAGGCTGGCCGGCGGCACGGGCCCATTACATTCCCAATTTTGCCGACATCACACCGGCCGAGCCGGAACCGCGGGCGCGGCACGACACGCCGGACCAGGTTCCGCTGCTGCTGGCGCTGGGCCGCCTGCATGCCAACAAGGCGATGGACGTCGCGATCCGGGCACTGACGCTGATCCCGGATGCCTATCTGTGGATCGCCGGTGAGGGGCCGCTGCGTCGCGAACTGGAGGACCTGGCGGCGGCGCAGCGGGTGGCCGACCGGGTCCGCTTCCTGGGTTGGTGCGAGGATACCGGCCCGTTGTACGCGGCCGCCGACCTCTGTGTGTTCCCGTCCCGCTTCGAACCTTTCGGCAATGTCGTGGTCGAGGCCTGGGCCCGCCGCCTGCCGCTGGTCGCCGCGGCCAGCGCCGGCCCCGCCGCCCTGGTCGAAGATCAAAAGACCGGTCTGCTGGTGCCGATCGACGATGGGCCGGCATTGGCGGCGGCGGTCAACCGGCTGCTTGGCGATCCCGACCTGGCCGCGGCGCTGGCGGCGGCTGGCGAAATCGAGTATCACGCCAATTATTCCGAGGCGGCGGTGGTGGGGCGCTACCTCGACCTCTTTGAGCGGGTGACCGGCTGATGTGCGGCATTGCAGGCATCATGTCCCTGGACGGGCGCCCACCGGACGAAAAGGTGCTGGACGGGCTGATCCGCTCGCTGGCCCATCGCGGACCGGACGGCGACAGCCGCTATGCCAGCGGCGACACCGGCATGGTGCAGACCCGGCTGGCGATCATCGACCTGCAGACCGGTGATCAGCCGTTCTACGAGCCCGGTCGCGCCGCCCTGGTCGCCAATGGCGAGATCTACAATTACATCGAACTCCGGGACGGGCTGGACGGCATCGCTTTTTCGACCCAGTCGGACTGCGAACCGCCCCTGCACCTGTACCGGCGGCACGGGCTGAAATTCGCCGAGCACCTGCGCGGCATGTACGCCATCGCGATCCACGACCCGGTCGAGGCGCGACTGGTCCTGTCCCGCGACCCGTTTGGGATAAAGCCGCTGTATTACGCGGAAACCCCGCACGGTTTCGCCTTTGCTTCTGAGCCGCAGGCACTGCTGGCCAACGACATTGTCGCACCGCAGGTCGCCGCGAAACCCTGCATGGAGCTGCTGCAATTGCAGTTCACCACCGGCCGCGACACGATATACGAGGGGATCAAGCGGGTGCTGCCCGGCGAGACCCTGGTGGTGGCGGGCGGACGGATCATCGAACGCCGCCGGGTCGGGGCGCTGCCCGATGGCGGGCCGCAATCGCTGTCCGAAGCCGAGGCGCTGGAGCGCCTGGAGGCGGTCCTGACCGACAGCGTCACCATCCACCAACGCTCCGATGTGCCCTATGGCCTGTTTCTGTCGGGCGGCGTCGACAGTGCGACCCTGCTGGCGATGATGGCGCGGCTGAACAGCCGGCCGGTTCGCGCCTTCACGGTCGGATTCGCCAATGCCGACATTCATGACGAACGCCAGCATGCCCGCATGCTGGCCCGCCAATTGGGCGCCGACCATGTCGAGGTGGATTTCGGCGAACGGGATTTCTGGGCCCTGTTGCCGAAGGTCGCGGCCGTGGTCGACGATCCGGCTGCCGACTACGCCATCCTGCCGACCTACAAACTGGCCCAGACTGCGTCGCAGGAGTTGAAGGTGGTGCTGTGCGGCGAGGGCGGCGACGAACTGTTTGCCGGCTATGGCCGCTATCGCAGCGCCATGCGGCCCTTTCTGCTGGGGGGACGGGCCATGCGCCGCAAGGGCACGTTCGACGGTCTGAGGGTCTTGCGGGACGAACCGCGCGGTTGGCGCGACGGCATTGTCGCGGCCGAGAGCATGGCCGACATGCCACGGCGCAGCCGCCTGCAAATCGCCCAGGCGGTCGACTGCGCCGACTGGCTGCCCCACGACCTGCTGATCAAGCTGGACCGCTGCCTGATGGCCAATGGCATGGAGGGGCGGACCCCGTTCCTCGACGTGGCGGTGGCCGAACTGGCCTATCGTCTGCCCGACGACATGAAGATCCGCAAGGGCCGTGGCAAGTACCTGTTGCGGCGCTGGCTGGACCGGGCGTTGCCGCAAGCGGACGCCTTTTCCCGCAAGAAGGGCTTCACCGTCCCGGTCGGGCAGTGGATCGCCGGCCAGGGGGAAAGGCTGGGACCATTGGTCGCCGGCCAGCCGGGGGTTGCCGAGATCTGCCGCCCCGGCGGGGTGGAGCGGCTGTTCCGCGAGGCCAAGGACAAGCGGGAAGGCTTCGCCTGCTGGTCGCTGCTCTATTTTGCGCTGTGGCATCGCGCCAATATCCAGCGCCTGCCGGCCGGGGATACGGTGTTCGACACCTTGGCGGCGGGCTGAAGGAGGGAAGCATGGCCGATTTCCTTTTGATCCATGGAGCCTGGCACGGGGCCTGGTGCTGGTCCCGGGTGGCCAGCCGGCTGCGGGCCGCCGGCCACCGCACCCACGCGATCTCTTTGACCGGGTTGGGCGACCGGGCCCATCTGCTGACCCGCGAGGTTGGTCTCTCGGTCCATATCCAGGACGTGGTCGCCTATCTGGAGGCCGAGGAACTGACCGACGTGGTGCTGGTCGGCCATTCCTATGGCGGCATGGTGATCACCGGTGCCGCCGACCGGGCCCGGCGGCACCTCGGCCGGATCGTTTACCTGGATGCGATGGTGCCCAATGACGGCGATTGCGCCTTCGACATCATCGCGCCGCCCGAACGGGCCGCCGGCATGCGTGAGGCGGCCGCGTCAATCGGCGAGGGCTGGCGGATCCCGCCGCCGCCGGCCGATCTGTTCGGGCCGGAAACCGAGGCCGACCGCGCCTGGGTCGAACGGCGCATGGTGGCCCAGCCGCTGGCCTGCTTTACCGAGCCGGTTCGGCTCGATCATCCGCCGGCCAACGGTTTGCCTCGGCAATACATCTATTGCGCGATCCGTCCGCTGGGCAGCTTCGACCGCTACCGCACCAGCCTGGCCGACGACCCGAGCTGGGATTTCCACGTTCTCGAGACCGGCCACGACGCCATGGTGACGGCGCCGGACCAGGTCGCGGACCTGTTGTTGGCGGGGCAATCATGAGCTTCGATCTGATCATCCAGGGCGGGACCGTGGTGTCCCATAACGGCATCGCGGTCGCCGATATCGGGATCCGGGACGGGCGATTCGCCGAAATCGGCGATCTGGGCACCGCATCGGCCGGGACACGGATTTCGGCCACCGGCCTGCACGTCCTGCCCGGCGTGATCGACACCCAGGTGCATTTCCGCGAACCGGGCAACGAACACAAGGAAGACCTGGCCAGCGGCAGCGCCGCCGCCGCCAAGGGCGGCGTCACCGCGGTCTTCGAAATGCCCAACACCAACCCGTTGACCGTGACGCAGGCGGCGATCGCCGACAAGTTCGACCGGGCGGCGGGGCGGATGTGGACCGACCACGCCTTCTTCGTCGGCGCCACCGCCGAGAACGCGGCCGAACTCGCCGACCTTGAGCGCTTGCCCGGGGTCGCCGGGGTCAAGCTGTTCATGGGGTCGTCGACCGGCAATCTGCTGGTCGCCGACGATGCCGATATCCTCAAGGTGATGCGGTCCGGCTACCGCCGGGTGGCGGTCCACGCCGAGGACGAGGCGCGATTGCTGCAGCGCAAGGACCTGGCCCAGCTCGACCCGGCCACACATCCGGTCTGGCGGGACGTCGAGACCGCCCTGAACGCCACCCGGCGGGTGCTGGCGCTGGCCCGGCGGGCCGGGCGGCGGATCCATGTCCTGCACGTCACCACCGCCGAGGAGATGGCGCTGCTGGCCGACCACAAGGACATCGCCACCGTCGAGGTGACGCCGCAGCACCTGACGCTCGCCGCGCCCGAGGCCTACGAGCGCCTGGGCACCCTGGCCCAGATGAACCCGCCGATCCGCGGGCCCGAGCATCGCGAGGCGCTGTGGCTGGGACTGGCCCAAGGCGTTGTCGACGTGATCGGCTCCGACCACGCCCCCCACACAACCGAGGAAAAGGCCAGGACCTACCCGGCCTCGCCGTCCGGCATGCCCGGCGTCCAGACCCTGTTGCCGCTGCTGCTGGACCACGTCAATGCCGGGCGCCTGAGCCTGGCCCGCCTGGTCGACCTGACCAGCGCCGGGCCGCAGCGCATCTACGGCCTGGCCACCAAGGGGCGGATCGCCCGCGGCTATGACGGCGATCTGACCATCGTCGACCTGAAGCGGCGCGAGACCATCGACCAGGCCTGGCTGGCCAGCAAGTGCGGCTGGTCACCCTTTGCCGGCATGACGGTGACCGGCTGGCCGCTCTACACCATCGTCCGCGGCCAGGTGGTGATGCAGGAAGGCGAACTGGCCAACCAGGCCCAAGGCCGGCCGGTGCGCTTCATCGATTGCCTGGGCGGGGACCAAGGGGCCTAACCAAAGCCCTTGCGTCGGCGGGTTTGCCCGTTCCGACACTCGGGCAAGGCTTGACATGCCTCGAGACAACCGACCACAATATATTTGTCGCCATCGTGGATTTCTCAACCTATCAGATAGTCATACCTAATTTGCGAGCGAAAATGAAACTCAGCAATCCGTTTGCGTGTTTCTATGTGGTCGCCTTATTGCTGGTCGCAGCCGTGCTTCCCGGCTGCACCTTGCCCGAACCAAAGGAAATGGCCGCATGGAAACCGAGCCGATTGGTCATTCCTCCAGAGCACCCGGCAAGGAACGCTATCGGCGTTGGGGTTGTTAATCCCAAGCCGAGTGAAAAAATCACAAAATCAACCGATTACAATGAGGAATTCAGTTTCAAATATCGCAAGAAAGGCCTTGAACAGGCGTTGCGCAAATCCCTGGAGAGATTTGGTTTGTTGGCCGCGAATCCGGAAGCCGCAAAATACAAAATCGACATTGCAGATATCTATACGACAAAGACAAAAACCAGGCATTTGATCAAACCGGGAGCGCTATTTACCGGACGTGGGTACCCCGTCAGGGCTGATTATGTCGAGGTGGTAACCAGGGTCACCTATGTATTGCGCAAGGGGAATGTAGCCCTGGATCAATCAATCATTGTCGGCAACGGACACAGTTCGCGACTGGGAGTCAAAGCTGAACGCAATCCATTGCTTCCCCCTCCCACTGAGGGGGAAATTGCCGAGTTTGCGAAAGTTTATTCAGTAAGTGGGAACTTCCGCTCCTACCTGACCCAACTGATTGAGCAGGTCGACGAGTATCGTTGGTGAGCGCTCATTGTGTGGCAGTGAACGGCTTGAAATAACGACAATCTGGCCATCAGCGCGGTCAGGTCGTCTGGCGGGGACTGGTCAACCGCTCCCAGGTCCGGCCGGAGCGACGAGGCTTTGGCCTCACCAAGCTAGTGAATCTGCAGCGCGCAGGAGGCGTAGCGGAGCTCGACCGGACGGATCAGCCGCGACGAGGCGACCTTGACCGAATGCAGCGGGCCGTCGAGATTGTGCTCCCAGAAGTCGAGGAAGCGGTGCAGGACGGGGAATTTCGGCGCCACGTCATAGTCCTGCCAAACATAGGTTTGCAACAGGTCCGGGTGGTCGGGCATGTGGTAGAGGATTTCGGCCGTTGTCAGGCGGTAGTCCCGTAGCATTTTTGCCAAAACACTCATTCTTCCACTCCTTTCTCACCCTATCTGAACTTCACACGGTGGCGTTTCGCTCCTTTATTGCCGAGGCGATGTCGGCAGTTATTCTTCCATGAAACCATGATAGACCGCAAAATCTTGTCGAATTGCTAACCTTACCCAAGGGTTGCCCGCCTTGCGAACACCGGCTTTCGCCGGTGCACCGCTTCGCGCTATAAACGATTGGAAGACCGGTCCAAAACGCGTCAGAGTCCGGCTCGTAAGTCGCTATACTGTCCCGCTGCAACGCCCAACCATCCACAGGGTATCGTCACCGGGTGGTTGAGCGGGGGAGCGGGATGGAACAGCCCACCGAACAGGCGTGGATCACGCATTTTCGGATGGACAGTCAGGGAGGAAGTTCGATGAGCAAGCCGGCATTCGCCGAGATCGCTTTTGCCAAGCCGGAAGTCGATGTGGAAACCCGGGCCGATGGGGTCATGGTCCTGCGGTCGCCGACCCCGCTGGGTGCCTATCCCGATCATCTCATCGAAAGCCTGCACCATTGGGCCGGCGCCGCGCCGGACCGGACCTTTCTGGCTGAACGGGCCGGCGATGGCGGCTGGCGCAAGGTGTCGTTCGCTGAAGCCGCCGCCGCGGCCGACTGCGTCGCCCAGGCGTTGATCGACCGGGGCCTTGGTCCGGACAGGCCGGTGATGGTGATGTCCGGCAATTCGGTCAACCACGGCCTGCTGCTGCTCGGCGCCATGCAGGCCGGGGTGCCGGTCGCACCGATCTCGCCGGCCTATTCGCTGATGAGCCAGGACCACGCCAAGATCAAACATATTTTCGGCCTGGTGCGGCCCGGGCTGATCTATGTCGAAGCGATACCGCCTTTTGCCGCTGCCTTGGGCGCTGTGGACCTGACCGGTGTCGAGGTGGTGACCGTCAACCCGATCCCGGACGGGCCCGCTGCGACCCCGTTCGACACGCTTCTCGCCGTCGAACCGACGTCGCAGGTGGCGGAACGGCTGGCGACGGTGAGCCCGGACACGATAGCGAAATACCTGTTCACCTCGGGCTCCACCGGTCTGCCCAAGGGCGTCATCAATACCCAGCGCATGTTGTGTTCGGACCAGCAACTGATCCGCCAGGTCTGGCCCTTCCTGGAAGAGGAGCCGCCGGTGCTGGTCGATTGGCTGCCCTGGAACCACACCTTCGGCAGCAATCACGACTTCAACATGGTGCTGACCCATGGCGGCACCTTGTACATCGACGGCGGCAAGCCGGCGCCGGGCCTGATCGAGCAGACGGTGGCCAATATCGGCGAGATCTCGCCGACCATCTATTTCAACGTCCCGGCCGGGTTCGGTGCCTTGCTGCCGTTCCTGGAACGCGACCCGGGCCTGTGCGAGACCTTCTTCAAGAACCTCAAGCTGATCTTCTATGCCGGCGCGGCGCTGCCCCAGGACCTGTGGGACCGGCTGGAGGCGCTGTCGATCCGGACCCTGGGCAAACGGGTGATCATGCTCTCTGCCTGGGGCTCGACCGAGACCGCACCCGGCGCCACCTATGTCCATTGGCCGATCGAGCGGGCCGGGGTCATCGGCCTGCCGGGGCCGGGGGTCGAGATCAAGATGGTGCCGGCTGGCGGCAAGATGGAGCTCAGGGTCAAGGGCCCGATCGTCACCCCCGGCTACCTGAACCAGCCCGATCTGACCGAGGCCGCCTTCGACGATGAGGGCTTTTACCGGATCGGCGATGCCGGCAGGCTGGCGGACCCCGACGACCCGACCAAGGGGCTGGTGTTCGACGGCCGGGTGGCCGAGGACTTCAAACTGATCACCGGCACCTGGGTGCATGCCGGCGGCATCCGGGTTGCCGCCCTGGCGGCGGCCACCCCGCTGCTGCAGGACGCGGTGGTCGCCGGCCATGACCAGGGGTTCGTTTCGCTGTTGGCTTGGCCCAACCTGGCGGCGGCCAAGGACATCTGCTCCGATCCGACTTTGGCCGACGACATCCCGGCGCTGCTGCGCAGCCCGGACGTCGTTGCCCACGTCCGGGCCGGGATCGCCGCCTACAATCGCGACCATCCCGGTTCGTCGACCCGCGTCGCGCGGGTGTTGTTGATGGCCGAACCGCCGTCGATCGATGCCAATGAGATCACCGACAAGGGCTATATCAACCAGAACGCTACCCTGGAGCGGCGCCATAACCTGGTCGATAAACTTTATGCCGAAACCCCGGACGAGGACGTGATCGTCATCGACTAGGTCTGCGGCCTGCGTTGGGCTGGCGCTAGTCGCGAAACAGGTAGATCGGGCTGGTCCAGGCCTGAAACCCGTCCTCGGTGGTGACACGCAGCCAGATCGGGTTGTCGTGGTCGCGCGCAATGGCGATCGGAACCTCGGCCGATATCGGACCTGCCTGACATTCCGCGGGGAGACGCGTCAAGGCGAGTTCCAGGTCCATCCCGCCGGCCGGAATGACCTGTGCCCCGGCATCGGCATCCGGCAGTTCGACGCTGGCGGAAACGTGGTTGGTTTCGATCTCGACCCTGGCCCCGTTCGCCGCGTCCAGCCACACGTCAAAGGCCCCGAAATTGCCGGCCGTCACCGAGTCCCAGGTCACCTGGTTTCCGTCAACCGCCAGCCGTCGATCTGGGTTCCAGGCGTTGATCTCGCGGGTCTTCAGAACCTCGCAGCCGTGGAAACGGGCGCGACCTTGCCAGCGCGCCTTGGCACCGCGACCCTTGACCATGGCGCCGCGCCACAGCAACCGGTGCCGGACCCGGCCGTCGATCGGTGCGGGATTGGCGATCGTCGCCACCGGCTCCATGGCGTTGAGGACATCGACGCTCACGATCGGCGCCCGTGCCGCGACGTTGAAGGACAGGGTGGCCATGTCGCCGTCGAACCGTGCGATATCGCCCATCCGCAAAGCGTCGGTTCGGTGACTTGGGCTGGGAGCGACCTTTGGGTCGGTGGCGAAGCGCTCGAACCCGCCGGCGCCGGTCAGCGAAAGATCGATCAGGATGCGATCGCCGGTCGTGGCATAATGGTGGCGCTGGCGCAGGCAATCGAACAGGCTGTCGCGGGTCAGCTCTTCGAGAAG
Organism: uncultured Sneathiellales bacterium; assembly: GCA_964344385.1. Lineage (GTDB taxonomy): Bacteria > Pseudomonadota > Alphaproteobacteria > CAYFNG01 > CAYFNG01 > CAYFNG01. Next base: position 75,343 of record CAYFNG010000009.1, read on the forward strand.
GAAACAGGTCAGGCCGCCATAGGCCCCGAATTCCGTGGTTCCGGGATAGCTGGCGCCGGGGCGCCCCTTGTGCCCGTCGCTGTTGGCCACGACCCCGACCCGGTGGCCGAGCCGGAAGCAGTCCGCCATCAGCCATTCAAAGGTGCCCCAGGCGGAATGAATCTCCATGGCGGTTTCCAGCCTGGGGTCGTGGGCATAGGCGATATCCGCCGGTCGGCCGCCGATATGGGCATAAACCACGCAGTCTTCGTCCTTGAGCGCGCGGAACAGGTGGCGGGCGGTCGGGGCGTCGGTGTCGATGGCGCTGCGATCGGCGATCAGGGCATGGGACGAGCGCCGAATGGTCCGGCCCTCGGTCCGGAAATAGACGTTGCGGTCACCGCCCACCCCGGTATTGCCCGACCATTCATAGCCGGGCAGGGTGAGGAAGCGGCCATCCTCGTGATATTCAGCGGTCAGTTCGTTGACGTGGTTCCAGAAGGCGGTGTTGACCTGGAAGTCATTGGCCTGATGGCTGGTCGCGTCGAGGAAGGCAAGGTCGCGGGCAAAGCTGAAATATTCTCGCGCGGTGTTGATCCCCACGGATTCGCCGCTTTGCCCGTGCATGTCGGCCCAGCAGGACAAGATCGCGCCTGCGCGAACCGCCATTGGATTGCTGGTCGCCAGGGTCTCGCCGGCACCGCTTTGGACCGTGATCGACAGCGGGCCCTCGCTCGCCACCCGCAAGCCGTCGACCAGCAGGCTGCGCCGACCGGGCGGAAACGGGATCCGTTCGGGCAACCCGTCGACCGGGCGCGATGCCACCAGGCGGATCGTCTGGTCGACCTGGTCGGACGGATTGCCGTACCGGTCCTCGGCCTTGATGCCCAAGAGGAACGGTTCCCCCGGTCGCCGCAGGGTGGGCAGCACCGCCTTCCACACCTCCGGCGGGCCGGGCACGATGCGGATCCGGGGGCTATCGGCGATCGGGACATAGTGGCCGGTGGCACAGACATCGGCCAGCACCCGCCAGGTGAAGGCGGTTTCCGCCATCGACTGCAATCTCAGCCCAGGCGATCCGGCGGACCGGTCGCCCATGGTGATCTCGATCCGGTCCCCCTCGCACAGGTAACCGTGATGGACGGTGACGGTCAGGGCCTGGTACCAGGGCCGTTGCGTGCCCTGGACGGTGAAATTCACCGACACGGGAACACCGTTCGAGCTTTTTGCCGTGACATAGTTGACGGCGCCCGGGTCTTCGGTCTGCATGCCGCCGCCGTCGGCGGTGAAGCGCAGCACGACGCGGATCGACCCGGTATCGTCCAGGCCGTAGCGCCCGGCCGTGTAGATCAGGCGAAAACACTGCAGGCTGCGGACTTCGAACGCCCCTTGAGGGTCCAACTCGACGGTTCCGTACAGCACCGGGTCCTCGGTGGGCCGCGCGTCCGTGAACACCTCGCCCATGAAACCCGCCGCCGGCCCCGGGGGCGGGCCGGCCAACGTCATGCCCGCCTCCGCGCGGTGCCGGCCCGGGCGAAACCGGCAATCCGGTCGATGGCGGTGTCGAACCTGGTGTCGTCGACGGTCAGGGCAATGCGCACCCAGGTCCGGACGGTCTCGCCAAAAGACCCGCCGGGCATCACCGCCACGTCCATCTCGTCGAGCAGGCCTTGCGCGAAAGCCTCGCCATCTAGCCCGGTGGCCGCGACATCGACCATGGCGAACATGCCGGCCTCGGGCGGGTGGACCTTCAGGATCCCGTCGACCGCCAATCGTGCCGCCAGGCGTGTTGCCCGCGCCGCGAAGCGTCGGGACATGCCCGGCGCAACCGGGGAGGGGGCGGCAACCGCCGCCGCCGTCATGTCGGCGATGAAGGGCTGGTTGCCGAACAGCATGGTCTCTGACAAGGGCAGCAGACGCTCGGTCAGGTCTTTCGGGCCGATGCACCAGCCGCTGCGAAAGCCGGGCGCGGCGTGGGATTTTGAAATCGATGAGGTGACGACCACCCGGTCGGCCAGGTCGGGATCGGCCAGGGGCGAGTGGAACGCCGTATCGCCGAACACCAGCTCTTCATAAACCTCGTCGACCACCAGCCAAAGGTCGTGTTCCTTGGCCACGGCGCCGATGCCGGCAATGTCTTGCGGTGTCAGAACCGCCCCGGTCGGGTTGTGCGGCGAGTTGATCAGCACCGCCCGGCTGGCCGGGGTGATGCGTGCCGCCAGGTCCCCGGCCTGCAACCGAAAGCCATGTTCCGGGCGCAACGGCACCGGCGCCACTCGGGCGCCGCCGGCCGCTACCACCCCTTCATAGGTCGCGTACATGGGATCGCCGACCAACACCTCGTCGCCGGTTTCGGCCAGGCCGGTGATCACGGCGTACAGCGCCGTCTGGGTGCCGGGAAAACACAGCACCTGGTCTTCGCCGATGGCCCGGCCGCTGGACCGCGAATAGCGGTCGGCCAGGGCGCGGCACAGGGCCGGCTCGCCGCGGCCATTGGAATAATTGGTGCGGCCCGCCCGCATGGCCTGGGTGGTCGCCGCGATCAGGTCGGCCGGCGGCGGAACGTCGGGTTCGCCGATGGTCAGTTCGATGATGTCTTCGCCGGCCGCCATGCGGTCGCGCGACCGCTGGTGGATCGCCCATTTTTCTCCCCCCAGGCCGGCCAGGCGGTCGGTCACCGATGCGTATCTCATGGCAGTGTTTCTCCTTGACCCAATTCCGTCGCCAGAATGGCAGCGACCGAGGCCCGGCCCAGCGCCGGCAGATCGTCGTCCCGGAAAGCCTCCGGCAGGGCGCCGCCCTCCAGCCACAACCCGTCCAGAACCGCGTTGCAGGCGATCGCCAATTGGCGGAGCCGGGGCGCGTCGCAGCGCACGCCGGCGGCCTGCAGCCTGGCCTCGATCAAGGCCTGCAGCCGGTCGCGGAAGGCGACATAGGTGCGGGCGTGGATGGCGTGCATGCGCGGGTCCCGCCGGACCATGTGAATGAACCCGGCCCACAAGGCGATGGCGCGCGGATCGACCGCTGGCGGGCTCAGTGCCGCAGTGATGAAGCGATCCAGGCGGTCGGCGGGGGAGCGGGACGGACCAGCCCCATTCGAGTCAAAGCCTGATGCGGCCGAGGCCGTTGACGACATGGCGATCAGCTCCGCCATGTGGTGTTCGTAGGCCGCCGCCAACAGCTCCGACTTGGTGGCGAAATGGTGCCGGATCAGGCCCGGTGTCACCCCGGCCCGGGTGGCGATGGCGCGCACGGTGGCGGCCTCGGGGCCCTGTTCGGCGATCAGGTCCAGGGTCGCCTCGATCAGGCTCTCCCGCCGAAAGGCAGGGGCTTCGCGGGTATAGCTTCGCTGCGGCTGGTTCATGGGCATTCGACCGAAATTATTATACGAACGTATAATAACCAACGGCTCCGGAAACGGCAATTTGCAAATTCGCAGCCGCCCCGCGTAATTTGGGCCGGCGCGTGAACGGCTTTGGGGGAAGGCCAGGGACATGGACGAGCTGACGATACGCCGCTTCCGGGACGACGACACGGTCGCGGCGGCCGAACTGTATTTCGCGTCGGTGCGCCAGGGCACCAGGGGGTTCTATGACGAGGATCAGCGCCAGGCCTGGGCGCCCGACGTGCCCAACACCACCTATTGGCACCGCAAGCTGACCTCCCAGACCTGTTTTGTCGCCGAAGCGGCGGACCGGCTGCTCGGCTTCATGACCATCGACCGCAAGGGCCATATCGACCTCGCCTTCGTGGCGCCGGACGCGATTGGCACCGGCGTCGCCTGGCGGCTCTACCAGGCGGTCGAGGCAGAGGCTGGGGCCAAGAACCTGGCGCGGCTGAACGTCGAGGCCAGCCATCTGGCCCGCCGCTTTTTCGAACGCCAGGGCTGGTCGGTGATCCGCGAAAAGTCGAACACAAGGCGCGGCGTCGCCCTGACCACGTTCTTGATGGAAAAGCATCTTCGTTGAACCGCCCCGGCGCCGTTCTCAAGCCAGGATTTGTGAACTGCGCAGAGGTTGCCGTTTCCCCGGCAAAAATTTTGACTTGATGCCAGGTCTAAATTGGACGACGGTTTTCCTTTTGCGACCAGGGGTGGTGGTATGTGGCGGTGGGCGTTGGTTTGGATTGTGGCCGCGTTGGTCAGTGCGTGCGCGGCAAAAACCAGGCAGTTTCAATATTCTGATGCACCGCCCGAAACGATGGATGTCGTGTTCCGGGGCGAAAAGTTCGGCTTGCGGCTGATTGCCGCGAAGGTGGGGCAAAGCACCGACTACAGCCGCACCGTTCAGGCGCTGATCTGGCGGGGCGATGATGGGGCAGCCGCCCTTGTGTCGCTGAACACCCTGGCGCCAGGCCTCGGGTACAACCGCGAGGTTCCCGTCAGTCAGCAGCTTTTGGCGCCGCTCATCGGCCTTAAGGGAACTACATTGGACCTGGGGCGCGAATCCGTTCTGCCGGCGCCGCTGGGGCACACGGTGATGCGGCACTTTCGCTCGGATGCCAGGCATTGTGTCGCCTGGCGCTTGATGGTGAGCGACACCGGCTGGGACCGCGGCGCAGGCAATGGGGTTTTGATTGGGTACTATTGCCAAGCCGGTCAGCTTAGCCGGGACCTGCCGGAAAGACTGCTGAAGAACCTGGGATTCCGTGGTAGTTACGTACCGCCGGGCACACCGCCGGTCGTCGTGCCCCAAACCGACAAAAGGTCAGTCGGCAGATCGCCCGCCAAAACCTATACGGCGCCGTTTACCGCCCATTGGGAAGGGGCGAAGGATGTCCTGCAAGGCACCATGAGCTACGTCCAGGCCGGTGGCAAGGGCGATATCATGGCCAGCTATGGAGACGTCGATTGCCAAGGTCGCTGGCAATGGGTCGCCGGGGAATACGGCACCGAGCAATTGCCCCACGGCACATGGTCGATCACCTGTACCGACGGCCGATCGGCGTCCGGCACCTATCTGAGTAGCAAACCCGACCAAAGCGAAGGGCAGGGGGTCGACTCGGACGGCAAACAGGTGCGGATTACCGTCGGAACAGAGTGAGCAAAGCGCGCACCGCTATCTACATCGCCCCACGGGCCACGAAGAAGGGATTGTCCAGTCCGTCCTTGCCGTAAGCCAGCGGGGCGCCGGTGTCGATCACCGTGACCGAACCGCCGGCGGCGTTCAGCACCGCCTGCCCGGCGGCGATGTCCCATTCCATGGTCCGGCCCAGGCGGGGGTACATGTCGGCCGAACCTTCCGCCACCACGCAGAGCTTCAGGGACGAGCCGGCCGAAATCAGCTCCTTGACCGTGAAGCCGGCCAGATAGTCGTCGGTCTTGGAATCCCGGTGCGAGCGGCTGGCGACCACCACCAGCCCGTCATCGGCCGGCGCGCGGACCCGGATCGCGACCGGCTCGCCGTCGCCGTCCTGGCGGAAGGCGGCACCGGGACCGGCGGCGATGTAGGAGCGGTTCTTGGCCGGCAGGTGGACCACGCCGATCGTCGGGCTGCCCGCTTCGACCAGGGCGATGTTGACCGTGAACTCACCGTTGCGGCTGATGAACTCCTTGGTGCCGTCCAACGGATCGACCAGCCAGAAGCGCCCGCCGGAAATGTCCGGCAGCCGCCCGGCCGCGACGCTTTCCTCGGCCACCACCGGGATCTCGGGCGCCAGCTCGCGCAATCCCGCCAAAATGACCTTCTCGGCCGCCTCGTCGGCGTCGGTGACCGGCGACTTGTCGTCCTTGCCGCGGATCTCGAAATCGGTGCGGTAGATCGCCAGGATCGCGGCGCCGGCTGTCACCGCCAGGTCCTTGAGGGCCCAGCAAAGCGCGTTCCTGTCTGTCGTCTCGCTCATCTCAACGGCCTCCCGATACGTCAATGAAACTGCCGGTCACATAGGCGGCATCGGCCGACAACAGCCACAGCACCGCTTCCGCGACCTCTTCCGCCTGGCCCGATCGCTGCATCGGCACCCCGCCGATCAGGTTCTCGACCCGCTCCGGGGCGCCGGCGCTGGCGTGGATCTCGGTCTCGATCAGACCGGGGCGTACCGCGTTGACCCGGATGTCCTCGGTCGCCACCTCTTTGGCCAGGCCGATGGTCATGGCATCGACCGCGCCCTTGCTGGCGGCGTAGTCGATGAATTCATTGGGCGCGCCGAGGCGCGCCGCCGACGACGAGACGTTGACGATGCCGCCGCCCTTGCCGCCATGGGCCGTCGACATCCGCTTGATCGCTTCGCGGGCACACAGGAAACAGCCGGTGACGTTGATCCGCAACAGGTCGTTGACCCGGCTGGCCGAATAAGCCTCGACCCGGCCGACCGGGTTGATGATGCCGGCATTGTTGACCAGCGCGGTCAGCGGGCCCAGTTCCTGGTCGACCTCGCGAAACAGGCGCACCACATCGGCTTCGGACCCGACATCGGCACCAACCGCGATCGCCGTGCCGCCGGCCGCCTGGATGTCCTCGACCACCGCGTCCGCGGCCTCCTGGTTGCGGTTGTAGTTGACGCAGACCTGGTAGCCCCGTTTGGCGCCCAGGCGGGCGGTGGCAGCTCCGATCCCTCGGCTGGCCCCGGTCACGATCATCACACCGGCCATGCGTATAACTCCTTGATACAGCTCGGGGCCGCTGTTCCATCCCGTTCCCCCGGCCAACCAACCACCAGCGTACCGTTTTCGGCGGCTGGGCGGGGGAGCGGGATGGAACAGCGGTTCTCGAGTCAGACTCCAGGCCCGAGGTCTAACACAACATCGGAGCAATTGGACAACGAAACGGCAATACCCGAATCGCCGGCGTATATATTATATTTCGATAATTCTAGAAATATCGTTGACAAGCCGGTTGAGGGGACCTAGATAGAGGCTATGCAGATTGAAACCACAGCTCAGCGACTGGAAACCCTCGGCAACACCACCCGGCTGGAGATCTTCCGCGCCCTGGTGCGGGCCGGGCCGGACGGCTTGCCGGTCGGGGCGCTGCAGGACCTGTTGCAGGTGCCGGCCTCGACCCTGTCGCATCACATCTCCAAGCTGGTCTGGGCCGGGCTGGTCGACCAGGAGCGGAAGGGGCGGTCGCTGATCTGCCGCGCCGAATACGCGGCGATCAACGAGGTGGTGGACTTTTTGACGTCGGAATGCTGCCGCGGCTTCGCGGACAACGAGACGCAGAAGCAGGCAAATTAAACCGGAGGATCGGGTGATGAATCAGCGGGTGATGGCTCTGAACGGTTTGACCAGCACGGTCCGCAAGGTCGACCGGGTGCTGGCGGCGATCGTGTTGCTGTTCATCGGCATTTTCGTGTTGCTGCCCGACCAGGTCGCAACCAGCTTCCGCTTCACGCTGGACAGCGTCGCCGGGACCGCGCCGGTCATCCTGTTGTCGGCGGCGGTGGCGGCCTATGCCAAGGCGACCGGCCTCGACAATCTGATCGCCGTCGCCTTGCAGAAGAACGGCCATGTCGCGATCGTGCTGGCGGCCCTGATCGGTGGCCTGTCACCCTTATGCTCATGTGGCGTTATCCCCCTGATGGCTGGCCTGTTGGCCGCCGGTGTGCCGCTGGCTCCGGTGCTGGCCTTCGCCATGGCCTCGCCGATCATGGACCCGCAGATGTTCGTGATCACGGCCGACGGCCTGGGACTGGAGTTCGCGGTGGTCAAGACCATGACCGCCATCTCCATGGGCCTGCTGGCCGGCTACGCCACCGATGCGGTGGTGCGCTCGGGCGGTTTCGCCGACATCCTGCGGCCCGATCTGAAGGTCGGTTGCGCCGCCCGTTCGACGCTCAGCGGCAACCACAAAATCGTGCTGCCGTTCTGGCGCGAATCGGACCGTCGCACCGTGTTCCAGGACGAGGTGTTGCGCAGTTGCTGGTTCCTGTTCAAATGGCTGACCCTGGCCTTTGCGCTGGAAAGCCTGATGGTTGCCTATCTGCCGGCCGACCTGGTGGCCTCGTGGCTGGGTGGCGACAGTTTCTGGGCGATCCCGCTGTCGGTCATCGTCGGTGTACCGGCCTATCTGAACGGCTATGCCGCGGTGCCGGTGGTTGCCGGCCTGATGGACATGGGCATGAGCGCCGGCGCCGGCCTGGCCTTCCTGACCGCAGGCGGCGTCACCAGCATCCCGGCCGCCATTGCGGTCTTCGCCCTGGTCAAGAAGCCGGCCTTCTTCTGGTACATCTTCCTGGCCCTGACCGGATCGGCGGTGGCCGGAATGACATACGGGATGTTTGTCGGGCTTTGACCTGGAGGCCGGTTGGCACCATAGTTCCTTGAATGAAGGAATTTCACGTCAGCCCCCGGCCGCTGGACCCGGAACTTAGCGAAGTGATCGCCGGCACGGACCAAACGGGACGTGCCGTCGACGCGCGCGTGCCGGTCGAACGTCCGCTGACACTGTTCCTGAACTCGCGCGAAATCGTCACCATGATGACCATCGGCGACCACCCGGACTGCCTGGCCGTGGGTTACCTGCGCAATCAGAACATGCTGGGCGAGGCGGACGAGATCACCGGCATCGAGCATGACGGCGAGATCGACGTGGTCGTGGTGCGAACCCGCCACGAGACCAATTTCGAGGACAAGCTGAAGAAGAAGACCCTGACCTCGGGCTGCGCCCAGGGCACCATCTTCGGCGATGTCATGGAAAGTTTCGAACAGGTCGACCTGCCGGCGGATGCGGAACTGCGCACCTCGTGGATCTTTGCGTTGTCGCGCAAGATCAACACCCGCCCGTCGCTCTATCTCGAGGCCGGCGCCATTCATGGCTGCGTCCTGTGCGAGGCCGACCGGCCGCTGATCTACATGGAGGATGTCGGCCGCCACAACGCCATCGACAAGATCGCCGGGTACATGCACCTGAACGGCATCGGGCCGGAAAACAAGATATTCTACACCACCGGCCGCCTGACCTCGGAGATGGTCATCAAATGCGTCCAGATGCGCATCCCGATCCTGATTTCGCGTTCCGGCTTCACTGCCTGGGGCGTCGAACTGGCCCGCCAGGCCAACCTGACCCTGATCGGCCGGGCCAAGGGCAAGCGCTTCATCTGCCTAGCCGGGGCCGACCGCATCACCTACGACACCGACCCCGCGACCGTGCCCGACGAAAGCGCCGCCTCGCAGCGCAAGGCCGGGCGCGCCGACGATGCCGCTTGAGGCCCGCGACATTGTCGGGGTGCTGCTGGCCGGTGGCCAGGCCCGGCGCATGGGCGGCGGCGACAAGTGCCTGCGTCCCTTGGGCGGCCGGCCGATCCTGGCCCGGATCGTGGACCGGGTGGCGCCGCAGGTCGGTGAGTTGATCCTCAGCGCCAATGGCGACCTGAAGCGCTTTGCCGGGTTTGGGTTGCCGGTGGTGGCGGACGTGATCAGCGGCCATGCCGGGCCATTGGCCGGGATCCTGAGCGCCATGGAATGGGTCATGGCCAACCGGCCCGGGATTGCCTGGATCGCCACGTTTCCGACCGACGCGCCCTTCGTGCCGACCGATATGGTGGTGCATCTGGCCCGGGCGCTGACCCGCGACGGCGCCGACCTGGCCTGCGCCGCCTCGGGCGGCCGGCCCCACCCGGTGATCGGCCTGTGGTCGGTAGCCCTGGCCGCCGATCTGCGCCACGCCATGGAGGTCGAGGAGATCCGCAAGATCGATCGCTGGACGGCGCGCCATCGATTGGTCGAGGTGCCCTGGCCGCAAGACCCGATCGATCCGTTCTTCAACGCCAACCGGCCCGAGGACCTGGCCAGGGCGGAAGCGATCCTGCAACAGACAGCCGATACCGGCGCCGGATGAAAGTCGCGTTTGCCACCGACAGATTGCGGATTTGCCACTGGCGGGACAGCCTGGGTGACAACCGACAGAGACAGGAACTGGGCCGCATCCTGACGCCCGAGGTCACGGCCCATCTGCCGCCATCGTTCCAATTCGACCCCGGGTCGGGTGATATCGCCGCATGGCTCGAAGCCCGGGCCGCGGAAGCCGATCTCTGCACGGTCCAGGATCGGACGAGTGGTCTGGTTGTCGGCTTGCTGGTTCTTCATGCCAACAATGAAGAAGAACCGGTATCTCTCAATATCGGCTACCTGTTTGCCCGGTCTGAATGGGGCAGGGGGCTGGCTACGGAACTGGTGGGCGGGTTGGTGGACTGGTGCCGAAACAGTGACAAGGCCTGGCGGCTGGTCGCCGGGGTCGGGGCGGACAACCGGGCTTCGCTGGCGGTGTTGCGCAAGGCCGGTTTCGAACCGGCCGAAGGACCGTCGCCGGACGCGGAGACCCTGACTTTCGAGCTCAGGATCTGACCGGCGCTGCCGCCCCAAGGCCGTAGGCCGCGCCCCAGCCCAGGCCGGACAGGGTGTCGCGGCGCGGCCTGTATTCGCAGGCGATCCAGCCCTGATAACCCAGCCGTTCCAGTAGGTCGAACAGATAGGGGTAGTTGATCTCGCCCTGATCCGGTTCGCTGCGGTCGGGCGGGTTGGCGATCTGGATATGGCCGATCAGCGGCAGGAACCTTTCGATGTTGCGGGCCAAATCGCCTTCGGTGATCTGGGCATGGTAGAGGTCGTACTGCAGCCGGATATTGGCGGCGCCCAGGTCCTCGATCACCGCCGCCGCATGGTCGCCGTCGCGCAGAAAGAACCCGGGGATGTCGCGTTGGTTGATCGGCTCGATCATCGCCGTCAGGCCGTGCCCAGCCAAGGCGTCGGCCGCCCAAGCCAGATTGTCCCGATAGGTCCGCTCCAACCGGTCGCGCGCGACATCCGCTGGCGCCACGCCGGCGACGATGTGGATGCGCGGGCAGTCCAGCGCAGTTGCATATTCGATGGCCGTTGCCACGGCGTCGCGGAAATCCGCCTCCCGCCCCGGCAGGCAGGCCAGGCCGCGTTCGCCCCGCGTGGCGTCACCGGTCGGGGTGTTGATCAATGCCTGTCGGATACCGGCGGCGGCGCGGACCGCGGCCAGGTCCTTGGCCGCCTGGCCGTCCGGGAACAGGCATTCCACGCCGGTAAACCCGGCCCGTGCCGCGGCGGCGTAGCGCTCGGGGAAAGGCAGGTCCTGAAACAGGAAACTCAGATTGGCGGCAAAACGCAGCATCGTTGTTCATCCATGATCGGGTAAGCCGGCGTGATGATGGGGTTTTCCGCACCAACCCGCAATCGGCGATTTCCGGACCATGGCTTGATCGCACCCATCGCGCATGTCATGTTGGCGGCGGACTTGGGATCGCGGAACTTGGACGCGGGTTGATTGTGAGTGACGAGACCGCTTGGCTGCGCATAGCCGGTGGATCCGGCGCATCGACGGTGGCTGCGGGTGGCCTCTGGGACATCCGCCATGCGGCGGAACTCGACGCCCTGCTGGGCCGTTGGCAACCGCCCAGTGCGGACAGCTTCGCCATCGATGCGGCCGAGATTGAATCCCTCGACACGGCGGGCGCCTGGCTGCTGCACCGGACGATCGCCCAGGCCGAAGCGGCCGGGGCCCGGGTCGTGGTGACCGGCCTCAAGCCCGAGCATGAGATCCTTCTGGCCCAGGTCGAAGCCAATGACGTGCCGATGGTGGCCGCCCCAAAACCGCCCAGTTCGCTGACCGCCCTGGTGCTCCGCCTCGGCGCCGCCACCGATGGCGCCGTTCGGGAAGGCCTGGGGTTCGTCGCCTTTCTCGGCCTGGTGGTCGCGGTGCTGGTGCGCACCCTGGCCCGGCCGGCACGCCTGCGCCTGACTTCGCTGGTCTACCACATGGAAGCGACCGGGCTGAACGCCTTGCCGATCGTCGGCCTGATCTCCTTCCTGATCGGCGTGGTCCTGGCTTATCAGGGCGCGACCCAGTTGCAGCGTTTCGGGGCCGAACTGTTCGTGGTCAACCTGATCGCGGTCTCGGTGCTGCGCGAAATCGGCATCCTGTTGACCGCAATCGTCGTCGCCGGCCGCTCGGGCAGCGCCTTTACCGCCCAGATCGGCTCGATGAAGGTGCGCGAAGAGGTCGACGCCATGCGCACGCTCGGCCTCGACCCGGTCGAGGTGCTGGTGCTGCCCAGGATCCTGGCCCTGGTCCTGACCCTGCCGCTGCTGGCCTTCTTCTCCGCCATGATGGGCCTGCTGGGCGGCGGCCTGATGTCGTGGCTGGCATTGGGCATCCAGCCCGGCCTGTTCGTTGAACGGCTGAACGATGCGGTCAGCATCTGGAGTTTCTGGGTCGGCATCATCAAGGCGCCGTTTTTTGCGCTGCTGATCGGCGTGGTCGGCTGCTACGAAGGCTTCCAGGTCTCGGGTAGCGCCGAGAGCGTCGGCCGGCGGACCACCAAATCGGTGGTCGAGGCGATCTTCCTGGTGATCGTCGCGGACGCCGTGTTTTCCATCTTCTTCGCGGTGGTGGGGGTATGAGCGGCAACGGCGCGGCACCGACCGGCCCGGTGATCCGGATTCGCGGCCTGGTTACCCGGTTCGGGCCGACCGTGATCCACCAGGACCTCGACCTGGATGTGATGGCCGGCGAAGTGATCGGCGTGGTCGGCGGTTCGGGCACCGGCAAGTCGGTCCTGCTGCGAACCATCATCGGCCTGAACCGGCCGGCCGCCGGCTCGATCGAATTGTTCGGTCGTGACGCCGCCGCCATGACGCCACAGGAACGGCGTCAGGTCGAACGGCGTTGGGGCGTGCTGTTCCAGGACGGCGCGCTGTTCAGCTCGCTGACCGTGGCCCAGAACATCCAGGTGCCGTTGAAGGAACACCTGAAACTGCCGCAGGGCCTGATGGATGAAATCGCCGCCATGAAGATCGCGATGGTCGGATTGCCGGCCGATGCGGCGGTCAAATTCCCGTCGGAACTGTCCGGCGGCATGCGCAAACGGGCCGGTTTGGCCCGTGCCTTGGCGTTGGACCCGGAAATCGTGTTCCTGGACGAGCCGACCGCCGGGTTGGACCCGATCGGGGCGGCCGCGTTCGATGACCTGATCAAGCAATTGCAGCGGACATTGGGCCTGACCGTGTTTATGGTGACCCATGATCTGGACAGCCTGCACGCAATCTGCGACCGTATCGCCGTGCTGGCCGAACAGCGCGTTTTGGTTGTTGGGGACATGCAGCGGATGCTTGGTGAAAGCCATCCCTGGATCCGCGACTATTTCCACGGGCCCAGGGCCCGGGCGGCGCTGAGTGCCGCCGGTCGAGCCGATTGAAGGGGGCGGCTTGCGCCATGGAAACTCGGGCTAACCATCTGGTTATCGGGATCTTCGTGCTGCTGCTGGTGGCCGGAACCTTCGGGTTCGTGGTCTGGCTGGCGGGCTACGAAGCCGACCGCAAGTTCAACCATTACCACGTGTTTTTCGAAGACTCGATCTCCGGCCTCAGCATCGGCAGCGATGTCCGGTTCCGCGGCGTCACGGTCGGCCGGGTGACCGAGATCCTGATCGATGCCGAGCGGGACAGCCAGATCCGTGTGGCCATCGAAGTCGCGGCCGATACGCCGGTGCGGGCCGACTCGGTTGCCTCCATCGAACCGGAGGGGATCACCGGCATTGCCTTCATGCAGATCACCGGCGGCCGGTCCAACAGCCCCGAACTGCTGGCCCAGGCAGGCCAGCCGCTGCCGGTGATCCGGTCGAAGAAATCACAGATCGCGGAGCTGTTCTCCGGCGCCCCGGACCTGATCAACCGCGCCATCGTGTTGATCGAAAACGTCAACGCCATGGTCGACGAGAAGAACCGCAAATCGATCGAGGGCATCCTGGAAGGCGTCCTGGTCACCATCAATACCTTTGCCCAGCGGCGCGAGGAGCTGGACCGGATCCTGGTCAGCGCCGATCAGGTCGCGGCCGATATCGCCGCGTCGTCCCAGCAGATTTCCGAATTGACGGCCAAGGCGAACCGCCTGGCCGACGATATCGAGGCAACCTTGGCCGTGACCCGCAGCTCGCTGACCGGGGTTGACGAGCTGGCCAGCAAGGACCTGCCGCATATGGTCAAGAAGATCAATGCCGCCGCGGACTCGGTCGAACAGCTGAGTGAGTCGATTTCCGTGATCTTCGTCGACAACGAGAAGGCACTCAGTGACTTTACCGGCGAGGGGCTGATCCAGATGTCGCGGCTGATCGACGAAGCCCGGCAGCTGGTGGCCAGTCTGCTCCGGGTCAGTGAACGGATCGAAACCGATCCCGCCCGCTTCCTGTTCGGGACCAAGGAATCGGAATTCAAGGCCGAATAGAGGTCGGAGGTTATGATGCGTCGTCTCTACCCCATTGTCCTGGCGCTTTGGCTGGCCGGCTGTGGCGTCGTGCCAACCCCCGGCCCGGCCCCCGACCTGTTCGACCTTTCGCCGAAGAACACCTTCAACGGCGACCTGCCCAAGGTGAAATGGCAATTGGTGATCGAGGAGCCGCTGGCGGCCGGCGGCTTGGACACCAACCGCATCGCGCTGCGGCCGGGCCCCACCGAAATCAAGTATTTCGCGGATGTCCGCTGGGCCGAACGCGCGCCCAAAATGATCCAGACCCTGCTGGTCGAGTCCTTTGAAAACACTAACAGTATCGTTGCCGTCGGCCGGCAGGCGATCGGACTGCGTTCGGACGTCACCCTGAAGACGGAGTTGAGGGAGTTCCAGGCTGAGTACTTCACGGCCGAACAGGCGCCGGACGTCCGGGTCCGCCTGAATGCCAAGCTGATCCACCAGCGCAAACAGATCATCATCGCTTCGCGGACCTTCGAGGTGGTCAAAACGGCCGATGGCACATCGATCCGCCAGATCATCGTCGCGTTCGACGATGCCCTGGGCAAGGTTCTGCGGCGAATCGTGGAATGGACCCTGACCACGCCCGATATCGGGGCCTAGGAGACCCGAAAAAACAAGGTTTTCTTACGGCCGGCTGACAATCAACAAGAAAATCACTCGCGCGGTACAGCCAAAGCGCGTGTCCTAACAGTTTATAAAACAATTTTTGAAAAACTCAGACTTAACCCGATGGCAGAACGTCTTGGGCAGGCACAAGGAATCGACGCGCATGAGTATTTTCTGGAGCAATGACATGGTCATTGACGGCGGTTTGATCGACGAGGATCACCGCCAGTTGTTGGAGATTATCAATCGCTTCGAAGCGACCGCCACCCGTGGCACAATCCTGTCGTCGGTCGAGGACACGTTGAAATCACTCCATGAATACGCCGAAGTCCATTTCCGCCGCGAAGAGGAGTTGCAGCGCGAGATCAAGTTTCCTCATGCGGCCTCCCATCGCCGGGAACATGAACGCCTGGAAAAGATTCTTGAGGACGTCATCCACGAAGCGACCCAACTGGGCCGAGAGGAACGCCGCAAGACCATCGTCGACACGGTGGATCTTCTGCGCGATTGGCTGATGGAACATATCCTGAAGAGCGATATGGAAATGAAGCCCTATTTCGACAGAATGAAAAAGGACGGCACGGCGATCTCGGACCTTCCCGGCGAACAGGGCCAGGAAGAGGGGTGGGAGGACCATTGGGCCAACACCGCGTGACCGGCAGCCCGCTCCTATCCGTTCTGATCCCAACAGGTTGGCCGCGACGCCGGCCCATGCTATCGAACAATTCGTGCTGATTACTGAGGCCCCGAGATGCTAGTGCCTTTGGGCAACTTCGCGCTACGCCTGTGCGCTGTGATGTTGCTGTTTGGCGGTTTTCCGCCTGCTGCGGCCGCCGATGTTTATTGGCCCACCCAAGGATGGCGCAGCGCGGCGCCGGAAACCCAGGGCATGCGCACCGGCCCGTTGGCAGATCTGGTGGCGCGGATCGGCAAACAGGGCCATGAGATCGACAGCGTCACCGTCATCCGCAATGGCTATCTGGTGCTGGACGCCTATTTCCATCCCTTTGCCCCGGGCCGCAAGCACATCGTCCATTCTGTGACCAAGAGCGTCACGTCGACCCTCTATGGGATTGCGCTGGACCAGGGTCTTGCTCCCGCGATCGACCGGCCGGTGAGCCAACTGTTTCCCGACAAGGACCTGTCGACCTGGGACGCTGCCAAGCGTGCCCTGACCGTCAAGCACCTGCTGACCATGACCAGCGGCCTTGACTGCCGCGACAGCAGCCGGCACGGCCGGGTCGGCCTGGCCGCGATGCACCGCAGCCCCGACTGGACCCAGTATGTCCTGGACCGGCCGCTGGTCGCCGAACCGGGCCGCCAATTCGAATATTGCAACGGTGCGTCTTACCTGTTGTCGACGATCGTCGAGCGCGGCACCGGTCAACCAGCCCTGGAATTCGCCCGACAGCACCTGTTCGCGCCGCTGGGCATTGCGGATACAGACTGGTCGGTCAACGCCCAGGGCCGGGCCATGGGCTATGGCTATTTGTGGCTGCACCCGCGCGACATGGCCAAGATCGGCTGGCTGTTCCTTAACCGCGGCCGTTGGGACGGGCGCCAGATTGTGCCTGCCGCCTGGGTCGACGCCGCGACCCGTGTGCAAACCGATGCCACATGGTTCGACGGCTATGGCTATCAATGGTGGGTCGACGAGGACTATTACGCGGCGGTCGGTTTTGGCGGCCAGTTCATCTTCGTGGTGCCGGACAAACGGTTGGTGGCGGTATTCACCAGCGACCTGGACGGGCCGCAGATCTTCCTGCCCAGGCGCTTGCTGAAACGCTACATCCTTCCCGCCATCGTCTCGGACGCGGCAATCGCCGCCGACCCTCGAGCGACGGCGCGCCTCACGTCACTGGTCACAGCGGCGGTGCGCCCGCCGGAAGATGGCGTTGTTTGGCGGGATCCGGCGGATGGCGTGCTGCGCGATGGCGTCTTCAGCCGCGCCGCAGCGCCGGCCTTCCGGTTTCAGGTGCCGATGGGGAGCCGCAAACAGGACTTGCAGGGCCGGGCCCAGGTAATGCGCATGAAGACCCCGTCCGGGATCGTCTTCGCCGCCTCGGTCGGCCGCATCCCCAGGAACCTGCCGCTGTCAAAGGTCGGCCCCAACCGCTATGGCCGGGCGCTGGAACGGTTGGGCGGCAATGTCGAATTGCTGCGCAACCAGCCGGTCAGGCTGGCCGACGGCACGCCGGCCTACCGTACCGACTGGCAGTGGGATTACGGCAATTGGCGCCTGACCACGTTCCTGGTCTCCGCCTATGTCGACGGCAAATGGCTGTACCTCTCGGCCAACCACCGCGATCAGGGTCGGGAAGCCGCTTCCATCGTTGAAACCTTGCGCCTGCGCTGAGGCCGGAAAAGCAACGGCCCGGCCACCCTTGCTGGGCGCCGGGCCGTATTGTCGGTGGGAGCGGCCAAGTTCAGGCAGCGCCCCGGTGTTCCTCCTCATCAAATCGGGTGGCGTCTTCGATCCGCCGGAAATGATCGGGATGGATGGCGTGGTCGATGACGTCCTCCAGATGGTCCAGGTGCATCTGGTGCAGGAAGCCATGCACGCTGGCCGGCCGCACCGCCTCGTCATGGTCGGGCTTGCGGATCATCAGGGTGCACAGGGCGCCGAACAGGCAGGCCGCGGCACAGATCGAGAAGGCCAGCGGGAAGTTGCCCATATCGCCCAGCATGCCGCCCAGGATCGGTCCGGCCAGGCCGCCGACGCCATAGGACAGGAAGACGAACGGATAGTTGGCGCCGACCCGGTCATTGCCGAAGACATCGGCGGTCAGGGTCGGGAACAGCGCGAAGTTGCCGCCGAAATTGAAGCCGATCAGGGTCGCGCCCAAGAACAGCAGATACTGGTTGCCGGCCATAAAGGTGAAGGCGAACAGGATCACGGCCTGCGACAGGGTCATGATCACCACTGACCGCCGCCGCCCCAGCTTGTCGCTCATGGTGCCCCAGGCGATCCGCCCGATGCCGTTGGCCAGGCTGAAGAACACCGCCATGGCGGTGCCGGCGATGGCACTGGCCTCGGCGACGCTGTAGCCGGCCGCCTGCAGCGCCTCCATCGGATAGAGCTTCATCAGGCCGATCGACATCAGGCCGCCGCCGGCGCTGACCGCGAAGGTCAGGAAGACCAGATAGAATTGCGGCGTCCGCAGCATCTCAGGCACAGTGTAGTTTTCGCGCCCCTTGGCTGCGGCCGGCGCGCTCGGCTGGAAGCCTTCCGGCAGCCAGCCCTTGGGCGGGTTGCGCATCCAGATGCTGCCCGCCAGCACCGTGGCCGCAAAGGCCGCACCGTAGATCAGGAAGGTGTTGGCCAGGCCCTGGGATTCAATCAGACCGCCCCAGGCACCGGCCATCTTGACCCAGCCCATGGCGCCGAAACCGAACCCGGCGACCGCCAGACCGGTGATCATGCCTTTCTTGTCGGGGAACCAGCGCATGCCGACCGCGATCGGCACCACATAACCCAGCCCGATACCGGCACCGCCAACCAGGCCGATGCCTAAGCAGACGCCCCAGAAATTGGTACCGCCGATCAACCCGGCCAGGGCATAGCCGCCGCCCAGGGTCAGGCCGCCGATGACCGCCAGCTTGCGCGGTCCCATTGCCTCCAGCAACCGGCCGGCCACGGTCATTACCAGCGCAAACGACGCCAGGCCGACCGCGAACACGATCTGGGTGTCGAGCTTCGACCAGCCGACGCTCTCCAGGGCCGGGGTGAACACCGACCAGGCATAGATGGCGCCCAGACTGAACTGAATGAGAATGGCCCCGAGGACGACGAGCCACCGGTTGGGGGTGTGTTCCTTGGACATGTTCCTGATCCGGATAAAATTAAAACCGGGCTTTCGCACTTGCGATAACCACTCCCCTATTTAATCCTAAATGGTGAAAAAGTGGTAACGTTTCCAGGGGGCCTGGAGCCGAAAACAGCAATTATTTCAAATTCCTGTAAGGTTATGGTGCAGTGCGGCAAAAATGTCGCCGTCAGACTGGGATTTGTCCCTTTTTCGTCTCGAATCAGTCACGCAAAAGATATCGTGAATTGAATTTCGGATCGGCGATTCGGCCCCAATATCTAGCCCAGCCGGCGCACGTGGCCAGCGGACCGGGGTCCGGTCGCGGGTCGCATGGGGCCGGCCCCGAATCGGTTTCTTTTGGGAGGCGAAAATGACCCTATCCGGGATTGCCCGATCCGCCCTGACCGGTGCCGCCCTGGTGGCCGGCGCCACGATCACCGCCGCGGCCCCGGCCGCCGAGCCAACGGTGATCCACCTGACTCAGACCGGCTGCCAGTTCGTCGAATCCGAAAACGGTGTCGACCATGGCTACAAGACAAGCAAGGCGGCGGATTGCGAGGCGATCAATGCCAAATCAGGGGCCGAGCGCCTGGCCACGGCCAAGGTGATGACGCTGAAGCCCGGCACGTACCGCTTCGTGGTCGAAAACCGCAACGTGCCCTACGAACTTGGCTTCTGGCTGCGCGAGCACGATTACAGCTGGAAAAACCCGCTGCACAAGCTGACCAAGACCAGCATCTCCGGCGGCGGCCTGACCCAGGGCAAGAGCCGGACCTACGATGTCGAATTGAAGCCGGGCGAGTATTTCTATTCCTGCCCCCTGAACCCGACGCCTAACTACAAGCTGGTGGTCGCGGACTGAACCGGCGGCGGGCAGGGGATATCGTCACCATATGCCCGGAAACAGCCGGTAGCGGACCCGGGCCGCATAGGCCTCATAGCCGTCGAGTTCGGCCCTTAAGGTTCGGTCCTCCAGCGCCGTCCGGATGACCAGCACCAACGATGCAAGCACCGCCGGCACCCAGGTCCACAACGACCCCATCAGCAGGGGCGCGCTGAGCAGGATGCCGAGGATCACGCCGGTATAGCCGGGATGGCGGATATGGGCATAGGGCCCGGTGTCGATCACCCGGTGGCCGCGCTCCGATTGGATGCGGACCGTCTTCTCGAAGAACCGGTTGTTGAGCATCGCCCAGGACAGCACCGCCTGGCCGGCGATGGCCATCATCAGGCCGATCGGCCAGGTCCAGGCCGGGGCCGGCGCCCAGCCGTAACGGCCGGCGTCCAGTGCCGCGACCGCGAAGATACCCAGGATCGCCAGGGCGAACAGGGCCAGGCAGAGCTTGTCCCAGCCCTTGGTGCCGGGGCCGGTGCGGCCGCGCATGCGGAACAGTTCCGGGTTCATGCGGGCCATCAGCCATTCATTGACCGTGCCGCCCACGGTCAGGACCGCCAGATAGCTCCAACCGCCGAACCAGTCCCAGCGCCCGGCCAGGGCAAACATCCCCCAGCCGAACAACAGGGTGAGGGCCACGGTGGCGATCAGTCTTCCGGTTACGGACATTTTGGTACCTCAGCATCTGATCGAAAATGCGCGAACCGCGCATTTTTTAGGGAGCCTGTTCCGTCCCGCTCTACCACCCAACCGACCAACAGGTATCCTCACATGGGTGGTTGGGTGGGGGAGCGGGACGGAACAGCGACGTTCGAGAAAGACACAAAGCGAATTGACACGCGGGTTACCGATCCATATTTGCAGATGGCGATTGGCGGTGCCGACGCAAGCCGTTTGGACTGCGGCATTTGGCCGCCTTTACGGTTTCCGGTCCGACTCGGCGACCATCGCGCGCACTTGGATCACATAGGCGGGGAGGGGAGAGGATGATTTCGGCCTTTAGGATTGCGGCGGCAGCCGCTCTGGCCCTGGGATTGGCGGCACCGGCGGTGGCCGAGGAGATCGGCAGCGTCGACACCGTGTTCAAACTGCTGGGCCCCGACCACAAGATCGTCATCGAGGCCTTTGACGACCCCCAGGTCAAGGGCGTCGCCTGCCATCTGAGCCGGGCCAAGAAGGGTGGCATCAAGGGCGCCATCGGCCTGGCCGAGGACCCATCGGACGCGTCCATCGCCTGCCGCCAAATCGGCCCGATCAGCTTCGATGAAAAGGAGCTGGAGGACGGCGAGGAGGTCTTCTCCAAACGCACCTCGATCGTTTTCAAGGAACTGCACGTGGTCCGCTTCCTCGACAAGAAGCGCCGGGTGCTGGTCTACCTGGTCTACAGCGACAAGCTGATCGAAGGCAGCCCCAAAAATTCCATCTCCACCGTCCCGATCATGCCCTGGGGGAAGTGATTATTTTGGTGACAGTTTACTAAATACATCCAGCTTTTTGGTGACAGTTTACTAATTGCATTTGCTTGCGGGCGCATCTACGCCCGCAAGCAAATGCAATTAGTAAACTGTCACCAAAAAGCTGGATGTATTTAGTAAACTGTCACCAAAATCAGCCGCGGTTCCTCTCGGTTTCCAAGTGGCGTTCGGGCATCATCCTGCTGTGCAAGATCCGCAGGATGGTCAACCGCTCCGCCTAGGCTTCATAAAAAATGATGTGACGACCGACCGGATGGGAGCGCAGGTCCTTTCGCAAATCGTCACGCTTCGTTCCGATGTCCGGAAAGTCCCGTAGCTCAAGGAGTTTTTCCTTGATGGTCGCGAGATAACTGGACCTTTGCCTTTTGCCCCATTCCTTTTCGGTGTAGTCACCGATGTGTTGCAGATCGCGACCGGCCGACGCCGTGACGCGGATCGTTCTACGGGAGTGCGGCAAAGAACCGATCCAGATCTTCCGCCGAATCCAGATCCGCGAAATCGCCGTTCTTCAGGTCGTTCTCGGCTTCCTGAAGGGCAAGTTTGAGCTTTTGCAGCTTCAATGCCTCGATCTCTTCATGCTTTCTGAGCAGGCGCAGGGCTTCACGCACAACCTCGCTGGCATTGTTGTAATCACCCGAAGCGGCGCGATCCCGAACGAACTGTTCCAGTTTTGGGGTCAGGCTGAAGTTCATCCTCGTTCCTCCGTGGCTGCCTCCAACATGGCGATGGTGCGCCGCTATGTCAAACTTTGATAGCAAAGATTGTTATCAAGGGAAATCCATGTGGCACATGATCTCCATGTTTGTTTGCCTTTACCGGAACAGTCCGGCAGGTATGAAACAAATGGTTCCAGAAAAACCCCCGAAATGGACGTTCTTGTGCGGCCAATTATTTGGCAGCATGGCTGGCATGCGAACATCCGGGATGGTGCCCGGGGTTTGAAGGTCTGACTCGAAAGTGGCTGTTCCATCCCGCTCCCCCGCCCAACCACCCAACAGGGTACCCTCACATGGGTGGTTGGGAGGGGGAGCGGGCCGGTATAGGCTCCCCGAAAGCCGCGTCCAGCGACTTTCGGGCCAGACATTAAGGAGGGAGAGATGTCCGAACACGCCGATACCCAGAGCCTGCCCAGCGTCTGTCCGCTGGACTGTCCCGATACCTGCAGCCTGACCGCGACGGTGGCGGACGGGAAGTTGGTGGCGGTGCGGGGGTCGCGGGCCAATCCCTATACCAATGGCGCGGTCTGCACCAAGGTGATCAATAGCTACCCCGAAATGGTCCACGGGCCGGACCGGCTGCGCCATCCGCTCCGCCGCACCGGGCCGCGCGGCAGCGGCGCCTATGAACGGATATCCTGGGAGGCCGCCCTGGACCTGGTCCATGACGGCTTCAGCCGGGCCATCGCGGTCCATGGCCCGCAATCGGTGCTGCCGCTCAACTATTCCGGACCCCATGGCCAACTGGCCGGCGGCTCCATGGACCGCCGCTTCTTCCACAAGCTCGGCGCCTCGCTGGTCGATCGCGGGCCGCTGTGCGGCGGGGTCAAGAGCGCGGCTTACGCCTCGCTGTTCGGCGACGCCCCCGGCATGCCGGTGGAGCAGGCGGCGGCTGCCGACCTGATCGTGGTCTGGGGCAACAACGTCACGGTCAGCAACCTGCACTTCGCCAAGGTGCTTCAGGACGCCCGCAAACGGGGCGCCAAGCTGGTGGTGATCGACCCCAAGCGGATCAAGATCGCCGAACAGGCCGACCTGGTGCTGCAGGTCCACCCCGGCACCGACGTCGTCCTGGCCCTGGCCCTGGCCGCCGAGCTGGAGCGCCGCGGCGCCTTGGATATGGACTTCATCGCCGCCCACACCACAGGCTTCGACGCCTACATGGCCGAGGCCCGCAAATACACCCTGGCCGACGTGATTTCCCATTGCCGGCTGAACGAGGCCGAGTTCGAAACCCTGGTCGGGCTGTACCAGCAGGCCGGGACCATCGCCACCTCTGTCGGCAACGGTATCGAGCGGGGCCGGAGCGGCGGTTCGGGCCTGCGTGCCGCCATGGCGCTGATGGCGCTGACCGGCAATCACGGCCGCCGCGGCGCCGGGGTGATCTCGAAACAGGGCGCCGCGGCGCCCAAGACCGGCAATAGGCTGCAGCGCCCCGACCTGGTGCCGGCCGGCACCCGCACCCTGAACATCGTCGACCTGCCCGAGCTGTTGCTGGATCCTGACCTCGACCCGCCCCTGGCGGCGGTCATGATCTACAACCACAACCCGGTCGCCACCCACCCGAACCAGCAGCGAATGATCGAGGCCCTGAACCGCGAAGACCTGTTCATCGCCGGCTGCGACGTGGTGATGACCGACAGCATGCGCTATGCCGATGTGATCCTGCCGGCGGTCAGCCATTTCGAGCATGCCGACCTTTACGGCTCCTACGGCCAGCACTACGTGCAGCGGGCCGAGCCGGTGATCCCGGCGGTCGGTGAGGGCCTGCCCAACACCGAGATCTTCCGCCGCCTGGCGCGGCGCTTCGGCTTCAATGACCCGATGTTCGGCGATAGCGATGCCGACCTGATGGATCAGGCGATGGACGGAGACGATCCCCGCATGCAGGGCTTCCGGCCGAGCCAGGTGCCGCTGGACCGAGCCCTGGAGATGACCGCCAGGGACGGCGGCGAACTGATCCTGTGCAAGTCGGTGATGCCGGCGACGCCGTCGGGCCGGATCGAGCTGTTCAGCCAGGACCTGGAGGACCGTTTCGGCTTCGGCGTGCCGCGCTTCGACCCGGTCCGGCCCGACCGGCCGCTGGTCCTGATCACCCCCTCGTCGGACAAGCGGACCAACGCCACCTTCGGCGGCTGCGCCGAATCCGACGGGCTGGAAGTGGCCGAACTGAACCCGGATGACGCCGCGGCCCACGGCATCAGCTCCGGCGATCCGGTGACCCTGGCCAACGAATTGGGCGCGGTGACCCTGACCGCCGAAGTGACCGACGCGGTGCGCCCCGGCGTGGTCTATTCGCCCAAGGGGACATGGCTGAAATCCAGCCCCACCGGGCGCACGACCAACGCCCTGATCCCGACCGACATCCGCACCGACATCGCCGACGGCGCCTGTTACAATGAGACCTTCGTCGAGATTGCTGCTGCGGAGTCTTGATAGTTGGCCTGAAAGTCGCGTCTAGCGACTTTCAGGGAGCCTGTTCCATCGCGCGCCCCCGCCCAAGCACCCATAGGGCACCCTGGCATTGGGTGGTTGGGCGGGGGAGCGGGATGGAACAGCCACTTTCGAATCACAACCAAAACAACGGAGGCGGCCAATGCCGCATGTGCATCTGATCGAGGGCCCGGTCGGGGCCGGCAAGTCGACCTACGGGTTGGAACTGGCCGAGCGGTTGGCGGTGTCGCCCCTTGTTCTGGACGAATGGATGGCGGTACTGTTCCGCCCTGACCGCCCCGATGACGGCTTCATGGATTGGTATCTGGAGCGCAAGCGGCGGTGCATCGAACAGATCTGGAACCTGGCCCAGGCGCTGATCGGCCGTGGCCATGACGCCATCCTGGAACTCGGCCTGGTGCAGCGCCAGGACCGGTTGGATTTCTATTCCCGCCTGGACACGGCCGGTCTCGCCTATACCGTCCATATTCTGGACGCGCCGCGTGAGGTCCGAGCGGCCCGGGTTGCGGCTCGCAATCAAAAACGCGGCGCCACCTTCCAGATGGAGGTGACGCCCGAGATTTTCGCCCTGGCCGACCGGTTCTGGGAGCCGGTCGAAAGTCAGGAGGCAAGCGGCCGCGACGTGCGGTTCGTGGCGACCGGTTCCGACGCCGGCCAGCCGTGACGCCGATCCCCGACTCTAACCCGCCCCCGCAAAGTGATTGGAGGACTAGATGGCGAACCGCCTCATGTTGCGAATGATGACACGGTACATGGCCTGGGCAGACGATGTGATGCTCGATAATGCGTCGGCGCTCAGTGCCGAGGAGCTTGTCAAGGACCGCGACACGCTGTTCGGAAGCATCAGCGACACGTTCGATCATATCCTGCTAATTGGCGAAGTTTTTCGGGCACATTTGGAACTGCGGAGTCATCCGCACGCTTCGCGGCACAGACCGGTCACCCGCCCGTTTGCTGTGGTTGCTGAGGAGCTTCGCGCCATGAATAGCTACTATGTAGAATTTGTCGATGCTCAGAGTGATACCGAATTGGATGAGGTGGTGAACTTTACCTATGTCGGAGGGGGCGAAGGGGCGATGTCCAAATCGGAAATCCTCCTCCATCTTGTCAATCATTCGACCTACCATCGCGGCTTCATTAGCACCCTGCTATTCCCATATCGACTAAATGGTCGCGCGAATGACCTGACCGTGTTTCTGCGTGATGCTTGGCCGGGCATAGCGGATACACTTGATTGATAGGGATGCTGTGAGCCTGGCCATCGCTGCCGGGTAAAGGCTGCGTCGGGTCAGCAGCCGGCATGCCGGGCCACCGAATATCAAGTCTGAAATTGGCGGTTAACCGGTCGTCAGTCTCGAGCAACTCGGCAGCGTCAGTATTCTTTCGACGACCCCAGTTTGGCTGTCACCGAGATCGGTGGGTTCGCCTTCAAGGTCTGGTATACGACGCAGTATCGCTCGGTTAACTTCATCAGAGTTTCCAGTTGTCCATCGGTCATATCGCCCGCGATGTCGAACGACAGGCGAATGTCGCGAAAGCCGACCGGTTCTGGGAGTAGGTCGACATCGACGAGGCAAGCAGCCGTGACGTGCGGTTCGTGGAGACCAATTTCGCCACAACCTAGCCGCGATACCGACCCCCCCTAACCCTCCCCCTCAATGGGGGAGGGGATTAATATTTTAATATCAGTGAGTTAACCCCTTGCCCTTGGCTGGGAGGGGACAATTGTTTCAAAGCGGTGCTGCATGCCGCTTTTCTTGGGTGTGGGTACCTTTAGTTCAAACAAGCGCCATTTCCTCCGCACCCTTGACGGGGAGGGATAGGGTGGGGGTGCCCCGGCGGCAGCGCTGAGGGAAAGTTCAATCCTCCCGAACCGGTCACCGCCGCCGGTATCGACCTAGGCCGCGCTGCGGCCGCTGCCCATGGCGAGCAAGGCCTCGGCGATCTGGATCGCGTTCAGGGCCGCGCCCTTGCGCAGATTGTCGCCGGTGACGAACAGGGCCAGGCCATGGGCGACCGTCGGGTCGCGGCGGATGCGGCCGACAAAGACCGCGTCGCGCCCGGTGGCGTCCAGCGGGTTGGGGACTTCGGACAGTTCCACGCCCGCCGCCGCGCTTAGGATCTCGGTCGCGTCCTCGGGCGCGATCGGCCGGGCGAATTCGGCGTTGATCGACAGCGAATGGCCGGTCATCACCGGCACCCGGACGCAAGTGCCGGACACGGCAAGATCGGGGATCTCCAGGATCTTGCGGCTCTCGTCGCGCAGCTTGACTTCTTCCTCGGTATATCCGTCCTCGGCGTGGACATAGTTCATCGGCACCACGTTGAAGGCCAGCGGCACCGCCCATTTCTTCGGCGCCGGCAGTTCGATTGCCCGGCCGTCTTGGGCCAGCGCCGCCAGATCGCCTGCGGCGGCGGCCGAGGCCTGCTCCAGCAACTCGTCCTGACCGGCCAGCCCGGCCCCCGACGCCGCCTGATAGGTGCTGGCGATCAGGCGGATCAGGCCGGCCGCGTCGTGCAGGGGTTTGAGCACCGGCATCGCCGCCATGGTGGTGCAATTGGGGTTGGCGATGATGTTCTTGGGCAGGTTGGCCAGGCTGTGCGGGTTGACCTCGGCCACCACCAGCGGCACCGCCGGGTCGTCCCGCCAGGCCGAGGAATTGTCGATCACCACGGCGCCGGCCGCCGCGACGCGGGGTGCCAGGTCCCGCGAGGCGGCGCCGCCGGCTGAGAAGAACACAAGGTCGAGGCCGGCATAGTCCGCGGTCGCCGCGTCCTCGATGGTGATCGGCGCTCCGGCGAAGTCGAGGCTGGTGCCGGCCGACCGGGCCGAGGCGAACAGCCTCAGCGAGGCCAGCGGGAAGCGACGCTCCACCAGTAATTGGCGCATCAGTCGGCCGACCATGCCGGTGGCGCCGACAATGCCGACGTGAAGCCCTTGGTGTCTGGAAATTGCCCTGTCCATGTTCGATCTCCTTGGTTTCTGCCCGAAAACGCGTGAGTCACGCATTTTCGGGGTGCTGTTCCGTCCCGCATCGGACGCCCAACCACCCGATGACGGTACCCTGGTGGGTGGTTGGGCGTCCGATGCGGGACGGAACAGCGACTTTCGAGTCAGACTCATATCGCCTTCGCCGGCCCGCGGGGATCGACCGAAATGTCAGGGATGGCCGCCCCGCTGGTTCTGCGGGGCGATGGTTGGGATGCCTAAGCCGTCAAATCGCGCACGCACCCGCCACCGCCCCGCTGGTCGGGGTCGGTTTGCCGGTGGTCTTGATGGTCAGCACAAGCAACATGGCCGCGCACTTTACGCCCACCACCGCCCGGGTCAACCGGTATTTTCGAAACCTGAGCGGTTGCAAGGGCCGGGTCAAATCGCCAGCTTGTCCAGTTTCTGGCTGAGCGCGTGTTTGGAGAACGGCTTTTGCAGGAACTCGGTGTCCGGGTCAAAGCGTCCGTCGCGGTCGATCTTGTTTTGCGGATACCCCGACACCAGCAGCACTTTGAGGCCCGCATTCTCGTGCAGGCACGCTTTCGCGATGTCAGGCCCGCTCAGGCCACCGGGCAGGACGACATCGGTGACCAGGGCATGGACCGCCTCTTCCCGCCTGAACAGCTCCAATGCCTCTTCGCCGGTCCCGGCGTCAAGGGTCCGGTAGCCCAGTTCGCCGAGCATGGTCACCACCAGGTCGCGCACGTCCTTTTCGTCTTCCACCACCACCACGGTCTTGCCGGCGCCCGAACGCTGGGACTGCGGTTTGCCCGACCCGCAGGCAATCGACGGGTTCTTGCTGCGCGGCAGGAAGATCTCGAAGGTCGTGCCCCGGCCTTCCACGCTCTCGACCCTGACATGCCCGCTGGACTGTTTGACGAAGCCGTGCACCATGCTGAGGCCCAATCCGGTGCCCTTCCTTTCGCTCTTGGTGGTAAAAAACGGTTCGAACACATGCTCCACCGTGTCCGGCGGCATGCCGATGCCGGTGTCGTTCACCTTGAGCGCGATATACTCGCCGGGTCGAAGTTCCGCTGCCTCGGCCATGTCACTGTCGAGCACCACATTGGATGTCTCGAGACAAAGTCTGCCGCCGGTCGGCATCGCGTCGCGGGCGTTGATCGCAAGGTTGAGCAGGGTGCTCTCCATCTGGTTCGGATCGACCTCGCAGTTCCACAACCCCTCCATGCCGACGACCTCGATGTCGATGGGTTCGCCCATGGTACTGTGCAACAGCTCGCTCATGCCGCCGATGATGTCGTTCAGGTTGACGGTCAACGGGGACAGGGTTTGGCGACGCGAGAAGGCGAGCAGGCGCTGTGTCAGGTCCGCGCTGCGGGCCGCGGCGTCGGATGCACGCTGGATCCGGCCGGCGACCTCCGAGCCTTCCTCGATGAACTCGCCGGCAAGCTCCAGGTTTCCGATGATAATCGCCAGAAGGTTATTGAAATCGTGGGCGATCCCGCCGGTCAACTGTCCGACCGCTTCCATTTTCTGGGCTTGGTGAAGGGCGTTTTCGGTGCGCCGGCGTTCGGTGACGTCCTGGACCACGGCAAACAGGACGGCCGGTTCTTCCGTTCGTGCCAGCTGCAGACTCACCTCGACGTCATAGGTGGAACCGTCCTTTCTTTGGTGAACGGTTTCAAAATCGACGATTTCTTGGGTTCGGTCGCGCAGCGGCGCGACGAGTTCGGCAAAACTCTGCGTGTCGAATTCCGGCTCGATGTCGATCGGGGTCAGGTCGAACAGCTCCGCCATCGTATAGCCCAGGTTCTCGCGCGCGCCCCGGTTCACCATCAGGAACCGCAGGCTCTGGCTGTCGAACACGTAGATTTCGTTGGCCGAGTCCTCGACGATATGGCCCAGGCGGGTGGACAGCGCCTCGGCGCGCTTTTGCTCGCTGATATCGCGCGCGATGCCTTCAACCCCGACCACATTGCCCGCATTGTCGCGCACGAAACCTGCGCTGGTGGCGACCAGGACCACTTCGCCGCTCTTGCGGCGCAGCGGCGTCTCGTAGCCCCTGACATGACCGCCATTGGCGCTGAGCGCCTTGAGGAACTCCTCGCGGCCGCTGGGGTCGGCGTACAGTTCCGCCAGCTTCCGCCCCATCAGCTCGTCGATCGAATAGCCCAGCAGATCCGTCGCCGAGCGCGATGCAAAGACGATGTTGCCCTCGGCGTCGGTTCGATAGAAGGTGTCGATCGAGTTGTCCACAATGGTGCGGTATTTGGCGCTGCTCTCGCGCTCTGCCGCCTCGGCTTTCTGCCGGGCCGCGAAAATCGGGCCGATCAGGGTCACGCCTGCCAACATGGTGGCGGAGATCGCCAGTGCGATGATTTCCGCGGTCAGATTGTAGGTGCTGGCGGGTGCGACGCCGGAATTCCAAACCTGCTCAACGATATTGACGAACGTCACCGACCGCCGGGCCGCCATCATCACCAGGGCCGCGGCGATCAACGACCAGGCCAGGTATTTTCCAGTGGATTGCATCAGCCGCAGCGCGACGACGGCGGCGGCAATCTGCAGCAGGATGGAAACCGCAAGTATGGAAATCAGCGTCATCGCAGGCCGCCAGGTTCAGCCGGTTCCGAAACCTACACTCCTGGCGCCCATGGTCGGCGGCAGGCGGCGAAAGCTCTACATCGGAATTCTGTAGATATTGGAACGGACTTGGTCAACGATTTGTTAAAACCCGGTCACAAACCGGTGACCCGGCGCAAACCCATCGATGTGGCGCGGTTCAATGTCGGCGACCCGCCACGCTCCGGCCCCTGCAAGGCGCTCTGGCCGCCCGGTTGTTCAGCAACCATGCCCCATCCGCACGGCGTTCACGGCGGCGGCTTTGATGGCGTCGGCGATCCCCTCGGCCAGCTTCCGGCTCTTGACGGAGCGGGCCAGCGTCAACCCGCCGGTCAGTACGCCCAGCATCGCCCAGGCCCGGGAAAGGCGATCCCGCCGGTCCCCACCCTCTAGGCCGTCGGCGATCAGGCCCGCGATCGTCTTCATCTTGGCCTCGTAGATCGCTTTGACACCGGCATTCGATCGCGCCACTTCGGGCGACAAGGTGGTCATGGCGCACCCGCAGGCCAGGTCGTCGCGATGCGGCCGGCCGAGATAATAGGCGGCGAAGGCCCGGACCCAATCGGTGCCATGCGCCCGCCGGTATTCGGGTATGGCCTGGATAACCTCGTCCAGCCCGCGTTCCAACGCCGCCCGGAAGGCGCCGTCCTTGGATCCCAGATGGGCATAGAAGGCGCCCGAGGTGACGCCCGCCGCCTTGGCAATCCCGTCGACCCCGATACCGGCATATCCGTGGGCCCGGAAGCTGCGGCCGGCGGCATCCAGCATGCGTTCCCGGGTTTGTGCTTTTTTCGACATTGCCTGACCCTTGGTTCTCCCTAAATATAACGATCGGTATTTTTCTATTGACGAAATAGAGATCGTTATATAGCTAGTGATATAGCGATCGTTATATCGCGAAACCAACCCGTTCGCAACGCCCAAACAGGGGCGGAGCAAACCGAAGGAGACCGCACATGAATGAGACACCCCGATCGCCGGTATTCGGCACCGGCGCGGTCCTGGGTCGCCGCGCCTTGCTTGGCGGCCTGGCCGCCGCCGCGACGGTCGCGGCCGCCGCCAGATACGGCCCGGCGCTTAGCCAGACCCCGACATGGAAAGGAAAGACACCGATGGACACCAAGGCCTTCGTATACACCGAGCTGCAGATTTCGGTCCCGTTTTCCGAGGTTCCCTGGAACGACTTGAACAGCCAGATCGCCGACCAGCCCGGCTTCCTGAACAAGACCTGGTTCGCGGGCCATGGCAACCATTCGGTCGGCGGCCTGTACAGCTTCGACAGCATCGAGACCGCGCGACGTTACTGCACCGCGTTTTTCCCAACCGTCGGCCAGCGTTTCGGCGTCCCGCAGACCACCCGGGTTTTTGATGCCGACGCGGTGCGCGAGGCGAGCCTCGACATGAGCTCGCCGCATTTCGGCGCCCCGCCGGCGCAGCCCCCGGGGGCCTTCGTCTATACCGAGGTGCAGGTGAACCTGCCGTTCGCCCAGGCACCCTGGCGGGACCGCAACCCGGTGCTGAAACAGCAAACGGGCCTGCTGTCGAAGCTGTGGCTCAGCGGTGTCGACACCAACACCCTGGGCGGCGTTGATGCCTTCGATACCGTCGACAACGCCTTAGCCTTTGCCGTCGACGACTTCCCCAAGACCGCCGCCAGGATGAACGCCGCCTTTTACACCCGCGTCTTCGATGCCGGCATCGCCGAACCGGCCAGCCGCGGGCTGTCCTCGCCGTACTACA
The DNA here is from genome assembly GCA_964344385.1 of uncultured Sneathiellales bacterium. Classification (GTDB taxonomy): domain Bacteria; phylum Pseudomonadota; class Alphaproteobacteria; order CAYFNG01; family CAYFNG01; genus CAYFNG01. Next base: position 106,799 of record CAYFNG010000009.1, read on the forward strand.
CCTGATAAGTCGGCGGGCGGAATGACCTGATGTGAGTGTGCGGTGGTGGTGCGCGAGGTGCCGGGGGCGCCACTGCGACATCGGCGAACCGACCCGTCACCGCATCTCACCTCATGCCTCGCGGTTCGCCTCGTACAGCCGGTCCGCCGCGCGCAAGGCGCTGTCCATGCCTTGGTGGTGATCGGCGTGGCTCAGTCGCCGGCCTGGGCGCCCGGCGGGTCGATCATGAGCCGGTCCAGGTTAATCTTGGTCATGCGGTATTTCCGGGTCGGAAAGACACGGCGCCAATTGTCTGCCAGGTAACGGGACAGGTCGTCCGATCCGTCGATCCGGATTTGGCAGAACGGCCATGTGACGCCAGGGTCACCGGTTTCTCGCGCGGTTGTCGGAGCCGTCAGCGGCTGGGGCGGCTCCGGCTCGCAGCCCTCGCTGGTCGCGCCCTGCAACCGGCCGCTCACGACATCCGTCTTGAGCACATGATCGGCCATCGGGTAGAGGTCGAATCCCCCGGCAACCGGTGCCACCCGCGCGGCGACGAACCGACGGGATTTCACCGGCCGCGAGATTTGACCGCTCGCCAGCCAAAACTCGGCGTAGCGGGACAGGTCGACGCTGAGATACTGGTTTTCGCCGATCGTGGACGTTCTGACCCGCACCGAACGCATCCTGTCGTCGGCGAAAAAACTCACACTGTAGAGGCCTGGCTCGACTGCACGAATGAAGACCAGGCTCCCTGCGTTGTCGGAAACCGAATTAACCCGCCAGTAGCCGTCCTCGAATATCGGTGCGCTACCGCGCGCGGGCAGCGGATGGTTGAATGCTGCCACGCAACCCGACAACAGCAGCAACAATCCGGTCAGCCATGGCATGGCGCCCATGGCAGTGCGGGCCGGCAAAGTGGCGGCCCAGCGGAGGCTGGATGGGTGTCGGTCATTCATCCCGGATCCCTCCCGGTTCGGCCGGTCCGTTTCCGGCGATCTGAGGTTCGAACAGGATCATGTCCATTCTGTGGTGGGCGTATTCCGGTGACATTTTTGATTTTTCCACTAAGTTAGGGGGCGCTTGACGCGCTGGCTGCCGGTTGGCGGCTGGCGCGCGCCCGTTATTCATCACCGCCTGGAGTGACCCATGAGTTCGGCCTTTTGCTTTCTGTTGTCCTTGGTGACCATCGGCGTCGGGATCGCCGCCCTCGTCATCGGCTTCCGGGAGCAGTCCAGGAGCATGGCCCGGGTCGGAGGCAGCTTTATCACCGTCATCGGGGTCCTGGGCCTGATCGCCTGCGTCATGACCGGCTGACCGGCTTTTTTCGGTGATACTAATTCGGTGACAGTTTACTTAATTCACGCTGAATTAAGTAAACTGTCACCGAATTAGTATCACCGAATTAGTCAACGACCGGTGCAATTGCACCCGCAATCCGCCGGTCGTTTCGTGTAATTAGTAAACTGTCCCCGAAAAAAGCAGTGTTTCGTCGACCGCCCGGAAACTGGGCGTGCCGGCCAGCTTCATGGCCAGGGTCAATTCGTCGATCAGGATGTCCAGGGCCTTGCCGGTGCCGGCCTCGCCGGCCGCCGCGGCGCCGAACAGCACGACCCGGCCGGTGGCCACGGCATGGGCGCCACGCGCCTTGGCCTTCAGGATGTCGACCCCGCGCCGGATCCCGGAATCCAGGATGATCGGCACCGCCCCGCCCAGCGCCTCTGCGATCGCGGGCAGGGCATCGACACTGGCCACCGCCCCGTCCAGCTGGCGCCCGCCATGGTTCGAGATCCAGACCCCGTCGGCGCCCGCCGCGACCAGTTGCGCCGCGTCGCCGGCGTGCATCACGCCCTTGACGATCAGCCGGCCCGGCCAATGGTCGCGCAGCCGGGCGAAATCGTCCCAGTCGAAGCCGGCATGCAGGTTCTGGCCGACCCGGGCGGCGATGGTCAGGCCGGCGCTGGTATCGCCCAGCAGGCCTTCGACATTCTCGAACTGCGGCAGACCGCCGCGCAGCAGGCCCAGGCTCCAGCCGGGGTGCGTGGCGCCTTCCACCATCTGCCTGAGGGTCGGCCGCAACGGCACCGAGACGCGATTGCGCAAATCCCGTTCCCGCTTGCCGCCGGCCGGCAGGTCGACGGTGACGACCAGCACCGAATAGCCGCAGTCCCGGGCCCGGTCGACCAGCCGGAAATTGACCGCCTGGTCCTTCAGGACGTAGAGCTGGAACCACAGCGGCCCGTCGACGGCCCGGGCCATCCGCTCGATGCCGGTGCTGGCCATGGTCGACAGCGTATAGGGAATGCCGCGCGCCGCCGCGGCGCGTGCAATTGCGATGTCGGCGTCGGGCCAGACCAGGGTGCAGCCGCCCATCGGCGCCACGATCAGCGGCGCCGCCAGGTTTGCGCCCATCAACTCGGTACCCAGGTCCGGCCGGCTGACGTCCCGCAAGGACCGCGGCACCAGCCGGATCCGATGAAAGCCGGCGCAATTGTCGGCCAGGGTCAGCTCGTCCTCGGCCCCGCCATCGACGAACTCGAACACCGATTTCGGCAGCCGCCGCCGGGCCAACGCGCGCAAATCCGCACTCGATACCACCTTGCCCAGCCGCCCCGTCATGTCCGCACGTCCTCCCGGTTTTGGCGGAAAGATTAGCCCGCATTTTCCGCACCGTCGATGCCCGGCGCGCCGCTCCCGGCTTGACAGGGCAGGAGCGGTGCGCAGTGCGATGTGGGGCATCGGTCAAGCACCGCGACGCAGCCTGTCGGGCTGGGAGCGGTGCCCTTCGGGTCGCCCGCCGCCCGCCGCCCGCGGTGTCGCGCCCCTTGACCGTAGGCCCCGCTACGCACTGCCGGGCGCTCCTGGCGGATCGACACGGCGGCGGACGACGCAGGGCGTCGAGGGTGCGGGACATGCGGGCTTAGGGGCGGGGAGGGATGCTGGCAAGGTTCGGCGGGGAATACCGAAATACGACACCTATTCGGCCGTGGTGAGTGTGGAGGTCATCAGCGAGACAATTTTTTCAATCTCGTCGTTGCGGCCTTCCTGAAGGGTTTTCCGAATGAAACAGTCCGAACCCCGAATGGGGCAGGTTTCGTTCTCCAGGTAGCACTGGGCAAAAGCCCCGAGCACGACCTCCCTCGCTTCACTGGACGGCTTCCGCTCCCTATGCAGCAGGCGGATCAGTTCCTCCAGGCAGGGGATGCGGGACGCATCCATAAGCGTACTCCCCAAACGCAGGCAACATGAACAGTTGTGGGGCGCAAACGGCCCGCGACCTCAAGCGCAACCAGCGATAATGCGTTCGATGCAACCAGTGAAGTTTAGGGCCGCAGCAACCAGGGCGACATGATCACAATCAATATGTTGCGGCGTTTTTTAGAATATGCGCCGGGGACGGACTTCTATTTCGGTGACGGTTTACTGAATACAATTATTTATCAGCACTCGCCCTGCGTTTCGGGCCACGTTTTTGGGGCTTGAGCGTCCGGCCGGTGCGGGTCTCTAGGACCTCGATCCAGGGGACGCTGCCCAAGGGGCGGCCGATGGTCTCCGACTGACGGAGTCTGCGAAACCCCTCGGCCTCCGCCGCATCGGCCCCGTTGTCGAGAAAGGCCGCGAAATCACCATATCGCGTCAGGACCGGCGTGACCGTGAGCAGGCCGTCTTCGGCCCCCGAAAGATGCGCCCGCACGCTCGACCAGGGCCAGTCGCGGGTCCGCTCCGCCGCTTCGGCGAGCAGGTCTCGGTACTGCGCATAATCGCCGTCCTCGAAAAATGTCGGCTGCCGCCGGTTGCCGCGCTGGGTCTCGTGGTGCGGCAGGCCCGGAACCACAAGCCGTGCCAGTCGAGCCATAAGGGGAGGGGGTCACAAAAAAGTAAATTTATTGGGAAGTTATCGCGGGAAATACAATTAAAGGTTCTCAGGGTGCTTGCACACCCCTTCACCTTGGGCGATAATTTCCACCTAACAAGAAACAGTTCAGCAGCCTAAACTAGAGTGGCCGCTTGGTTGATTTGGATATAGAATTTGCAACTCGTCATTCAAAGAGAACGCAACATCAGAAACGTCATGCCTCCTGAGGAGGGGATGTCTTTCCCAATTTTTGTTCTAATGGAGGATAGGTGGAACGACTATGGTTACAGAACAGTGTGCAGTGTTTTCGTGTACACTTCGTTTGCTGCCGAGCCGATTTCGCTAGGTGATACGAAAATAATGTATCTCGGACAAGAAACCGGGACTTGGGTATTCGGCGAACGTGAATCGGGACAAATTTCCAGACTCAACAATAGGTACTGCTCCCTCTCGACAGATCCAGAGTACTATAAAAACTTGAATGAAACATTGGGTAAGCGCCTTTCAGGTGTGTTTCTTAGGGGCGTGCAAGACGCCGCGTTCTTGCCCGATGTTTGGGCGCGCTTCTACGAAGAGGGTTGTTTTAAAACTTCCTTGCTTAGAAGTGTAGCTGCCGCGACTGAAACCAGAGACTTTGTTTCAAAGCTCTTTGGAAAGCATCGTTCTCGTGTAGTAAATCAATTCGGGTATAATATAAGACTGCCCGGGGCAGCGAATTCTCATGAAATTTCGTTCAATTTCAGAGCGTCGCCACCGGTTCCAAGAAGAGTGGTATTGCTAGTTGGTCCGAACGGGACAGGTAAAACCCAAGTGCTTGCAAACCTAGCTATTGCTTTGACAGGAGAGGTGGAGGAGCCAGGCTCAGACGAGGCTAGGATTAAAATTGAGCAAGCGTGGGGCCTAGTGTCACCAATTCCGTCATTCTACTCGGTGGTTGCCATATCTTTCAATGCATTCGACAATTTTGAGATTCCGCAAGTTCAGAATGCGGAAATATCGGGGCGCAGACAACAAACTCGCTACACGTACTGTGGGATCAGGGACAAAGGAGGTGGGATCAAAACACACACAGACCTAATGGAAACAATATCTGACCAAATCAAAAAATTTGGAGAGAAAAAATTTCGAATCCTAGAGAAAACTGTTTCCGAAGTCTTAGGTAAATCTGTTGCGGAAAATTTTGTAAGAAGAAAATTACACGAACGTTATGAAACCCTAAGTGCAGGGCAGAGAATAGCTGTTAGTATACTCACTCATCTGGTGGCACACCTTCGTGAACAAACGCTTGTGTTGATCGACGAGCCCGAAACGCATCTGCATCCAGATCTCATGACGCGGTTGCTGAGTCAAATGTCTATCCTCCTCAACAAATTCGGCTCATTTGCGATTATTGCGACACATTCACCACTTCTCGTTCAACAAACGACATCCAAATCAATTAGAGTGTTTGCTAGGACAAGTTCTGACGAAGCAACAGTCAGCGTACCTGATTTCGAGTGTTTTGGCGAAAACATATCTGCAATAACAAATAGGCTGTTCAGTCCAGGAGAAGCTCGCCGAGATTACGCGGAGTTGCTCAGGAATCTTATGGTAAAGCATAATTATCATGCGGAGAACGTCGAAGCGGTGTTTCCAGATGGTTTGGGAGCGAACGCGCATACCTATTTGTGGTCAATTGCAACGAGGCGTCCTGATGAGGTGTCATAAAATTGCGAAGGGAAATTTTTTTTCTGAATTTCAACAGATGGTAAAGAGAAAAACCACGCAGCCAAACAAAAATACGCTTCAAGCTCTCCAGCCAAAAATTAGGCAAAGATACAGAGAATATTGGGAGAACCAGAGTCGACCGGAAAATACCTCCCCTAATCAAGGTGTCTTATCTCGTACTCAAATTCAGGTGCAGTCACTGGAAAGCGCCTATGACCCAGGTGCGCTGATACTAAGACGGTGGGGGGCGAAACTTGGCAACGGGAAAACCCAGCGATGCCGATACTGTCAAATAGAAACTGCCACTACCTGGGACCATTTTCTGCCTTATAGTCTTTTCCCGGATTATGTTGTTTACCAACCTAACCTAGTTCGTGTCTGTGACGTGTGTAACGCTCGAAAAAATGCTAATAAGGTATTTCCCATCCGTGAAGTCATACACCCACATTTTGATCCCTTGGATTCGGTGCAATTTCTTCATTGTGAGCTAGGCTGGACCCCAACGGTAACCGCGAATTTTTCTATTCAACCAGACACAACGCAGAATGGGTTTTCGCCTTACCTGGAAAGTGTAGTTAAGAAACATTTCGATTTCTTTGGTTTGGCCGACGTGTTCATGGGTGAAGCGGCCGAAGCGATTGGGCAGCTAGCTTTCGTTTTAGAAAATCGCGCCGAAGTAGACAATCTTTTACCTTCACCTATGTTTATCGAAAACTATAGTCAAAAAAATATTGATGCGGCAGTAAGAGAAGAAAAAAACGAAAATTGTTGGGAAGTTGCCTTTTGGCGAGCTACGCGTAGTGCCAGTCAACAATTGGCGAACTTTTGGACAGAGAAGTTTAACAACGAAGGTTAGGTCTGACCAAAGGCTCAAAGCTTCCGTTCTTGCTAAATATTGTACGGCACATACTTTTGGACGCTAAAGAATCACTATTTGCGAAATAGAATTTTGTATAAATGGAGTGTTTAGCTGACAGCGGGGCCGTGGTCCGTGTACGCATACGGGCGTGGACGAGTCCCCCCCTAAAACCGCCCCTCCCGCACCGTCACCGGTCCACCCGGCGCCAATTTAGTACCCGTGAGAGTGCGGTCGTCGTGGGCCATGCGGTGGCTGAGGAGTTTTTGAGCGTAGTCCAGGACCTTGGGCGCGTGGGCCGGGTCCTGGGACAGGTTGATGAGCTGGTCGGGGTCGGCCCTTAGGTCGAAGAACAGCGGCGGCAGGGCGGTGAAGTGGACGTATTTGTAGTCATGGTCGCGGATCACCTCGACCGTGCACTGATCGCCCTTGAGCCCGAAATGATCCTCGGCCCGGCGCAGTTCCGGGTCGCGGAAATCATGGGCCCAATGCACCGCGTCGCGCCAGGTCTCGGGCGTGCCGCCGCCCAGGAAATCGACCAGCGACAGGCCGTCGACGGTGTGCGGCGCCTCGGCCCCCAGTGCCTCCAATATGGTCGGCATGACGTCGATGTTCTCGGTGAAGGCCTCGACGATGCGGCCGCGGCTGGCTGCGGCGGCCGGGCGCGGGTCGCGGATGATCAGCGGGATGTGGTAGGAGCCATCGAACCAGCCCGACTTGCCCATCAGCCAGTGGTCGCCCATCTGCTCGCCATGGTCGGAGCCGAACACCACCAGCGTCTCGTCCCACAGGCCCTGCGCCTTCAGCCAGTCGAACAGCTCGCCCAGCACGTCGTCGACCTCGGCCATCATGCCGTAATAGGTCGCCTTTAACTGCCTTAAGGTGAGTTCGTCATCGGCGCAGCGCGATCCGGGCTGCCGCGCCTTCCAGTCCTGCCAGGGATGGATCTCGGCCTCGGCGGCGCGGCTGGCGGCCCGCACCGGCGCCGGCACCTGGTCCGGGTGGTAGAGCGCGTTATAGGGTTCGGGCACCACGAAGGGCGGGTGCGGCCTCAGATAGCTCAGGTGCACGAACCACGGCCCGTCATCCTGCTCGGCGATATAGCGCTTGGCCTGGTCGGTCAGGAACCGGGTCTCGGTATGGGCGGCATCGAAGCCGGGCGGCGGAAAGCTGGGGCCGTGGCCGAGGGGTATGGCGAAATCGCGGCGCGGCCGGCACAAATCCTTCGGGTTGGCCGGGATGGCATAGCCTTCCCTTGCCAGCCATTCGAACCACAGGCCCTGATGGTCGGGCAGGTTGCAGACCGGGTCGAAACCCGGCAGCACCCCTTCATAGGTGGTCAGCTCCGGCGCGCCTTGCGGATAGTCGCGCGGGTCGACCGAGGTGTCGGTATAGCCGAACAGGGCCGGCCGGTAGCCCAGCTCGCGCATCTCCAACGCCAGATTGGGGTGGCGCCGGTCCAGCGGCGTGCCGTTGATGCAGGAGCGGTGGTTCTGCAGGTAGAGCCCGGTCAGCAGCGAGGCCCGGCTGGGCCCGCACGGCGTCGCCTGGGCGTAGTGGTTCCGGAACAGGACCCCGTCCTCGGCCAGGGCGTCGAGATGCGGGGTGCGGACCATATGGCCGAGCCTTGACAGGCATTCGCCGCGCCACTGGTCGGCGGTGATCAGAAGGACATGCATGGTCGAAACGATCCGTGTTGCCGGGAACCGGGGAGCGAGTTTGACCAAAGCGGACCCAATCGGCAATCGCGATTTGTGGTTGACGCCCAGGCTGCTACACTTTCGCCAAACCGGGCGGGGCTCACCCCCACCCTGACCCTCCCCCCTCAAGGGGGAGGGGATGACTGTGCGGGATCATGTCTCCTTTCCGTGTCGTGGAGGCGGAGACAGGACCGTGCCCCGGTTCCATCGCACCAGAGATGGGCGAGGGACCCAGGTGCCGCTTTCGCCACACCCCCATGAGGGATGGTGGAACCACGGCACCGGCGCTTTGTTCCCCTCCCCCTTGAGGGAGGAGGGTCAGGGCGGGGGTGACGACCGACCGGGAAGATGACGCAGACGGGGAGGCGGCAGGCCATGGCGCGCAGGTTCATCGATATTTCGGTGCCGTTGGAGAACGACGTGGTCTCGGACCCGCCGGGCTATGGGCCGAAGATCGAGTATCTCGGCCATCGCGAGACCGCCAAGGACGTCACCGCCTTTTTCGACGGGCTGGAGGAGCAGGACCTTCCCGATGGCGAGGGCTGGGCCATCGAATGGGTGCGGGCGATGACCCATAACGGCACCCATCTCGACGCGCCCTATCATTTCCATTCGACCATGAACCGGGGCGAACGCGCCATCGCCATCGACGAGGTGCCGCTGCACTGGTGCTTTTCGGCCGGGGTCAAGCTCGACTTCCGCCATTTCGACGACGGCTATGTGGCGAGCGCCGACGACGTGGCGGCGGAGCTTGAGCGCATCGGTCATGAGCTTAAGCCGCTGGATATCGTGGTGGTCAACACGGCTGCCGGGGCCGCCTTTGGCGGCGATGACTACGTGGCGTCGGGCTGCGGCATGGGGCGCGAGGCGACGCTCTACCTGCTGGAGCGGGGGGTCAGGGTCACCGGCACCGATGCCTGGAGCTGGGACGCGCCCTTTGTCCACACCGCCGGCAAATATGCCGCCAGCGGCGATGCCGGCCTGATCTGGGAGGGCCACAAGGCGGGCCGCGAGATCGGCTATTGCCATCTGGAGAAACTGCACAATCTGGAAAGCCTACCGGCCCGTGGCTTCACCATCGCCTGCTTCCCGGTCAAGATCCGCGGCGCCTCGGCCGGCTGGACCCGGGCGGTGGCGATCGTCGAGGACGCGTGATGGGGATGGGAGGTCTCTATCTCCGGCGTAAGCCTGTTCCATCCCGCTCCCCCGCTCAATTGCTCTATCTCTGGCGTAAGCCTGTTCCATCCCGCTCCCCCGCCCAACCACCCATAGGGTACCCTGGCAGTGGGTGGTTGGGCGGGGGAGTGGGATGGAACAGGCTCCCCGAAGGCCGCCACCGGCGGCCGCCGGGCCGGACCAACAAGGAATCCCGGTGGTTGGGCGGGGGAGTGGGATGGAACAGGCTCCCCGAAGGCCGCCACCGGCGGCCGCCGGGCCAGAGTAAAAGGGAATCCCCGTGGTTGGGCGGGGGAGCCGGACGTCAAAGCAATCTGATCAAGAAGGGAATCGCATGAACCGGTATCGCCTGGAGGAACAGGTCGGCCATATGCTCAGGCGGGCTCATCAACGGGCCAGCGCCGTCTTCCAGGACCGTATCGGCGATTCCCAGATCACGCCGACCCAGTTCGCCGCCCTGGCCAAGCTGTTGGACGAGGGCGAGACCAGTCAGAACCAGTTGGGGCGGCTGACCGCGATGGACCCGGCCACCATCCAGGGGGTCTGCCGGCGGCTGGTCGAGCGCGGCCTGGTCGAGACCCGCCAGGACCCGGACGATCGGCGCCGCGCGCTGTGGCAATTGACCGCCAAGGGGCGGGAGTTGATCGAAGGCCTGCTGGCCGACGGCTTCGCCATCAGCGCCGCCATCCTGGAACCGTTGAGCGAGGCCGAGCGGGCCCGTTTCCTGGCCCTGCTGGCGCGGCTGGGCTGAGGGGTTGACAGGATAACCGAATAACGGCTTAATTTGTTTGTATACATATAAAATACCGAAAGGGCGAACGGGCGAGGATGCACTATCTCAGGCCAACGGATCTCGACGCGGCCCTGACCGCGTTGCAGGGCGAAAAATATACGGTTTTGGCCGGTGGCACCGACCTCTACCCGGCCCATGCCGAGCGCCCCTTTGCCGGACCGGTGCTCGACCTGACCGCGATCGACGGCCTCGACCGGATCGACGAGGCGGATGACGGTGTCCGGGTCGGCGCCGGCGTCACCTGGACCCAGCTGATCGAAGCCGATCTGCCGCCGCAGTTCGACGGCCTCAAACAGGCGGCGCGCCAGGTCGGCGGGGTGCAGATCCAGAACCGGGCGACCCTGGTCGGCAATCTCTGTAACGCCTCGCCGGCGGCCGATGGGGTGCCGCCGCTGCTGACACTCGATGCGCGGGTCGAAATCGCCGCCGCCAGCGGCACCGAGACCCTGGACCTGGCTGACTTCATTCAGGGAAATCGCAGGACCGCGCTCAGGCCCGACCAGCTGGTGACCGCGGTGATCGTGCCCAAGCCGAAGGCGGCGCGGGCGGTCAGCGGCTTTTCGAAACTCGGCGCCCGCAGCCATCTGGTGATCTCGATCGCCTCGGCCGCGGCCGTCTTGCAGGCCGCGGAAGCCGGGCGGATCGTCGCCGCACGGGTTGCGATCGGCGCCTGCGGCCCGGTGCCGCTCAGGCTATTGGCGCTGGAACAGGTGCTGGTCGGCAAGGATTTGGCTCGTGGACTTGGGGATTTGGCCCAACCCGAGCACCTGGCCGATCTGGCGCCGATCGACGATGTCCGGGCCAGCGCCGCCTACCGCCGCGACGCGGCTCTGAGCCTGACCCGGCGGCTGCTTTCCGAGCTGGGAGGGCTGGGCTGATGGCCACCACGGTCGAGATCGAATTCATGCTCAACGGCGCCATGGTCAAGCGCCGCGTACCCCCGCTGCAACGCCTGACCGAGCTGCTGCGCGACGAACTTGGCCTGACCGGCACCAAGGTCGGCTGCAACGCCGGCGATTGCGGCGCCTGCACCGTGCTGGTCGACGGCCGCCAGGCCTGCGCCTGCCTGATCCCCGCGGCCCAGGTCGACGGCAAGCTGGTGGCGACCATCGAGGGCCTGACCCACCAGGGCGCGATCAGCCGCGTCCAGCGCGCCTTCCTGAAACACGGCGCGGCCCAGTGCGGCATCTGCACCCCAGGCATGGTGATGGCGGCGGCCGACCTGCTGGCCGAGACCGAGACCCCGAGCCGCGACCAGGTGCTGGCGGCGCTGGGCGGGGTGCTGTGCCGCTGCACCGGCTATGCCAAGATCATCGATGCGGTGATGGACGCGGCGACGATGCCGCCGCCGCCTGCCACACCAGAGGCCGGACATGCCGTCGGTCACAGCCTGGCCCGGGTCGACGGCCTGGCCAAGCTGACCGGTGCCGATCGTTTCGGGGCCGACGCCATCCCGGAGGATGCCCTGTGGCTCAAGGCGGTGCGCTCGCCCCACGCCCATGCCGAATTTTCGCTGGGCGATTTGGCCGGGTTCATCGCCAACCACCCTGGTCTCGTTAAGGTGCTGACCGCGGCGGATGTGCCCAATAACGGCTTCGGCATCTATCCCGATCTGAAGGACCAGCCGGTGCTGGCCGATGGCCTGGTCCGCTATTCCGGCGAGGCGGTGCTGGCGGTGATCGGCGAACGGGCTGCGGTGGACGCGCTGGACCCGGATGACCTGCCGATCACCTATCGCGAACTGCCGCCGGTCAGCGGCATCGCAGCGGCCAAGCGAGCGGATATAGCCGTGCAGGCGGCGCGGCCGGACAACCTGTTGATCGCGGGCGGGGTGCGGCGCGGCGATCCGGCGCTGGGGTTCGCGGCGTCAACGCATATAGCCGAAGGCAGCTTCGAGACCGGCTTCGTCGAGCACGCCTATATAGAACCCGAAGCGGGCTATGCGGTTGCCCGGGACGGGCGGGTGACGGTTCATGCCTGCACCCAGGCGGCCTATATGGATCGCGACGAGACCGCCCATGTGCTGGGCGTCGAACCCGAACGGGTCCGGGTGATCCCGACCGCCTGCGGCGGCGGTTTCGGCGGCAAGCTGGACCTGTCGCTGCAGCCGCTGGTGGCCTTGGCGGCCCAGGCCACCGGGCGCCCGGTGGCTTGCGTGTTTACCCGGCCGGAATCGATGGCCGCGACCACCAAGCGCCACCCGACCGAGATCACCGCCCGCCTGGGCTGCGACGCCGAGGGCCGGCTGACCGCTCTGGATTTCGATGCCGACTTCGATACCGGCGCCTATGCCTCCTGGGGGCCGACCGTGGCCGGGCGGGTGCCGGTGCATGCCACCGGGCCCTACCGGATCGAACATGTGGCGGCCACCGGCGCCGCCTGGCTGACCAACGCACCGCCGTGCGGCGCCTTCCGCGGCTTCGGGACGCCGCAAGGGGCGCTGGCCCGCGAGGCCCTGATCGACCGGCTGGCGTTCGATGCCGGTATCGATCGGCTGGACATCCGGTTGAACAACGCCCTGCGCCCCGGCGACACCACCGCCTGCGGCCAGGTCCTGGAGCACAGTGTCGGGATCGCCGCCTGCTTCGAGGCCCTGGCGCCCCATTGGCGTGCGGCCCTGGCGGCGGCCGAGACCTTCAACCGCGGCGACGGACCGCTGCGGCGCGGCGTCGGCATCGCCGGCAGCTGGTACGGCATCGGCAATACCGCCATGACCAACCCGTCGACCATCCGTATGGGCCTGGGCCGCGACGGGCGGGTGACGCTGTACAGCGGCGCCGTCGATATCGGCCAGGGCGCCAACACCATCCTCAGCCAGATCGCGGCGGATGCGTTGGGGGTTTCGCTGGACCATGTCGACCTGGTGGCCGGCGACACCGACCGCACCGCCGATGCCGGCAAGACCTCGGCGTCGCGCCAGACCTTCGTTTCCGGCAAGGCGGCGGAACTGGCCGGCCTGGACCTGCGGCGGCACATCCTCAGGCTGGCCAATGCCGGGCCCGAGGCGGCGATCACACTGGGTGACGGGCGGGTGAGGGTGACCGACGGCACCGTCGTGCATGCGATAACCCTGGCCGATCTGGAAACGGACGCCAACGGTGACGTCGCGGTCGGCGAGGGCAGTTTCGATCCGCCGACCCGGCCCCTGGACGCGGATGGCCAGGGTGCGCCTTATGCCACCTATGCCTTCGCCGCCCAGATGGCGGAGGTCGAGGTCGACGTGGAACTGGGCACGGTTTCGGTGCACCGCATCGTCGCCGCCCATGATGTCGGCCAGGCCGTCAATCCCCAATCGGTCGAAGGGCAGATCGAGGGCGGCATCGCTCAAGGCCTGGGGCTTGCCCTGATGGAGGAGTACATTCCCGGCGTGACCAACAATCTGCACGACTATCTGGTCCCGACCATCGGCGACATGCCGCTGATCTTAACCATCCTGATCGAGGACCCGGAACCGCTGGGGCCGTTCGGCGCCAAGGGCGTCGGCGAACCGGCCCTGGTGCCGACCGCGCCGGCCATCCTGGGTGGGATCGAACATGCGACGGGGGTGCGCATGCACCGCGTGCCGGTCCTGCCGCACCGCCTGCGGGCGGCGATCTTGGAGCGCGATCATGAGCACGGCTGATACCGGGGTCATCCGCTGCGATGCCTGTCCGGTGCTGTGCCGCATCCGCGACGGGCGCGACGGTGCCTGCGACCGCTACGGCAATCGCGGCGGCGAGCTGAAGCGGCTGGACCCGCTGAGGGTGGCGCAACGCTGTATCGACGGCGACGGCATCATGGTGCCCTTCCTGGACAATGATTGGGACGGCAGCCTGGTCCGCGAGGCGCAAAGCTTCGTAACCGGGGTGGGTTCGGGCTCGACCTATCCCGACTACAAGCCGGCGCCGTTCATCGTCGCTTCCGAACATGACGGCGTCGACATGGTCACCGTGGTATCCGAGAGCATCTTCAGCTATTGCGGGGTCAAGGCCAAGATCGACACCGACCGGTTCCTTGGTCCGGAACAGGCGGCGGTGCGCTGCGGCGGCGAGCAGATCGGCCATGTCACCACCGCCGAATACGGCTCCCAGATGCTGGCGCTGGGCGGGGTGCGGCACCTGACCGGTGGCTCCAAGGCGGAAGGCAACACTACCTGTCGGGCCATGGAGGATTTGTGCAACGGCAAGGCGGTCGAGATTGCCATCGACGGCGGTGCCCAGGTGGTGTTGCAGGCCGGTGCGGCGCCGATCGTCGACGGGGTGGAAGAGGAGCGCATGCGGGTCGGTTGCGGTTCGGCGACCATCGGCATGTTCGCCAAGCAATGGCATGGTCTGGCCGATGAAGTGATTGTCGTCGACGACCACATCACCGGCGTCCTGACCGAACACTATGCCGGCAAGTTCCTCGACCTGCCGCCGGCCGGCATCCGGGTGCGCGGCCGCCGTTCGACCCCGGGGCGCTATTTCCAGGTTGCCGAGCCGGGGTCCGGCTGGGGCGGCACCGACATCAAGGACCCACTGGAGATCGTCGAGCGGGTCGATAGCAAGACCGCCTGGCCGGGTCTGCGCCTGCTGATGGTCAGCACCACTGGCGAGGATGCCGGCTGGTACGTGCTGGACGACGAGTTGAAACTGCAGCCTGCCGAGATGCCGGCACCGGTCGAGGCCGTGGTCGCCCGCATCGGCGAAAACTGCGAACCGGCCCTGACCACCATCCTGTTCATGGCCGGGGCGGGCGGCAGTTTGCGGGCCGGGGTGACCGAGAACCCGGTCAAGCTGACCCGGTCGGTCCGCGATGCCCTGACCAAGGTGACCTGCGGCGGCGCTCCGGCCTATGTCTGGCCGGGTGGCGGCATCACGATGATGGTCGACGTCGCAGCCATGCCCCTGACCTCGTTCGGTTCAGTGCCAACACCGGCGATCGTGGCGCCGATCGAATTCACCATGGCGCTGGGCGATTACGCCGCCCTGGGCGGCCATATGGGCAGTGTCGTCAGGCTGGACCAGATCCTGGCCGGCGACCAGGTGGTGTCGACCCCGTGGCGGCCGGAAAACCCTTGGCCGTTGACGAAAGGATCCAGGCCATGATCCAGACCGCCTGGCTCAACGGCGGCAAGCGCCTGCATCTCAACCACGGGCCGATCGACCTGGTGGTCGAAGCCTTCGGTGCTCCTGACGAGGTCCGGGCCGCCTATCGCCAACTGATTGATGCCTTCGATGGTGTGCTGGAAGGCCTGGTCGCTGAGTTGGCGGCGCTGCGCCGCCCGGCCGGCGGAACGCCGTACCTGTTCCGGGGGGCGGTGGCCCGGCGCATGGTCGCCGCCGTGCGACCGTTCAACGGGCAGTTCATCACGCCGATGGCTTCCGTCGCCGGGGCGGTCGCGGACCACATGCTGGCGGCAATGGTGGCGGGCCGAACCCTGGACAAGGCCTATGTCAACAATGGCGGCGACATCGCACTTTACCTGGCGCCGGGAGAAACCCTGAATGCCGGCATCGTCAGCGATCTGGCCACGGCAGAACCGGACGCGATCGGGCGGATTGCGGCGGACAGCGCGATCCGCGGCCTGGCCACCTCCGGTTGGCGGGGGCGGTCGCTCTCTTTCGGGATTGCCGATGCGGTGACCGTGCTGGCCCGCGACGCTGCTAGGGCCGATGCCGCCGCGACGCTGATCGCCAACGCGGTCACGGTCGACCATCCGGCGGTCCGGCGCCAAGCGGCCAACGCGGTGCGGGACGAGACCGAATTGGGTGAACGTCCGGTGACGGTGGCGGTCGGAACGTTACCGTCCGACGCAGTCAACGCCGCGCTGGCCGCAGGCGTGCATCAGGCCGAGGCGTATATGGCCAGGGGCCTGATCACGTCTGCCTATCTGCGCCTGCAGGACCGTCATCGGGTGGTCGGCGGCGAAAGTGGAACCAGGTTGGTGGGGCAGGGATGAGTGGCGTGAACGGGGCGCAGGTGGTCGGTGTCGACGTCGGCGGGACCTTTACCGACCTGATCCTGATGGAAGGGGCCGAGATCCGCATCGCAAAGGTGCCGACAACGGTCGACAACCAGGCGTTCGGCGTGCTGGCCGCCCTGGCGGCGGCGGAAGCGGTGCTGCCCGAGGTCGGCGCGATCGTGCATGGCACCACCACGACCACCAACGCGCTGCTGGAGCGCAAGGTCGCCCGCACCGGCCTGATCACCACTTACGGGTTCCGCGACGTGCTGGAACTGGGGCGGCGCACCCGGCCCCAGCCCTATGGCATGTTCGGCCGGTTCGAGCCGCTGATCCCCCGCGAACTGCGCCTGGAAGTCGTCGAGCGGATGGACGCCGAGGGGCGGGTGGTGACGCAATTGGACGAAGCGGCAGTGCGCGACGCGGTCGCCGCACTGCTGGACCAGGGCGTCGAGTCGCTGGTCGTGCATTTCCTTCACTCCTACGTCAATCCGGCCCATGAACGCCGGGCTGCTGAGATCGCCCGCGAACTCTGGCCCAACCCCTATGTCACCGCCGGCCACGAGATCGTCGCCGAATTCCGCGAATACGAACGCGGCACCACGGCGGCGGTCAACGCCTCGGTCCAGCCGGTCCTCAGCCGCTATATCGATCGGCTGCGTTCGGGTCTGGCCGAACAGGGCTATGGCCGCGACCTGTTGGTGATGCAGGGCAATGGCGGCACCGTATCGTCCCAGATCGTCGCCGAGGCGGCGGTCAACACGGTGATGTCGGGCCCCGCCTCGGGCGTCATGGCGTCGGCCTTCACCGGTGCCGCGGCCGGCTTTCCCAACCTGATCACCTACGACATGGGCGGCACCAGTTGCGATGTCGGCCTGATCCGCGACGGCGTGCCGCAGGTGTCGACCGAGCTGGAGCTGGAATACGCGATGCCGATCCATGTGCCGATGGTCGACGTCCACACCATCGGCGCCGGCGGCGGCTCCCTGGCCCAGATCAACGAAGCCGGCATGTTGCAGGTCGGGCCGGAAAGCGCCGGCGCGACACCGGGACCGATCTGCTACGGCCGCGGCGGGACCCGGGTGACGGTGACCGACGCCAATCTGGTGCTGGGGCGGCTCAACCCGGGCGGCCTGTTGTCGGTCGATCATCCGGTGTCACTGGAGGATGTTCGTACCGCGATGGTCGACCAGGTCGGCGCGGCGCTGGGCATGGACGCGGACCAGGCGGCGGCGGCGGTCCTGGAGATCGGCAACCACAAAATGGCCGGGGCGATCCGCATGGTCAGCCTGGCCCGTGGCCATGACCCACGCGATTTCGCCCTGTTCGCCTTCGGCGGCGCCGGCCCGTTGCACGCCACCGCGCTGGCGGCCGAACTGGCCATCCCGAAGGTGCTTATACCGGCGCGGCCCGGCATTACCAATGCGCTGGGTTGCGTCGTCGCGGATGTCCGTCACGACTATGTCAACACGGTCAACAAGCTGGTCCCCGACCTGGACATGGAAGAGGTCCGGTGCCTTCTCGAGGCCCAGATCGAAGAGGGGCGCCGCACCATCGAACGCGAAGGGGTCGAGGTCGAGGAACTGATCTTCCTGCACCAGGCCGATATGCAGTTCCAGGGCCAGAGCCATATGCTGACCATCGGTCTCGACCGCATCGATGTCGGCCGTGACGAGCTGCAAGAGGCGTTCGACCGGGCCTATTGGAAACGCTTTTCGGTGGAGTTGCCCGAGATCCGTGCCGTGCTGGTCAATCTGCACACGGCGGTGATCGGCCGGCGCCCCAGCATCGATCTGGGCGCCCTGGCCGCATCCGGCGCCGAGAGCCGGACCGGCAGCCGCCAGGTCTGGTTCCCGGGCGGTTGGCGGGAGACGCCGATCCACCGCCGCTCCGGCCTGGCACCGGGTACCGAGCTCACCGGTCCGGCTGTGATTGAGCAGCTCGACACCACCGTTGTGTTGGAGCCCGGCAACCGCCTGACCGCGGACCGGTTCGGCAATCTGTTGATCGACGTCGAAGCCCGGGGGGTGTGATGAAAAAAGGGACGCGCATTGCATCGCATGCTTCGAGACGCCGTGTTCCACGGCTCCTCAGCATGAGGTTTGGGTTTTGCGGTGAGGGGAGCAACCATAATCGCTTTTCCGACCTCATCCTGAGGAGCCGCGAAAGC
The DNA here is from genome assembly GCA_964344385.1 of uncultured Sneathiellales bacterium. Lineage (GTDB taxonomy): Bacteria > Pseudomonadota > Alphaproteobacteria > CAYFNG01 > CAYFNG01 > CAYFNG01. Next base: position 124,959 of record CAYFNG010000009.1, read on the forward strand.
GGCGTCTCGAAGGATGTGGCGGGCGGTGGCGGGAGGGCCTGGTTATGACCACCATCGACCATGTCACCCTGGCGGTGATCCAAAGCGGCCTGCAGCAGGTCTGCAACGAGATGGACCTGGCCTTCCAGCGGGCCGCCTTCAGCCCGGTGATATCCGAGGCAATGGACCGGTCCGACGGGATCTACGATGCCGGCACCGGCGACCTGATCGCACAGGGTGAACTCGGCCTGCCGGTGTTTGTCGGGACCATGCAGTTCGGCACCAGGCATGTCATCGAACAGGCCAAGGATCTGGCGCCGGGCGATATCTTCATCGTCAACGATCCCTATCTTGGCGGCACCCATCTGATGGACGTGCGCTTCGTGATGCCGTTCTATTACCGGGGCGAGATCTTCGCCTGGCTCGCCAATACCGGCCATTGGCGGGACACCGGCGGCGCGGTCCCCGGCGGTTTTTCGGCCAATGCGACCGAAGTCGAGCAGGAGGGCCTGCGTCTGCCGCCGGTCAAACTGTACAAGGCGGGTGAGCTGGACCTCGAGATCCTGGCGATCATCCTTTCCAATATCCGCATCGCCGACCAGACCATCGGCGACATCAAGGCCCAGGCCGCGGCCCTGACCACCGGGGCCAGGCGTCTGGAAGCCCTGCTGGACCGCTATGGGTCCGACACAGTGCGCGCCTGTATCGACGAGATGCGCGCCCGTGCCGCGCAGCAGATGCGGGCCCGCATCGCCACCATTGCCGACGGCACCTATTACGGCGAAGCCTTTGTCGACAGCGACGGGGTGGTTGACGAGCCGCTGAAGATCGCCATGACCATTACCAAGCGGGACGGCGATCTGACTTTCGACATGTCCGGTTCCAGCCCGCCCTGCCGCGGGCCGATGAACAGCGTCATCGCTACCAGCAAGTCCTCGGTCTATCTGGCGATGAAGCACATTTTCCCGGAGGTGCCGATCAACGCCGGCACGTTCGAGCCGCTGCACATTGTCGAACCGGAAGGCACCTTCCTGTATGCCAGGTATCCGCGGCCGGTTTCGGGCTGCGCGGCCGAGGTCAGCCAGCGCATTGCCGAAGCGGTGTTCGCCGCCCTGGTGCCGGCGCTGCCCGATCGGCTGTACGCGGCGCCGGCCGGGACGTCCGGCAATTTCGCGATCGGCGGCTTCGACCCGGAAAAGGAACGGCGCTACGTGATGTATTTCTTCACCGGCGGTGGCTATGGCGGCGGCTTCGCCGGCGACGGAATCAGCAATGGCTGCTCCACCATCGGCATCTCCAAGGCCCAGCCGGTCGAAGTGCTGGAGCAATATTACCCGGTGCTGTTCGAACGCTATGCCCTGGCCGAGGGGTCGGGCGGTGCCGGCCAGTGGCGCGGCGGCTTCGGCCTTAACTACCGATTGCGGCTGCGCCGCGGCGACGCTAAATGCTCGATGGTCATGGACCATGGCCGTACCGGGCCGCAGGGTGCACTGGGCGGCGAGCCCGGTGGCGTCAATCAGGTGCGAATCATTCGCGACGGCCGACCCGATTATGTGCCGCCGCATTTGTCGAAGGACCAGGACATCGCCCTGGCCGAAGGGGATATCGTCGATATCGCCACCCCGGGCGGCGGCGGTTTCGGCAATCCAAAGGACCGCGACCCGGACCTTGTCGTCCGCGACGTCGCGCGCGGCTACTACACTGCGGACGAGGCCAGGGAGCGGTTTGGCGTGAGCGTCGATACTTGACGCAATGCTTGCCTGGTCCGGTCCGGTATGGGCAGGATTGCCGCACCACAGGGAGGAGGGAGCATGAGCGAAAAAATCAAACTGACGCAAACCGACGTGTTGGTGGCGGTCGACGTGCAGAACGATTTCTGCCCCGGCGGCGCCCTGGCTGCGGAAGATGGTGCCGCGATTGTGCCGGTCATCAACCGCGTGGCGCGGGTCTTTCCCCATGTGGTGCAGTTGCAGGACTGGCACCCGCCCGGCCATTCCTCCTTTGCCTCGACCCATGATGGCAAGGCGCCGTTTGAAACCGTCGAACTGGACTACGGTACCCAGGTCCTGTGGCCGGACCATTGCGTTCAAGGCACGGACGGGGCGGCGTTCCACGCGGACATTGACCTGCCCAACAGCGAGCTGGTGCTGCGCAAGGGCTTTCGCAGCAACATCGACAGTTATTCCGGGTTCCTGGAAAACGACAAGCGGACGGAGACCGGCCTGGCCGGCTATTTACGCGAGCGGGGCCTGAAGCGCCTCTTCCTGACCGGCATCGCCACCGACTTCTGCGTTGCCTATACCGCGTTGGATGGTCGGGCCGCGGGCTTTGAGGTGGTGTTGATCGAGGATGGTTGCGCCGCCATCGACCTGGACGGATCCCTGGCCGCGGCGATGGTCGAGATGCAGGCTGCCGGCGTGTCGTTCGCCACGGCCGATGCGGTTACCGGCTGATTGGCGTTGCTGGCCGGCGATTGTCGGCCTGATCCTGACCACGGCCTGTGCACCGCGGGTGGAACAGGCTGCAACTAAGCTCTGGTCCTATGACGGGCGTCGCATGGGCGGTGAACAGGCGGAGTTGGCAAATGCCGCCGCCGCGGTGCAGGTGCGGATCCTCGAACCCGCCAGGCACCGCCCGGGAGAGCGCGCCGACCCGACGGAAAGCCGCCTGATCAATGCCGGCAGCGGCATCGTTGTCGACCCCGACGGTCTGATCGTCACCAATGGTCACATAGCGCTGTCGACCCAACACACGGCGGAGGTGGTCACCCTGGACGGCCGCAGGCTGGCGGCTCGTATTGTCGCCATCGCGCCGCGCCGGGAACTGGCGTTGCTCCGCCTGTGGGACGACGCAAGGCTGACCGTGGCGCGGCCCACGCCGGGCAAGCCGCCGTTAACCGCGTCGCCGGTGGCGGCGGTCGGGGCGCCCGGCAACCGTCCCGGCGCGGTCGCCCACGGGTCGGTGCGCCAACCGCGGTCGCGGCAACGCATCGACTATGGCGCATTCGGGTTCAGCGACCCCATGGTCCTGGATCTGGGGGTTGAGCCGGGCTTTTCCGGTGGCCCGGTGTTCGACCGCGACGGCCGCATGGTGGGGATGGTCACCGGGTTCCTGCTGGGCGACACCAGCCGCGTCGACTATGTCTCACCGGGCATCGCCTATGCGATCCCGGCGGCCGATATCCTGGCCTGGCTCAGCGAGGTCGAGCCGGACCGCTTCTGACGCCTAACAGAGAAACGGCGCCAGCGGATAGTCGGCGTTGTCGGTGTGGCACTTCATGGCATGCAGGATTGCCCGGCCGGAGAATTTCCGGGCGTCATACTGGCATAGCGCCACGATCGGAAAGCGGCCGGCGACGTCGTGCTGATAGCGGTGCTCGAACGCCATCAACGCATCGGTTTCGATGTCCTGGGTCAAGGTCCAGGCCATGTCGCCGACCAGTCGCATCCCCGGTTCGCCCCGCAAAACCGCCTGGTGCACGATGGTCTCGAGTTTGGCGTACATGGCGTCGGTCGTTTCAGCACCCGATCCGACGACCAGGCGGCCGCGCTGAGTTTCCTGTTCCACGTCGACACCGGTTTGCGCCAGGGCGCCCAGGATGTGGTCACGAGCATCGTCGGCGCCGATCAGCAGGCAGAGTTCGCCCTGTCGGAGGCCGGTGCGCAGGAACGGCACGCTCAATTTGATGCGGCCGAACGCGTCGTCGTAAACCGTGCAGAGATGGCTGCCGTCCGCGACCGACAGCCCTTCCAACAGGGCCACCGATTCCCGTGACCCGGTGCGGGGTTCGGCGCTTTCGCCCACCCCGTCGCGGGCCTCGACAAAGGCCAGCAGGTCGTTTTTTCGAAAGCGGCGTTCACGGCGCTTGCCGACCCGCACGCAGGGCAGCCTGCCGCTGTTGGTCCAGCGCCTGAGCGAGATCTCGCTGACGTTCAGAAACGCTGCCGCCTGTTTGATGTTCAGGAAGGCGCCACCGCCGTCCTCGGTCTGCGTGTTCATGTCTTCGCCCCTGTAGCGGTCAACTGGGCCGCCCCCGGCCAAAGTCAACCAAACGTGATCATATGTGATCCCTTCTGATCACTCAATGCGTCAGAATGATCAGTAATGATTAAATAAGAGTAAATAAGAGTGTCTATGAGTAGATCAGTCGGGGGTCGTACCTGTGCCTGATCTGGTGAAAACGCCCGAGAGGGGCAACGACAGTGGGAGGGAAGCTGATGCCGAAATTCCGATCTTCGGAAAGATTGAAACGGGCCATGGTCGGACGCGCGGGTCCACCGGCTTTGCTGGCGGCGGTCCTGGCCGTCGGGCCGGTGCAGACCGCAACCGGTGGCGAGCTCGAGGAGCTGAAGGCCCAGATCAAGACCATGCAGAGGCAATTGGAGGATTTGACGAAACGCCAGGCGGAATCGGCGCGCAAGGCCGAACAGGCCTCGGCCCAGGCCAAGGAGGCACAGCGCGCGGTCTCACCCGCCAATACCGTGACCGCCGGCGACTTCCCGGGCTCGTTCAAACTGCCCGGCACCGACACCTCGGTGCGGATCGGTGGCTACATCAAGGGCGACGCCATGTACACCGACGCCAACGGCAAGGCGATCGGCGATAGCTTTTTTGCCGGGGCCATTCCGGTCGACGGCGAGCCGGCGGCCAGCCAGGACGGCCATACCAGGCTGCATGCCCGGCAGACCCGTTTCAACATTCAGACTCGGACGCCGACCGATTATGGCGAGGTCAAAACCTATATCGAGGGCGATTTCTTCGGCACCGGCGGTAACGAGAATGTATCGAACTCGACCAGCCTGCGCCTGCGTCATGCCTATGGCTCGATCGGCTCGTTCCTGGCCGGCCAGACCTGGACCACGTTCATGGACCTGGGCTCCTTGCCCGATACGGTCGACTTCGAAGGTCCGGCCGGACAGGTCTTCGTTCGCCAGGGCCAGTTGCGTTATACCCACGGTTTCGGCGGCGGTTCGTTTGCGGTCGCCATTGAAAACCCGGAAGGCGATATCGAGGGCGATGGCGGCAACAATCTCGACCGGCTGCCAGACCTGGTCGGTCGGCTGCGCCTGAACGGCGATTGGGGCCATCTGCACGTTGCCGGCGTGCTGCGCGAATTGCGGGTCAATTCACCGACCGTGGAAGCCGAGGACACCGGCTGGGGCGTCACCCTGGCCGGCAAGCTGTATACGTTCGGCAAGAGCAACGTGATCGGTCAGTTCAATTTCGGCGACGGGATCGGCCGCTATATCGAAGGCGGGTCCGGCCTGGGCGGCACCTTCGTCAACAATGACGTCGATGCCATCTCGATCGCCGGCGGGCTGATCGGTTACCAGCACTATTGGCAGGACAACGTCCAATCCAACATCGTCTATGGCCGCACCCAATTCGACAACCCGGCCAATCTGGGCACCGGCGCGACCGAATTCATCCAGACGGTCCACCTTAACCTGATGTGGCAGCCGGTGCAGCGGGTCAATCTCGGCTTCGAAGTGATCTGGGGCGAGCGCGAGGAGGAAAGCGGCGCCAACGGCACGGCGACCCGTGTTCAGTTCGGGGCCAAGTATGCGTTCTGAGGTAAGTCCGTCCCGTTCCGGTTCAATCCGGGTTCTCCAACCAACTGCGCCGGCCTCGTGCCGGCGCTTTTTTTGGTCAGCTGCCACCGGCCTGCCGGGCTGGTGCCGGATTCGGTTCATCCGCCGGGTCCTTGTCGGCCTCGCGCAGCCGCGGTCCGTCAAAGCCGTCGCGGACCAGGCGCCGCCGGTCCGGACCGAAAAAATGCTCGGCCTTGACGAAATCGCGGGGACGGGCGATGACCGACTGCAGCCGTTGCACGACCGTGCGCACCGATACCGGTTTGGCCACGAACTCGGTCACGCCGGCGTCGCGGGCCGCGGTCACCTTGTCGACCTCGGTGTGGCCGGTGACCATGATGACCGGGATCATCGGGTCGGGGCTCTGTTCGTCGGAGCGGATCCGCTTGACCAGCGCCAGGCCGCCGACCGGCTTCATCTCATAGTCGGTGAGGACGATGTCCACCGGCGTTTGGCCGAGCAGGTCGAAGGCGAAGTCGGCGTTGTCGGCCTCGATAACCGATTTCACGCCGATGGTCCCGAGGATTGTCCGCAAGGTTGCCCGCGAATGCGGATTGTCGTCGACAATCAGGATGTTAACCGAGCTCAGATCCATGCCAGGTCCATGCGCAGTGGTACGGAGTTAAGTAAGATCACGCGGTATCAACGAGTTCAGCCGTATGGTGGTATTTCTCCAAACAGTGAATGTAAGGTCCCAGTCTTAAGTTTTTGCTAATGTGCCGGTGTCGGCAGCCGCTGGTTTGGCGCATTGCCTGGGATCGCCGCCTGGCCTAGATTGCCGCCATGCCGATCTATTATGACCATCCGCTCTACCGGCCGCCGTCCGAGGGCGCCAATCTGATCATTCAGGCCACGCTGGGCTGCAGCTACAACCGTTGCAGCTTCTGTTCCATGTACAAGGACAAGGCCTTCACGGCCCGTCCACTGGACGCGGTCTTCGCCGATATCGACACGGCGGCCCGGGACTGGCCGGACGCGGACCGGGTCTTCCTGGCCGATGGCGATGCGCTGGTGCTGCCGACCGACCATCTTCTGAAAATTCTCGACAAGCTGGCCGCCAGCTTCCCGAACCTGACCCGGGTTTCGTGTTATGCCCTGCCGCTCAATCTCTTGAAAAAGCCGGTCGCCGACCTCGAACGCCTGAAGGCGCACAAACTCCGCCTGCTGTATTTCGGGATCGAGTCCGGATCGCCCGAGATCCTGCGCCGCATCGCCAAGGGGGCCAGCCAGCGCGGCATGGCCGAAGGCCTCGACAAGGCCTATCAGGCCGGGCTCAAGGTTTCGGCGACGGTGATCCTGGGGCTCGGCGGGCGCGACCGCTGGCAGGAGCATGTCGACGGCACCGTGGAACTGGTCAACCAGGCGCCGCTGACCTATCTTTCGACCCTGCAATTGGGGATCGACGAGGCACGGGCGGCCGATTTCCTCGACCGCTTCGACGGCGGTTTTCTGCCCCAGGACGATCTCGGCATGCTGGCCGAGCAGCGCCGCCTGATCGCCCATATCGATCCGCCGCGGCCGATCATCTTCCGCTCCAACCATGCCTCCAACGCGCTGCCGCTGGCCGGCACGCTGCCGAAGGACCGGGACAAGCTGCTGGCGGTGCTGGGCGCTGCGTCCGAGGGCGAGGTTCCGTTGCGGCCGATGTTCCTGCGGGGGCTCTAACCTCTCACACCGGGATCGGGATCGCGCGCACCTCGTCTTCGACCGCGGCGAAGAAGCGGCCGACATGGATGCCGTCGACCAGGGCGTGATGCGCCTCCAGGCCGACCGCCATGTGCCAGCCGGTGCCGCTCTCGAAAATCCGGCCCCAGACCACCCGCGGCATGCAGTCGTCGGGGCCGTTGGTCGCGTTGGTGATCGCGGTCAGCCGGGTCCAGGGCAGGCAAGAGAGATAGAGCCATTGATCGCCGGTCGTGTCGGTCAGCTCGGTCTGGCTGGCGGCGCGCTGGACCGCCTCGCGGCAGCGCCGGTCGAACTCCGGCCAGTCGGCGCAGTATTCAATGTTACAGAAGGCGAAACGCTCCTCGTCGATCGGCACCGTCACTGACGGGTTGATCACCTCATGTTCGATGACCTGGTCGCCACGAAAACGGGTGCGCAGTTCGGGGATCCGGTTGGCTGCCCGGGTCAGGGCGAAGAGGGCGGCGTTGAACGGTGAGATTCCGGCCGGTTTCAGGTCGGTCATCAGATAGGTGACGTCGATTTCCGCGGTCAGGGCGAATTGCGGTTTGGCATAGCGCCGGAAGAACAGGTAATGGCTGCGGCGCGGCCAGGTTTCCAGGTCGATGATCCGCATGGCTGGGGGCTCCGTTCGGCCGTTCGATTCAACCGGCAGCTTAGCACGGCCTAGCGGGTGAGCAGCCCCATAGCCTTGTCGTCGCAATCGGAATTTTGCTTGACTCCGGCCTGCGTCCTGGAATAGAACAAAACCAGAACATTCGATCTCGAACCAGGAACGCCATGCCGCCAGACACCAAGATCGTCGACCTGAAAGCCCGCATCCGGTTCCTGGAAAGTCGCATCCAGGGCAAGGCCGGGGCGTGTCGGACGATATCCTTTGGCGACCCGGGGATCGACCGGAATCTGCCCTGGGGCGGCCTGCCGCGCGGCGCGCTGCACGAGGTTGCCGGCCCGGCCGGCGATGCGGCGGCGGATGGCTTCTGTACGGCCCTGGCGGCCCGACTGGCCGCGGGCGGCGGCACGGTCCTGTGGTGCCAGCAGCGCCTGACGACAACCGAGGCCGGCCTGCCCTACGGGGCCGGGTTGGCCGGTTTCGGCCTTGCCGGCGAGCGGCTGGTCCTGTTCCGCGGCGCCCATGACACCGACGTGCTGTGGGCGGCGGAGGAGGGGTTGCGTCACCCCGGCCTGGCCGTGGTGCTGGCCGAGGTCGAGGACCTTGACCTGACCCAGAGCCGGCGCCTGCAGCTCGCCGCCGAGGCGTCCGGGGTGACCGCCATTGTCCGCCGCCTGGGCACCGGCCCGCTGGCCGCCAATGCGGCACTGACCCGCTGGCGGGTCGCGGCCGCGCCATCGGCGCCGGACCGGGCCGATGACATCGGCGCCGCCCGCTGGTCGGTTGATCTGTATCGCTGTCGCGGCGGGGCGCCGCGCAGCTGGCTGATGGAGTGGCAGGATGAAGCGCTTCGTTTCGCTGTGGCTGCCGCGCTGGCCGACCGACCGTCGCCGGCGCCGCAACCCGCCGCCGCCCTCGGTTAAGGATTGCTCCCCGCTCCCGGGCCCTTCCGCCACCCCCGGACAGGGCTTGCCGAGCCTCACCCACCATGCCGAAACGGCACCCTCCCCCCACAAGGGGGAGGGTCGGGAGCGGGAGGGAGGTTTATCCCGAAAGGCACCGAAGGCGCCTTCCGGGGGTGCTGTACCATCCCGCTCCCCCGCCCAACCACCCACCAGGGTACCGTCATCGGGAAGTTGGGCGGGGGAGCGGGACGGAACCGCTCAAAATCAAAGACCTCCATCCCGGCCGGCGCCGCCGTCGGGCCATCCCCGAACCTATCAGGCCCTGGCCGGTTGGACCGGGCCGCGGGCCGGGGCGGGACCACAGCCGGGGCCGGAGCCTTTGGACCCCGAGCCGCCACTGGTGCTGGTCGCCCTGGGCCAGGGCACGGTGCGGGTCACCGCGGTCAACCAGGCCGGCCAGGCGGAAGGGATCAGGCCCGGCATGACGCTGTCCGATGCCCGGGCCCTGTATCCCGGCCTGGCCGCGGCCGAGGCGGAACCGGCGGCCGATGCCCGCGACCTGGAACGGCTGGCCGCCTGGTGCGGCCGCTACAGCCCCTGGGTTGCGGTCGATGGCCTTGACGGCATCACCCTCGACATCACCGGCTGCGCCCATCTGTTCGGCGGCGAGGCGGCCATGCTGGACGAGATGCTGGCCCGACTGGCCGGGTTCGGCCTCGGCGTCCGCGGCGCGATCGCCGACACCATTGGCGGCGCCTGGGCCCTGGCCCGGTTCGGCGACGGCCGCGACATCGCCGCGCCGGGCTCGGTGCGCGGCCGGCTGGCGCCGCTGCCGGTTGCCGGCTTGCGCTTCCCTGCGGACCTGGTCGACGGGCTGGAACAGCTTGGCCTGCGCCGGATCGGCGACCTTTACCCCCTGCCGCGCGGCAGCCTGGCGATGCGCTTCGGCGACCTCCCGGGGCGGCGCCTGGACCAGGCCCTGGGCCGGGCCGACGAGCCCCTGTCGCCGCGCCAGCCGGTGGCGGCCTATCGGGTCGAACTGCGCTGGCCGGAGCCGCTCGGCCGTCTGGAGGACATCGCGGCGGCCAGCGAACAGCTGCTGGCGCGCCTGGCCGAACGGCTGGAGAGCGAGCAGGCCGGCGCCCGCCGCCTGGTGCTGAGCCTCTACCGGGTCGACGGCGAGGTCGCGGAACTGCGCATCGGCACCCGCCGGCCGAGCCGCGATCCGGCCCATCTGCAGCGCCTGCTGGCCGAGCATTTCGACCGCCTGGACCTCGGCTTCGGGGTCGAGGTGATGGCCCTGGCGGCGCCGGTCACCGAGGCCCTGGCGCCGCGCCAGGCGGGGCTGGCCACGGCGGTGGCGGATGGCGGCGGCGAGGTGCTGGCCCGGCTGATCGATCGGCTGCAGAACCGGGTCGGGCCGGATCATGTGGTGCAGTTGGTGCCGGTCGACAGCCACCAGCCGGACCGGGTCGTGGCGCTGGTGCCGGCGCCGCCGCCGGCCGCCGCCTGGCAGGTCGGCTGGCAGGCCGAACAGCCGCGGCCGATCCGCCTGCTGCCCTGTCCCGAACCGATCGAGGTGGTGGCGCCGCTGCCCGACCATGCGCCGGTCCAGTTCCGCTGGCGCAAGGTGACCCACCGGGTCGCCCGGGCCGAGGGGCCGGAGCGGATCGCCCCCGACTGGTGGCGCGAGGCGGGCCGGACCCGCGACTATTACCGGGTCGAGGACCAGGCGGGGCGCCGCTTCTGGCTCTACCGCGACGGCCTTTACGATGAGGCGCGGTCGCCCGGCTGGTACCTGCACGGCCTGTTCGCATGAGGGGTGTAGTTATGGGGGCATTTAATTATGGGGACACAATACTTAATTCACCTGAATTAAGTATTGTGTCCCCATAATTATACAGGGCGAGGTCAGATGACCGCCTATGCCGAGCTGCAGGTCACCACCAATTTCAGCTTCCTGCGTGGCGCCAGCCATGCCGAGGAGCTGGTGGCGACCGCCGCGGCCTACGATCTGGCGGCGATCGCGGTGACCGACCGCAACACCCTGGCCGGGGTGGTGCGGGCCCACAGCGCCGCCAAGCGGGCCGGCATCCGCCTGGTGGTCGGGGCCCGGCTGGATTTCCGCGATGCCCCCAGCCTGTTGTGCTTCCCCACCGAACGGGCCGCCTATGCCCGGCTCGCGTGCCTGCTGACCCTGGGCAAATGGCGGGCCGAGAAGGGCGAATGTCATCTCGATTTTGCCGACTTCCTGGACCATGCCGAGGGGCAGTTGGCGGTCGCTCTGGCGCCGGAACGACTCGATCCCGGCTTCGCCGCCCATCTCGCACATCTGGCGCGGTCCCTGCCGGACCGCTGTTGGCTGGCCGGCCAGTTCCTCTACCGCGGCGACGACCGCCGCCGCCTGGCCGCCCTGGCCGAACTGGCCGCCGGCGCCGGCATCCCCCTGGTCGCGACCAACGACGTCCATGCCCATGACCCGGCCCGGCGGCCGCTGCAGGACGTGCTGACCTGCATCCGCGAGGGCTGTACCATCGCAGAGGCCGGCCGGCGGCTGTTCGCCAATGCCGAACGGCACCTGAAATCGCCGGCCGAAATGGCGCGGCTGTTCGCCGATTATCCGGAGGCGATCGCGGCCGGGGTCGAGATCGCCGAACGCTGCAACTTCAGCCTGGACGAGCTGGCCTATGAATATCCCGCCGAGCCGACCGGCGACGGACGCACGCCCCAGGCCGAGCTCGAACGGCTGACCTGGGAGGGTGCCGCCCGGCGCTATCCGGACGGCGTGCCCGACAAGGTGCGCGACCAGTTGAACCACGAGCTGGACCTGATCGGCGAGCTGTCCTACGCGCCCTATTTCCTGACCGTCCACGACATCGTCGCCTTTGCCCGGGAGCGCGGCATCTTGTGCCAGGGGCGCGGCTCGGCCGCCAATTCGGCGGTCTGCTACTGCCTCGGCATCACCGCGGTCGACCCGGCTCGCACCGACCTGCTGTTCGAGCGCTTCGTGTCGGCCGACCGCAACGAACCGCCCGACATCGACGTCGATTTCGAGCATGAACGGCGAGAGGAGGTGATCCAGTACATCTACCGGAAATACGGCCGCGACCGGGCCGGACTGGCGGCGACGGTGATCACCTACCGCTCCAAGAGTGCGATCCGCGAGGTCGGCAAGGCGCTGGGCCTGTCGGTCGACACGGTGGCGGCGCTGGCCGGCACGGTCTGGGGGCGCTCGTCGACGGGGGTCGAGGACGAGCATATCCGCGAGGCCGGTCTGGAGCCCGGCGATCCGGTGCTGATGCGGGCGCTCAGCCTGGCCCGCGAACTGATCGGCTTCCCCCGGCACCTGTCGCAGCATGTCGGCGGCTTCGTCATCACCCGCGGGCCGCTGAAGGAACTGGTGCCGATCGAGAACGCGGCGATGGAGGACCGCACCGTCATCGAATGGGACAAGGACGACCTGGACACGGTCGGCATGCTGAAGATCGACGTGCTGGGGCTGGGCATGCTGACCTGTGTCCGCAAGGGCTTCGAACTGATCGCCCGGCATTACGGCCGCGATTTCGATCTGGCGACCGTGCCGCCCGAGGACGAGGGCGTTTACGACATGCTGTGCCGGGCCGATTCGGTGGGCGTCTTCCAGGTCGAGAGCCGGGCCCAGATGAGCATGCTGCCGCGCCTGAAGCCGCGCAATTTCTACGACCTGGTGATCGAGGTGGCGATCGTCCGCCCGGGGCCGATCCAGGGCGACATGGTCCACCCCTATCTGCGCCGCCGTTCGGGCCTGGAGCCGGTCGAGTTTCCCAGCGAGGCCCTGCGCGAGGTGCTGGGCAAGACCTTAGGCATCCCGCTGTTCCAGGAGCAGGCGATGAAGATCGCCATCGTCGCCGCCGGCTTCACCCCGGCCGAGGCCGACGGCCTGCGCCGGGCCATGGCGACCTTCCGCCGGGCCGGCACCATCCACGGCTTCGAGGCCAAGCTGGTCGAGGGCATGGTGGCGCGCGGCTATGACCGCGACTTCGCCGAACGCTGCTTCAAGCAGATCGAGGGCTTCGGCGAATACGGCTTCCCGGAATCCCATGCCGCCAGCTTCGCGCTGCTGGTCTATGTCTCGGGCTGGCTCAAGCGCCGCTATCCGGTCGTCTTCGCGGCGGCCCTGCTGAACAGCCAGCCGATGGGCTTCTACGCCCCGGCCCAGATCGTCCGTGACGCCCGCGAGCACGGCGTCGAAGTGCGCCCCGTCGACATCAACCACAGCGACTGGGACTGCACTTTGGAGCCGGGCGCGGCCGGCGGCGGGACGCGGGCCCTGCGCCTTGGCTTCCGGCAGATCAAGGGGTTTTCCGAACTGCATGTGGCGCTCCTGATGGCGGCCCGCGAGGCCGGGGACTTCCGCGACGTCCACGACCTGCACGGCCGCTCCACCCTGCCGCTGGCGGCGATGGAGCGGCTGGCCCGGGCCGACGCCTACCGCTCGCTGGGCCTGGACCGCCGCCAGGCCCTGTGGCAGGTGCGGGCCCTGGGCGGCGATCGGCTGCCGCTGTTCGCCCATGCCGAGGCCCAGGCGGGGGCGGGCAGCAACCTGCCGGCCTCGCTGTTCGCCCACGAGCCCCGGGTGACGCTGCCGGAGATGAGCCTGGGCGAGCATGTCATCGCCGACTACGCCAGTTTGCGGCTCTCGCTGAAGGCGCATCCGTTGAGTTTCCTGCGGGCCGGGCTGGCGGCCGAACGCTACGTTCAGGCAGCCGAGCTGGCCCACATCAAGAACGAGAGCCGCTGCCGGGTGGCCGGGCTGGTGCTGGTGCGCCAGCGCCCCGGCACCGCCAAGGGGGTGATCTTCGCCACCCTGGAGGACGAGACCGGGATCGCCAATATCGTCATCTGGCGGCACCAGTTCGAACGCTTCCGCAAACAGGTCTTCGGCAGCCGGGTGATGGGGGTCCGCGGCCGGCTGCAGCGGGAGGGGCTGGTCATCCACGTCATCGCCGACGAGATCCTGGACCTGACCGAGCGCCTGGCCGAACTCACCGAACCAACCAAGGGCGAGGGCAGCCAGACCCGCCAGGTCATGCCCAAGGGCCGCAATTTCCATTGAGGGGGAGGGGCAGGCTCTATAGTTCGACCAAATGGTCGGGCAGTTCGTTGCGGTCGTCGAGGTCGGCCGGGAAATGGGTTTGCAGCAGGTCGCCGCACGCCGTGACCGCACCGACAAAACCGTCGGCGACACGACCGGCCCTTATGCTGGCTACGAATTCAGCGACGATCCCATCCCAGGCATCGGCCGCAACCCGGTCGTTGATGCCCTGATCGGCTAGGATCTCGACATAGCGTTCGCCGACCGAAACGAAGACAAGCACCCCGGTACGGCCCTCCGTATGGTGCAGGCCCTGGTCCAGGAACTGCTCCTTGGCCAGGCGCGACGCACGGTGGTGCTTGACCCGTTTGGGCACCAGGGCGAGGCGCAGGGGCTGCCACTGCACCGCGGCGAACAACACCAGGAAGACGGCAAGCTGGGCCAGGTAGATGGTATCCGCCGTCAGGTCGAGCGGCGCGTAAAGCAGGGGCAGCGGCACCAGCAGTGCGGCCAGCGCCACCCACATGGTCGGCAGGAAATGATAGTCGTCGCTGGCGCCGGCGATCACCGTTACCAGCTCGCCGCTGGTCCCGGCCTCGGCCGCCTCGATCGCCGCCCGGATGCGGTTTTTGTCGCTGTCGTTCAAGAATGCCATGTCACCAACTCCCAGATGAACCGCCGCCGCCAAAACCGCCGCCACCTCCGCTGAAACCGCCGCTGAATCCACCGCCGCTGCCGAAGCCGCCGCCCGACCCGGCGTGGTGATGGTAATGGCGATGGCCGCGATAGGGCACCCGGTTCGACCGGCGGCGAGCGTCGTACAAGGCGAACAGCCCGATCACAAATATCAGGATTCCCATCACCATGTGCGGAAGAAACCGCGTCAATGATCGCCCGGCCGACCGCACCGGCCGAAAGGTGCCGTCGATGGTGGCGATGATCGCCATGGCGCCTTTGGTGATGCCCGCCTGGAATTGACCGGCGCGGAATTGGGGCAGGATGATTGTCTGGATGATCGCCGCGGCGGCGGCATCGGTCAGGCTGCCCTCCAACCCATAGCCGACTTCGATCCGCACCTTGCGTTCCGCTGGTGCGACGATCAACAGGACACCGTTGTCGCGCCCCTTCTGGCCGACTTCCCAATGACGCCCCAATTGATATCCGAACTCCGAAATCGTGTAGCCCTGCAGCGATTTCAGTGTGACGACGACGATTTGGTTGCTGGTCGTCCGCTCGTGGCTGGCCAGCAGGTTTGTCAGCCGCTGTTCGGTGTCTGCATCCAGCAGGCCCGCATTGTCCACCACCCGGCCGGAGAGGCGCGGGAAATCCGGCGCCGCCGCGACCGTTGCCGAGGTGAACAGGACTAAAAGGATGGTGATGACCCGCGTCAACCAAACCGTGACACCCGGGTGGACCAACCTAGTTTTCGCCTGTTGACCGGAGTCCGACATCTCACCAACTCCCAGATGATCCGCCGCCGCCGAAACTGCCGCCACCACCTCGGAAGCCGCCACCGCTGCGAAACCCGCCGCCGCTGTGACGCCGGTGACCGGTCGGCAATGATCCGTGGGCGCGCGAAAGGGCACGATAAACGATGAACGCGCCAATCAAGGTCCAAAGAATGGAAATCGGCACGCCATCGGGGTCCTCTTGGCGAGACGGCTCTTGCAGTTTGTAGATTCCCGCGATGGTGCCCAGGATCGCCTCGGTGCCTTTTACGATGCCGGTCTGATGGCGGTTCCGCTTGAATTCGGGCAGGATCACCTGCTGGATGATGGCCGATGCCGCGGCATCGGTCAGCCTGTCCTCCAGGCCGTAACCGACCTCGATCCGCACCTTGCGCTCCTTCGGTGCGACCAGCAACAGCGCTCCGTTGTTGCGACCCTTCTGCCCGATGCCCCAATGGCGGCCGAGCTGGTAGCCGAACGCCTCGATCGACAGCCCTTGCAGCGAATCCAGCGTGGCAATGACGATTTGGTTGGTTGTCGCTTTTTCGTGATCTGCCAGTTGCCGCGTCAGGCGGTGCTCGGTGTCGCTGTCCAGAAGCCCAGCATTGTCGACCACCCGGCCGGTCAGTCTGGGAAGGTCGGGCGCCGCCGCGGCGGCCACTGCGGTGGCAAGGAGCAGAAGGACGACGATCGTACGCACGGGTTTACACCACTCTCAATTATGGGTGCCGGAACCATCACTAGTCCCAACGATTTTCAGCCATCGCTGATTTCGTAGGACACCTACTCTTGAGGTCATGCCTAATTGGAAAAATTCGCTAGGAACCATGAGGTCCCCTAAGACCTGGCGGGGGAGAGAAGGAACCGATCGCCGTGCCGCGAACGACGACCGAGTCGGCGTCGCCGGTTGTCCCGGGTGCGGATTGATGCGAGGCACCGGTTCTCACGGGCTTGTCCCAATGCCTGGACAAGACGATGAGCAGCGACGCCAACAGCACCAGTCCGCCCACAGTCAACATGCCAATCAAAGCGTTCTCGGGCTGTGCACCTGGTTCGAGGTCTGCGACGGCGTTCTTCTGTTTGTTGGTCCCCACGGTGCGAACCGCAGACTGGAGCGGCTCTAGGATCTTGCCTTCAGCAGTCTGAACCGTCGCTTGGCCAACCCGCCGGTCGTCCTGCGGAGAAAAGGCGGGCGCCGCGAACGCCACGTTGGCAATGACGATCAACGACAAGGCGGCCGCGACAACGTAGCGCCATCGTGCGTCGAGCGCTTCTCGACAATCTTTGAACACATCCGGTACAGGAACAGGGTTGTTCACTATGCATCCGATATTGCTTCAACTAAAAAGTTCATTATTGATATGGTGACGCTCGCAAAGATTTAAATAGGCTCCCAGGTGTCGGGGTGGGCGCTCCTTCGAGCGTAGAGATCTGACTTGGTCACCACCCACCCGACGCGCCGCCGCCGCCGAAGCCGCCACCGCCGCCGTCCGCGCCGCCGACCCCACCGATCCCCACCGCTGCACCGCCAATCCCCGCCGCTGCCCCGTCGCCCGCCTGTCGCGCTCTCGATCGAACCGTCACGCCGGCCCGGCGGCGCCGGTCCCGGCGTTGTTTCTGGCGAACCAACAGCATCACGATCAGCAGTAAGGCGCCGAACGCGACCACGCCAAGCACCAGATGCCCGGGGTCGTCCCGCGGCTGATAGGTGCCCGCAATGGTGCCCAGGATGGCGGTTACGCCATTGTCGATGCCGGCTTCGTAATTGTCTTCGCGAAAGCGGGGCAGGATCTCTTGTTGGATGATGGCCGAGGCGGCGGCGTCGGTCAGGCTGCCTTCCAGGCCATAGCCGACTTCGATCCGGACCTTGCGTTCCGCGGGCGCGACGATCAACAGGACGCCATTGTCGCGGCCCTTTTGCCCGATGCCCCAGTGGCGGCCCAGCCGGTAGCCGAATTCCTCGATCGTGCGGCCCTGCAGGCTCGCCAGGGTGACGACCACGACCTGGTTGGTGGTGGCGGCCTCATGGGCCGCCAATTGCTCGGTCAGTTGCCGCTTGGCCAGGGACCCCAGCAGGTCGGCGCCATCGACCACCCGGCCGGTCAGCGGCGGAAAGTCCGGCGCCGTCCAGGCCGCGCCAAGGCCCAGCATGAGCCACAGCGCCAAGCCGGCCGCCAGATTGCGCATCCGACTACTGGAAATTGACCTTGGGCGGTTCGGCGTCGGCGGGCGCCGCAGAGAAGGTCTCCTTCGGCACCATGTCGTCGTAGAGCAGCGAATTCCACATCCGGCCCGGGAAGGTTCGCAGCTCGGTATTGAACAGGCGCACCGCCTCGATATAGTCGCGCCGGGCAACGCTGATCCGGTTCTCGGAGCCTTCCAGTTGCGATTGCAGGGCCAGGAAGTTCTGGTTCGATTTGAGGTCGGGATAGCGCTCGACCACCAGCAAGAGCCGCGACAGGGCCGAACTGATGGCGCCCTGGTTCTGCTCCAGGGCGCGGAAGGCGTCCTTGTTGGTCAGCACGTCTTTGGGGATCGTGGCCTGGCCGACCTTGGCCCGCGCCGCCACCACCGCTTCCAGGGTTTCCCGCTCATGGGCCGCATAGGCCTTGACCGTCTCGACCAGGTTGGGGATCAGGTCGGCCCGCCGCTTGTACTGGTTCTGGACCTGGGCCCAGGCTGCAACGGCCTGTTCGTCATAGGTCGGGATGTCGTTGACGCCGCAGGCCGACAGGGGCAGGGCGGCGGCCAACAGGAGGAACAGACCAACAAAACGCTTCATCGACACAACCCCGCTACCGTTCGCAATGCACACAGTACTACATGGTTATACACGCAGGGATCGCAACCCGGGTCCGGTATCCGCTACCGGCTCAGCTCCCGCATGCCGCGTTCCAGGCCGTCAACGGTCAGGGGGAACATGCGTTCGCCCATCAGCTGGCGGATCATCTGGACCGACGGGGTGTAGTCCCAGTACTTCTCGGGCACCGGGTTGATCCAGATCGCCTTGGGATAGATGTCCAGCACCCGTTGCATCCAGGTCTGGCCCGGTTCCTCGTTCCAATGCTCGACGCTGCCGCCCGGGTAGACGATTTCGTAGGGGCTCATGGTGGCGTCGCCGACGAAGATCACCTTGTAGTCGGCGCCGTAGGTGTGGAGTACGTCCCAGGTCGGCTTGAAGTCGACATGGCGGCGGCGGTTGTCCTGCCAGACCTTCTCGTAGAGGCAATTGTGGAAATAGTAGTATTCCAGGTGCTTGAACTCGGTCCGGGTGGCCGAGAACAGCTCTTCGACGGTCTTGACGTGGTCGTCCATCGAGCCGCCGGCGTCCAGCAGCAGCAGGACCTTCACCGTATTGTGGCGCTCCGGCACCATCTTCAAGTCCAGGAAGCCGGCATTGCGGGCGGTTGAACTGATGGTGTCGGGCAGGTCCAGCTCCAGATCGGCGCCCTGGCGGGCGAACTGGCGCAACCGGCGCAGCGCCACCTTGATGTTGCGGGTGCCGAGCTCGACCTGGTCGTCCAGGTTCTTGTATTCGCGCTTGTCCCAGACCTTGACCGCGCGGCGGTGGCGCGATTCCTCCTGGCCGATCCGCACCCCTTCCGGATTGTAGCCATAGGCCCCGAACGGCGAGGTGCCGGCGGTGCCGATCCACTTGCTGCCGCCCTGGTGGCGCTTCTTCTGTTCCTCGAGGCGCTTCTTCAGGGTCTCCATCAGCTTTTCCCAGCCGCCCAGCGCCTCGATCTGCGCCTTCTCCTCCTCGGTCAGGGTCTTCTCGGCCAGCTTGCGCAACCACTCCTCGGGGATCTCGGTGGTCATCTCATCGGCGATGAACTCCAGCCCGTTGAAGCATTTGCCGAAGACCCGGTCGAACTTGTCCAGGTTACGCTCGTCCTTCACCAGGCAGGAGCGGGACAGGTAGTAGAAATCCTCGACGCTGTAGTCGGCGCAGCCGTTCTGCATCGCCTCGATCAGGGTCAGATGCTCACGCAGGCTGACCGGCACCTTGGCGTCACGCAGTTCCAGGAAGAAGTTGATGAACATGGGCGGGTCTCCGGCTGCGGCCGATCGGGCCGCGGCGCGTTTTCTACAATCAGTTTTTCCGTTCGCCGCGTGAAATGAAGGCGAGCCGCTGCAATTGGTGGACGTCCTGCTCGTTCTTGACCAGCGCGCCGTAGAGTGGGGGCATCAGCGAGCTGTCCTTGCTGCGCAGCGCGTCGGGGGGCAGGTCCTCGGCCATCAGCAGCTTCAGCCAGTCGAGCAATTCCGAGGTCGACGGTTTCTTCTTCAGGCCCGGCGCCTCGCGCAGGTCGTAAAAGACGTTCAGCGCCTCGCGCACCAGGGTCTTCTGGATGTCCGGATAGTGGACCTGGATGATGTCCTGCATCGTCTCGCGGTCGGGAAAGGCGATGTAGTGGAAGAAGCAGCGGCGCAGAAAGGCGTCCGGCAGTTCCTTCTCGTTGTTCGAGGTGATGATCACGATCGGGCGCTGCTTGGCGACCACGGTCTCGCGCAGTTCGTAGACGTAGAACTGCATGCGGTCGAGCTCCAGCAGCAGATCGTTGGGAAATTCGATGTCCGCCTTGTCGATCTCGTCGATCAGCAGCACCGGCCGGTCGTCAGCGCTAAAGGACTCCCATAGCTGGCCCTTGACGATGTAGTTGCGGATGTCGTGCACCTTCTCCTCGCCCAACTGGCTGTCGCGGAGGCGGGAGACCGCATCGTATTCGTAAAGGCCCTGTTGCGCCTTGGTGGTCGACTTGACGTGCCACTGGTGCAGCGGCCGGTCCAATGCCCTGGCGATCTCGTGGGCCAGGATGGTCTTGCCGGTACCCGGCTCACCCTTGACCAGCAAAGGCCGCTCCAGGGTGATGGCGGCGTTCACGGCGACCATCAGGTCCTCGGTCGCAACATAGGTATCGGTTCCGGTGAATTTCATCATGCACTCGCTGTTGTCGGGGCCGCCCTGTGGCGGGTTCGGCCCAAACTAGGCGGGGGGGCTTCGGCGATCAAGTCCTTGGCGTCGGCGATCGCGCTTGTGTCCCCCGGTTAAGCCGGCTAAGGTCGAAAAAACGCTAGAAAACAGGTGGTTTTGGGAGATTTTTCGGATGGCGGACGAGGTGCCGGCCCTGCAGGTCGAAGACCTGCACAAACGTTTCGGTTCGGTCGAGGTCCTGAAAGGCGTGTCGCTGACCGCCCGGCAGGGCGACGTGATCTCGATGTTGGGCTCGTCGGGTTCGGGCAAGAGCACCTTTCTGCGTTGCGTCAACCTGCTGGAGACGCCCGATGCCGGCGACATCCGGGTGGCCGGCGAACTGATCGCCATGCGCGAGCGAGGCGGCCAGCCCGAGCCGGCCGACCGGCGCCAGGTTGAACGCATTCGGACCAAGCTGGCCATGGTCTTCCAGGGCTTCAACCTGTGGTCCCACATGACGGTCCTGGAAAACGTCATCGAGGCCCCGGTCCACGTCCAGAAACGCCCCAAGCGGGAGGCGATCGAGGCGGCCGAGGCGATCCTGCACAAGGTCGGCATGTACGACCGCAAAGACTATTACCCGGCCCATGTTTCGGGCGGCCAGCAGCAGCGGGCGGCGATTGCCCGGGCCCTGGCCATGGAACCGGACGTGATGCTGTTCGACGAGCCGACCTCGGCCCTGGACCCGGAACTGGTCGGCGAGGTGTTGAAGGTGATGCGCGACCTGGCCCGGGAAGGGCGGACGATGATCGTGGTCACCCACGAGGTCGGGTTCGCCCGCGAAGTGAGTTCCGAAGTGATCTTCCTGCACGAAGGCCGGGTCGAAGAGCACGGGCGTCCCGACAAGGTCTTCGACGACCCGGAGTCCAGCCGGTTCCGACAATTCCTCTCGACCATCTATTAATGCCTGACCGGAAAAGCGGGACGGAAAAGCGACTTTCAGTTCAGATTCTTGGGCTTGGCCCGCGACCCGGTTTGGTGGACAATATGTCAAACAAATGACGAAGGAGGCTGATGTGAAACGTATTCTGCAAGTGTTTGTTGCAATTCTGGCGCTGGCCGTGGCCGGTCCCGCCATGGCCAAGGATTGGAAGAAGATCAGGATCGGCGTCGAAGGTGCCTATCCCCCGTTCAGTTCCACCACGTCGGACGGCAAGCTGGTCGGTTTCGATATCGATATCGCCTATGCGTTGTGCGCCAAGATCGGCGCCGAATGCACCCTGGTGGCCCAGGACTGGGACGGCATTATCCCGGCTCTGCTGGCGCGCAAGTACGACGCCATCATCGCGTCGATGTCGATCACCGAGGAGCGCAAGAAAAAGGTCGATTTCTCCAACAAATACTACAACACCCCGGCCAGGTTCGCGCGCAAGGTCGGCTCGGGCATCGAGATCAGCAAGGCTGGTCTGGCCGGCAAAAAGGTCGGTGTGCAGCGCGCCACCACCCATGATTCCTACCTCACCGACAATTACGGCAGCGTCGTTGAGATCGTCCGCTACGGCTCTCAGGACGAAGCTTATCTGGACATGAAAGCGGGCCGCCTGGACCTGTTGCTGGCGGATTCGATCGCCATGTCGGACGGTTTTCTGAAAACCGATGCCGGCAAGGGTTTTGAATTTGTCGGACCCGGCCTGACCGACGTCCGCTGGTTCGGCGAAGGCGCCGGGGTCGCGATCCGCAAGCAGGATGGCGCGTTGAAGGCCCTGTTCAACAAGGCGATCACCGACATTCGTGCCGACGGCACTTATCAGAAGATCCAAGCCAAGTACTTCGACTTCGACATCTACGGCGACTGATCGCCCGTCGGAGTGTGTTTGGTTTACCCCCCACCCTGACCCTCCCCCGCAAGGGGGGAGGGGACCGGGGCAACGTTGAAAGCGCCCCCTCTCCCTTGATGGGGGAGGGATGGGGTGGGGGTGAACCTTCTGTTCCCGAGTTGGATTCTCCTCACCATGCTTGACCTTCAGGGCTACGGCCCCAGTCTGGTGACCGGAACGTGGTTGACGGTTTCGGTCGCGGTCGTGTCGCTGGCCATCGCCATGCTGCTGGGCATGATCGGGGCGCTGGCCAAGCTGTCGCGCCTGGTGGTGGCGCGCAGCATCGCCGGCGTCTACACCACGGTGATCCGCGGCGTGCCCGACCTGGTGCTGATGCTGCTGATCTTCTTTGGCGGCCAGATGCTGGTCAACGATCTGGCTCTGCTGCTCGGCTATGAAGACTATATCGACATCAATCCCTTCATCGCCGGCGTCCTGACCATCGGCTTCATCTTCGGCGCCTATATGGCGGAAACCTTCCGCGGTGCCATTCTGGCGGTGCCCGCCGGCCAGTTGGAGGCCGGCCAGGCCTATGGCATGACCCGCTTCCAGGTCTTCCGGCGCATCCTGTTGCCCCAGATGATCCGCCACGCCCTCCCCGGTTTCGGCAACAACTGGATGGTGCTGTTGAAAACCACCGCGCTGGTCTCGGTGATCGGCCTCGACGATGTGGTGCGCAAGGCAGCGCTGGCGGCCGGCGCCACCCGGCTGCCCTTTACCTTCTATCTGACGGTGGCGGCGATCTACCTGCTGCTGACCACGCTCTCGGTGCTTGTCCTGCAATGGGCCGAACGCCGCTACAACACTGGTTTTGTGAGGGCCTGAGCCGATGGACCTCTCGATCATCACCGAAAACATCGATCTCTACGTCGACGGCCTGCTTGTTACCGTGCAACTGGTCGGTGGCGCCCTGATCCTGGGTCTCTGCCTGGCGGTGCCGCTGGCATTGCTGCGGGTGGCCCGGAGCCCGGTCCTGTCGGGGCCGGTCTGGGCCTTCGTTTACTTCTTCCGCGGCACCCCGCTACTGGTCCAGATGTTCATGATCTATTATGGCCTGGGCCAGTTCGAGCTGGTCCAGCAGAGCTTTGCCTGGCCGGTTCTGCGCGAGGCCTATTGGTGTGCCCTGATCGCCTTCACCCTTAACACTGCCGCCTATACCACCGAGATCCTGCGCGGCGCCATCACCGCGACCCCGACCGGAGAGATCGAGGCGGCGCGGGCGGCGGGCATGTCGCCGAGCCTGATGATGCGCCGGATCGTGCTGCCCAGCGCCTTTCGCCGCGCCCTGCCGGCCTATGGCAATGAAGTGATCTTCATGCTGCACGGCAGCGCCATCGCCAGTGTCATCACCATCGTCGATCTGACCGGCGCCGCCCGGATCATCAATTCGCGCTTCTACAGCCCCTATGAGGCCTTCCTGACCGTCGGCCTGTTCTACATGGGGCTGACCTTCCTGATCGTCTGGGGCTTCAAGAAGGTCGAATGGCGTTGGCACGCCCATTTGCGCCGTCGCAGCGATTGATGCAGGAGAGGGGACGTCGCATGCCGCCTCGTCCTTCGAGACGGCCTTCGGCCCCCTCAGGATGAGGCTTCGAAACGAACCGCACTCTCCTCAAAATGGGGTTGGCGCTGAAGATGTTTCCGGTTTGTTGGGTCTATCCTCATGGTGAGGAGCCGTGTCAGCGGCGTCTCGAACCATGTGGCAGGCGGCGGGCGGTACTAAGCCACCGGCTCCAGGCGGTCGGAGCGGACCGGCACGATGCGGTCGCGATTCAGCATATAGGCGTGGAAGTGACCTGGCAGCACCGTGGCGAAGGCGGGGTCGAGCACGTCGAGGCCGCCGGTAAAGGCACCGAAGGCGGGCAGCACCAGGGTCATGCCGTCGGTCGCGAAACAACGGCGAACCAGGCGGCGGCCGCGCACCCGGACGCAGGCCTTGGGATGCAGGTGTCCGGCGACCGAACCGCCGCCATTGCCCTCGGCCGGGTCGTGCCGGAAACTCAGGCCGCCGATCGCCACTTCGGCCGCCACGGTGCCGCCGAGGTCGGTCGGCGGTTCCGGGTCGTGATTGCCCTGCACCCAGATCCAGTCGTGCCGGCGGGTCAGATCGGCCAGCCGGTCGGAATCCTCCGGGTCCAACCGGGTCCGGGCATCACCGTCGTGGAAACTGTCGCCCAGGCAGATGACGATGTCGGGCTTCAGCCGCTCAAGCAGCCGGTCGAGCCGGTCCAGGGTGTGGCGGGTGTCATAGGGCGGCAGCAGGCGTTGGCCGCGGGCGGCGGCGGCGGAACCTTTTTCCAGGTGCAGATCGGCAACCGCCAACAGCCCGTGTTCGGGCCAATACAGCGCCCCGCTGGGGTCGGGCGTCAACCGGCAGCCATTGACGATCATGAGATCGGTTCCTCGCCCCTCAGATCAGCCGGGTCGCGTCGTCGATCAAGGTGTCGGCGGCTTCGTCCAGCAGGTCATCGGCGGCCAAGCCGTAGACCGATTCCTTGCCGATGTCGAGCAGGATGGGGACGGCCAGCGGTGACACACGCTCCAGGTCGCGGTGGACGATATGGCCGCGCACCCGGCGCAGCATGTCGCCCAGCCGCCGTATGTCCAGGAGCCCGGTTGCGGCATCGTCCCAGGCGGCGCGCAGCAGGATATGGTCGGGCTGGTGGCTGCGCAGGACGTCATAGATCAGGTCGGACGCGACGGTGATCTGGCGGCGGGTCTTCTCCTGGCCGGGATAACGGGTTTCGATCAGCCCGGCGATAATCGCGACCGCCCGAAAACTGCGCTTCAGCATCGCCGTTTCGGCCAACCAGGCGTCGAGGTCGTCGCCCATCATGTCTTCGTCGAACAGTTCGTCCGGGTTGGTAACCGGCCGCAGGCTCCAGACCGCCAATGAATATTCCGAAGCAACG
Source organism: uncultured Sneathiellales bacterium (assembly GCA_964344385.1). Lineage (GTDB taxonomy): Bacteria > Pseudomonadota > Alphaproteobacteria > CAYFNG01 > CAYFNG01 > CAYFNG01. The sequence continues at coordinate 149,956 of CAYFNG010000009.1, forward strand.
AAGCCCAAGGGCCTGAGGCCCGCCCGCTCCATGCGTTTGGTCACCAGCATGCCCAGGGTCTGATGCGCCAGCCGGCCTTCGAACGGATAGGCGACCAGATAGTGCTTGCCGTTGCGCGGAAAGGTCTCGACCAACAGGTCGCCTTCCTTCGGCAGGACCGAGCGCCAGGCCTGCAGGCCGAGCCAGTCGGCGACCTGTTTCGGCAGGTCGGCATGGGCGCGTCGGTCGGCCAGCAGGCGCCGGACCCGCGCCGCCAGAAAGGTCGACAGGGGAAACTTGCCGCCCTGATAGGCCGGGATCATGGGTTCGTCGGATGCGGCACGGGTGACGATCGCGGTCATTTCCCGCAACGCCTCGAACCGCAGGATCTCGCCGGCAAAGACAAAGGTGTCGCCGGCTACCAACTGCTCGATGAAATGCTCCTCGATTTCGCCGAGATTGCGTCCTCCTTTGAGCCGCACTTTGAGCATCGGGGCGGCGACGATGGTCCCGACGTTCAACCGGTATTGCCGGGCGATCCGGGGGTGCGAGACCCGCCACAGCCCGTCGGTCTGGCGGATTCGGCGATAGCGTTCATAGGCGCGAAGGGCATAGCCGCCGGTGGCGACGAAATCCAGCACCCGGTCGAAATCCCCGCGCTCGAGATCGGCATAGGGCGCGGCGTTGCGCACCTCGGCGTACAGGGTGTCGGCGGAGAACGGGGCGGCGCAGGCCATGCCCAGAATGTGCTGCGCCAGGACATCCAGGCCGCCGTGTTTGGGTGGCGGACCATCCAGTTCGCCATCGCCCAAGGCCAGGCGGGCCGCCTGGCATTCCAACACCTCGAAGCGGTTGGCCGGCACCAGCAACGCCCGGCTGGGCTCGTCCATGCGGTGATTGGCGCGGCCGATCCGCTGTACTGTCCGGCTCAATCCCTTGGGCGCGCCGATCTGGATCACCAGGTCGACATCGTCCCAGTCAATGCCCAGGTCCAGGGTCGAGGTACAGACCACGGCCCTGAGGTCGCCCCGGGTCATCGCCGCCTCGACCTTGCGGCGCTGGCCGACATCCAGCGAACCGTGGTGCAGGGCGATGGGGAGGTTGTCGTCATTGATCCGCCACAGGGTCTGGAAGACGAACTCTGCCTGGCTGCGGGTGTTGACGAAAACCAATGCGGTGCGCGCCTTCCCGATCGCGGCGTAGATTTCGCCCAGCGCATGGCGGGCCGAATGGCCCGACCAGGGGACGTGTTCCTGGGAGGCGAGAATGCCGATTTCCGGCCGGGCACCGCCGCCGGCGGTGACCAGTTGCACGTCCTCGCCCGGCGCCAGATAAGCCCTCAGGGCTTGCGGGTCGGCGACCGTCGCCGACAGCCCGACCCGGCGCAGACCGGGGGCAAGGCTGCCCAAACGGGCGATGGCCAGGGACAAGAGGTCGCCGCGCTTGCTGCCGGTCAGGGCGTGCAACTCGTCGATGATGACGCAGCGCAGCCGCGCGAAAAACCGGTCGGCATCGGCATAGGCCAGCAACAGGCTGAGCTGCTCCGGCGTTGTCAACAGCATCGCGGGCGGCGAGGTTCGTTGCCGCCGGCGCTTGGCCGGCGGTGTGTCGCCGGTCCGGGTTTCGACACTGATGTCCAGGCCCATTTCCGATATCGGCGTGGTCAGGTTGCGGGCGACGTCGACCGCCAGCGCCTTCAGCGGCGAAATGTACAGGGTATGCAGCTGCCCCGGATCGTCCGCCATCAATTCGCAGAGCGAGGGCAGGAACCCGGCCAGGGTCTTGCCGCCGCCGGTCGGTGCGATCAGCAGGGCCGACTGTCCCCGGTGGGCGGCTTCCAGCAAGGCCAACTGGTGGTCGTGCGGCCGCCAGCCGCGCCCGGCGAACCAGGCATTCAGCGGTTCGGGCAGTTCGATGTCTGGGGTGACCGGCGCGTCCATGTGGGCATTCTAAACCGTGTCGCGGTTCATTGTACTCAGGTTGATTCGGACCGTCCTAAAACTGGGTCGACTGCCGTTTCACCCCCACCCCAACCTTCTCCCGTCAAGGGGGAGGGTTGGGGTGGGGGTGAAACGGCGTTGAAGGGTAGACCTCCCGGTTTGTCTCGCCGGAACCCCGAACAGGACCTCCGCAGTTCCTTCACCGGTACGCGGCGCTTGCTTGCCGCCGTGTCGCGGCGCATCATACAATTTGTTCGCAAGCGTACTGATTGAGCCTCCATGAGCGTGTCCGACAAGACCGGTGCGACACCGTCCGGCGTTGCCAGGATGGTGGTCGTCCTCAGCCTGCTGTTCGCCGCCGGGCAGTTCCACCGTGCCTCGGGCTCGGTGGTCGCGCCGGAGCTGGTCCGCGATCTGGGGCTGGGACCGGGCGATCTTGGCGCGATGGCGGCGTCGCTGTTCTTTGTTGCTGCCCTGGCCCAGGTACCGATCGGCCTGTGGCTGGACCGATATGGCCCGCGTCGCACCATGGCCAGTCTGCTGGGCTTCGGACTGGTCGGTACCCTGTTGTTCGCGACCGCCCATTCGGTGCCGGTCCTGATCCTGTCCCGGGTCCTGATCGGCTTCGGGTTCGCGTCGGTCATGATGTCGGCCTTCGTCGTCTACAGCCGTTGGGTGACGCCGGACCGGTTCGCCACGGTGGTTTCGTGGACCGTGGCCTTGGGCGGGGTCGGTGCGGTCTCGGCCACCCTGCCGCTGGCCTGGGCGGTCGAAACCGTGGGCTGGCGTACCACGTTCCTTGGGCTGGCGGCGGTTGTGGCCGCGTTGTGGGTTTCGGGCTGGCTGACGGTCCGCGACGCGCCACCCAGCTATCAACCGACCGCCGGGCCGCCCCAGGGCCTGGCCGAGAACCTGGCCGGGCTGTGGCAGGTGGTGCGCCATCGGCGGTTCCATTTCATCCTCGGCATGGGGGTTGTCGCCTACGCTCCGCCAATGACCATCCTGGGCCTGTGGGGCGGCCCCTATCTCAGGGACGTGCATGGGTTGGACGGGGTCGAACGCGGCTATGCACTGCTGGCGATGGCGGTGGCCGGGCTTGTCGGGATGATCGCCTTCGGGCCCCTGGACCGGATCTTCGGCACCCGCAAATGGGTGGTCCTGCCGGCGGCAACATCGGTGGCGGTGGCGCTGGGCGTGCTGGGCCTGTGGCCGCGACCGTCACTGGGATGGGCAATCCTGCTGTTCGTGGCGATCAATTTCCTGCAGCAATACTATGTGGTTCTGTCGGCCCATTGCCGCGCGACCTTCCCCGACCATTTGGTCGGCCGCGCTTCGACCACCCTCAACCTGGTGGCCATCACCGGGGTCGCGGTGATGCAGCAATTGGTCAGTTTGGTGATCGGTTGGTTCGAACCGGTTGCCGGCGTGGTGCCCGAACACGCCTATCGTACCGGGTTCCTAGCCATGGCGGTGTGCGTGGCCGCCGCGGTCCTGCTTTACCTCAGGTCGACCGACGCCAGGCCGGCGGGGCGCGGCTGAAGGGTCAGTTGGCGGCGGTTGGCTGATGGTTGATGCACAGGCACGAAGCGTCGGTTTCCGCGATCGCCTCATCGGTCTTGCCGCACATTGGATCCGGCTTGGCCTCTTGCTCCGTGATCAGCAGTTTCAGGGAATGGCACTCGCTGCACGGCCCGAACGTTTTCATGCCCAATTCGGCGCACAGCCGGTTGAGCAGGTCCGATAACCCGTTCTCCAGTTTTTCGCCCGCGTCTGGCGGCAGTTCCTGGATGGTGCCGGCCACGGTCAGCATCGGATCCCGGTCAAGCGTGCGGTGCCCGTCTTCGGTCAGTTCCAGGACGACCACCCGGCGGTCACTGTCACTGCGCACCCGACTGACCAGGCCCTTGCCCTCGAGCGAGATCAGGGTCTGCGAGGCGGTTCCCTTGGTGGTGCCAAGAAAATTGGCCAGGCCGCCGGGCGTGCGCGACACCCGGTTGGCGTTGGCCAGGAACCTCAAGGCCTCCCATTGCGCGGGATTCAGGCCTCCGGAAAACTGAAGCTCCCTTGTGACCCGGGCGAGACGGTCGATCAAGCGGGTGATGCGGCGGGCGTCAGCTTGTTTTTCGGCTTCCATGAATTTTCCTAGCGAGTCGATATTATTATTGCCAAAGCCGGCCTGAACCTATATAGTAGTGACTCGATACTAATAGGCCCATACCTGACTTAATAGAGGTAAATGGATCATGACCGTCATGGAGGCAAGTCCCGCCGTCCGTCGGAACCGCAGTTTCATCACCAAGGCGATGGACGCGCCGATGTTGGAACGCGAGCACGAATTCGAACTGGCGCGGCGTTGGCGCGATGATGGCGACGAGGCTGCGCTGCATGAAATGGTCTCGTCCTACATGCGCCTGGTGGTCTCGATTGCGGCCAAATTCCGCACTTACGGCCTGCCGATGAGCGATCTGATCCAGGAGGGGCATATCGGTCTGATGCAGGCGGCCAGCCGCTTCGAACCTGAGCGGGAAGTACGGTTTTCGACCTATGCCGGCTGGTGGATCCGCTCCGCCATCCAGGAATATGTCCTGCGCAACTGGTCGATCGTGCGCACCGGCACCTCAGCGACCCAGAAGACATTGTTTTTCAATCTGCGCTGGATGCGGTCCCGGATCGACGGCGCCGGCAGTGGCAGCATGCCTGCCGAAACCCGTGACCGGATCGCGCGTGACCTAAAGGTCAAGGGGCGTGACGTCACGGCGATGGCGGAACGGCTGTCGGGGCGCGACCAATCGCTGCACCAGTCGGTCGGCGAGGAGGGGGGCGATGAGCTGGAAAGCTTCCTGCCCGACGATGGACCCAGCCCCGAGGAAATCGTACTCGACCAACGGGAACTGGCGACCCGGCGCAAATGGCTGGTCGCCGCGATGACCGAATTGACCGACCGCGAGCAGTTCATCATCCGCGAACGGCGGCTGAACGAGGATAAGGCAACGCTGGAGGAACTGGGCGGCGTGCTGGGCATTACCAAGGAACGGGTCCGCCAGATCGAGCACAAGGCGTTCGAGAAGCTGTCCAATGCGGTGGTGCGGCGCAGCGCCATTTGCGCTCCAGCCGCAATTCAGATCGCCTGACTTCAAGCCCTGGACCGATCGCTTCCAGGTATCTGCCCCCAGCGGAGCCGGCTGCGTAGACGGTAGACTGCCGGCAGACCCCGAAACTTGAGAGGATCTGCCGATGTCGACCGCGGACACCAGCGGCTTTGCCGATACGCTATTCCTGAACGGAATCGTGCTGACCATGGACGGCGAAAACGCCGTAGCCGAGGCGGTCGCGGTCCGGGGCGACCGAATCCTTGCTGTCGGCAATAAGGACCAGGTCGCGGCACTGGCCGGCCCGGCCACCCGTACGGTCGACTTGCAGGGCCGCACCCTGATGCCGGGATTGATCGACGCCCATGGCCATTTCCCGGGCTCCGGCATGCTGAAACTCTTCAACGCCGATCTGCGCAGCCCGCCGGTGGGCACGGTGACCGATATTGATGGGATTGTCTCGGTGCTCCAGGCTCGGGCGGCCGTTACCGACGCGGACTGGGTCATGGGCCGCGGCTATGACGATACCCTGATCAAGGAGCATCGCCACCCCACCCGCCATGATCTGGACCGGGTTTCGACCGAGCGGCCGGTCTTCATCGCCCACGTCTCGGGCCATCTCGGGGTTGCCAACACCAAGGCCCTGGAACTGGCCGGCCTGACCGCGGCGACGCCGGAGCCTGAAGGCGGCGTGATCCGGCGCGAAGCGGACGGTTATCCGGATGGGGTGCTGGAGGAGCCGCCGGCGATGAAGCTGGTGTCCGGCCTGATTCCGGAACCTGGCCTGGACGACAGCCTGGCGGCGATTGCCGAGGCCGGCGCCGAATATGCCGCTCTGGGTGTCACCAGCGCGCAGAATTCCTGGGCCGAGGCGGGGCTGATCGCGGCGCTGGCCGAAGCCGAACGGCGCGGCGGACTGCCGATCCGGATCACGGCCCTGCCCAGTTGGCCGCTGGCCCTTGAGATCAAGCGGGGCACCGCCAGCTTCGACCTGCCGGCCGACGGCAAGCTCGAACTGGGCGCGGCAAAGGTTTTTGCCGATGGCTCGATCCAGGGCTATACAGGTTATCTGTCAAAGCCTTACCACGTTCCGTTCAAGGGTGATGAGAGCTATCGCGGTTATCCCATATACCCGAAAGAGAAGCTGAACCAGATCATTGCCGAGCTGCATCGCGAAGGTTTCCAGATCCATATTCATGGTAATGGCGATGCCGCGATCGACGATATCCTCGATGCGATAGACCTGGCGCAAGCCGCCCACCCCCGTGACGATACCCGCCACACCATCATCCACGCCCAGATGTCGCGCGACGACCAGCTCGACCGCATGGCCGAACTGGGTGTCACCCCCAGCTTTTTCACCCTGCACACCTATTACTGGGGCGACCGCCACCGCGACATCTTCATGGGGCCGGAGCGGGCGATGCGGATGAGCCCGGCCGCCGGCGCCCTGGCCCGCGGCGTGCCCTTCACCATCCATTGCGACACGCCGGTGGTACCGATGACGCCGCTGCTGCTGGCCTGGGCTGCGGTCAACCGGATCTCGACCGGCGGGCAGGTAATCGGCGAGGCGCAGCGGATTTCGCCGATCCAGGCCCTGCGTGCCATCACCATTGATGCCGCCTGGCAGGTCTTCCAGGAGGGCGAGAAGGGCTCGATCGAGCCCGGCAAGCTGGCCGATCTGGTGGTGCTGTCCGAGAACCCCTGCGACGTGCCGGAGCGGATCAAGGATATCAGGGTGATCGAAACCTTCGTCGGCGGCCGCTCGATCTATGCCGCGGGCAGGGCGGCGGCCGAAAGCGCGGCCTGAACACGCCCGCCACATCCTTCGAGACGGGTCTCATGACCCTCCTCAGGATGAGGAAAGCCTGGTGAACTTTGCCGCCATTTGGGTAAAGCGGTGCTTCAAATGACCGGAAGCGGCGAATTTCAGCTACCCGAAACCTGCGACGGCCTAGAACAGGCTGCCCTGCACCGGGGCCTGCGGCTGAGGCGCGGCCAGGGGCGCCTGGCATTCCGCATCGTCATGGGCGACGCTGCTGACCCGGCGGCTAACCGAGAAGGAGGTCAGGTTATCCTCAGACCAGGGGTGCAGGAGATCCAACAAGTCCTCGCGCCCGCAGCCTTCATCTAGCCATGTGCCGTAGGCGGCCTCGGGCAGGATCACCGGCATGCGGGGGTGGATATGGGCGATTGCCGGGGCGGCGGTGGTGGTGATGATGGCGCAGGTCTCGATCGGCTCGCCGCCATCGGGCGGTGACCAGCTTTCCCACAGGCCGGCAAAGGCAAAGGGTTGACCGCCCGCCAGGCGGATCAGATAGGGCTGTTTGATCTTGTTTTCGGTCCGCCACTCATAGAAGGCGTCGGCCGGAACCAGGCAGCGTCGTCGGGCAAAGGCGGACCGGAAGGCCGGCTTGTCAGCCACCGTCTCCGCCCGGGCGTTGATCGTCCTGGCCCCGAAGTTCAGGTCCGTGGCCCAGCCTGGCACCAGGCCCCAACGCAGCATCACCAAATGACGTGGCCCGGCACCCCGCACCACGGCGATCTGTTGGGTCGGCGCAATATTGTAGCGCGGCCCCAGATTGAGCAGTTCGGGGAAGTCGAACAGCCGACGCATGGCGTCGACCGGGATAGTCATGGCATAGCGGCCGCACACGCGGGCAATATAGCACGGGCCGGGGCGGCCCGTAGCGGATCAGTCGGTGCCGGGCGGCGGCTGGTCGGGGTCGACGTGCTCGATGCGGTAGCGCAGCGCCGTGCCGCCGCGATGATGCTTCTGCCATTCCGCCTTGGCGGTGGCATAGTCGGCAAAGGGGCCGTACCAGGCCTCGCTGTCCGCCGTGGTTCCGCAGCCGGTCACCCCGGCCCGTCGGCTGCCGATCACGTAAAATCGGGGGTCCGTCATTGTTCTGCCTTTCGCGTCCTCTCCGGGAACGACGCGTACTTTTGGCGCCGTTCCGGACGTAATCTTGAGAAGTTCTAAGAAAGCTCACCCTATCGAGCGCGACCGTATTCTGCCCAATTGCGGCATTTTCGTGACAAATGAGGTGATTTCCGCTGCCGTCAACCGGGGTCGGATTCACGAGGGTCGGTGCGATGCATTTGTGCCACAGCGGCCGGTGCGCCAGCCTATGTCGCGCCCATATCCTCGCGGGTCTTGGCGATGGCCTGTTGTAGGACGGTTTCCTTCATGGCGATGGTCGGTTCGTTGAAGATGACGTTCCTCAGCCAGTCGAAGCCGAGCTGCATCAGGGCGATGTCGTCGTTCTTGACCCATTCCACCGCTTCCGGGTCGATCTCATAGGTTTCTAGGAATTTTGATTCCAGCACAAAACGGCGGAAGGTGTCGGGGTCGGTCGAGACCAGATAGAACATCTGCTTGGTCTGGGGGGCCACGTCCTCGCCGCGCGGGCCGCCGATCGTCTTCCACGAGGCCAGCTTCATGATGATGTCCATCCAGGCCCGGTTGACCCGGTCATAGGGCTCGACCTCCTGTTCGTGGCGGAACTCGGCCACGGTCTGGCTCTTGGCCTCCTGGTGGCCCTGGCAGTGGGGTTCCTTGACCAGGAAATGGAAATCGGTGATGTCGTCGGCGTCCTTGGTCTTGAAGGTGCCGAAGCCCAGCGGGTAGTAGCGGCAGGTGGCGGGCCGGTCGGTATAGACCGTGCAGCCTTCGTCGGCGACAAAGGGGCAGGGGCCGGTGCCGTCCTCGGTCATTTTCAGCTTGGCGACCGGCAGGCCGGCCGCGTCCCAGATCGCCGGCACCGTGTATTGGGCCAGGAACTTCTTGGGCCGCAGGCCGAGATGGGCGCTGAGGCGCAGCATGTCGTTGGGAGTGAGCGTGATGTCGGCGCCGGTGCAGCAGGCGTTCCAGCAACTGACGCCCTTGTGGCAATTGAAGCAGAAGCCATCCTCGCTCTTCAGGCGGACCGGCTCGACCGGATCGTGGCTCTGATCCCTGACCGCATCGAAGATCGTGACTTCACCGTCTTCGCTCATTTTGTCGCTCCCTGGCGCTCGCTCGTTTCGGGAGGCCGATGCCGGCCCGCTCCCCCCGGGCCCGGCATCGGCGCCCCTACCGATAATCATCTAAACGGAATGGGGCGCCGATCAAGTTGGCGCCCCATCTTAGCCGTGTCGGACCGGTTTGGCCCGGCCGTTATAGCTCGGTCTTACGGTTTCGGGACCAGATCGACATGCTCGCGCTTGAAGGTGGTCCATTCGCCGGTTTCCGGATCGATCTTCGAGTTGACGAAGCACTTCCAGTTCTCTTCGTCCAGTTTCGGGAAATCGGCCCGGTAGAAGAAGCCCGGATAGCGGGTTTCCTCGCGGAACAGGATGCCGCGCAGATGGGCTTCCGCCGTGATTAGGCGGTGGTAGTTTTCCCAGGCGCGCAGCAGTTCGTGCAGATCCTTGGCCCGCAGCTTTTCGCTGTCCTCCTTGCACATTTCCAGGAGGTGCAGACCGATCTCCAGCATCTTGCCGTTGGTCACGTACCAGGTCGACACGCCGGCCACATACTCGTCCATCAGCTTCTGCAGGCGCATCTGCAGCATCCGCGGCGCGATGTAGTGCGGGTTGACGTCCTCGGCCGTCGTCTTGTCCTTGTGCTCCAGATAGTTGGTCACCGGACGGTAGATCTCGGCCATCAACTCGTTCTTGTCGCCCTTCGGGCTCGGATTGTAACCGGCGTGGTCGGTGGCGAACTTGACCATCGACTTGCCAGCGATACGGCCTTCGGTGTGCGATCCGGACGAGAACTTGTGGCCCGACGCGCCGACGCCGTCACCGGCGGTGAACAGGCCGGTCACCGTGGTCATGCGGTTGTAGCCCCATTTCCAGTCGTCCGGCGAATTGATGTCGTTGGGACCCGACACCCAGATGCCGCAGCAACCGGAATGGCTGCCCAGCAGATAGGGCTCGGTCGGCATCAGCTCCGAGGCGCTCTCTTCGGGACGGATGTTCATGCCGGCCCAGACCGCCGCCTGGCCGATGCACATGTCGAGGAAGTCCTCCCAGGCCTCGGCTTCGAGATGCTTGACCTCCTTCGGGGTCATGGTCTCGGCCAGCTTCTGCATGGCGGTGGCGGTGTCCATGAAGATCGGACCGAAGCCGTCGCGCATTTCCTTCATCATCAGATGGTTGCGCAGGCAGGTCGCCGGCACCGCGGACAACCCATAGGGCGGGTAGTCCTTCAGCATCTCGGCGTTCTTTTCCATGTAGTTCTCGCCATAGGCATTGGTCGCCTTGGATTTGAACAGTAGGAACCAGGCGCCGACCGGGCCGTAACCGTCCTTGAAGCGGGCCGGGACGAAGCGGTTTTCCATCATCGTCAGCTCGGCGCCGACCTCGGCCGCCATGGAATAGGTCGAACCCGCGTTCCACACCGGGTACCAGGCGCGGCCCTGGCCCTCACCGATCGAGCGCGGGCGGAAGACGTTCACCGCGCCGCCGCAGGCCACCATGGCGGTTTTGCAGCGGAACAGGTAGACCTTCGGCTCACGCACCGAGAAGCCGATGGCACCGGCCAGCTGGTTGGGGTTGTTCTCGTCCAGCAGCAGTTTGACGATGAACACGCGCTCATAGATGTTCTCGATCCCCAGCGCCTTCTTGGCCGCCTCGGCGACGATCGGCTTGTAGGATTCGCCGTTGATCATGATCTGCCATTTGCCCGACCGGACCGGCTTGCCGCCCTCGGCCAGGGGCACGCCCTGGGTCTCGGCATCCTTCCAGATCGGCAGGCCCCATTCCTCGAACAGGTGCACCGAATCGTCGACGTGACGGCCGACGTCGAACACCAGATCGTCGCGGGTGATGCCCATCAGGTCGTTGGCGACCATGCGGCAATAGTCCTCCGGGCTGTTGTCGCCCAGATAGGTGTTGATCGCGCTCAGGCCCTGGGCGACGGCGCCGGAACGGTCCATCGCGGCCTTGTCGACCAGGGTAATTTTCATGTCGTCGGGGGCCCAGCGCTTGGCCTCGAAGGCCGCGCCGCAGGCCGCCATGCCGCCGCCGATGATCAAGATGTCGGTATCGATCTCGACCAGTTCCGGGCCGCTGAAGCTGCTATCGAATTTCATTACGAATTCCTCCGCCGTGGCGCGCTTCTCGGGCGCGCCAAAATACGAGTGTCAAGCCGGGTCAGATGGTCGGCAGGGTCTTGCCGGTCTCGGTGAACAGGTTGTTGCTGCCCAAATCGCCCGCTTCCGGCTTGCCGGCATAGGGGTCGATCGAACCGACCGGCGTGGTGCGGATCGGAAACTTGAAGCGCTTCACTTCGCCGTCGCGGAACTTGATGGTCCACATGATGGCGCTGTCGGTGCGCATCGGGATGACCTGGCCGCCCATCGGTACGAAGTCCTGGTACGAGCGGACCTCGATCGCCTGCTGCGGGCAGGCCTTGACGCAGCTCATGCACTCCCAGCACTGCTCCGGTTCCTGGTTGTAAGCCTTCATCCGCTCGGTATCGAGCATCATCAGGTCGTGCGGGCAAATGTACATGCAGACGGTGGTGTCACCGCCCTTGCACCCGTCGCATTTTTCCGTGTGCACGAAAGTGGGCATGCGTTTCTCTCCCTAAGTCTATTTCGGCGCGGCGCGCGCCTCGCCCCCTTCAAGGCTGGCACGCCAGCCCGGTTCACAAAAGCCGATCCTTACCGCTCAGGGAATTCCCCCGGCAAACACCGAACCTCCCTGGAACGCCATTATATTCGAAAAATCGAATATACCAAGATCGTAATATACAAGCCGTGGGAAGCTGTCAAACGACGATCATGTTCCGGCCCGTGGCCGGTGCCTCCCAGGAGCAGAGTATTTCCCAATTCCGGGTCCCGGGCATCCACGAAGATTGGCACAGCGTACGAGGTTCAATGGGCCCAAAATCGGGTCTGTGGAGTCGTCGGTTGCATGATGAAGTGGAGAGGGTATAATTAAAGTATAACATTAGAAATTTTATATAAATAATTAAAAATAATATATATTATATCTTGCGTTGTTTGAGGTGACTTTGGAGCTTAGGCTGTCGGTCCGGGCGCCACCTAAAGCGACAAAGGCTATTCGAACATGACCGACAACGGGCCAAGAACCTATACCGGACGCTGCCTGTGCGGCACCGTCACCTACCGGGTGGTCGGGCCGCCGTTGGTGGTGGCGCAGTGCCATTGCGAGGAATGCCGTCGGCAGAGCGGGACCGGCCATACCGTGGGGGCAATGTTTCCCGTCGAGAGCCTGGAGCTGCGCGGCGATCTTGGAACCTTCCTATACCGGTCCGCCAAGGAGTCCGACGTGACCAAGCACTTCTGCAAGAGCTGCGGCAGCCCGATTTACGGCCGCAACACCCGGTCGCCGGATTATGTCACCCTTGCGCTGGGAACCCTGGACAGTGCGGCCGACTTGGCGGTCGATGTCGTCATCTTCGCCCGCGACAAGCCCCATTGGGACGAACTTGGGGAAGGCGTCCAGGTCTTCGAAACCCAACCTGACTGGTCTCCGAAGAACTGATCCGGACGCGATCTCTCCCCGCTTGCTTATGACGCCGGTTCGGCCAGGATCAGAGCGGCCACGTCCTCTGGTTTGTCGAGTTGCACGTAATGGGCGCCACCGACCACCAGGTGAAGCTGGGACTGCGGCAGGATGTCGTGGAATTCCCGGGCGACCTCGGCGTTGAGGAAGGGGTCCTCGGCGCCGAAGATGATCTTGCTTGGCACCGGCAATTGCCGCAAAGCGGCGATGCGTGAGGCGCGAGCGGCGACTTCCTGGCGCAGCACCCGGTTAAGGCTGAAAAACGCCGGGCGGATGCTCAGCGACTGGTGGGCGAACAGGTCCAGATAGTCGGCGCGGACTTCCGCATTTTCGAAGAACTGTTGGATCTGGTCCCGGTAACCGTTTTGCCAGCGGGCATCGCTGTGGCTGGCGCCGAACACCAGCAGGTCGCGCGCCAAGCCAGGGGTTGAAAAGCGCGCGATGGCCGGCGGCGGGATCAACTTGTCAGACGGCCCGTAATAGGTGTTCAGCAACACCAGCTCGGCGACGCGGTCCGGATGGTCGAGGGCAAAGTCGATACCGGGCTGGCCGGACGAATCGTGGACCACCAGGACGACCTGCCGGGCGTCGAAATGTGCGATGACCCGGTCCAGGTCGCGTCGCAGGCTGGCCACGTCGTAGCGGTGATCGGTCGGCTTGTCGGATCGTCCCCAGCCGAGGAAATCGAATGAGACCACGCGCCGCTGTGTCGCCAGCAGCGGTGCCAGCCGGTCGTAGAGGTGCAGGCTGTCGGGGAAGCCGTGCATCAGGATGATCAATGGTGTCGATGAGGATCCCGATGGGGGCGTGAACTCTCGGGCATAAAGGGTGTGACCGTCGCGTACTATCGCGTGTTCTGTGTAGGGGTGCTTTGCGCGATAAGCCACTTCACGGGCCTGATAGGCCTGCGAATAGTCCTGGGTCCCGCCACAGGCGGACAGCAATGTCGCCAGCAAGGTCATAGCCATGATTTTCCGCATCGCTTGTGCTCCAAGTTCAAAAAAGGATAGAAACTATGAAAAAGATAGTAACTTGCGAAAAATTTGACAATACCCTAAAATTGACACGATGCCGAAGTCCTATGGTTTGATCTGCCCGGTGGCCCGGGCGCTGGATGTGGTTGGCGAGCGCTGGACCTTGCTGATCCTGCGCGACCTGTTGACCGCGGGTCCGCGCCGGTTCCAGGATTTGCTTGAATCGCTGAACGGGATTGCGCCGACGACGCTGTCGGCCCGCCTTAAATCGCTGGAGGATGATGGGGTTGTAGAACGGCGTTTCTACTCCGACCATCCGCCTCGGGCCGAATACATCCTGACGGCGAAAGGCGAGAAATTGGGGCCGGTCGTGGGGGCATTGCGCGAATGGGGACGGCGGAATTGATGGCGCCAACCGGCATTGGGATGATCTCTGGCTTCAGGCCCCCGCCTGACGCAAGAGCTCGCCAATTGCTGCCGTGCCCCGTTTTTCGGCCAGGGCGAGCGGGGTGACGCCACCGGCGTCGGCTGCCTTGGGGTCGGCACCGGCCGCCAACAACAGGGCGACGATATCGATCTTCCGCTTCGCCACCGCCCAGTTGAGGGCCGGGCCGCCCTTGGCGTCACGGCCATTGGCGTCGGCGCCCTTGGCCAGAAAGGCCCGGACAATCGGCGCATAGCCCTTCTTGATCGCCTCGATCAGATCGGATTCCAGATCCGGCTGGTGCTGCCAGCCGCCGAACCCGAGAAAGGCGAGGGCGCCGTCCTCCACCTGCTCGGCGATCAAGTTGTAGGGCGTGGCCTCGGTGTCCACCAGATGCGCCCCATCGCCATATGCCAGCGCCGCTGTTTCGGCGCCAGCCCTGTTGTCAAATCCGGTCACCGGTCCGTCGCCGGCCGGCAGCACGTAGTAGCGGTGGGGGCGGGCAGTCATCGAAGGGTGGCCTGCCGACGTCGCGCCTCAGTCCGCCAGGCTGTCGTAATAGGCCTGCAACACCTCCAGCACCTCCGGCCGGCTAAATTCGTGCGGCACCTGTTCGTGGTTGGCGAACATCTCGCGCAGGCGGGTGCCGGAAATATTCAGGCGGTGCTCCTCGGGATGCGGGCAGGTGCGGTTGGTGGCGACGCTGTCACAGCGGTCGCAATAGAAGGTGATGTCGATCTTCAGCGGCTCGGTGACCAACGCCCCCTGGTCCAGCGTATCGAAGATGTGCTGGGCATCGAACGGACCGTAATAGCTGCCGACGCCGGCATGGTCGCGGCCGATCACCAGGTGCGAACAGCCGAAATTCTGGCGGAACAAGGCGTGCAACAGGGCCTCGCGCGGTCCGGCGTAGCGCATTTCGATCGGATAGCCGGCCTGGACCACGGTCCCGGACACGAAATAGTTCTCGACCAGGGCGTTGATCGCGTCGACCCGGACCTCGGCCGGAATGTCGCCGGGTTTCAGGGCCCCCAACACCTGGTGGATCAGCAGCCCGTCGCAAATCTCGACCGCGATCTTGGCCAGGTGTTCATGGCTGCGGTGCATCGGATTGCGGGTCTGGAAGGCGGCGACCTTGGACCAGCCCTTTTCGTTGAACAGGGCCCTGGTCTCGGCCGGCCGGAAGTAGAGGCCGTGGTATTTTTCGGGGAACCCGCCCTCGCTGAACACCCGCACCGGGCCGGCCAGGTTGACGCCGCGCTGGTTCATGACCTTTTCGACCCCGGGATGGGCGGGATCGGTGGTGCGGTAGACGTGGCTCGCCTCCAGCTCACGGTCGATCGTATAGGTTTCCTCGATTTCCATGATCGCCATGGCTTCGCCGCTGGCCTCGTCGACCAGGGCCACTTCCTCGCCGACCGACAGGCTGTCGGCCAGGTCGGGATCGGCGCTCAAGGTGATCGGGATCGGCCAGAACAGCCCGTTTTCCAACTTCATGTCGACGCAGGTGCCGCGCCAGTCGGCCTGGCTCATGAACCCGTCCAGCGGCGTGTAGGCGCCCATGGCCAGCATCAACAGGTCCGAGGTTTCGCGGCTGGTCATCGGGACCTGTTTCAAATTTGCGGCCCGCGCCGCTTCCGGGGCGCGTTCGGTTTCCGGGATCAGCAGCGGCTTCAGCGTTCCACCGCCGTGCGGCGCGACGAGTTTCGACATGGATAACCTCCCTACGGCGTCACGGCTCGAAACTGTACCAAAGGCCGGCCGGTGACTGTTCCTTATTGCGCGCTATGTTCTAGCAGTAATGATGGGGACTGCGCCATCTTAAATTCAATAATGCTAATATACAGGTGGATCTTCGAAGCGGTGACTGTGGTATTTGGGTTTGGCCGTTGTCAAGCCTGGCGGTCCGGTTTATGGTTCCGGTATATGTTAGTTTGCTAATATTCGAATCCATCCGCGCGGCGCGGGCGGAGAGGTGACAAGGGGAGGCACGGGCCCATGGCGGACGCGGGGGTTCACAGTCAGACGGTATTGGTGGTCGGCGGCGGCATTGCCGGGGTCAGCACCGCCGTCGAAGTCGCCGAGACCGGCTATGACGTCATATTGCTCGAAAAATCCCCCACCCTGGGCGGCAGGGTGGCACAGCTAAACCGTTATTTTCCAAAGCTCTGCCATCCAACCTGCGGGCTGGAGATCAACTACCAGCGCCTGCGCGACAACCCGCGCATCCGCCTGTTCACCATGGCCGAGGTGGCCGCGGTCAGTGGTGAGCGCGGCAGCTACACGGTCACCGTCAAGACCAGCCCGCGCCACGTCAACGGCAAGTGTACCGCCTGCGGCGATTGCACGAAAGTGGCGGAAACCCAGGTGCCCAACCCCTTCAACTACGGTCTGGACACGGTGCCGGCGGCCTATCTGCCGCACCAGATGGCGCACCCCTTGCGCTACGTGATCGCGCCGGAGGTGATCGGCACGCCCGAGGCCGAGGCGATCAAGGCGGCCTGCAAATACGGCGCGGTCGACCTGGACGAGACCGAGCAGAGCTTCGAGTTGCAGGTCGGCGCCATTGTCTGGGCGACCGGCTGGCAGCCCTATGATCCGGCCAACCTGGAATCCTATGGCCACGACCGCATTGCCAATGTCATTACCAATGTCGAGATGGAGCGGCTGGCCGCCGAAAACGGCCCCACCGGCGGCAAGATCCTGCGCCCATCGGACGGCGAGCCGGCCAAGAAGGTGGCGCTGATCCAGTGCGCCGGATCGCGCGACTACAACCATCTGCCCTATTGCTCGCGGATCTGCTGCCTGGCCTCGCTCAAGCACGCGGCCTATCTACGCGAGCAATACGCCGACGCCGAGATCGACATCTACTACATCGACATCCGCGCCCACGACAAGCTGGAGAGCTTCTACGTCAAGCTGAAGAACGACCCGCAAGTCCATTTCGTCAAATCGAAACCGGCTCGGATATCCGAGGACGAGAACGGCAACCCGGTGCTTTCGGGCGAGAATACGCTGAGCCGCGAGATCTACTCCCAGCCCTATGACTTGGTGGTGCTGGCCACCGGCATGCAGCCGGCCGCGGCCGAATATGCCCCACCAGTCGAACTGGTGATGGACGAATACGGTTTCATCGTGCCCGAACAGGGGGACGGCGTCGGCATGGTTTCGGCCGGGGTAGCGGCCGGGCCGTTGGACGTATCGATGTCGGTGCAGTCGGCGACCGCCGCGGCGCTGAAGGCCATTCAGGCGGTCTCGGGCGGTGTCCGGGCCCAAGCCGCGGGGGAGTAGGACCATGACGGACAAGAAAATCGGCGCCTATCTGTGCGGCGGCTGCAGCATCGGCGAAGCGGTCTCGCTGGACACGCTCGAGCAAGTGGCGACCGGGGAGTACAAGCTGCCGCTGTGCAAGCGGCACGAGGCGCTGTGCAGCGAAGAGGGACTGGCCCTGATCCAGGCGGATGTCGCGGCCGGCGAGGCGAATACCGTGGTCATCGGTGCCTGTTCGCCCCGGGTCTTTGCCGATCGCTTTCGGTTCGATGGCGCCGAAGTGGTGCGGGCCAATCTTCGGGAACAGGTGGTGTGGAGCCAGCCGGCGGGCGAGGAAGACACCCAGATGATGGCCGACGACTATTTGCGCATGGCCATCACCCAGGCGACCAAGATCACCGCGCCGGAGCCCTATACCGAGGGCGAGTTCAGCGACCGTATCCTGGTGGTCGGCGGCGGCGTCACCGGCCTCAACGCGGCGAAGGAGGCAGCGGCAGCCGGTTACGAGGTGCTGCTGGTCGAACGCTCCGACCGGCTGGGCGGGTTCGCCGCCGGGCTCTCGAAGCGGATGCCACACCGGCCGCCCTATCGCGACCCGCAGGACAATGATGTCGGCGCCTTGATCGCCGCGGTCGAAGGCAATGACCGGGTGACGGTCAAGCTGAACTGCCGGGTGGCCAAGACCGCCGGCATGCCGGGCAAGTTCACGGTCGACCTCGACCAGGGCGGCGCCGCCGACCAGGCGCTGGTCGGCGCGATCGTCGTCGCCACCGGCTGGCGTCCCTATGATCCCAACAAACTCGGGCATTTGGGATATGGATCCTCACCCGATGTCGTAACCTCGGTCGAGTTGGAGGCGATGCTAACGGCCGGTCCCGTGACCCGCAAATCCGACGGCAAGGCGCTGAACATCGTTGCTTTCGTGCAATGCGCCGGCAGTCGCGATCCCGAGCATTTGCCCTATTGCTCTTCGGTCTGCTGCGGCGTCTCGATCAAGCAGGCGCTGCAGTTGAAGGAAGCCGATCCCGGCACCAGCGTCTACGTGATCTACGAGGAATTGCGCACCCCAGGCGTGGCCGAGGAGTTCTACCGCGCCGCCCAGGCTGCCGGCGTAATCTTCCAGAAGGGCAAGGTCAAGTCGGTCGGCGCCGACCTGACGGTGACGGTCGACGATGCGCTGTTGGGCCAGGAAGTGCCGATGAGCGGTCTGGACATGGTGGTGCTGGCGACCGGCATGGTGCCCAATGCGACCAACACCGAGGCCGAGGTCGGCGAGGCGCCGGGGCTGCCGTTCGACGATATCGATCCGCTGTCCGCCTTTCCGGTGGCCGGTTATGCCGGTGAGGCGCCGGAGGAGGCCAAGGCGGAAGACGCGGCCGCGGCTGGCGATGGCGAGGAGGAACAGACCCGGCCGGCCGACGGGGCGCCGATCCTCAACCTGCAATACCGCCAAGGCCCGCATCTGCCCATCCTGGCGGACGGTTTTGCCGATTCCCACTATATCTGCTTCCCTTACGAGACCCGCCGCACCGGCATCTACACCTGTGGCCCGGTGCGCCGGCCGATGGACATGGGCGAGGCGGCCGAGGACGCCACCGGCGCCGCGCTGAAGGCGATCCAGGCGATCGAGAATGTCCGCCAGGGCCATGCCCTGCATCCCCGGTCCGGCGATCTCTCGTTCCCGAAGATCAACCTCAACGCCTGCACCAAGTGCCGGCGCTGTACGGTGGAATGCCCGTTCGGGGCGATCGACGAGACCGAGGAACTGTTCCCGATCGTCAACCCGACCCGCTGTCGCCGTTGCGGCACCTGTATGGGCGCCTGTCCGGTGCGGACCATCAGTTTCGACAATTATTCCGTCGACATGCTGACCTCGATGATCAAATCGGTCGAGGTGCCGGACGAATTCGACGAAAAGCCGCGCATCCTGCTGCTGGCCTGCCAGAACGACGCCTATCCGGCGCTCGACATGGCGGGGCTGAACCGGTCGCAATACAGCGCCTTCGTCCGCACCATCCCGGTGCGCTGCCTGGGCTCGGTCAGCCTGCTATGTGTCTCGGAGGCCCTTTCCGCCGGCTATGACGGCGTTATGTTGATGGGGTGTAAGTCCGGTGACGACTATCAATGCCACTTCATGAAGGGCAGTGCCATGGCCCAGGAGCGGATGTCGAAGATCGGCGAGACCCTGAAGAGCATGATGCTGGAAGAGGAGCGGGCGGTGACCCATGAGGTGTCGATCGCCGATATCGCACGGGTGCCGCGCCTGATCGAGGAATTCGCCGAAGCGATCGACCAGGTCGGTCCCAATCCGTTCAAGGGGTTTTAAGCCATGACCGCAGCATCCGTGCCAACCCCGACCCGCAAATACGACCTCAGCTTCGCCCGCTACGTCTATGAAAACGTTGAGGGCGGCGACAAGGTCGCGATGTGCATGCAATGCGGCATGTGCTCCGGATCCTGCCCGATCGGCACCTCGATGGACAACGGTCCGCGCAAGCTGTTCATGATGATCCGGGCCGGCATGAAGGACGAGGTGTTGAGCTCCAACACCATGTGGAACTGCACCCATTGCTACAATTGCGTGGTGCGCTGCCCGCGCCAGGTGCCGGTGACCTATATCCTGAAGGGCCTGGCCCGCCTGGCAGTAGCCGAGGGCTATGCCGGCGAGGAGGAGCAGAACCGCTTTGCCACGGCCTTCTGGTGGAGCGCCCAGAAATACGGCCGGACCGACGAGAGGCTGGTGACCGCGAAATACTATTTCGGCCACGGCATCGGCGACGGCATGAAGCGCGGCATGGACAACCTGCCGATCGCCCGGGCCATGGTCAAGGCCAAGCGCATGCATCTCGGCATGCCGCACAAGATCAAGGATCGCAAGGGCTTGCAGGCCATTCTTAAAAAAGCGGCGGAAATCGAGGCGCAAGGGGATGAGGGCTGAGCCATGAGCGACAAGAAGACCTATACCTTCTACCCGGGCTGCAGCTCGCAGGCCTCGGGCAAGCATCTGGACAAGTCCCTGCGCGCCATTGCCCCGAAACTGGGGGTGGAATTCCGTGACATCGACGATTGGAACTGTTGCGGCGCGTCGATCGGTCATCTGGGCGGCGGCAGCCTGCCGGCGACGACGCTGTCGGGGCGCAACCTGGCCCTGGCCAAGCAGCAGGGCGCCGAGGACGTGGTCACAGCCTGTGCCGCCTGTTACCTGAACACCCACGGCACCAACGAGAAGATCAAGGAGGACATCCGCACCCAGCGCCGGGTCAACGCGGCGCTGAAAGAGGCGGATCTCGCCTATGAAGGGGAACTCAACGTTCGTCACGCCTGCGAGGTCCTGGTCAACGACGTCGGCATCGACAAGATCAAGGAGCAGGTGACCAACCCGCTGACCGGCCTGAAAGTGGCGCCCTATGTCGGCTGCCAGACCGTGCGACCCTTCGCCAACACCGAGTCCGGCGGCGACTACGACACTTATGACGACCCGGACTTCCTCAACGATTTCGTGTCGGCCTGCGGCGCCGAGGCGGTGGAATACGACCCCAAGACCGCCTGCTGCGGCGGTTCGGTGTCGATCTACAGCCCCGACAAGACGCTGCACCTGATGAAGAAGATCCTACAGGCCGCGGTCGATGCCGACGCCGACGTGATCGCCACCCCTTGTCCGCTGTGCCAACAGAATGTCGAAATGTACCAGGACGCGGTCAACAAGGAGTTCGGCACCGACTACAAGGTGCCGGTGGTGTTCTACAGCCAGATCATGGCGGTCGCCTTTGGCATGGACGCCAAAACCGATGCCGGACTGGACCACAACATGGTTCCTGCCACCAAATTGGCGGACAAGGCGAAATAGTTGCATCGCTGAACTGTTGTTAGATTAAGAATTGCGGGCGATGGTGAAAATTTTTCTGAAAATTTTCGCCAAATAGACATTTGTGGAATATTTGCAACAAGTATAAGTTTTACATAGAGTTTTAGAGTTTGTTAACAACGAGTTCTTACTATCGTGGGATGACCCATGGAACCTATTTCGGTGAAGGGAAGGAGCGGAAATGGCTGCGCGCCCATTTCCGTAGCCTTGTCCTGTTCGGATTCCTGATCTGGTCTTTCTACACGCTGATCGGCGAATGGCTGCTGCGGTTGCTGCAGCCTTATTTTGTCGGCGACCCGGATATTTCGGCGGCGATCCGCTATTTACTGAAAATCCTGTATTGATTGGTCCAGCAGGGGTCGACCGAACCTGCCCGATGGTCGATGATGCTGCCGTGATCGGTGTTTAGGTGGGGCGGCCAGTTGCGGCGTAGGGCGGTGATCATTGCTTTGATGTTGGCGGCTGCCACCTGGGGCTTGAACCAGCGTGTGTGGGCCGACGGCTTGGCGCCGGTGCTCGGTGACCTTAACCGATCGGTGGTGGCGATTGGCACCTATATGAAGACCCGGCGGCCGACCGCGCGTCTGATCGGCACCGGTTTCGCGGTCGGCGATGGCCGCCATATCGTCACCAATGCCCATGTCATTGCCGCCGTCGGGTCCCTGGCCTTCGGCGAACGCCTGGTGGCCTTTGTCGGGCGCGGGCGCCGGGCGCTGCCCAGGGACCTGACGGTTTTGGTCGAGGACAAGCAAAACGACCTTGCCCTCGGCCGCATCGCCGGGCCGCCGCTGCCCGGGGTTGCCCTGGCCCCGGGACTGTTGCCCGAAGGCCGGGCTGTCGCCTTTACCGGTTTTCCCATCGGATCGATCCTCGGCACCTATCCGGTGGTCCATCACGGGATTGTTTCCGCCGTGGTCCGCCTGCCGGTTCTGACCGACCATAATCGAAGCCGGCGGCCGCGCGGCGGTTTCCTTGCCTACCAGTTGGATGCGACGGCCTATCCGGGCCACAGCGGCAGCCCGCTGTTCGATCCCGCCACCGGCGCGGTGGTCGGCGTCGTTAACAGTGTCGACAACCCGGGTAGTATCGATCGGGCGGTCACCGACCCCAGCGGCATAACCTTCGCCATCCCGGTCCGTTACGTTCTGGTCATGTTGCAGCAGGCGGGCATTGACCGGAAAGCGCGGCCGTAACATAGTCGGACTATTGTTTCTGGTCCGAACGGCGTGGGTAACGCCGCTTGTGTCGCTGTTCCGTCCCGCTCCCCCGCCCAACCACTCACCAGGGTACCGTCATCGGGTGGTTGGGCGGGGGAGCGGGACGGAACAGCGGCCTATAAACAAAACCCTGGGACCTGCCGAGGAGGAGAGGCCATGACGGAATACGCGGAAATCCCATACGGAGCCTATTGGTCGACGCCTTTCTCGCGCTGGCAGGGCAGTCTCGCCAATCTGAACAGCATCCAATTCGCCGCCCATGTCGCGAAACAGGAACTGGCGGACCGGGACCTGCCGGCGGATGCCTTTGACTATGGCGTGCTGGGCACGTCGGTGCCGCAGCACCACTCGTTCTACGGCCTGCCCTGGCTGATGGGGATGATCGGGGCGGAACAGGTCGGTGGTCCGACCATTGCCCAGGCCTGCGCCACTTCGGTGCGCTGCCTGTTGGCGGCGGACCAGGAAATCCAGTCCGACATGGCCAGCGCCACCCTGGTGGTGACCGCTGATCGGACCTCGAACGGCCCGCATCTCTACTATCCCAACCCGGCCGGGCCGGGCGGCACCGGGGCTCAGGAAAACTGGGTGCTGGACAATTTCTCCAACGATCCCTTTGCCGGCGTCGGAATGATCGAGACGGCGGAAAACGTTGCCCGCAAATGGCAAGTGACCACGGCGGAACAGCACGAGGTCGCGGCACGGCGCTACGAGCAGTACCAGATGGCGACGGTTGATGATTCGGCCTTCTTGAAGCGCTATATGCGCCTGCCGTTCGATGTGCCCGATGCCAGGTACCGCAAGACCGCCAAAACGCTGGATGGCGATGAGGGCATCCACCCGACCACCCTGGACGGATTGGCCGGCCTGAAGCCGGTGTTGAAGGACGGCACCGTGACGTTTGGCGGCCAGACCCACCCGGCCGACGGCAATGCCGCGATGGTGGTCTGTGACGGCGACCGGGCCGGTGAAATGTCAAAAGACAAGTCGATCCGGATCCGGCTGCGGGGCTATGGCCTGGCCCGCACCGAAAAGGCCCATATGCCGGCCGCCACCATTCCCGCGGCGCGCAAGGCGCTGGACGCGGCCGGGCTGTCGATCGAAGAAATCGACGCCATCAAGTCGCACAATCCCTTTGCGGTCAACGATCTGGTCTTCGCCCGGGAAACCGGGGTCGACGTGATGGCCATGAACAATTACGGCAGTTCCCTGGTCTGGGGCCATCCCCAGGGGCCGACGGGACTGCGTTCGATTATCGAGCTGATCGAGGAACTGGTGATCAACGGCGGCGGCAACGGGCTGTTCCAAGGCTGCGCTGCCGGCGACACCGCCATGGCGGTCGTGGTGACGGTCGACGACCGGCCCTGAATACTCGGTAAGTGTCTGACCGAAAATACGTGATTCACGCATTTTCGGGGTGCTGTTCCGTCCCGCTCCCCCGCCCAACCACCCACCAGAGTACCGTCATCGGGTGGGTGGTTGGGCGGGGGAGCGGGACGGATCAGCGACCCTTGAGTCAGACTGTAGACTTCAGCCCGCGCTCCTGGCCTCGGCCGTGATGCACAGGATCTCGAACATCAAATTGGCGGCGACCAGGGCGGTATTGCCCGACGGGTCGAAGGGCGGTGCCACCTCGACCACGTCGCCGCCGACCAGGTCGAGCCCGGCAAGGCCGCGGATCATCAACTGTGCCTCGAGCGAGGAAAAGCCACCGATTTCCGGCGTGCCGGTGCCGGGAGCGTAGACCGGGTCCAACCCGTCAACGTCGAAACTGACATAGACCGGCCCGTCGCCGACCACCCGGCGCGCTTCTTCGATCACGCCTTTGACCCCGATTTCGTGGAATTCCTCGATATAGACCACGCGCATGCCGCTGTCGTGGCTAAACTTCCAGGAATCCAGGTCGTTGAGGCCGCCGCGAATGCCGATCTGAATGGTCCGCTTCGGGTCCAGCAACCCTTCCTCGACCGCTCGGCGAAACGGTGCCCCGTGATGAAAGCGTGATCCCAGATAGTCGTCGCCGGTGTCGCAATGGGCATCGAAATGCACCATGCCGACCGGGCGGTCGCGGGCAATGGCCCGGAAGATTGGCAGAGTGATCGAATGATCGCCGCCGGCCGCGACCGGTATGACGCCGGCCGCGTGGACCTTTTGGAAGAACGCTTCGATCTCGGCATGGCCCTGTTCCAGGGCAAAGGGCCGCTGGACCCAGGCATCGCCGATATCGGCAACCCGGCACAAGTCGTGGGGTGCCACCCGGGTCGCCTGGTTGATCAGCCGGACCAAGCTGGACTGGTTGCGGATTTCGCGCGGGCCATGGCGGGCGCCGGTGCGGTTGGTGACGCCGCCGTCGAACGGCACCCCGATCAGCCCGATATCGACCTGGGACAGGTCTTCGGTGAAGGGCACCCGCATGAAGGTCGGGATCCCGGTATAGCGGGGCCGCTGCTGGGGATTTTCGAATTCCGGGTAGTCGGTCATGATTTGGTCCGCGGTTGAGGGTCTTCAGGTCGGCACGGTTTCGCCCGAATCGGCCATCTCCAGAAACGCCTGGATGATTGGCGATTCGCGGCGTTCGGCAAGGCAGACGAGGAATTCCTCCGTGACGATCTCGGCGTCGGTGATGGGTAACGCTCTCAGACGTTCATCATGGCCGAGCTCGGCTTCCTGGACAATGCCGATACCGACACCGGCCGCGACCGCTTCGCGCACCGCCTCGCGGCTGCCGATTTCCAGGACATAGTCCGGCGTGACCCCGGCCGCGGCTGCTGCTGCTTCGAAGGCCGACCGGGTGGCGGACCCGGTTTCACGCAGGACCATCGGCTGGCCATGCAACTCCGCCAGCCGGATCGACGTTCGCCCCGCCCATTTGTGCTCCCGGGGCACGAAGGCGACGGCCCGGTGCCGGCCATGGGGCAACACGAAAAAGCGCGAATCGTCCTGTTGCTCGGCCAAAACCGCGACGTCGGACTGGTAGGCCAGAAGCCTTTCCCTGACCTCGCGGCTGTTGCCGATGGTGACATTGACCGATATCCCGGGATAACGCTGGCGGAAAGCGGCGACCAGGCCGATCACGTGGTAGGGGCCGTCGGCGGCGATTTTCAGCCGGCCGGTACGCAGACCGGCCGCCGCATGCAGCAGGTTGCGGGCCTCTTCCTCCAGGCCGAAAATGCGGCTGCTCAAGCCGTACAGGGCCTGGCCGGTTTCGGTCAGCGCCACCCGCCGGCCCCGCCGGTGGAACAATTCGACGTCAAAGGATTCCTCTAACGCCTTGACCTGGATCGTGACCGCCGGCTGTGACAGGCCAAGGCGATCCGCGGCGGCGGTAAAGCTGCCTTCCTGGGCGACGGCATGAAAGGCGCGGAGCTGGGCGTGATTCATAAGTATCATATATCTGAAAAATAAAAATTTGTAATTTGATTTATACAAAATTCGATGGCTCAATCCCCACCAGCTTGGAGTTGCGCTCAAGGTGACTGTTCTGTCCCGCTCCCCCGCCCAACCACCCGATGATGGTACCCAGGTGGGCGGTTGGGCGGGGGAGCGGGACGGGACAGCCTTTCGAAAGGTGCCCAAGGCACCATTCGGCAAGAGCGTCGGATAGTGTTGGTGAGGTGGGCGATGAACGAAACTGGCAATACTGAATACCTACTGACCCCGGGGCCCTTGACCACGTCCTTGGCCACCAAACAGGCCATGCTGAAAGACTGGGGTTCGCGTGACCATGGCTTCATCGCGTTGACCGGGCGGATCCGGTCGCGCCTGGTGGACCTGATCGACGGCGGCGACGACTTCGTTGCCGTGCCGGTTCAGGGCAGCGGCACCTTCGCGATCGAGGCGACGTTGGGCACCCTGGTGCCGCGGGACGGCAAGTTGCTGGTTCTGATCAACGGTGCCTATGGCCAGCGGATGCGCAAGATCGCCGACGTCATGGGCCGACGGGTGACCGCATTGGAATGGCCCGAGGACCAACCGGTCGATGCAGGGGAGCTCGATCTGGCGCTGTCGGCCGACAAGGACATCACCCATGTCGCGGTGGTGCACTGCGAGACCACGTCGGGCATTCTCAACCCGATCGCCGGGGTCGCGGAAACCGCGCGGCGCCATGGCCGCAGCCTGTTGATCGACGCGATGAGCGCTTTCGGCGCCATCCCTTTGTCGGCGGTCGATGTACCATTCGATGCGGTCATCGCTTCCAGCAACAAATGCCTGGAAGGCGTTCCGGGGTTCGGCTTCGCCATCATCCGCCGCCAAGTCTTGGAAGCCATGGAAGGCAATGCCCATTCCCTGGCCCTCGACCTATACGACCAGTGGCGGGGTTTCGAGAAGAACAGCCAATGGCGTTTCACGCCGCCGACCCATGTGCTGGCCGCCTTCGGCCAGGCCCTGGACGAACATGAGCGTGAAGGCGGTGTCGCCGGGCGCGGTGCTCGCTACACCGCCAATTGTACGTGCCTGGTCGACGGCATGCGGGCGCTGGGCTTCGAGACCTTGCTGCCCGACGCCCTGCAGGCCCCGATCATCGTTACCTTCCACATGCCGGCCGATCCCAAGTTCGATTTCCAGGTCTTTTACGACAGCCTGGCGGACGCGGGATTTGTCATCTACCCGGGCAAGCTGACCGTGGCCGAAAGTTTCCGTATCGGCTGTATCGGCCAAGTGCACGAGGCGCAAATTCGAGTGGCCCTGACGGCGATAGCCGAAACCATCGCCGCCATGGGGGTTGCCACCGGTGCCCCGGCGGCGGCCTGAACCGAAACCAGTTGCTTAGACGCTAACCAGCCTATCAAGGGAGTTACCAACCATGGCCTTCAATCCCAACTATGTTTATGCCCGTGGCTATCGCGGCAAGGTCCAGGCTGTCGTCCTGGATTGGAGCGGCACCACGGCCGATGCCTATGTCATTGCGCCGGCGGTTGTGTTCGTTGAAGTCTTCAAGAACCAGGGCGTTGAAATTTCGATGACCGAGGCCCGCGGGCCGATGGGCCTGCGCAAGGACCTGCACATCAAGGCGTTGACGGAAGTGCCGGAGATCCGCGAGCGCTGGAAAGGCGTGCACGGCGCCTATCCGACCCAGGCCGATGTCGATCGCATGTTCGAGGACTTCGTGCCGCTGCAGCTCGACTGCCTGCGCAAATACACCACGTTGCTGCCCGGCGTCGCCGAGACCATCCAGGGCTTGCAAAAGCAGGGCATCAAGGTCGGCTCGTCAACCGGCTTCACCCGGCCCATGGTCGATATCCTGGAGGAAGACGCCGCCAAGCAGGGCTATGTGCCGGATGCCTCGGTCGCTGGTGACGAGGTCGAGCACGGTGCCCGGCCGAAACCGTTCATGGTCTACAAAAATCTGGACATGATGGACGTCCACCCAATCCAGTCGGTGGTCAAGGTCGACGACACGGTTTCCGGGATTGGTGAGGCGCTGGAGGCCGGATGCTGGGGTGTCGGCGTCGCCCGCTACAGCAACTACATGGACATCAATACCCTGGAAGAGGAAAACGAGCTGTCCGCCGAGGAGATCGAGCGCCGGGTCGACAAGACCAAGGAGATCCTGCAAAAGGCGGGCGCCCATTATGTGATCGACAGCCTGGTCGACCTGCCGGCGGTGATCGACGACGTCAACGCCCGCCTGGCGCGTGGCGAAAAACCTTGAGTAGTGAGGGGAGATTGACCATCTGGTCAACTTCCGCATAGACTAGAAGCGATCTGGCGGCCCCGGGGCGAGACAAGACGAAAATCCGCCCCCGGGGCCGCCGACCTCTTGGCATTGGAACCGTTCGGGGGTGGCAATTTCGGCTACCGAAATCCTGTTGAATATTGTTGGCGGCGTGGCGCTCCTGCTTTGGGGGACGCGCATGGTCCGTACCGGTTTTACGCGCGCCTATGGCGGCAGCCTGCGCCGCATCATCGGATCAGGCACCCGTAACCGTTTTACCGCGTTTGGTGTCGGTCTGGGTGTCACGGCCGTGGTGCAGAGCTCGACCGCCACCGCCCTGATGACCACGTCCTTTGCCGCCCGCGAACTGGTGGCGGTGGCACCGGCCCTGGCGGTGATGCTGGGCGCCGATGTCGGCACCACCCTGGTTGCCCAGGTCCTGAGTTTTGATATCGGCTGGCTGTCGCCGGCCCTGATTCTGGTCGGCGTTGTGGCCTTCATGGCCGGTAAGGCAACCCGGTCGCGTGATCTGGGCCGGGTCGGGATCGGGCTCGGCCTGATGCTCCTAGCGCTGAAACTGATTGTCGGGGCCAGCGCCCCGATGCGCGAGGCCGCCGCGCTTCAGGACGTGATCGCCGGCTTGGCGGGAGAGCCGCTGCTGGCCCTGTTGATCGCCGGGCTGATGACCTGGCTGGCCCATTCCAGCCTGGCGGTGGTGCTGTTGGTGATGTCGCTGGCGGCGGCAGGCGTGGTGCCGCTGACGCTTGCCTTCGTGCTGGTTCTGGGCGCCAATATCGGCGGTGCCGTCCCGGCCCTGCTGCTGTCCCAGGGCGATATCGCCGCGGCCCGGCGGGTGCCCCTGGGCAATATGCTGTTTCGCGTGTTCGGCTGTATCCTGGTGCTGCCGTTCATCGACCAGATCGCGCCCTGGATTGCCATGGCCGGCGCCGAGCCGGCGCGCCAGGTGGTCAATTTCCACACCACGTTCAATCTCGCCCTGGCGCTTGTCTTCCTGCCGCTGGTCGATGTGATGGCGGGCTTGTGCGCCATGGTCCTGAAAGATCGCAGCGACGACGAAAACCCGGCCCGGCCGCGTTACCTAGATCCGGCGGTGCTGGACAACCCGTCGGTCGCCCTGGCCTGTGCCGCCCGCGAAACCCTGCGCATGGGCGACACGATCGAGGCAATGTTGCGCAAGACGTTGGACGTCTTCCGGCTGGACGACCGCAAGCTGGTCAACGAGGTCGAGGCGATGGACGACGTGGTCGACAGCCTGCACGAGGCGATCAAGCTGTACCTGGCCGAGGTCAGCCGCGCGGTCATGGACGAGGAGGAAAGCCGCCGTTGCGTCGACATCATCACCTTCACCACCAACCTGGAACATGTCGGCGACATCGTCGACAAGAACCTGATGGAATTGGCGTCCAAGAAGATCAAGAACCGATACAGTTTCTCGGAAGACGGCATGAACGAAATCGCCGCGCTGCACGGCCGCGTGGTTGAAAACCTGCAGCTCGGACTCAGTGTCTTTCTGGGCGAGGACGTGAAGACCGCGCGCAAACTGCTGGCGGAGAAGGTCCTGGTCCGCGACCTGGAGCGGGAGGCGGCAGAAAACCACTTGCAGCGCCTGCGGTCCGGCCAGATGGAGAGCATCGAGACCAGTTCCCTGCATCTCGACGTGATTCGCGATTTGAAACGCATCAATTCCCACCTGACGGCGGCCGCCTATCCGGTCCTGGACGCCGCCGGAGAGCTGCGCGAAAGCCGTCTGCGCCGGCCGGGCAAGCCAAAGGTGATGGAAACAGGCGACAACCAAACCGCCGCCGATTTAGGATAAAACGGGTTGACGAGAAGGAGGACAGGAACGACACGCGACAGAAAAGAGCATCACAAATTTGATAAGGAACTGGGATATAACGTCGTTGCGAACGACAACGGGAGGACAACATGTACCGCACATTTTTGAGTTCTTTGTTTGCCGGTTTTGCGGCCGTGCTTCTGGTCGCCGGATTCGGCAAGGCGGCCGGCGCGGCCGACTTGACGGTCTACACCGCGGTCGAGGCCGAGGATCTGAAGAAGTACGCCAAGCGCTTCAATGAAGATCACCCCGACATCAACATCAAATGGGTCCGGGACTCGACCGGCATCATCACCGCCAAACTGCTGGCCGAAAAGAACAATCCGAAGGCGGATATCGTCTGGGGCCTGGCCGCCACCAGCCTGATGCTGCTCGACGCCGAGGGCATGCTGGAGGCCTACCGGCCGAAGGGCGCGGACAAGCTGGACAAGAAATTCATTGATTCCAAGAGCCCGCCGACCTGGACCGGCATGGACGCCTGGGTCGCCGCGGTCTGTTTCAACACCGTCGAGGCCAAGAAGTTCAACCTGCCGGCCCCGGCCTCGTGGAAGGACCTGTTGAAGCCGGTCTACAAGGGCCATCTGATCATGCCCAACCCGAATTCGTCGGGCACCGGGTTCCTGGACGTGTCGTCCTGGCTGCAATTGTTCGGCGAGGCCGAAGGCTGGAAGTTCATGGACGGTCTGCACGAGAACATCGCCCGCTACACCCATTCCGGCTCCAAGCCCTGCAAGCTGGCGGCGGCCGGTGAGATCCCGATCGGCATTTCGTTCGCCTTCCGCGGCGCCAAGTCGAAGGCCAAGGGCGCGCCGATCGATATTATCATACCGTCCGAAGGCGTCGGTTGGGACATGGAAGCAACCGGCATCGTCAAGGGGACCAAGAACATGGCGGCAGCCAAGACCCTGGCGGACTGGGCCATCACCCGCAAGGCCAACGAGATGTACAACGAAGGCTATGCGGTGGTCGGCATGCCGGGTGTTGCCAAGCCGGTGAAGTACTTCCCGGACACCATCACCAGCGCCATGATCGACAACGACTTTGCTTTCGCCGCCAAGAACCGCAAGGCGATCCTGGCCGAGTGGCAGAAACGCTACGACTCTAAGTCGGATCCGAAATAGGTTATAACCGGATCCACAGCCGAGTGACGACAACCGGTCCGCCGCAGGTCCTGCGGCGGACCGGGGCCGTATTCGGACGGGGAGGGGAGTATCGGCGTGACGGACACCGCGGGCGCGGCGCAGGCGCCTTATTTGCGCATCACCAATCTGACCAAGATGTTCGGCGCCTTCACGGCGCTGGACAGCGTTTCGCTCGACATCCACGAGGGCGAGTTCGTGTGCTTCCTGGGGCCGTCGGGTTGCGGCAAGACGACCTTGCTGCGGGCGATTGCCGGGCTGGACATCCAAACCAGCGGACAGATCGAGCAGGCCGGCCGCGATATCTCGGCCCTGCCACCGGACGAGCGGGACTTCGGGATCGTTTTCCAATCCTACGCCCTGTTTCCCAACCTGACGGTCAACAAGAACATCGCCTATGGGCTGCAGAACCGCAAAGTCGCCAAAGCCGACATCGAAAAACGGGTGACCGAACTCCTGGAACTGGTCGGCCTGCAAACCGAGGGGCGCAAACATCCCTCGCAACTCTCAGGTGGCCAGCAACAACGGGTCGCCCTGGCCCGTGCCTTGGCGACCTCGCCCGGCCTGTTGCTGTTGGACGAACCCTTGAGCGCCCTGGATGCCCGGGTCAGGGTCCATCTGCGCCACGAGATCAAGGACCTGCAGCGCCGCCTGGGCGTCACCACGATCATGGTCACTCACGACCAGGAAGAGGCACTGACCATGGCCGACCGCATTGTGGTGATGAACCACGGCGTCATCGAGCAGGTCGGCTCACCGACCGAGATTTACGGCCACCCGGCGACCGCCTTCATTGCCGACTTCGTCGGTACCATGAACTTCCTGCGCGGGACCGTGGCCGGACCGCGGCGCGTGCGGCTCGGCGACGTGGAACTGAACTGTGCCGATGTCGAAAAGCAAGAAGAGGGAACCGCGGTGACCATTGCGGTCCGCCCCGAAGACGTTATCGTGCGCCAGACCGGCGACGCCGACAACACGTTCCCGGCACGCATCGTCGGTCTTGAATTCCTCGGTTCGTTCTACCGCGCCGACATCGAGATTGAGGGCATGAACTGGCAGAAGCTGACCGCCGACTTCTCCGTGAATGCGGTGCGCGATCTCAACCTGGCCGAAGACAAGACGCTGCCGGTGGTTCTGCCGGTCGATCGGGTCCGTCTGTTCCGGCAGGAGAAGGGCTGACATGGCGGTCACGACCGCCACCGCGGCGCCCGCCATCCGGCCGAAGCTGGGTCGTGACGATTGGATCATGCGCGGCGGCATCATGGCGGTCGGTGTCTATCTGACGATCGCGCTGCTGCTGCCGCTCTATGCCATGCTGTCGAAGAGCTTCGAAGCCAAGGACGGCAGCTTCATCGGCTTTGCCAACTATGTCGAATACTTTTCGACGCCGGCGCTCTTCAACTCGATCTACAACAGCCTGACGATTTCCGTGATTTCGACGGTGATCACCATCAGCCTGGCCTTTGTCTATGCCTACGCGTTGACCCGATCCTGTATGCCGGCCAAGGGGCTGTTCCGGGTGATGGCGGTGGTGCCGATCCTGGCGCCTTCGCTGCTGCCGGCGATCTCGATGGTGTATTTCTTCGGCCGCCAGGGGATTATCCGCGACTGGTTGTTCGGGAATTCGATCTACGGACCAATCGGCATCGTGATCGGCGAGGTCTTCTGGACCTTTCCCCACGCCATGATCATTCTGGTTACGGCGCTGTCGCTGTCCGACGGCCGGCTTTACGAAGCGGCCGTGGCGCTGCGTACCAGCCGCATTCGGACCTTTTTCACGGTGACCTTGCCGGGTGTCAAATACGGCCTGATCAGCGCCATTTTTGTCGTCTTTACGCTGGTGTTCACCGATTTCGGCGTGCCTAAGGTGATTGGTGGCCAATACAACGTGCTGTCGGTCGATATCTACAAGCAAGTCATCGGGCAGCAGAATTTCGAGATGGGCGCGGTGGTCAGTGTCGTTCTGCTGATTCCCGCGGTGGTCGCCTTCATTGTCGACCGCATCGTCCAGCGCAAGCAGGTGGCGCAACTTTCGGCGCGCGCGGTGCCGTTCGAGCCGAAACCCAGTCGCGCCATCGATTACGGTTTGGTGGGCTTCTGCGCCCTTGTCAGCTTTTTGCTGCTGGCCACCGTGGTCATGGCCGGCTACGCGTCGTTCGTTCAGTTCTGGCCCTACAATTTGAACCTGGTGCTGAACAATTACGATTTCGACGTGATGGACGGCGGCGGCTGGGAAGCCTTCTACAACTCCATCGAGATGGGCCTTTACACGGCCGTGTTCGGAACCGCCTTCATCTTCATCGGCGCCTATCTGGTCGAGAAGGGGCGGGGCTTTGCCCGCGGCCGCGGCGCCATTCATTTCCTGGCCATTCTGCCGATGGCGGTGCCCGGCATGGTGTTGGGCCTG
Organism: uncultured Sneathiellales bacterium; assembly: GCA_964344385.1. GTDB lineage: Bacteria > Pseudomonadota > Alphaproteobacteria > CAYFNG01 > CAYFNG01 > CAYFNG01. The sequence goes on from CAYFNG010000009.1 coordinate 183,292, forward strand.
AGCTACATCTTCTTCTTCAATCACCCGGACAACCCGCTGGGTTTCATCTACCACACCATGGCGATCCTGGTGGTGGTGACCATCGCGCATTTCTACACTGTCAGCCATCTGACCGCGGTCACCGCCCTGAAGCAGATGGACCCGGAATTCGAGGCGGTGTCGGCGTCGCTGAAGGTGCCGTTCTACAAGACGTTCTGGCGGGTCACGGTGCCGGTCTGCCTGCCCGCCATCCTGGACGTCAGCATCTATCTGTTCGTTAACGCTATGACCACGGTTTCGGCGGTAATCTTCCTCTATGCCCCGGACACGACATTGGCCTCGGTGGCGGTCTTGAACATGGATGATGCCGGCGATATCGCACCGGCGGCGGCAATGGCGATGATGATATTCTACACCAACGCGGTCGTGCGCACCTTGCACGCCCTGGCCACCAAGGGCCTTCGCGCCCGCACCCAGTCTTGGCGGACTCGCTAGCCGGCCGATGATCGAACCGGTCCGGATCTACCTGATTCGTCACACCGAGGCGGCCGCGCCTTGGACAGAGGATATGGACCCGGGTCTGTCGGATGCCGGCCGCGAACAGGCCGAGGCCATGGCGGCGGCGATGGAACTGCATGGCCCGCTGCCGATCATCTGCAGTCCCTTGAAACGGGCGCGGGAAACCGCCCGGCCCCTGGAGCGCCGCTGGTCATCCCTGGCAGGCATCGAGGCGGCAATGGCCGAAGTGCCCAGCGTCGCGATCGAGCCCGACGATCGTCGCGCTTTTCTCGACCGCTTGATGACCGGTCGCTGGTCCGGACAGGATGCAGGCCTGCGGGCCTGGCGGGAGCGGGTGGTTGAGACCCTGCTGCACCAAACCGAAAGCGTTGCGGTGGTCAGCCATTTCGTGGCCATCAACGTGGCGGTCGGGGCGGCCACCGACGATGAACGGGTGGTATGTTTCCAGCCGGACAACGGGTCTGTGACGGTATTGGAAATCGAAGATGGGCGCCTGCGCTTGGTCGAACTCGGACATCAAAGGTCGACAGTTGTACAGTAGAATTTTGTAATAATAGGTATGAATATCGCGGCTTCAGGCAGGCGTGGGTTGGATAAATTTGAATATTGTCATAGAAACAACAAAAATTGATAAGTATATTTCAAACCCGCTCTGTCAGTATTGATGGCGTACCGCAAAGTAAAATTTTCCTGTCCAGACCTAGGGCGGGTAATCAGCTGGTAATACAGGGTCTGTATTTCCAATGAAAATCCCTTGATTTTTGTTAACCTTTTTGCGTCAGGTGTGACGCACGGTCAAAATTCGTAAATAATTTGTTGTTTGTTGATTGAGGTCAAGGACGGGAACATGGATATCTGATCTTATGATCCTCGCAACTCCCCAAGTTGTAAGACGTCTCTCTGGTTATCACTCTTATCCCCGCCGCCTAGCGGCGGGGATTTTGTTACCTGAGATCGGTGCCCGGTAGTGCATCCCGAATTTCCAGGACGCCGCCACCGCAAATTGACGCAATTGGCATGACTTGACTGAAATCAATGACATAGAGGCCATCCTGCCGTCCCATCACAGCGTGCTAGTCTCACACATTATTGAGACAATGTTCCGGTCTTGAACTCGGCCCCGCCTTATTCCGCGCGGGGCCGTTTTTTCCAACCCTCGCTTTGTTCCGTTTCGCGATCCGGGCTAGAGCAAATCTCCCCCGTTCGGATTCACTGAGATCGCGTATCCGCCCATCCTCTCCTTGCCAGAGGGGCGGAAACGCGACTGCAGACGGCGTCTCAGTGGTTCCGAATAGGGGAGACATGCTCTAGTGTAGCCGTTCTGGCGGTATGGGTTTCGCGGACCCATTTTGCCGCCGAGCGGTGATACGCGGAGGTTGGGCAAGCGATGGCCAGGGGCGGACCGCGTAGCGGAAATGTCGAGCGGGTTGAGCCGGACAGGTTTGCAGCCCTGTTCGACCTGGCCAATCACGACCTGCGCCAGCCGCTTCATTCCCTGGGCCTGCTCATACATGTGCTGAATAATGCCGATACCGGTGGTGGTCTTTCCCGGCAGGTGGAACTCCTGGGAACCGCGCTGGAATCCATCGCGATGCCGTTCGAGGAATTCTCCGCCCTGGCCAAGCTGGAAACCGGTCGCGGTTCAACGGATCTCCGCGCCATCGACCTGGAGCCGATCTTGACCGGCCTTGAACGGAGTTTTGCCGGGCGCGCCGCGATGGTCCGCTCTCCCTTCCGGGTGCGGGCCGGCCAACAGGCCGTCACCAGTGAACCGCGATTGCTGGCCCATGTCCTTGAATGCTTGGTGACGACCGCGTTCCGTTACCCTCAGCGCACCGGGGTCCTGGTCGGCTGTCGGGCCCGATCCGATTGCTGCCGGGTCGAGGTCTGGGTCTTTGGCGCCGGTATCCACGATGACTATCTGGTCCGCCACCACAAATTCTATGAAGTCCAAATGGCGGAGCTTTTTGCCGCGGCGATCGGCTGTGAGTTACAAGACCGGGGCCTGGGCGACCGGGCGATGGTGCTGAGCTGCCGGATACCGACCGGACCGGTCCAAATCGAAGGGAGTTGAACAGGTGAAAATCGCGGTACTGGGCGGCGGCAACGGCGCCTATGCGGCGGCGGCCGACCTGGCCGGGCAGGGCCATGCGGTCAGCCTGTGGCGGCGCGACGCGGAAGCCCTGCGGCCGGTGGCCGAGGCCGGGTCGCTGGAATTGGTCGATCACACCGGAACCCGTGACGTGCCCTTGGCGCGGGTCAGCGGCGAGATCGGCGAGGTCCTTACCGGGTCCGAAGTGGTGCTGATGCCGGGACCGGCCATGGCCCAGGCGGATATCGCGGCCGCCATGGCGCCACACCTTTGCGACGGCCAGATCCTGTTCATGCCGCCGGGCAGTTTCGGCAGCTTCCTGGTGGCGCGCTGGCTCAGGGATGCCGGCTGCCGGGCCGAGGTGGCGCTGGCCGAATCCGGCACGTTGCCGTACCTGACTCGCAAGAAGGGGCCGGGGACCATCGCCATCGTCACCCGTGCGACCCGGTTGCCGACCGGCGTCTTTCCCGGTCACGCATCGGCCGCGACCCTGGCCGCCCTGGGCGAGCTCTATCCCGCGATCGAGCCCCTGGTGGACGGGCTGGACGGGGCGCTGATGAATGCCGGGCCGGTGATCCACCCGCCGCTGATCCTGCTGAATGCCGGGCCGCTGCAGCATTTCGACCATTGGGACATCCACAACGAGGGCACCCAGCCGGCGATCCGTTCGGTGACCGATACACTGGATGCGGAGCGGATCGCGGTGCGCGAGGCGTTGGGCTATCCGGGGCCGCACTTCCCCCTGGCCGATCACTACAATCCGGACGGTGAGGAATGGATGTACGGCAATGCCGCCCATGAAAGGCTGGTCGACAGCGAGAAGTGGCGCGAGTTCATCGACCTGCATCGGCATCGCTACATGCGCGAGGACGTCGCCTGCGGCCTCGCCTTCCTGGTCTCGGTGGCCGATTATGCCGGTGTTCCGGCGCCGGTGGCCCGGGGCCTGCTGGCGATCGCCTCGGCGATCATCGGCGAGGACCTACGCCAGGCCGGTCGCACCCTGGAAGCCTGCGGATTGGCCAATCTGAGCCGGGCTGAGATGCGGGCGTTGATGGACCGGGGGCTCCCGGCATGACCATCGCGGTGATCGGGGCCGGCCGCATGGCCGTCGGCATCGCCCATGTCTTCGCCTATGCCGGCTTCCCAGTGGCCGTGGTCGACGCCAAGGACCGACCCGAGGAGACGATTGCCGCCACCCTGGACGGCGCCCGGGCGGCGGTTGCCAAATCGATCGGCCTGCTGGCGGGGTTCGGGGTGCTCGACCAGGACCAGGTTGCAACGATCCTGGACCGCATCACCTGGCATGCGCGGGCCGATGCGGCTGAGGCCCTGAAAGATGCCGCGTACGTTTTCGAGTGCGTGCCGGAAGTGGTCGCGGTCAAGCGTGACGCCTTCGCCCTGATCTGTGCCCACGCGCCGGCCGAGGCGGTGATCTCCTCGACCACCTCGACCATCCTGGTCGATGAACTGGCGGCGTTCGTCACCGAACCGGGGCGCTTCCTCAACGCCCATTGGCTCAACCCAGCCTTCCTGATCCCACTGGTCGAGGTCAGCCCCGGTCAGGCGACGGACAAAGCCACGGTCACGGCCCTGAACGGTCTGCTGCGCGAGGCCGGCAAGCACCCGGTGGTCTGCGCCCCGTCACCCGGCTTCATCGTGCCCCGGCTGCAGGCCCTGGCCATGAACGAGGCGGCACGCCTGGTCGAGGAGGGGGTGGCCAGCCCCGACCAGATCGACCAGGCGACCCGGCTCGGCCTTGGCTTGCGTTTTGCCGTGCTCGGGGTGGTCGAATTCATCGACTGGGGCGGCGGCGATATCCTGTACTACGCCAGCAATTACTTGCGCGACGCCCTCGACGCGCCGCGCTACCAGGCGCCCGAGATCATCTCCGATAACATGGCGGCCGGCCGCACCGGTATGCATGCCGGCCAGGGCTTCTACGACTTCGCCGCCATGGACCTGGACGACTACCAGCGCGAAACCATCCGCAAATTCGTCGACCTGGTCACCCATCTCGGCCTCATGCCCCACCCGGCTGAGACGACGCGGGGCTGAGCGGTAGCTGCCGCTCTTCGATAATCCATACCGGTGGGAAGCTGACGCAATCGGCCCAGTCGAACACGACCTCGAAGGGATCTATTGGCCGAGACGCGAGTTCGATGGCCTTGTCGCGGTTTGCCGCTGTGATCTGGGTGGCCAGAGTGGCGTGGGGGACCCATTGCCCAGGGTGGAAATGGGGATGGCAGAGCGCAGGATCGATCGCTTGGTGGATTTCGTCGTGAAGGCGATGAAGTGCCTCCGAAAATATTGGCGACGCCCAGACCACGAAGTCGGGTTCCGCGAAATAGGCTAGGCGGTTGAAACCGAGCCTTTGGGAGGGGGTATCACGAAAGCAGGAAGCTGCGGCGTCCCGCAGCCGCTCTTCTGCCATGCTGTCATAGACCGCCAGCGTTATGTGCGGCGGATAATTCAGCGCCGCCATAGAGGGGGTCACCTCAAACTGCGCGAACACGCGCCAAAGCTCGGTCAAAGGCTTGGCCGTGTCACCGGCTGCCTTGATAGTGATCGCAACTGGCATCCTGTGTTCTAGCAGACTGATTCACAAAAAGCACAAATTGCCAAGTTGCATGGCTGGATTCCTGTGAAAAATCCGATATAAAGAAATTTATGCGGGATATTGGCGAAAAATCGAGAATAACAACATAAAATGCAGGACTTTGCAGAAGCTTTCGGATTGGCGTTTCGGCTGATGGGGACGTTGGATGCGGACTTGGTCGAGATCGTCGGCCTGTCGCTCAGGGTCAGCCTGGCGGCGATGGCGGTAGCCTGTCTGATCGGCTTCGCGGTCGGGGCCGCCCTCGGCACATCCCGGTTCCCCGGCCGCGGTGCGGCCCTGATCCTGCTCAACGCGTTGATGGGTCTGCCGCCGGTGGTCGTCGGCCTCTGCGTCTATCTGATGCTGTCGCGGGCCGGGCCGCTGGGCTGGCTGGGACTGCTCTACACCCCGACCGCGATGATCATCGCCCAGTGCATCCTGATCACCCCGATCATCGCCGCCCTCTCGCGCCAGGTCGTCGAGGATCTGCACGACGAATATGCCGAGCAGTTCCGCTCCTTGAGCGTGCCGCGCTTTACCGCCATGCGGGCCCTGTTGTGGGATGCCCGCTATTCCCTGATCACCGTGGCCCTGGCCGGGTTCGGCCGGGCGGTGGCCGAGGTCGGCGCGGTGATCATCGTCGGCGGCAACATCGATCACCTGACCCGCGTGATGACCACGGCGATCGCGCTGGAGACCTCGAAAGGCGACCTGTCACTGGCCCTGGCACTTGGGATCGTGCTGCTGGCGATCGCGCTGGCGGTCAACGCCGCGGTGATGGGCCTGCGCATGACGGCCGCACGCTATGCCTATGCGTAGCCCCGACACCTCGTCCCTGTTGCCGATGGTCGCCCGGGGCCTGACCTACACCGCCGGCGGCCGGCCGGTGGTCGACGCCGTTGATCTGAGTTTGAGCGGCCAGGGGATCAGTGTGGTCATGGGCGAGAACGGCGCCGGCAAGACGGTGCTGGTGCGACTGCTGCACGGTCTCCTGCAACCGACCGCCGGCGAGGTCAGTTGGGGCGGTCGCCCTATGAACCAGGACCTGCGCCGCCGCCAGGCGATGGTCTTCCAGACCCCGGTCCTGTTGCGCCGGTCGGTCGCCGCCAATATCGACTTCGTGCTCGAAAGCAAGGGGGCCGAACGCCGCGCCCGCCGCCAGGAGATCCTGGCCTCGGCCGGACTCGCGGACAAGGCGCCCCAGCCGGCGCGGCTGCTGTCGGGGGGCGAGCGGCAGAGGCTGGCGGTGGCCAGGGCCTTGGCCACCGAGCCCGAGATCCTGTTCCTGGACGAGCCGACCGCCAGCCTGGATCCCGCATCGGTCCTGGCGATCGAGGCGGCGGTCACGGCGGCGCGGGCGCGCGGCGTCAAGCTGGTTTTCATCACCCACGATATCGGCCAAGCCAAACGCCTGGCCGACGACGTGGTTTTCATGCACCGCGGTCGCATCCTCGAACACACTGCGGCGTCGGCGTTTTTCGACCACCCGGCCTCGCGCCAGGCCGAAGACTATCTGGCAGGACGCATCGTCCTCTAGTCCCAACCATCCAACCAACCAGGGAGTGTCCGAATGCCCATAAGACTGCTGACCGGAATTGTCGCGTTGATCGCAGCCCTCGCGCCCACCGCCGAAGCCGCGGAATCGATCATCGTTCAGTCCACCACCTCGACCGCCAATTCCGGTCTCTACGACCATCTCCTGCCGATTTTCAAGGCAAAGACCGGTATCCAGGTCCACGTGGTGGCGGTTGGCACCGGCCAGGCGATCAAGAACGCCCGCAACTGCGACGGCGACGTGCTGCTGGTGCACGCCAAGCCGGCCGAGGAGAAATTTGTCGCCGACGGCTACGGGGTGGCGCGCTTCGATCTGATGTACAACGATTTCGTTTTTGTCGGCCCGCCGGCCGATCCGGCCAAGATCGCCGGCTTGACCGACGCGCCCGGTGCGTTGCAGCGGATCGCCAAGACCAAGGCAATCTTCGCCTCGCGCGGTGACAATTCCGGTACCCACAAGAAGGAGAAGCGCCTGTGGCAGGCGGCCGGTGTCGATCCGACGACCGCCAGTGGTGCCTGGTACCGCGAGACCGGGTCGGGCATGGGCGCGACCCTGAACGCCGGGGTTGGCATGGGGGCCTATGTGATGACTGACCGCGCCACGTGGATCAGCTTCAAGAACAAGGGCGATTTCAAGATCCTGGTCGAGGGCGACAAGCAACTGTTCAACCAGTATGGGGTCATCCTGGTCAACCCGGCCAAATGCCCCAGTGTGCGGCAGGCGGAAGGCCAGGCCTTCCTCGATTGGCTGCGGGGTGACGAAGGCCAGAGCGCGATCGCCGCCTATCGGCGTGGCGGCCTGCAGCTATTCTTCCCTAACGCCCGTTGAAGTGGATGGTGCCGAACCCGGAGACATCGTAGCCGGGGAGGCTCGCCGCCCTGGCTTGATGGGCGTCGCTTCGGCAGAAGTTGAGCAGGGCCTGGAACGGCGCTTCGAACCATTCGGCGCGCCAGACCAGCAGGTCGAAACGCTCACGGACCAGGGGCACGAAGTCCAGCCGGTATTGGCGGGCCACCGATTCCAACCCAAGCGCCGCGTCGGCCTCGCCCTCCAGCACCGCCAGCGCCGCGTCGGTTTCGGTGCGGGCCGGGCGGGTCAACGTGACCGCCCCGGATTCCAGCCCGCCATCGTGTAGCATCCGCTCCAGCAGCAATTGACTGCCGGCCTGGCCTTGGCGGGGCGCTACCCGCCGGCCGGCCAGATCGGCGATGCCGCCGACCTGGTGCGGGTTGCCGGCCGCGACGATCAGGCCGCGCTGGCGCCAGGCCCATTCGACCAGCACCACCGGCTTGCCGGCAAAGCGGGCGGTGACCAACGGCAGGTTCCAGCTCTGCTGCTCGGCGTCCAGCACGTGCAGGCCGGCGGCGACGCCCTCGGCGCGGCTCAGGCGGTCGAGCCCGTCCAGGCTGCCGTCGAACAGGGTCGCGAAACCGGCGCCGGATTCGCGGATCGCCCATTCCAGCAACGGATCATGGCTGCCGCAAATCACGCTCGGCGGGCTGGGCTGCGGCGGGGTGCCCCCCGAGGCGTGGCGGTCGAGCCAGAGGTCGATGGCGGGGCGATGGAACAGCAGCTTGCCCAGGGCCCGGGTGCAGGGAATGTCGCCCGAGGCGGCCAGGTCATAGACCTTACGCTCCTTGATCCGTAGCAGATCGGCGAGTTCCTTGGTGGTGAGGTATTCTTCGCTCTTTTTGGCCATGATTATCCGAAATCGATATGCATAATCTTGCAATTCATGCTTTTTTATACCGATGAAGCGGCTGAAATCAAGCTGGTTGCCCACCGGTTCAACCTCGGGCCCGTCGGCCGTCCGGACCGTGCCCCTTGCCAGGCAAGGGGCTGCGCCCCTATATAGCCGGTTCCCGACCACACCATTCCGGACAGGATGATGAACAGGCTTCAGGGCGAGATCGCCCGGCGGCGGACTTTTGCGATTATTTCGCACCCGGACGCGGGCAAGACCACGCTGACCGAAAAGCTGCTGCTGTTCGGCGGCGCGATCCAGCTTTCGGGCGCGGTCAAGGCCCGGGGCCAGGCCCGGCGGGCCCGCTCCGACTGGATGAAGGTCGAGGCCGAGCGCGGCATCTCGGTGGCCTCGTCGGTGATGACCTTCGACTATGGCGGCTGCACCTTCAACCTGCTCGACACGCCGGGCCATGAGGATTTCAGCGAGGACACCTACCGCACCCTGTCGGCGGTGGATTCGGCGGTGATGGTGATCGATGCCGCCAAGGGCATCGAGGCCCAGACCCGCAAGCTGTTCGAGGTGTGTCGCCTGCGCGACGTGCCGATCATCACCTTCATCAACAAGCTGGACCGGGAAAGCCGCGATCCCTTCGAATTGATGCAGGAGATCGAGGAGACCCTGGCCCTGGACGTTACCCCGGCCAGTTGGCCGATCGGCATGGGCCGCGGCTTCCACGGCTGCTACGACGTAATCGGCGACCGGCTGGTGCTGATGAAAAAAGGCCGCGCCACCGGCGGGCTGGACGAGGAGCCGGACGAGGCGGCAAGCTGCGACGGGCTCGAGGACCCCAAGCTGGACGAATTGTTGCCGGCGGCGGCGGTCGAGGATTTGCGCGAGCATCTACCGATGGCCAGGGAGCTGTGCCAGCCGCTCGACCAGCAATCCTATCGCGAGGGCCATTTGAGCCCGGTGTTCTTCGGCTCGGCGATCAACAATTTCGGGGTCCGCGAACTGCTCGACGGCCTGGTCCGCCTGGCGCCGCCGCCCGGCGGCCGCTCGGCCGGGGTGCGCCAGGTGACGCCGGACGAAAACAAGGTGTCGGGTTTCGTCTTCAAGATCCAGGCGAACATGGACCCCAAGCACCGCGACCGCATCGCCTTCTTCCGCATCACGTCCGGGCATTTCCGGCGCGGCATGAAGCTGCATGCAGTGCGCAGCGGCAAGACCCTGGCGCTGCACAACCCGCAGCTCTTCCTGGCCCAGGAGCGCGAACGGGCCGAGGACGCCTGGCCCGGCGACATCATCGGCATTCCCAACCACGGCAACTTAAGGATCGGCGACACGCTGACCGAGGGCGAGAAGATCCAATTCGCCGGGGTGCCCAGCTTTGCACCCGAACTGCTGATGGGGATCAGCCCCGACGATCCGATGCGGGCCAAGCATCTGGGCCGGGCCCTGACCCAATTGGCGGAGGAGGGGGTGGCCCGTGCCTTCCGCACCCGCATCGGCTCCAACTGGATCGTCGGCGTGCTGGGGGCGCTGCAGTTCGACGTGCTGGCCGATCGGATCCGTACCGAATACGACGTACCGGTGCACTTCTCGCCGGTCGCCCTGCATACCGCCCGCTGGCTGCAGTCCGACGATGCCCAGAGGCTGAAGGCCTTCATCGACAAGCACCCGGCCGACATCGCCGACGACCATGACGGCACCCCGGTCTTCCTGGCCCGCAACGCCTGGCACCTGGACCGCGCGATCGAGACCTGGGAGGACATCCGCTTCCTCGAGACCCTGGAAAGCACACCCGATCCGGTGTCGTGAAGTGGACGCGGGTCCAGGCCGGTTGCCCGCCCAATCCTTCGAGACGGGCTACGCCCTCCTCAGGACGGAGACCTTTGC
>CAYFNG010000010.1:0-151768 GCA_964344385.1 uncultured Sneathiellales bacterium
CTTCCGTGCAAAGGTCTCCATCCTGAGGAGCCGTGGCACACGGCGTCTCGAAGGATGTGGCGGACTCGGAACTTTCAAACCGGCTCGGCCACCAGGGCGGCGGCATCGGCGCGAACTTCACCGACGACCCCCTTCAACGCCCCCGGCGTCAGCTCGGCGACCAGGAACCGGTCGCGGTCGATCGGGTTGTCGGTGGTGATGCCCAACTGCCAGGCGTCCTTGAAACCGTAGCGGCTGTAATAGGGCGGGTCGCCGACCAGCACCACCAGCTTGTGGCCACGCCAGCGGGCCAGGTCCAGTGCGTGGCGCATCAGCGCCTCGCCGATCCCTTCGCCGCGCCGCGCCGGCACAACCGCCAGCGGCCCCAGCAGCAGGGCCGGGGTTTCGGCGCCGATGTGTACCGCGGTCATCCTTATGCTGCCCAGCAGTGCTGCGTCGGTGCGAGCCACCAGGCACAGCTCGTCGATCGGCACGGTGCCGCGGCGCAGGCGATAGGCGGTCCGCATGTGTCGGTCCGGGCCGAAGCATTCGGCGTGCAGGACGTGGATGTCGTCGGCGTCTTCGGGCTGTTCGTGCCGGATCTCAAACATGGGTCAACTCGGTGCGATCGGAATTGGTCATACGGAGGCGATTAGGCCGCCGTCATCCCTAGCCGTTTGTTTGAGAACCGATTTTTCGGAATGGGTTCAGGCCACGGGTCGACGGCGCCGGCGCGAAATGCGCAGCGGGTTGCGTCGTCGTCGAAGTCCGTTGCCGTAAACCATGGCGCAGGCCTATAGCACAGGGAACCGCTGCTGACCAGTCTTTTGGCCGTCGACAGGTGCGGCGTTCCGAGCTAGCTTGTCGCCATGTTCTACCAACCCGAAAACGGCCACGGCCTGCCGCACGACCCCTTCAAGGCCCTGGTCGTGCCGCGCCCCATTGCCTGGGTCAGCACGGTCGCCCTGGACGGCACCGTCAACCTGGCGCCCTACAGCTTCTTCAACGGGGTGGCGGACGCGCCACCGATCGTCGTCTTCTGCCCCAACGGCCCGCATGCCGAAGGCGGTGCCAAGGACAGCCTGGCCAATTTGACCGCGACCGGCGAGTTCGTGGTCAATATCGTCACCGAGGAACTGACCAGACAGATGAACACCACTTCGGCCGACGCGCCACGGTCAGTCGACGAGATGCAACTGGCCGGGCTTGAGCCGGCGCCGTGCCGGGTGGTCAAGCCACCACGGGTCGCGGCCTCGCCGGTCGCCCTGGAATGCCGCCACTTGCAGACCGTGGAACTGCCCTCGACCCGCCCCGATGTGGTCAACAGCACGGTTTTCGGCGAGGTGGTCGGGGTTCATATCGACGAAGCCATCCTGACCGACGGCATGGTCGACTGGAACAAATTCCACCCCCTGTCGCGGCTGGGTTATATGGACTATTGCGTCGTCAACAACCATTTCACCCTGCACCGGCCCGGCTGATCCGGGGTTCTGTTCAGAGCCGGACTTGTAAAGTGGCTGTTCCATCCCCCTCCCAACCACCCATTGATGGTAACCTGGTGGGTGTTTGGGAGGGGGAGGGGGATGGAACAGCGCTCCCGGAAGTCGCATAGCGACTTTCGGGCCAGACACGAACGGAGACGCCGCTATGACACCGGAGTCGCAACCGGCCAAACAGACGGGCCGCCGCGGCGGCCGCGACGCGAGGCGCGAAAGGCGGCTGTCGTCGCCACTGGTCTCGCTACCTACCCTGCGCCGCAACATCCCCCTGGTCGAAGTGCTGGACGCCGAGGGCGTCGAGCTGATCCACCAGGCCTCGCTCGACCTGCTGGAAGATGTCGGCATCGAATTTCGCGACGACGAGGCGGCCGAGATCTGGCGCCGCGCCGGGGCGGACGTGCGCGGCCACCGCATCCGCATCGACCGCGGTCTGTTGATGGACCTGGTCGCCAAGACCCCGGCCGAGTTCGACCTGCACGGCCGCAATCCGGAAAGGACCGTGCGCATCGGCGGCGAGCATACGGTGTTCGCGCCGACCTATGGCTCGCCCTTTGTGCTCGACCGCGAGGGCACACGCCGCTACGGGACTTTTACCGATCTGGAGGAGTTCCACCGCCTGGCCTATCTGTCTCCGGCGATCCACCTGACCGGAAACATCACCTGCGAACCGGTCGATATCCCGGTGCCCCGGCGCCACCTGCACACGGTGTTCAGCGCCATCCTGAATTCCGACAAGCCGTTCATGGGATCCACCACCGCCCGCAACCGGGCCGAGGACACGGTGGAGATGGCCCGCCTGGTGTTCGGGGCTGATTTCGTCGACCGCAACGCCGTCATGGTCTCGGTCTGCAGCTGCAATTCACCGCTGGTCTGGGATGCCACCATGCTGGACGCGGTCAAGGTCTATGCCGAGGCCAACCAGCCGGTGCTGCTGTCGCCCTTCGTGATGTCGGGGGCCAGCGGCCCGGCCAGTTCGGTCGGCGCGGTCGCGGTCTTGAATGCCGAGGCTTTGGCCGGCCTGGCCTTCGCCCAGGCGGTGCGGCCGGGCGCACCGATGATCTACGGGCAGTTCCTGGCCACCGTCTCGATGAAGTCCGGCGCGCCCATGGCCGGAACCCCGGAGATCAGCCTGATGAACTTCATGATCGGCCAGTTGGCCCGGCGCTATCGGGTGCCCTGGCGGTCCAGCGGCATGGTCTGCGGCTCCAAGCTGGTGGATGCGCAGGCCGCCTATGAGTCCTCGTTGACCATGCAGTCGGTGCTGCTGGCCGGCGCCAATTTTGTCTTCCATTCGGCCGGCTGGCTGGAGGCCGGCCTGACCGCCAGCACCGCCAAGTTCGTGCTCGACGCCGAACAGACCGAGATGTACCACCTGCTGGGCCGCGGGGTCGACCTATCGGACCTGGACGAGGCGATGCAGGCGGTGCGCGAGGTCGGCCCCGGCGGTCATTTCCTGGGTACCGATCACACCCGAGCCAAGTTCCGCACCGCCTTCTTCATGCCGAAGCTATTGGACAACAGTCCCTTCGAGCAATGGCAGGTCGACGGCGCCCTGGACGCCAACGCAAGGGCCAATGCGAGGGTCGAAGAGATGCTGCGTTCCTTTAACGACCTGGCGCCGGCGATGGACTCCGGCCTGGTCGAGGAACTGACCGCCTTCATCGCCCGCCGCGAAGCCGAGCTGCCCGAAACCGATCACGATTAGGGTTGGTTGGGATCGTGACCACGGGCGCATCGCACTGAAACACCGCGTCATTTCACCCCCACCCCATCCCTCCCCCGTCAAGGGGGAGGGAGCGCTGTCATCTGCGTTGGTATTTCCTCTTCCCTGATGAAAAAGGGCGGAAAGCGCTGCGAACCACCGCGATAATCCCCCTCCCCCTGGCGGGGGAGGGTTGGGGTGGGGGTGACTCTAGCGGTACTCCACCAATCGAGCCGCGAACAGCGGCCCGTCGTCGTGCGCCAGTACCACCAGGCGGACCGGGCGGTCGGGGGCGATGTCGCCGTCGGGGCGGATGGCGCAGGCGATGCGCAAGCCCTCGGCCAGGTCGACGATGCCGACCCGATAGGGCACCTGACCGGTGAACCCGGCCGGCGCGATGTGGACCACGGTATAGGCGTAGAGGACGCCGTCGCCCGAGAGTTCGACCCAGTCGGGTTTGTCGTGCAGGCAATGGGGGCAGAACGGCTTCGGCGGAAAGGTCAGGCGGCCGCAGGCCGGGCAGGAGGTCGCCCGGAAAACACCCTCGGCGAGCCCGTCCCAGAAGGTCCGGGTAAAGGCCGAGACCCGCGGCGGATAGGGACGCGAGCCCGCGATACGCAGCACCTCCAGGCTCATGCCACCGCCTCCAGCACATGCACCAGCGCCGCGTTGTAGTTGCCGAGTTCGGCCGCGGTGAGGGCCAGGCTGGCGTCCCGCACCTGCCGCTCGCCGGCCCGGTGGCGCAGCTGCTCGGCGACCTCGACAAAATTGTAGAGCCCGGTGATGAACGGCGGGTGGCCGCGACTGAGGCAGCCGCCCGAGGTGCAGATCGGGATGCGCCCGCCCAGCCGGGTCTCGCCGTCGGCCGCGGCGCGGGCACCCGCACCCCGTGGCACCAGGCCGAGCGCCTCCGACACCAACACCTCGACGATGGTGCAAGGCGCGTAAACCTCGGCGAAATCCATATCGGCCGCCCCGACCCCGGCATCCGCATAGGCCGTAGCCACTGCCCGTTTGGCGGCGTTGAATTCGGTCATGTCGGTCGGTGTCTCGGTGATCTGGTGGGCGCCCTCGTGGTGGAAACCACGGCCTTTGAGGCGCACATAGGGCCGGCCCAGGGACTTGGCGACCTCCTCGCGGGCCAGCACCAGGCAGACCGCACCGTCGCCGCGACCCGGCACCTCGTAGAGACCGAGCGGCTCGACGATCAGACGCTGGGCCAGCACCTCCTCCAGGGTCAGCGGCTCGCGGTACTGGGCCAGCGGGTTGAGCCGGGCATGGGCCCGGTTCTTGACTGCGACCATGGCGATCTCGGCCCGGGTTGCGCCGAAATCGTGGCAATAGCGGACCGCGTCCATGGCGTACCATGAGATCGGCGGGAAGCCGAAGATGGTCTGGAAGTCGACATCGCCGACATGGCGCATGGTATTGCCGAGATGCTCGGCGGTCGGGATGGCGCTCTCCATATTGACGCCCAGCGCCAGGGCGACATCGGCCCGGCCCAGCTGGATCTCGCCCGCCGCCTGGTCGAAGGCCAGCCCGCCGGTCATGCCGTTGCCGACCACTTCGACCACGGTGCCGTCGCAGGGCATTTTCAGGTAATTGGCCATGAAGGTGGCGAAGTAGCGCTGCTTGGGATAGTCGCGCTCCAGCCCGAAGACCAGCGAGCCCACCGCCTGTTTGTCGATGCCGGCATCGGCCAGGGCCTCGACCACCACGCCGGCCAGCAATTCGCGTTCCAACACCTGGATCGCCGCCTCGCGCGGCTTCTGGTGCTTGGCCACCGGCGCGCCCGCGGCTCCGATAATACAGACGGTCGGCAGCATCGGCGCCCTCCTCTCCCTCGGCCGCCGCCCAAGCTGACGAGAAACGCCGCGAAGATCAAGCCCGCAAGAGGCCAGGGCGGGCGGTTTTGTCGTGGCTCCGATTCCAACGCGATCCTAATGAGCTGCGAGGGCAGCGCCATAAGGGTGTGGAACTCAGGGGCCGCCGCATCTCACATCCTTCGAGACGTCGCTTAAGGTTCCTCCTCGCCGAAAATCTCCGCGAGGTAGCGCTCGGGGTGGCCCAGAAAGGCCCGTTTGACTCGGTAATGCTCGGTTTCCCGAGATTGGTTTCGTCTAGTCGACCTCCCTAGCCACCATCCCCCGCCTCGATGAGATAGACCCGGCCCCGGACCATGACCTTGGGCGGGCGGTGGCTTTGCTGGAAATGGTCGTAGGCCGGTTTGAGGGCGCGCCAGAACTTATCCCAGGGGGAGCCGGCATGGGCGGCGAGATTGGCGTGGGTCGGGCGGAAGGGGAAGATGTGGACCGGGACCGCCGCCTGGCCGGCCCGGAAGGCGAGCGTCATCAGGCTGTAGATCTCCTCGATCCTGGCGTCGGTCATGGCGTAACAGCCGATCGAGACACAGTTGCCGTGGACCATCAGGTAGGAGCCGGTCCGTCCCGAATTGCGGTCATAGGCGTTGGGGAAGCCCAGGTTGAAGGCCAGGTGGAAACGGCTGGTCGGGTGCATCTGGGCCGGCCGTATCCGGTAGAAGCCCTCGGGCGACTGGCCATCGCCCTCCTTAAGCTTCGGCCCGAGATCGCCGGAATAGTCACAGATCGGGTAGCTGCGCAGCAACCGGTAAGTGCCGTCGGCGCTTTCCAGCCAGACCTCCAACTCCCTGTCTTCCTTGAAGATCCGGATGTAAACGGCGGCCCCCGGCACGGCATCGATTCCCGCCGCCGCTTCGGTCAGTTCCGGCAACACCCGGTCCAGGGCCCGTTCGACCCGTGATCCCTTTGCCGGTCCGCCAAGACCGGTTACCACCGCCGCCGCCAAGGCCAAGCCTGCTCCCATTTGCATTCCCGTCCGCCGTGAAATCGCCATTTCCTCACCTCCAGTTGCTCTAACATAACCCAGGATTGCGGCGGCACAATGTCGGCATGCCGGCTACGGCTTGACCAAGGCGCCGGTTTGCCGACATATCGGGCGGCGAGAACGATGATCTTGAGGGAGGCGCGGCGATGAACTTGTTGGACCAGCAGGAGCAGATCTATTTCGGCGAGGAGCACAACATGCTGCGGGCCCAGGTCCGGCGCTTCGTCGAGACCGAGATCATGCCCAATGGCGATGCCTGGGAAGAGGCCGGCATGGTGCCGCGCGAGACCCTGCGCAAGATGGGGGAACTGGGCTTCCTCGGCATGCGCCACGACCCGGAATATGGCGGCGGCGGCATGGACGCCCTGGCCTCGATGGTGTTGGGTGAGGAACTTGGTCGGTCGACCTATGGCGGCGTAACCGCCACGGTGATGGTCCACACCGACATGGCGGCGCCGCATCTCGACCGTTACGGCACGCCTGAACAGAAGGCCAAGTACCTGCCGCGGATCTGCACCGGCGAGTTGATCAGCGCGGTCGCGGTCACCGAACCCGGCGGCGGATCCGACGTTGCGGGCTTGCGCACCCGGGCGCTTCGCGACGGTGATCACTATGTCCTGAACGGAGCCAAGATGTTCATCACCAATGGTGTCCATGCCGATGTCCTGTTCGTCGCCGCCCGAACCGACCCGGAAGCCAAGGGCAGCCAGGGGATTTCGATGTTCATCGTCGATCGCGACACGCCGGGTTTTTCGGTCGGGCGCGAGTTGAAGAAGACCGGCTGGCTGAGTTCCGACACCGCCGAACTGGTGTTCGAAGACGCCCGGGTGCCGGCCGAGAACCTGTTGGGCGCCGAGAACCGTGGCTTCTACGCGATCATGGACAATTTCCAGAACGAGCGCCTGTGCATCGGCGCGATTTGCACCGGCGAGGCCGCCAAGGCAATCGAATTGACCCTGGAATGGGTCCGCCAGCGCGAGGCCTTCGGCGCCAATCTGTGGAGCCTGCAGGCGATCCGCCAGAAACTGGCGATGTTGTCGGCGCGGGTGGCGGCGGCGCGGCAATTGACCCTGCACGCGGCCTGGCTGGACGCGCAAGGCAAGGATTGCGTCCGCGAGGTCTCAATGGTCAAGGCGGTCAGTGCCGAACTGCTGCAGGAGGTGACCTACGCCTGCGTCCAGTTCCATGGCGGCATGGGGTTCATGCGCGAAACCCCGGTCGAGCGCATGTCCCGCGACGCTCGCGTCCTACCGATCGGCGGTGGTGCCACCGAGGTGATGCTGGAGGAGATCGCCAAGCGGCTGTAAGTCCGGCCAGCGAGGGTTTTCCCTTTACCGCCGTTCACGAAACTTTGCACGCGCCCGAGCTTTAAGCAGCACGGCTTCAGACCTACATCCGTGATTAGAACGCTGTCGATCACGGGAGGTCGGGATGAAGTCCAAGACATGGTTGCGTGGGCTTGTTGTGTGCGTTCCCTTTATTCTGAGTGCCTGCACCGTTTCCGAGCAGGCCTGGCTGGACGAGCAATGCCTGCGCCAAGGCCACACCAAGGGCACCGCCGCCTTTGCGGCCTGCGAACGGGAAACCAAGGCCTGGGTCCGATGGACACACTACCGGGCCAGCCGGCCCAGCGGCCCTTGAGGCCCCTCACCCGGTTGCCAGCCACTCCTTCAGCTTGCTCCAGCGCCTGGCCTCGCCAGCACCGGCGATGGCCGTGCGCACCGCCTGTTGCTGGGCGACCAGCACCACCAGACGCTTGCCGCGGGTGATCGCGGTGTAGATCAGGTTGCGCTTCAGCATCACATGATGCTGGTTCAGCACCGGAATCACCACCGCCGGGTATTCCGAGCCCTGCGCCTTGTGGATTGTGGTGGCGTAGGCCAGCTGAATCTCGTCGAGGTCCGAGAGGCTGTAGTCGACACGGCGACCGTCGAATTCGATCACCACATTGCGCGCCGGCAGGTCGATCGCGGCCACCACACCGAGATCGCCGTTGAAGACCTCCTTGTCGTAGTTGTTGTGGGTCTGCATGACCTTGTCGCCGAGCCTGAGACTCTCACCGGTGCGTTCAACCCTGGGGACGGTATCGCCGCCGTTGAGCCTCTGTTGCAGCCGGGCGTTCAGCGCCCTGACCCCGGCGGCACCGTTGTTCATGGGGCTCAGCACCTGGACGTCACGCACCGGGTCCAGGCCGAAGGCGTTTGGAATCCGCTCGGTGACTATGGTGAGGACCTTGTCGGCCGCATCCTCGGCATCCCTGGCCCCGGTGATGAAGAAATCGCCCTTGCCGCCATCGTCCTCGGTCTGGCTGAGGCGCGGCATGCGGCCGCGATTGATCCGATGGGCGTTGGTGACGATGTCGCTCTGGGCTGCCTGGCGGAAGATTTCGGTCAGGCGCGCCACCGGCACCGCCGAGCTGTCGATCAGGTCGCCCAGCACCCGCCCCGGCCCGACTGACGGTAATTGGTCGGCGTCCCCGACCAGGATCACCGCGGCCCCGTCCGGCACCGCCCTTAGCAGGGCCGCCATCAGGGGCACGTCGACCATCGACACTTCGTCGACCACCAACAGGTCACAATCCAGCGGCTCGTCCTCGTCGTGACGGAACCCCTTGTCGGGGAAGGAATAGTCCAGCAACCGGTGGATCGTGCTGGCTGGCCGGCCGGTGCTTTCCGATAGCCGCTTGGCGGCCCGGCCGGTCGGGGCACACAGTGCGATCTCCAGTCCATCCCCCAGCAGATCAAGGATACCGTTGACCAGAGTGGTCTTGCCGACCCCGGGGCCGCCGGTCACCACCACCAGCTTGGCCGTCAGAGCCGTGGCGATCGCCTGACGCTGGCCGGGCGCCAGCCTGATCCCGAGCCGGCGTTCCAGGGCCGGGACAGCACGGTCCAGGTCCATCGCCCGCCAGGGCGGCCCGGACTTTGCCAGGGCACGGACGCGTGCCGCCACCAGCCGTTCGTCCTCCCACAAGGATTTCAGGAACAGACAGGGCCGGCCGGCGATCGTGTCGGCGACCAGATGCTCCGCCGCGACCTCAGCCGCCAGGACCGGATCCACCAACGCCCCCTCCACGGCCAGCAACTCGGCTGTCGCGGCCAACATGTCATCCCGAGGCAGGCCGCAATGGCCATCCAGCCGGGCCCGATCCAGGACATGGGCGAGCCCGGCCCGAATGCGGAGCGGCGAAACCGGTTCGATCCCCAGCTTGGCGGCGATGGCGTCGGCATTGCGGAAGCCGATGCCGGTAAAGTCCCGGGCCAGGCGGTAGGGGTCGCGGCTGATCCGAACCACCGCGTCATCGCCATAGGCCTTGTGGATGCGGACCGCCCGTGCAGCGCCCAGGCCGTGGGCCTGCAGGAAGACCATGATGTCGCGGACCGCCTTGTTCTCGGCCCGGCCGGCGGTGATCTGCGCCACCCGCTTCGGCCCGATGCCGGGGATTTCGGCCAGTCGTTCGGGCTGGTTTTCGATGACCTCGAACACCTCCTCGCCGAACGCCTCGACCAGTTTGGCCGCGAAATGGGGTCCGATCCCCTTGACCCGGTCGCTGGCCAGGTAGCTGCGCACACCATCGACCGTGTTGGGGGTTTGCGGCACCAGCAGATCGGCTTTGAACTGCGGTCCGAACTTGGGATGGGTCACCCAGCGGCCGGACGCCGCCACCATGTCCTCGACATGGATGCGCACCGCCGTGCCAACCACCGTGGCCGCGTCTCGACGGCCTGCGATTTCAATCAAAAGGACGCTGAAACCGCTGTCCGGGTCGTGGTGAATCACCCGCTTGACGGTACCCGAAAGCCGTTCCGCCTCCATCGCCCGGCCGTACCGCCGGGCAGCCTAGCGGACTGGCCGGCCCAGCGCCTTGCCCAGCATCGAATACAGCTTGCCGACATCAGAGGTAACGAAGGCGCTGGTCAGCACGTCGCCATGGTCACATTCCTTGGCCTGGTCAAGCATGTTCTCGAATTCGGTCAGGTAGCGGTCGACATTGTCGCGGAAATCGGCGTCTTTCTGGTACTTGGCGACGACCTTGTCGTCGTCGCGTGAACGCAGCAGGCGGCGGGTGAACAGGCCGCGGTCGCCCTCGCGGAACTTCTTCCAATCATCGTCCGAGGCCGGCTGACCGAGAATCCGACTCAAATCAATCGCCACCGAATTCAGGCCTTCGGTCACGAAGGCGGCTGAGCGCAGGAACATGTCGCCACGCAACCTCTCTCGTTGGGCCTTCAACTCCTGTGCCTGCGCGTTGGCGGCATTGGCCGCCTGGCCGACTTTGCGGGCCTGCTCGCCGAATACGTTGATCGCGCCTTCGGTCTCGCGGCTGGCCAGGTTGGCGGCGGCCTTCAACTCGTTGGTTTGCTGGCGCAGCGCCGCGTTGGTTTCCAACGCCCGAAGCGCCATGTGGTCGGCCGCCGACTTGGCCTCCTTGGCTCGAATCCCCATATCGCCAACCAGCTCCAGCAGCTGTTCCACCGCGCCGGCGGTCACCTGGCGCAGGTCGGCGACGCCGTTCTGGGCCCCCTGGTTGACATCGTTGAGGGCATCGGTCGCGGCCTTCGAGGCGGTGATCACCTCGTTGGCCTGGGCGTCGAGCCGCTCACCGATCTCGGTGAGCCGCGCCAACTGGCTGCCCAGGGCCTGCTCGGCCGCGTCGGCGCTGGCCGCCACCGCGGCCGTCGCCTGGTTGATGCCCTCGGCCTGGTCGCGGACCGTGGTGCTGGCCGCCGTAATCCCCGATGCCGCCTGAGTCCCCGCCTGATCCAGTTCCTGAATGTTGTCCTTGAAGCCCTGGCTGAGGTCGCGGATGCGGCTGCCCAGGCTTTCGAACAGGCCCGCCTGCTCGTCAAAGGTCTGGCGCAGGGCGGTGGTCTCAGTGCCCGCCTGGCCGGCAACCCGGGCCAGCGCCACGGTGTGTTCGCGCAACATCTCGCCGATGGTCTCGGCCTTTTCCGCCAGGCCGGCAAATGCAGTTTCGAACCCGTCGACCCGGGTACCCAGATCGGTCTGCACGGTTTCCGCCTCGGTGCGCAGACGCTCAACCGCCGTCGTCAAGGCGGCGGCGCGGTCGCCCATGGCGATGCCGGTGGCATCGACCGCCTGGCGCGCGTTGTCAGCCGATTGACCGAGCCGTAACGATTGCCGGCCCAATTCGTCGGCCGCATGGCTCAAGGTCTCGACTACCCGGTCCGAGGCCCGTGTGAGGTCTTCCACCTGCTGAGTCACCGTCTCCTGAACCGTGGTCGTCACCTGTTCAGCCCGTTGGGTCAGATGACCGCCGACCGCCTCGATCTGCGATTCCGCTCGGGCCGCTGCCTGGTCCAGCTTCGCCCCATAGGTCTGTAACGCCTCGCTGGCGCTGGCGCTCATTCGTTCACCACGCGCCGTCAGATCCTCGCCCGCCTCGGCCACAGAAGCCTGCAAGGCCTCGACCAAGCGGTCGGCATGGCCCTGCAGGGCGTCCGCTTGACGGGTCACGGCCGCCTGGATCTGGGCCGCCGCATGACGGGTTCGCTCGTTCAAATCGTCTGAGACCGTGCCGATGCGCCGTTCGGCGCCGGTCGCCGCAGCCTCGAGTTGACCGGCAAACAGCTCCAGCGCCTGTTGTGCGCCGCTGCCCAGTCGCTCGGTGCGGCGGTCGAGATCCTCGCCCAGTTCGCCGATCGCCGCCTTGACGGATTCTGTGGCTTCGGCCAGGGACCGGGCCTGGGATTCCAGCGCGGCCTGCGCGGCGGCAACCCCGCCGGCACTGTCCTCGGCGCCGCGACCGGCGGCCCGGAAGGCGGTTTCGGCCTGGCCGGCCAGGCCCAACAGCAGATCGCGTTGCTCGGTCAGAGCCGCGGCCGCGGTGCGCAGGCGTCGCTCCACCTGCTCGGCACCATCGCCCAGCGCCTCGATGCGGGCGTTGTTGACCGCGTAGCCCTCGGCCAGGCGTTGCTCGGCGGCATCGGCCGCCTCGCCCAGTTGGACCACCCGCTCGGTCAGAATACGGCTCTGGGCGTCGCTGGAGGCAACCGCCTGATCGACGGTGTCGGACAGCATCCTGGCGCCATCCGCCAACTGAGCCGCCGCCACTTCCGAACGATCGGTCATCTGCCGGGTCAGGCTCTGCAGCGACTCGATCTCCCGCTGCAGCGTCTCGCGGACCGCGATCGCCCGCGACAGCGCCTCGTCGGCCCGCTGGGTCAGTTCGCCGCCATGCCGTGCGAACCCCTCGTTCAAGGTCGAAAGCGCCGACATCGCCGCCTCGCTGGCCTCGGTCACCTTGGTCGTACCGGTGGCCATGGCGGCGCCGGCCTGGATCAGTTCCTCGCGGGCCGCCGCCACGTCGCCGGTGCTGGAGCGCAAGGCCGCCGCCACAGCGTCGATTTCCTCCTCGCCGCGGCTGGTCGCCTCGTCCAGCGCATCGGCCACCTGCCGGAAACTGGTCCCGGCATCCTCGATCCGCCCCTGGGCCCGGTCGCCGGCCGCCTCCAATTCGCGCATCCGGTCTTCGATCACGGTGCCGGTGGCGGCGATCTTGGCACTGCTGCGCTCGGCTGCCTCGTCCAATTCGCCGGCTTGGCGGCGGAAGGCCTCACCAGTCGCCTGGATCTGGGCGTTCGACTTGTCGGCCAGGTTGGTCAACTCGTCGATCTGCGCGCGCAGGGTGGAATTCACTTCGGCGGTGCGGCCGGCGGCATGGTCGGATGCCTTTTCCAGGTCGCGGGCCTGGGCGCCCAGCGCTTCGCCGGTTTCGCCCGCCTTGGCGGCGGCCCGGTCGGCGGCCAGGGACAGCTCCTGCATCTGTTCACGCAGGGACTTGCGGATCTCGAAGGTGCGGGCGGCCACGTCCTCGGCCATGGCGGCCAGTTCCGCCCCCTGGACCTGGCCGGTCTCGCGGATGGTCTCGGCCTGCAGGGTGACGGCAGCGGAAACCCGGGCCAGTTCGTCGGCCTTGCGCGACAGGAACTGCTCGATGTCGCCAGCCCGGTCCTTGACCGACTCGCTGGTCGCGGCCAGCGCCTCGTTGTGGTCGGCCAGGGCGGAACTGGCCGCGGTGATATGGGTGGCGGCCTTGTCGACCGCGGCCAGTACCTCGCCGCGGTGACGCTTCAAGGACGAGGTCAGCGCCTCGACCTGGGCCTCGATCTCGGGCGTCGGATAGCTGAGTTCGACCAGCAGCTGTCGCAGGGTGAGCACGTTGCGTTCAAGCTCGATGCCACGGCTGATATAGGCAACACCGGCCCACAGCGCCGCCAGGGGCGCGAAGGCGGCCGCTGCCAGGCCGCCGAGTTCGGAAAGCGCGAGTTCGGGCAGCGCTTCCCAGCCGATGAACATATGGACATAGACGACGGCCGCCGCCAGCCAAGCCAGGCTGACCAGCGAGGGCAACCAGATGTACCATTGCCCGGCCGAAGGCCTGCGTCCGAGATCGCCTGGTACCGTCGTTCGCGAACGATCCTGGGTCGCGGCATGACCGTCAAACGCCGCGCTGGTTTGCTCGAGCGCCATCGCAGGCCTCCTTGGGCTTTGGGTATTGCCCAAGCATCCGCCAAGCGCGGGTCCCCGTCAACCGCGACATGAATCGAAATTGCTGTTTGCTGCGAAATGGTTGCCATATTGTGGCAGCCACCGGGACGCCCCGCGCCGCATCCGCCAATGTCACATCAGGTCGCGCGGAATGTTGCGCTGCCAGGAACGGGAAAACACCACTTCGCCGTCCAGCCGGGCGGTCAATTCGCTCTCCACCACCCAGTCGCCGGCAGTGGCGGTCAGCCGGGCCGTGGCGATGGTTTCCGTGGTAACCCCGTTTCGCCGGCGCATGGCAGTGAAGTGTTCGCGGCCCTCGAACCTCAACGGGTCATCAGGGGCGATCGACCAGTCGGAGCGGCGCCGTTCGCGCCAGGTCATGCCGTTCTCCGGGTGGGTCACCTGGCCGGTATCGTCCGTGACCGTGACCGTGGTGCGGCCGTCGGCGAAGCTGCGGCTGACCCGTCGGTCGGCGCTGCCGGTCGGGTCGGCCGGATAGGCCGGCAGAGTGTCCCGGCCGGGTGGCGTTGGCATATCGATCTCCTGGTAACCGGCGCTTGGCAGGTCGAGCCAAGCCTCGGCCCCGGTGGTCACCACCGCCGTCACGTCGCTGGGCGGCGGCAGGATATAGGGGAAATAGCTGGTCGCCAGCGCCAGGCGAATTCGGTGACCCGGCAGAAACCGATAGCCAGTGACGTCCAGCTTGAGCTCGATGGTCTCCACCTGGCCCGGGTTCATCGGCCGGGGGGACGCGCTGCCTTTGCGGTGGGCCAGGTTGAGCACCCCCAGCGACACGCGATGGGCGGTGCCGTCCGGGTGCACGTCGACCAGGCGCGCCACCAGGTTGCCGGTCGCCGCATCGATCCGGACCGGTAGCCGCAGCACCGGCGGGCCGATGACTTCCACCGCTTTGTCCAACGGACCGGTCTCGAAGCAGACCGACAAGGCGTCGTCGGCCCGCTGGTCGCCGGGCAGGTCGGGGCCGGGATTGACGGCGAAATATTCGCCGCCATCGGCACCGCAGTCCTGGCGGGTGTGTACGGTCACGTCGCTATCCGGGGACGCGGACCGGGCCAGTCGGCCGTCGCCGGTGAGGTGCAGGCGCAATGGCGCACCCGACGCGCCATCCAGGGCGACCCAGCGGCCCGGCTCGCTGTCCCGCCAGACCCCGGGGCGCACCGCTTCCGATAGGTACAGGCGGTGGACCGGCTGGTCTTCGGACCCGGCTTCCGCCACCGACAGCCATCGGCGCCACCAGTTCACGGCCTCGCCCAGGAAGTCGATGCAGGGCCGGGGCCGGGCGAAATGCGGATATTTGTGGATCCACGGTCCGGTGATGGCCTGGTTCGGCGCCCCGAGACCGGCCAGCGCCAGCCACGGCGTATTGCGGTAGCCATCGGCCGTGCCGGCGATCACCAGGGCCGGAGCGTCTAGGGCCGAAAAATCCTCGCAGATCGATCCGTGCCGCCAGAAATCGTCGCGGCGCTGGTGGCTGAGCCAGGTCTCGATCAGCGGCGCCTGGCGTTCCAGCCGGGCCAGCCATTGCCGGCGCCAGTCTTCGCCGACCACCGCCGCGTCGGGCGGCCGGGAGATGTTCATCAGCATGGTGGTGGCCCAGTTGACCTGGGCCGACAGGTGGCAGCCGCCCTTGTAGTGGATGTCGTCGGCGAAGCGGTCGACGGTCGAGGCGATCGAGATCACCGCGCCCAGGGCCGGCGGGCGGCGGGCCGCCAGCTGCAGGGCGTTGAAGCCACCCCACGAGATCCCCATCATGCCGACCTTGCCCGAACACCAGGGCTGGTCGGCGATCCAGGCGATCACGGCTTCGGCGTCGGCAAGCTCGGTCTCGGAGTATTCGTCGTCGAAAAAGCCGTCTGAGTCGCCGGTGCCACGCAGGTCGACCCGGACTCCGGCAATGCCCTGCTGCGCGAAATAGGGATAGGTGCTTTCGTCGCGCGGTGCGGTGACGTCGCGGCGGCGGTAGGGCAGGAATTCCAGCACCGCCGGTGCGGGCAGGTCCCGCGCGCCGGCCGGCAGCCAGATTCGGGCAGACAACCTGGTGCCGTCAGGCAAGGGGATCCATTCGGTTTCGATGGTTTCGATCGTGTCGGTCATCGCGGCGGGGCCTCGCAACATGTTCCTGGTCCGACTTTAGCCAGGTCCGGCAGCAAACGCGATCCGCTTTCAACCGCTTTTGCCATGACCGGCAAGCACGCGTTGGTTATAGTCGTGCGCTTATAACAACGACGAGGCCGGGAATGAGCGACCATATCACCTATGATCCGATCTACGACGCTGTGGCGCCGGACGACTTCACCGCCATGCTGGCGGTCGACCGCTATGGCCGCCGCACCGACGCCTTCGACGAGATCATCGCCGCCACCCACGACCATTTCTGGGACCCGACCGACCCGGCCTATATCGATTTCGACGCCCCCTTCGACATGGCGAACCAGGCCATCCTGCCCGACGACCAGGTGGTCGAGCTGAGCAGCGCGGTCGCCGACCGGCTGGATGCGGGCCAGCGGATCGCTTTTGCCAACGAGGTGGCGCGCTGGAACATGTCGTCGATCCTGCACGGCGAACAGGGGGCATTGTCGCTGTCGGCCAGCCTGTGCCACGTGCTGCTGGACCCCGGCGCCCAGGAATACGCCGCCAACCAGGCCCGCGAGGAGGCGCGCCACGTCACCGCCTTCGCCCGCTATATCCAGGCCCGCTGGGGCACCCCGCTGCCGATCGGCACCACGCTGGCCAATCTGCTGGGCGAAATGGTGGCGGCGCCCGAGGTCTACAAGAAACTGGTCGGCATGCAATTGCTGGTCGAAGGCCTGGCCATGGGGGCCTTCGCCACCCTGCACAGCAAATCCAATGACCCGGTCCTGAGGCGCCTCACCCAGTTGACCATGACCGACGAGGCCTTCCACCACAAATTCGGCCGCATCTGGGCCGAGCGCACCATCCCGTCGCTAACCGAGGAGGAACATGTCCGGGTCGAGGACTGGGCGGCGCAGTGCTTCGAGACCCTGCTGTTCAACCTGGTCAATGCGCAACAGAAACAGGCGGTCTACGCCAAGTTCGACCTGGATTGGGAATGGGTACGCGATGCGGTGGCCGAGAGCTTCACCGACGCCGACCGGCGCGAACAGATGAAGGAGAGCGCCAACATCTTCCGGGTCCTGATCAAGACCCTGCTGAAGGCCGGCATCATCAGCGACCGCACCAAGCCGCTCTACGCCATGTGGGTCGACATGAGGGAACTGGCCGACGAAAGCAGCGAGATGGTTGGCGACGCCATCGCCGAGGAAGGCATCGCCTTTTTGAAATCGATCAACCTGGAACGCCGCGCGATCAACCCGGTCCTGCGGGAGGTTCAGAGCAGCTAGCGCCTTACCAATCAACGGACATCGTAGACCGTCATTCGATCAGGCCGCCTCGCCCTCGGTGAGCTGGCGCAGCATGGCGGTGAAATTGGCGACGCCCTGGGCGCCGGTTGCCAGGTGCTTGAGGTCGAAGATCACCGCCGGCACGCCGCGAATGCCTTTCGAGACCCAGAATTGTTCGGCCTCGCGGACCGGCTTGGCGTAGCGGCCATCGGCCAGCACGGCCGCCGCCTCGTCGCGGTCGAGCCCGGTTTCCGCTGCGATATCGGCCAGCACTTCGACGTCGCCGATGTTTCGGCCGTGGCTGAAATGCGCGGCAAACAGCGCCATTTCCAGGTCGTGCTT
This sequence comes from uncultured Sneathiellales bacterium, assembly GCA_964344385.1. GTDB lineage: Bacteria > Pseudomonadota > Alphaproteobacteria > CAYFNG01 > CAYFNG01 > CAYFNG01. The sequence goes on from CAYFNG010000010.1 coordinate 17,283, forward strand.
TCGCTCCTGCTCGCCGGCCCAATGCAGCAGTTGATGGGCCTTGAAGGTGTTGTGCATGCGGCTTTCGTCGGTGAAGTTGAAGGTGAATCCCAGTTCCCGGCCCAGATCGCTCAGCTTGGCCCGGGCCTGTACCGATTCTTCCGGCGTGGTGCCGTATTTCGCCGCCAGATGCTCCCGCAGGTCCTCGCCTTCCTCGGCCATTTGCGGGTTGAGCTCGAAGGGATGCCATTCGAGCTCGGTGGCGATGCCGGTATCGGCGATCGCCTGCTGCAACTGCTTGTAGCCGATAATGCACCATGGGCAGACGACGTCGGACACGATGTCGATGCGCAGAACGCGGTTTTCCTGTGACATGAACCTCTCCTCTATTGGGGCGTGACCTCGTTGGGTGGCGGTGTCCATCCCCGGTCGCTGCGGTCGTGGTTTTCCGAACGGTCGGTCTTCATGATCTCGAACAGGTCATCGGATCGCCGGCGCATGGCACTGATATAGTCGCTGCCGTCGCCTTGGTTCCACTTGATCCGCAAGGCATCGACCGTCCCGTAATCGTAAGTGCGGAAGGCGCGCACCTTGGTTTCCGCCTTGAAGGGATGGGCGCCGAGCGCGATCAACGCCGATTTACCGACCGCCAGGGCGCCCTCGAACAGCTCGCGCTCGACGATGTGGGCACCGGCGTTTTCCAATTCATAAAGGTGGTGCCGGTCCGTGGCCCGGGCCAGGATCCGGACATCGGGATACAGCTTGGCGACGTGCTCCACCAACAGCCTTTGCTTGTCCGGATCGTCGATTGCCGCGACGAAGAGCTGCGCCTCGCCAAGGCCGGCGGCATGCAGCAGATCGGGCCGGGTCGCGTCGCCGTAATAGGTCTTGACGCCGATCTTGCCGAGATTCTCGATGGTCTCGGGGTCCAGGTCCAGGACGACGGTCGAATAGCCGTTGGTCATGAGCAGCCGTGCCACCACTTGCCCGAAGCGGCCCATGCCGGCGACGACCACCGGGCCCCGCGTGTCGATCTCGTCCGCCGCCCGGTCGGATGGCCGGATCGACCGGGGTGCGATGACCTTCTCGTAGAGGATGAACAGGCACGGGGTGAGCAGCATGGACAACGCGACGACCAGGGTAAGGCGCTGGGTCAGTTCGGCCGCCAGCACCCCGGCGCCACCGGCAAACCCGAACAGCACGAAAGCGAATTCGCCGGCTTGGGCCAGGCTCAGCGCAAACAGCCAGCGATCGGCGCCGCGGATGCGGAACACGCTGGCCAGGCCATAGAGGAAAGCGAATTTCACGGCCATCAGGGCGGCCGCCAACCCGACGATCGCGACCGGGGTTTCGAACAGCAGGTCGAAATCGATGCCGGCGCCGACGGTGATGAAGAACAGGCCCAGCAACAGGCCCTTGAAGGGTTCGATGTCGCTTTCCAGTTCGTGGCGGTACTCGCTGCCGGACAGCACGACACCGGCCAGAAAGGTACCCAATGCCGGCGAGAGGCCGACCGCGGTCATCAGCAGTGCGATACCAACCACCAGTGCCAGCGCCGCCGCGGTGAAGATCTCCCGCAGATGGGCTTCGGCGATGAAGCGGAACACGGGCCGGATCAGGAAGCGGCCGGCCGCCACGATGCCGGCGATGACCGCCAGGATGGCGACCGCCTGCAGCCAGCCCGGCAGGCCATCCAGGGCGCCGCCGCCGTGATGGGCGTCGACCGCGCCACCGGTCCCGCCCAGCGCCAACAAGGGCAGCAGCGCCAGCATGGGGATGACCGCGATGTCCTGGGTCAGCAGCACCGCGAAGGCGTTCCGGCCCCCCGGCGCCTTCATCCAGCCCTTCTCGTTCAGGGTCTGCAGGACGATGGCGGTCGACGACAAAGCCAGGATCATGCCGATCGCCAGGGCGCTTTGCCAGGCCAGGCCAAAGGCCAGCGCGACCGCCCCGACAATGGCCGCGGTGCCGAGAACCTGCAGGCCGCCCAGCCCGACCAGCTGCCGCCGCATCCGCCACAGCATCGCCGGTTCCAGTTCCAGGCCGACCAGGAACAGCATCATGACCACACCGAATTCGGCGAAGTGCTGGATCGCCGCCGTTTCCCCCCCGACGATACCCAGGGCCGGCCCGATCGCGACCCCGGCAATCAGATAGCCAAGCACGGAACCCAGTCCCAGCCGCTGCGCGATCGGCACCGCCACCACGGCGGCCAGAAGGTAGATGAAGGCGTTGCCCAACAGATCCATCAGACCGGCGCCTCCGAGCGGACGATCTGATCGAATGCCTCGTTAATGGTAAGCGCGGACACCGCCCGCCCAATATCAATCCGGTCCGCGACCATGGCTTCCAGGAACCGCTGATACTCTTCCAGGTGTTGGCCAAGCCGGCCCTCCTCGGCCGCCCGGCCAGCCCCGAACAGGGCGAAGGGCGCCAGGTAGCGCATCCGGCACAGGTCCGCCGTCATCCGAAACGGGACCAGCATGTCCTTCAGCTCGGTGTGGTTGGCGCCATGCTTTGTGTAGGCATCGCGGTTGCCGCCGCTGGATACCGCGTTGACCAGGAGCTTGCCGGTCAGGGCCCGTTCCCCATGGCCATAGGCGAAGCCGTGCTCCAGCACCAGGTCCAGCCATTCCTTGAGCAGGGCCGGCGCCGAATACCAATAGACCGGATGCTGGAAGACGATGGCGTCGTGATCCCTGAGACGGTCCTGTTCCCGATCGACGTCGATATGAAAATCCGGATAGGTGGCATACAGGTCGACCGCAGTCACCCCGGCGACCTGTCGCGCCACCTCGAACAGCGGCCGATTGACGTCGGACCGATCGGGACGCGGGTGAACCAGAAGGACGAGCGTTCTCATGACATGGCCTTGAACTTTGTATCTGACTGAAAAAGCACCAACCGTGCTTTTTCGGGGCACTGTTCCTCACCCCTCCCCCTTCCAACCACCCATTGATGGTACCCTCGTGGGTGGTTGGGAGGGGGAACGGGAGGGAACAACCAGCAACCAATCAAACTCTTGTACCTTGTGTTGCCTGACATAACCGGCCCGTCGCCAGTCCGCCCAGTCCTAAAGTACCGCACCGGACGGGAAAAGCGACGAACCGGTAGCGATCCATAGGTTCTTGATGTCGTTTCTTAGGTTACCTATGTCAACCAGTATACTTTTCGTAACCTGGAAAAAATGGAATTCGGATGACAGTGCGTGTCCAGCACGGCAAACCGGGCGACGGGTCGTCCGGGATTGGCTGTACCGAACCCTGCCCGGTCGAACGTGGCATGCGGATCCTGGGCGGCAAATGGACCGGGTCGATCCTCTGGCACCTGCGGGACGAGCCGGTGCGGTTCAATGCCCTGGCCCGCCAGCTGCCCGGAGCCAGCAAGAAGATGATCGCCGAACGGCTCAGGCTATTGGAGGATCAGGGGCTGGTCCAGCGCCGGGTCCTGGACACGGGGCCGGTGGCCGTGGAATACAGCCTCACCCCGCTGGGCGGTACCGCGCTGCACCTGCTCGACGAACTGCGCCAATGGACAGAGAGCCTGCCCCCCGCCCTCTCCGACAGCGTCGCCGGTGATGATTGAGGGGCCGGAACAGGCCTACAACCGCTTTTCCATGAAGACGCAAACCGGGTCGGCGGCGTAGTTGCCGAAGGGACCGCGTTCGCTGAAACCGTCGCGGCGGTAGAGGGAGATCGCCTCGGGCTGGTGGACGCCGGTTTCCACGCGGAGGCAGGGTATGCCCCGTCTCCCGGCCTCGTGGGTCAAGGCGGCCAGCAATGCCTTGCCGGCACCGCTGCCCCTGGCATTCTTGTCGACATACATGCGCTTGATCTCGGCATAGGCGTCGGACACGTTGACCAACGCCGCGCAGCCCACCGCCTTTCCGGCCCGCCGGGCGATGAACAGCGTTACCTCGGGCGCCTGCAACTCATCAAAGTCGAGGGTGAAGATCCGGTCTGGGCGGTACAGGGATGCGGCATGGGCATCGCCGGCTTGCAATAGCGCCACCACCTCGGCTTGGTCCGGGGATTCGATCGCCACCTCGATGCCGCCCATCAAACTCTCCTGACCTTCAACACCGCATACCGGTATTATAATGCAATCGACTCTCAATCAGCGGGCGGAGCAGGGCCATGGCGACACCAGCCGACAATCTGACCGGGGGCTGCATGTGCGGCGCGGTGCGCTACCGAACGACGGCCGAGACCGTCGGCGCCCTGCACTGCCACTGCGAGAGTTGCCGCAAGCACACTGGCGCCCCGGTCGCGACCCTGGCGGTGTTCCGGGCCGACCAGGTGGAGTTCAGCGGCGAGGCTCGGGGGATCCACCATTCCTCCCCGGGGGTCGGCCGTGGCTTCTGCGGCGATTGCGGGACACCGCTGACCTGGGAGACCAGCCGCGGCAGTCTGGGGCCAGTCTGCGCCCTGCACGTCAGCACCTTCGACGATCCCGACACGCTGGTGCCGATCGCCCACACCTTCTATGGCGAGCGCCTGCCCTGGTTCGACGTCGCCGACGACCTGCCCCGCTATGAAGGGTTCCTGGAGGATAACGCCCTGCTGCGCCACGGCCCGGCCGGTGACGACCCGTCAGGCTGACCCGCCCGCCCCGGCCTGGTCGCGGAACCAGGCCAGGACCCGATCCAGCGTCTCGTGCGCGACCGCACCGCTGCGGTATTCCAGGGTGTAGGCGGCGGCGGGGCGGCGGACCGTGGGGCCGACCGGGACCAGCCGTCCATCCGCCAGGGGCTCGTCGACCATGTGGCGCCAGCCAAGCCCGACCCCCTCGCCCTCCAGCATCGCCTGGACCATGAACTGGTAGTTGGCGAACAGATAGCGTTCGGCCGGGGCGCGGTAGGCCAGACCGACCGCGGCGAACCATTTCGGCCAGGTGAGGAAATCCGAATCCCGCACATCGTAGTGCAGCAGCGGTGCGTCGAGCAGGGCCTCGGGGGCATCGCCCGCCCCGGCCAGGCCGGGATGGCGCTCCAGCAGGGCCGGGCTGCACACCGGCACCGCGATCTCGGGGAACAGCGGCAGGCACGGCCGGTCGGTCCACACCTTGCCGGTCCAGCTGACGATGATGTCGATGGCCTCGACGTCCAACCCGTCGAGCCAGTCCGACGTCACCAGTTGCACCGAATCCTCGCCCAGGACCCGCCGCAGCCCGGAGAAGCGCGGCATCAGCCATTGATGGGCGAAGCCAAAGCTGCAGGCCAGGGTCAGACCGGCCGGGGCGCTATCCGCGCGGATGCTGCGGGCGGTGGTTTCGATATGGCCGAGCCCCAGGGCCACCGCCTCGGCCAATTGCCGCCCCGCCGCGGTGACCGTCAGCCGGTTGTGGCGGCGGTCGAACAGCGGCACCCCGAAATGCTCCTCCAGATTGATCACATGGCGGCTGACCGTCGGCTGGGCCAGGCCAAGCTCGGCGCCGGCCCGGGTAAAGCTGCCCAACCGCGCCGCCGCCTCCAACACTGGCAGGGCCGAGAGCACCGGATGCAATCCCTGAAAACGCCTTGGCATAGACAAAAGCTATGCTATTCATACAAAATTCTCCAGTTTATTTATATTTTTCCACATCCAGAATAGACGAACATGATCGGTCGGCACAGACAAGCGGAACTGGAGCCAGGATGAATTCGCGGGAACGGATGCTGGCGGCATTGAGCGGCCGCCAACCGGATCGGGTGCCGGTCTTCGACTGGATCGACGAACGGGTGGTCTGGGGCATGGCCGAGCTGCTGGGCTGGGACGTCGCCCGGCCCACAACCGGGGCTGAAGCCACCCGCCACGGCGAGGAAAGCGACCAGGTCCTGGACCTCTATTGCCGGCTGGTCGAGGCGCTGGACCTGGACGGTACCTGGTCGGCCTATTCCACCGGCCTAACGCCGACGTCGAACGATTGGGGCGTCGACAAATACGGCCGCGGCTTCATGCTTTCGGAACATGGCATCCCGGCGATCATGGATTCGGACGTCAAGAGCCTGGAGGACGCCCTGGCCTATGACATGGTATCGCGGCTGGAGCGCCGCGACTTCCGCATGCTGGAGGCCATGGTTGCCCGCTTTGGCCGCGACAAGTGCCATGTCCAGTCGATCAACGGCCCGTTCCAGGAAGGCTGGCTGGTGCGCGGCGGCATGGACAAGTCGTTCCTGGACATGGCCAGCGACCCCGACATGGCCCATCGCATCGGCCGCGTCACCACCGACTTCAACAAGGCGGTGATCGACATCGTCCACCAGATCGGCGCCGACGTGGTGATCCTGGACGGCGACCTGACCGGCAATGACCACATGTTGATGTCCCTGGACCACTACCGGCGCTTCATCAAGCCCTACAAGCGGGAGATCATCGACCACGCCCACGCCAAAGGACTAAAGGTGGTCAAGCATTCCGACGGCAATATGTGGATGCTGCTGGATGAGCTGATCGAGATCGGCTTCGACGGCTTCCACCCGGTGCAGCCGCAATGCATGTCGATGGCCGAGGCCAAGGCCCATGCCGAGGGACGGATCTGCCTGTTCGGCAATGTCGACTGCCTGGACCTGCTGGTGTTCGGCACGCCCGAGGCTGTCGCGGACGCGACCCGGGACTGCATCCTGACCGGGGCGCCGGGCGGCGGCCATGTCCTGTGCTCGTCGAATTCGCTGCATCCCGGCGTCAGGCCGGAAAACGCGCTTGCCATGTTCCGGGCAGCCAAGAAATATGGCGACTACCGGGATATTCCGGCCACGGGGCCGGTCAACAAGGATGATTTGGATCTGGCGGCACTGGCCAAACGGCCCGAGGCGGGACGGCAGCGCCGCCGCAACCGCCGCCGAATGGGGAGGGTAGCCTAGATGAACGGTGCCGAACTGATCGCCCACATCCTGAAACGCGAATGCGTCGAGATCCTGCCCGCCTTCCCCCACAGCGACCTGATCGAGGCGGCGGCGAAACAGGGCATCCACCCGATCATCGTACGCCAGGAGCGCCAGGCGCTGCACATTGCCGACGGCTATGCCCGGATGACCGGCGGTCGCAGGCTTGCCTGTACCACGGTACAGTACGGCCCCGGCTCGGAAAATGCGATCGGGGCGGTTGCGCAATGTTATGCCGACAATGTGCCGGTGCTGCATATCCCCGGCGGTTATGCCCGGCCCGACCAGGGTTCGCCGCCCAACTTCAACGCCGCCCGGGCGTTACAGGGCGTCACCAAGTGGAGCGAGATGGTACTGCTGGGCGAGCGCCTGCCGCAAATGCTGCAGAACGCCTTCGCCCTGCTGCGCAACGGACGGCCGGGTCCGGTCGCCCTGGAGGTGCCGATCGATATCTTCACCGAGGAAGTGGATGCCGGCCTGGCCGATGCCTACCGGCCGCAACGGCGCTCGGCCCCGGTGGCGGACGCCGGCGAGATCCGCGAACTGGTCGACCGGCTGCTGGCGGCAAAAGCGCCGGTGATCGTTGCCGGCCAGGGTATCCTGTATGCCGAAGCCTGGGACGAGCTGGTCGAACTGGCGGAAATGACCGGCATTCCGGTGATGACCACCCTGAACGGCAAGAGCGCCTTTCCCGAAGACCATCCCCTGGCCCTGGGCTGCGGCGGCGGCGCCCGGCCCGATGCGGTGGTCGCCTGGCTGGACCAGGCCGACCTGATCCTCGGCCTGGGCACCAGCTTCTCGCGCTCCGACTACATCACACCCCTGCCGGTCAGGGGCCGTAGCTTCCTGCAGCTGACCAACTGGGAAGGCGATATCGCCAAGGACTATCCGGTCGACCTGGCGGTGATTGGCGACGCCAAGCCGAGCTTGGCCGCGATCTGCGCCGAGCTGAAAGCGCGCGGCCACCAGGCGGCAAACGGCACCCAGGAGGCGGTCGCCGCGATGCACGCCAGGTTCCTGGACGCCTGGGCGCCGCTGCTGCAGTCCGACGAGACCCCGATCAGTCCCTATCGGGTGGTCTGGGACCTGATGCACAGCGTCGACCGCAGCCGCACCGTTCTCACCCACGACGCCGGTTCGCCGCGCGACCAGGTAACGCCGTTCTACCGGGCGGTGGTGCCCCATGGCTACATGGGCTGGGGCAAGACCACCCAGCTGGGCATGGGCCTGGGGCTGATGCAGGGCGCCAAGCTGGCCCGGCCCGATTGGGACTGCATCAACATCATGGGCGACGCAGCGATCGGTATGGTCGGCATGGACTTCGAGACTGGGGTGCGCAACCGTATCGGCACCACCACCATCGTGCTCAAGAATTCGGTGATGGGCGGCTATACCGACTATCATCCGGAAGCCGCGGCACGCTATGCCATCCACGAACTGGGGGGCGACTATGCAGATCTGGCCCGGGCCCTGGGCGGCCATGGCGAACGGGTGACCGAACCGCACGAGATCCGGCCGGCGATCGGCCGCGCCCTGGCACGCAACGCCGATGGCGTCCCCGCCCTGGTCGAGGTGATCACGGCCGAGGAGAAGCGGATGGCAAAATCCCTGCCGGCGGACTGTTCGGCTTGAGCGGCCTGGACAGCCGTCTGCCCTCGATCCCCGCCATGGGCCGGGCCGCCGCCCGCCGCATCCCGAAATTCGCCTTCGATTTCCTGGACGGCGGCATCGGTGCCGAGGCCTGCCTGGCCGCCAACCGGGCCGCATTGGACGCGGTGCAACTGGCGCCCCGCTACCTGGTCGACGAGAGCTTCGAGCCGGAACTTGGGACCAGCCTGTTCGGCGAGGCCCACCCCCTGCCCTTCGGCGCCGCGCCGCTGGGCCTGTCGGGACTGTTCTGGCCGCGCGCCGCCGAGCATATCGCCGCCGCCGCGACCCGGGCCGGCCTGCCGGTGGGCCTGAGCAGCTTCGCCACTTCGAGCATCGAGGAGGTGGCGGCGATCGCCGGCGACAAGCTCTGGTTCCAGCTCTACACCACCAATCGGGCCGAGGTTGACGACGACCTGATGGCCAGAGCCCGGGCGGCCGGCTGCCGCACCCTGATCGTGACCATCGACATCCCGACCGAGACCCGCCGCGAACGCGACATGGCCAACGGCCTGGCGGTGCCGCCGCGGATCGCGCCCAAGACCCTGTGGCAGGCCGCGATCCGGCCACGCTGGGCACTGGCGACGGCGGCAGCCGGGCGGCCGCGCTTCCGCTCGATGCTGCCCTATGTCCCCAATGGCGCCTCGCTGGCCGAGACAGCGCGCTTCCTGACCGACCTGATCGAAGGCCATGTCACGCCGGCGACGCTGAAACGGATCCGCGACCGTTGGCCGGGGCGGCTGATCGTCAAGGGGGTGCTGACGGCCGCGGATGCGGTCCTGGCGCTTGAGGCCGGCGCCGACGCCCTGGTGGTCTCCAACCATGGCGGCCGCCAGCTCGACGCCGCGCCGCCGGTGCCGGCCCTGATCCCGGTGATCCGCGAGGCGGTCGGCCCCGAGCTGCCGCTGCTGGCCGATGGCGGGGTGCGCTCCGGCCTCGACGTCGCACGCCTGATCGCCTGCGGTGCCGATTTCGTGCTGCTGGGCCGCGCCTTCGCCTATGCCGTCGCCGCCGCCGGCCCGGCCGGCCCCGGGCACGCCATCGCCGTCTTGCGAGAAGAACTGCGCCACAGCTTGTCACAGAGCGGCTGCCGGACCCTGGCGGAGCTGCGGGAACGGCTGGTCTAGCTCAAGAGCCCTTTGGCCTCCCGGCCCGTAGTTCGCGAGGGTCCGCCACCTCGCCGTCCTCGCTGATCAGCGCCGCGCGCACCCGCTTTCCCGACGTCCGGTGGCGCAACACCAGGGGTGGGTCGGTCTCACGTCCGAAATACTTATCGCCCCACTGCATCAACGCGATCAGGACCGGGAACAGCCCGAGGCCTTTGTCGGTCAGGCGGTATTCGAAGCGACCGCGCTGACCGGCCCGGCGGTAGGGGGCGCGGTCCAGCAGCCCGGCTTCGACCAGCTTGGCCAGCCGATTGCTGAGCATGGTGCGTGGAATTGCCAGCTCCTCCCGCATCGTCTCAAAGCGGCGCACGCCGTAAAACAGCTCGCGCAGGATAAGCAGCGTCCATCGGTCGCCCAGGAGCTGCGCGGCACCCGCCAGGGAGCAGTCCTTCAGGGGAATTTTCAGGTCTGTGCCGTCGTCGCGTGTGTCATCCATGGCGACAGCATATCAGAGTTTGCTTTTTGGACCTAGATACCTTACGTTGAGTCCAAATTTTGGACTCAGGAGGATAGAATGCCACTTGTCACCGTGAAGACCATGGCTGGTCAGTCGCCGGCCGCCATTCGCAAGACCCTGGACGACATCAACCGGGTGGTCGCCGAAAACCTCGGATACGACCGGTCCCATGTCTGGGTGTTTTTCGATGAAGTGGCCCACGATCGCTTCATGACCGCCGGCCGGACCTGGGCCGAGCTCAAATCGGACCTGGCAACCGGTCCCGGTTAACGCTCAGCCGGACGCCCGGGCCACGATGAACAGGCGCCGGAAGGGGTAGAGCGTGCAACCGTCCGCCCGGCGGGGGTAGGCCTCGGCCAGGCGGGCGGTGTAGTCGGCTTCGAAAGCGGCCCGTTCGCCGCCGTCGTCGAACGCCTCCAACAGCGGTTTCAGGGCGGTGCCGCGGATAAACTCCAGGACCGCGTTGTCGCCCTCGAGAACCTGCAGATATTCACTTTCCCAAATGTCGAGCTCGGCCGCCACGGGGCGCAATACGTCGTAATACCAGGCCGGCTCGGCGACCGGCGACATGCGCAAAATGGGTTTCAGGCGGTCGGCCCAGGAGCCTTCCAGGGCCGCCGCCTCCATCAGCTTGAACGAAGCGGCGCCGTGGTTCCTGGGCATCTGCACCGCCAGCACGCCGCCGGGTTTGAGCAAACCATAAAGGCGTGGCAGCAGCGTCTGGTGGTCGTCCAGCCACTGCAAAACGGCATTGCTGAAGATCAGGTCGGGGGCCGCATCCGGCTGCCAGGTGGCGATGTCGGCCAATTCCCAATCAACCGCCCCACCGCCGGCCTGGGCCTTGTCCAGCATGGTTTGCGAATTGTCCAAGCCGGTGATCGCAGCGTCCGGCCAGCGTGCCGCCATGGCCCGGGCATGATCACCGGCGCCACAGCCCAGGTCGTAGACCCGGGCCGGGGCGTCGAGATCGATCCGCTGCAACAGGTCGAGGCCGGGCCGGAACCGCTGGCCGCCGAACCTGAGGTACTGTGACGGGTCCCACTGCATCGAACGATGCGTCAGGCCATCTCGTTCAGGGTCTGGCGCAGGATCCCGATCAGTTCGTCGACATTCTCGCGGGTCGACACCAGGGGCGGTGCGACGATACCGCAATCACCGGTGAACTTGACGTGCATGCCATTGGCGTAGAGCTTCTTGGTCGCCTCGGTGCCGCGAGCGCCGACCGCTCCGTTCTTGGCCGCCAGATCGATGCCGGCAATCAGGCCGTAACCACGGATGTCGGTGATCATCGGGATGTCGCTCAACGAGTACACCGCGTCCAGGAAATACTCCGACAGCTCGGCCGCCCGGTCGAACAGGCCTTCGCGATCATAGATTTCCATGGTCGCAATGCCGGCGGCGCAGGCCGCCGGATGGCCCGAATAGGTGTAGCCGTGGAAGAACTCGACCGCACCGTCGGGCGCGTTGTCGACCACGGTGTCGTAGATCTCGTCCTTGACGATCACCGCGCCCATCGGCTGGGCGCCGTTGGTCAGCGCCTTGGCCACCGTCATGATATCGGGGGTGACGCCAAATTCCTGGCTGGCAAAGGCCTTGCCCAGCCGGCCGAAGCCGCAGATCACCTCGTCGAATACCAGCAGGATGCCGTGGGCGTCGCAAATTTCGCGCAGCCGCTCCAGATAGCCCTTGGGCGGCACCAGGATACCGGTCGATCCGGCAATCGGCTCGATATAGACCGCGGCAATGTTCTGGCCGCCCAGCAATTCGGCGAAGCGCTGCAGGTCCTCGGCCAGTTCCGCGCCATGTTCGGGCTGGCCGCGGGTGAACTTGTTCTCGGGCAGCCAGGTGTGGCGCATGTGAACCACGCCCGGCATCACCGCGCCGAAGGTTTCGCGGTTGCGCATCAACCCGGACAGCGAGACGCCGCCGATATTGACGCCGTGATAGGCCCGTTCGCGGCTGACGAACTTGTTGCGGTGGCCTTCGCCGCGGGCCCGGTGATAGGCCATGGCGATTTTCAGCGAGGTGTCGATGGCTTCCGAGCCGGAATTGGCGAAGAACACCCTATTCATGCCCTCCGGCGTCAGGCGCGCGACCCGGGTCGCCAGCTCGAACGACTGCGGCGCGGCGGCCTGGAAATGGGGGCTGTAGTCGAGCTCCATCAGCTGCTGTGCGACCGCCTCGGCGATTTCCTTGCGGCCATGGCCGGCGGCGCAGCAGAACAGGCCCGACGACGCGTCGATGACCCGATGGCCGAGATGGCTCTGGTAGTAGACCCCGTCGGCTTTGACGAAGAGCCGCGGGTTTTCCTTGAAATCGCGGTTGGCCGTGAACGGCATCCAGTGATGTTCGAGCGTATTGGTGGCAAGCTGAGTCACGGTCCTATCCCCTTGTCATGAATACGTCGTCTAGCGCCCGAACGAACGGTCCGGGGCGCGGCCCGGTTGCGGACCCAAGACACCCATCCTAAACTTCGCCATGGCTGGTGTCATGGAGCCAGCAAAACAGGAGTATTGGTACAGCCGATGCGCGACGTGCTGTTTCACTTCCAGCCCGACGGCAAGTCGTCCCTGCAGGCCCAACTCAGGCAGATGCTGGTGTCGGCCATCCTCGACGGCCGGCTGCCGGCCGGCAATCCGCTGCCGTCCTGCCGCAAGCTGGCGACCTCGCTGGGGGTGGCGCGCAACACGGTCGTCCTGGTCTACCAACGGCTGGTCGACGAGGGTTTCCTGACCTCGCGCGAGCGCAGCGGCTATTACGTCAACCAGGACATCCTGAAAGGCCGTGTCGAAGGTCCGGCCGTGGTCGCCACCGGCGGCAATGGCGGGCCGGAATGGCAGAGCCGCTTCCGCCTCCACCCGTCGACCCAGCGTAACATCCGCAAACCGCAAAACTGGCAGGACTTCCGATACCCCTTCATCTACGGCCAGATCGACCCGGACCTGTTTCCGCTGGCCGACTGGCGCGATTGCTCGCGGCGGGCACTTGGCGTGTTGGCGGTCCGGGAATGGGCCAATGACGCCTTCACCTCGGATGACCCGTTGCTGATCGAACAGATCCGCAGCCGGCTGCTGCCCCGGCGCGGGGTCAGTGCCGCGGCCGACGAGATCCTGGTCACGGTCGGTGCCCAGCATGCGCTTTACCTGATCGCGGCGCTGTTGATGTCGCGCGACACCATCGTCGGGGTCGAGGAACCGGGCTATCCGGACGCCCGCAACATCTTCTCGCTGCACAGTTCGCGGATCATGGCCTTGCCGATCGACGACCAGGGCATCGCGGTCGGTGAAGCGACCAGTCGCTGCGACTATGTTTACACCACGCCCAGCCACCAGTTCCCGACCACCGTGACCACCCCGATCGACCGTCGACGGGCATTGCTGGAACAGGCCGACCGGGCCAAGTTCGTGGTCATCGAGGACGATTACGACGCCGAGATCAGCTTTCTGGGCGGCCCCCACCCGGCGCTCAAGTCGCTGGACAGTTCCGACCGGGTTATCTACGTGGCAAGCCTGTCGAAAACCCTGGCACCGGGCCTGCGCTTCGGGTTCATGGTCGGGCCGCGCCCGTTCATCCGCGAGGCCCGTGCCATGCGTCGGCTGATGCTGCGCCATCCGCCAGCCAACAACCAACGCACCATCGCCCATTTCCTGGCCGAGGGGCACCATGACTCCCTGCTCCGGCGATTGGGCCATGTCTTCAAGGAACGCTGGCAGATCATGGGCGATGCCATCGACCGGCACCTGCCCGACTGCCGCCGGGCCCCGTCCAGCGGCGGCACCGCCTATTGGATCGAGGGGCCGGACTGGCTGGATGCCCGCGCCCTGGCAGACCAGGCCCAGGCCCAGGGCATCGTCATCGAACCGGGCGATATCAGCTTCACCACCCCGGGCACCGGTGGCAATTGCTTCCGCCTCGGTTTCTCGTCGATCCAGGCGGCCCGGATCGAGCCTGGATTGAAGGCTCTGGGCGACCTGATCGCCGCCGCACGGCCGGCCAAGCTGGCATAAGCAAAACCACCCGTCTGGCCCTACCGACAACGGCTGGCGTTATAGGAAGGTTAACTGGCGCGCCGACTTTGGAGTCTGGCCCGAAAGACGCGTTTGCGACTTTCGGGCCAGACTCTGAGATCGGCGCCTGAACCCGTTCTTCATTCGAAACCGAAACAGATGGGGGCACGTCATGTTGGTTGGCGTTCCGAAGGAAATCAAATCGCACGAGTATCGTGTCGGACTGATCCCGGCAAACGTTCGCGAAGTTGTTGCCCATGGCCATCAGGTGATCGTCGAAACCGGCGCCGGCGACGGCATCGGCATGACCGACGCGCATTACGAAACGGCCGGCGCCAGTATTGTTGCCAGTGCGGAGGAGATCTTTGCCCGGGCTGAGATGGTGGTGAAGGTCAAGGAGCCGCAGGCGGTCGAACGCAAACAGTTGCGCCACGGCCAGATCCTTTTCACCTACCTGCACCTGGCCCCGGATCCCGACCAGACCCATGACCTGGTCGACAGCGGCGCCACCTGCATCGCCTACGAGACCGTCACCTCGCCGATCGGCGGCCTGCCACTATTGGCGCCGATGTCGGAAGTGGCCGGACGCATGTCGATCCAGGCCGGCGCCTATTTCCTGGAAAAGGCCCATGGCGGCCACGGCGTATTGCTGGGCGGGGTGCCCGGTGTCGATCCGGCCAAGGTGGTGGTGCTGGGCGGCGGCGTGGTCGGCACCCATGCCATCCACATCGCACTGGGCATGGGCGCCGATGTCTGGGCCCTGGACCGCAATGTCGACGTGCTGAAATCGCTGTGGAAGCAGTTCGACCGGCCCTTGAACACCGTCTTCTCGACCCGTGACGCGGTCGAACGCCACTGCATGGAGGCCGATCTGGTGATCGGCGGCGTGCTGATCCCCGGCGCCGCGGCCCCCAAGCTGGTGACCGCCGAGTTGATCAAGAAGATGAAGCCGGGCTCGGTGGTGGTCGACGTCGCCATCGACCAGGGCGGCTGTTTCGAGACCTCGCACCCGACCACCCATGATGCGCCGACCTTCGTGGTCGACGACGTCATCCACTACTGCGTCGCCAACATGCCCGGCGCGGTGCCCAAGACCTCGGCCATGGCCCTGAACAATGCCACGCTGCCGTTTGTCCTGGACCTGGCCGACAAGGGTTACAAGCGGGCACTGAACGAGAACCCGCACCTGCTGGCCGGGCTCAACGTCCACGAAGGTAAGGTCACCTATCAGGCGGTGGCCGAGGATTTGGGCTACGACTATCACGACCCGGCCCAGGCGATCGCCGGCTGAACGCCTTAAGCCCGGCAGGGAAACAGATTCAAGATTGAAGGAACCAAGCACATGAAAATGAACACGGAAGAGGCGTTCGTCAAAGTCCTGCAGATGCATGGCATCGAACATGCCTTTGGCATCATCGGTTCGGCGTTCATGCCGATCTCGGACCTGTTTCCCAAAGCCGGCATTACCTTTTGGGACGTCGCCCACGAAACCAATGGCGGCATCATCTGCGACGGCTATACCAGGGCCAGCGGCAAGATGGGCATGTGCATCGCCCAGAACGGCCCCGGCATCACCAATTTCGTGACCCCGATCAAGACCGCCTATTGGAACCACACGCCGATGCTGCTGGTCACGCCACAGGCCGCCAACAAGACGATCGGCCAGGGCGGCTTCCAGGAAGTCGAGCAGATGGCCCTGTTCAAGGACATGGTCTGCTACCAGGAAGAGGTGCGCGACCCCAGCCGCATCGCCGAGGTCCTGAACCGGGTCATCGAGAAGGCCTGGCGTGGCTGTGCCCCGGCTCAGATCAACGTACCCCGCGACATGTGGACCCAGGTGATCGACATTGAACTGCCGCAAGTGGTGCGCTTGGAGCGCCCGGCCGGCGGCGCCGAGTCGATCGCCAGGGCAGCCGAATTACTGTCAAACGCCAAGTTCCCGGTCATCCTGTCCGGCGCCGGCGTGGTGATTGGCGGCGCCATCCCGGCGACCCAGGCCCTGGCCGAAAAGCTGGATGCGCCGGTGTGCAGCGGCTATCAGCACAATGACAGCTTCCCGGGCAGCCATCCCCTGGCGGCCGGCCCGTTGGGCTATAACGGCTCCAAGGCGGCGATGGAGCTGATCGCCAAGGCCGATGTGGTGCTGGCGCTGGGCACCCGGCTCAACCCGTTTTCCACCCTGCCCGGCTACGGCATCGACTATTGGCCCAAGGATGCCGCCATCATCCAGGTCGACATCAACGCCGACCGCATCGGCCTGACCAAGAAGGTGACGGTGGGGATCTGCGGCGATGCACGGCTGGTCGCCGAGCAGATCCTGGCCCAGCTCAAGCCCAGTGCCGGCGAAGCCGGGCGCGAGGAGCGCAAGGCACTGATCCACCGGACCAAATCGGCCTGGCTGCAGACCTTGAGCAGCATGGACCATGAAGACGACGACCCGGGCACCACCTGGAACGCCGACAGTCGCGCCCGCGACGCCGATCTGATGGCGCCGCGCCAAGCCTGGCGGGCGATCCAGGAGGGGCTCCCGAAGAACGCCATCATCTCCAGCGACATCGGCAACAACTGCGCCATCGGCAACGCCTATCCAACCTTCGAGGAGGGCCGCAAATATCTGGCACCGGGCCTGTTTGGGCCCTGCGGCTATGGCTTCCCGTCGATCCTGGGGGCGAAGATCGGCTGCCCCGACGTACCGGTGGTCGGCTTCGCCGGCGACGGCGCCTTCGGGATTTCGATGAACGAGATGACCAGTTGCGGTCGCGCCGATTGGCCGGCCATCACCATGGTGGTTTTCCGCAACTACCAATGGGGGGCCGAGAAGCGCAATTCGATCCTCTGGTACGACAACAATTTCGTCGGCACCGAGCTCAACCCCAATCTCAGCTACGCCAAGGTGGCCGAGGGCTGTGGCCTGAAGGGGGTGCGGGTCAAGACCCAGGCCGAACTGACCCAGGCCCTGCAGGAGGCCTGCCAGGCCCAGGCCAACGGCGTCACCACCTTCATTGAGGTGCTGCTGAACCAGGAACTGGGCGAGCCGTTCCGCCGCGACGCCATGAAGGCCCCGGTCGAAGTCGCCGGCATCGACCCGGCCGACATGCGCCCGCAAGCCGGCGCCTGAACCGGACGTACCGCGTCTCGAAGCGGTGCCCGGCATCGCATGCTTCGAGACGCGGACCTTCGGCCCGCTCCTCAGCATGAGGGCGGTGGATTGCGGAAAGGCAGAGGCCACTCTGCCCTCGCCTCATCCTGAGGAGCCGCGTCAGCGGCGTCTCGAAGGATGTAACAGGCGGCAGTCCCTGCGGCCCTGCTTCGAGACACGGACCTTCAGCCCGCGCCTCAGCATGAGGACATCGCTATGGGCTATAAGCTATAAGGGGACCCATGCTCAGCCGCGAACCGGTCGAAAGTCCCGAATTCCTGCTACGGCTGGCCCGCAGCCGGCCGGCGGTGCGCACGGCGGTGGTCAAGGCCGACCAGGACATCGCCCTGGAGAGCATTCGCCAGGCGGTCGAGGCCGGGCTGGCCGAACCGGTTTTGATCGGCGGGCGCGCGACAATCGAACGCCAGGCGGCGGCGATCGGCTGGGACATTTCCGGCTTTGACCTGATCGATGCGGCCGACGAGCGCGAGGCGGCGGAAGCGGCCGCCGGCCTGGCACGCGACGGGTCGGTCGGGGCGATCATGAAGGGCCATGTCCACACCGACAATTTCCTGAAGCCCATCGTCAGTTCGAAATTCGGCCTGCGCACCGATCGCCGGATCAGCCATGTCTTCCACATGACGGTGCCGGGCAGCGACCGGGCGCTGATGATCACCGACGGCGCCATCAACCCCCATCCCGACCTGGAGACCAAGAAGGACATCCTGCTGAACGCGGTCGACCTGGCTCACAGGCTGGGCCAGGACCGGCCCCGGGTCGCGGTCCTGTCGGCCACCGAATCGGTCAACCCGCACCTGCCCTCCAGCATCGATGCCGACGATCTGACCGCCTGGGCCGGGGACGCGGTCGGTAACAAAGCCGCGGTTTATGGGCCGCTCGCCTTCGACCTGGCGGTCTCGCCCGAAGCCGCCCGCATCAAGGGGATCGACCACCCGGTGGCCGGCCGGGCCGACGTGGTGCTGGTGCCCGACATCGTCAGCGGCAATGCGCTCTTTAAGATGCTGGTCTATTACCGCAGCGCCTGCGCCGCCGGCATCGTGCTCGGCGCCAAGGTCCCGGTGACCCTGACCAGCCGCGCCGACCCCCCCGCCGCACGTCTTGCCGCAAGCGCCCTGGCGGCGGTGATGGCGGGATAAAGCGGCAGGTCGCCGGTAGTTGGGCAATTGGCGCGGTTAGTACGACACAGATTTAACCGAAGGTATCTTAGGTAAGTTGTTAAAAATCTCAGTGTTACCTTCGGCGAGTAAGAAATAAACTCCAGAACATAGGAATTCTTAAGTCTAAAAATTCTTGGCGTGAGTTATTGAATATTACGTTAAATCTTGGATCGATTTGATCTCAAAATTTTCTGCAATAACTTCAATATAGCCGCAATTTTTTAGGTACATAGCAAAATGTCTTTTACCAAATGTAAGTGGCAAACCCTTGTCTTTTTCTTTAAGTTCACGAACCCACTGTGAATCAACGATTTCACAGAGTGCCTCATAGCTTTTTTTTGCAACGTCTTTCGCATATTCCAGATCGATTATGCGAAACGCGGTGACTCTGCGAAAATGAATTGGCAACACACGTTCCGCGTCGTCGTCCTCAAAAACCACTCCGACCTCCATGAAGACGCTGTTGCCGCTAAGCTGCACCGCTGCGCATTCAGGACCATTTGGTGGGAGGCCAAGATGGAATATTTCTTCGTTCATCTTTATCCCCCTCGGGTTTTTCAAAACAATCCTTCGAGGCCAGCCTGGGCGCCAACGTGGTCCACTGACTAAAGTCCAAATCCCACCTACAGCTCCCCGTCCCGCGGCAGGGTCACGCGGGCCACCAGGCCACCGCCGTCGCGGGCGGTGAGGGTGATGTCGCCGCCATGGCGGCGGATAGCGGTGCGGGCCACGGCCAGGCCGAGGCCGGTGCCGCCGGTTTCGCGGCTGCGCGAGCCTTCGACCCGGTAGAACGGGGTGAAAACCTTCTCCCACAGTTCCGGCGCAATGCCGGGGCCGCGATCGGCGATCTCAACCGTGATCCTCTCTTCGGTTTGCCCGAGCCCGACCTCGGCCAGCTTGCCGTATTTGACTGCATTGCCGATCAGGTTGGCGAAGGCGCGGCGCAAGGTCAGCGGCCGGCCGGCATAGGTCAGATGCTCGGGCCCGTCATAGCGCACGTCCTGGCCGGCATCGGCCAGATCGTCGCAGATCCCCTGCAGCAGCGCCGCCAGGTCGAGGCGGGTGCGTGGCTCCTGGGCGGCATCCTCGCGGGCGAAGGTCAGGGTCTCGTCCAGCATCGCCTGCATTTCGTCCAGGTCGCGGGTCGCCTTGTGCTGCTGGTCGTCGTCGTCGATGAATTCGGCCCTGAGCTTGAGGCGGGTGAGCACGGTGCGCAGGTCGTGGCTGATCGCCGCCAGCATCAGGGTGCGATCGTCGATCAGGCGGCGGAGCCGCTCCTGCATGCGGTTGAAGGCCCGAGCCGCCTCACGCAGTTCGCGGGAGCCGGTCTCGGGCAGCTCCGGTGAGTGCACGTCCACCCCCAGCCGGTCGGCGGCGTCGGCAAACTGGCGCAAGGGCCGGGTCAGGCGATGGGCGGCCCAGATCGACAACAGGGTGATGATCAAGCCGCCAAGGCCGATCCAGAAGGCCATCCGCACCCCCCAGCGCCAGGAGGCGAGGTCCGAGGCGACGGTGAACACCAGATAGGTGCCGTCGGTTTGCGGCACCGAGATCCTGAGCTTACGGCGGCTGGGCAGAATATCGGGTTCCGGCGGCGGGCCCGGCCGTCCCTGCGGCGGCGGCCGGTCCGGCCTTGGCCCCCAGGTTTCCAGGACCATGATATCGACCGACCGGGGCCCGAGGATCCGCAAATGCCGCCGCACCATCCGCTCCGCCTCGCCATGGGGCCGCCCGCCTTCGCCGGCCCGCGGCGGGTGGCGGCGGATCGCGACCCGCAAGGTCGGGCTGTTGACCGCGCGCAGCAGGCGCCGGCGTTGGGCGCGCGGGGTTTCCTCCATCAGTTCAACGATCGCGGCAATGCGCCGGGCGGTGATGTCGACGAAGACCCGCGCCGTGGTATCCGCCCGTTGCTTCAGAAAGGCGCCGCCGCCGATGGTCATGGCGGCGAAAAACGCCAGAAGAAGGATCACCGCCACCCGCCCGGCGATGGTCGCTGGCCACCAGTGGCGGGGCCGGCGACGATGGCGGCGCGCGGGCGCGGCGTCCCGGCTCACAGCTTTTCGACCTCGGCGGTGAAGATATAACCGCCGCTGCGCACGGTCTTGATCAGCTCCGGCTCCTTGGGATCGTCCTCGATCTTGCGCCGGAGTCGGCTGAGTTGCACGTCGATGCTGCGGTCGAAGGCGATCGCGGCCCGGCCCTTGGTCAGGTCGAGCAGCTGTTCCCGGCTCAAGACCCGCTGCGGCCGTTCGGCAAAGGCCAGCAGCAGGTCGAACTCACCGGCGGTCAGGGGCACCAGCACGTCATCGGCGCTGCGCAATTCGCGTTTGCCCGCGTCCAATTGCCAGCCGGCAAAGCCGAGCACCGTGCCCTGGGTGTCGATCGTTGCCGTCGCGCCGCCGGCGCGACGGAGCACCGCCTTGATCCGGGCCAGCAATTCGCGGGGATTGAAGGGCTTGGCCAGATAGTCGTCGGCACCCATTTCCAGACCGATGATGCGATCGGTCTCCTCCCCGATCGCGGTCAGCATGATCACCGGGATGTCGGATTTGGCGCGCAGGCCCCGACACAGGCTGAGCCCGTCCTCGCCCGGCAGCATCAGGTCCAGAACCACCAGGTCGAAGCGCCCGGTCTCCATTAGCCGGTTCATGGCCCGGCCGTCGGGTGCGGTGTCGACCCTATAGCCGTGTTTCTTCAGGAACCGCGACAGCAGGTCCCGGATCTCGGCATCGTCGTCGACGACCAGCAGATGTGGCGAGGCAGGTTCGGTATTGGCCATGGCTGAAGGGATTATAGGTACGCGCGCCGGGCTGCGAAGCGGAAAAATGTAACAGACGGTTGCAGGCGACCAGATCGCAATCCCGCGTTACCAAAACCATGAATTCCTGACATCGGGACGCAACATTGGGTGGCTATTTCCATTGGGCGAGGCGCAAAACTCTTCGTCCGATGGCAGGCGCGAACGCGCGTCGGCGCTGGTGCGCCGGAAGCCTAGCGGTTCGGAGAAGCGCGCCCGGCGTTTGAGGAACCGACCAACGGTCATTGAAAATGACAGTTGGAACCAATCGCCAAGTATCGGGTTGCCCCGCCCGACAGAGAACATGGGAGATCGACATGCACCACCAACATCATGCGTTCCTGCCGGGCCTGGCCGCCGCCACCGTCCTGGCTTTCATCGTCCTGCAACTGGTCCAGTCCAGCCAATCGGTTTACGCTGCCGGCATTGTCGTGCTGGCGGTGGTTGGCCTGGCCATGGTTCTGCGCGGCCGTCGCGCCTCGCACCTGGCCATGGCCGGCCCGGCCGCGGCGCGGCACGGATTTCAATCAGATCATCACTGGGGCCACCGCGCCTGGTCGTTCCGGGCCAGCTGGCGCCACGAAGACCGGGCCGACCGGGCCTTGAGCCACCTCGAAGAACGGCTGAACCTGACCGACGGCCAACGCGAAGCCTGGGCGGCCTTCCGCGAAGCGGTGGCGACCGCCGCCCAGATCGCCGACCGGACCGGCTGCATCCGGCACGCCGAGGCCGGAGCCGCGGTCACCGACTGGGAACAACGCCTGGAAGGCGGTCTGTTGGCCGCCCGCCAGTTGCGGGCGACGCTGACCGTCCTGGAACAGGCCTTGACCAAGGCGCAACTGGCTGAGCTGAACGCCGCCTGGGCGCGGCATGGCACCGGTTTCACCTGCCGCTGACCGGGTCTTCTGCTGACGAACCCATCACGCTCAAGTGACCGCCAATTGATTAGACCGGCAAGGGTTTCCGCCGCACATTGGAATTAGTTGGATCGTCTGTGGATCCTCACCGGTTTCAATCGACCCGAAACAAGGAGGCTTGGGAGATGTTAAAGGAAGTTATGACTGCCGCGGCGATCGCCGCACTCGCTACCGCCGGAATGGCCCCGGCTGCGGTTGCCGGCTGTGCACCGAAGGCCGCCGCGTGTAACCCATGTGCCGCAAAGAACCCGTGCGCCGCCAAAAACCCGTGCGCAGCGAAGAATCCCTGCGCGGCCAAGAAGGCCTGCAATCCGTGCGCGGCCAAAAACCCGTGCGCGGCAAAGAATCCCTGCGCTCCGAAGTCCTGACGAGACTCCAACGCGGCCGGCCGCGGGCCCGACGCGACGGCCGCTCTTCTTTATACCTCGTACTCCGGTGCACCGGTCCCCGGTGCACCTTTTCTTTTGGGTGGCTGGGCGGGGGAGCGGCGTGGAACAGATCGTATTCAAACACACGAAATACGCGTGGGTTTCCACTATGTTGAATGGCGGGCAATTCCTGTAGATTGGCGGCCATGGAGGAGGAACCCGATAGCCGCCCGGCCGTACGCTGGAGCGGGTTGTCCGCGCGATTGCTGATCCTGACCGTCGCCTTCGTCATGTTGAGCGAAGTGCTGATCTATGTGCCGTCGATCGCCAATTTCCGGGTTACCTATCTGGGAGAGCGCATCGCCGCCGGCTATCTGGGCGCATTGGCGCTGATCGCCGCCCCCGGCAACGAAGTGGTGATGGAGCTGGAGGAGGAGTTGCTGAGGACAGTCGGCGCCCGCGGCGTCGTCCTGAAACGGCCCGCCCTGCGCCGCCTGGTACTCAGCGAAGACATGCCGCCCAAGGTCGACGCCATGGTCGATCTGCGCGACCCGACCATTCCCGACATGATCAGCGGCGCCGCGATGACCCTGATGGCGGGGAGTGGCCGGGTCATCCGGGTGGTCGGGCCAGCCCCGGCCGGGGCCGAGGGCACAGTCGAACTGATCATGAATGAGGGGCCGCTGCGCGAGGCGATGCTGGCCTTTTCCTGGCGCATCCTGACGCTCTCGATCATCATCTCGCTGATCACCGCCGGCCTGGTTTATCTCAGCCTGCACTGGCTGCTGGTCCGGCCGATGCACCGGATCAGCGCCTCTATGGCCAGCTTCCGGCGCCAGCCCGAAGACCCGGACGCGGCCATCCGGCCCTCGCAGCGCCAGGATGAGATCGGCTTCGCGGAGCGGGAACTGGCTGACATGCAGGCCGAAATCCGCGGCTCGCTGCAGCAGAAGACCCGGCTGGCGGCCCTGGGAACCGCGGTCAGCAAGGTCAACCACGACCTGCGCAACATATTGGCCACGGTGCAGCTGGTCTCGGACGGCCTGGTCGCCAGTGAGGACCCGACGGTGCGCAAGTTGACGCCGCGCCTGATCAAGGCGATCGACCGGGCGATCGCGCTGTGCGGCCGGACCCTGAAATACGGCCGCGCCGACGAGCCGCCGCCCGAAATCCAGGAGTTCGCCCTGGCTCCCCTGGTCGCCGAGGTCGCGGAGATCGTTGCGCTCCCGGACGGCGGACGGGTGACACTGGAAAATTCCGTGACCGATGACTTCACGATCGCCGCCGATCGCGAGCAATTGTTCCGGGTGCTGCTCAACCTGGTCCGCAACGCCGTCCAGGCGGTCGGAGAGACCGGCACCGTGCAGGTGACGGCCAATCGCGACGGGCAGGGCCAGACCGTGATCGCGGTGGCCGATGATGGGCCCGGCCTGCCAGCCTCGGCCCGCGAGCACCTGTTCCAGCCCTTTGCCGGTTCAGCGCGCAAGGACGGTATCGGGCTTGGCCTGGCCATCGCCTCGGACATCGTCGCCGCCCATCATGGCCGCCTGGAACTGGCCCACAGCGACGCCTCCGGCACCCTTTTCGAAATCACCCTGCCGCAATAGCCGACCGGTGCGACCGGTGCGGCCGGTACCGGGCCGGTACCGGGCCGGTACCGGGCCGGTGACCCGGGATCTCCTTTTCGGCTTCCACTACCTATTCAACTTTTCTCCAACCACCGCGCTTGACTCCCTCTCCCAAGCGGTCCAATCTGGTTAGTACAAAAAACGTATCGACTAGACTCATGGCCTGCCGAAACCATCCTCGAAGGGGTCGGGTCGTATGGCAGCCGGGACGGGAAGGGAACGGCCGGGGACAGATGCGCAAATCCAACCTTTCACATTCGACCTGTACCGTGGCCCGTACGGTCGAGTTGATCGGCGACAGCTGGACCCAGATGATCCTGCGCGAGATGTTCCTGGGCTCGCGCCGCTTCGAGGATTTGAAGGCCCGCACCGGCGCCGTACCCCACGTATTGAGCCAACGCCTGAAACGGCTGGAGGCGGAAGCCATCCTGGAGCGCCGCGCCTATTCGGACCGGCCCCCGCGCCACGAATACAAGCTGACCGCCAAGGGCCGCGACCTGTGGCCGATCATCGTCGCCATGAAGCAATGGGGCGACACCTGGCTCGGCGGCGACGGGGAACCGCCGATCACGCTGACCCACACCGAATGCGGCCAGGTTACCCGGCCCCGTCTGGTCTGCTCGGCCTGCGGCGAGCCGATCCGGGCGGTGACCTCGCGGGCCCACATATCCGAAGACATGCAAAGGGAGCGGGCGGCAAGACCGCCTATCGAGAACAGGAAAGGACGGACATCATGAAGACGCGCATCACCGAAATGTTCGGCATCGAACACCCGATCATCCAGGGCGGCATGCACTATGTCGGCTTTGCCGAGTTGGCGGCGGCGGTTTCGAACGCCGGCGGCCTGGGCATCATCACCGGCCTGACCCAGAAGACGCCGGCCGATCTGGCCAACGAGATCGCCCGCTGCCGCGACATGACCGACAAGCCGTTCGGGGTCAACCTGACCTTCCTGCCGACCGTCACCGCGCCCGACTATCCCGGCTATATCAAGGCGATCATCGAAGGTGGCGTGACGGTGGTCGAAACCGCAGGCCGCAACCCCCAGGCCTACCTCCCCTACCTCAAGGACGCCGGCATCAAGGTGATCCACAAATGCACTTCGGTGCGCCATTCCCTGAAAGCCGAGCAGATCGGCTGCGACGCGGTCAGCGTCGACGGCTTCGAATGCGGCGGCCATCCGGGCGAGGACGACATCCCCAACATGATCCTGCTGCCCCGCGCGGCCGACGAGCTGAGCATTCCTTTCGTGTCGTCGGGCGGCATGGCCGACGGTCGCAGCCTGGTGGCCTCGCTGGCCATGGGGGCCGAGGGCATGAACATGGGCACCCGCTTCATCGCCACCAAGGAGGCACCGGTCCACGACAAGGTCAAGCAGGCGATCGTCGCGGCCAGCGAGCTGGACACCCGCCTGGTGATGCGCCCGCTTCGCAACACCGAACGGGTCCTGAACAACGAAGCCACCGAACGGCTGTTGGAGAAGGAGCGCAACCTGGGCGCCGAGATCAAGTTCGAGGACATCATTGAAGAGGTCGCTGGCGTCTATCCCAGGGTGATGATGGACGGCGAGGTCGACAGCGGCGTCTGGTCCTGCGGCATGGTCGCCGGCCTGATCCACGACATCCCGACCTGCCAGGAGCTGATCGACAGCATCATGGCCCAGGCCGACGCCCTGATCCGCCAGCGCCTGGAGGGCTTCCTGGCGGGGTGAGGCGGTAGGCGGTTGAGGCCGGAGATCACCCGGCCCCGCGCCCTCACCTCAGGCAACGTTGTTGCGACCGTGGATGGGGTCAGGCCAGACCCTACAATCTGATACCTTGCGCGTCATAGACGTACGTCTTGGTGTTGCCGTTGGCGCCGGTCTTAGCAGTTTGGCGGCTCTGGGCATCGAAGCTTCAAATGGTGCCGAAAAGGTCGCTGCGGCTGAAGGTGCGGGTCTGGGACGTCTGTTTGGGGGGGGTAAGTTAAACGCGGGCAATTCCGCAATGCGGAAAAAAGTGCAGTGTCACCGTAATCCAAGAAATGTAGGCAGTTGTGCCTGGCAAATTGACCAGCACGCCGTTTACTTCAAACTTGTAATTCCAAGAGGGCTTTGTCCGGTCTTTTTCGAAATCGTCGGCGCCGTAAAACGCCAAACTGCCGTAAGTATGCGCAGGAACTTGGTAGAGTCCGTCTCTGTTCCGGAATACCGTACTGGCTAATCCAAGCGGCAACCCCGTTCTTTCACCACAATTTCCTGAGCCTTTGGCGCTTGGCCACGGCGCAACCCCCATCGTCCCACAGACAAACGTGCTAAAATGCCCCATCGGCCACTCGATCTTCGGATCCAGCAACGTGACCTCGGTCAGCGTGCGCAAATGGGCTGCCAGTTCTTCATGCTGTGACCACTCCTCTTCGGGGATGGATCGACCGAACAACGCATAGGCCCGCATGGGCTTGTCTTTGATATGCCCGTTCCAACCGCCCTGGGCGACATGGAACTCATCCGCAGTGTTTTCGTGGGTTGCGCTCCAGTGCACCCGACGCGCCCACATGCTGTGATAGACGAACTTCGCATCCGGCCGCTCGAAATAGGCATGGTCGACGGGGACGATGATCTCCTCGGGGCCGTCCGGATCTGCCGTCCAGCCGATCACCGGTAAATGCTCCTCAAGCGCCTGCCACCAGTCAGAGGTGCCATTATCGCCCTCCGGCGGGAACTTGTGACTGAAGCCGCAGAACTGTGGCGCGATCATCGCCACTGCACCGCCTCCCGGCAGACGCCTGCCGAAGGAATAGGTGTCCTGGATCAGCTTGGTGTACATCGAGAAATGGTCGGTGATGGCGTTATAGCCGGTGCATGAGACGATACGTCGCAACACCACCGGCTCTCCGCCCACGGTCAACTTGACCTTGACCTCGTAACCGTTGGCGTAGTGAAAATAGTTGCGTTCCGGGAGGTAGCGCACCATCGCCAGCAGGATCGGCAGCAGGACCAGCAGCAGGACGAAAGTCACGACCAGCCGTTTGACGGTGATGACCTTCCGTGCGGGCCGTCCGCCCGCTGCCTCAGGCCCGCCCGTCATGCCGGCACCAAAGGCTCGACTGATGCCACCCGCCGCCGGCGGCGCGGCACCACGGACTCAAACCGAACGCCATTGAACACCACGTGCATTCCCCCTTGGTCCCGCACCAACAACCGAACCACCATCATCGGTCGATCAAATCGATGTTATGCAAATTATGATGGATTACACGCCTTGCCAAACCGTGAATCCCGAACCCGGCCCAACCGAAATCCAGACCCGCCCCAGCCCGCTGCCAAACCCGACCTGGAAACCTCCTGTCAGGAGTGGAAACTGAATCGCCAATGCGTCGCATTCGCAATTATTTAGTGAACAGGGCCGGGAGATAATGAGATGCGGACCGGCTGGAGACACTGGTGACAATTGTCTCCTGGCAGCGCTGGTGCGGAACAGAGGTCTAGCCTGCTCCCCCGTTCCCCCATCCCGGGATCATTGGCTAATCTCGGGTTCGGTCCTTCCGTTCCAGGAGCCACGCAGAGAGGCCGGCGGCTGACAGTCCCGGCGGCGGTGCCTCGTCATGCTGGTCCGGGTATTCCTCCAGCAGTTGCTTGGCCCGCGCGACCGCAGCGTCGAAGTCAGGGTCGGGAGATCGGTCCGGCGCCTCGTCCACGACCTCGACGACCCAGTCACCTTCGGCTCTGTAGACGCGGGCGACCTCCTGGGACGCGCCGTTCGCGTCTTTGATGAGGATGTCGACCTCGGTCCGGCCGGTGATGGCATTGCCGCATATAGTCAGAGCATATTCGCCCATTTCCGCCATCCTTTCAGCGCGAGACGGATCGCCCAAACCTCGCGGACCGTCGCGAATTCGGGGCCCGCGTCAACTATCCCCGACCGGCAGGGTGGCGTAGGCCGAGGCGCGGGCCAGGCTGGCGCGGACATGGACCACGACCGGGCCCCTTGTGGCGCGCGCCTGGGCCAAGACCGGTTCGACCTGGTCGGGGTCGGCGATGGTCAGGCCGGTGGCGCCGAAGGCGTTGGCCAGACGGGCGAAATCGGGATTGGTCAGGTCGGTGGCGATGGTGCGCCCCGGATAGGCCTTTTCCTGGTGCAGCCGGATGGTGCCGTAGCTGCGATTGTCGTGGACCAGCAGACAGAGGTCGAGGCCGCGTTCGACCGCCACCGCCAGTTCGTTTCCGGTCATCAGGAAGCCGCCATCGCCGACCACGCCCAGCACCTGGCGGCCGGGATGGCGCAGGGCGGCGGCCACCGTCCCCGGCACCCCCAGGCCCATGGCCCCGGCCACCGCGCCCAGCATGATCTGGCCCGGGCGCATGGCGTAGTGGCGGTGGAACCAGCTGGAGAAGGTGCCGGCATCGGTGGCGATGACCGCATCGTCGGACAGGTGCGCGCAGGCATTGCGAGCGACCAGGCCGAAATCGACCCCGTCGGCCGGCGGATCCGCGTCCCCGGGCCAGGCGGAGAGCCGGCCGACCAGCTCGCCAAGGCGCCCGATCCAGGCCGCCCGCCGTTCCGGCGGCAGCGGCGGGTTGCGGGACGCCATGGCGGTCAGGAAGGCCTCCGGCTCGGTGGCGATGCCGAGTGCGGTTCTGAAATTGCGGCCGATCTGATCCGGGTCGCGATGGACGTGGACCAGCGGCTGGTCGGGATCCGGGGCGCGGGGGAAGCGGTAGCCCTGGGTGCTGACATCGCCCAGCCGGGTACCGACCGCCAGCACCAGGTCGGCCTCGGCCAGCAGGGCGCTATGCTCCGCCGGTACGACATAGCCGAGATAGCCGGCGTAGAGAGGGTGGCGGTTGTCGAACAGGTCCTGGCGCTTGAAGGTCGGGGCCACCGGCACCGACCAGGCCTCGGCAAAGGCCTGCAGCGCGGCCCGGCCGGACGGCGTTTCGCAGCCACCGCCGGCCAGCAGCAAGGGCCGTTCGGCGGCGGCCAGCATCTCGGCCGCGGCGATCAGATCGGCCTCGCTCGCGGCTGTGCTATCGATCGGCAATGGCGCGGCGGCCGGGGCGGCGCAATCGGCGAACAGCAGATCCTCGGGCAGCACCAGGGCGACCGGCCCCGGCGTGCCGCTATGGGCCAGGTGCAGGGCTTCGGCCAGGGCAACAGGCAGGCGATCGGGATCGGTGACCAGTTCGACCCCCTTGGCCATGTCGCCCAGGGTCATCGCCCAGTCGACCTCCTGGAAGGCGCCACGGCCGATATCCTTGCGCTCGATATGGCCGATCAGGACCAGCAGCGGCACTGCGTCCTGTTCGGCGGTGTGGATGGCGATGGACGCATTGGTGCCGCCGGGGCCGCGGCTGGCCATCACCACCCCGGTGCGCCCGGTCAGCTTGGCGTCGGCCACCGCCATCAGGCCGGCCCCACCCTCATGGCGGCAGGTCACCAGGTCGATGGCGGCACAGTCGTAGAGCGCGTCCAGGGCGGCCATGAAGCTTTCGCCGGGGACGCAGAAGATGCGGTCGACCCCGTGGCCGACCAAGGTCTCGACCAGCGCGTCGGCGGCGCGGCGGCTCATTGCGGGCGCGACGCCTGGGCGCGGTTGACGACCAGCGCCGTTACCAGGGCCAGCACCGCCAGGGTCACCGCGGACAGCAGCAATTGGGCATTGCTGAGCGGCAACAGGCCGCTGCCCGGTGTCGCGATCATCAACCCGGCGACCATTAACGCGCCGCGGATCGGCCATTGCAGGGCGGCATGGGCGACCAGCGAACCGACGCCGATCAGATAGCCCTGCAGGGCCGCCGCCACCAGCACCACGCCGATCACGGCCTCGATCGCTACCAGCGCGACATCGCCAAAGCTGCCGCGCATCAGCAGGGCCGGGTCGAAGACGAAGAAGAAGGGGATGAAGTAGATGATGCTGCCCAGCCGCATCGCCTGCACCCCGGTGGCCATCGGCCGGGCTTCGGCGATGGTCGAGGCGGCATAGGCGCCCAGTGCCACCGGCGGGGTGATGTAGCTGAGCATGCCCCAATAGAGGATGAACAGGTGCACCGCCATCGGGTCCAGCCCGGCCCGGATCAGGGCCGGCGCCAGCGCGATCGCCAGGAAGACATAGGCCGCGGTCACGGTCATGCCGATGCCCAGGATGAAGCTGGTCAGCGCCCCCATCAGCAGCAGCACCAGCGGCGCCCCGCCGGCCAGGTAGATCAAATCGTTGGCGATGGTGCCGGACATTCCGGTCACCGCCAATGCGCCGACGATCAGGCCGATGCCGGCCAGGATCGCCGCCAGCTCGGCGAACAGCTTGCCGGTGGCGGCGACGAAATCGAGCAGGTCGCGCCAGCGCCAGCGGTGATAGGGGAAGATCTGGTTGACCGCCAGCAGAAGCGCCGTGGCGTAGAACGGCGCCAGCGCCTCGCGTTTGAGGAAGACCAGCATCCAGACCAGCAGCACGAAGACGACGACGAAGTACCAGCCCTCCTTCAGGGTCTGTTTCAGGCTGGGCAGCTCGGCGCGCGGCAAGCCTTCCAGGCCCAGCCTTGCGGCATAGGCGTCGATCTGCATGAACAGGCCGAAGAAATACAGGAAGGACGGAATGATCGCGGCGATGGCGATATCGATATAGGGAACCTCGAGAAAGGTCGCCATGACAAAAGCGGTGGCGCCCATGATCGGCGGCATCAGCACCCCGCCGGTCGAGGCGCAGGCCTCAACCCCGCCGGCATAGGCCCGGCCAAAGCCGGTCCGCCGCATGGCCGGGATCGACATCACGCCGGTGGTCAGCACGTTGGTGATGACGCTGCCCGACATCGAACCCATCAGGCCGGACGCGAAGATCGCCACCTTGGCCGGTCCGCCGCGGACATGGCCGAGCAGCGAAAAGGCCAGGTTGATGAAGAACTTGCCGCCGCCGGTATGCTGCAGCGCCACGCCGAACAGCAGGAAGCCCAGGACCAGATTGGCAAAGGCCCGCATCGGGATGCCAAAAACGCTTTCCGAGCTCATGGCATGGAAGATCGCGGCGTCCGGCAGGGTCGCGGGATGGCCGGCGATCGGCCCCGGCATCTTGTCGGCGACCAGGGGGTAGAGCGACACCAGGACGACGATCACAAAAATCGCCGTGCCGCCGGCACGGCGCGCCGCCTCCAGCACCAGGAGCCAGAAGATGTATGAGGCATAGACCGCATGGTCGGGGGCGGAATATTCCCAGCCCTCATCGACGATCTGTTCGCCGACCAGGGTGAAATAGGCGCTGATCGCCAGACAGATCAGGAACAGCAGCGCGTCATACCACGGCACCCGGTCGCGGGGCGCCTTGGCATAGGCCGGCCAGAAGACGAAGACCAGCGGCAGCAACAGCCCGACAATGGCGTAGAAGTACTGGTTCTGCAGGATGGTGTGGCCGACCAGGAAGCCCAGGTTGAACATCTGGTTGACCGCCAGCAGCACCGCGGCCACGGCACACAGCAGCAGCCATAGCTGCCACAGCCGGCCGGGCCGCCGGTGGCGGGAGATTTCCACCATCGACGGCCCGCCGTCGGTTGCGGTATCGCTCATCGCGCCGTTCTGCGCGATCGGACGTCAGGCGCGGCCTATTTGAAGACCGGGTCCATGCCGGCCTTGGTCAGCGCCTCGGCACGAGCCGCCATCCAGGCCGCCTTGAAGCCGTCCTTGGCCGGGTTGGTGGCCATGAAGGCGTCCCAGGCCGCGGCCAGGGCGTCCTGACGCTTCAGCAGCGCGTTGTTGTGGGCCTCGGCCGCATCGGTCCAGATGCCGGCTTCCTTGAAGTACTTGATCGCGCCGGTGTGGAACGGCAGGGCCCAGGTCAGGTTCTGGTTGCCGATCGCCCAGCCGGCGGCGCCGGGGGCGGCGTCCTTGAAGTCGTCAAAGCCCTCGACCATCGCCTTGACCAGCGAATAGACGGTTTCCTCGCTCTTGTCGCTGTTGGAGACCAGGATCGGATAGGGATAGCCGCCGCCCTGCCAGGGTGCCTGCTTGGAGATTTCGGCCCCACTGGTCGCGGTCAGCGGCTGGTAATAAGGCGCCTTCTTCTTCAGGCGCACCCAGGCTTCCGCGTCACCGTGGCTGAGCACCGGCCACTGGATGCCGCGCGGGCTGGCCGCCAGGCGCTTGGCATGGGGTGTCACGGTCGACATGAAGGCGGCATCGACCTGGTCGTTGATGATGCCGTCGACCGAGGCCTTGAAGCCCGGGAACTCGACCTTTTCGACGTCCGCCCAGGAAAGGCCGCCAAAGGCCAAGATGCCGGTGGTCGGGACATTCAGCGCATCGGCGCCGCGCACCCAGGCGACCCTCTTGCCCTTGAGGTCGGCCGGCGAACTGATGCCGGCGTCCTTGGCGCTGGCGACGCCCAGGCCGAACGTGGCGATCGACATCATCAACAGCTGCAGCCGCTGCGGCCCCCAGTCGGGCTTAGCGAACAGGCCGACCCCTTCCTGGCCGAAATAGCTGGCGGCGCCGCAGGCGCAGAAATCGATCTTGCGGTCGCGCAGCGGCGTCATGCGCGAGACGTCGTTCTTGCCCGGCAGCACCCGGATCGAGGTGCCGTGCTTGTTCTTCAGCATGTTGCCAATGGCAACGGCCTGGGCATAGCCCGACGAGGTGGTGCCATAGGCCGACCAGGCCATGGTGGTCGGCAGCTTGACATCGCCGGCCAGTGCGGCCTGACTGAACCCGAAACTGCCGGCCACGGTGACGGCGAGCGCGGCGGTGAGAAACTTGGCTTTCATCGTCATCTCCTCCCTGGAGCGTGCATGGCGGAACCCTGGCGGCGTATTGGGCTCGCCGCTCCGTCCCGGTGATAACTTGAAGTGTAGGTCGCCCCCGCCGCCAGGGCAAATCGAAAATGATAAGCAAGCTTAGCAATACCGGTGGAGGGATTGGCCGGGTTTCCATGTGGCCTTCCATAAACGGTATTTCCAGGTGGCACACCACAGAAACGAAACAACGCTGGGTGGTCACGAAGCACCGCCGGAATTATTCCTTCCAACGGAATAAAGCCTTTCGCTTTTCAGGTATTTTGCAGGACTTCAGAGCAACCCAGTTGTTTTGTCATGCGCCCGGACAGGGTTGCGGTGATGCGGTGGTCTGCCGGCGCTGTGCTGCGCGGCCACGACCCGACCGGGAAAGACCAGGGAGAACCAGATGACCGGCCAAGCCACCATGACCGATATCGAGGTTTGCGTGTTCGACGCCTATGGCACGCTGCTGGATTTCGCCGCCGCCTCGGCCCGCTTCAGTGACGAGCTTGGCGACAAGGAAAAGCCTTTGAGCGACATCTGGCGGGTGCGGCAGTTGGAATACACCTGGCTACGCAGTCTGATGGGGGAATTCGTGCCGTTCTGGCAGGTGACCCAGGACGCGCTGGACTACGCCTTGGCCGCCCTGGACATTGACGATGCCGACCTCAGGCGTCGGTTGCTGGACGTCTATTTCACTCTTGGTGCGTTCCCCGAGGTGCCGGCGGTGCTCAAGCATCTCAAGGCCGGCGGCATGAAAACCGCGATCCTGTCCAACGGGTCCACCGACATGCTGACCGCCGCGGTCAACGGGAACCACATTGCCGATGACCTGGACCAGGTACTGTCGGTCGATGCGGTCGGGGTTTTCAAACCCCAAGCCAGCACCTACCGGATGGTGCCCGATACGTTCGGTATCGCCGCCGACCGGGTCTGCTTCCTGTCGTCGAACGCCTGGGACGTTGCCGGTGCGGCCAATTTCGGATTCCGCGTTATTTGGGTCAACCGCTACGCCCAGCCCCCGGAAAACCTCCCCGGCCGGCCCGAACGGGTAATCGACGCATTGGCGCCTCTGCCTGGGATCATGGGGATGTAGGCCGCGGGCGCAAAACGAAAACCGGATGGCACCCCCCTCCCTCTCACGGGTTCAGGGCCGGGTCCTGGCGCAGGCGGGCGACCATGAAGTCGACGAAGGCGCGGACCTTGGCCGAGACCAGGCGGCCCTGCTGGTGCACCACGTGGATCGGCAGCGGCGGCAGTTCGTAATCCTCTAGGACGACCCGCAGCCGTCCGTCCCCCAAGTGATCGGCGACCTGATAGGACATCAGCCGCGAGAGGCCGAAACCGCCGGCCACCATCTCGATCACCGCATCATTGGTGTTCATCCGCACCCGGGGGTCGAGGCGGACGGTGAGCGGCCGCCCCTCCGCCTGGAACTTCCATTCGGTAAAGGCGGGACTGGCGGTCGACTGGACCAGGGCGAAGCGGTGGAGGTCGTCCGGATGGTCCGGCGTGCCGTGGCGATCGAGATAGGCTGGCGCCGCGATGACCACCCGGCGAACCAGGCCGGCCCGGATCGCCACCAACGAGGAATCCGGCAGTTCGCCGATCCGGATGGCGACGTCGACCCCCTCGTCCATCAGGCTGACCACGCGGTCGACGAACAGGGTGCGGGCGGTGACCCGGGGGAACCGGCCGAGGAAATCGCTCAGGATCGGGGTGACGTAGCGGCGGCCGAACAGGACCGGCGCGGTCAGGTGCAGCTCGCCCTGCGGCGCGGCATGGGAGCCGACCGCCGCCTCCTCGGCCTCCTCCAGTTCGGCCAGGATCCGGCGGCTGTCGGCCAGAAACCGCTCGCCGCTTTCGGTCAGGCGCACCGAGCGGGTGGTGCGCAGGAAAAGGCGGGTACCCAGGCGCTCCTCCAGCGATGCCACCGCGCGGGTCACCGCCGGTGGCGAGATCGCGAGCCGGCGGGCGGCGGCGGCAAAACCGCCGCTTTCTGCCACCTGGATGAAGATCTGAATTGCCTGGAACCGGTCCATCTCCGACCCGATATTATTACTGTTATCGGAATAGTATATTACATGTTTTCTATATTCTACACTATTGGAGAAATTATTAGATGTCGAGGCGGGGGCTGAACGCTCCTGAACGCCAACACCAGGACAACGGAGAGACAGATTATGAGCCGCATTGACATCGTCACCCAGGAAACCGCCAGCCCCGACCAGAAGGAGCTGCTCGACGCCATCCAGGCCAAGCTGGGCATGGTGCCCAATTTCCTGGCCGTGCTGGCCCAGTCCAGTAACGCCCTGAGCGCCTTTCTGGGCCTGCACGCCATCGCCGAGACCGGCGTGCTGGACCCGCAGACAAGGGAACGCATCGCCCTGGCCGTGGCCCAGGAAAATGCCTGTGCCTATTGCCTGTCGGCCCACACCGCCATCGGCCGCAAGGCCGGCCTCGACACGGATGAAATCGAGGCCAACCGGGCCGGCACCTCCCAGGACGTTCGCGCAGCAGCGGGGGTCGCCTTTGCCGCGGCGTTGAACAAGAACCTGGGCGACGTTACCCAGGCCGAATTCGACGCGGTCCGCGAGGCTGGCTACAGCGATGCTGAAATCGTCGAGATCATCGCCCATGTCGGCATGAACATCCTGACCAATCTGATCGGCAAGTCGCTCTGGGTGGACATCGATTTCCCCAAGGTCGCATTGGATCAGAAGGCCGCCTAGTCAAGCACACCTACGTTCCTCTCAGCCCGGCAGGTGCTCAAGCCCCGTTTGAGCGCCTGCCGCCAGATACCGGATCACCGCCATGGCTCGCAGATTCGCCGATATCACCTTCACGCCGTCGGTGCTCGACGCCCAGCGCCGCTACGGCAGTTTCGCCGCCAACCAACGCTTCCTGGAGATCGACGAGGGCGGCGACCCAATCGGCCCGACCGAGGCCGCCTTCATCGAGCTTCGCGACGGCTTCTACCAGGCGACGGTCAACGAAAAGGGCTGGCCCTACGTCCAGTTTCGCGGTGGCCCGCGGGGCTTCCTGAAAGTCCTGGACGGGCGCACCATCGGCTATGCCGATTTCCGCGGCAATCTGCAGTACCTCAGCGTCGGTAATCTGAACGGCAATGACCGGGTGGCGATGATCCTGATGGACTATCCCAACCGGCGCCGGCTGAAGGTCTGGGCCCGGGCGCGGTTGGTCCACCGGGACGAGGACCCCGACCTGGTGGCCCGGCTGGAGATCCCGACCTATCGGGCCCGGGTCGAACGGGCCGTGGTCATGACCGTCGAGGCAGCCGACTGGAACTGCCCGCAGCATATCACGCCGCGCTTCAGCGCCGACGAAATCGCGGTGCTGGCGGCCCAGGAGCAGGCCCAGCCGACCCGCCGCAAGTCGCAAGCCGTGATCGGCGACGGCCCCCTGGACCTGCTGATCACCGGTGTGCGGCAGTTGACGCCCGAAGTCCGGGCCTATGAACTGCGGCGGCCCGACTTCACCGACCTGCCGCCGGTGACCGCGGGTTCCCAGTTGCAGGTGCCGGTGCGCCTGCCCGATGGTGCCACCGGCACCCGGACCTTCTCGATCAGCAGCAATCCGGGCCGGCACGACGCCTATGAGATCGCGGTGCAGCTCAGGCCGGACGGCGGCGGCGGCACTCGCTTCATCCACGAAAATTATGGCCTGGGCCTGCGTCTCAAGGCCGGCCTGCCGCGCAACGCCTTCCGCCTGCACGATGGGCCCCGGCCGACGGTGTTGATCGCCGGCGGCATCGGCATCACACCGCTAAAGGCCATGGGCCAGGCGCTGCTGGCCGCGGGCCGCGACTTCACCCTGTATTATGCCGGCCGGTCGCGGCAGATGATGGCCTACCGGTCGAAACTGGAACTGGCCTTTACCGGCCATATTCACCTGTTCCCCGGCGACGAGGAAAAGCGACTGGATATCGAGGCGATCCTGTCCCGCGCTGCCGACGACACCCTGTTTTATGTCTGCGGGCCGAACCGGCTGTTGGAAGCGGTCCGCGCCACCGCCGACCGGTTGGGCATCGACCCGTGTCGCGTCCGCTTCGAACGCTTCTCGTCCGCCCCGGAACCCGATGACGAACCATTCCCGGTCAGGCTGGCCCGTTCCGGCCTGCAGTTCACGGTGGATGGCGATCAGAGCCTGTTGGACGCGGTGCTGGATGCCGGGGTGGAGGCGCCCTACAGCTGCAAGGCCGGGACCTGCGGCGCCTGTGCGGTCAAGGTGCTGGAGGGCACGCCGCACCACCGCGATACGGTGCTGAGCAACGCGGAACGGGACCAGGCCGGCCTGATGTGTGCTTGCGTCTCGCGCAGCCTCGACGGCCCGTTGGTCCTCGACCTCTAGAACCCACAGGCCTCTTCGAGGAACCGGTCGAAGGCAGCGTTGAAGCGTTCCGGCTGGTTGAAGAATGGCGTGTGCAGGCCGCCCGGGATATCGTGCGGCCGCCCGGTCCAGATATTGCCGTACGTCAGGCCAGCGATGTAGGTGTGGTTGAGGAACGGATCCTCGGGCCCGTTCATGATCGCGAACGGAATGCGCCCCTCGCGCAGCATCCGCATCTGCCGTGGCCAATCGGTGACGTTGAGCTTGGTGATCATGTAGAGCCGGGCCCGGCCGTCGGTGCGCGGCAGGGTGCGGTGCAGATAGGCGCTCTTCGGGCTCAACGGCGCCACCGCCGAGGTCACGAAGTTGCGCCGCTCGGTCGGCGAGAAGAAATGCTTGCCGGCCAGGATCATGTGCGAATTGGCGTTGTAACCGGCCCCGAAATCGTCCGGCACCACGTTAAGCGGCGTGGTGCCGGTGATCACCAGGCCACGCACCGCGACATTGCCCCGCGCCGCCAGTTCCAAGCCGACATAGCCACCCAGCGACCAGCCGATCACCACCGGCGCTTCCGCCCCCAGAGCCTCGAGCACGGTCTCGGCGATTTCGGCATAGGCCGCGACATTGTAGGACCGTTCGGGATCGCAATTGCCGGAGACCCCGTGCCCAGGCAAATCATAGGCGATGACCCGGAAGCGGTCGTGATAGGCGGCGAACTGGAACTGGAAGACCTCCTTGCAGGACGAATTGCCGTGCAGGCAGAGCAGTACCGGCTTGTCGCCGCCGGTATCCGCGACCGCGATCTCGCCATGACGGGTCCGGATGATCCGTTCCTTGGCCCCCAGGAGTTTTTCGCGGGTCGCCCGGTGACGTTGCCTGAGCCAGCGGGCCGACAGCGCCGTCCGCCAGGCCTCGACGATTTCGCGCAATTCCTGCAGCGCGGCCCACAGGCCGCCGGGATAGAAAACCATGATGACGATGATCAGGACCGCGATGGCGATATCCCGCCAGGGCCCGAAATCGGCCATGGTGTCGGCCAGGATAGTGATCACGAAGGCGGCGATCACCGGCCCCCACAGGGACCCCGCGCCGCCGACCAGCAGGATGCTGAGGATGATGGTCAGGAACCCGATACCGAACGCATCGGGCGAGGCGACCCGCACATAGCTGCCGTATAAGCCGCCGGCGACACCGGCGACCGCGCCGCTGGCCGCCATGGCGGCGACCCGGATCGCGGCCTCGGAAATGCCGCGCGACTGGGCGTAGTATTTGTGGTCGCGCAGGGCCACGATGGCCCGGCCGATGCGCGAACGCAGCAGCAGGTAGAGCCCCGCCACCGAAACGATCAGCAGCACCAAGCCGGTGTAGTAGTAACCGATCTTGCCGTCCTTGATGAACTTGTAGCCGAACAGCTTCAGCGACGGCAGGGTGACCATGCCGATGGTGCCGCCGGTCAGATCGGACTGGCTGATCACCACCTGATACAGCAGTTGCGAAAACGCCAGGGTCACCAGGATGACATAGATGCCGTCCAGGCGCAGGATCGGCAGGGTAATCGCCACCGCCACCAGCATGGCGACGATGCCGGCGGCCGGGATCGCGGCCCAGGGCGACACGCCCAAGGTCTCGGCCAGGATGCCATAGGTATAGAGCCCGACCGCGAACATCGCGACGTGGGCAAAGTTGACCAATCCACCGAAGCCCAGCGTCAGGTCCCAGCTGA
Source organism: uncultured Sneathiellales bacterium (assembly GCA_964344385.1). Taxonomy (GTDB): domain Bacteria; phylum Pseudomonadota; class Alphaproteobacteria; order CAYFNG01; family CAYFNG01; genus CAYFNG01. The sequence goes on from CAYFNG010000010.1 coordinate 56,235, forward strand.
CCGCGACCATGGCATAGATGAACACCAGTACGAACAGGTGCCGCGAATAGGTATCGGTGAAGATCAGCGGAAAGACGACCAACGCGGCGATCGCCAGCAGGGCCGGGATCAGGCCGTTGCCTTTGTGAAACGGCGGGTCGTAGCGCATCAGACCGACCTCTGGTGCTGGCCGAACAGGCCTTCGGGCTTGATCACCAGGACCAGGATCATTACCGCGAACAGCACCGCCGGTGCCCAGTAGAGGCCGACCACATAGATCGCAGCGGCCTCGATCAGTCCGGCGATAAAGGCGGCGTAGATTGGGCTGGTGAAACGGGCGACGCCGCCGAAGATCACCACGATCAGCGCCTTCATCAGGGGGTCCGCACCCATCGCCGGGTTGATGAAGCGGATCGAACCGATAAACAGCCCAGCCAGACCGGCCAACGCCGCCGACAGTCCGAAGGCGAGCGCGAACAGCTTGGGCACGTCAAGGCCCATCAACTGGGCTGCCACCCGGTTCTGGGCCACCGCCCGCATCGCCCGGCCGGTGCGGCTGCGCCTAAGGAACAGGCCGACCGCGGCCAGGATGATCAGGACCAGGACGACGATCACCGCCTCGTTCTGCGACATTGCGATGGCGCCCAGTTCGAAATCCCCGGCCAGGATCGGTTCAATCTGCTTTGGCCTGGCGCCCCAGATCACGATCAGCAGGTTTTCCAGGATGGTGGCGCCGGCCAGGGTAGTGACCACGGCCAGCAGCACCAGATTGGGCTTGCGTTCGAAGGGGCGCACCAGCACCAGGTGGGACAAAACGCCCAGGACGAACAGTCCGGCCACCGCCCCTACCGCTCCGGCCAGGAAACCGAGCCCGGCGGCGTCGGCGCTGCTCAACTGCCAGGCGATATAGGCGCCGACCGCAATGAAGGCGCCATGGGCAAAGTTGAAGATGCCGAGCGTGGTCCAGACCACGGCCAGGCCGATCGCCATCAGGGCGTAAAGGCAGCCCAGCACCAGACCGCCGGTCGCCACCGACAACAGGGCATCGACGGTCATGGTTCGGCCCCCTCGAACAGCATTCGCATGATCTCTTCGTAGGACGGCAGGTCCGCCTTTTCGATCCGGCGCGAGATGCGGCCATGGTCGAACAGGTAGAGCGTGTCGATCAGCGATTCGAGGAATTCCACATCCTGGTCGACGACCAGCAGCGGCACCCCGTCGTCCTTGATCGCGGCGATTGCCCGGGCCAGTTCCAGGCGCAGTTTCGGCGAAAGCCCTAAGGTCGGCTCGTCCAGGATTAAGAGCTTCGGCGCCGCCATCAGGGCCGCCGACACCGACAGCATCTGCCGCTCGCCGCCCGAGAGGAACCGGCTCTTGCTGGTACGGCGTTCGTAGAGCCTGGGAAACAGCTCGAACACCCGGTCCAGGCTATGTTCCTGCCCGGCCCGGTCGCCCGCGGCGATCGGGGCGATCGCTAGGATCTCGGCCACGGTCATTTCCGGAAACAGGGTATTGCCTTGGGCGGCATGGATCAGGCCGGCCCGGGCCACCGCCTTCGGATCCATCTTGCGCCGCCGCAGCACGTCGTAATTTATGTTGCGGCTGAGCTGGGACTTGCGCTCGCCACCCCGGTTCAGGCGCTCGCCGTCGAAGATGATCTCGCCGCGCCAGGGGTCGATGATGCCGCTGACCGTCATCAGCAGGGTTGTCTTGCCATGGCCGTTGGGGCCGAACAGGCCGATACTGCTGCCGGCCGCCATCTCCAAGTCGACACCCTGGAAGATCTGAACCGGCTCGTAACCGCCGGCCAAGTCCTTGAGCTGCAACAGCGACACGGTCATTCGCTCTGGGTCCCGAGATAGGCTTCGATGACCGCCGGGTCGGCAATCACGTCCGCCGGCAGGCCCTCGGCGATGATCCGGCCCTGGTCCAGGACGATCAACCGGTCGGACACTGCGGTCAGCAGAGGCAGAACATGTTCGATCAGCAGGATCGTGACGCCGTCGTCCTTCAAGCCCGTGATCAATCGGCGCATGCGCTCGATTTCGGCCTGGGTCAGGCTGGAGGCCGGCTCGTCCAGCAGCAGGATCCTGGGTGCCAATGCAAGGGCCGAAGCGATCATCACCAGTTTGCGGTAGAAGATCGGCAACGCCCCGGCCAGGCCATTGTGGTGGGTGGCCGGGAAGCCGACCCGGTCCAGGACCCGTTCCGCGGCCGCGACATTGGCCCGGTGGCGGCCGGCGGCGGCGGAAAACTCGACCGCGGTCAGCACATTGTCGATCGCCGACATCGACGGGAAGACGCTTTCCCGCTGGAAGGTGCGGGCGATGCCGGCCCGGCCGATACGGTGGCTGCGCCAGGACTGGATCGCCTGGCCGTCGAATTCCACCGTGCCACGATCGGCCCGGAACGGGATATGAGTGATGATGTTGAACAGCGTGCTCTTGCCGCTGCCATTGGGGCCGGCGATACCGAGAATTTCACCCGGCCGGACCTGAAAACTGACATCGTCGACCGCAACCAGTCCGCCAAAGGATTTGGTCAGGCCGGCGACCTGCAGCAGGGCCGGGGGTTGATCCGCAGCCGGCGCGGCACCGCTCCCCGGCCCCGCCGGGCTGGTAACAGGTTCGTTCATGGGTCCAGAAATGACACGCAGTGCGGCGCCGCCGCTAGGCGGCGGCGCCAGCGATTGCTTACTTGCTCATCCACGGTGGGCGGCGGAACTTGGCATTGGAATACTCGTCCGGGCCGACCAGCAGGCGTTTACCCTCCCAGATCTGCCAGAACGACACCGGCACCCGGTCGACCCGCTGTAGCGCGACATGGGTCTTGGGATCGAACTCGATCACCCCGGCCACCGAGGTCGCCTTGACCTGGCCCAGTTCCAGGCCGATCGCCTTGTGGTCGGTGGCGTCTCCGACCTTTTCAAGCGCGGTGAAGTACATCTGCATCATCTCGTAGAGGCCGACGCCATAGGCACCGGAATCCACCCCGTAGCGGTCCTTGAAACCGGCCAGCAGCTTCTGAGCCCGCGGCCATTTCGGGGAATCCAGCGGCCCGCCGATCAGGTTGTAAAGGACGCCGGTCGATTTTTCGCCGGTCAGCTTGACGAATTCCGGCACCGACGGCGCATATTGCAGGAAGACCACGGAGTCGGTCGGCTTTTCCTGGAACTGCTTGATGAACAGGGCGGCATTGCCGGGGATGTAGTCGGTGTTGACCACCAGGTCGGGCGGGTCCTGCCGCACCTTGGCCAGGCTGGCGCGCCAGTCGCTGACCGGGCCGAACGGCACCAGCTCGTCGACCGTGATGGTCCAGCCGGCGGCTTTGAACACCTCCTTCATGCCTTCCGAGATGGTCTTGGAATAAGCATTGTCGGATGAGATGATCGCCACCTTCTTGTTCTTGATCTTGACGATACCCTGGGCCGCGAACTGCTCCATCGCCGGCAGCACGTCGGTCTCATAGCCCTTGAAATCGGCGGTGTAGGACCAGCAGCACCAATAATCCTCGGGCGCCTTGCTAACGATCGCGGCAAAACCCGGCGACGGACCGGCCGCCAAGTATGGCATGTCGGCCTCGGCCATCAGGTCGACCTCGAACATGGTGAAGCTGGCATAGCCGGTGATCACCAGATGCACGTTGTCGATGCCGATCAGCCGTTCCGCGGCACTGGACACGTTTGCAGCCGAATGGTCCTTCACGTCCGCCACCACCATGTCGAAGGTGTGGCCGGCGACGCCGCCCTTGGCATTGGCCTCCTCGATCGCCCATTTGACGCCGCGGACGAATTCCTCGCCGTCCGAGGCATTGGGGCCGGTCAGCGGCGCCATCACGCCGATCTTGATCTCCTTGGCCATGGCGCTGGCCGAAAAAGTGACGGCGAATACCAGGACCGCGAATACGCGCGCGAAGGCGCCCAGGGCGGGTGTCATTGCTCAAAACCTCCCAGTCATGTAGTTTCTGTGGGGTCCAACAGTGCCGGGCCGGTTGGACCCGAACAACTGGCAAAACCTACAAAAAGAGCGCCAGAAACCCGGAAAACCGCCTTTTTTGGGCGGCACGGGCCGTAGCTCAGGGAATGGGAGGCGGGGAATGGCGACCCAGACAGTGGCGGAACGGAAGACGGTCAGCGACGTCATCAGCGCCCAGGCGGCGCAGCATCGCGGCTATGACGATGGCGACGCCATAGGTTTGGTCAACCGCCTGGGCTTGCAGAATTTTGCCTATCTGTCAGCCCGCCTGCCGGCCGGGTCCAGTCTGCAGCCCGAGGAGACATTTTGCACCAGCTATGACCGCAATTGGCTGGACCGCTATATCGACAAGAAGTACCGGCTCTACGATCCGGTGGTGGAACTGGCGATGCGCTCGCGGTTTCCCTTCTTCTGGGGGCATGGCGGGTTCCTGAAGCCATTCCGCAAGTCCCAGAAACTGGTCTTCCACGAGGCCAAGGAGTTCGGCATCACCGAAGGCTTCGCAGTGCCGGTGTTCGGTCCGGAAGGCGATGTCGGGGTCTTCACCGTGGTTGCCGACAACCGCCAGGACGTGCGCGACGCCGTGGCCAACCACGCGGCCGAGATCGAACTGTTCGCGGCCCGCTTCCACAATGCCAGGATCGACGAATTGGACGACGATTCACGGTTCGGCAAAGTCGAACTGACGCCGCGCGAACGGGAATGTCTGGTCTGGGCCAGCGAAGGCCTGACCACGGAAGCCATCGCCGACCGGCTGGGCATTACCGTTTCGGCCGTCAACTATCATTTCGGCAATGTCAGCCGCAAGCTGGGTGCCAGCAACAAGCACCACGCCGCCATCATCGCACTGTCTCACGGCATGCTATGAGATAATGCCGCCCCGGCCCGGGCCGGCGCGGTTCGACCGCGGCCGGGAACGGTTACTGCGGGAAGCAGAAATTGTTCTTGATCCCATCCACCGTATCCACCTGGGCAAACCGGTCCTTGATCAGGAAATAGTAGCGGTACTGGTTCGGGCTGGCCGACCGATCGACATCACTGACAAATTCACATTGCTTCAGCATGGCCTCCAGGACATCCGCTTTTTCTGCGGATTTCGCGTCGGCATAACACTTGAACTGGGTCCCGATCCTTTTGTGAACCGGCAGCTTCAGTTCGAACACATAGTCGCCGTCGGAGTTCTTGCCCTTCTTCAACGGAATGACTGCGTTTTGCAGCCGCCCGTCATGCTTTTCCCGGTCGCTGGCCATGAACCGGATGTAGTCGTCGGTTCCGTAACGGATCACCAGGCAGAAGAAGTCAGCCACACCTTCATAGTCCGGCTTATACGGTGCCAGTGGGATGGAGGCGATGGTTTCGCGGCTGATACTGGCAAACCGCAGCCAATTGATCCCCCAGGTCAACGCCGTCCAGGCGACCTTTATGACGGTGGCGATGATCGCCGTGTTCAGGATGACATCCCGCGTCTGCAACTGAGAGAACGTGGCGAGAATATCCATGATCCGTCTTGCACCCTCCAGCCTTCTCATATACGCGGCCTGGCGCCGCGCCCCGGGGCATGGGCGCCCTCTTGGTATCACGCGCCGGCTATTTCCCGCCAGACCTTATGCTGCCGACACCGCCAAACGCGACGCCGGACAGGTCCGCCATTTCCCGCTTCCAGGTGGTCAGGTCGTCGGGCGCGAAATCTCGCAGGTGGTGATGGCCACAGGCCCGGGCCAGGATCTGCATCAGATGGACCGAGGCTTCAAGGAAGGTCGCCAGGCGCCGGGCGCCCGCATCGACGTCCAGGTGCTTGCGCAATTCCGGTTTCTGGGTCGCGATACCCGCCGGGCAATTATTGGTGTTGCACATGCGGGCGGCGACGCAGCCGACCGCCTGCAGCGCCGAATTGGACAGCGCCACGCCATCCGCGCCCAGCGCCATGGCCTTGACGAAGTCCTCGGCCAGGCGCAAGCCGCCGGTGACGATCAGGGTGACCTCGCGTCCCGCCTTGGCGTCCAGGTGGCGGCGGGCCCGGGCCAGCGCCGGTATGGTCGGCACCGAGATATTGTCGCGGAACAGGGTCGGCGCCGCACCGGTACCGCCACCGCGACCATCGATGATGAGGTAGTCGGCGCCGGCTTCCAGGGCAAAATCGATATCATCCTCGATATGGTTGGCCGACAGCTTGAAACCGATCGGAATGCCGCCGGAACGTTCCCGCACCTGGTCGCCCAGGCGACGGAAATCGGCCGCGGTATCGAGGTCAATGAAGGTCGCGGGCGAGATCGCGTCCTGGCCCGGTTTCAGGCCCCGCACCTCGGCGATCTTGTCGGTCACCTTGGCACCGGGCAGGTGGCCGCCGGTCCCGGTCTTGGCTCCCTGCCCACCCTTGAAGTGAAAGGCCTGGACCCGCTCGGCATGGCTGATGTCCCAGCCGAACCGTGCCGAAGCCAGTTCGTAGAAATAACGGCTGTTGCTGGCCTGTTCCTCGGCCAGCATGCCGCCCTCGCCGGAGCAGATGCCGGTCCCCGCCAGTTCGGCGCCCTTCGCCAGGGCGATCTTGGCCTCCATCGACAGGGCCCCGAAGCTCATGTCCGACACGAACAGCGGGATGTCCAGGACCAGCGGCTTTTTGGCCCTGGGCCCGACCACCAGATCGGTGCCGACCGGTGCCGCGTCCAGCAGCGGCTTGCGCGCCAATTGCGCGGTCAGAATCTGGATGTCGGCCCAGTGCGGCAATTCGTGGCGCGGCACGCCCATGGCGTCCATCGGGCCGTGATGGCCGAAGTTTTTCAAGCCGCTGCGTGCCAGTTCGTGGATGAACGCGACCGTCGGTTCCTCAGGCGTCGGCTCGGCCCTGGGCGGCCCGCCACGGGTCAGCTCGGGCACCGGGTCGCCGGGCGCGAGACCGTCCAGCTTCTTGTGGCTGCCGTCGCAAAACGGCGGGTTGCCCGAGGCCTTGCACTGGCACAGATAGGCTGCGCCGTCGCTGTCGGCGGTGAAGGCCCGTGGCGTGATCGAGGTCGACGCGTGGGAGCCGTCGCAGAACGGCTGGTTCGCGGAAAGCCCGCAGGCGCACCAATGATAGGTCTCGCCGGCTTTCAATTCGGCCTTGGCCGGGTGCTTGGCCGCGATCCGGGCCTTGGATGATTCGGTCATTTTGCGTCTCTTTGGGTTGGTGAAGTTCCGGTGATGGGGGCGGCTGGCGTAAGCCTGTTTGCGCCTGGCAGGTGCGCGACCGACACCAGTATGTCGGATCAATTCCATCGTCGAAAGGGATAGGTGCCTGGGCCGGAGTTTGCCCCGCTTCTCGATTTGGCTTGCAATCGTGAAATTGACACCTATGTTGGCGCCACGTTTCGGCGTCGACGATGCTTTCTTGACTACCCGCCCCTGCGGCTAGCCGGTTTCTTCTCCGACATTGCGAACGTTTTTCCGGGCATCGCGCCGTGCGATGCCTCCCATTATCATGTCGTGAAAGGAAAAATCATGGCTACAGGTACTGTCAAATGGTTCAACCCGGTCAAGGGTTTCGGTTTTATCCAGCCGGCGGACGGCTCGAAGGACGCCTTCGTGCACATCAGCGCGGTCGAGCGTGCCGGCCTGCCGGGGCTGAATGAAGGACAGCGCGTGAACTACGAGCTGCAGGCCGGGCGCAACGGCAAGGAGTCGGCCGAGAACCTGACCCTCGCCGACTGATCCGGTATGTGTTAAAGAGGGTCTGCAGAGGCGCAGGCCTTCTTTCTCACACAGCCCAAAAGGGGCAACAAGGACCAGATGGCGCGGAAACCGAACTACGACTTCGAGAAACGCGAGCGCGAAAAAGCCCGCGCCCAGAAAAAGGCTGAGCGCCTGCAGGCCAAGCGGGAGCGCGCGGAAAAGAAACGCAATGAGACCGCGCAAGAGGACGACGCCGGGACAGAGCCCGAGCAGACCAGCGACTAGACCCGACATCTGAACCGCTGGCGGGAACCGCCGCAGGCCACCTCGACGACTTCTGATTTTATACCTGGTTTTGCGACCGGCCGACGAGCCCGGGCCAAGTGCCTGTGCGGGGTGGCTTGCCCCGGATCAAAGATCGTCCGGGACTTTTGAATAGCCGGTATCGGGATTGGTCTGGTCCAGGAAATTGAACTCAGTCTTCCCCTCTTGCCGAAAATAGTCCAAGGCTTCGAGGAACAACGGCCTGGCGAAGTCCTCCGGTTCGAGGAACTTCGGCGTGCCGTCGATTTCCAAGCCAAGAAAATGCGCCTCGTGGGTTTCGAACCGGTAGCTTCTGGCCCGCAAAACCACGTTTCCTTCGGTAAACCGGTAAAAATCATGTTCGTAAAACGGCTCGTCAAACACCCCGTCCTCGTCGTCGAGCCCGGTAATATTGAGATGGTGCGTACGTTCAATTTTCATATCGGCTCCGCTTGGAAGATATTGCGGGACATTCGCAACCCCGATCGTTGTCCCCGTTTCGAATTTCCTACTTCTTCGGCTTGCATGCCCGGATCACGTGTTCCGCCTCGGCGAACGGATCGGGTGTCGCCGGCGGTGTCGTCGTTTCCCTGTCGGGTTACCCTGCGCCCTCTTCCCAGCCGGTTGCGTACCGGAGCGGTCATGGCAACCACCCGATTTGGCACCAGCGCGGCGCGATTCCCAAGATCCCGAAGCATCACAAGAACCCGAATCCCAGATAGAATCCGGCAACTCTAGCACCACTTCAGGGGAGTGCAAGCGCCCTGGCCAGGCTTCCCTTTCTCACCCCCGCGTGATCAACTTCCGGGGCGGGCTGGGTGTCGGGATCGGATCGGGATGGACTATATTCGGCGGCATTGGCGGGGCGAGCTGGGCTTGGTCCAGGCTTTTTGGGTCAACCTGGTTGGCATCCGCCTGGCCTTCCTGGTCGCGGACCGGGCCTTTCAGCCGCCCTTCACCGGTCTGCTGGAGAGACTGTTGCCGCTGGCGGTCGGCTTGGTCGCTCTCAATCTGTTGATTGTCTACCCGTGGCAGATCGTCGGCCTGTTGCGCACCAGCGACCGCCTGGTCCGCGGATCCGGGTCGATGACCCTGGCCCATGGCGTGCATTTCGCCATCGTCGCCAGCCTGCTGCTGACCCTGTTCAGCTTGTATGGCGTCTTCCAGCCCCTGGCCGTGGAGCGCCCGGACCAGCCCCATTGGATCACCTGGGAACAGGAACGGGCGTCGCAATACGCCATCACCGTCAATCCGGCAGGCACCGCGATCCGGATCCGCGGCGCCTTTGAATTGGGCCTGGCCCGCAGCCTGCGCGCGGCGCTGGCCGCCCACCCCGACGTCCGCGAGGTGATCCTGGACAGCGACGGCGGCTTCGTCGTCCAAGGCCGCGCCGTGGCGGGACTGATCGAGGCGCGCGGGCTGGACACCCGGGTTGACGGGATCTGCAAATCGGCCTGCGCGCTCGCTTACGTGGCTGGCCGCACCCGCCGTCTGGGCCGCCAGGGCCGCCTCGGCTTCCACCAGTACCGCCACGACGCCCGGACCGCCCACCCCAGCATCGACCTGCCCGAGGAGCACCGCAAGGACCGCGACCACCTGATCCGCCACGGCATCGACCCCAACTTCGCCACCCGCGCCTTCCAGGCCAGCCCCGACAAGATCTGGACCCCCGGCATCGACGCGTTGCTGGCGGCGGGGGTGGTGCATGAGATGATGGAGTGAGGGGGAGGCTTGGCGGACGCGGTTGCCTCCCGAAACCGCCCCGGGCGGTACCGGCGACTGAGAGCTATCTGTACCTTTGCGTGTAGTTGCACGCCTGCTGGGCGACCCGGGTCAACATCTTGTTGTCGGTCGTCCCGAACGTAAACGCACCGAACAGTTCCGGGGACAGTTCCGGGGACACAATACTTAATTGCTTCGACCCTGGCACTCCGGCATACTCATCCGATGGCTCGGCTTGCGCGGATCGTAATTCCGGCTGTTCCCCATCATGTGACGCAGCGGGGGAACCGTCGCCAGGAGGTGTTCTTCCGCGACGCGGATTATCGCGAATATCTCCGCCTGTTGGCTGAGCACGCCGGCGCGGCGGGGACGGCGGTCTGGGCCTATTGCCTGATGCCCAACCATGTCCATCTCATCCTGGTGCCCGGCGACGAGCGCGGCCTGGCCGGCGCGGTTCAGGAGGCGCACCGGCGCTATACCCGCTACATCAATTCCGCCAAGGACTGGAAGGGCTATCTCTGGCAAGGCCGGTTTGCCTCGGCGCCGATGGACGAGGCTCATCTGTTGGCGGCGGCGCGCTATGTCGAGCTGAACCCGGTTCGGGCGGGGCTGGTGCGCCGGGCAAAGGACTGGCGCTGGTCCAGCGCGCGGGCCCATCTGGCGGGCCGCGACGACGAGCTGGTGACGGTGGCGCCGCTTTTGGAGCGGATGACGGATTGGCGGGCCTTTCTCGCCCAGGGCCTGGACGAGGCCGAAGCCGAGGCCCTGCGCCGCGGCGAGCGAACCGGCCGCCCCATTGGTTCGACCGCATTCGTCGAGCAGCTCGAACACCAAACCGGCCGCACCCTTCAGCGCCGGAAGCCAGGGCCCAAGCCAACGCCGAAACCGAATTAAGTATTGTGTCCCCGGGACTTTCGGGGACTTTAATGCGCCAGGCCCGTGGAAGCGGGTTCGAGGTTCTTGCGGACGATGTTGCCCAGGAACTGCACGGCCGCCATCGAGGTTTCGCCGTCCAGGCCATCGACGAAGAAGTCGGTGGTGCAGAAGCCCGCCTCCAGGCCGCCGGCATCTAGGCAGTCGCGAAGCAGGCGTTCCTCCTGAGCCGGCGTGTGCATCAGTTCGGGCCGTTGCAATAGGAAGGCAAGCGCGGCCTCGATCCCGTAACAGCCCCAGTTCGACATCATCACCGGAAAGACGATGTCCGTGGCGGTGGTGGCCGCCATGATATCGCCCTTGGGGATCGTCTCGACAACCGTGTCGTGGATGGCACCAAAACCGATTTCATTGCCGTGGTCGCCGACGCCGATCGTCAATATGCCGCGCCTGGTCGCCGCCTCCACCAAGGGTGCCGTGTCCACGACCGCCCCCGGCGTGGGGTCGAAATCGGTCAGGGGGATGGCCGTAGCGCTGTGCAGGGCGCCGTTCCTGCCCGGGCCGATGCGCTCCGTGCAGAGGATCGCCTTCGGCCGATAGCGCTCCAGCACGTCGTCGACCCAGGCCGGCACGCCGTCCTGCCGGGCAGGAGCGTACTCAATCGCGGACCCCAGCCTGAAGTCCTTGGCCTCGTGAAATTCCTTGACCATCAGCCCAATGGACTGGCTCGAGGCGATCACCGGGCGGGCGTGATGGCGTTCCAGGACATAGACCGGCACCGCACCCAAGCCGCGATACAGGGCCCGGGCCAGGGCAGCCGCACCCGGCGGCCCGTCATTTTCGCCCTCCGGCAGGATCGGCTTCAGGCCGGCCCCGGTCAGGACCAGAACCACATCGCCCCGGCCGACGGTCGCCACCAGCCTCTCGGCGGCCAGGGTGGAGATCGGCCGACCACCGGTCAGCCGCCGCGCCGCCTCGTACAGGCGGACAATAAACCCGTGCGGCATGCCACGGTTCCTGGCTTCGATCGTGCAGACCCGGTCAATGGCTTCTCCGACAATATCCGGCACGGGCCCTTCCTTCGGTTTGAGCGAGGCGTGTGGCACAAAAACGTCCGTCGTCCCGCGACATGTATGGAGCTCATGGTGACGGCCCAGTTTAGCACAGCGATGGACCTTCTATCAGCCCGCCTCACCCAAAAGAGCGGGACCGTTCTCGGGCTCGCTGATCGAACAAAATCAGCCGTCGCGGCAAGTCCGGAAAGCCGACGCAGTTCCCGGAACGCCCGGCACCTATGTTTGGAAGAAAAATGGTGCCCAGGGGCGGATTCGAACCACCGACACGCGGATTTTCAGTCCGCTGCTCTACCAACTGAGCTACCTGGGCACCGGACCGCGGGACAGGGCCGCGGCAAGCAGCGGACTGTATAGGCAAAGTCGCGGCGGCTGTCCAGCCTTGCGTGGCGGAAGCCCGACGAGCGTGCCACCTTAACTATCCCATCCCTACCCCTCCTCCGACCAATCCTCCTCGGTCTCTTTGACCGGGATGACGTATTGCTCGCCGAGCCAGCGGTTGAGGTCGATATTGGCGCAGCGCAGGGTGCAGAACGGGTGGTATTTGTCGGTCGGCGGCTTGCCGCAGATCGGGCAGACCGGGCCGCGCTGGTCGAACGGTTCGTGCTTCATGTTCCGGTCCTCAATTGAATGTCGATATGGTCGGGAGCGGCGCCCGCCACCACGGTCACCGCGACCGGTACCGCCCATTGGCGCTCCCACTGGGCGGCGAAGCCGGCGCCGCCGTCAGCCGTGCGGGCCAGCAGGATCTCGGCCACCGGCGCGGCCACCGCGATCTCTATCCCCCGTCCCTTGGCCCCTTCGGCCAGGGTACCGAGCAGGCAGCGCTCGGCCTCGGCCGCCACCGCTTCCGGATGGGCGTGGAGACCACGGCCGCAGGTGTCGCAGGGCGCCAGCATCAGTTCGGCCAGCGCCTCGCGGTCGCGCCGCCGGGTCATTTCGACCAGGCCCAGTTCGCTCATCCCCACCACCCGGGCCGGGACCGGGTCGGCAGCCAGGGCCCGGCGCAGGCCGTCCAGCAGCTTGGCGATGGCACCCTTGACCTTGAGGTCGATGAAATCGATGACGATGATGCCGCCGATGCGGCGCAGGCGAAGCTGGCGGGCGATGGTCGGCACCGCCGCCATATTGGCCGCCAGGGCCGAACGTTCGGGGGTGTCACCGCCGCCGGCGCCGGAATTGACGTCGATCACGGTCATTGCGGTGGTCGCTTCGATGACGATGGAGCCGCCCTCGGGTACCGCCACATGCGGGTTCAGGGCGGCCTGCAGTTCGGCCTCGACCCCCAACCGGTCGAACAGGCCGTCCTTGGCATCGCCGTGGATGCGGTCGGTGAAGCCGGGCAACCGGTCCTGGCAATAGGCGGTCGCGGCGCGGGCCGCGGCCGGGGGGAAGACCTCAACCCGGCGCGTGTTGGGGGTCAGATGGTCGCGCAGCACCCGGATCAGCGGTTCCGGCTCGCTGTGCAGCAGCTCCGGCCCCTTGGCCCGGCGCGCCGCGGTTTCGATGCTGCGCCAATCGTCGCGCAGAGCGTCCAGTTCGCCGGCCAGCAGGTCGGCGTCCGCCCCGATCGCCTGGGTCCTTATGATCGCCCCGTCGCCGCCAAGCAGCGGCGCCACCGCCGCCTCCAGGCGCTCGCGCTCGGCCGCCTCGTCGATGCGGCGCGACAACCGGATGCCGGGCCGGGCCGGCTGCAGCACCAGATAATGGCCGGGCAGCGACGGGTTGGCGGTCAGCCGCGGCCCCTTGTCTTCGACCGGATCGGCGATCACCTGGACCAGCCGCCGCTGGCCCTGGCGCAGGGCTTCGGCCCCACCCTCGCCCAACTCGCGGAAAGGCAGGAAGCCCGGTCCGGGACCGCCGATGTCGACGAATGCCGCCTTCAGGCCCGGCATCACCCGGGCGATGCGACCGAGATGGATGTCGCCGACCTGAGAGCGGCGGCGGCTGCGGTCGATCAGGATGTCGCGCACCTCGCCGTCCGCCAGCAGGGCGCTGCGGGTCTCGATCAGCCCCGCCTCGATGACGATGGTGTCGATATGGCTCATGTGGTCCAGACCGGATAGCCCAGCCCGGCCAGCATCTGGGCGGTCTCGTACAGCGGCAGGCCGACGACGTTGGAATAGGAGCCGTGCACCGCGGCAACGAACATCGCCGCCCGGCCCTGGATCGCATAGGCCCCGGCCTTGCCCTGCCATTCGCCCGAGGCCAGATAGGCGTCGCGTTCGAACCGGCTGAGGCCTTTGAAGGCAACCGTGGTGACCACCAGGCGCGAGATCATGTGGCCATTGGGGGCGACCACGGCGACCCCGGTCATCACCCGATGCCGCCGACCCGACAGCAGGTCGAGACAGGCCCGCGCCGCCGCTTCGTCCGCCGGTTTGGGCAGGATGCGCCGGCCGCAGGCGACCACGGTGTCGGCGGCCAGAAGGTAACTGTCCCCCATGTCGGTCCCTGGCGCCGCCCGCACCGCTTCGGCCTTGGCCCGGGCCAGCCGCTCGGCCAACTGCCGGGGCAGTTCGTCGCGCCCGGGGGTTTCGTTGATGTCCGCCGCCACCGTCCGTACGGGGCGCAGACCGATCTGGGCCAACAGATCGCGCCGCCTTGGGGATGCGGACGCCAGAATCAGGGGAGGTGCGAGCGCGGGGGCGGCCAAGGTGGCGCCCCGATTATTTGTACCGGAACGTGATCCGGCCCTTGGTCAGGTCATAGGGGGTCATTTCGACCATGACCTTGTCGCCGGCCAGGACGCGGATGCGGTTCTTGCGCATCTTGCCCGAGGTGTGGGCCAGCACTTCGTGGTCGTTTTCCAGTTTGACCCGGAACATCGCGTTGGGCAGGAGTTCCGTCACGACGCCCGGGAACTCCAGCAGTTCTTCTTTAGCCATCAGAATTCCGTCTTTGGTTCACCCGGGCGCACCATGCCGCCAGAAGGGCCAGGATTCAAGGTTTTTCGGGCCGCGGCGCCAAACTGTCGCAGACAGTGTGGAAATACCCGGACCAACCTACAGGTTGGGCCTGGGCGTCAGGTCGAAGCGGTCCTTGATCCGGCGCATCAGCAGGTCGCGGACCTGGCGGTAGACGTCCAGCCTGGTGTCGCGCGAGCCTTCGACGATCGACGGGTCCAGGGTATTCCAGAACTCGACGTCGCAGGCCATGGTGCGGGTCATTTCCACCGCCCGGTGCTGGGCTTCCGGCGACAGCGAGATGATCAGGTCGAACGACGTGTCCTCCAGATCGTCGAAGGTCTTGGGCTGGTGGCCGGAAATGTCGATGCCGATCTCATCCATGGCGGCGATGGCGAAGCCGTCGGTTTCGCCCTCGCGCACCCCGGCCGAATCGACGAACACCACATGGCCGTAGAGATGTTTCATGATCGCTTCCGCCATCGGCGAGCGGATGGCGTTCATGGTGCAGGCAAAGAGGACGCTACCGGGAAGCCCGCCCATCCTTAGACCTAACCCTTGAGGTGCAGGACACAGATCAGGGTAAAGAGGCGGCGGGCGGTGTCGAAATCGACTTCGATCTTGTCCACCAGCCGTTCCTGCAGCAGCTTGGAGCCGTCATTGTGCAGGCCGCGCCGGCCCATGTCGATGGCCTCGATGCGCGACGGCGGGGCCGATTTGATGGCCTGGAAATAGCTTTCGCAGACCACGAAATATTCCCGGATGATGCGCCGGAACGGGCTCACCGCCAGCGATACCTTGTGCAACGGGGCATCGTCCTGGCTGCGGATATCGAAGCTGAGACGGTTGTCCTCGACCGACAGGTGGACGTTGTAGGGGCCGTCGAACTCACCGATCGGGCGGAAGCTGTTCTCCTCCAGCAGGTCGAAAATCGCCACCTTGCGCTCGTGCTCGATATCCGGGTTGCGCCGGATCACCGAGCGTTCGTCGAGCTGGATGTCCTTGATGTACTGTTCCGACATGGCGGCTCACTCCCGGTTGCCGAGCCGGATCGCCACCGAACGGGCATGGGCGTCCAGCCCTTCCGCATCGGCCAGGGTGACCGCCGCCGGGCCGATCGCGGCCAGGCTGTCGGCGTCGCACCGCACCGTGGTGGTGCGTTTCAGGAAGTCGTAGACCGAGAGGCCGGACGAGAAGCGGGCGCTGCGGGCGGTCGGCAGCACATGGTTGGGCCCGGCGACATAATCGCCGATCGCTTCCGGGGTGTGACGGCCCAGGAAGATCGCCCCGGCGTTGCGGACTTCCGCCGCCAGGGCGTCGGGGTCGGCCACCGCCAGTTCCAGATGCTCCGGCGCCACCCGGTCGACCAGGGCGACCGCCTCGCCGAAGTCGCGGACGGTAATCACCGCGCCATGGGTCTGCCAGCTCTCGCGGGCCATGGCGGCCCGGGGCAGGGTCGACAATTGCCTTTCGACCGCCCGGATGACGGCGGTGGCGAAACCGGCGTCGTCGGTGATCAGGATCGACTGCGCCGCGGTGTCGTGCTCGGCCTGGGATAGCAGGTCGACCGCGATCCAATCCGGGTCGTTGTCGGCGTCCGCGACCACCAAAATCTCCGACGGGCCGGCGATCATGTCGATGCCGACGGTGCCATAGACCTGGCGCTTGGCGGCCGCGACATAGGCGTTGCCGGGGCCGACAATGGTGTCGACCGGGCTCACGGTTTCGGTCCCATAGGCCAGCGCCGCCACCGCCTGGGCGCCGCCAAGCCGGTAGATCTCGGTGATGCCGCTGCGTTTGGCCGCCGCCAGCACCAGCGGCGAAATCTCGCCGTCGGGGGTCGGCACCACCATCACCAGCCGTTCGGCCCCGGCCACCCGGGCCGGAATGGCGTTCATCAGTACCGACGAGGGGTAGGCGGCCAGGCCGCCCGGAACATACAGGCCAACCGCGGCGATCGCGGTCCAGCGCAGGCCCAGCTCGACGCCTTGCGCATCGGTCATGCGGATATCGTCGGGCATCTGGGCCTGGTGGAAGGCGGTGATGCGGTCGGCGGCCAGGTCGAGGGCGACCAGTAGTTCGTCGGAACAGGCGGCTTCCGCCGCGTCCACCTCGTCCGCCCCGATGGCCAGCCGATCGGCGGTCAGGTCCAGTCGGTCAAGCCGGGCGGTATGATCGATCAGGGCCGCGTCGCCGCGCTCGCGGACATCGGCGATAATCGCCGCCACCACTTCGCCGACCTCGACCGAGGATTCGCGCTTGGCGGTCAACAGACCGGCGAACCCGGCCTCGAAATCTGCTGCGGCGGTGGTCAGTTCAAGCGGCATGCAGCACCTCGCGAAAGCGTTCGATCCAGCCGCCGATCTGTTCCGGCCGCGTCTTCAGGGCGGCCCGGTTGACCACCAGCCGCGAGGTGATTTCGGCGATCCGTTCCACCTCGACCAGGCCGTTGGCCTTCAGGGTCGCGCCGGTCGAGACCAGGTCGACGATACGCCGGCACAGGCCCAAAGCCGGGGCCAGTTCCATGGCGCCGTTCAATTTGATGCATTCCGCCTGGACACCGCGGGCCGCGAAATGGGTGCTGGTGATGTTGGGGTATTTGGTCGCTACCCGGACATGGCTCCAGCGCCGCGGGTCGTCCTGGCTGACCAGTTCCTCAGGTTCGGCGACGGCGATCCGGCAATGGCCGATATTCAGGTCCAGCGGCGCGTAGATTTCCGGATAGTCGAACTCCATCAGCACGTCGTTGCCCGCGACCCCGAGCTGGGCGGCGCCGAAGGCCACGAAGGTCGCGACGTCGAAGGAACGCACCCGGACGATCGAGATCCCGTCCCGGTCGGTGGCGAAATGCAGTTTGCGGGAGCCGGGGTCGTGGAAGTCGGGCTCGGGTGCGATCCCGACCTGCTCCAGCAGCGGCAACACCTCTTTCAGGATGCGCCCCTTGGGCACGGCGATCACCAATGGCTCGGCAGTGGACATGATCGATGCTCGCGGTCCGGCTCAGTCGGTCTCGTCGACCGGGTGGCTCGGCAGGTTCTCAGTGGTCCAGGACTCGCCGATATCGGTCAGATGGGCGTTGACGCACTCGACATCCAGCCGGACCCCGGCACCGCCGGAAAACTGCAAAGTGACGGTGGCACCACCGTCTTCGCCGGCTTGGCATTCGATCGCCAGCAGCGACAGCAGCTTGTCCGCCGCCTGAGGGTCGAAGCCCTGGCTGCCGACGGCAAACACGTCGTCGAAATGCAAACCGCACTGGACGCGGCTGTGCAGCGCCCGGCCGCGTACCGGCTTAGGCGCGTCGCCCGACTGCTCCCAACGGAAGCGGTTGGCGACCAGCGCAAAGGTCCGGCGCTTGGCCAGATAGGTCATGTCGCCGACCCGCATCACTGCGTCCTGCAACGCCGCCGACATGACCTTCAGGTCGTCGGCGTCCTCGGCCCGTAATTTCAACCCCTCGCTCACCTTCTCCTCACCACGCAACTCAGCCGGCGATCCTTTCGATGCGGGCACCGCATGCCGCCAGCTTGGCCTCCAGCCGCTCGTAACCGCGGTCCAGGTGGTAGACCCGGTTTACCACCGTTTCCCCCTCCGCCGCCAGCCCCGCCAGGACCAGCGACACCGAAGCCCTGAGGTCGGTCGCCATCACCGGGGCGCCGTGCAGCCGCTCGACCCCGCGGATCAGGGCCGAACCGCCATGCACGGTGATGTCCGCGCCCATGCGGCGCAATTCCGGCACGTGCATGAAACGGTTCTCGAAAATCGTCTCGGTGATCATCGCAGCTCCCTGGGCGACCGTCATCAGGGCCATGAACTGGGCCTGGCAATCGGTGGGAAAGCCCGGGAAGGGCTGGGTCATGACGTCGGTGCCATAAATCGGACCGTCGCCGCGGCGCACGAACAGGCCGCCGGCGACCGGCGCCACCTCGGCCCCGGCCCGGCCCAATGCCTCGATGATTGCTCCCAGATGGTCCGGCTCGGCGCCGTGCAGGGTCACCGAACCGCCGGCCAGGGCGGCGGCGATGGCATAGGTGCCGGCCTCGACCCGGTCGGCCATGACAGGATAGTCGCAGCCGTCGAGCCGCTTGCGCCCGACGATTTCCAGCCGTTCGGTGCCCAGCCCTGCGATTTCGGCGCCCATCGCCACCAGGCAATTGCCCAGATCGGTGATCTCCGGTTCGCGGGCGGCGTTCTCCAGAACGGTCTCGCCGTCGGCCAGGCAGGCGGCCATCAGCAGGTTTTCGGTCGCGCCGACCGAGACGGCCGGGAAGCGGTAGGTGCCGCCCCGCAATCCCTGGGGCGCGGCGGCGTGGATATAGCCGTCCCGCAGCTCGATCTCGGCTCCCAGCCGGGCCAGTCCCTCGAGGTGGAAATCGACCGGCCGGTTGCCGATGGCGCAGCCGCCGGGCAGCGAAACCTCGGCCGCGCCGCAGCGGGCCAGCAGCGGCCCCAGCATCAGCACCGAGGCGCGCATCTTGCGGACAATGTCATAGGGCGCCGTGGTGCTGGCGATCTCGCCGGCCTGCAAATTGTAGGCGTGACCGTCGCCCTGTGCCTCGCGCTTGACCGATACCCCATGCTGGGCCAGCAGGTCTCCCATGGTGACGATGTCGGCCAGCAGCGGCACGTTGCTCAGGCGGACCGGCTGGTCGGTCAGCAGGCTGGCGGCCATCAGTTTCAAGGCGGCGTTCTTGGCGCCGCTGATCGGGATCGTGCCGTTAAGCGGGACGCCGCCGGTGATGCGTATCTGGTCCATGAAATCCTCGAGGCTCGTGTGAACGCGGGCCGATCCCAAAACGTCCGCGCTCCGGCCGTCTTGTAGCCCATCCCCGGTTGAAATCAAAGTATTGCGGCGATTTCCGGGCCGTGGCGGGGCGACCGGCGTTGCAACACGCCACACCCTTCGAGACGGGTCTCGCAATCCTCCTCAGGATGATGAGGAGAGATCGCGGCGGCTACCGGCATCCACCGGCCTCATGCTGAGTGTCCGGCCCGAAAAGAGCTGTTCCATCCCGCTCCCCCTCCCAACCACCCACAAGGGTACCATCAATGGGTGGTTGGGAGGGGGAGGGGGAGCGGGATGGAACAGACTTCCCGAAAGTCGCATTTCGCGACTTTCGGGCCAGAGACTGAAGCGCCGCGTCAGCGGCGTCTCGAAGGATGGCCGCCCGGCGCTAATCTTCCCTCTCGGTATCCGGTGCCTCGTCCGGCTCGGCCTCGGCCCGGGCTCGGGCCTGGTCGCGGCGGCGGCGGAGATTGGCCCGCAAGGCGGCCTCAAGGCGTGCGTTGCGGTCGTCGCGCGCGGTCTGCTTCGCGGTCCCGGTGTCCTGCTTGTGTGGCGTTTCGTCTGGCACTTTGCCCACCCGCTGATACCGGCTGCCGGAAGTCCGGCAGGCCTAGAATGCAACTTTTGTCACACGGCCGAACTGGCCCTGTCAATTGCTCCTGTGCTTCGCCGTCGCCCGCGAACCAGGCGGCGCGGCGGGACGGAACAGTACCCCGAAAGGCGCGTTTCGCACCTTTCACGCCAGACACATGAGCGAGCTATGAACATTCTGCCCTCATAAGCTTAATCACTCGTTATTTACTATCGATTCGCTACTAATTTTTTCCGCGGGAAACAGGTAAAAATCATGGCCTTTGTTCCGCCCGCCTCGCCTCTTGCGTCCACCGCCACCCTGTGGCATGTTCCGCCGTCACCGCGCCGCGGCCGGGGCCCACATAGCTCAGGGGTAGAGCACTCCCTTGGTAAGGGAGAGGTCGTAAGTTCAAATCTTACTGTGGGCACCACTCTTTCGACCCCACCGCACCCGGCTCCGTCATCCGACACCAACAGTTTTCACCCCAAGCGGGCATTCCCACCTTTTCAACCGCCCCCGCAATCCACATATGAAGGCTGTTGTTTCGGCGGTCGCTGCACGTGAGAATGGTCGGCGGGTTGCCGATGGGGGTGCGTCGCATGGATTCAGGCGAAAGCTTAGACAGCCGGGCGACATTTCGGGTCCGGGGGCTGACCAAGGTCTACCAGACCGGCGAAGTGGAAGTGCACGCCCTGCGCGGTGTCGATCTGGACCTCAACGAACGCGAACTGGTGGTCCTGCTGGGCCCGTCGGGCAGCGGCAAGTCGACGCTGCTGAACATTCTGGGCGGCCTGGACAGCCCCAGCGCCGGCGACGTCAGCTTTCGCGACAGCGAGCTGACCCGCTTCGACGAGGCCTCGTTGACCGCCTATCGCCGCAGCCAGGTCGGCTTCGTCTTCCAGTTTTACAATCTGATCCCCAGCCTGACCGCACGCGAGAACGTCGCCCTGGTAACCGAGATCGCCGACAATCCTCTGAAGCCGGCGGAGGCGCTGGAGCTGGTCGGCCTGGGCGACCGCATGGACCATTTCCCGGCCCAGCTGTCGGGCGGCGAACAGCAACGGGTGGCCGTGGCCCGCGCCATCGCCAAACGCCCCGGAGTGTTGCTGTGCGACGAGCCGACCGGCGCCCTGGACAGCAAGACCGGCGTGCTGGTGCTGGAGGCGATCGAGGCGGTCAACCGCGAGATCGGCACCACCACGGTGCTGATCACCCATAACGCGGCGATTTCCGACATGGCCGACCGGGTCGTCTATTTTCGCGACGGTCAGGTGGTCAAGGTCGACGTCAACGCCAGCCGCCGCCAGCCGCGGGAACTGACCTGGTAGTGTCATGCGGGCCCTCAATCGCAAACTCTATCGTGACCTCTGGCATTTGAAAGGCCAGGCCCTGGCCATCGCCCTGGTGGTCGGGTCGGGCGTCGCCACCTATGTCATGAGCCAGGGCACCAGCATTTCGCTGGAGGAGATCCGCGCCACCTATTACGACCGCTATCGCTTCGCCGAAGTCTTTTCCCAGGTGCGGCGGGCGCCGGAGCGGTTGGCGACGCGGATCGCGGCCATCGACGGAGTCAAGCGGGTTGCCACCCGCATCGTCAAGGACGTGATGCTGGACGTGCCGGGCATGGAGGAGCCGGCCATGGCCCGGCTAGTCTCGATCCCTGAGGGCAGCCGGCCGCTGCTCAACGATCTGGTGCTGAGACGCGGCCGCCTGGTGGCGCCGGGACGGCCCGACGAGATCGTCATCGGCGAAGCCTTTGCCGAGGCCCATGGCTTCCTGCCAGGCGACCACTTGTCGGCCACCATCAACAGCCAGAAGCGCAAGCTGATCATCGTCGGCATCGCCCTGTCGCCGGAATATATCTATGCCATTGCACCGGGCGCCATTGCCCCCGACGACGCCAGGTTCGGGGTGATGTGGATGGGACGCAAGGCCCTGGCCGCCGCGTTCGACCTGGACGGCGCCTTCAACAGCGTCACCCTGACCCTGTTGCGCGGCGCCCGGTCCGAGGAGGTCATTGACCGGCTGGACGAACTGCTGGACAGCTATGGCGGGGTCGGCGCCTTCGACCGCGACGACCAGTTGAGCCACGCCTATATCTCGGGCGAGCTGGACCAGTTGGCGGCCATGTCCGGGATCATCCCGCCGATCTTCCTATTGGTCGCCGCCTTCCTGTTGAACGTGGTGGGCAACCGGTTGATCCAGACCGACCGCGAGCAGATCGGATTGCTGAAGGCGTTCGGCTATGCCAACCGGGTGATCGGCTGGCATTATCTGAAATTCATCCTGGTGATCGCCGGCATCGGCACTCTGGCCGGCACCGTCGCCGGCATCTGGCTGGCCCGGTCGGTGACGGAGATGTACGCCGTCTTTTTCCGTTTCCCCTTCCTGACCTTCACCCCCGACGCCAGCATCTTCGCGGTCGCCGCCCTGGTCACCCTGGTGATGGCCGTGGTCGGGTCACTAGCCGCGGTGCGCCGGGCGGTCAGGCTGGCTCCGGCGGTGGCAATGGTGCCGGCCCCGCCGGTCGCCTACCGCCAGAGCCTGTTCGAACGGTTCGGCCTGCAAGGGCTGATCGGCGAACCGACCCGGATGATCCTGCGCCACCTGACCCGCTGGCCCAGGCGGGCCGCACTGACCGTGGTCGGCATGGGTGCGGCGGTGGCGATCATGGTCATGGCGCTGTTTTTCTATGACTCGGTCGAGTTCCTGATCGATACCTACTACCATCATGGCCAGCGACAGGACGCCACGGTGGGCTTTGTCGAACTCCTGAACGAAACGGCGGTTCACGACATCGGCCGCTTACCTGGCGTACTGCGCACCGAACCCTATCGCGCGGCCGCCGCCGAACTCAGCCTGGGCCACCGCAGCCAGCGTGTGGCAATCACTGGCATTGATCCCGACGCCCAGTTGAGGCGGATACTGGACCGCGGCCTGATGCCGGCGGCGGTACCCAAAACCGGGCTGGTGCTGTCGACCAAGCTGGCCGAACTGCTGGATGCGCGCCTCGGCGACAGGATCCGGGTCGAGGTCCTGGAGGGCAAACGTCCGATACGCGAGGTATCGGTGTCCGCGATCGTCGAGGAATTTATTGGCTATCCCGCCTATATGGACCGCCGCACCCTGAACCGACTGCTGGGCGAAGGAACCCAGATTTCCGGTGTTTCCTTGCAGATCGACAGTGCCTTTGAAGACGTGCTGTACAAGGAACTGAAGGACGTACCGGCGGTGGCCGGAGTTGGGTTGCAGACCGTCGCCTTGAGAACCTTCCGCGAGACCATGGCGGAGACCATTGACATCATGATCGGGTTCTATGTCATCTTCGCCGGCCTGATCGCTATCGGGGTGGTCTACAACAGCGCCCGGATTTCCTTGTCTGAGCGGGCTCGCGAACTGGCCAGCTTGCGAGTCCTGGGCTTTACCCGTTTCGAGGTGTCGTACATCCTGTTGGGCGAATTGACGGTGCTGACCGTCATCGCCCTGCCGGTTGGCTGTGTGCTGGGCTATGCCCTGTCCTGGCTGATGGCGACGATGTTCGACACCAAACTGTTCCGTATTCCGCTGGTCGTCGAACCGGAAACCTTCGGCCAGTCGGTCCTGGTGGTCATCGCCGCCGCCCTGATTTCCGGCCTGTTGGTCCGCCTCAGGCTCGACCGTCTGGACTTGATCGCCGTTCTGAAGACACGGGAGTAGCGTCATGAAGCGCAGCAACCGCCGCCGCATCCTGTTGAACCTGGTCCTGGTGGCCGGCCTGGCCGCCGTCCTGGCCTATGCCTTTGTCCCACGGCCATTGTCGGTCGACCTCGGCACCGTCATCCGCGGGCCGCTCAAGGTCAGCATCGACGAAGAAGGCCGCACCCGGGTGCGCGAAGTCTATGTCGTGTCGGCGCCGTTGACCGGACGGGTGCAGCGGGTCGAACCCCATGTCGGCGACACGGTGCGGGCCGGCAAGACCGTCCTGGCCAGCATCCAGCCGACAGATCCCACCTTCCTCGACATCCGCTCCCAGGTCCAGGCCGAGAGCCAGGTCAAGGCAGCCGAAGCGGCCGAGGCCCTGGCTCGGGCCGAATTGCAGCGCACCGATGCCGAGCTGGAATATGCCGAGGCCGAACTGAAACGGGCCCGGGCCCTGGCGCTGCGCGGCACCATCTCCCAGGCCGCCCTGGACCGGGCCGAGATGGAGGTCAAAACCCGACGTGCCGCCCGGTTGACGGTCGAGGCCGGGCTCAGGGTCAAGCAGTTCGAACTGGAAACCGCCCGTGCCTCGCTGATCACGCCGGGCCAGAACCCGGAAGACGGCAACCACCAGGCCGATTGCTGCGTCAAGGTCAAGGCACCGGTGTCGGGCCGGATCCTCAGGGTGATACATGAAAGCGAGGCCGTGGTCGCGGCCGGTACGCCGTTGATCGAGATCGGCGACCCGCGCGATCTGGAAATGATCGTTGAACTGCTGTCGGCCGACGCGGTCCGGATCCGCGAGGGCGCCGACGTGGCCATTGCCGAATGGGGCGGTGATGGAGAACTCAAGGGCCGGGTCCGGCGGATCGAACCCTATGGCTTCACCAAGGTCTCGGCGCTGGGTATCGAGGAACAGCGGGTCAACGTGGTGATTGATTTCACCGACCCGCCGGCCGCGTGGTCGGCCCTGGGCCACGGCTTCCGGGTCGAGGTTGCGATCACCGTCTGGGCTGCGGACGATGTGGTCAAGGCACCGGTCGGGGCGCTGTTCCGCGACGGCGAAACCTGGGCCGTGTTCCTGGCGACCGACGGCAGCGCCAATCTGCGCCATATCGAACTCGGCCACAGCAACGGTACCGAAGCCGAAATCCTGAGCGGCCTTGCGCCCGGCGACCAGGTGGTGCTGCACCCCAGCGACCGCATCGCCGATCAGGTGCCGATCGAACCCAGGGCTGCAAAGTAGGGGATTTTTCCATTTTTGCCTACTCGGCCCGCTCCCTCGGCCAACCACCCAATAGGGTACCCTTGCATGAGTGGTTGGGCGGGGGAGCGGACCGGGTGAGCCAACAAATCGAACTAAACCAACGCCCGGCCCAGGCCGACCACCGCCAGGCCGATCAGCAGGAAGACCGCATAGCGCCGGAAGCGGGCGCCGTCGGCGGCCCGGAAGAAGCGCTGGCCGAGCCAGATCCCGGCCGCCATCGGCAGTAGCAGCAGGCCCAACCGCCAGGGCAGGCGCAGGTCGACCAGGCCGTTTCCGTAGGCGACACCCAAACTGTAGATACCGGCAACGAACAGCAGCAGCACGATGCTGGCCCGGATCCGCGCCGCCGGTTGGTCGACCGAGAGCATGAACAGCGCCACCACCATGCCACCGACCGCAGCGGCGCCATTGACCGCGCCGGCCGCCAGTCCGACCAGCATTGGCTGCACCGGCCCCCGGGCGGGTGGAAGCCGGTAGCCCTTCAGTACCACCAGCCCCAGTCCCAGCGCGAGCCCTGAGATCAGGCCCCGGATAACGCCCGGCGGCAAACCGACCAGCAGCGCCATGCCGAGCGGGGTACCGACCACGCCGCCGATCAGAATTCGGCGGCTGAGCCGCCAGTCGACGTCGCGCCAGGCACCGGGCAGCATGTGCAACGAGGCCGATATCTCCAGCGCATAGGCCAGCGGCACCACTTGGGCGGGGGGGAGGAACAGCGCCAGGCTGAGCATCACGATCGCCGACAGCCCGAAACCGGAAAAGCCTCGCACGAAGCCGGCGAGCGCCACCGCGCCCGCGGCCAGGGCAGCCTGCCAGGGCAATAGGTCGAGGGCGGCGAACACGGGCGGGGATCCTTTCGGCTGGGGTGCTGGGTGGGCGCCTCTAACCTGCCATTGGAATCGTCTCCGATACAAGGGCGGCGGAGCGCCTCGACAGTCCGTCCGACAAATGCACAATCGGAAAAGTTGAATGAACAGCCCAGCGCTAGACTCGTCGATAGCCTGTTCGCATTACGAAGAAAGTTATAACCCATTGGTTTGACTTGTTTAATTTGGATCAATTAACCGATTTGCAACGAAGGGGCCCTAGCCTGACCCGTGCTCGATCGCACCGATGGGCCTCGGAATGCGGTGGCGAAACAAGCAGTCAGTTGAACAACCACCAAAGGTCTTTCATGCCCAGCAGCACCGCGCAGCCAACCAGTTCGGAACGCACCTTCCCAGCCGACCAGATCATTGTCAGCAAGACCGACCCGACCGGCCGGGTCACCTATGCCAATGACGTCTTCCAGACGGTCGGCCTGTACAGCGAAAGCGAATTGCTGGGCCAGCCGCACAGTATCCTGCGCCATCCCGACATGCCACGCTGTGTGTTTAAGCTGCTGTGGGACACCATCAAGGACGGCCGGGAGATCTTTGCCTACGTCAAGAACCTGGCCAAGAACGGCGACTTCTACTGGGTGCTGGCCCATGTCACCCCGACCTTTGACGACGATGGCACGATCACCGGCTACCATTCGAACCGCCGCGCTCCCGAACGCGCGGCGCTGGACATCATCGAACCGTTGTACAAGGACCTGCTGGCAGAAGAGCGGCGCCACAGCGACCGCAAACAGGGCATGCAGGCGGGATATGCCCGTCTGATGGAATTGCTGCAGGAACAGGGCGTGAGCTACGACGAGTTCGTCTTCTCCCTTTAGCCGAACCTCACGCATTCAGCCCGATGCGATCCGCAACCAGACGCGCGTTCGCGGTTAACTGTTAATGCCAAGTGGAGTACTCCAACATGCTCGGTCTTCTCGAAAAAAGAACCAACAAAGCGGGCGACACCCGACCGGTGGTTACCACCCCGACGGAACTGGGTTTGACGGAACGCCAGCCGGACGGTGGTGGGGACATTGCGACCTATCGCGCGGCTTTCGAATTGATCGAACAAGTCTGCACCGACGCCGCCCAGGGCAATCTGGAAACGCGGATCCACGGTATCGAACGGTTCGGCGAATTGGGTTCGACATTGCATGCGTTGAACCGCATGCTGGACCTGACCGACGCCTTTGTCCGTGAAGCCGGCGCTTCACTGGAGGCCGCCAACGAGGGGCGCTTTTACCGCCGCTTCATGCTGCGCGGCATGGCCGGCAGCTTTCGGCGCGGTGCCATCACCATCAATGCCGCCCGCGAGGCCATGGCCCGCAAGGCCGCCGAAGCGGAAGCGGCGGAAGCGGAACGCCAACGGATCGAAACCGAAAACCGGACCCAGCGCGAGGAGATGGTGCGGCACACCAAGGAGCAACGCCTGAAACTGGCGGACGATTTCGAAGCGGCAGTCGGGGCGATCGTCCGGACGGTTTCGCAGGCCGCCACCGAACAGGACGGTACCGCCAAGGACCTGGCGGCAACCGCCGAGACCGCGCGCGACCAATGCCGGGCGGTCGAACGGTCGGTGTCCGAGGCTACCGACAACGTCCAGGCCGTCGCCGCGGCAGCCGAGGAACTGTCGGCGTCGATCAACGAGATCAGCCGCCAGGTCGGTGAATCCGCCAATGCCACCCGCCAGGTGGTCGAGCAGGTTGAAACCGCCAGCCGGGCGGTGACCGGGTTGACCGCATCCGCTCAAGAGGTCGACAAGGTCGTCGAATTCATCCGCTCCATCGCCGGCCAGACCAACCTTCTGGCTCTGAACGCGACCATTGAGGCAGCGCGCGCCGGCGAGGCCGGCAAGGGCTTCGCCGTGGTCGCCGCCGAGGTCAAGAGCCTGGCCAACCAGACCGCCAACGCCACCGACGAGATCGCGGCCCAGATCCTGTCCATGCAAACTGCCAGCGGGCAGACCTCGGAGGCGATTGCCGCGGTCAGCGGGTCGATCGGGCATGTCGACGAAATCGCCACAGCCATCGCGTCCGCGGTTGAAGAGCAGTCCGCGGCCACCCGTGAGATCAGCGGCAATGTCCAGCAAACCGCCCACAGCACCCGGGCCGTGGCCGACAGTGTCGGCACCATCGGCCAGGCGGTCGACGCCGCCGGCGAGGCCTCGAGCGGCATGGTCGCGGCATCCGGCGAGCTGACCAGCCAAGCCGACCGCCTGGGCGGCGAGGTCGACCGTTTCCTGGCCCATATCCGCACCGACCAGGCCTGAGCGGAAACCTCAAACAGCCAGTTCGCGCCGCAACTGGTCCAGGTAGCGGCGCATGAAGTCGGCCCGCTCCCGGGCCAGCGTTCGCCCACCTTCGGTCTGCATCATATCGGGCAGTCGCAGCAGTTTGGTTTCGAAATGGTCGAGCGCGAAGGCGCCGTCGTCCAGGTCCCGGGTGGCGGCGAACGGATCCTCGCCGTCGAACAACGCAACCCCGTTTTGCCCGGAGACATAGAAGGTGCGGGCAATGCCGATCGCACCCAGCGCCTCCAACCGGTCGGCGTCCTGCAGGATCCTGGCCTCAACCGTATCCGGGGCGACCCCGGCCGAGAAGCTGTGGGCCAGGATGGCGTGGCAAATCTCCGCGATCCGTTTTGGCGCAAGGCCCAGTTCGGCCAGCAATGGTGCCGCCGCCTCGGCCGACCGGGTCGACGCGGTATGGCGTTCGGGGTGGGTCTTGGGTAGGTTGACCAGGTCGTGCAGATAGGCGGCCGCGACCAGCACTTGCCGGTCCCCCTGCCCCTCGCGTTCCGCGATCGCCAACGCCGTCGCCCTGACCCGCCTGGCATGGTGCAGATCGTGGCTGCCGTCGCCGCCGGTACCATGTTCCGCCAAGACCGCCTCGAGCCGCGGGATCAGCTTGTCCGGCATTGCCCCTCCGCTACGGATTGTTCACCTGCAGTCTAAGCGGTTTCACGGCGCCAAGGCAGATCGCCTTCCTCAAAGGGCCCAATTCGACCCGGTGACCCCTCGCCGGAATACAGACGGTTTCTCGAAGTCCGCCTCCAAGCCGCCGGTTCTGCCTCCGAAAGTCATAAAAATCGGCTCCCGGACCGCCCAATCGGAGGCAGTTTCCTCATAAAGATATCGCTAATGCGTCGCGTTCGCAAATCGGATCGACAAACCTAGTACACATAATCAAACACGGAACACCTCCAGATGGTCAGCGACGCCTCATCCACCTTCAGACCACAAGGAACCGGGTTCCCACCAAGTGGCTTACAAGCCCCGTGTGTAGCCGCCCCGCCACCGTTGCCCGCCCCTGCTTCAGGCCGCGGCACCGTAACGGCGGGCAAGGCCGAGCCATTTGTCGCGGGTCGCCGAATTTGAGCCACGGACCGGCGAAAACAGGCGGAACCGCACGGGTTTCACCCCACAAAACTGCAGTACCTGGGTCTTCAGGGCACGAAAGCCGCCGGCCCGGTAGACCAGGTGGAGGTACCATCCCGGCGTGTCGGCGGTAACGATCACCTCGGCCGAGCGCCCTTCCAGCAGACCGTCGGGCAGGGGCGAATCGGCCCGGTAGGAGAAGGCGTAGCCCGGCAGCAAGGCCCGGTCGATCAGCCCCTTCAGCTTGGCCGGCATCATGCCCCACCACAAGGGGTGCACGATCACGAAGTGCTGGCACCAGGTCAAGGCGTGCTGAAAGTCCGCCAGAGCCGGTTCCAGTTCCTTTTTGCCGTCGAAGCCGCCGCCGAGATCGGCGTCGAAAACCATTTCTTCGAGGTTCAGCAGCCGCACCTCGGCCCCGGACCGCCGCGCCCCGGCGACATATTCGGCGCACAACGCGCCGCAGAACGACCCGCCGCCGGGATGGCCGTTCAGTACCAGCACCCGCTTCGCCATTGGTTTCCTCCCTCTTCCCGTCTAAAATGACCACGGTCAATAACTGACCTTAGTCATTTAATGACCGTGGTCATTTTTTCAAGGGATATCGGCGCAATGGTTGGGCGGCCCCAGAAACGCACCCAGGAAACCCGCAACAGGATCCTCGACGCGGCGCGCGCGTTGTTCCGGGACCAGGGCTTCGACGCCACCAGCGTCGACCAGATCGCCACCGTGGCCGAGGTCGCCAAGGGCACCGTGTTCGCCCATTTCACCGACAAGACCGGCCTGCTGACCGCCACCAAGGTCGAGGCGCTGGCCGGGCTGCTGGCTGATGTGCGGGCGGCCCAACCGACGGCAGACACCACACCGGCGGTCGACCGGCTGATGGGCCGGCTAACGCCGTGGCTGGCACTGTTCCGGGAAGACAAG
Organism: uncultured Sneathiellales bacterium; assembly: GCA_964344385.1. Taxonomy (GTDB): domain Bacteria; phylum Pseudomonadota; class Alphaproteobacteria; order CAYFNG01; family CAYFNG01; genus CAYFNG01. The sequence goes on from CAYFNG010000010.1 coordinate 86,181, forward strand.
GATTTCGCGCGCCTGTTCCTGGACCAGACGGTGCTGGCCCAGGGCCCGTGGAGCGCAAGGCTGATCGAGATCTGCTGCGGCCTGGAAGAGGTGCTGGAGGACGGTTTCGCTGCCTCAATCGCCAGCGGCGAGCTCAATCCGGCCCGGGACCCCAAGCTGATGACCCAGGGCACTTTGGCCTTCTTCTACCACGTCATCCTGGGCTACGGCACCGGCCAACTCACCTCGGCCGAGCAGCAGGAGGCGCTGCTGCGGGCGTTGTTGGCGGAATGGCTGGGTTAAGCACATGCGGGGCCGCAGGGATGGGGCGTGCAATTGATATCCACGCCGCGCCCCGGTTGAAGCTGCCGTACCGCTCGCCATATCGGAAGGACTCGACCACCACCGCCGGAGACCGCCCCATGCACCGCCCGTCAGGCCGCCGCCGATCCCTCAAGACCCTCGTGATCGCTCTGGTCGCCGGTGCCGTAATGGCCGGCTGCACGGCGGAGGAAGTCGGCCGCGGCCTGTACAATGCCGGCAAGTCCTTCTGTGCCGGACATCCGCGCGACTGCGATTCCTATCCCAAACAGGATTAGGGCCGGCAGTATCCGGCTCGGCGAGTCCAATGCTTAGGGGCATCTCCGCACCCGACCCCTCAGGATCAAGTACCTACCGAAGCCCCGACCAGGGGCTGAGGCAAGGCCGAACGGCCGTCGGCGCTAATGCGCCGGAAGCCCAAGCGAGCGAACGCGAGCGACCGGCGCCTGAGGGCTTAAAAAAAATACCCGAAGCCCCGACCAGGGGCTGAGGCAAGCGCGACCGCGCGTCGGCGCTTATGCGCCGGAAGCCCAGCGAGCGAACGCGAGCGCCCGGCGCCTGAGGGCTTAAACAAATACCCGAAGCCCCGACCAGGGGCTGAGGCAAGCGCGACCGCGCGTCGGCGCTTATGCGCCGGAAGCCCAGCGAGCGGACGCGAGCGCCCGGCGCCTGAGGGGCTAAACAAACAACCAAGCCCAAAGGGCTTATGCTAGCCTGATCACATGTCGCGGCCCATCCAGCCGCGAGAGAAATCTAAGGAGACCCAGCATGGACCAGTTCACCGGCGGCTGCCTGTGCGGCAAGGTGCGGATTACCGCTTCGGGAGCGCCCTACCGGGTCGGGCTCTGCCACTGCCTGGATTGCCGCAAGCATCACGGCGCCCTGTTCCACGCCTCGGCGATCTTCCCGGCCGAAGCGGTGACCGTCAACGGCACGGTGTCCGACTATCGGGGTCGCCACTTCTGTCCGGCCTGCGGCTCGTCGGTGTTCGGGCGTTCCGGAGACGAAGTCGAGGTCAATCTCGGCACCCTCGACGCCGCCGACCAGCTCACCCCCACCTACGAGCTCTGGACCATCCGCCGCGAAGCCTGGCTGCCCCCCTTCCCGCTCAAGCACCACTACGAGCAGGACCGCGAGGGGACCGGGCGGAGTGAGGGGTAGGCTGCGCCGGTCATCCAGCCCCGCCGCGTCCCGCCCCCTATTCCTCGACATCGTCCATGTCGGCCTGGCCGGAGACCCGGCGGCGGACATGGGACCAGGAGATGCCGATCGCCAGCACGGTGGCGAAGGCGAACAGCAGCACCCAGGTGACGATCGTCGGGTTGTTGAGGTCCAGCAGGCCGTAGTCGATGGTGACCCAGATCAGCACCGCCAGCAGCGCCGCCGCCAGCCCCATGCCGATCGGCCCGATCGAACGCCAGGTGGCGCGGAAGTAGATGACATAGACGATCAGCAGCGCCACCCCGGCCAGCGCCTTCAACGGCAGGTCCTGCCCGTCCCACGGCACCACCCAGCGGAAAAAGGAATAGTCGGTCGGATTGAAGGTCGCAAACACCAGCACCAGCGCCACCAGCCAGCGCAACAGGAACGACAGAAAGGTGAAACGGGGTTGTGCCATGTTGGTAATCCTCGGAGACAGCTGAGGGCGGTGTGGGTATCGGGTCCGGCCCGCCGGTCAAAGCGTTTTACCCCGGCGCGCCCGGCAAGTCATGTCTGATAGCCCGGCAGCCTAAACCGGGACGGTCCGCCGGTCCATGGATCAGGCCAAGCGAGGGTCGTGGTGGCGCCGTGGCACGTGTTGTTCTTCAACGCCGCGCCGTCCGAAAACGGCACCTATGCCTTTCATGAACTGGACGGCTGGTGTCATCCAAGGTCCGTTCCGGTTTTCCATGGCCATGCGGTGCTGAAGCCGTTGGATGCGTTGGCTGGGTAGGCGCGCGGTGACGGACCCTCACGATTTACGGTAGGTTACGGTGGTGTTGATTGTGAAGACGAAACGGGCTCCCCTGTCATGACGAACAGCGACCTGATCGAGAGAATAGAGGCTTGGCTGCGGGCGCCGGGCGAAGGCGGGGTCGAATTCGCCCAGACCAAAGCCGAAACATTGCTGCACGAGCTTCGTGCCGCCGTCGGCTCGGACCCAGGCTCGAGGGCGACCCTCGGCCCCCTGATCGGGCAGGTCGAGAAGACGCGCAAATCCCTGTCATCCATGGAAGCCATTCCCTGGCAGGCCGTATCGTCCGGCCACCTTGCCATCGGCCACCGGCCCGGCGCGGGCCTGATCACCGCGCTGAAATTGCAGGGTGCGACCCACGTCCTGACCCTGTTGGCGGAAAGCGAAGGCGGGGTGAAAATCGGCAACCAGGTTCGCAAGGCCGGCCTGGAATGGCTGTGGCTTCCGATGGCGTCGGCGGCCCTGCCCGGCAGTGAAAGACGGCAGGAGATCGAGGACCTGTTCGCCGCCATGAAGGCCGCGCTTCGTGACGGCGGCCGGATCTATGTCCACTGCTCGGCCGGCATTCACCGGACCGGCATGATCGCCTATGGCTTTCTGCGGAGCCTGAACCTCGACCCCGATGCCGCCCGCGACCTCCTGATGGCCCTGCGCCCCGAAACCGCCAACAATTCCGGCGCACACCGATTGGCCTGGGGCGACGCATTTTCGGAGGGGCGCTAGGCGGTACTGCGGGAACAAGGTGAGGTGGGGCTTTGAGGGCGTTGGTCCGCAGTGTTCAGGTCGGATAGGTCAGCGCATTTAATTGCACGGTGATTCGGTCGGATAATAGAATGTACTGTCCCTGTTTTTCCGGGCCAAACTCGGTACCTCCCGGACCACCGCTTCCTTCCCGCTCAAGCATCGATATTAACGAGATCGGGTGAGGGTTACAGAGAGGGTTGGGCCACTCAAACAGGACGGCCCCGCCATTTTCATCCGTGTGGTTTGTCGGTTACAACGTCAAGAGTAACTGGACCATATGTTGCAGTTGTGTAAAATGCAAATTCAATCATTGGTTACTTTTTGCCAAATTCTTCGGTTGGCAAATTCAGGAAACTGCCAATTTGCGCAAACCAATAGACATTGGCCAAATCTCCTCCGGAAACGTCAGTTCTCGAGTTGTTAGACAGATAACTGATGACGAATTTCGAGACCTTTGCCGTCGTATTCGCCGTAGAATATGTGGAAAAGAAAGCACGGCTCCTCGGCAAGTTCGATCTAAAAATTTTTCTCACTACAAACGTGTTATCCGTCGCCTACAATTGATTAGGCATCCGCCGGGTGAGCGGCGTGCGTACAGAAAAATAAGGAGTCGCTCCCGTAAATCGTCAGTCGTGCTCGATGCTCTTTATCCACGACGAAGTAGAGCCTGGAAAAATCCAACAGAACGGACACCGAAACACGAAGAACACCGCGTAGCTCTCAAGGATTTTTCGTTTATTGACAACCCGCTAGGAACATTAGAAATGCTAAGGCATATTGCCAAGGCAGAAGCGAAAGAACTATCGTTCAAAATGGATTTCCTTGATTCGATTTGCCTCGATGTGGGTCCGTATTTGGTTCTTGGCGTTATCAGGCAACGTATGTTGCCGAATTGTAGTGGTGGTACAATCTCTGGGGGGTTAGGTAAAGTTTTAACTGCGGTCGGACTAGACCGATTTCTTGGAATGAACTTTCACGGAAAACGTGGATGGGATGTTCTCCCCTTCCCGCTGAAGTATGGTGCTCGTGAATCAACTTCTGCTGAACACGTTGGAGTCACAACAAAACAACGGACTGTTGATCAGTTCATTGTTACTCTTGATGAATGGCTCTGGGCTGTGAACCTCCGGCTGAGCGACGACGGACGCGGACATGTTGGGAGGATCATAGGTGAGGCCATTGACAACGCGGAACGACACTCAGACGGCGCAGAAGGTGCGGGGCGATGGTGGATTACGGGCTTTATGACTATGCGCGTCAATGAAGGAGGAGAAGTAGGTCACCATTGTCATGTTGGGTTGCTGAGTTTAGGGAGTTCGATAGCAAACTCTATAGCGCAAGCTCCTGAGAGAATAAGAGATAAAATAGGTAGATATACAAAGCTACACAATTCCAAGACTGTATCAACGGAGACGCTCGCAACGATCTACGCCCTTCAAGACGGAATCACACGAGACCCTCCTGGAGGAATTGGCATGATGGATCTCTTCAGTATGGTATCAGTACTGGGAAGTTCACAATCTGGTGCCAGGGCGGCGGTCGCCATCCTATCTGGTCGTGTGTGCGTTATTGCAAAGGAACCATTTATTCGGCCAAACGATCACCCAGAAAGGGGAAGGGAATTGTGGTTCAACGAGGCCAATACGCTTGAGAATCCCCCGGACAATGACTATGTAATTCCACTGCATTTTGATTTTCCGGGTACACTAGTTACCCTGCGTTTCCAAATTGACCCTGATCAACTTGCGAAAAAATAATGGCCAAAATCGACTTTAACCAGCTAACCGAAAATGGCCGTGTACATAACCTCACAGGGAGAGATGTGGGTCGCCGAGCGCGAGAAAGTTTGAACCTTGACGGGTTTGACGAAAGCAACGAAACAGTAGATGTGTTAATCCCAGATCATATCTTTTTAGTTACCCCTTCCTTTTTCATTGGAATGTTCGCTAAGAGTGTATTAGCTGCAGGAGATGTTGAAACATTTTTCAAAAAATACCGTTTTACTAGCCCTCCACAGGTTACACGTCAACTTCGTGATGCTGCCAGAAGGTCGTTGCTTTCATCGGAAAAAGGGAAATAGTATTTTGTATGTGCGATTCAAATCTCTTGATTTGTTTGCTGCCCTTTTTTTCGCTACTGGTATGTTTGTTTGTAGTGCAGGAGCTGAAGCATCCGACACTTCGCTGGAGGATCGTGTAGAGCGGATAGAGAGCGCCGGTCTCTATCGAAATTGGGGACTTGGAATAACTGCAGTCTTAGGTGTGGCTAGTCTATTTCTAGGAGCGCTAAACTTCACGACAGCTCGAAAAAACCGCCTAAAAGATCAGGAAATAAAAACATTCGAAACAAATTATGAAGGGGGAATTCAAAGCGCACTTGCTCAAATCGAAAACAATACCTCTAATTTTTTAATCGCTGTGGACGAACCTGACCCTTCAAAACGCGTGGAAAAAGCAAAAAGAATTTGGAAAGATGAATTTACACCGTCCTTAACCTCTCTAAGTGAGCAACTTCAAAAACTTGACGAAAGCGAAAATATTATTGAAAATGGATGGTCATCATTGCCCGATCACCATGTCGACAATCTTGCCAAATCAGTTGATACATTGTTAGTTGAAGACGAAAGCCCAACGTCCGTTAATTGCGCAATTTTAAATTTTGGCAGAATCGCGCGTAGACTTGCTGAAGATATCCGTTCTAAAATAATTCAATACAAGAAGAAAATCACCTAAAATCCAGAATGGCAAGTGAAGTAATCTCCGATTACTTAGATTTTCGCCCCCCCTCACGCCGCCCGCGCCACCTCCCCGTTGATCATCAGCCCGTCCTCGCCGGCCGACAGCCGCACCGTATCCCCGTCGGCGATCTTGCCCTCCAGGATCAGGCTCGCGAGCGGATTCTGGATGGTGCGTTGGATGAGGCGCTTCAAGGGTCGGGCGCCAAAAACCGGGTCGTAGCCGGATTGGGCCAGCCAGGCGCGGGCCTGCTCGTCGAGCTCCAGGGTCATCTTGCGGGCCGCCAGCAGGGCGCGCAGATGGTCCAGTTGGATATCGACGATGCCGTCCATCTGGGAGCGGGCCAGGCGGTGGAAGAGGATGATCTCGTCCAGGCGGTTGAGGAATTCCGGGCGGAAAGCCTGGTTGACGGCGGCCATGACCAGGTCGCGGGCGGCGCCGGTGTCCTCACCTTCGGGCAGCGCCGCGATGTGCTCGGCGCCTAAGTTCGAGGTCAGGATGATCAGGGTGTTGCGGAAATCGACATGGCGGCCGTGGCTGTCGGTCAACACCCCGTCGTCCAGCACCTGCAGCAGCACGTTGAAGACGTCCGGATGGGCCTTCTCGACCTCGTCAAACAGCAGCACCTGATAGGGGCGGCGGCGCACCGCCTCGGTCAGCATGCCGCCCTCGTCATAGCCGACATAGCCCGGTGGGGCGCCGATCAGCCGGGCCACGGTGTGCTTTTCCATGTATTCCGACATGTCGATGCGCTGCAGGGCCTGGTCGTCGTCGAACAGGAAGCCGGCCAGCGCCTTGGCCAGCTCGGTCTTGCCGACCCCCGTGGGGCCGAGGAACAGGAACGAGCCCAGCGGGCGGTTGGGGTCCTGCAGGCCGGCCCGGGCCCGGCGCACCGCGTCCGAGACGGCTGCCACCGCCTCGTCCTGGCCGACCACGCGGGCGTGGATATGCGCCTCCATGCTGACCAGCTTGTCGCGTTCGCCGGCCAGCATCTTGTCGACCGGGATGCCGGTCCAGCGCGACACCACATTGGCGATGTCCTGGTCCGCGACCTTTTCCTTCAGCATGCGGGCGGTCTCGGCCCCCTCGGCGTCGCTGAGCTGCTTTTCCAGATCGGGGATGACGCCGTAGGCGAGCTCGCCGGCCCGGGCCAGGTCGCCGCCGCGCTGGGCCTGTTCCAGTTCGACCCTGGCCTGGTCGAGCCGCTCCTTCAGCTTGTGGGCCCCGGCCAGCTTGTCCTTCTCGGCCTGCCACTCGGCGGTCAGGGCGCCGGACTTGCCCTCCAACTCGGCCAGCTCCGCTTCCAGAGCGCCCAGCCGCTCCTTGGAGGCGGTGTCGACCTCCTTCTTCAGGGCCTCGCGCTCGATCTTCAGCTGGATGATGCGGCGGTCCAATTCGTCGATGGCCTCCGGCTTGCTGTCGACCTCCATGCGCAACCGGCTGGCCGCCTCGTCCACCAGGTCGATCGCCTTGTCGGGCAGGAAGCGGTCGGTGATGTAGCGGTTGGAGAGGGTGGCGGCGGCGACGATGGCGGCGTCCGAGATCCGCACCCCGTGGTGCAGCTCGTATTTTTCCTTGAGGCCGCGCAGGATCGAGACCGTGTCCTCGACCGTCGGTTCAGCCACGAACACCGACTGGAAGCGCCTGGCCAGGGCCGCGTCCTTCTCGATCTCCTTGCGGTATTCGTCCAGCGTGGTGGCGCCGACGCAGTGCAGCTCGCCGCGGGCCAGCGCCGGCTTCAACAGGTTGGAGGCGTCCATCGAGCCTTCGGCCCGGCCGGCGCCGACCAGGGTGTGCAGCTCGTCGATGAACAGGACGAACTCGCCCTCGCCGGCCGTCACCTCGGCCAGCACCGCCTTCATGCGCTCCTCGAACTCGCCGCGGAACTTGGCGCCGGCGACCAGGGCACCCAGGTCCAGGGCCATCAGCCGCTTGTCCTTCAGGCTTTCCGGAACATCGCCATTGACGATGCGCAGGGCCAGGCCCTCGACGATCGCGGTCTTGCCGACCCCGGGCTCGCCGATCAGCACCGGGTTGTTCTTGGTTCGGCGCGACAGCACCTGGATGGTACGGCGGATCTCCTCGTCGCGGCCGATTACCGGGTCCAGCTTGCCGTCGCGCGCCGCCTGGGTCAGGTCGCGGGCGTATTTCTTCAACGCCTCATAGGCGTCCTCGGCGCTGGCGCTGTCGGCGGTACGGCCCTTGCGGATCTGGTTGATGGCGGCGTTCAGGCCCTGGGCGGTCAGGCCGGCCTCTTTCAGGATCGCGGCGGCATCGCTGCCGGTGGCCATGACCAGGGCCAGCAGCAGCCGTTCGGCGGTGACGAAGCTGTCGCCGGCCTTCTTGGCCAGGGTCTCTGCGCTTTCGAACAGGCGGGCCATTTCCGGCGCCAGGTAGAGCTGGCCGGCGCCGCCGCCCTCGACCTTGGGCAGCTTGCCCAGCGCCAGTTCGACGGCCTGGGACGCCGCCTCGGGCCGCGCCCCGGCGGCCCGCATCAGATTGGCGGCCAGGCCTTCCTCGTCGTCCAGCAGGACCTTCAGCAGGTGCTCGGGCGTGAAGCGCTGATGGCCGGAGCGCACCGCCAGCCCCTGGGCCGACTGGATGAAACCGCGGCTGCGTTCGGTATAGGTCTCGAACTCCATTGCTTTTCACCTCTTTGGGCGACGGGGTGTGTCTGGTCCGAACGTCGCAGAACGCGCCGTTCGGAGGACCGTTCCGTCCCGTAGTCAAAACCGCCTCGACGGAAGCCGCCAGCCCGGGGCCAACGCTATCCGCCGTTACTCATATAATGTTGCCATTATGCAACACAAGGTCGGGCCGGGCCGGCCGGTATCGGCCGAGGCCCGTGCGGACCGCGCGGCGCACGACCTTCAGGGCTTGGTGGCAAAGGCGAGGTAATTGACGCCGGCATCGCGGGTTTCCGACCAGTCGCCGCGCAGGGCGTCGTAGCCGACGCCGGTGACGTCGGCGAGGTCGAGGCCGCCGGCCCGCAAGCCCCGCGCCAGCTCTGACGGGCGCACGAACTTGTCCCAGTCATGGGTGCCGGGGGGCAGCCAGCGCAGGACGTATTCCGCCCCGACGATCGCCATGGCGTAGGATTTCCAGGTCCGGTTCAGGGTCGCCAGCGCGACCGCGCCGCCGGGCCGCACCAACTGGCCCAGCGCCTTCAGGAACAGGCCGAGATCGGCGACATGCTCGACCACCTCCATGGCGACGACCGCGTCGAACCGTTCGCCGGCCGCGGCCAGGTCCTCGGCCAGGGCGACCCGGTAGTCGATATCCAAGCCGGCCTGGGCGGCATGGGCCCGGGCCACCTCGATCCCCTCCGCCGCCGCGTCCGCCCCGACCATGTCGGCGCCGAGCCTGGCCAGGGGCTCGGTCAACAGGCCGCCGCCGCAGCCCAGGTCGAGCAGACGCAAGCCCTTGAACGGTTTCAGGGATTTCGGGTCGAGGCCGAACCGGTCGTCGAACATCCGCCGGATATAGCCGAGGCGGACCGGATTCAACGCATGCAGCGGCCGGAAGGGGCCGTCGGGATCCCACCAGCTTTCCGCCAGCGCGGCGAACCGCGCGACGTCGCCCTGGTCGACGGTATCCTGGGTTCTTGCCGGATTTCCTTGCGCCATGACCGCTTCATTCCCCTGCAATTGCCGCCGCCTGGACGCTTGCACGCCAACGACGATTGAGAGTATGTATAGCCGCCTTCCGGTCGGCAAGGGGCCGATCGATTTTCGTACATCACGTTTTGCAAGCGCCGCCGGCCGGCGCCAAACGGAAAGTGTATTGCGATGGCCCGTCTGGTCATGAAATTCGGTGGCACCTCGGTCGGCGATATCGACCGCATTCGCCATGTCGCCGGGTTGGTGAAGAAAGAGGTCGACGCCGGCAACCAGGTCGCGGTGGTGGTCTCGGCCATGTCCGGCGAAACCAACCGGCTGGTCGATCTGTGCAGTGAAGTGTCGCCGCTTTACGACGCCCGCGAATACGACACCGTGGTGGCGTCGGGCGAGCAGGTCACGATCGGGCTCCTGGCCATGGCACTGCAGACCATGGGGGTCAATGCGCGCTCCTGGCTCGGCTGGCAGATCCCGGTCACCACTGACGATGTCCACGGCAGCGCCCGCATCCAGGACATCGACGCCAAAGCCCTGGGCGAACGGCTGGACGGCGGGCAGACCGCAATCGTCGCCGGCTTCCAGGGATTGGGGCCGGACCGGCGGATCACCACATTGGGGCGCGGCGGCTCCGATACCTCGGCGGTCGCCCTGGCGGCGGCGTTGAACGCGGAGCGTTGCGACATCTATACCGACGTCAACGGCGTCTTCACCGCCGACCCCCGCATCGTGACGAGCGCCCGCAAGCTTGATAAGATTACCTACGAGGAAATGCTGGAATTGGCTTCGCTCGGGGCGAAGGTATTGCAGACCCGGTCGGTGGAACTGGCGATGAACCATGGCGTGCGCCTGCAAGTTCTGTCAACCTTTGAGGATGAACCGGGCACATTCGTAGTGGATGAGGATGAAATCGTGGAACAGCATGTCGTCAGTGGCGTCACCTATTCTCCCGACGAAGCCAAGGTCACCCTGCTCAAGGTTGCCGACCGCCCCGGGGTCGCGGCGGCGATCTTCGGGCCCTTGGCGGCGGCCGGCATCAACGTCGACATGATCGTACAGAACGTCTCGGAGGACGGCCAGTCGACCGACCTGACCTTCACCGTCGGCCGGGCCGATTTGGCCCGCACCGTCGACGTGCTGGACAAGATCAAGGAAGACGTCACCTGCCGTTCGATCATTCCCGACGCCAATGTCGCCAAGGTCTCGGTGGTCGGCGTCGGCATGCGCAGCCACGCCGGCGTGGCCCAGACCATGTTCAAGGCGCTGTCGGACAAGAACATCAATATCCAGGTGATCTCGACCTCCGAGATCAAGGTCAGCGTGCTGATCGAAAAGGACTTCACCGAGTTGGCGGTGCGGGCCCTGCATGCCGCGTTCGACCTGGATGCCGCATGAGCGAGCGACCCGCCACATCGGGACGCGCACGTTTGGCCGCCCTGTGGCGGCGCGGCTGCGACTTCCTGGGCAGCGAACACGCAATCATGGGCGGCGCCATGACCTGGGTCAGCGAACGCAACCTGGTGTCGGCCATATCCAATGGCGGCGGGTTCGGCGCCTTGGCCTCGGGCTCGATGTCGCCGGACCAATTGGATGCCGAGATTGCGGCCACCAAGGCGCTGACCGCCAAGCCGTTCGGGGTCAACATCATCACCATGCATCCCCAGGTCGAGGCGCTGATCGAGGTCTGCGACAGCCACCGGGTCAGCCACGTCATCCTGGCCGGTGGCCTGCCCCGGGGGACGATCATCCAGCGGGCCAAGCAGAACGGCGCCAATGTCGTCTGTTTCGCGCCCACCTTGAGCATCGCCAAGAAGCTGGTGCGCTCCGGCGCCGATGCCCTGGTCGTCGAAGGCATGGAAGCCGGCGGCCATATCGGGCCGGTATCGACCGCCGTGCTGGCCCAGGAGATCCTGCCGCATATCCGCGAGGTGCCGGTGTTCATCGCCGGCGGCATCGGTCGCGGCGAGGCGATCGCCATGTACCTGGAAATGGGCGCGGCCGGCTGTCAGTTGGGAACCCGCTTCGTCTGTGCCACCGAATCGATCGCGCACCAGAACTTCAAGACCGCCTTTATCCGCGCACCGGCCCGGGACGCCGTGCCGACCCAGCAGTTGGACCCGCAATTCCCGGTGATCCCGGTCCGCGCCCTGGCCAATGAAGGCACCAAGCAGTTTGCCGAACTGCAGCGTGACGTGATTGCGCGCTTTCGCGCCGGCGAGCTGGAGCAGGCCGAGGCCCAGTTGCAGATCGAGCATTTCTGGGCCGGCGCATTGCGGCGGGCGGTCATCGACGGCGATGTCGAATATGGCTCGGTGATGGCGGGACAAAGCGTCGGCATGGTGAAAGCCGAACAGCCGGCCGCCGACATCCTGGCCGAGTTGGTCGACCAGGCCACGACCATGTTGGGGCAGCGCGTCCACGGCGAGGCCGATCCCCGGTGAATGCCCTGCCCACCGGCACCGGTCCACGCGTCCTGCTGCGCAATCTGCGCGAAGCGATGGCCCGGCCCGGCACGGCCCAGGCCCGCCTGGACATGGCGGTCCGCATCATTGCCAGCAACATGGTGGCCGAAGTCTGTTCGGTCTATCTCAGACGGGCCGGCGACATCCTGGAACTGTTCGCGACCGAAGGCCTGAACCCGGACGCGGTGCATCAAACCCGCCTGCGCATCGGCGAAGGCCTGGTCGGCGACATCGCCGCCCATGGCCGCCCCCTCAACCTGCCCGACGCCCAGGCGCATCCCGCCTTCGCCTACCGCCCGGAAACCGGCGAGGAAATCTATCATTCGCTGATGGGCGTGCCGATCGTGCGCGGCGGCCGGATCACCGGGGTCCTGGTGGTCCAGAACCGCACCATGCGGACCTATTTCGAGGAAGAGGTCGAGGCGCTGCAGACCATCGCCATGGTCCTGGCCGAACTGGCCGGGGACTCGGACCTGATCGGTCGCACCGAGTTGGCCGACGACAGCAGCGAGGTCGACCTACCGCACCGGTTCGAAGGCGTGGCGCTGTCCGACGGCCTGGGCCATGGCGAGGCGGTTCTGCACGAGACCCGCTTCGAAATCGACCGCACCATCGCCGAGGACACCGATCAGGAGCGGGACAGGCTGAGCACGGCCCTGCACGAACTGGCCAGCACGGTCGACAGCATGGTGCGGTCGCAAAACGACGTGCTGGGCCGCGAACAGCTCGACATCCTGGAAGCCTACAAGATGTTCGCCAATGACCGCGGCTGGATCGAGCGGTTGCACGAAGCCGTCGACAGCGGCCTAACCGCGGAAGCGGCGGTCCAGCGTGTCCAGGTCGACACAAGGCGCCGGATGAACGAGATCGTCGACCCCTATCTTCGGGAACGGCTGCACGATTTGGAGGATCTGTCGAACCGCCTGCTGTCGATCCTCACCGGCCGTGGCCTGACCGCGGCCAGCGGCGCCCTGCCCCGGGATGCCATCGTCATTGCCCGCAACATGGGGCCGGCGGAACTGTTGGATTATGACCGCGAGCGCTTGCAGGCGGTGGTCCTGGAGGAGGGCTCGCCGACCAGCCATGTGGTGATTGTCGCCGGCGCCCTGGACATTCCGGTGGTGGGCAGTTGCCGCGACATATTGGAACGGATCGAACCCGGCGACCCGGTGATCGTCGACGCCGACCACGGCCAGGTGTTCATCCGCCCCGGCGAAGACGTGCAGCTTGCCTTCCGCGACAACATCGCCGCCCGTGAGGCACGGCAGGCGGTGTACGCCGCCCGCAAGGACGTGCCCGCGGTCACCAAGGATGGGGTCGAGATCGGCCTGAACATGAACGCCGGCCTGTTGGTCGACCTGCACCACCTGGAGGAGACCGGCGCCCGCGGGATCGGCCTGTTTCGCACCGAACTCCAATTCATGGTTCGCGCCCGCTTCCCGAAAGTGAAGGAGCAGACGGAGCTTTACGCCCGGATCCTGGATCATGCCGGCGACCGGTCGGTGCTGTTCCGCACCCTGGACATCGGCAGCGACAAGATGCTGCCCTATTTCAACATGGCGGCGGCGGAGGAAAACCCGGCCATGGGTTGGCGCGCGATCCGCATCGCACTCGACCGGCCGGCCCTGTTGCGCAGCCAATTGCGCGCCTTGCTGCAGGCGGCGGGCGGGCGCTCGCTGCATGTGATGTTCCCGATGGTCACCGAAGTGGCCGAGTTTCAGGCCGCCAAGCGCCTGTTGGACAAGGAACTGGAGCGCCTGGACCGGACCGGAGGCCAGCCGCCGAAGGCCCTGCATGTCGGCACCATGTTGGAAGTTCCGGCCCTGGCCTGGCAGCTGGACGCTTTGCTGCCATTGGTTGATTTTCTGTCTGTCGGCACCAATGACTTGCTGCAATTCTTCTTTGCCAGCGATCGCGGCAATGCCCGGCTGGCCAACCGCTATGACCTGCTTTCCCCGTCCATCCTTTCGTTTCTGCGCTGGGTGGTGCGGCGCTGCGACCGGCACGGCGTGCCGATCAGCATCTGCGGCGACATGGCGGGACACCGCCTGGAAGCTATGGGATTGATTGGATTGGGATTTCGGTCCCTGTCCATCCCGGCCAGCGCGATCGGCCCGGTCAAGGAAATGATCTGCAGCCTGACCGTCGGGGATTTGGAGGCGTATCTAAAGGACCTGCTGGACTTGCCGGACCATTCCCTGCGCGGCCGGCTGTTAAATTTTGCGCAAGACCACGGCGTTACAATATAGCACGTTGCGAAATAAGCGATTATCTGATTAATTCAGGCGACGGGGCTCTGTCGTAGGTTGGAGACCCCAATCGGGGATCTGTCAGTTCGGCTGTTTGGCCCGTCGCGGGGATCCGGAAGCAAAACGACCAATTCTGGTGCGCTTCCGAGTGGTGATGGATTTGTAGTTCGCGATGGTCGATCGACCGCAAAACGACCTGGATGCTGTGGCGCCGGACGATCTGCGCCAAGCGGATCCGCACGACTCCACCGCAAGGCTGGATATGTTCGGCTATGACGACCGGCCATATGACGGGGTGGGCGCCCTGTTGCGCGAAACCCGCGAACGCCGGGACCAGGACCTGGCCGATATCGCAGCGATCCTGAGAATCCGCCAGTTGCACCTGGAAGCTATTGAAAATGGCCGGTTCGACGACCTGCCGGGGCGCATCTACGCCGTTGGTTTCCTGCGGACCTATGCCGAATATCTGGGTTTGGACGCGGAATATGTCGTCGACCTGATGTACCAGGAAACGGCCCACACCCTGACCGACCAAAAGCTGGTCTTCCCGGCCCCCGAACCGGCCAGCCGATTGCCCAAGATGTGGATGCTGGCGGTGTCGGTGGTGGTGGTTGTCGGGCTGGCCTTCACGTGGAACATCTTCCGCGAACCTGGCGACGCGCCCGTGGTCACGGTTGCCGAGGTCCCGAACCGCCTGGCTGGGCTGACCGAATCACCACAGCCGGTCCCGGAACCGGTCCAGCGGGACGTGACCGCAGCCGACGCCGCGACCCCTGACGGATCGCTCGCGCTGCGCAGTGCCGCCCCGAAACCCGCGCCGCCGGCACCGGTCGCGCGGGTCGCGCCAAAACCGGCGGCTGTTCCTTCCGAACCACCAGCCGCGGCCGCACCCCGGCCTGAAGCCCCACCGGCGACCACCCAACGCCAGCCCGCTTCGGCGCCACCGGCACCGAAAAAGCCGGCGGCAAAGGTCGAAGCACCAGCGGAACCGGCGCCGAAACCGGCACCAAAGGTCGTCGAAAAGCCGAAACCCGTTGAGCCCAAGCCGGTTGCGAAAGAGCCTGAACCGGTCGAAAAACCGCGTGAAATGGCGGCGGTTAACCCCGCACCGCCACCGGTCCTGCCACGGGCCGGGACCGGACAGGTGGACAACCCGTCGCAGGTCGGAGGCCAATCCGGCTACGTTCCACAAGTCTATGGCGTCGGCAATACCGGCGCACGGGTCGTGTTGCGGGCCCGGCGCGATGTCTGGGTGCAGGTCCAAGGCGCCGGAAACGAATTGCTGCTGACCAAGTTCCTGCGCGCCGGCGACACCTACCATGTCCCCGATCGGCCCGATGTAGTGCTATCGACCGGCAACGCCGCGGCCCTGGATGTGATCGTCGACGGCAAGCGCCGGGTTCCACTGGGCGGCGTCGGTATCATTTTGCGCGATGTCTCGCTGCATGCGGACAAATTGCTGGCCGCATCGGCCTCCCAATAGCGCTGATCGACACGTCCGACCGATGCGTCATTGCTATCCCCATACTTGATCCGTCGCGCCCGCGCCGCCATTTTATTTGCGCCCCGACTGTCGCCGCTTGGAATGGCCCGGCAACTGGTAGCAGCCCCGACACGAGAAAGAACCTGAAATGAGCGCCCGACCCTATCGCGATATTCAGCGCCGCCCGTCCCGGCAAGTCCGGGTCGGCGAGGTTGTCGTCGGCGGTGGCGCGCCGATCAGCGTGCAATCGATGACCAACACCCCGACCTCGGATGCGAAGGCGACCATTGCTCAGGTTCGCGCCTTGGAAGAGGCCGGCGCCGACATCGTCCGGGTGTCATGTCCCGACGAGGACTCGACCCGGGCCTTGGCCAGGATTGTCAAGGCCGCCCAGGTGCCGATCGTCGCCGATATCCATTTCCACTACCGCCGCGCCATCGAGGCCGCCGAGGCCGGTGCCGCCTGCCTGAGGATCAATCCCGGCAATATCGGGTCGGCCAGTCGGGTCCGGGAGGTCATCAGGGCGGCCAAGGACCATGGCTGTTCGATGCGCATTGGGGTCAATGCCGGCAGCCTGGAACGCGACCTGTTGGAGAAATACGGCGAGCCCTGCCCCGAAGCGATGGTCGAGAGCGCCCTGAACCATGCCCGCATCCTGGAGGACAATGACTTCCAGGAATTCAAGATCAGCGTCAAGGCATCCGACGTCTTCCTGTCGGTCGCCGCCTATCAGGGACTGGCCGAAGCCTGCGACTATCCCCTGCACCTGGGGATCACCGAGGCCGGCGGGATGGTGAGCGGCTCGGTCAAATCGGCGATCGGCCTTGGCAATCTGCTGTGGGCCGGGATTGGCGACACCATCCGGGTGTCACTGTCGACCGATCCGGTCGAAGAGGTCCGGGTCGGCTTCGAGATCCTGAAATCGCTGGGCGTCCGCAATCGCGGCGTGACCGTGATTTCGTGCCCGTCCTGCGCCCGCCAGGCCTTCCCGGTGGTGGAAACCGTCGCGGTGCTGGAGGAAAGGCTGGCCCATATCACGACGCCGCTGACGCTGAGCATTATCGGCTGCGTCGTCAATGGCCCCGGCGAGGCCCGCGAAACCGATATCGGCCTGACCGGCGGCGGCCGCGACAGCCACATGGTTTACATCAACGGCGTCAGCGATCATAAGATTGGCGCGCCCGGCCTGGTCGACCATATCGTCGAACTGGTCGAGCGGAAGGCGGCGGAACTCGCGGCGGCCGAAGCCGACGCGGCCGTGCCTGAGAAACGACGCGTCGCGCCCTAAAGTTCGGAGGTCCAGTCTTGTCCCGTTTACAGCCGGTTCGCGGCACCCACGACTTGTTGCCCGAGGACTTTCGCCGCCACCGCCAGGTGGTCGACGTGACGCGCGCCATCGCCGCCCGTTACGGCTTCGACGAGATGGCAACCCCGATCTTTGAATTCACTGAGGTGTTCGCCCGCACTATGGGTGAGACGTCGGACGTGGTGTCCAAGGAAATGTACAGTTTCCAGGATCGTGGCGGCGAGGGCCTGACCCTGCGACCGGAATACACAGCCGGCATCGCCCGCGCGTTCATCTCCAACGGTCTGCAGCAGAAGGTGCCATTCAAGGCCTTTGCCCATGGCCCGATGTTCCGGTACGAACGGCCGCAAAAGGGCCGTCAGCGCCAGTTCCACCAGATCGACGTCGAAGTCATCGGAGCACCGGAGCCGGGCGCCGATGTCGACGTGATCGCGGTCGGGGCCGACATCCTGGCGGCGCTGGGAATCCTGGATAAGACGGTCCTGGAGCTGAACAGCCTGGGTGATACGGAAAGCCGAACCGCCTACCGCACAGTTCTGGTCGACTATTTCTCCGATCACCTCGACGATCTGTCTAAGGACAGCCGCGACCGCCTGGGCCGCAATCCCCTGCGGATCCTCGATTCCAAGGATGAGGGCGACCGCAAGCTGGTGGCCGACGCGCCACTGTTCAGCGAATACCTGAACCAGGCCTCGCAGGACTTTTTCGCCGAGGTCTGCGAAAGCCTGGACCTGTTGGGCGTCGCCTACAATCTGAACCCGCGGTTGGTCCGGGGCTTGGACTATTACACCCACACCGCGTTCGAATTCGTCACCGACCACCTGGGCGCCCAGGGCGCGGTGATCGCCGGCGGCCGCTATGACGGCCTGATCGAGACGCTGGGCGGTCCGCCGACCCCCGGCGTCGGCTGGGCCGGCGGCATCGAACGACTGTCGCTGCTGGCGGCGATCGAACCCGAAGTGCAACGTCCTATCGCCGTGGTGCCGGTCGGCGAAGCCGAACAGGCGGAAGCGCTGCGCCTGGCCAAGACCATGCGCGACGCAGGCTTCACGGTCGAACTGGCCTATCAGGGCCGCATGAACAAACGAATGAAACGGGCCAACCGGGCCAATGCCGTGGCTGCGGTGGTGATCGGTGAGGATGAGTTGGCACGCGGCGCTGTCACCCTGCGCGACTTCGATGCCGGTGAACAGAGCGAAGTGCCGCAGACCGAACTGCTGGCACGGCTTTCGCGCTACCGAACCGGTGGAGACGGCGGTTCATGATCACGGCTGAACAGATCGATCGGCTAATCAGCCGCTTCGAGGAACTGGAATCCGCCATGTCCCAGCAGCAGGACTTGGCACCGCAGGATTTCGTCCGTATGTCCAAGGAATATGCCGAGCTGTCGCCGGTTATCGAGGGCGTCAGGGAATATACCGACCTGGAACGCGAAATCGGTGACTTGGAACAGTTGGTCGCGGACCCGGACGGCGACGCCGAGATGCGTGAGTTGGCCGAAGCCGAGCTGGAAGGCGCCAAGGCCCGGCTGCCGGAATTGGAGCACAAGGTCAAACTGTTGCTGCTGCCACGCGACGAGGCCGACGAGAAAAATGCGATCATCGAGGTCCGGGCCGGTACCGGCGGTGACGAGGCGGCCCTGTTCGCCGGCGATCTGTTCCGCATGTACCAGCGCTATGCCGAACTTCAGGGCTGGAAACTGGAACTGATCGGCGCCACCGAAACCGACCTTGGCGGCTACAAGGAGGTCGCAGCCACGGTATCGGGGCGCAACGTGTTCTCGCGCCTGAAATTCGAGTCCGGCGTCCACCGGGTGCAGCGCATTCCCCAAACCGAGTCCGGCGGTCGGGTCCACACTTCGGCGGCCACGGTGGCGGTGCTGCCGGAAGCCGAAGAGGTTGATGTCGCGATCGACGAAAAGGACCTGCGGATCGATGTCTACCGCGCCTCCGGCCCGGGCGGTCAGTCGGTCAACACCACCGACAGCGCGGTTCGCATCACCCACCTGCCGACCGGGATCGTGGTCCAGCAGCAGGACGAGAAGTCGCAGCACAAGAACCGGGCCAAGGCGATGAAGGTGCTTCGCGCCCGCCTCTACGAACAGGAACGCCAGGCCCGTGATGCCGAGCGTGCCTCGGCGCGCCGCGACCAGGTCGGCAGCGGTGACCGGTCGGAGCGGGTCCGGACCTACAACTTCCCACAAGGCCGGGTCAGCGACCACCGGATCAACCTGACCCTCTATAAGCTGGACAAGGTGTTGACCGGCGAGGCCCTGGATGAGCTGGTCGACGCCCTGGTCGCCGACGATCAGGCCCATCGCCTGGCCGCGGTCGAGGGCGAATAGGAGCTTGGACCGTGGCGGCCACCGCCAGCCAGCCAACGACACCCACCCTGCAAACCGCTTTGCGCGACGCCGGTGTTAGGTTGCGCGACGCCGGTATCGCGACCGCACGCCTGGACGCGAACGTCCTGCTGGGCCACGTGCTGGGGGTGGGCCGGGAGGTCCTGCTGGGCTACCCGGAACGCAGGTTGAGCGATGCCGAGAGCCGGACCTTCGCTGCACTGGTCGCCCGCCGGGCAAATCGGGAACCGGTTTCCCACCTGGTCGGGCGCCGGGAGTTCTGGAGCCTGGATTTCCACGTCGACGGTTCGGTGCTGGACCCGCGGCCGGACAGCGAGGCGCTGATTGAGGCGGTTCTTACCAGGGTCACGGACCGAAACCAACCGCTCAGCCTGTTGGACCTGGGCACCGGCAGCGGCTGTTTGCTGCTCAGCCTGTTAAGCGAACTTCCCGCCGCCTGGGGGGTCGGCATCGACGCCAGCCCAGCCGCTGTATCGATGGCCCGAAGAAACGCGCGTGATCTGGGGCTGGCTGGCCGCGCCCATTTCGTTGCCGGGGATTGGGGCGCCAGCTTGACTGGACCGTTCGACATTGTGGTCAGCAACCCACCCTATATCCCCAGCGGCGACATCGCCGGACTGGCGCCCGAAGTGGCGCGGTTCGAGCCGGTATCGGCTTTGGACGGCGGTCCGGACGGCCTGGATTGCTACCGGGTTCTGGCGGGGCAACTGGGCCGCTTGTGCAAGGATGGCGGTGTGATGGCGGTTGAGCACGGCGCGGGCCAGGCCGACGCGATTCGACAACTCTTCGGGGTGGCCGGACTGGCTGGCTTCGCCCAGGTCGCGGACCTGGCGGGCCACCAGCGATGCCTGATCCGATAAAACTCGGAAAACTGGGATCCGGTCACGAAAACTTAACTGTCAAGGGAAAAAAATAGTTGGAAACCGGGCCTTTCAAGACTAGGTTGAACCTAGAGATCGCGAACGATGGGCCGGGGAACTTAGCAGGCCCACGCTTCTCGTCCCGAACACGAGAAACAGGCAGCCGCCTTAAACGATGACCCGGGAAGGGGTCTCGCGGCTGGTGAGCGGTCTTGGTATCGATCAATGAACAGTAGATTGATATTTCCATGAGACGAGGCATAAATCAAAGACGCCCACGAGGCGGGCGCACGGGTGGTGGTCGTAAGAGCCAGGGCGGCGGTGCCAATCGTAACTACGACAGCAACGGACCGGACGTTCGCGTCCGGGGCAACGCCAACCAAGTCTACGAAAAGTACTGCCAGCTGGCGCGGGACGCTTCGGCGACCGGTGATCGTGTGGCGGCCGAGAACTACCTGCAGCACGCCGAACACTACTATCGCATCATGGTTGCGAACGGAAATGCTCAAGCGGCCACCAGCCAGGCGAACAGCGAACCGGCGGGGCCCGAGGCCCAGGCCGCAGCCGAACGCAGCGCCGGCAAGGCTGGGAATGGCGCCGAAAAAGCGGCCGACAGCTCCAAGGAGTCTGTAGACCCCGCCGACGCGCCGCAGCCGTCGATTCCTGAATTCGCCTTCCCCAATGAGCAGGAGGAAGAGGCGAAGAAGGCCAAGGCCAAGGCCGAGAGCGACACCGTCGCGGTCTAGAACCTATCCCAAGCCGAGAACGGTTCCGGTCGTAAGCTGGTTCAGCTAACCGACACCGTATCGCCGTGGGCGATTTCGCCAGCTTCGATAACCTGGGCGTAGACCCCCATGTCCGCGTGGCCATAGGCTCGCTGCAGGGTGCGCGGCAGGTTCATGTCGCTTACCCCCGTTTTGGGATCGACATTGGTTGCCGGGCAGCGGCCCGTGCGGTCGAGGACGCGCAATCGCACGCCGCCGACGGTGATATCCTTGTCGACCCAAGCGAATTCGCTCCACGCCGGACCGCCATCGACATAGATGTTGCCGCGAAACCGCATTGGATCGACCGTGGCCCCCGCCACCCGTTCAAGGTCCCGCACGCTGGCCAGGTTGATCACCGATACCAGGTTGTCCCCGGTATCCGAAAATTCGTGGTCGTCCGCATGGACCAGCTTGGGGGCGCCGCGCACCTCACCCGCCAGGAAGGCGGCGAAAAACTGTTCGATCAGCTTGCGTCCCACCGGCTGGTCCAGACTGCCGCGCGCCACCTGCCGCCCATCACGCAGCACGGTCAACACATGATCGTTGTCCAGCCGGGTTTCCAGTGCCGCCAACTTCGGGTTGCGGGCCAGCATCAGGAAGCTGGTCTTGGGCAGAAAGGCGGGCGCGGCCGGGTTGAAATCTGTGCTGCCATGGGCCAAGGCATAGGCCCGGTCCAGGGGGAAGCAGGTGCCGGCCGCCAGTGCTACGCTGGGAAGTTCCTCGCCGCTGAGCCCCTTGACCGGGTAGCGGTACAGTCCGGTGACGGTATGGGTCATGCGTGGCCGGCGATCAGCCGTCGTGCCGCGGCACCCAGGGGATGCGGCGAAACTCGACGCCCTCCTCCTTCAGCTCCGAACTTTCCTCGTCCGTCGCCTCGCCATAGATGTCGCGGTGTTCGGTTTCGCCGTAATGGATTTTGCGGGCTTCCTCGGCAAACTCCGACCCGACATAGTCACAATTCTGCTCGACATGGTCGCGGACGTGACGCAGGGCCTGCATCATCTCCGCCGCCTTCTGCCAAGCTTGGCCCTTGCCCGCTTTCGCCTCGCCGCGTTTGCCGGCCAGGGCCGGCGCCATCAGCGCCTTGGAGACCTCTTTGTCGCCGCAAACCGGGCATACGACCTTGCGCGCCTTGCGCTGCTGATCATAGGCCGCGCTGTCGCGGAACCAAGTTTCGAACAGATGCTCGTTGCCGCATGTCAAATCATATACGATCATTCCGATCCGGATCTCCAACTGATACGGGGCTCATTGAAATACATGACATTTTTTGCCATCACTTACAAGGCTCGGCCGCCTTTTGACAAACCAGCCAAATAACCGGTCCGCCATGCCCGGTCCGTCCGCCTGGGTCGAAAAACACGCGGCCGAGGTCACGGCTGGCGGTGCCGTCCTGGACCTCGCCTGCGGGTCGGGTCGCCATACCGGTCTGTTCCTGGGTCTGGGCCATCCGGTCGCTGCGGTCGACCGTGACCTCAGCCGAATGCCGGCAACCCCGCCCTTCGATCGGGCCGAGCGGATCGCCGCCGACCTTGAGGGCGGGCCCTGGCCGCTGGGCGAGCTGCGCTTTGCCGGTATCGTCGTAACCAACTATCTGCACCGCCCCCTGTTCCCGCGGATTTTGGCGAGCCTGGCCCCGGGCGGCGTGCTGATCTACGAGACATTCGCGTTGGGCAACGAACGGTTCGGGCGGCCCAGCAACCCGGCGTTCCTGTTGCACCCGGGCGAACTGATCGACATCTGCCACGGCCCATTGACGATCCGGGCCTATGAATTCGGGGAAGTCGCCGAGCCCAAGCTGGCCGTGGTCCAGCGCATCTGCGCCATCAAGCCGGAATAGGGATCGGCGCGTTACTCCGCCGCGGCCCGGTCGCCGGCGTCGACCTGCGCATAGGCACGGTCGTGGGTCAGGGACGGGATGCGGCCACGTACCTCGGCGACTCGGGCCAGGTCGATCTCGGCAATCGCAAAACCCGGCTCCTCGCCGGCATCGGCCAGCACCTCACCCCAGGGATCGATGATCAGGGAGTGGCCGTAGGTCTGGCGATTGCCGGGATGTTCGCCGCATTGGGCCGGGGCAAACACGAAGCAGCCATTCTCGATCGCGCGGGCCCGCTGCAGGACGTGCCAATGAGCCTGGCCGGTCACCCGGGTAAAGGCAGCCGGGATCGCGACGAACTCGGCGCCGGCCTGGGCCAGGCCGCGGTAGAGGTGCGGAAAGCGGATGTCGTAGCAGATCGTCATCCCCATCGTGCCCCATGGGGTTTCCACCAGCCGTGCCGCCTCGCCCGGCGCATAGACCCGCGACTCCCGGTATTCCCGGCCGTCTGGCAGGTTGATATCGAACATGTGGATCTTGTCGTACCAGGCGACGGTCTCGCCACCCGGGTCGAGCAGATAGGAACGGTTGGCGATTTTCTCCCAGCCTTCCGGCCGCACCGCCAGCGAGCCGATCAGCAGCCAGGCGCCGGTTTCCCGGGCAAGGTCGCGAAACGCGGCCAGCGACGGGTCGTCTTCCGGGGTCTTGACCATCGCCACCGTAGCCGCACTTTCGGGCGCCATCAGGTTGGTGACCTCGGGCGTCCCGATCAGCTCGGCGCCGGCATCCCGGGCCCGGCGGACCCAGTCGCTGGTCGTCGTGATATTGGCGGCCATATCGTCCCGGGAATTGACCTGAACGCAGGCCAGCTTGAACCGTTTCGACATCGCCCTCTCCCTTTTTTTAAACCCGGACCGTTTCCAGCAGCGGATCCAGTTCGCCCTGGTGTTCCAGCGCAAACAGCTCGTCGCAGCCGCCGATATGCCGCTCACCGATGAAGATCTGCGGCACCGAATTGCGCCCGCCGGCCAGTTCGCGCATTTCCCGGCGCTTGCCGGGGTCCATGGTCACGTCGATCTCGTGATAGGCGACGCCCTTGTCCGCCAGCAGTTGCTTGGCACGAAAGCAATAGGGGCACATCATGGTGCTGTAGATGACGACCTTGGCCATGACCGATGGTTCCTACTCTGGGTTGGCGACTGCTATCATATAGCGCCATCCCTGGGCCGAACAACCCGCGCCAGGCACAGCGCCGAAACCGACGCCGCGCCCCGGTGCCGCAGCACCCGGGCGCAGGCTTCCAAGGTCGCGCCGGTGGTGTGGACGTCATCGACCAGCACCACGTGCCGCCCGGTCAGGTCGGCGATCCTGGCCTGGCGCACCGCGAAGGCGCCACGCACATTGCGCCTGCGCGCCTTGGGGCTGAGGCCGCCCTGGCTGCGGGTCCAGCGCCGCCGGCACAACAGGTCGGGGACGTGCGCGATGCCGGTTTCCCGGGCCAGCGCCGCGGCCAGCAGGGCCGATTGGTTGTAACGCCGGGCCAGCAGCCGCCAGCGGTGCAGCGGCACCGGCACGATCAGGTCGGCCCCGGCCAGCAATTCGGATCCAGCCCGGGCCAGCCACCGCCCCAGGGCCGGCGCCGCTTCGGTGCGGTCGGCGTGCTTGAAGGCCAGCACGATATCGCGGCTGGCCTCGTCATAACGCATCAGCGCGCGGGCCCGGTCGAAGTCGGGGCGCCGGGCGATGCAGGCACCGCAGACCGCTTCGTCACCAACGTCGAACTCGAACGGCAGGCCGCAAATGTCGCACAGCGGCGCCGTGATGAAGGCGATGTCCCCCCAACACGACGGGCACAGGGCACCGACCCGGTCGACCGGGGTGCGGCAGGCGACGCATTGCGGCGGCAGCAGCGCGTTGAGCACCGCGCCGCCGAACTGCCGCGCCCAACCGAAGGTGGTCGGTTGTGTCGCCTGTTCCATCTCCCCATCAAACGATGCCGGTCGACCCCTGTCAACGCGTGCCTCATCCAACCATCCAAAACCGGCCTTGCAACGCGCACCCAACTATTCTAGTACTATAATAATGGACAGGGCGCTGACCAATGCGGAGCTGGCGATCCTCGGCCTGCTGGTCGAGCAGCCCTGCCATGGCTACGACCTGGAGCGGATGATCAACGAACGCGGCATGCGGGATTGGACCGAACTGGCGTTTTCGTCGATCTACTACGTGCTCAAGCGGCTGCAGCAACGCGGGCTGATCGAAAGCACGTCGCCGGCCGATGCACCATCGCGGTCGCGCAAGACCTTCGCCCCGACCGAGGCCGGATTTCGCCATCACCGCCAAGCGGTGGAACGGGCCCTGGCAGTGCCCCAGCCCGTCTATCCGGCCCTGTTGCTGGGCCTGGCCAACTGGCCGGCGATGGGTGCACAAGCGGGCTTGGGCGCCCTGTCGCAACGCAAAGCGGCGCTTCTGGACCTACTGGCCCAGGTCACCGCCAAAACCAAGCCGCAACCTGACTTCGTCGACGCGATGTTCGATTACAGCATCCGTCAGATCCAGGCCGAGTTGGACTGGATCGAAACCACCATTCAAAAACTGGGAACCACGCCAATGAAAATTGATTTGAAGAAGCAAATGAAATCCCTTTACCAGCCGTCGCCGAAGGAACCGGTATTGGTCGACGTGCCGGCGATGGCCTTTCTGATGATCGACGGAAGGGGCGACCCCAACACCTCGCCCGTGTTCGCCCAGGCGGTCGAGGCCCTGTATTCCGTCGCCTACCCCGCAAAGTTCATCGCCAAGGCCGAGCAAGGCACCGACTTTGTCGTCATGCCATTGGAGGCGTTGTGGTGGACCGACGGCCCGGACGGCTTCGACGCTGACGACAAGGACAATTGGAACTGGACCGCGATGATCATGCAGCCCGAATGGATGACCCAAGCGATCATCGATGCGGCCCGCGCCAAGGCGGAAAAAAAGCTGGGGCGGTCTCTGCCGGACCTCAGGTTCGAGAGCTTTGCCGAGGGCCGGGCCGCCCAGATCCTGCATATCGGCCCCTTTTCCGAGGAGGGGCCGACGATCGAAAGGCTGCACCAATTCGTCAAGGACCAGGGACTGTCCTTAAGCGGCCGCCACCACGAAATCTACCTCTCGGACATGCGACGCACCAAGCCGGAGCGGTTGAAGACCGTCATTCGCCAGCCGGTCGGCTGATCGGCACTTTCCCTGGGCGCGGGATGTCGCCATATTGCCGGTCATGAGCGACCCCGCCCCCTTTGACCGCGCCCTGCTGCGCCGCCGCCGGCGCCGCGCCGCGCCCGATTTTGCCGCCCACGACTTCCTGATGCGCGAAGTCGCCGACCGGCTGGCGGACCGGCTGAGCGACATCAAGCGCGACTTCCCCCAGGCCCTGGAACTGGGCGCCGGCCACGGCATCCTGCGTGACGAACTGCGGGGTCGTGGCGGGATCGTGGAGTTGTTTCAGGCCTCGCCGGACGCCGCAACCGGTGGCCAGCTGGTTGCCGACGAGGAACTGTTGCCGGTTAAACCGGCTGCGCTCGACGCCATCCTTAGCCTGCTGACCCTGCACTGGGTCAACGACCTGCCCGGCACCCTGGCCCAGATCCGGGCGACGCTGAAACCGGACGGCCTGTTCTTGGGCGCCATGTTCGGCGGCACCACCTTGCATGAGCTGCGGCAGGCCTGGCTGGTCGCTGAAAGCGAATGCGAAGGCGGCGCCAGCCCCCGGGTGGCACCCTTCACCGACCCGCGCGACGCCGGCGCCCTGTTGCAACGCGCCGGTTTCGCTTTACCGGTGGTGGACGTCGATACCATCACGGTCACCTATTCCGACCCATTCAGCCTGATGCGGGAGCTGCGCGGCATGGGTGAAAGCAGCGTCCTGGCCGGCCGCCGGCGGAGTTTCACCCGGCGCGCGACCCTGCTGCGGGCCGCCGCCGTCTATCAAGAGCAGTTCGCCCAAGCCGACGGACGCATCCCGGCGACCTTCCAGATCCTGTACCTGACCGGCTGGGCGCCGCACCCGTCACAGCAACAGCCCTTGCGACCGGGCAGTGCCAAGAGCCGGCTGGCCGATGCGCTGGTGCCGGATGCGGAAAAAGGCGATGGTTGATGGAAATCATTGGTCTGCGGCGGATTTCGGCTATCCTGAAGCCCTGCATTCGTGTTGAGAGGAGCCTGTTGCCATGCGCCTGAGCCTCGGGGTCTTGAGTTGGATTGGCGCATTCGTGTTGGCCATGACCCTGTCAGGCATGGTGCAGGCCCAGTCCCTGGCACCGGGCGATATCGACCGCGGACGCGATGCCGCCAAGATGTGGTGCAGCCATTGCCACATCGTGGTGCCGGAGCAAAGCAGCCCGGTGATCGTCGGCGTACCGCCCTTTTCGGCCCTGGCCGCCGACCCGGCCAAGACGGCCGAGGGGTTCCGTCAGGTGATCTCCAACCCCCACCCGGTCATCCCGACCCACGTCCTGACCCGTCAGCAGATCGAGGATCTGACCGCCTTTTACGCAACCCTGCGCGACCCGGAATAACCTACTCCGCGGCCTCGCCCAGCGCCGCCTGCGGCTTGGGCGGCACCGCCGCTTCGCGCAGCTCGGCCAATTCCTGGTTATCCCGTTCGGCCAGGGCGAAAGCCTGGTCGCGTCCGGCCCGGTACTGGTCCGGCCAGGCCTGGGGCTGATAGCCGTAATGGGCTGCGGCGCCCAAGGTGAAATAGGGATCCGCCAAATGGCGCCGGGCCAGGGCGCAAAGGTCGGCCCGACCGGAGGCGATGATGGTGTTGACCTGGTCGGCGCTGGTGATGTTGCCAACCGCCATGGTGGCGACGCCGACTTCCTGGCGGATACGGTCGGCGAACGGGGTTTGGAACATGCGGCCGTAGACCGGCTTGGCTTGGGGCGTAGTCTGGCCGGCCGAAACGTCGACCAGGTCGCAGCCATGATCCTGCAGCGCCCGCGCAATCTCGACCGCGTCCGCGCCGGTCAGGCCACCTTCGTCGACCCAGTCGGTGGCTGAGATGCGTACCGCCAGCGGTTTTTCGTCAGGCCACGCCGCACGTACCGCATCGAATACCTCCAGCGGGAAGCGCAGGCGGTTTTCGAGGCTGCCGCCGTATTCGTCATCCCGCCGGTTGGTCAGCGGCGAGATAAAGCTGGACAGCAGGTAGCCGTGGGCCATGTGCAGTTCCAGCATGTCGAAGCCGGCGGTCTCGGCCCGCCTGGCGGCGGCCACGAAGTCATCCCGTACCCGGTCCATGTCGGCCCGGTCCATTTCCTTGGGGGTCTGGCTGGTGTCGAAATAGGGGACCGCCGAGGCGGCCATGATCGGCCAGGCACCGTCGGTCAGCGGCGCGTCCGAACCGCCCTGCCAGGGGATGGCGGTCGCCGCTTTGCGGCCGGCATGGCCAATCTGCAGACAGATCGCGGCACCGGAATTGGCATGGACGAAACCGGTAATGCGGGCCCAGGCTTCCGCCTGTCCGTCGGTATAGATGCCGGTACAGCCCGGGCTGATACGGCCATCGGCCGAAATCGCCGTCGCCTCGGTATACACCAGGCCGGCGCCGCCCACCGCACGGCTGCCCAGGTGCACCAAGTGCCAGTCATCGGGCATGCCGTCCTTGGCCGAATATTGGCACATCGGCGAGACCACAACCCGGTTGGCCAGGGTCAGGCCACGCAGCCGGAACGGGGTGAACATCGGCGGCGGTGGCGGGTCGCTGGCGACGTCGAGGCCGGTGGTCGCGGCCACGGTACCGGCGAACCAGCGGTCGACATCGTCGATGAAACCCGGGTCGCGGACCCGCAAATTGTCATGGGTGACCCGTTTTGACCGGCTGAGCAAGCTGGTCGCGAACTGCAGCGGCTCCAGATGCAGATAGCGTTCGGTGTCCTCGAACCATTTCAGGCTGGTGTCGGCGGTCTTTTGCAGCCGGGCCACCTCCTCCTTGCGGCCATCCTCGAACGCTGCCAGTGCCGCCGGCACGTCGTCGGGATGAGCCTGGCAGGCCTCGAACAGGGCGATCGCGTCCTCCATGGCCAATTTGGTGCCGGAACCGATGGAGAAATGCGCGGTGTGCAGGGCGTCGCCCATCAGCACGATATTGCCGTCCGACCAGCGTTCGTTGCGCACTGTCGGAAAGGTGCGCCAGATGGAATTGTTGGCGATCAGCCGATGGCCCTTCAAATCATCGGCGAACAGTTTCTCGCAATAGGCCAGGGTTTCCGCCTCGCTAGCCTGGTCGAGGCCGGCCTGGCGCCAGGTATCCTCGGTGCATTCGACGATGAAGGTGCTGGTATCGGGTTCAAACTGGTAGGCATGGACCCGGAACAGGCCGTCGGCGTTTTCGCGAAAGATGAAGGTGAAGGCGTCCAGCGGCAGGGTGCTGCCCAGCCAGACGAATTTGTTCTTGCGCCAATCCAACGTGGTCCCAAAGGCGTCGCGCCGGGCATCACGCAGCACCGAATTGATGCCATCGGCGGCCAGGATCAGGTCGGCATCACCGAAGCCGTCGACATCGCTGATGTCGGTTTCGAACTTGATCTCGACCCCGGCTGCCAGGCAATGGCGCTGGAAGATCTGCAGCAGCTTCTTGCGCGACATGCCGCAAAAGCCGTGGCCGCCGGCCCGGACACAGGTGTCGCGGTAGAAGATGTCGATATCGCTCCAATAGGCAAAACCGGCGACGATATCGCGGTAGCTGGCATCGTCATAGTCGAGGAAACCGCTTAACGTTTCGTCCGAGAAGACGACACCGAAGCCGAACGTGTCATTCGGGCGGTTGCGTTCGTAGACCGTAATCTGGTGTGAAGGATCCGCCTTTTTCATCAGCAGGCTGAAATACAGGCCGGCCGGCCCGCCGCCAACGACTTCGATTTTCATGGTCCGCCTCTCGCATTTCGCCGGGAAATCGAAAATTATTTTATACTTAAAATAATTTCCTTGGCAAGCCGGATTCACCGTGCCGGCCCACACCTGCCGGGTGGAATTTCGCGCTCAATTTGGCGGCGGCTTTTGCCCAGGCGGCAAATCCTGCCGCCTGGACGGCTGAGCTTCGCTGCGCAATACAGTTGTTTTTCAGTCACTTAACCCGGCGGGCGTTTGGCGCGATGTTTGCGTGGAGGTTAGCCGACCCGGTGTTTAGGCCGGGCATCAAGCAGGAGAGCCGAAATGAGCTGCAACACCATCCGGGTCGCTGATTCCAGCATTCGCCAAGCCGCCGAAATCACCATGATGTTGTATGGCGACGATGCCTTTGCGGTGGTTGGCCAGGCCATGGCGGAACAGAACAAGCCGGAGCAGCAGGCGGCCTGGCGGTCGGTTTCCATCGTCCTGCATGAACTGATGGCGGAACGAAGCGACTATCCGGCGACCACCGTGCAATAAGCAAAGGTCAGGACCGCCAGTCCCCACCCCGCCAGCGGTACACGCCGTACAGCAACAGCAATCCGAATCCCAGCAAGGTCAGGGAAGCCGGTTCCGGCACCCTGCCGATATAACGCCGGATGCGGGACAGTTCCGCCACCGGCAACTCCGCGAACTCGGAATCGCGGCTGTCTATTCGAATCGATTCGATCGCCCCGGCCGGGCTGCCAATCCCCAGGACCACGTTTTTCGCCGGTGGCTGCGAGGGAGACCACCCGACATCGCGCCAGACCAGAACGTCATAGGCATCCGGCCATGTCCCGGCGGGTACGTCAGCCGGTACCGGGAAGGACTGCCGGAAATAACGGTCGACGACCGGTCCGAAAATGATCGAAGACGCCAGATCGCTGGCAACGTCGAACGATGCCCCGGCCGTTGCGTAGGTGTCGAGCCAAATTCGCTTGGTGGTGCCGATCGGCAGGGCCGCGTCCCCGGCCCCACCTGGATCGAGCCACGCACCGGTGAAATCCTGGCCGTTCGGCTGATCGGACGGTTTTGCCGACGCCGGACGCGGCAAAACCGGCTGCCCGGTCACCAGCGAACCGCCGGCAGCGAAATCCCGATCTTCGAACGGTGTTGCAATCACGGCGGACGGGCGCCCGCAAAGTACCAACGCCACGGCCGCCGCTACGGCTTGGCAAAAACGAAGCATGATCCCCCAACCAACTCAATTTCGTTTTTGATACCGTGCGGCAACGCCAAGCTTACGCCAATCTCGTCAAACCCTCCAGAACTATGCATAACTGTAGGCCGTGCAAACGCTTCTTCTGGTTCGAACACAGCAAAATGCCTGCAAAATCGGTCCAAGATCCGAATCTGCTGCCGATCGTCGGCGGCGCCTACGCCCTGGTCATATGTCGCGAACGGCCCAGCCCGGTCCTGAACCGTCCACCCCTGGTTGCGGCCTTGCCGCCCGGCACCTATGTCTATACCGGAAGCGCCCGGGGGCCAGGCGGAATCCGAGCCAGGGTCCGGCGGCATTTTCACCAGGACAAGGCCATTCGCTGGCACGTCGATTACCTGACGGTTGGTGCCGACCGGCTGTTGGCGTGGCCGCTGCCGGGGGGAAAGGAATGTTCGATCGTCGAAACCCTGTGCCAATTGCCTGGCATAACGATCCCGTCGCCAGGCTTCGGCAGCAGCGACTGCCGAACATGCCCGGCACATTTGCTGGCGGTCGACGGCCTGGAAACGGTGGCGGCGGCGATCACGGGCTTGGCTGCATCGCTTGACTAGGCCGGGGGATGGCTGCCACTGTCGCGAGCCGGTCACACAGTAGAGAGGACACGTGGCAGAAGAGACAGTTCCCCGTCGGTCAATCCGGCCCAGGCTGCCGATCGTCACCGTCCTGACGTTGGGGATCGGCGGTCTGGTCTTTCTGGCGGTCGCCAGCGTTCTGTACCTTGGACTGGACAGCGCCCGCGACAATACGATGAAGCTGCTCGAAGACAAGGCTCAGCTCCTGCTGACCGCTTCGCTGCATCGACTGCGTTCTTACCTTAACCCGGCGAAGCAACAGCTGGACTATCTGCAGAACCTGGCCGCCCAGGGCCGGCTAGATCTGGACGACAAGGAGCTTCTGGAACGGACATTCACCGGCGCGCTGTCGGCCACGCCGCAGATCAATTCACTGATCTACATCGATCAGACTTACCAACTGTTCGGCGTGCACCAGGGCAAGGCGCTGCCGGAGAGGTTACCGACGTCGGTCGTGCCGCGGGCGCACAACTTCAAGGCGGTCGAAGCGTTCCGCGGTCTAACCGAAGCCAAATGGGGTGAACTGATCTACGTCGCCGAGACCGGGACCACCTATGTCAATCTGCAGCAACCGGTCTACCAGAAAGACATGTATCGCGGCCTGTTGGTCGCCGCCGTGCCGATCGGCGCCCTGTCAGACAATTTGGCCGAGCTGGGTTTCGAGGTGGGCAGCACGCCCTATCTGCTGTACGGCCGCGACCATCTGCTGGCCCATCCGCTGCTAGCGGACGGCTATCCGGATCTGTCACCCGACAATCCGTTGCCGACTTTGGACCATTTTACCGATCCTGTGATGGCGGCGGTGTGGGACGAGGCGGGTTTGCAGGACGCGGCGAACCTGAGCAACGACGTCGAAAGGCGGCGGGTCAGACGTGCGGGCGGGCATTACCTTTTCCTCCACCGCACGGTCCGCGAATTCGGCGACACGCCCTGGATCATCGGCAGCTATTTTCCGGTGGCCGATGTCAGCCAGGAGGTGCGGCGCTTGGTATTCGCCGCGATCGCCGGAATCCTGATGCTGTTTGCCGCGGTGCTGGCGGTGGTGATCATCGCCCGACACATCGCCCAACCGGTGGCCCGGCTGGCACTTGGCGCCCGTCAGATCCGCAGCCTGGAGTTCGGCACTGTCGAACCGATCCCGCGCAGCCGCCTGAGGGAACTGGACGACGCGGCCCAGGCTTTCAATGCCATGCTGAAGGGCCTGAGATGGTTCGAAGCCTATGTCCCCCGGCAATTAGTTCAACGGTTGATGCGGACCGAGAGCGGCGGTTCCCCGGGATCGGAGTCGCGCGACATCACGGTGATGTTCACGGATATCGTCGGATTCACAACCGTGGCGGAAGAACTTGGCGCCGAACAGGTGGCCAACCTGTTGAACCGGCATTTCCAGATGGTGACCGATTGCATCGAGGCCGAGGGCGGGATCGTCGACAAGTTCATTGGCGACGGTGTCATGGCGTTCTGGGGTGCGCCGGAACTGTCGACCGACCACGCCGCCCAGGCGTGCCGCGCGGCCCAAGGAATTGCCCAGGCCATGCAGGGGAGCGGCTTGCGCCTGCGACTGCGGATCGGAATACACAGCGGCAGTGCCGTGGTCGGCAATATCGGCGCGGCCGACCGCTTGAACTACACCATTGTCGGCGACACGGTGAATAGCTGCAGCCGCATCGAACAGCTGGGCAAATCGATCGCGCCGGATGCCGAGATGTGCATTCTGGCCAGCGAAGCGGTGGTGTCGGCGGCTGGCGACGGCTTTGGCGGAACACCGGTTGGCCGCCTGCCTATCCGGGGCCGCGCCGCACCATTGGCCGTCTACAGACTGGCCGAAACCGTGGCGGGTTCCGACCAAACACAGGCACCATCGGCCGGCAAAATAGCCTCCCAGCCGTCTCCGGTGGGCCATTAAGGCGACCCCATTCCCAATTGGGTCGGACCTAGATTACGCCAGCAGTTCGAGAGCGGTCGCGGACATCTTGCCGTCGCGACCCTCGGCCAGTTCGAATTGCAGTTTCTGGCCTTCTTCCAGGCCGGTCAGCCCGGCCTGCTCAACCGCGGAAACATGGACAAACACATCCCGTGTCCCGTCATCGGGTTCAATGAACCCGTAGCGTTTTTGGCTGTTGAACCATTTTACCGTACCGGTTGGCATCGGCGCCTCTCCTCGTCATGGCTTGCCTCTGCCGCGTCGCCGCGGCGATGGCGCCCCATCCGATGTGCACAACCGAGCCCGGCGCGACCAATGCGGCGCCATGTCCGTTCACAAAATAGTGTACCCAAACTGCCAACAGGTTCAAAAGAGATTCCTGAGTGCGTTACTCAGGCAATCCATTCGGCGCCGGTAGCGCCGTGGTAGAAACCGTTGGCGAACGGCGCGAAATCGACCTGTTCCTCCAACCGGTCCAGGCCGTCCTGGCCC
This sequence comes from uncultured Sneathiellales bacterium, assembly GCA_964344385.1. GTDB lineage: Bacteria > Pseudomonadota > Alphaproteobacteria > CAYFNG01 > CAYFNG01 > CAYFNG01. Next base: position 119,955 of record CAYFNG010000010.1, read on the forward strand.
GACAAGCGGCCGTCGAGAACCTCGCGATAGACTGTCGCCACCGCGACCATGTCGGTGGCCTGGGGCCACAGGCGGAAACGATGGATTCCGGCTGCCACCAGGTCGGGGAGTTCCTCCATCAGCGCCAGGACATGATGCGACATGGTCTGGGTGCCGTTGACCGCCAGGAAGGGCGCCCCGTCCATGGTGTCCAGCGGCATCCCGTCGACATCGCGGTCGCAGACATATTGGCAGCTGTCCTTCTGCAGGCCGTGGGCCCGGGCGTGGTAACACCGCGCCGAGAGGGCGAGCGGCAGGCGGCCAAAGGCCTGAACCTCCAATTCGACATCGCCGGCGCCCGCCGCCATGCGGATCACCGACTCACCCGCCAGTTCGGCCGGCAGGCAGATCCGCGCCGCGCCGCGGCCGGCCAGAAAGGCGACCGTGCCTTCGTTGTAGATATTGACGAAGGGGCCGATCGCATGGCGTTTGCCGTGCAGCGCCGACACCGCCCCGATGTCGTTGGCTTCGACCAGCAGGTCCGAGCCGTCGGCGGTTTCGGCAACCTCGCGCATTTCGCGGGGCTGCATGATCAGGGCGAGGGTCGATTGCACGACTTCCTTACCGCCGGCCTGCAGGCGTTCAACGATCGCCGGCAGATCGGCGTCGTACAGAGGTGCCCGCTTGGAACAGACCACTTCGCCGATACAGACGCTGTCGACCGGGGCCTCGTCGGCGATCCGGAAATAGAAATCGCGGCGCATTTCGGCCGGCCAGTTGAACAGGAGCGGGCCTAAGGTGAGCTTGGTCTCGGGTTTTCCGGTCATCGCCTAGCGCCAGGTCTTCTGATAGGCGCCGGCGGTTTCACGCCGGCCTTCGGTCAGGTCGTCCAGCTCGCCGATCTCCGGCCGCTCGCCGGTCGCGGCGATATCCGCCGCACGGCGGAACGCCGCCACCACCTTGGACACATAGGCGCGGCCGCGCTGCCGGCCTTCGATCTTCAGGGCGCGCACCCCGGCCGCGGTGAGTTCCGGCAACAAGCCGGCGGCGTTCAGCGACACCGGCTCCTCGAACAGGTACTCCGGATCTTCCAGGGTGACGAAACGGCCCTTGCACAGCGTCGGGTAGCCGGCCGCCTCGCCGCCCGCGAAACTGTTGATGGTGTAATCGCCCAGCTTGGAGACCAGCCGGCCGCCGACCTCTTCGTAGCGGACATGGCTGGCCGGCGAACAAACGCCGTTCATGTTCGGCGACTGGCCGGTGGCGTAGGACGAGAGCAGGCAGCGCCCTTCGGCCATGACGCACATGCCGCCAAAGGCGAATACCTCGGTCTCGACCGGGATGCGGGCCACCAGCGCGGCGATTTCCGGCACCGTTAGGACTCGCGGCAGGACAACCCGGCGGACCCCGAACGCCTCATGGTAGAAGCGGATGGCCTCCGGATTGGAGGCCGAAGCCTGAACCGACAGGTGCAGCCTGAGGTCCGGGTGCCGGTTGGCGGCATAGTCCAGCAGTCCGAGGTCGGCCAGGATCACCGCGTCGGCGCCCAGCTCGGCGGCGTCGTCGACCGCCTGGTGCCAGGGTTTGGGGTCGCCCGCCTTGGGGTAGGTGTTGATCGCGACATAGACGTGCCGGCCGCGGGCATGGGCATAGGCGAGGCCGTCGCGCAGTTCCGGGCGGCTGAAATTCAGGCCCGGGAAATTGCGGGCATTGGTCTCGTCGCGGAAACCCAGATAGACCGTGTCGGCACCGGCATCGATCGCCGCCCTGAGCGCGGTCGGCGTGCCGGCCGGGCAGACCAGTTCCAGGGGCCGGCCGCTCATGGCCGCCTCGCTGGCGTCACGCGGCGCCTGCGCTCGGTGGCCAGTTCGGTCAATCGCGCCGCCACGTCGTTCAACTGAGTCGCCTGGGCCGCCAGTTCGCGGCGTTCGGGCGCCACCAGGGCGCGGCGCAGGGCATCGATGTCGCGGCTGGCGCGATCAAGGATGCCGCGCGCTTGGTCGGCAAAGCGCCGGGCCGGCTGGGCCAATGGCCCCAGGACCGACAGCAGATCATCGATCAGGTCGATTTCCGCGTCGTCGACGGCGTTGCGCAAGGCAACCACCAGTTCCATGTCGCCGACCACTTTCAGGTCGCGGGAAAAGAACAGGGCGTCACCGTCCAGTCGGCCCTCGAGCAGGTCGATCAGGGTCAGCAGCGGGGCCCGGATGGTGGCGCCCGACAGGTCCGGGTCGGCCGGTGAGTCGTAGACCGTCAGCGAAATCTCGGACCCGCCCAGACTCAGCAGGAAGCCGACCGGCAGATCCGTCGGCTCGACGGCAATCGAACCGGCGTCCAGGTCGGCCAGGCGCTCAAACACCGAAGCATGACGCGACCGAACCGTGCGGACGGCCAGGTCGACCAGGGGCTGCAGCGGCTTTTTCGGCAACGGTGCAAGCAGGGCACCGCCCAGGCTCACCGCGGATAGGGCCGGCGGGTCGGCGGGACTACGGGTCATGGGACGCTCATCAGCTGACAGACTGGCGTCAACCTATCCCGCGGGCCCCGGGTGATCAAGGCGGCGGTTTGTCGCGCCGCCGCCCGTGCTCACCGCTCAATTGCTCTTGAACAGGCCCTTCAGGGCGTCCTTGAGCACATCCTTGGGTTTCGGCGCCGGCGCCGCCGCGCCGGTATCGCCGGTCGTGGCCGGGGCCTTGGGCTTGACCAGGCCTTCCAACAGCTTCTTGGCGTCGCCACCGGCGATACCCTGCTTGACCAGCCCTTCCAGGTCGGGTCGGTATTTCAGGTCGTGCCACGGCCCTTCGGCAATCACCGGCACCATCAGGCCGCCGGCCTGGGTCGCCCCGCCCTGGCCTTCCAGGGTCCCCACCACCTTGGGCTCGAAGCGATAGTTCAAGGTCTTGGGTGGCATCCGCACGGTGCCGTTGCCGGTCAGACGCAGCAGCGGCGCCTTCATCAGCAGATCATCGTTGCGCACCACACCGTCGGTGGCGGTGAAGCTGCCTGACAGCTCGGCAAAATCGGTCTGCGAGCTGCCGCCGACCGACTGGTTGAGCGCCGCCAGCGAGGTCTGCCGCACCATCGCCGCCAGGTTGATGCCGCGAATGGCACCGTCCAGGAACGTCACCTTGCCGTCGCCAGCCAGGCTGGAAACCAGGGCCCGTTCGGTAGCGCCGCTGGCGTTCAATCGGAAGCTGGCATTGGCGGTCCCGGTCAGGCGGTCGAACGCGGCCGCATCCATCAACAGCGGCTCGGCCTGGACGCTTTGCAGGTCGAACTGTTCCTCGATGCGCACCCCTTGTTTCAGGGCCGCGATCACAAAACGCCCTTTGCCCTTGCCTTGGTACAGGTTCAGCTCGTTAAGGTCGGCAACCAGCTTGCCGCCGGCCAGCGCCACCTTCAGCGCGGTCCGGCCGACCTTGATCTCATTGACCAGAATCGCCCCGGTGCTGATCGCCAGATCAGCCTCGGCGGCGCGCAGGCCGGAGGCGTCGATCGGTTCGTCGCTCCAATCGGTGGGCTGGGCCGCCGGCGCAGGCGCGGACGAGGAACCGCCGGAACCCGCCGCGGACCCGGTTTCGCTCTTGGTGGGCTCGCCGCCGATATAGGGGTTCAGGTCCAGCTTGTCGAAATCCAGCCGCCCGGTCAGGCGCGGCACCTTGCCGGCCGTGTTGGCCGCCAACTCGCCCTTGGCCGTCATGCCGTCCAGTTTGATTTCCGCGCCCCGGAAGGCGATGTTGGTCGGTGTCGCGTCCACCTGGCCGGATATCGCCAAGGGACCCAGGCCGCTGCCCTGCATTGTGATCGGCTGGCCGGCCCAATCGGCCAGATCGCGCACCGAGGGCACATCCAGTTTCAGATTGCCGGTCACCTTGGTCGCCGCACCCACCGCCGCCTTGCCGTCAAAGGTCAGCGCCACCGGTGCGGCCTTCAGGCTGAGTTCGGTCGATGTCGCCTCGCCGGCCAACAGGGCTTGCGGGGCGCCACTGGCCACCCGCAGGTCAACCGCCTGACCGTTCCAATTCAACCCGCCTTCCGCCGAAAAGGGGCTGGCCAGGTCAGGCAGCTTGACGGTCAGGTTGACTTTTTCGAAGACTTGGCTTTGGCCGCTGCCGGCATCGCGAAACGATACGTGTCCATCGACGATTCGCACGTCGCCCAGCTGCAGATCGGCGATACCCAGACCGCCATCCCCGCTGGGTGCAGACGGTTGCGTTGCACCGGATGTGGCGGCCGGTTTCTCGGCGGCCGCGGTTCCCTGGAACTCCCAGTTGGGCCGCCCGTCCTTGTCGATTTCCAGATGGATGACCGGATTGATCAGGACAAATTCGTCGACGGCGACGCGGCCGGTGATCAGCGGCATCACCTGCAGCGCCAACCGCAATTCGGCCAGTTCGACCATATTCGGTTCGGCCGCGCCTTCGGCATTGGCCAGGCTGGTGCGGCCAACCTGGAGTTCGACCCGCGGCAGCACCGATAATTTGATGGGGCCGTCGATCCTGACCTCGCGCCCGGTGGCGTCGCGGGCCATCTCGGCAATCTCACCCTTGTAGTTGTCCCAGGGGATCAACCCCGGCACCACCAGCACGGCGCCGACCAACAGCACGACCAGAACGACGATGGCTATCAGGAACTTCTTCATCGCGATCCCTCCCTCGGCGTGACCGCCGATCTAGGTTACCGGTGGACGTCACGGACGGATCCGACGACCGGCACGGACCCGCTGGGGGCCTCGGCCGGCCGGCAGTTCATAATCGATACCCCGAATTGACCGCGATGAAAAGCGATGGAGCGGCCGCTTGGCCGCTCCTCGCCCGACGTTTCTTGAGTTATTTCGGCGTCACGACGATTTCGACGCGCCGGTTGGCCGGTTCGGCCATGCCGTCCGACGTCGGCATTGCCGGCTGGGTTTCACCCAGGCTGCGCCACTGGATCTTGTTGGGGTCGATCCCCAGGTCCATGATCGCAAGCGTCGCCTGGTCAGCCCGCTTGGCCGACAGTTTGTCGTTGTAGGAATCGGCACCCGACCTGTCGGTGTGCCCGATCACCAACAGCTTGGCTTCGCCGACCTGTTTGGCATAGGCAGCCGCCTCGGCGATCTTGGTTTTGGCGGAATTGGTCAGGCCAGCCTTGTCGAAGTCGAAATAGACCACCCAACGCTTGGCGTCCGGCTTCGGTTTTTCGACCTTCTTGACCGGCTGCGGTGCCGGCTTGGGCGGAGGCGCCGCCGCAACCTTGGGCTGGATCGCCTTCTCAACCTGAGACATGGCGGTCGAGAAATCCGCCTGGCAGCGGGCAATATCCTTGGGCTGGAAGTTTTCTTCCTGCTCCTGAACCCAGCAATCGAACATCGCCTGGGCCTTGGCCGCGGCATCCGGGGCCTTTTCACGGCCACCGCCGTCCAAAGCAGCGACCAGCCGGTTGCGGACCGTCGTCAGCAACGGTGCCCGGTCCGCCGGCAACTGCCATTTCGCCGTGTCAAACGGAGCGACGTTCTGGCCTTCGGCCGCACCCTTGGCCTGCATGGCGAAGCGATCTGAATCGCGGTAATCACCTTCGCCGAATTCGCTGCGCGAGAGGTCGACATAGTTGCTGTACAGTGATTTGGTGAATTGCGAGCCGCCGGGGCTCATGTTTTCGACTTTGCCCAGTTCCATGCCGGCGCAGCCTGCGAGGGCAATGCTGGCAAGGCCGGCGAGCGCAATGCCCGTCCACCTGCCACTTCTGTGCTTTTGCATTTGAGACTCCCTTGGATTTCGTAGGAATTGAATTGATGACTGTGAGTCATTGCCGAGCCGAACCAACCGCGCCCCCGTTGCAAATTGGCACACCTCGTCAACACCAATTAGTTTTGGTGCAAATTCCGTTCCTTTCAAGGCTGTAATGTGAAAAAAATGCGGATCAGAATGCCGCCGGCAAATCCAGCTCCGCTTTTAGGCCTCCAAGCGACGATTCACCCAGTATCAGCCGCCCCTGATAAAGGGTCGCAATATCGCGAACGATATCCAGCCCCAAACCGCTGCCGGGCACTTTTTGATCCAGGCGATGACCACGCAGGGCAACGGCGCGCCGGTCTGCCTCGGGGATTCCGGGACCATCGTCATCAACCGAAAGGGTCAATCGATCGCGCGCGCGGATTCCGGTGACCCGAACACGCGAGTTCGCCCATTTACAGGCGTTGTCCATCAGGTTCCCAAGCATCTCTTCCAAATCGCGGGCGTCGCCCCGAAAATAGAGGGCCTCCAAGCCGTCGGTTTCGATGTTGATGGACCTGTCCTTGAACAACAGGTCCATCGAAAATCCGAGCTCGCCAGCAACAATCGCGACCGGCGTTCGCACTCCGAGCACGCCCGCGCTTCCGGCCGCGCGGGCACGAGACAAATAGCGTTCGACCGAGGTCTGCATGGATCCGACCTGGTCGCGCAGAACCTCGCCCCGCTGTCCCTGCATTTCGGACGCTTCATTGCGAATCACCGTCAGGGGATTCTTCAACGCATGTGCCAGATTGCCGGCTTGGACGCGGGCCCGTTCCAAGAGGACCGTGTTGTGGTCGAGCACCGCGTTCAGTTCGTTGACCACCGGCTGGATCTCGCTTGGGAAGCTTTCCGGCAGACGGTCGGTCGAGCCTCCACGGATGGCCGCCAGGGCCTGTTGCAAACCGCGCAGTGGCGTCAAGCCAAAGCGGACCTGAGCCAGAACGGCGGAGATCAAGCCGAACCCGACGACACACAAGGTCACGATCAGGTTGACGTTGAACTCACTGACATCGCGCGATATGTCGGCGATTGGCCCAGTGATGACGAAAAGGAGGGGCCGTGGATCGTCCGGCAAAGTGATGCGCCGGACCAAGGCACGCAGCGGGACACCGCCGGGCCCATTCAAGGAAGCAACGCCAGGGATCGAGGCTTCGGCCGGAACATGTAGCCGGCCATGCCAAAGCGAGGCTGACCGCGCTACCACCTTACCCTGCTGTTCGATTTGCCAGTACCACGAAGAATGCGGACGGTTGAAGCGCGGATCGGACGGTGTCCAGGTCATTTCAAACCGCCCTTTCGGGTCGATTTCGCTGGCCGCCGCCAATTCCGCCAGATGGTCGTCCAGCAATTCGTCGAACCGCCTTTCGATGTGGCCACGGAACAGCAACGCCAGCAGCATGCCAACCACCACCAAGGTCACGGTGACCCAAACAGCCGAGGTCAGGACAAGCCGAAGGAAGAGCGACCTAGCCGGTGTCATCCGCCTTCACCAGCTGATAGCCACGACCCCGATGGGTCTTGATCAGCTCAGCCCCGAACTTTTTTCGCAACCGGGTTACCAGAACCTCGATCACATTCGAATCGCGGTCGAAATCCTGATCGTAGAGGTGTTCGGTCAGTTCGGTCTTGGACACGATCTTTTCCGGATAGCGCATGAGATAGGCCAACATCCGGTATTCCAGGGGAGTGAGTTCGACCGGCTGGCCGTCCTGGTTGGCCTGCTGGCGAGAAATGTCCAGGCTGATCGGGCCCCATTCCAATGTCGGCGACCCGTGGCCGGCCGACCGCCTGATCAAGGCCTCGACCCGCGCCAGGAGTTCCTCCATCTCGAACGGTTTGGCCAGGTAGTCGTCCGCCCCGGCCCGTAGGCCGTCGACCTTTTCGCGCCAGGTATCGCGGGCGGTCAAAATCAGCACCGGCATGGACAATTGGCTGGCTCGCCAATTCCGCAGCACGGTCAGGCCGTCGACGATCGGAAGTCCGATATCAAGAATAACCGTGTCATAGGTCTCGTTGGCCCCCAGATACTCGCCTTCCTCGCCGTCATAGGCCACGTCCACGACGTAACCGGCGCGTTTCAGGGTTTGCAGCAACTGGCGTGCAACCTGCCGGTCATCCTCTACAAGGAGCAAACGCATCGGCCCGTCTGGTCAGTCGTCAGTATCGCCCGGCCGTCCCTTGACGCTGAGCAACGCGTTGGTCGCTGCATCGTACTCCAATTTCAGGACGTGGCCATCGTCAGTCAACAATTTGATCTCATAGACCCAATGCTTGTGGCCTCTTGAGACTTCGGGCTCCAGTTCCACCCGCAGAACCTGGCCCGGAAACCGAAGCAGGGCGCTGGTCAGGATATCGTCCAACGGAACGATTTCCCCGGTTTCCAGGGCATGGTGCATGTCGTCGTGATCGTCCTCGCTAGCCAAGGCCATCGGCTGCAACAAGCCGGACGCGATCAGGACGGCGAGCAAGGCTGCGGCGCATGTGAGCAACAAGCCATGCCTAGGCAATGGGCCTCGTTCGCCTTGGCAAGGGAGTGATGTAGATCCCGGATGGCTCATTATTTCGTGCCTCGCACTCCCACACACGCCGCATGGTCAATCTAGGTAACACCACCTTAAACCAAGCTGAAATTGCTTCCAATGAGCACGTTCATACAGTGTCGCCATTCCGCCGGAAAACACAATACACAAAGGCTTGTTGGCCACCCCCCGGTGTGGTGTGGACTTCATGCGCCGTTTCCACCGGAACGAACGCAGAGCCAAGCAGCGAACGCAACCGTTCCGGCGAAACCTGTCGCACCGGCAACCCGCTGCAACGATCCGGGCCGTCGGGTGCAAATCCTGAGATGATTGCCCAACCCCCGTGGGGAACGGTTTCGACCAACCGATCGCGGTAGGTTAGGCAATCAGCATCGCCGGTCAGGAAGTGAAACACGGCGCGATCGTGCCATAGCGCAAAACGCCGTGTCGGGCGCCAGGTCAGCAGGTCGGCGGCAACCCATTCGACCTCGCCGGCCCGACCGCCCAGCCTGTTCCGGGCGGCCTCAAGGGCCGGCGCAGCAATATCCAGGACGGTCAAATCCCGGTAGCCCTGGTCGAGCAAGTGATCGACCAGGGTCGACGCACCACCGCCAACATCGATGATCGGCGCGGTCCGGGCCAAACCCGTGCCGGCAATCAATCCCAACGCCGTATCTGGCCGGGCCTGATACCAGCTGACGGTATCCGCCGCCTTGTTCACATAAACATTGGTCCAGTGCCGCACACGAACGCCAGGTCCGCCGGATTTGCCGCTATCGGTCATTACGTCCTTCCCGACCGATCCTCTATCATGCGCAATGCAATCGCTGCCAGTTTGGCCGACCCGCCGGGTTCCCCCAGCGCCTGCCTGACCCGAGCGAGCCCGTCCACCATCTCCCGCCGGTGTTCATCGTCGTCGAGGATCACGTTGACCGCAGAGGCGACCGCATTGGGTGTGGCGGCGTCCTGTATCAACTCGGGGACCACCCGCGCATCCGCCACGATATTGCAGATGGCAATGTGGTCCACCTTGATCAGGCGCTTGCCGACCACATAGGTCAAGGCGGCAAGCTTGTAGACGACAACCATCGGCACGCCCAGCAAGGCGATCTCAAGGGTCGCGGTACCCGACGCGGTAACCATCGCGTCGCAGGCCGCAATCGCTTCGTGACGCCGGTCCGCAACCAGCGTCACGTCGACCTCTGTGCCTTGAAGATAGGCGTCGAGCGTGCCGGGGTCGACCGTCGGCGCAACCGGCAGGACGAAGCGTAAACCGGGCCGGGTCCGCGCCAGCTCCTGCGCGGTTTCGACCATCAAGGGCATCAGGCGCGTCACTTCGCCGATCCGACTGCCGGGCATCAGGCCGATCACCGTATCGTCCACGTCGAACCCAAGCCGCGCCCTGGTCTCGGCCGGGCTTTCGCTGGTCGTCACTTCGGCCACCAGGGGGTGACCGACGAAATCGACCTGTACATTGGCCTGGCGGTAGAAATCGACCTCAAACGGAAACAGCACCGCCATGCGATCGACCAGCCTGGCGATCTTGTGTACGCGATGCTGGCGCCAAGCCCAGATTTGCGGGCTGACATAGTAGAGGACGGGTACGCCGATGCGTTTGGCCTTTGCCGCCAGGCGCAGATTGAACTCAGGATAATCGACCAGCACCAGGAGGTCGGGGCGGCGGTGCTCCATTTCCGCCCGAACTTTCCGGAAGGCGCCGATCAGGGTTGGCAGATGGCCGAGGATTTCCACCAGCCCCATCACCGCCAATTGGTGGATATCGACGAGAATTTCGACGCCTTGGCGCCGCATGGCGTCACCGCCGGTTCCGAAGAATTGCAGATCCGGCGCGATGGCCTTGAGTTCGCGCACGAACGCCGCCGCATGGTGGTCACCCGACGCTTCACCGGCCACGACCATAACCACGCGAGACGGCTGGTCCGCGGCCCCGCCGCCGCTCATGGCTTGGCTCCAGACCCCATCTTGTCCGCCCCCACCCGGTCGGCCCAGGCACGCAGCTTTTCGTTGATGGCGATGGCGCATTCCAGGGCCCTCAGGCCGTCTTCGCCGCTGACCAGCGGTTCGCCACCCGCTTTCACGGTTGCCAGAAAGGACTCGATCTGGCTGCGCAACGGGTCACCGGCCTCGAATTCCCGTTCTTCGCCGGTGAATGCCGGCATGCCGCCGGTCGCGTTGCCTTCGGTCTTGCGGATCACCTGTACCTTGTTGTCGTGCATGTCGATGCGGACATAGGCATCGTGCTGGAACAGCCTGAGCTTGCGTTCGGTCTTGGCACTGACCCGACTGGCGGTCACCGTGGCGACACAGCCGCTGGTGAACCGGATCCGGGCGTTCGCGATATCCTCTTCGTTGCTGATCACCGGGACACCGATCGCATCGATCTCTTCGATCGGTTCCTTGACGATATCCAGCACCAGGTCGATATCGTGGATCATCATGTCGAGGACGACGTTGATATCGGTGCCGCGCATTTTGAATGGGGCGATACGCTGGCATTCGATGAACATGGGCCGGTCGATCACGTCCTGCAGGCCCATCATCGCGGGGCTGAAGCGGAGCAAGTGGCCAACCTGAAGCACCAGGCCGTTGGCCCGGGCCAGGCCGATCAGCTCCCGGGCCTGCTCCGGTGTTTCGGTGATCGGTTTCTCCACCAGCACATGGCAGCCTGCTTCCAGGAAAGCGGCCGCCAGTTGATGGTGCTCGGATGTCGGCGCGGCGATGCTGACCGCGTCCACTTTGCTCAACAATTCACGGAAATCGCTGACCGGAGCGGTGCCGCATTCGGCCGCAACCTCGGCCGCGCGCTGCGGATCGTTGTCACAAACGGCCACAAGCTCGGCATCCGGCAGGTCGGCGTGTTTCAAGGCATGCAGCCTGCCAAAAAAACCGGCGCCAATCACGGCGGTCTTCAATCTAGACATGTGCGTCCACGCATTGGAGGTGGGACAAGAACCGGTTGCTATCGGTCGCCGGCTTTTATCACACCTTGGTCGACCAATGCGTCGATTTCTTCTGCGCCCAGACCAATTTCCGCCAGGATTTCGCGGCTGTGCTCGCCGATTGACGGCGCCCGGGTCAGTGGACCATTGGTGTGACGCGCCACGCCCGGAATACCGATGATCGGAGCCGGCCCGACATTCGCCTGTTCGACCCAAACCACCCCACCCCGCATCAGGACGTGAGGATCGCCCATATAGTCGCCATAGTCGTTGATCTTGGCGTGCAGCACGCCATGCTCATCGAAACGCCGCACCCATTCCTTGGTGGTTTCACGCACCAGGATATCGGCCACCAGGGCGTTGATCTCGGCTTCGTTGGCGATCCGGTCCGCCGCGGTGGCAAATCGCGGGTGCTGACCCAGGTCGGTGCGATCGATTGCCTGGCACAGTTTGGTGAAATGCTCCTCCTTGACCCCGGTGATGGTCAGATAGCCGTCGGCAGTGGCGAAGGTGCCGCGCGGCGCGATCAACGGGTCCGGCACCGCCCCTTCCAGATGGTATTCGACAAACTTCGGCGACTGGAAGGCGGCCGCCGCCGACATCAGGTCGACGTCCAAATGGCAACCGGCCCCGGTCCGGGAACGGGCCAGCAGGGCGGTTACCGTCGCCTGATAGGCATAAAGGCCGGTGACCTGGTCGATCGGCAACATGTCGAGCCGTTCCGGCCGGCCGCTGCCCAGGCGGTTGACATTCATCAGGCCGGAAAAGGCCTGCGCCACGGTGTCGGTGGCCGGCCGGTCGGCATAAGGCCCGGTCTGGCCGAATCCTGAGACCGAAACATAGACGACGGATTCGTTGAGGGCGCGCACCGCCCCGTAACCCAGACCCAGGCGATCGGCGACCCCGGGACGGAAGCTTTCGATAAACACGTCGGCCCGCTGTGCCAGCTGCAAGGCGATCTCGCGGCCCTGGGGTTCCTTCAGGTTCACGGCAAGGCCCCGCTTACCCCGGTTGTTGGCAATTGAGTTGGCGGTGTGGTCCTTGAAACGCCGGCCGATATCACGCATCCAGTCGCCCGCCGGCGGCTCGATCTTGATCACCGATGCGCCGTATTGGGCCAGCATCAGCCCGCAATAGGGCCCGGCCAATCCTTGGCTGATATCCAATACCTGAAACCCGGCCAGCGGAGAGTCCATGTTTCCGTCCTTGTACCGTCCGTCGCGGAACCGTCACAACCTATACGGTTGGCGCGCAAATACGCGGCCAATTAGCTACCATAAATTGCAGGCTTAACTGTATTTTAATGGCACAGGCGCAGGCTCGCAGTCGAGAGTATCGCCATCTTAGGGTCCGAATATTGAAAAATACAGCCGCGCGAAAAAAAATCGCCGCGCGAGGCCGCCCGGGGCACCGAATTGGGTGCGCAGGCCTGGCCTTGCTTGTGACCGCCTGCAGCACCAATGGCTCACCGGACCGGGAAACCATCGACGCCGCCGCCGCCGCGGGTCATGGGTCAAGCACCGGCGCGATCATGGGGTCCAAGAGCACGTCCCCCGACCTGGCGTTGCAGCTGGGCCGCGAAATGGCCGCGGCCGGCGACTTCCATTCGGCGATCGGCATGTTTCGACGGGCCCACGCCAACAAGCCCGGCCAATTGGCCCCATTGCTGGCGTTGGGCTATGCCCTGCGGCGGGTTGGCGCCAACCATGAGGCCGAGGAGGTCTACCGCCGGGCCGTCGCGCTGCGGCCCCACGATCCCGAAGCCCTGTTGGGCCATGGCCATACCCTGATTGCGTTGGGTGAGGCGGCGGTCGCGCAGGACCGTTACCAATCAGCGGTCAAGGTCGCGCCGCGCAACCACCGAATCTACAACGGCCTGGGCGTTACCAAGGACCTATTGGGTGACCATCGAGGCGCCCAGAAACAGTATCGGACCGGGCTGGAAATTGCCTCGGCCGATGCGTCGTTGCGCAACAATCTCGGGCTCTCGCTGGCCCTGTCGGGTGACTATGACGCGGCCATCGACCTGCTGCGCGGCCTGGTGCAGGGCGACCAGACGTCGCCGCGGTACCGCCAGAACCTGGCCATGATCTACGGTCTGGCCGGCCGCCCCACCGACGCCGAGACGATTGCCCGCATCGACCTGTCCGAGCAGTCGGTACAGAACAACCTGGCCTATTTCGAGGTGCTGCGGTCACTGGACGACCGGACCCGCACGGCCGCGGTGTTCGGCCTCAACCCAGTCAATGTGCCCAGCAGTAAGCGCGCCGAGCCGCCGCAGAAGCAGAGCGCGGCGCCGGTACCGGCAAAACCGGTGGCGCAAGCCCCGGCCGCCAAGCCCAAGCCGGCAGCGGCCGAGACCGCGCCGGCCGCCAAGGTCGCCAAGGTCGCCAAGGCACCGCCGACGTCGCTGATACCCTCCGAGAACAAGACGGAGAAAACCACGGTGACGGCGAGACCAAAGTCGAAACCGGCGCGCACAACCCGAATGGCCGGCGATGTGACCCAGCCGACCAAGACCCCGGCGTCGGACAGCAAGTCCGAACCAGCCACCCCGGTAAAGGAAAAGACCCCCGAAAAACCCGTCATCTGGGCCGGGACCAAAACCGATACACCGAAACCGGCCAACAAGCCGGCAAAGGTGCCGCCGAAACCGGCGCTGAAAACCGTCAAGGCCGCCAAGCCGGCGCCGGCCGGGAAGGGTAGAGCCACCCCGCCGCCGTTCCAGATGGGTGTCGAACTGGCTGCATCGGCCCCTGTGGGTTGGCAGACCAAGACCGGCTATGGCGTTCAGGTCGGCTCGTATCGCAGCGAGACGGCCGCCAAGACCGCCTGGCGTGAGCTGCTGGCCCAACAGGGCGACCTGTTGCGCGACCTGGGATCGGCCACCGAGCGGGTCGATCTGGGCCGCGAACGCGGCGTCTATTTCCGGCTGCGGGCCGGGCCGGTCGAGTCGCGCCGCGCCGCCATGGCCCTGTGCGGCCGTCTGGAACTGCGCGGCCATGGCTGCATGGTGACGCCGGTCAGCATCGCCGCACCGACCGTGACGCCGGCCACGCCGCCCGCCAATATCGCGGCGGTGACGCCACCGGCCGCAACCAAGCCGGCCCCTGCCAAGCCAAAGGCGGCGCCCACGGTCACGGCCGAAACGCCGGCCATGAGCGAACCCAAGACGCCGAGCGAACCGAAATCGCCGGCCAAGATCGCGACGGCACCCAAGCCGGACACCATCCGGGCCCCGGCCGAGCCGGCCACCACGCCGGCGGCGGTGGCGACCGTCCGCCCGAGCCCGGCGCCGGCCGCCGAGCCGAAAATGGCCGAGGCCACGCCGCCGGTCGCCGAACCGAAGGTGGTCGCCGCCAAAGCGCCGGAAGGGCTGGTGATCTATGAGATCCAGCTGGGCGCCTTTGACGAACCGGCCGCGGTGCGTCCGAAGTGGAACGAACTGCGCGGCAAGTACCAGGATCTGCTGGGTGACCTCAAGGCCGAGGTACGCCCCCTGGCCCTGGCCGGCCGCACCACGCCGCTGTACCGCCTGCGGGCCGGGCCGGTGATCGGCAAGGATGCCGCCTTCGCCCTGTGCACCGAACTGGTAACCCGCGGTCAGCCCTGCCTGTTCCACAAACGGCCGGCTACCGCCGAAGCCAAGGCAACGGATCTGAACACCGAATAACCTGGCATCGCCCGACGCCCCACGGCGTCGGGCCGCCGCCTTCCCATGAATGGATCGTGTTGGATCGGCTCTAGCTGAGAAGCTTCAGGAGGGCCCGATCGGCCGGTGCCGGACCTTGCCGTCCTTCAGATAGAACAGGTCCGTCCAGACCACCGCCGGTCCGGCCGGGATGGCCAATTCGCTGGTGACCACGATCTCGGCGTCGGTCCCTTCCGGCACGATCAGCAGGCGATAACCAACCTGCATCAACCCAGTGGCGTCGGTCGCGATCTGTAAACCGGATTTCCCCAAGGCTTCGGCCAGGGCGGCCGAATAGGGCCGGTCCGCGGCTGACGGCCATGCCGACTGCCGGATATAGACGGCAGAAGGCCGCGGGTCGGTCAACCGGTCCATCCGGGCGACGATGCGGCGACCGACCCCGTTGGCGATATCGCGCCAATAAGCCGCCGCCGGCACCACCGTCTTCGGCACTTGCGGTTTGGCAACCGTTGTTGGCTTGATCGGTGAAAGATCGGCCGTAACACAGCCGCCGAGCAGCCCCGCAACAACGGTGCACGCTGCGACCGCACACATGAATTTCATCGGTGGACACCCTGACAAGAAGACCTTGACCCAGGATCGCGCATACCCGGTGAAGAATGATTTAATAAATAGGTAGGAACTGAAAATAAATATAAAGTATTTACATTAAATACCTAATAAATTCTGGATACATGCTGTAGAAATTTCAGAAATTAGCCGTCCCACAATAGAACAGTTTTTGTATTTCATTTGATTTTCGCCAAATTAGCAACGATTTTTATCTTTAACCCTTCGGCATCCGCCTCAGGCCAAAAACGTCCCGGATACGGCCAAACCGGCACCTGGAAAAGGTTAATTTGGGTCACGCCCGATTTCGCGAAATTCACGTGCCACTCAGGTTTCACTCTACTTTCACGGTTCCTTCCGACACCTGTTTCAAAACGTGACAACGCCGTAAGGCGCCCCGATTTCGATCCTGAAAAACCAGGTAAGCCAATGATTTTAAAAACTAATTTTATCCTTCCGCGAACTACGACGAAAGTACCGGTCCCCCGAAACCAGCGACGATATCGGCCGAATTGGCGCGTCGTCCCTGTCTGAAACACCCGACACCGCGCCATGTCACCGGCGGCCTCGCCCAAATCCGGCCGACCAATCAATTATAATGTTGTTTTTATTGATGTTTTTCGACCATGCCAGAAAAACCGCTCGGATTCTCGGCAATTGGTCCGGGGTTTGCTCCTGTTCGGGTGAAACGCAACACAAAAGGCACAACGCCAGCAAGGGAAAGAGGAGTAAGCATCATGTTTAAGGGTCGTTCGATTTTCGGAATTATCACCGCCAGCTTCATTATCGTGACCGCCGCCGGCATGGCCAAATCCGCCGCCGCCGATCCGGCCCAGGACGCCCTGGGCTTCATCCAAGACTTAAGCCGTCAGACCATCTCGGTCATCACCGACGAGCAGCTGACCGCCGAACAGAAGGTCGAGAAGTTCCGTGCCATCTTTGCCAAGGGCTTCGACATCAACACCCTGAGCCGTGTCGTGCTGGGCCGCCATTGGCGCCGCGCCGACAGCACGCAGCGGGCGGAATATATCCTTGCCTTCGAAAACTACGTCATCGAAACCTATGCCCGTCGCCTGGCCGACGTGAAGACGCTGGACGTTGAGATCAAGGGTACCCGCGTGCTCAACGAGAAGGACGTGCTGGTCGGATCGCGCTTCGTTCGGCCCGACAACCAGCAGCCGATCCGCGTCGAGTGGCGGGTACGTCAAAAGAACGCCGAATTCAAGATCGTCGACCTGGTGGTTGAAGGTGTCAGCATGGCCGTGACCCAGCGCGCCGAGTTCGGATCCCTGATCCGCAACAATGGCGGCAGCCTGGACGTCCTGCTGAAAGTGCTGCGCAACAAGACGATTTCCTAGAACTTCCAGAGCGCCCGGGTGACCCTCTCTCCTCACCCTGCATGACCTCCCCGAAAGGCTCACCCGGGCGCATCAGTTTCCTCTACCTCTGCTTCCTCCCAATACCGACCTCCAGGGCGCCAACCGGCGCCCTCTTCTTTTGAGCCCGTCCCGCTCACACGGGATGGCTCTAACCGAAGCGGGACAGCAGGCGGACGATGCGGCGGACCCGGGGGCTGAACAGGGACGGCGTGTAATATTCGCCGGCCAGGCGTTTGTTGACCTCGCCCAATGTGGGATAGGGGGCAATGATCCCGGCCATGGCGCCGATCTTCAGGCGCCGCTGGATCGCCAGGATCCAGGGCTGCAGCAACTCGCCGGCGTGCAGCCCGGCGATCGACGCCCCGATCACCACGCCGCGCCGATCGGTGATCACCTTGGCCAGACCCTCGGTCCGGCGTTCGGCCTGGGCCCGGTCATTGCCGGCAAAGCTCCAACTGACCACCTTGGCCGACGAATCCTCGCCCTTGGCCTCGGCCTCGGTCTTGCCGACCTGGGCCAGTTCCGGGTCGGTATAGGTGACCCAGGGTACGGCCCGGTAGTCGGTCTTGGCCGGCAGCCGGAACAACGCGTTGCGGATGACGATGCCGGCGTGATAGCCGGCGACATGGGTGAACTGGTAGCCGCCAGCGACATCGCCGATGGCAAACACCTTCCTGTTGCTGGTGCGCAGCCGCCGGTCGACGTCGATGCCTTTGGGCGAATAGGCGATGCCAGCCGCTTCGAGTCCCAGCCCGTCGACATTGGCCCGACGCCCGGCCGCGACCAGCAGGTGCGAGCCGGTAACCTGTCGGGTCTCACCGTCGCGCTCCACCGTCACCGCGACCCCGCGGTCATCCGTGGCAACCGACACGACCTTGGTCTCTTCCAGGATCTCGACGCCCTCGTCCCGCACCCGGCCAAGCACGATGGCCGCCAGGTCCGGATCGTCGCGGCCCAACGCCTTGAACATTTCCACCACCGTGACTCGACAGCCCAACCGGCGGTGGGCCTGGGCCATTTCCATGCCGATCGGCCCGCCGCCCATGATGATCAGGTGCTCAGGCCGGTCACGCAAATCGAAGATGGTTTCGTTGGTCAGAAACGGGACCGCGTCCAGGCCGGGCACCGGCGGCACCAGGGCCGACGACCCGGTCGCCACCACAATCCGGCGCGCGTCGATCCGCAGCCCCCCGGCTTCGACGCTGGTCGGGCCGGTGAACCGCGCCGCCGCCTGGATGACGCGCACGCCCAGGCCTTCGAACCGTTCCACCGAATCATGGGGTGCGATCGCGCCGATCACACCCCGGACATGGTCGTTGACGGCGGCAAAGTCGATTTCCGGCTCGCCACTGTTTCGCATGCCGAATGCGCCGGCATCTCGCCACGACTGCGCGGTATGGGCCGCCGCCAGCAGGGCCTTGGACGGGACGCAGCCATAGTTCAGGCAGTCGCCACCCATCAGGCCTTTTTCGATCAGGACGGTATCGGCGCCAATTTGGGCTGCTCCGGCCGCCACCGCCAGCCCGCCGGACCCCGCGCCGATAATGCAGATATCGGTTTTTATACGCTCGCTCACTGCTCCAGTGCCCCTTAATTCCGGTCGCCGCGCGACGCCTTCCACTTCTTGTAAGCCACCGGCAACAGGGCCAGGACCGCCAGACCGACGATCGGAGTGAGGATTTCCGGTTGGAAGATGATTCCCAGGTCCGGTGTCTGGCCGGCTTCGAACAGGGCACCCAATCCGGCCCCGACGCTGGCGTAAACAAACGTCCCCGGGATAATCCCGAAAAAGGTCCCCAGCACGTAAGTGCCCAGCGGCACGCCAAGCAGCGCCGGCACCAAATTGACGATAAAGAAGGGAAACAGCGGGATCAGGCGCAGGACAAGCAGATAGCTAAGGGCGTTGTCCTGAAACCCGGCTTCCATCTTCTGGACCGCCGGCCCGGCCTTGGCATGGAAAAAATCGGCAAACGCCGTCCGGGCAGCCAGAAAGATCACCGTCGCGCCAACCGTTGCCCCGATGACCACGGCCCCGGTCGCGGCCAGGGCACCGAACAGAAAACCGCCGGTAATGGTCATCACCGCGCCGCCGGGTAAGGAAAAAGCCACCACGACGGCGTAGAGGAGGACATAGACCAGTACGGCCAGCATGCCGAACTCGTCGACCCACCCCACCAAGGCGCCGCGATGCGTCTTGAGCTGCTCGAAACTAAGATATTCGTTCAAGCCGGAGGCGAAGAACACCACCAGTCCGGTCATCAAAACCAGGAGTGGCAATAGCTTTTTGAACGACAAGCGTCCTTTGCGGGTTTCCACATCGGTCATCGACACCACTCCGGCACTCCCCTCCCCCGGCCTTGCTCAGATTAACCCCACGGGATCGGTTCGGCCAGATGAACCCCAATCCCTGGCCCGGCCACATTTTCCGCGCCGAACCGCCATCAGACCGCTAACATAGGCGCTGTTTGAAAAAATGTTGTACGGGTTCAACAAAGAGTGATGGTGGGTGGGGCCAATCGTGATCGCACCAATTGCCCCAAAACCACGCCTTTTGCCCCCGGCAATCCATTGACTTCCGGGCATTGACGCCGTATACAGCCGGCTCGCTTTCTTGCCCGCCGCCGCCGGCGGCGGATGAACGGAGTGTTACCAGTGAAACGGACTTTTCAACCGAGCGGTCTCGTGCGCAAGCGCCGGCATGGCTTCCGTGCCCGCAAGGCGACTGTCGCCGGCCGCCGCATTTTGGCCAATCGCCGTCGCAGGGGACGCAAGAAACTGTCTGCCTGATCGGCATGGCTGCCCAAATCGCCAGACTGAAGCAGCGGCGCGAGTTCCTTGCGGTCGCGGCGGCACGGCGGAAATGGGCAGCGCGCGGTTTGGTCCTGCAGGTGGCCGCTCGCAACAGTGACGCCCGACACGACGGGATCGACGCCGACATCAGGGTCGGCTTCACGGTCTCGAAGAAGGTCGGCAACGCGGTCCGGCGGAATCGTGCCAAGCGGCGGTTGCGGGCGGCAGCGCGCGAGGTACTGCCCAAACACGCCAGGCCCGGTTTCGACTATGTCATCATCGGCCGGGCCGCGACGCCCGAGCGCATCTACAACGACCTGTGTGACGATTTACGCCTTGCGTTAAAGAAAGTAGGAGCTTACCTCAAGGTGCAGGATCGGGAGGCATGAACTACGGGTCTGGGATGGTGAAACCTGTCACCTATTTACTTCGGACGCTGGTGCGCGGCTACCAATTGACGGTTTCGCCGTTTACGCCCAGCGCTTGCCGTTATCACCCGACCTGTTCGGCCTATGCCCTGGAAGCGTTGGACAAACACGGCGCCGGGCGCGGCACCTGGCTGGCGGCCAAACGGATTTCGCGCTGCCATCCCTGGGGTGGATGGGGGTTCGACCCGGTTCCGGAGCCGTCGGCGGGCCGACACTGCGACACCGACGGCCGCCGTCGGGCTTGAGAGACTGGGGAGGACGATGCTGGAACAACGTAATCTGATCCTGGCGATCGTCCTGTCGGTCGCGATCCTATTCGGCTTCCAGTACCTGTACGAGAAGCCGCGGATCAAGGAACAGCAAGCCCGCCAGGCCGCTCAGCAGCAGACCGCGGGGGAAACCGCCGATACCGCGCCAGTCGCCCCCGGTGCCACCGATGCGACGGTGCCCGGTGCGGCTGCCCCGCAGGTCGCGGCGGTCAGCCGGCAGGACGCGTTGGCCGCAATTCCCAGAATCCAGATCAAGTCACCACGCTTGAGCGGTTCGATCACGCGAACCGGTGGCCGGATCGACGACTTGATCTTGACCGACTACCGTGAAACCCTGGCCGAGGGTAGCCCGGCAATCACGCTGCTGTCGCCGGTCGGAGGCAAGTTGCCCTACTATGCCGAATTTGGCTGGACCCCGGCGCTGGGCGAGAGTGCGCCATTGCCCGGCCGGGATACGATCTGGCTGGCCGACCGCGAGGTCCTGACGCCCGGCGCACCGGTGACCCTGAGTTGGGACAACGGCCAGGGCCTGATCTTCGAGCGGGTTTTCGCACTGGACGAGGACTATATGTTCACGGTCACCCAACGGGTGACCAACAATGGTGACAACCCGGTAAACCTGCTGCCCTATGGCCTGATTTCACGTCACGGCACGCCCAAGACCACCGGGTTCTATATCCTGCACGAAGGCCCGCTGGGGGTGTTGAACGAGACCTTGAAAGAGGTCGATTACGACGAGTTGTCGGATTCCGGCCGTATCGAAGAGAAGTCGACCACCGGTTGGGTAGGTATCACCGACAAGTACTGGCTGACGGTCCTGATCCCCGACCAGAAGGTCAATTACGCTGCCAGCTTCAACCACCGGCTGGCGGGCGACAAGGACATTTACCAGATCGACTATCTGCGGGATCCGATCCAGGTCGCGGCCGGCGGCACGGCCAAGATCGAGGACCGGATGTTCGCCGGCGCCAAGGAAAGCGCCCTGCTGGACCACTACAGGGACGATGAAGGGGTCACGCGGTTCGATCTGGCGATCGACTGGGGCTGGTTCTACTTCCTGACCCGGCCGATCTTCGTCGCGATCGACTATTTTTACGGCATCCTGGGTAATTTCGGCTTGGCGATCCTGTTGCTCACCGTACTGATCAAACTGCTCTTCTTCCCGTTGGCGCAGAAGTCCTACACGTCGATGAGCAAGATGAAGAAGTTGCAGCCGGAAATGCTCAAGCTGCGCGAGCGTTTCGGCGACGACAAGCAGCGCCTGAACCAGGAAATGATGGCGCTGTACAAGCGGGAGAAAGCCAATCCCGCCTCGGGCTGCCTGCCGATCATGATCCAGATCCCGGTCTTCTTCGCGCTCTACAAGGTACTGTTCGTCACCATTGAAATGCGCCACGCACCGTTCTATGGCTGGATCAAGGATCTGTCGGCCCCGGACCCGACCACCGTTTTCAACCTGTTCGGCGCGCTGCCCTATACGCCGCCCGATTTCCTGATGATCGGGGTGTGGCCGCTGTTGATGGGCGGCAGCATGTTCCTGCAGCAGAAGCTGAACCCCCAGCCCGCCGACCCGATCCAGGCCAAGATCTTCCTGTTCATGCCGCTGTTTTTCATGTTCCTGCTGGCCAATTTCCCGGCCGGCCTGGTGATCTACTGGACCTGGAACAACGTGCTGTCGATCGCCCAGCAATGGGTGATCATGCGGCGGATGGGCGTCAAGGCCTGATCCCATGAGCGAAGCCGGCGCCGAAGGTGACGCCGCGTTCGATGCGGAAGCCGTGGAGCGCGGCCGCTGGCTGTTCGCCCAAGCCTGCGATTTCATGACTGCTGCGGTATCGGTGGCGTCGCTGCCGCCGGACGACCTGCCGGAAATCGCCTTTGCCGGGCGCTCCAATGTCGGCAAGTCCAGTCTGGTCAACGCCCTGACCGGCCGCAAGACCCTGGCCCGCACCTCGCGCACGCCGGGCCGTACCCAGCAGATCATCTTCTTCAACCTGGGCCATCGCCTGCACCTGGCCGACTTGCCGGGCTATGGCTACGCCAAAGTCTCGAAGACCCAGGTCGCCGACTGGACCAAGCTGATCCACCGGTATCTCAAGGGCCGGCCCAGCCTGCGCCGGGTGCTGTTGTTGATCGATGGCCGGCATGGCATCAAGCCGATCGACCGCGAGATCATGGACGAGTTGGATGTCGCGGCCGTGGTCTACCAGGTGGTCCTGACCAAAACCGACAAGGTGCCGCCCAAGCCGCTGGCGGCAATGGTGGCGGCCACCGAAAAGGCGCTGGCGAAACGGCCGGCGGCCCATCCCCGAATTGCCGTCACCAGTGCCAATGACGGTGCCGGTATCGCCGATTTACGGGCCGAACTCGCAGCCCTGGCGGAGATTTAGGCTTTCAGCTATAAGGCCGTTGCGCAACGCGGACGGGCGTTCGCAAGACGCATCAGCGACGGGGCAAAGCATGAGCGACGACCAGACCGAAAAACAGAGATGGTTCGACACCGCGCGGACGCTTTCGGAAGCCTTGCCCTATATGCGCAAGTTCGCCGGTCAGACCTTCATCATCAAATATGGCGGCCACGCCATGGGCGACGATGCCCTGGCCGAGAAGTTCGCCCGCGACGTGGTACTGATCAAACAGGTCGGGATCAACCCGATCGTGGTGCACGGCGGCGGGCCGCAGATCGGCGCCATGCTGGAACGGCTGGAGATCCCGGTGTCGTTCGTCGACGGCCTCAGGGTCACCGACCGGCACACGGTCGAGATCGTCGAAATGGTGCTGTCGGGGTCGATCAACAAGCAGGTGGTCACCGCGATCAACCAGGCCGGCGGCCATGCGGTCGGACTGTCGGGCAAGGACGGCACCCTGGTCGAGGCCCGCAAGCTGCGGCGCACCACCCGGGACCCGGATTCCAATATCGAAAAGATCCTCGACCTGGGCTTTGTCGGCGAGCCGCTGCGGGTCAACCCGCATGTGCTGGAAACCTTCGAGCGTTCGGACATCATCCCGGTGATCGCACCGATCGGGGTCGGGGAGCGTGGCGAGACTTTCAACATCAACGCCGATACGGTGGCCGGGGCGATTGCCGGGGCCTTGCGGGCCAGCAAGCTGATCATGCTGACCGACGTCGAAGGCGTGCTGGACAAGTCAGGCAATCTGCAGCACCGCCTGACCCCGGCGGAGGCCCATGTCCTGATGGGCGACGGCACCATCACCGGCGGCATGATCCCCAAGCTGGAAACCTGCCTGGGCGCCATCGAGCACAGTGTCCGCGCCGCCCATATCCTGGACGGCCGCCTGCCCCATGTCCTGCTGCTGGAGATCTTCACCGAGCACGGCGTCGGCACCATGATTACTCGCGACTGACGCAATCGGCGGCGGATCGGGCGTCACCCGGCTAATCTGAAAACCAACCGCAAACAACCCTATTCCGACGCGGCGAAGCCGCTGCCGGCGGAGCGGTATTCGTCGCGCGGCGGGGCGAAGACGTCGAGGATGACGGCGCCGTCGGGACCGGCCGTGAAACCGTGGGCAACACCGCCCGGGGTGCGCCAGAAATCCCCCGCCTTGACCGGATAGTCGATACCGTCCTGGCTGCGCACGCCGCTGCCTTCCAGCATCACGCCCCACTGCTCCTGGGGATGGCTGTGGACGCTGCCGGCCGAGTTGGGGGCGGCGCGGACCACCGACAGCATCGCCTGGTCGCCGGGAAAGATCCGGGTTTCCAAGCCCTCGGCGAGGATGCGGTGGATACCCTGGTCCAGATCGTGGAGGTTGAAGAAACTGGTCTCGGTCATGGCCTTGCCCTCAAATGCTCGCTTCGACAGCGCCATTCAACATGACCCGGCCGGCCGGCGTCAAACCCCGCTATCGCGACCACCGTTCCGGCATGGTGTCCGCAGCAAGTTGCGGGTAAGCTTGCCGGCAATCGGGACGGGAGGCATTGCGTGGCCGGTCAGAGTGAGACCCAGAATTTCGATGCGATCATCATCGGCTCCGGCATTGCCGGGCTGACGGCGGGCGCCGTGCTGGCCAAATATGCCGGCAAACGGGTGCTGATCCTGGAACGCCATTACGTCATCGGTGGCTTCACCCACATGTTCCGCCGGCCGGGGGGACGGGAATGGGATGTCGGCGTCCACTATATCGGCGAGATGCACAAGGGTTCGTTTTCCCGCGGCATCTTCGACTACATCTCCGACGGCCAATTGAAATGGCAGCGGATGAACGACCCGTTCGAACGGTTCGTTTATCCAGGCGGCGCCTTCGATGTGTACGGCGACCCGGCGCGTTACCAGGCCGACCTGATCGAACGCTTCCCGGCCGAAGAAAATGCCATCCTCACCTATTTTCAGGATATCCGCACTGCCTCGTCGTTGATCCGCAGGCGCGGCCTGATCGACGTCTTGCCAGCGATCCCGCGTGCCATTGCTGGCTGGTTCCCGGGCAAGGCCGGCAAATTCGCCGCCATGACCACCGGCGAATACCTCGACCGCCATTTCAGCGACCCGATGTTGAAGGCCCTGCTGGCTAGCCAATGGGGCGATTACGGCCTGCCGCCCGGCGAGAGCTCTTTCGCTGTCCACGCCACCGTGGTGCGCCACTATCTGAAGGGCGGTTACTATCCGATCGGCGGTGCGCGCCAGATCGCCGAGACCGCCCAACCGGTGATCGAACGGGCCGGCGGCCAATGCCTGATCAACCACACCGTCAAGGAGATCCTGGTCGACGAGCGGGGCCGGGCCTGCGGCGTCGTGGCCGACCGCCACGGCCGGGCCGGCAAGGGCGAGATCCGCTACCGGGCGCCACTGGTGATCTCGACCGTCGGGGCCCACAACACCTATCAGAAGCTGTTGGGTGAAAAGTACCGGGCGGGCCGCGACCAGGCCGCCGCCCAGCTCAAGCCCAGCCGGTCGATGGTGATCCTGTTCCTGAGCTTCCGGGAGAGCCCGGCCAGCCTCGGGTTCAAGGGCGAGAACCATTGGATATACGGTGATCTGGACCATGACCGCATGGCAGCCGACAAGGGCGTCATGGAGGGCAAGCCGAACAGTGTCGCGCTGTTCTTCCCCTCCCTCAAGGACCCGGCGGCGGAGGTTCACACCGGTCAGATCATTGCCTTTGCCGACTATGAGGATTTCAAGCCCTGGGCCGACCGGCGCTGGAAGAAGCGGGGTGCGGACTACGACGCGATGAAGCAGCGCATCGCGGACGGCCTGATCGACTTCGTCGAGTCACGCTACCAGGGCCTGAAAGGGCTGATCGACTATGCCGAGCTGGCGACGCCGCTCAGCCTGGAGCATTTCTCCGGCATGCCCAACGGCGCGGTCTATGGCGCCGGCGCGACCCCGAAACGCTTCGCCAACGCCGCCATCGGGCACCGAACGCCGGTCAAGAACCTCTACCTGGCAGGTGCCGACGGCCTGATGTTCGGGGTCACGGCCGCTCTGATGTCCGGCGTGGTCGCGGCCAGCCTCGACCTCGGTAAATCAGCGCTGCCGAAGCTGATGACCGCGATCATGACCGAGCATCACAAGGTTCACGCCCGCGAAGACTAACCGGCTAGCCGCTGGCTAGCGCCGCGGGAAGATCACCGAATCCGCGACCTGGGCGTCGACCAGGCGATTGCCCTGGCCGCGGCTGAGGCGGAAGCCTTCCTCGATGATGGCGGTCAGGAGATCGGTATAGCTGACCGGCGGGTCGGCGCGCTCCCACAGGAAATAGGCCAGCGAGCCGGGGATGGTGTTGATCTCGTTGAGCCAGACCTCGCCGCTCTCGCCGTCGCACAGGAAGTCCGCCCGAAAGGTGCCGCTGCCGGCCACTGCCTGGAACGCGGTGATGGCGTGATCCCGGATGGTTGCCGCCATGTTGTCGCCGAGCTCCGGCGGGTCGATCTCCCGGGTCAGCGAGGCCATGCCTTCCGAGGCCGGGCCCGAAAGCTTTGAATCGATCGGCCCGGCGGCCAGGTACTTGTCCTTGAAATCGAGCAGGGCATCGCCGCGCACCGGCCGTTCGATGGCCGAGGTCCGCGCCCCTCCGAACGCGGCGGAGATGGCGACATTGTATTCCACCAGGTTGGGCACGAAGGGTTCGACCATGGCCTGGGTGTCGAGCCGGAAAATCCTCGGCAGGATCGCCGCCAGTTCGTCGATATCATCGGCCTTGTGGACCCCGACACTGGAGCCCAGATTGCACGGCTTGACGCACAGCGGGAAACTCAGCCCCTTGAGCAGCGGCCGCAGCTCGTCCGGCCCCGGGTACAGCCCGTCCTGGGGCCGGTCGATGACCAGATCGGGCAGCACCGGCGCGCCGGAGGCGGCGAACACCCGCTTGGCCAGCGGCTTCGACATGCCGACCGACGAGGCCAGGGTGCGCGGCCCGGCATAGGCGATGCCGGCGAAATCGAACAGGCCCTGCAGGGTGCCGTCTTCGCCATTGGTGCCGTGGATGGCCGGAAAGGCGATATCGAAGGCAAAGCCCTTGGCGCCGCCGAACAACCCCTTCTTCGTCTCCAACCGCAAGGGTCTGGTGCCGGCCGTGCCCTCGGGCTTGCCGATCACCAGCTCGACCTGAGCCAGCGACTTCTTCGTCGCCTCGCTCAGCATGTAGCTTTTCCGTTCGCGCAAAGCCTCGCCGACGAACCATTCGCCGTCCGGGCTGATGTAGACCGGCTGGGCGTCGTATTTGGTCGAATCGATCGCCTCGACGATCTGCAGGCCGGTCAGGATCGAGACATCGTGTTCGGCGGTGACGCCGCCGATGATCACGGCGACGGAAGGCTTGGGCATGGTTGACCTCGTGTGCGATCCCCGGAATTTGGCGGCATTATAGGCGCGCACCGGGTTGAGAAAACACTTAAGTATCGGGCGGAAAGAGCCCTGTTTGAGACATCTCCTTGACGAAATTATGGCGTTCTTGTTTGTTGGGTCCGGTTTTCCACCGTCATTTGCGAGTTACCCGACAGATCGTGACCAGCGACACCACATCCGCCGAGCTTGTCGATGGACATGGCGGCCGCTTCGCGGTCCGCGCCGAAGGCAATGACGCGGCCGGGTTGGAACTGGTCTGGCTGCACGGCTGGGGCCAGACCGCCGCCTCGTTTGCCGAGTTGAGCGCCGGCCAGGCCGGCCGGGCCGAAAACCTGTTGGTCGACCTGCCCGGTTTCGGGGCCGCGCCGCTGCCGCCCCCAGACTGGGACACCGCCGACTACGCGTTGGGCCTGGCCGAGTGGCTGGATACCAGAACCCGACGCCGGCGCGTGCTGATCGGCCATTCCTTCGGCTGTCGGGTGGCCATCCGCCTGGCCAAGCGGCGCCCCGACCTGGTGGACGGCATGGTGCTGATCGCCGCCGCCGGGCTCAAGCGGCAACGCTCGCTGGCCTGGCGGTTGCGGGCGGCAATCCTGAAACTGGCCGGCCGCCTGGTCAAGCTGGTCGACCGCCTGGCCGGCACAAGCATGTGGCAGGCCTACGCCATGAAGGCCGGCAGCGCCGACTACCGCAACGCCGGCGAGATGCGTCCGGTCTTCGTGCGGGCGGTCAACGAGGACCTGACGGACGAGGCGGCCGAGCTGACCCTGCCGGTGCTGCTGGTCTACGGGGCGGACGATACCGAAACCCCGCCCGAATTCGGCCGCCGCTATGCCGCATTGATGGGCGATGCCGACACTGTCGAACTGCCCGGTTTCGATCATCTGGGCGTGCTCAGCCGCGGCCGCCACCAGGTCGCCAAGCAGATCACCGCGTTTCTCGACCGCATCGGGTCGTAGAAGGAGGACCGCCCAAGCATGCCGATTTTCCTCTATTTCGGAACCGCCCTGCTGGTCACATTGGGCATCTTCGCGGTGCGGCGTTTGAGCACCTATATGCGGTTCCTGCAGCAGGAGGAGTATGACAGCCGGCGGTTCTTGGCCTGGCTGATCACCCACAGGGCCTTCGACAAACGCTTCACCGCGATCGGCTTCGTCGCCGCGACCGGCCTGATGGTGGTGCCGGCCGACCTGATGCCGCGGTCGGTGGTCCTGGCCGCGGTCCTGAACCTGGCCTTTCTGGGGATCGCCTGGCGCGAGCCCAACCCGACCAAGCACGGTAAGAAGAAATTGGCGTTGACCGCCCGTGCCAAGCGCATCCTGTGGCTGGCCCTGGTGATCGCCGCCATGATTACCGCCGTTACCGTCAACCTTTCCCACATTGCCCGGTCGGGCTCGGCAGGGGCGCTATGGGCGATCACCCTGGCGATGGTGGTCCCGGTGCAACTGCTCCCCCTCACCCTGATCGCGGCGGTGAAACTGCTTGGGCCCCAGGAAGCGCGGGTGCAGCGCCGGTTCTGGCACGAGGCCCATGACAAGCTCAAGTCCTTAAGCCCGACCGTGATCGCGGTCACCGGCTCCTACGGCAAGACCTCGACCAAGCACGTGCTGGCCCACATCCTGTCGACCGTGGCGCCCACCCTGGCGACGCCGGGCAGCGTCAACACACCGATGGGCATCGCCCGCATTGTGCGCGAGCAACTGACCCAGGAGCACCGTTTCTTCGTGGTCGAGATGGGCGCCTATGGCCGCGGCTCGATCAAACGGCTCTGCGACCTGTCGCCGCCCGACCAGGGGATCATCACCGCCGTCGGCCTGGCCCATTATGAACGGTTCGCCACTCTGGAGGCGGTGTTCGAAACCAAGTTCGAGCTGCAGGACGCGGTCCAGGCCAAGGGCGGCACGACCGTGGTCGCGGCCGAAGCGGTGCCGAAGGAGCCGTTGGCCGAGCGGGCAGCCCAGGACAGCGGGATCTGGACCTTCGGTGCCGGCCCCGGTCCGGGCACGCGCCACTTTACGGTGACCGAAAGCCGCCAGACGGAAGACGGCATTGAATTGACGATCGCGGACGGCGACCACGCCTACGCGCTGACAGCCCCGGTCTATGGCGCCCACATGGCCGACAATATCGCCGCGTCTTTCGCCCTGGCGGTGGCGCTGGGCATCGCACCGAACCGGATAGCCGCGGCGCTGAAGACCATGCCCCAGGTCCGGCACCGGCTGGAGGTCCAGCGCCAGGCCGGCGGCGTCACCGTGATCGACGATGCCTACAACGCCAATCCGGTCGGTTTCGCCTCCGGCCTGGAACTGCTCGACCTGCTGGCCGGGGACCAGGGCCGGCGCATCCTGGTGACCCCGGGCATGGTCGAACTGGGCGCCGCCCATGACGAGGAGCACCGCCGGTTGGGCGAACTGGCCGGACGTTACGCCGACCTCGCCCTGGTGATCCTGCCGGACCGGATACCGACCTTTCTCGAGGGATTTCAGGCGACGGCGCCGGA
The DNA here is from genome assembly GCA_964344385.1 of uncultured Sneathiellales bacterium. Classification (GTDB taxonomy): domain Bacteria; phylum Pseudomonadota; class Alphaproteobacteria; order CAYFNG01; family CAYFNG01; genus CAYFNG01. Next base: position 149,605 of record CAYFNG010000010.1, read on the forward strand.
GGAGGCCCAACTGGTGGTCTTTTCCGGCTTCGACACCGCCCGGGCCTGGCTCGAGGAACGGCTGACGGCGGGCGATGTGGTACTGCTGGAAAACGACCTGCCGGACCTCTACGAGGCCCGCATCTTGCTGTAAGGCGCTGTTCCGTCCCGCTCCCCCGCCCGACCACCCATGAAATGGTACCTTGTTGGGTGGTTGGGCGGGGGAGCGGGACGGAACAGCGCCACCAAACCGATAACGTTGACAACCGGCCGGGCCTTTCGCCACATTCGCTGAAAACAACCAACGACCAGAGAGGACGACGCCATGCACCCCGGCATCCATGCTGCGGCGAACCCGGACAAGCCGGCTCATATCATGGCCGACAGCGGCGTCGTGGTGACCTATGGCCAGTTGGAGGCGCGCTCCAACCAAATCGCCCATCTGTTCCGCAAACTGGGCCTGCAGGCCGGCGATCCGATCGCCCTCTGCCTGGAAAACCACCCGCGCTATTTCGAAATCTGCTGGGGGGCGCATCGGGCCGGTCTGCGCTACACCGCGATCAATTCGCGCCTGACGGCAGAAGAGATCTCCTATATCGTCGGCGATTGCGGCGCCAAGGCCTATATCACGTCCTCAGGCCAGGGCGAGGGACCGAAACTGGTCGACATGATGCCGGGCGTCGCCAACCGCTACATGCTGGACGGCACCGGACCCGGTTACCAGTCCTGGGAAGCAGCCACCGAGGGCCTGCCCGAGACCCCGATCCACGACGAGTGCGAAGGCGCCGACATGCTGTATTCGTCGGGCACCACCGGCCGGCCCAAGGGGGTGCGCCCGATCGAGGACTTCCAGCCCTTCGGGACCGAACCGAAACTGCTGCCGATCCTCGCGCAGCTGTACGGCATGGACGAAAACACCGTCTACCTGTCGCCGGCACCGCTCTATCATGCCGCCCCGCTGCGCTTCAATTTGGGGATCCAGCGGCTGGGCGGCACCTGCATCATCATGGAGCATTTCGACGCCGAAAATGCCCTGGCCCTGATCGAACGCCACCGGGCCACCCACAGTCAGTGGGTGCCGACCATGTTCATCCGAATGCTGAAACTGCCGGCGGAGGCGCGCCGCCGCTACGACCTGTCCTCGCTGAAGGTCGCGGTGCATGCCGCGGCCCCCTGCCCGGTCCCGACCAAGCACGACATGATCGGCTGGTGGGGGCCGATCCTGCACGAATACTATGCCGGCACCGAAGGCAATGGCATGACGCTGATCAACTCCCAGGACTGGCTGGCCCATCCCGGCTCGGTCGGCCGCGCCGTTCTGGGCCAGTTGCACATCATGGACGAGGCCGGCGAGCACGAAATGCCGATCGGCGAGCCCGGCACCATTTTCTTTTCCGACGGGCCCGAGTTCGACTACCACAACGATGATGAAAAGACCGCCGGATCGCGCAATGCCAGGGGCTGGTCGACGCTGGGCGATGTCGGGTATGTCGATGATGACGGCTTCCTCTACCTCACCGACCGCAAGGCCTACATGATCATTTCTGGCGGCGTGAACATCTACCCCCAGGAGGTCGAGAACCTGCTGGTCACCCATGACAAGGTGCTGGACTGCGCCGTTTTCGGGGTGCCGAACCCGGAATTCGGCGAGGAGGTCAAGGCGGTGGTCCAGGCGATCGACCCCAACCAGGCCGGCCCCGATCTGGAAGCCGAACTGATTGGCTTCTGCCGCGAGCACCTGGCCCACTACAAATGCCCCAAAACGGTGGACTTCGAGGCCGAACTGCCGCGCCACCCGACCGGCAAGCTGTACAAGCGCCTCTTGAAGGACCGCTATTGGGGCAAGACCGACAGCCGGATCGTCTAAACCTACCGACCCCGCCACATCCTTCGAGACGCCGCTGACGCGGCTCCTTGAGGCATGAAGTGGGGCCGGTGGGTATTTCAGCCAATCCGCCACGCACCGCGCCAACCTCATGGTGAGGAGCGGGCCAAAGGCCCGCGTCTCGAACCAGATGGCAGGCGGCAACGGGGGAGCACGCCACATCCTTCGAGACGCCGCTGACGCGGCTCCTCAGGATGAGGTGGGGTCGGTGGGGATATCAACGCAGCCAAGTCACACCGCGCCAACCTCATGGTGGAGACCTTTGCGTGGTTGGGTTTTGCACGGCATGTTTTGTTTTTG